>JAHBVF010000023.1 GCA_019637685.1 Caldilineaceae bacterium | reverse complement strand
CTCCAGTACTACAACGTGGACGTATTGAAGATCGCAGCCCCCTTTGTGGCTGCGATGTCCCAGGAAAGCGGAGGAATGGAGATCGTGCGCACGATTATCAATCTGGCCCACGATCTGAATCTGCAGGTGATCGCGGAGGGTGTGGAAACGCCCCAGCAGTACGCACAGTTGCAGGCGTTGAAATGCGAGTACGGCCAGGGACGCTACTTCTCTCACACAGTCAGCGGCGATACGGGATTGGTGCTGACCGCGGAAGATTTGCCCCCTGCCCTGGGCGGAACGCCTGCATAATTTCCCACTCACGCCCTGCCCAATACCCCGACTGGGCCTACCGGCCGGGCAGAAGCGCGGCGGGCGGCACAGGGACTTCCCCACTGCCCGGCGGCGACCAAAAGAACTCCAACGCGCTCCCCCCACCCCGCTGGAAATAATCAATCTGAATCGGATGATCGCCAGCGGCCAATTCCAACTCGGCGCGCACACCATTCGGGCGGTCAGGAATCAGCCCCTCTCCCAGCACAGTCCCATCCAATGTGAAACGCACCCCGTCGTCTGCCTCCACCCGAAACTGGTAGAGACCCGGTGTTTCGATGCGCAACAGCCCACTGTAGGTCGCGCTGAACGGATGAAAGGTGGGTTCGTTGGGCGGCCAGGCCAGCAAAAGGAAAGGAGTGATCTGCTCCATCAGCGGCGGGCCGGACCAATTTTCGTTGGCATAATACGTGCCCCATAGCCCCTGTTCTGGCGGGCCGACATTGAAGAACGCATCCGCAGGCACAGCCTCCACAGTGCCATCTGGTCTGCGCCAGGAAAGCGCCACTGGCGACGGACCGTTCTGCTCGATCTCTATTCCGTGCAAGCCCCGGCCCAGATAGGCCGCACCCGACCAGCCTGCGCCATCCAGCGAGAGCCGCCCGTCGCCTTGCACCACCAATTCATAGGTGCCGCTGCTTTCCAAACGCAGGCTGCCTGTCCAGCGGACAGAGGCCACGTCGTCGCCTGCATTTTCCAGTTGAAAAGCAGGCCCGGTCAATGTCTGGGTAGAGCCATCGCCGTGCAGCACCTCGGCGTTCAGCCCCTGCAACCGGGCCAGATCAGCCGCGGGCACTTCGGCACGCAGATAGATATTGCCTCCCCCCGGTCCCTGCTCCATACGGATATCCGCATTCGGATAGAAAAGGCGGAAATACTCCATCACCGACTCGTAATAAGGATCGAGCAAAAAGAGCGCGCCAGCCCCGTTGGCCGGCACAGGCAGGTCCACTTCGGGCCGGGCCAGATGGAAGGGTGGATTGTCCAGCGGATTGGCGTCCATCTTGTCGGCCACCGCGCCGTAGACCAGAAAACGCAGGGGGGAGAAATTGTAGAAGCGGTGGGAAAGATAGACCGCCGCGCCTTTGTCCAGGGCAGCGACAACCTCGTGACCGACACGGGTTTCCATAATATTGAAGCTGGCCTGCACCGAAGGCGCGGTGGCCTGGCGGTTGAAATAGGTGTCGATCTCCCAGTATCCCGCAAATCCCGCCAGGGGCAGGACCACCAGCATAGCCAGTGCCAATCCGCCCGCGGCCGCCCAGCGCCCCGGCTTCTCCGCCTGGGCGGTGACAGGCGACAGGTGCAGAAAGGCGCGAGCCATCCGGGCAAGCACATCCCCGCCGATGAGCACAACGGCCACAATCGCGGTCATTGTCCGATACGAATTGGGCGAATCGATGTGAAGCTCGCTCAGATAGCCACCGGCCATCGCGATGACCAGCCACATCCACAGCAGTCCTCGCCGTCTATCCCGCAGCCGGAACAGGGCATACGCCAGCCCCACTGCCATCAGCGTACCCGTCACCGGGTCCGTCTGGGGTTCGCCGGGCAGGTTCTGCCGCCCGGTGGGATCACCCATTTGGTAAAAAAGCTGGACGTGCCGCCACACATTCTCGCGCAGAGGGCGCAGGGAGCCTTCGGCCTGCACTTCGTTGAAGATATTGATCTCCGCGGCCCTGTTCATAAAAGTAAACGGATGGGTGATGTATGTGACGCCGATGGGCGTCATTGCCACCAGTGTGGCCGCGCCAAAAATAATCAGCCCCCGCCAGTGACGCTTCCAACTGGTCCACGGCCCGTGATAGTCAACCGCCACCCAATAGAGCGCGAAGAGTGCGATTGTTGCGATAGCCAGGCGGCTGCTCAGATACGTGTAGATTGTCAGCCCGGTGATCAGCCCACCCAGCGCATAGGCCAACGCCCGACGCTCCCGCAGCCCTTTCACAAGAAAATAGACGCCCAGGGCCTGAAAAAGGGGAGGCATTACTTCGTTCCAGCCCCAGCGGCTCATTGTCATATGCCAGCGGCTGATGGCCAGCAGATACATCCCGGTCAGCCCGGCCAAAGAGCCAAAAAGATAGCGTCCCAGGAGAAAAACAGCGGGAATTGTCAGCAGCGCGGGGATCAGCGAAGCGGCTTTCAGCGTCCAATAGTTGGCCCCAAACAGTTTATAGAGGCCCGCCATAAAATAGATGTAGCCGTTGGGCGTCTCGTACCAGCCCGTGGCAAAGGGAGAATCCTGACGGCCTTCCAAAATGTAGAGCGAGTCCAGCGAGGCATTTGTCTCGTCCACATAAATGGCCGAGGGGATTTCATCCAATTTGTACGTGCGCACACCCACAGCCAGCGCCAGAATCAGCACAAAGAGGAGCACCTCCAGCCAGCGGGGAAAGCTCTCCGCGCCTATTCGAAGCAGCCCCGGCCCGTAATCGCTGGCCGGTTGACCCACCGCGCCCAGCAGCCAGCCGCCCAGGGCCATCAACAGCAGAGCCACGCCCCAGGCCAGGGGTGTCTGTTGCCAGTCCTGTATATTGGGCCAGAGCCGCACCCCCACCCACGCGGCAATCCCCACGCCAGCGACAAGACAGAGCAGCCCCCACCCGCGGTGGGCAATCGTGCGGAAGTGGGCGGGAGCGACTGTGGGAGAGGCTTCGGGAACCCACCGCTCCATACGCAGAAGGCCCACACCGGCCACCAGCGCGCCCAAAGCCAGCAGCCACCACATCCAGTCGTGTTCTGTGCCCATCACCCCTGGCTCCCGCACCCGCATCACCCCATAGGCAGCCGCGGCAGAACCGGCCAGCGCCAAGGCGATATCGGTGATGCGTGAGCCAAAGCCGATGAGGGGCGCAGGCTGTCCAACGGCCGCGGCTCCAAGTGGCGAACTCTGCATGGGATTGTTCCTCGTCGATTGGGTAGAGGGCAAATTTATGGGCTAACTATAACACCCGCGCCGAAAGACGAGCAAGCAGCGCGACGGAGTGTGACGGAGTGTCAAACGAGAAAGACAAAGCGTGCGATCGCTGTCTGATCGCACGCTTTGTCTTTCTCGGCTATAGCCTACGCTTCACGGCCTACAGTACAGTTTGACCGAAATACCCTAACAATTTCTGATGCGGTGCGTAGTACGTGAACTGGTACACGCACTACGCACCACGCACCACAAATTTCGCAGGCGTATCTACGCTGCGCTGTATTCTACTGCCGCCGCTCTCCTGCCATCCACAGGCCCTCCTTCGGGCGCAGGGTTATGCGTGGGTCGGTTGCCACGGGACGGCTGTCCACCGCGCGCAATTGCCAGCGCCGGGCCAGGGTTGCCAGCAGCAGCACACCTTCCATCCACGCAAACTGGGCGCCGATGCAGACCCGCAGGCCACCGCCGAAAGGAAAGAAAGCAAATTTGGGCCGCGCCCCCCGTGGCTCGGTCAGCCATCGCTCAGGCCGAAACGTGCTGGCGTTGGCAAAATAGCGGGGGTCCCGGTGGGTCACCCACTGGCTCATCAGCACCAGCGAACCAGCGGGGACCGGATATTCGCCGATGACGCAGTCATTGATTGCCGTGCGCCCAATCGCCCAGGCCGGAGGATAGAGGCGCAAAGCTTCAGAAAAGACCGCCCGTGTGAAGGGCAGGTCGCCCAGTTCGGCCATCCCCGGCAGCTTGCCATCGGGAAGATTCTCGTCCAGCTCCGCGTGGAGACGGGCTTCGCTCTCCGGGTGGGCTGCCAGCAGATGCCAGCACCAAGCCAGAGCGTTGGCTGTGGTTTCGTGGCCGGCCAGGAGCAGAGTCAACGACTGATCCCGGATGAATTGGTCATCCGGCGGCTGGCCGGTCTCCTCGTCCACACTCGCCAGAAGCAAATCCAGCAGATCGCCGTTGCCCGCGCCTGTGCGCCGCCGCTCGGCAATCAGACCGTAGATCAAACGATCAAAAAATTCTGTGGATGCCCGAAAACGGCGGGCCGTGGGTGTGGGCAGCCAGGCGAAGAGCGGGGCCAGGAGAAGATACACCGGATCGGACAGGACAAAGAGATCGTCCAGGGCAGCCGCAACCTGCGTTTCCTGGCCGGCCAGATCAACCCCAAAGAGCGTGCGCCCCACAATACGCAGGGTCAGGTGATTCATCGCCTGGGCCACATCCATTGCCGCGGCTTCCTCCCAGCCCGCGGCGGTGGACTCAGCCTCGGCAGACATCACCGCCCCGTAGCTGGCGATGCGTTCGTGATGAAATACGGGCTGCACCAGACGGCGTGCCCGCTGGTGTTGGCCGCCTTCGCTGGTCAGCAGCCCGTCGCCCAACACCCTTCGCATCTGTTGCAGCGCCCGGCCTTTGGTAAAGTTCTCCTGTTCGGTCACCAGCACCTGCTGGATAAAGTCCGGGTGGTTGAGCAGAAAAGCTGTCTGTCCGGCCAGAGGGAATCGGACAATATCCCCATAGGTGCGGGCCAGATCGGTCAGAAAACCGGTGGGATTCCGGCGAAAGGCGAGCATCCGCTGGCCGGGAATTCCAAAGCCGGGACCGGGTGCGCGCTGGGGCGCAAGGGGCGGACGGGTAAGTGAGTGTATCATTCGATGCTCCAGAAGAAAGGCCAATGGCAATCGGCGAAAGGCAAAGGGAAAACCGCAGGAAGGACAATCCGTCGAACCACAGTTCGTTGTTTTCTAGGGTCGTCTTCCCCCGGTCGGCGGCTGCACAGCGCCGGGACGATCCGTCGTGCCGTTGCCAGCGCCGATGGCGGGCATCTGCCTGTTGAGACCGTCCAATCCCTGCTGGGCCGCGGGCAGGTCGTTGCGGGCCAGCGCGCTGGTGATCGTGTCAATGCTGCCCGACATCCCCTGCATCTGAGGTCCGCCAAAGCGCTGCAATCCAGCCGAGGCATTGGCCCCAGCCTGGGCAATGGCAAGAATTTCGTTTTGGTCGATCTGGCCGTCAGCCAGGGAGTGCTGGGCTACCTCGGCAAAGGAACGGACCATTTGCAGGCTGGCAGGCAAATCCGCGGCCATCTGCTGGGGCTGGATATCCTGAATGAGGGCGGCAAAATCCGCGGCCTGGTTTTGGAAAGCAGCCTGGGCTGTCTGCGCCTGGGCCACCTGGGCCTGTACCGCGGCCTGCCAGACAACGGCCTGGGCCTGCACTTGATCCGCGGTCGCCTGGGCTGCGGTGGCCGCGCTCTCCAACTGGGCAATGCTCTCTTCGGCCAGGGCCAGACCAGCTTCCAGACTGGTGCTGATCTCCGCCAGGCTGGTGGCAATGGAAGCGGCGCTATCGTTCAGCGTGGCCAGTTCCTGTTGGATGCCATTGAGCGCGTCCACCATTTCCGCGCTGCTGTCCGTGTAGAGTTGGCCATACGTCGCCAGCACATCCTCGGCATAAGCAATCGTCTCCTCGGCCAGTTGGACGTAGACCTCGACACTCTCGACTTCCTGGCTCGTGACAACTGCATCGGAGGTTACAGCAGCGGCGGCTTCAGCAGAGGCTTCTGTGGCCGCCACGGCCTGGGCCACCGCCTCGTCAATCAGTGCTTCCAGTTCGTCTTCGCTCATTGTCACGTAGACATCCTGGGGCACATAGACAATTTCGGTGACAATTTCGGTGACAATTTCGGTTGTGGTAATGACTACGGGTGTGGGTGTGGGGGTCAGGGCAGCGCTGGCATTCTGGGCGACGGTAGTGGCTTGCACCGCCGCGTCCACAGATACCTGCATTTGGGTCTGGGCCACGGCCGTCGCCTGGACAGCCGCGGCGACAGTCGCTTCTACATTCGGGGTGTTGTTGATGTCGCGCCCCCGGCCACAGGCCGCGAGGAGAAAGAGAAGAAGAGACAGAACAAAGATTCGGGGAAGGGTTTTCATCGGTTGCTCCTGTTTCAGAGATTGCGGGGAGTGGTCGTTTCCACTCCTGCTTGTCTGTCAGGATACCAATGAAAGCGGGAAAGATCAGCCGCCGATGGTCGGGAAAAAGCCCCCTACCTTTGGCGGTACTGGGCTACAGTTCGTCCACATCCACCAGCCCGAACCGCACTGCCGTCAGTGCTGCCTGGGTGCGATCGGTCACGTGAAGTTTGCCCAAAATTGTGCTGACGTAGCCTTTGACCGTCGCTTCAGTCAGGAAGAGCGCGCCGCCGATCTCCCGATTGCTGTTGCCCTGGGCCAGCAGCATCAACACCTCCCGCTCCCGCTCGGTCAGTTCGTCCAGAGGAGTAACGGGCGCAGGCATCTGGCCCATCAGTTTGCGGGCAATGTCCGGGTGGAGTTGGGGTTCGCCCGCAGCCGCGCCGCGAATGGCGGCCACCAGTCCGTCGCCCGGCGTATCTTTGAGCAGATAGCCCGTCACCCCCGCCTGGAGCGCGGCATAGAGTTTGGCGTCGCTGTCAAAGCTGGTAAGAATGAGAATCCGCACATCCGGGCATTGGGTGCGGATTTCCTCGGCCGCGGCCAGCCCGTCCATCTCCGGCATCTGAATATCCAGCAGCAGCACATCCGGCTGTTGGGATGCCGCCAACAGAACGGCCTCGCGGCCATTCGTCGCCTCGCCCACCAGTTCCATATCCTCTTCGCCCAGAATTGTCATACGCAATCCCCGGCGCACAATCTCGTGATCATCAGCTATGGCTACACGAATCAAATCCACATCCTTCCGTATCGAGTTGCGAATTGCGAGTTGCGAATTGCGAGTTGCGGCGACTGACGGCTGACGACCGGCGCGGACCTGGATGTCGTAGAGGGGTGTGCGTCGTTCGGCCATAAGTCGATACTCCCTATCGATAAACCCCGATCACCGGCCTCTGCCCAAAGAGACTGATTTCGAACTTCTCCTGGCAGACCAGCCGCGCAAATGTCAGCAACGCCGATCTGTTTGTCAACAGCGCGATTCGCCCGCCGGGAGCCAGCACCCGCTCCATTTCGGCGCAGAGTTGGGCGTAGAAAGCCGCATCGTCCCCTTCAATCGCCACCTGCCGATCCCAGGGCAGGTTGCAGGCGATGCACTCCACCGAGCCGTCGGCCAGGGGCAGGGAGCGGGCGTCCCAGCGCTCGACGGGAAAGATGACACCCGCATTCTCCGCGTTGGCAAGCGCCGCGGCCACGGCCTCGGCGTCGCTATCGCCGCCCTGGACCAGCGCGCCGCGCCGGGCCGCCTCCACCAGAATTGTACCAGCGCCACAGCAGGGGTCCAAGAGCGTTTCGCCAGTTTGCAAGCCCATCACCTCCAGCATCGCCGCGGCGACTGTCGGCTTGAGGGAGCCGGGCCGTTGCGCCTGTTTGTAACTGCGCCGATGCAGGGGTGTCGCGGCCAGGCGCACGCCCACCAGCGCTTCTGTGTGTTCGATGAAGAGACGCACATTCAGCGCTGCCGCACGGTCATCCGGGCTGTACGTCCAGCCGGTTGCCGCTTCGATGCCGGCAGCCAGCGCGGTTTTGATTTCGTCGCTGCTGTAGTTGCGTCGCCCCACAAAGTTGGCCGTCACCGAAAAGGCGGGATTGCGGTCGATAGGGCGCAGCTGGGCACAGGCGGCCAACGCGGGGCGCACGGGTAACTCTTCGGCCAACCCGCGCAGGCTTTCCAGCGCGGCGCGGGTGTGGCTGATGCCCGACCAGCGGCTGACTTCCAGGAAGAGATCGTCCGCGGTGGACAGGGCCAGCAGCGGACGCAGATTGCCCTGGGCCTGGGCGTGGACCCGCCGGTAGGCGATTTCGCCGACAGTCAGCCCATAGCGCGCCATCTCCCGGGCGCAGATGGATTCCAATCCCCGGCTTGTCACCGCAAAGAGCGCAGTCATCGGCTGTAACTCGCCTGAATCTCTTGACGGCGGCAGGCCACGGAATCGCCCAGCTCGGCCCGGCTCAGACTGTCCCGGCTGTCTTCCGCTTCCCACTTTTTGTAGTTGTCCATGACAAAAATTTTGTGCTGATAGAAGGCCATCTGGTCGTGGCGTCTTGTGTGTTGGCTGCCCAAAAAGTGGCCGCCCGGCGCGACTTGCGCATAGGCGTCCCAGGCGAATTGCTCCTCGTCCAACGAAATGCCACCGGCCCGCCGCTGCTGACGGCGTGCATTCTGGCGCGATATTCGTTGGGACATACGATTTTCTCTCCTGCGAGGCTGGCAAACCCCATCCGTTGGCGGAAGGGAAATCACAGCAGATTCGATGGGCCAGAGGCGGTGGAGTGGGATAAATAGCAGGTACAAACCAATTTGAAATCCGTTGAAGTAGAGCTACAATAGCTGAAGTTGGATGATGCGTCAAGCAGGGGTTTGTTTGAGCAAATGACAAAGAAAGCAGGAATGCGGTAATGACTATCCACGTGGGCAACGCTCCCTGTTCCTGGGGGACCCTGGAATTTGGCAGCACCCAGGACGATCGCACGGTCTACGCGTCGATGCTGGACGAATTGGCCGACAGCGGCTACACGGGCAGCGAACTGGGGGACTGGGGTTTTATGCCCACGCAGCCGGGGCAATTGGCGGCTGCTTTTCGCCAGCGGGGCTTGACCCTCACCGGCGCGTTTGTGGGGGTGAAGCTGCAGGACGCGGCCGCGCACACAGCGGGCGCGGCAACGGCTGTGAAAACGGCCCGCCTGCTGGCCCAGACCGCAGACCTTCTCGGCTCTGCGATACGCCCCTTTCTCGTCCTGGCCGCGGACAACGGCAGCGATCCCGTGCGCACCCGCAACGCGGGCCGCATCGAGCCGGAAATGGGAATGACCGACGAGGAGTGGACCACATTTGCCAGGGGCGCGGAGGCCATCGGTCGCGCGGTGCAGGACGAGACCGGTCTGCGCACCGTCTTTCACGCCCACTGTGCCGGTCATATTGAGACGCCCGACGAAATCGACCGGCTGATGACAATGACCGATCCCGCGCTGCTGGGGCTGGTCTTCGACACGGGTCACTTCGCCTACGGCGCGGGCGGTTGCAGCGACATTCTGTCTGCCCTGGATCGGCTGGCGACGCGCATTGATTACATTCATTTTAAGGATTTTCACCCCGCTATCGGCGAACGGGTGAAAGCCGAGGAATTGGACTACTTCCAGGCGGTGGGCGCGGGCGTATTCTGTGAACTGGGCCAGGGCTGTGTGGACTTCCCGGCGGTGTTGGCGTGGCTGCAAAAACACAATTACAGCGGCTTCATCACTGTCGAACAGGACGTGCTGCCGGGGATGGGCGCGCCCAGGGAGAGCGCGCAGAGGAATCGGGCGTATTTGCGTTCCATTGGGTTGTAAAGGATAAAAGATCAGAGGTGATGGGGAATGTACTCGATCATCTCAGCATCTCCGCTCTACTACACATCAATCCTGCTTTTGGAGATCAACTGTGTCAAACCGTCAACTCAATTTCGGCATTATCGGCGCTGGACGCATCGGACAGGTCCACGCGCAGAGCCTCTGCTATCGGCTGCCAGAAGCGAATGTGCTTGGGATTGCCGACATCTTCGGCGACGCGGCCCGTTCGGCTGCCGAGCGCTTTCGCATTCCCCACGCCACGGACAACCCCGCGGAACTGCTGGAAAGTCCCGCTATTGACGCCATCGCCATCTGCTCCAGCACGCCCACCCACGCGCCACTGATGATGGCCGCGGCCAGAGCAGGCAAGCACATCTTCTGCGAAAAGCCGATTGCTCTCAATTTGGCCCAGATCGACGAGGCGCTGGCGGTGGTGAACGCGTCCGGCGTAAAACTGCAAATCGGCTTCAACCGGCGTTTTGACAGCAACTTCCAGCGCATCCGCCAGGGCATTGCCGACGGCGAAATTGGTACACCCCACATTTTGCGCATCACCAGCCGGGACCCCGCGCCGCCACCTATCGCCTATATCGCAGCCTCTGGCGGCATCTTTCTGGATATGACTATCCACGACTTTGATATGGCCCGCTTCCTCCTGGCCGATGAAGTGGAGGAGGTCTACGCCCAGGGCGGGGTGATGGTGGACCCGGCCATCGGCGACGCGGGCGACATCGATACCGCTGTCATCACTCTGCGCTTTCGCACGGGCGCGCTGGGCGTCATCGACAACAGCCGCCAGGCCGTCTACGGCTACGACCAGCGGGTCGAAGTCTTTGGCAGCGCGGGCAGTCTGAGCGCAGGCAACAACACCCCCCACCGGGTCACAGCCAGCACCAGTGGCGGCGTGGCCCAGGCCAAACCCCTCTATTTTTTCCTCGAACGCTATATGGATTCCTACGTGGCCGAAATGCGGGCCTTCTGCCAGGCGATTCTGCAGGACCAGCCAACGCCTGTCAGCGGTAACGACGGGCGGATTCCCGTGCTGATGGGGTTGGCAAGCGGCAAGTCTTATCGCACAGGCAGACCCGTACGGCTGGATGAAATCGGGGCCTGACCGCGCGCTCAGGAGACTGGCTGCCACTGCCAGCTGCTGGCGCGGGTTGACCAGACCGGCTCAATCCTCTGGGCCGATTCAGGCATAAGCGACTCAAACAATTCCACAATTTCATCGGTGCTAAAACCCGTTTCGGGGTTGGTCTTCTGACTCGATACCAACAGGCCATTTATACAGGCTACCTGTTGGCGGGTCAGAGCAATGCTGTTCATACAAAATTTCCTCAGTTTATTTTCGTTTATAAACACAACTTCCACTTCCGATTGACACACACCTACCCTATCCTACATAGTAGATTTAGCGCATAAACAAGTTGTCAAATTTTTGTAAATAACCCGCGCTGGGCTGTGCTGACGATCCACCCGTACCTTTTTGGGATATTCGACAGCATCCTTTTCCTGTACCGTGAATTGGCTATCCGTTCTCAGTACATCTTCAGGAAAAGGGCAGAGCCAAATGACAACCCCTTCATTCAGCCGTCGTATAACCACTCTCTTCACACTGAGCCTGGCCATCGGCCTGGTGTGGAGCCTGCTTCTTACCCAGGCAGCTATAATTGCAGCAGAAAATAGTCCATCGGGCACGCCGCCTGTTACTGTCGTGCCATCGCCAATAGCCACTGCCACCCCATCGGCCGCGCCATTCATCACCCAAGCCGCCAGCACAGTGGACCCCACATCCTTCGGTCTGGTCTTCGTCAATTCTGCCGAAAATCCGGTGGGCGACGCGCGCATCCAGCGGGGAGCTGCCACCGGCGCGGGCATGGACCGTTTCCCCTTCTACTGGGATCGCATCGAGACTGGCTACGGAACATTCAACTGGTCGAGCCAGGACGCGGCTGTGCGGGCCAACGCGGCCAGAGGGCTGGGGACGTTGGCCATCCTGCTGGGCACACCGGGCCACTACCGGGGCGGCATCCGTGCCGCTGGCGGGGAAGAAGAGCCAAAGAAACAGCAGTGGGAAGAGTCGGGAGAACAGACAGAGGATCAAGCAGAGGAGGCGTGGCAGCCCCTGCCCATCGGCGGCAGTTATGTGCGAATGGCCGACGCGCTGCAAGCCCAGGGCACGTGCAATTCCTGGGAAGGCCCGCCCCCGCCCAGCGGTCTCTGGAATCCGATTTTCAGGGACGGCACAGACCAGCCATCGCCGGGCAAAGCCATCAACCCGGACAATCCCTGGGCACGTTTTGTGGGGCTGACAGCAGACCGATATCGTCCTGGCGGCGCGGCTGGCATAGTCGTGCGCCACTGGGAAATCTGGAATGAGCCAGACCTCTGCCATTTCTGGTCTGGCTCACCAGAGGAATACGCCCGTCTGCTCAAAGTGGCCTATCTGGTGATAAAACAGATCGACCCTGGCGCGACAGTCCTGTGGGGCGGACTGGCCCATTTTGCCAACGGCGAATTTTTGCCCCGGATGATGGCCGCTTTGCAGAATGACCCAATGGCCGACCGTTATCAGGGCTTCTTTGACGCCGCGGCCAGCCACCACTACTCGCTCAGCTATCAGGGGTTCCAATACACAGCCCGTATTCGGGCCGCGCTGGCCGCGGCCGGCTGGAACAACAAACAGATTTGGATCACCGAAAGCGGAGTGCCTGTCTGCGATGACTTCCCTGGCCCCCGCTGTCCCAGCCCCTGGCGGGCCAGTGCAGAGGAGCAGGCCGCGTACATCTGGCAGAATGTGGCCTATACGCGGCTGGCGGGCGGCGGGCCGATCTTCCACTTTATGCTCCACGACGACTGTGGCAATGTGGTGGCGGTGGATTCGCCAGACGGCTTCGGTATCCATAAAAATGAGAACAGCAGCTATTGCTCGCCGGCCAATGGGGAAGGGCGGATCGGCGCAACAGCCTTTCGTCTGGCGAATACTTATTTCCCTGGGACAGAGCTGGTCTGGGCCAATATTCAAGAGCAGAAGGCCCGGCGGGTCGCCTTTTATCATCCCCAAAGCCACGAGCGCCGTCTGCTCACTTTCGCCGTCACCGATCAGCCAGTCATCGCCCGCATTCCCGCGGCGGGAACCCAGGCCCGGCGCATCAGCCTGGACGGCAGCGAGACGGTTATCCGGCCCACCGATGGTTTCTACGAAGTCTCCCTGGCAGGGGCGACCAACCGCAACTGGCCCAATGCCAACGGCGGCTATGATATGGGCATCTACGGCACGCCCTATCTGCTGATCGAAGAAGACACGCTGCCCCCTTCCACCGGTATGAATGAGCTGCCCGCCATCTCAGGGCCGGAATTTTCGGTGAACTGGTGGGCGGTGGATTGGGGCGCGGGGTTGGCGAATGTAGAACTGTGGAAGCAGGTCAACGACGGCGAGTGGACGCTCTGGCAAACGGGGCTGGCCGCCAACGGCAGCCTGGCATATACAGGCGAGATAGGCCAGCGAGTGGCCTTCGCCGTGGTGGGGATCGACAAACTGGGCCAGGCCAACCGCACACTGACAGCCCAGGCCCGCACGACAATCGACGAACCGCCCACCCACGCCGCGGTTGCGGGTCGGGTCATTGACCCGGCAGGGCAGGGCGTCTTCAGCGTCTCTGTTGCCATTGGCGGGGTGACGACAACAACCGATGCCAACGGCGACTTTCAATTGGACATTCCCTTTGGCACTTGGGATGTGGCGGTGGAAGGGCGGGTGATCAACCGGGCGCGCAGCTTTGCCCAGGACAGCCAGTTGCTGCTGGTCCACGCGCCCGGGGGCAATGCGGTTGTCAATGGAGACTTTGAAAGTGAGGGAATGGCCTGGCAAATCGGCGGCAGTTCGCCCTCTGCCGTGGAGCAGCAGCCGGGGACCAGCGATCACGCGTTGCGGTTGGCCACCAATTTTGTGCCCAATCCCGGCGTGCCCGGCGCGGAGGGCAGTGACGGCGGCAACAGTACGTGGAGCCAACAGGTGCAAGTACCCGCTGGCCGTCCTTTTCTGGCCCTGGCCTATCGGGTGGAGGGACAGGAAAGCAGTACGGATCACGACAAATTCGAGGTGATTGTCGCTGCCGAAAATCGCTCGCCCGAATATCTGCTGACCCAGCATACAGGAAGCGACTGGCGGTACCGCTTCTTCGATCTCTCTGCCTTCGCTGGTCAGCGTGCCACACTGATTCTGAATGTCTACGAGACCTCGCCCAACCGTCGCACCAGTGCGCTGGTGGATCAGGTGGTGCTCAGCGATGTAGCGTATATCCCCGCTGCCCCAACAGTACCTTTCGTGCCCAACCATTTCGTCTTTGTGCCGAGCGTACAAAAATAGTCCAGCCCTACACAAAATCCCGATTGGGGGTGCGGTGGCTGATTCCGGGAATCGACCAAACCAATTGTCTCTGCCGGAGATCGCCCGGTCGATTTCCGGAATCGGTTGCACCCATTTCTGAGATACACCCTTGTCACCCCGTCATCCGTACAATATCCCCCACCCGGATCAGCCCGCCTTCGATCACCCGCGCCGTAATCCCCCCGTGGCCGCGTAGGGCGTTATAGCCGCCGGGTCCCAGGGCTTCTTCCATGCGGGAGCAGGGATGACACTGGCCTGTATATTCCAGCAGCGCGTCGCCGATGCGGAAACGCTTGTCCTTCAGGGCCAGCAGATTCAGCCCGGAGACGACAATATTGCGGCGCAGGAGGGCCGGGTCAAGGGGTTCACCGCCCAAAAAGGAGCCGACCGCGGCCAGATGCTCGGCCTGGATGAGTGTCACCTGGCGCTTGCTCTCCGCGCCCCGTCCCCGAAAGCGGTCCCCCACCAGCCCGCTGCCGGGCACGGCTTCGGCCCCACCCACTGCTTCTATGGGCTGTCTGCGATCGGGTCGCAGGCCGATCCACAGGACTTCGCCGGTCTGGGGCAGGCTGTTCAATAGTGTTTGCATAGGGCTATCTTCGGCCATTTTCCTCTCCTCTGTAACCCAAGCTATCAGTTTGCGCTCCCCAAGCCGACAGCTTGGGTTACTGTGCCCGCGCTGCCATCCACAGTAATCGTCTCCCCATCCACAATGCGCCGGGTCGCGCCGGCCACATTGACCACCGCGGGCAGACCATATTCCCGGGCCACAATCGCGCCGTGGGAGAGCTGGCCGCCGATCTCCAGGACCACACCGCTGATGAGGGCAAAGACCGGTGTCCAGCCGGGGTCCGTGGCCCGGGTGACAAGAATGTCCCCCGGTTGCAGGCTGTTGGCCTCCTGGGGCGAGAGGATGACCCGCGCCCGGCCTGTCACCCGCCCGCCGCTGGCCGCGATGCCCGTCAGTGCGTTCTCGTCGCTGCCAGCAGTGACGACTGGTTTGCCCGCGGCGTCCAACACCTCCGGGAAGCTGGGTTGGGCCATCCAATACGCCCAAGCAGCGCGGCGGGCTGTGGCTTTCTCGACCAAGCCGGATGAATCACCCCCCGCGATGACTGCGGCGATCTCCTCCTTCACAAGAAAGAAGAAGTCGTCGGCCTGGGCCAGCCAGCCCCGCTCCGCCCACCGCGCGGCCAGCAGCCCGTAGCAGTGGCGCACAGGCAGCATCAGCTTGACCAGATAGTGCTGGCCGTTGTCCCGCATCCGCACCAGATGGTGCAGCCGCTTCAGCCCCCTACGGAAAAAGCCCCTTTGCAGAAAATTCAACTGGGCTTCTACCCCGGTCACGGCTGCTGCGTGCTGCGCGCGCTGGCGTTCTTCCGCGCCGCTGGGATCAAAATCGCCGCCCACCCGCAGATAGCCCGCCACCTGCTCGATAACCAGCCAGGGCGCTTCGATCCAGCGAGGGTACAAGAATTCGCCTTCAGTGGCGCAGCGATGGCCGTGGCGTTGCAGAAAGCGCTCCAGCAGGGCCAGGGCCGGGGCTGCTTCTGGTGCAGTCTGCAATCGCGCCCAGGCGGTCTGGGGGTCGTTCGCCAGCAGCAGATCCGCCAGACCAGCGCCGCGGATGGCCTGGGCAATCTCCCACAGGGCAGGGACCAGCTCCGACTGCATCACCCCGTCGATGCCTGTGACCAGCGATTGGATAGCCGAGCCGTCGCCCAGAAAGCGCTTGAGTGTGCCTTCCAACTGAGAATAGGCAGTCGTGGATTGGGACGTGCTGGCCGCGTGGGCGTCAATTGTGCGGATGGCGCGTTTCAACCAGACATCCCGCGCTTCGTGCCATAGCTGTTCATCGCTCAATCCGCTCAGGTCCTGGGCCATCCAGCCATCCACATCCCGGTCGATCTGGGCAAACTCTTTCTCGTAGCTGTCGATCAACTTTCCCCAGCGGCGCATCATTCCCAGCATCAACGGCGCGCGGCGCAGGGCCGTGGCGATCTTCCAGCCGGGGTAGAGTTCCAGCAAGACCTCGCCCATGCCCATCCCCTCGGCGAAAGTGCTGGCGGGCATTCCATAGCCCCGATGCATGGCATAGGCCAGCGCGCCTTCGTTGAGATAGGCGTGGCCGTACTCCCGGCGCATCCACTCAATCTCCGCCAGCCACGGCTCGTTGATCCCCGCAAAAGTGTCCCGCATATTGGCTTCGGTGATGGGCTTCCACTCGCTCCACGTGAGCGGCGTCAGGGGGTCAGGCCAGCGCTCGCCCAGGTCCGACTGGCCCCACAGGTCAAATTCCCGCGCTTTTTTGGAGAGAAGGGGCGGCCAGGCGTCGTCGCCGGGGACCGGATTGGGCTGGGCCGTTGTCGTCACCGGGCGGGACTGGAGAACGTAGAGTTTCCCGTCGGCGTAGGCCCACTCCACATCCTGGGGGCTATTGAAGTGCTCTTCGATGCGGCGGCCCAGCCCGACCAGTTCCCCCACCTGGGCATTGGTCAGGGCGCGCTGGCCCTGGCGGGCAGCCTCCACAGCAACCTGGACAGTCCCATTCGCCTGGGCCGCGGTCATCACCGCTTTGTCGCCGATCGTCACTTCCAGCAGGCCGCCGCTCTCTTTGGCGGCAATGTATGTGTCCGGGTTCACCTGGCCAGAGACCAGCGCCTCGCCCAGCCCCCAAGTGGCGTTGATAATCATCTGTCCGTCGTCACCGGTGACGGGATTGACAGTGAAAAGCACCCCCGCCACCTCTGCCGCAACCATCTGCTGCACAACAACCGCCAGGCTCACATCCTCCGGTGGGATAGACTGGCGCTGACGGTATGCCATGGCCCGCCCCGTCCACAGGCTGGACCAGCACGCCACAACGGCTTCCAGCAGCGCGTCCGGGCCTATGACGTTCAAGAAAGTATCCTGCTGCCCCGCGAAGGAGGCTTCGGGCAGGTCTTCGGCTGTGGCGGAGGAGCGTACGGCTACGGGGCCGGCATCTGCAATCCCTTCGGCGTAGGCGGACAGAATCGCAGCGCGCAGATCGTCGGGCAGGCCGGCGCGGGCAAAGAGGCCGCGGATATCTGCGGAGGCCCGGTCGTAGGACGTGGGGTCGGTTGCGTCGATGGCATCCACCCGCGCGGCGATGGGCGCAGCCAGCCGGTTGGCTTCCACAAAAGCGTCATAGCCAGCGGTCGTCACCACAAAGCCCCCGGGGACGTGAAAGCCGCCCCGGATCAGCGCGGAGAGGTTCGCCCCTTTGCCCCCCGCGTTGGCGAGGGTCAGTTCAGGGCTGGATAGAAGGAGTGTAAGCTGCATGGGTATCCCCTACATTGCGCTGTGGGTGTGCATCATCTATACTACAGATGGCTTCTCCACAGAGATTGATAAACTCTCAAGAGAAATGTATGGTAGCAGCAAGCAGGCACTTCTACAAACAGCGCCAGATATTTGTGCGCTCGCCGCGGCCACAGGCGGGCCGCATCTGCCCGGGCAGCCACAAAGATTGGAGGGGAGATGGCGAACGATTCGCTGATTTCGACTGATATCGACTACACGCAGCACGGCAAGCAGATGGGGGTGCTGCGGGTTCCCCAGTCGTTCAATACTGCCGGGTGGGCCAACTATTTTATCCCCATTGCTGTGATTCAAAACGGCAGCGGGCCGACTGTTCTGCTCTCTGGCGGCAACCACGGCGACGAGTACGAGGGCCAGGTTGCGCTGATGAATCTGGTGCGGGAACTACAGCCGGAGCAGGTGCAGGGGCGGCTGATTGTATTGCCGATGCTCAACCGCCCGGCCTGTGTGGCGGGCACACGCCTCTCGCCCATCGATGGCCGCAATATGAACCGGGCTTTCCCCGGCCAGCGCAACGACACCATCACCGGAATGATCGCCCACTACGTCAGCAGCGTACTGCTGCCCCTGGCCGATATTGTCGTCGATATCCACTCTGGCGGGCGCACACTGCAATTTCTGCCGTCGGTCAATATGCACGAGTTGGCGAACAAAACGCAGATGGACGAAATGGTGCGCGCGGCCAGTTCGTGGGGCGCGCCTTACGTCTTTATCTATGCAGATGTGGCAGGCGAAGGGCTATTGCCCTCCTACGCGGAAAGCCTGGGCAAGATTACCCTGGGCACAGAGCTGGGCAGCGCGCCCCAATTCGGCGTGGAAATGTTGCAGATCGCGGAGAACGGCGTGAAAAATATGCTGCGGATGTATGACGTTCTCACCGATTCGCCCTACACGCCCCCCGCGGTTGCCTCGCAACTGGTGGCGGCCACCAACGCGGCGGATTATGTGATGGCTCCGGTCAGCGGCATCTTTGAACCTTTCCTGGAGATGGGCGATTCCGTAGACGCCGGGCAGGAACTGGGGCAAATCCACTCGACAGAGATGCCCTTTGCCCCGCCCAGTCCCGTGCGTGCCCAGACCAGCGGCCTGCTTTTTGGACGGTGCGGCTTTCCCCTTACCCAACAGGGGGCCTGCGTGGCAACGATTGTACGTCCGTACACACTTGCCTAATCGGTTGGAAAGGAAACCCTATGGCCCGCAAAACCAGTGGCAACAGCCCTTTCATCTTCTCTCTATGCGAAGACCTCTACACCCTGCCAGAAAAGGTGCTTCCTTTCGAAGTGCGGCTGCACGGCGGCTTTGCCGTGGACAAACGGCCCGGCCACGGCCAGATATATTACGGCATGCCCGGCTGCGGGATTCTGCGCATCAGTGCGGATTTGACCAGTCAGGAACTGATTTCGTTACCGCCGGAGTGGCAGGAGGTCAATTTTCACAGCACGAAAATCGGCGGCACAGCCGACAGCCCCCGTCTCTATCTGCCCGCCAACAACGACGGTTTTGTGGCGGTGATGACCCTGGACGGGGATGTGGAATACACCCTTTCCCGGCCCGAATTTGCCGAGTACGCGGACGCGGCAGCACCCTACAAACCGACGGATACAGTGCCCTTGGGCGATCAACTGCTGGTGGCCGACGGCTATGGCTCCAACTATATTTCCACCGCAGATCAGCCCAGCCGCAGTTGGCGCAGCATCTTTGGCGGCAAGACAACAGACCCGACGGAAGACGGCAGATTTGGCACGGCCCACGGCTTCAATCTGACGCCCAGCGGCTTTTTGGCCATTGCAGATCGGCTCAACTCCCGGATTCAGGTCCACAGCCACGACGGCCACTTTCACGCCAGCCACCCCATGCCCGGGGATTCCCGGCCCTGCGGAATCGACTTTGTGGACTGGCAAGGGCACACCTACGCGGTTGTCGGCAGCCTGGACGACCCAGACAAAGCGAACCGCCCCGCGCCGATTTACATTGTGGATTGGAAAAGCTACAATGTAGTTTCCACTATCCGTCCCAAAGAAGAACTGGGCATCGAACTGGCCGATCACCTGCACAACGTCATCTGGCACATCCATAAGGGACGGCTCTTCCTCGTCTGCCAGGCGTGGAATCCAGGCCACTATTTTGTGTTGGAGATGGCGGGATGATGGGAAGACAAGAGGAAGGGATGGCAGGAGGGCAGGCTGGCGCGGGAAATGACCAGCGCCGGTTGAGTAGAAGCCGCTTCAGAAAGCAGATATCCGTTTCCAGGCGTATCGAAACCCAACAGGTTGGCGAGCAAATCACCTTGTCATCTTATCCCGCCCACGGAGAACTGAATGCGTAGCACCCCCATCCCCCATACCGATCTCACGCCCTCGGCCATTTGTCTGGGATCGTCGAATTTTGGGAACGGAATTCCCCCCGCCGACGCTTACGCGTTGATGGATACGTATGTGACGTGCGGCGGCAATTTTATCGACACCGCCGCTGTCTATGCGAATTGGCTGCCCGGCGAGAAGAACAGCAGTGAAAAAACAATTGGCCGCTGGCTGGCACGCAGCGGTCAACGGGCCAGGCTTGTGCTGGCTACCAAAGGCGGACACCCCGACCTGGCGACAATGCACATCTCGCGGATGTCGCCGCCAAAGATTGTGGACGACGTGGAGACCAGTCTGCGCAATTTGCAGACCGACTGGATCGATCTCTATTGGCTGCACCGGGACGACACGGCCCGGCCCGTGGCCGAAATTATCGATACTCTGCACGGGCAGGTTGTGGCGGGGAATATCCGCTACTTCGCCTGTTCCAACTGGCGACCGGAGCGCATTGCGGCCGCGCAGGCCTATGCCGCGCAGAAAGGCATTACCGGCTTTGTCGCCAACCAGATGCGCTGGAGTCTGGCCGCGATCAATCCGGCCGCGGTGGACGACTCAACGACAGTGGCAATGGACGACGAAACCTACGCCTATCACAAGCAAAGCAGTCTGGCGGCCATTCCCTACTCCTCCCAGGCCAATGGCTATTTTCAAAAGGAGGCAGAAAAGCGAGAAGTGCGCCCCAATCAGCAGAAAATGTACGGAAACAGAGAAAATCGAGCGCGGGGGGCGCGTCTGAAAAAGCTGGCCGGGGAGACGGGCTATTCCATCAGCCAACTGGTGTTGGGCTGGCTGACCAATCAGCCCTTTCCCACCATTCCGATTGTGGGCTGCCGCACGGTAGCCCAGGTGGAGGACAGTATGACCGCGGGCGATGTTGAACTGACAGAGGCGCAGGTGGCCTGGCTGGCTGGAGGCAAGGGACAGATTTCATGAGCAATCAGGTAGAACGCCTGCTAAGGGAAATACACGAAAGTTTGCTTCCCCTGGTGGATCCAGCCTATGCGAAGAAGATGCAGCAGTTGGTCCCCAGCCAGTGGAGTGCCCTGGGCGTGCGCGTGCCCAAAGTGCGCGCGCTGGCTGCTGAGATGAAGAAGCGTCACCCCCGTGTCATCACCACTGATCTGATCGCGCTGGCAGAGACCGCATTTGCCAGCCATTGCCGAGAGGAGGTGCTCTGCTCGATCTTCTGGCTGGCACTGTCGATCAAAAGGGAGCCGGCCGCGCCCTTGTGGGCCGCAATCGATGGCTGGATCAAACATATTGCCGATTGGGAGATTTGCGATCAACTGGCAATAGTTATCGGTGCCCCCCTGGTGGACGACAACCCTCTGCGGGTGGCCGATCTGGTGGATTGGACGGGTTCGCCCAATCCCTGGCGGCGGCGGTTTACGGTTGCCACGGCCGCGGCCCTGAACCAAAAAGGACGCTCGAATGTGCCCGCCACCTTGCAAATCTGCACCCATCTGCTCCAGGATGAGGAACCGATTGTGCGCAAAGCAGTGGGCTGGGCACTGCGCGAGGCCAGCAAGAAAGATTCCAGAGCCGTCTTCGGCTTTTTGTACGAACAGCGAACCACTACCGAGCGTTCTATTCTGCGCGAAGGCTCGGACAAACTGCCCGCAGAGCAGCGGGCGCTGCTATTAGCTGACGCGGACTGAACTTGAATCCGTCGCAGCCCAATCCAACCGGCTAACGCCATAGTATAGAGAAATGGAAGACTGAATGACTGTTAAGACGCAAACACCTGAAACCCCTTATGGCAACTGGCGCAAGCTCGTTGCCAATTACCAGCAGCCGGATGTCCGCAAGGCTGTTTGGCAGATAATCAATTCCTTTGGCGGGCTGATCCTCACGTGGGCACTGATGTACCTGAGCCTGTCCGTAGGCTACTGGCTGACCTTTCTGCTTGCCCTGCCCGCGGCTGGTTTTGCCATTCGTATTTTTATCATCCAGCACGACTGCGGCCACGGCTCTTTCTTCAAAGCCAAACAGGCCAACCACACCGTTGGCACTGTATGTAGCCTCTTCACCTTCACCCCCTACCTCTACTGGCGCAAAAGCCACGCCATCCATCACGCCCACCACGCCGAGCTGGAAGAGCGGGGCATCGGCGATATCTGGACGCTGACAGTGGATGAATATCGCAACGCGTCCTTGGGCAAAAAGGCCATCTATCGGGCCTTTCGCAACCCCTTCTTTCTCTTTGTGATTGCGCCAGCAGTCAATTTTATTGTGCTACAGCGCTTTGTGCTGCCTGGGCAAGAGAACAAATGGAAGCGCCACGAGCGGGCCTCGGTCTGGTGGACGAATATTGCCCTGCTGGTGCTCTACGGCGGGCTAAGTCTGCTGATTGGATGGCAGACGGTGCTGCTGATTCAGTTGCCCATTACCATTCTTTCCTCCAGCGCGGGGACGTTTATGTTCTATGTGCAGCACCAGTTCGAACGTACATACTGGGAACACACGCCGAACTGGGACTATACGCTGGCCGCGATGCACGGCAGTTCCTACTACAAATTGCCCCGCGTGCTCCAGTGGTTTACGGGCAATATTGGTTTCCATCACATCCACCACCTCAGCCCGCGCATTCCCAACTACCGGCTGCAAGCTTGCCATGACGAAAACCCACCCCTGCAACAGGTGACCCATCTGACATTGGCGGAGAGCCTGAAAACGATGTCGCTGGTACTGTGGGAAGAAAACAAGAAACGGTTGATCACTTTCAGCGAAGCCCGGGGCTGAGTCTTCTCGATGTCTACGTGCCAGACAAGGATTTCATCGCCCGGCTGATAATTGTGGAAGAACAGACAAATCTGCTGCAAACGCAAGAGGCGTGAAACAAAAACCGTGAGATCGTTGCCCGATCTCACGGTTTTTGTTTCACGCCTCTTGCGCGTGTTTCACCCGCGGTCCGCCACGTGCTACGCTCGTTCGACAGTCACTTCGCTGCGGTGGATGCGGTAGCTGGCTGGCCCATCGAGCACCTGAGAGACCAGATGTTCCGGCACATCCACCAGCGTATGCTCCTGGCGGATATGGATGGCGCCGATCGCGCGGCCCGGAATCTGGGCATGGCGGGCAATGGCGCTGACCACATCGTTCGGACGCAGTCCCTGCACTTTCCCCGCGCTCAAACTCAGACGCACCATTCCCTTTTCATGGGAGCCATTGGAAAAGCGCTGGCCCCGCTCGCGGGAAGACGGCTTGCGGTTGCGGCTGCTCGATTGGGAGCGTCCTTCTCGCACTTCCTGCACAGGCGCGATTGGACGCCCATTCTCGCTGCTATTGGCCAATTTCAGGGCAGCCGCGGCCACATCCAGGGGATCGTGACCGGCCGACACCAATCGCTCCACCAATTCCCGCTCGTGACGGGCGCGGTCCCGGTTCAGCCAGACCCCCACTTTTTCCAGCAGAACCGATTCCCGGCGGGCTTCAATCTCGGCCACAGAGGGCAGGGCAGCTTTGCTGACCTGCTGTTTGGTGTAGCCTTCAATCCGGCGCAGACGCCAAAGTTCAGCCGGGGCAAGGAGTGTAATGGCTACACCGCTCTTGCCAGCGCGACCTGTGCGCCCCACCCGATGCACATAGACTTCCGGGTTGGGCGGCAGATCAAAGTTGAAGACGTGGGAAATGTCGTCGATATCCAGGCCGCGGGCGGCCACATCTGTGGCCACCAGCACATTCACGCGCTCGCCCCGGAAACGGGCCAACACCTGCTCTCGCTCGCCCTGGCCCATATCGCCGTGGAGGGGTTCGGCGGGATAGCCCAGGCTGCTCAGTTCGCTGGCCAGCTCGGCGGTTCCCACACGGGTGCGGGCAAAGATCAACGCGCGGGTAATCTCTTCGACTTCCAACAGCCGGGTCAAGGCAGCAACTTTGTCCCTGGGGTTCATCGTATAGTAGCGCTGATCCACTGCGGCCACTGTCAATTGGGTGCGTTCAATGCTGATCGACTGGGGCTTTTGCATATAGCCATCAGCCAGGCGACGAATCTCCGGCGGCACAGTGGCCGAGAAGAGCGCGGTCTGGCGGTCAGCCGGGGTCTCGGCCAGAATCGTCTCAATATCTTCGATGAAGCCCATACTGAGCATCTCGTCAGCTTCGTCCAACACCAGCATCCGCACCTGGCTCAGGTCCAAAGACCGGCGCTGGATCAGGTCGAGCAGACGGCCTGGCGTGCCGACCACAATATCCACGCCCTTTTTCAGGCGAGTGATCTGTCGGGCATAGGGCTGGCCGCCATAGACAGCGAGGACACGCACGCCCAGATGTTTGCCGTAGATGTGGATGGCCTGGGAGACTTGCATGGCAAGCTCGCGCGTCGGGGCCAAAACCAGCCCCTGCACCGGGCCAAGACCCGCTTCGATAGTTTGTAAGAGAGGGAGGGCAAAGGCGGCAGTCTTGCCAGTTCCGGTCTGGGCCTGGCCAATGACATCTTTGCCGGTGAGAAGGACGGGAATGACGGCGGACTGAATGGGTGTGGGTTCGGTGTAGCCCTCGTCGGTTACAGCCTGCACCAATTCGGCGCGCAGATTCAATCGATCAAATTCGTTGCTCATGCAATGTTCTCCTGCGTATGTCTTGCGGGTTCCGCTGTGTCGCTTGGCCTTTTCAGGCCATCCCTTTGTTGCGCCACAGCCAGCCCATCCCGACAAAAGCAAGAGCCATTCTGTTGCAACAAAAAGCCCGACCGATTGGTGATCGGGCAACCATCTGGAAAATACAAAACGAATCATCGACGGTCGAAGTCCGACCGCGACAAGGCAGTATAGACAAAAACACCTGAATTGGCAAATACAACACAGGCTTGTATTGTTTCTTTCGCTCTGCGGCTTGTGGCGCTGCACGGAGACGAGTAAAGGGTCGGCCACTGTTCATGTGGCCGACCCTTTATGTGTCTGACTTATCTTTTTGTGCCTGAACGATAGTTCGGGAAAGAGGCCGGGCTGTTTATGCCGGTGCCGGGGCCAGGGGATCGGGCAGGTCGTCGGGGCTGATAGTTCCATCAAAGATGGCTACGAATTCATCAACCAGCAGCGTTTCCCGTTCCAGAAGCGCCTTTGCGATAGCATCCAACTGATCTCGGTGAGCGCCCAGCAGCCCGCGCACCCGCTCGTAGGCCTCGTGGACAATGCGCCGTACTTCATCGTCCACCTGTTCGGCCACTTCTTCGCTATAGTCCCGCTGTTCGGAAATCTCTCGTCCCAGGAAGACATTTTCATTCTGACGGCCAAATTGCAGTGGTCCCATTTTGTCGCTCATGCCATAGCGGGTCACCATCGAGCGCACGATTTGGGTGATCTGCTTGATATCGCCACTGGCCCCGTTGGTAATGTCGCCAAAAACCAGCTCTTCCGCCACCCGTCCGCCCAGCGCACAGGCAACGCGATCGATAAAATAGGAACGGGGATAGAGCATCCGATCTGCTTCAGGCACATAAAGCGTCAGGCCCAGGGCCGTGCCTCTGGGCACAATCGTTACTTTGCGCAGAGGATCGGCGTTCTTGACCAGATGGACCACAATGGCGTGGCCCGCCTCGTGGTAGGCAACAATTTCTCGTTCTTTGCTGCTCATCAGGCGGCTGCGCCGTTCAGGGCCGCCCATTGAAATCCGCTCAATGGACTCTTCCATATCGGCCATTGTGATGGAGCGCCGGTTGCGCCGGGCAGCCAGAATGGCCGATTCGTTGACCAGATTTTCAATGTCCGCGCCTACAAAGCCAGGGGTCTGCCGGGCGATCAAGTCCAGGTCTACATCGGGAGCCAGGGGTTTGCCTTTGACGTGAACATCCAGAATAGCCCGGCGACCGGAGAGATCGGGGCGGTCCATTGTCACCCGGCGGTCGAAACGGCCAGGGCGCAGCAGGGCCGGGTCCAAAATATCTGGCCGATTGGTGGCGGCGATGAGGATGACATTCGTATCCGTGCCAAAGCCGTCCATTTCCACCAAAATTTGGTTGAGCGTCTGCTCCCGCTCGTCGTGAGAGCCACCCATACCTGTGCCTCGGTAGCGGCCCACCGCGTCGATCTCATCCACAAAAATGATGCACGGGCTGTTGCGCCGGGCCTGCTCAAACAGGTCCCGCACCCGGCTTGCGCCCACACCCACAAACATTTCCACAAATTCCGAGCCGGAAATGCTGAAGAAAGGAACGCCCGCTTCGCCGGAGACGGCTTTTGCCATCAGTGTCTTGCCTGTGCCGGGAGGCCCCACCAGCAGCACGCCTTTGGGAATGCGCGCGCCCAGGGCCACAAATTTCTGGGGTTCTTTGAGAAATTCCACAACTTCCTGGAGTTCCTGCTTGGCCTCATCCGAGCCAGCCACATCGTCAAAAGTGATGGTAGGCCGATCGCCGGTGAACATCCGGGCTTTGCTCTTGCCAAAGGAAAGGGCCTGGTTGTTGCCCGACTGGCTTTGGCGAAAGAGAAAGAGAAAGAGGCCGGCAATGAGCAGAAGGGGTAGCATATTGAGAATCAATGCAAACCAATTGCCCGAAGAGGAGGGCGGCAGCACATTGATTTTTACGTTGGCCAGCTTTGCCTGTTCCACACCCAACCCCTGCAAAGTGCGGGTGAGGGGAATTCCTTCCTCTTTGCGGCTGATGTAGGGCTGTTCGGAGCCGCGAATCACCACGCGCAGTTCTTCCTCCTGCACATCGATCCGTTCGACCTCGCCCTTCCCGATCAGAGAAGCCACTTCGCTCAGGCTTTTGGTCTGGGGCTTTTCGGTTGGCCCATAAATATTCAAAAAGAGGGCGGCAGCAGCTACCAGAATCAGCAGGTAGACAAAGGCGTTCCGGCTCCAACTTGCATTCACAAAATACCTCCTACATAGGAAAAGGTCAGTATCATCGCAGTATAGCAGATGAGGCTGGCCTTTGCCTAGTGATGGGCCATACTTTCAGGGGATCGGGGATTGGAGACTGGGGGCAATCCGCCCGCTCCCCAGTCTCCAATCCCCAGTCCCTAATTCCTATTCCGCGTACACAGCCTGACGCAGACCTTTGATGTAGCCGATGGCAAAGAGGCGGCCAATGGAGGAATACCCGGCGTGCTCGTTGCTGTCGCCTTCCATTGTGGGCACGTGATCCGGACGCAGGACACCCTCGAAGCCGATGTCTTTGTACGCCTTCATACAGGCCAGCATATCGGTCTTGCCGTCGTCGTGAAAGGTCTCGTGGAAGTTCTCCGGCGTGCCTGCCACATCCCGGAAGTGGACGAAGAAGATTTTGTC
Source organism: Caldilineaceae bacterium (assembly GCA_019637685.1). Classification (GTDB taxonomy): domain Bacteria; phylum Chloroflexota; class Anaerolineae; order Caldilineales; family Caldilineaceae; genus JACQGT01. The sequence continues at coordinate 86,901 of JAHBVF010000023.1, read as the reverse complement.
CTGCTCGCCGAAGTGGCGGATGACACCGGGCAGATCGTCGGTCATCATCGTAAAATTGCCCTGGCAGAGACAGATGCCATTCATCGGGCTGGGGATCAGATCGATGAGCCGCTGGTAGTTTTCTACACTGCGCATAATCCGGCCCAGACCGCGGATGGGCGACAGGGGCGGATCGTCCGGGTGCATGGCCAGCTTGACGTTATATTCCTCGGCCACAGGCACAACCCGTTCCAGGAAGTACTTCAGATTGTCCCACAACTGTTCTTCGGTGACGACGCCGTATTCGGTCAGGGGTGCGTCGGCCATCACCGTATTGTCAAAGCCAGTGACCAGCGCGCCGCCCCGTGTGGGGATCGTTGTGGATGTGCGCATCCAGTTGAAGACGGGCATCCATTCGTAGCACCAGACGGGAATTCCCAGGCGGCCCATATTGCGCACCAGTTCGCAGGCGTGTTCGATCTCTTCGTCCCGGCCCGGCAAGCCCAATTTGGCTTTGTTCAGGTTGGGCCGATTCTCAATGGTGTCCAGGGTAAAACCTGCATTTTCGTAATTGCTTTTAACCCGTGCCAGGGACATAAATCCCCAGGGGCGCATGTCCGGGTCCGGATTGTCGATGCCGCCCGTCCAGTCCATACCGCCGACGACATAATCCACGCCACACTGTTTGACCATCCGCCACAGGGGTGACGGCTTGGGAGGAAGCACTTCTGCAATTTTGATCATTGTTCTTTCCGTTTTGGGGTGAGGGCCTTCAGGTTGAAGGGGGATGAAAAGCGATGGGAGTATTATAGGCAGGAGGGGATGATTGGGCAAGTAGAGAAAAGATGATGAGATACGGGGCTGATGGGATCGAGCGATCCGTCAGCCCCGTATCTCATCATCGATCCGCTTTTTCGCCAACGCGGCGTATTCTTCTGAAACCTCGTAGCCCACATAGCGCCGCCCCGTCCGCAGCGCGGCAATCGCGGTCTGGCCGCTGCCCATAAAGGGGTCCAGCACCACTTCCCCGGCAAAGGTGTAGAGTTCGATGAGGCGGCGGGGCAGCTCCACGGGGAAGGGCGCGGGGTGGCCCACACGCCGGGCCGGTTCTGGCGGAAAGGTCCAGACACTTTTGGTGTGTTCCAGAAAATCGTCCCGGCTGATAGTCGGCTCCCGGTCGGGCTGGTCGCCGGGGCGCTTTTTGCTGCGGCCAAAACGCTGTTTGGAAAAGACGAGAATATACTCGTGGACATCGCGCAGGGTGGGATTGGAGGGCGATTTCCAACTGCCCCAGGCGGTGGACGGGCTGGCATGGCCCGCTTTGTTCCAGATGATTTCCCCGCGCATGAGAAAGCCGATCTCGTACATCTGGCGGGCGATGAAAGCGTTGAGGGGCAAATAGGGTTTGCGGCCCAGGTTGGCGATGTTGATGCAGGCCCGCCCGCCGGGAACCAGCACCCGCCACACCTCCCGCCAGACCTGCTCCAGAAAGGCCAGGTATTCGTCCAGGGTGAAGTCCTCGTCGTATTCTTTGCCCACATTGTAGGGCGGCGACGTGACCATCAGATGGACGCAATTGTCGGGCAGGTCGGTCATCTGTTCTGCAGAGCGTAGAAAGATGCGGTCCAGCTGCTCAGCGGCCAGGGGCGTCTCGTCCAGGGGGACTTTCTCCTCCTGGGGCAGCCCCGCGTAGAGACGGCTGGCATAGAAAGCGCTGGCGTCGTGGTTTTCTCGTCCTGGCGAGCCGAAGGCGCTGGTCTGGGTTCGGGTGGGTTTGGGAGAATTGGTCATGGACACAAAGGCTCAATTGGGGCGTTTATCATCTGTATTTTTCTCAATATTCAGCGCCCAAATACAGCGCGAGCATTGACACAACAGGCTAAATTCCATTACAATCGAATCATCTACAACGCAAGATGAGATAAACAATGGATTTCCATTTTCAGAGACGCGGAACGCTCTTTGCATGGGACGAAAACAAGGCCCGCACAAATGAGCGCGATCACGCCGTCACTTTTCAGGAAGCAGCAGAGGTATTTTTCGATCCCTTTTACCAGTTGGGTGACGCGTCTCGCAACAATGAATCTCGCCAGTTTATCATCGGCTATTCGACGACTTTGCGTCTGTTGCTTGTTGTATATATGGAACGCGGAACTACAATTCGCTTAATTTCCGCCCGCCGTGCAACCCGTCAGGAAAGGATGCTCTATGAAGAAGGCACATAAAGACGACGATATTCTGAATTTCTCGCCCGGCGAACTCCAGATTCGGGCCAGCGAAACCATTAGCCTCTCGATACCTGTCGATACGATACGCTCCCTTGAACGGGTCGCGGCCTCGCGGGATATGTCTGTGGATGCATTACTAAAATTCTACATCGGCCAGTGTTTACGCCAGGATTTAGACAAACTCTTTGGCGAGGAAGTTCTGACTGCTACCGCTGATGTTTTGAAGAAGCATTTCGCTTCTGACGAAGAAGTCGTGGCAATTGTGGAAAGCATCCGCGACGAACTTGCGCACGCCGCCTGATCATTTTCTTCCCCGCTACACGCAAGACTTAGCCAGGGCTGTGCCTTCACAGCCGCCAGAATCTCCGCTGTTACCCCAATGAAACCCAAACACCGACAACTTCTGATTCAGGCGTAAAGCCACCTGTGTAGTTAACTCTACGCCATCCCAGCCATCACCTCCAACCCGGACTGGCTGGCCCGGAATTGGGTGCGGTAGAGGTCGGCATACAGCCCGTTCAGCGCAAAGAGTTCGGCGTGGCTGCCCTGCTCCACCAGTCGCCCCTCGTCCATCACCAGAATTTTGTCCGCGGCCAGAATTGTAGAGAGCCGGTGGGCGATGACAAAGCTGGTGCGCCCGGCAAAGAGGGGTTCTAAGGCAGCCTGGATCAGCGCCTCGCTCTGGGAATCCAAATGGGCGGTGGCCTCGTCCAGAATGAGGATGCGGGGGTCTTTGAGGATCACCCGGGCAATCGCCAGCCGCTGCTTCTCGCCACCGCTGAGCCGATAGCCTCGCTCGCCCACCAGCGTTTCATAGCCGTCGGGCAATCCCGCTATAAACTCGTGTATATTGGCGGCCCGGCAGGCGGCCTCCATCTCGGACTGGGTGGCGTCCTGTTTGGCATAGCGCAGATTGGCCGCGAAGGTGTCGTGGAGCAGATACGTTTCCTGTGTCACCATCCCAATCTGTCGGGCCAGGGACTCCAGCGTCACATCCCGCAGGTCGTGACCGTCCAACAGCACCCGGCCCTCCGTCGGGTCGTAGAGCCGGGGCAGCAGATAGGTGATCGTCGTTTTGCCCGCGCCGCTGGGGCCAACCAGGGCCACCAGTTCGCCCGGTTCAATGTGGAAGGAAAGGGATTGCAGGGCTTGGGCACGGGAAGAGACGGGAATCGGGGGGGCGGCATCGTTGACGGCTGCGCTGGGCAAGGAATCGGGCGCGGCATAACGGAAGGAGACATCCTCAAAACGGATATCACCGCGTACGGCTTGCAGTTCCACAGCGTCAGGCTTGTCCGCGATCTCCACCGGTATATCGAGATATTCGAAAACCCGCTCGAAGCTGACCAGGGCACGGGCAAACTCCACTGGGACATTGGCCAAAGAAGAGAGCGGCCCGTAGAGTCGGCCCAAATAGGCAGCGAAGGCCACAATTGTACCGACAGTGATGACATCCTCCAGTACAAAGCGGCCGCCCACCCAATAGATCAGGGCCGTCCCCACCGCGCCAGAAATGCTCAAGCCCAGAAAAAACCAGCGCCCCACCATCGCCTGGCGAATACCGATTTCCCGCACTTCTTGATTGGTCTTTTCAAAGCGCGCCACCTCATAGCGACCCCGGCCAAAAGTCTTGACCAACAACGCGCCGTTGACGTTCAGTGTCTCGCTGATGGAGCTGGACATCTCCGCGTTAAGTTCCATGGACTTGCGCCGAATCTGGCGCAGAATCAACCCCACCCGCCGCGCGGGCAGAATAAAAAAGGGCAACACAACAATCGCCAGGAGGGTCAAGCGCCACTCAATCGTCAGCATAACAGCCAGGGTGGAGGTCAGGGTGAAGATATTTGTGAGCAGGTTGGGAATCGTATTGGCGATAGCGCCCTGCGCGCCCACCACATCGTTGTTCAGCCGGGAGATAATATCCCCGGATTTGGTGTGGGTAAAGAAGCGCAAGGACATCCGCTGCAAGTGGGTGTATAGCTCCTGGCGCAGATCGTAGATAATGCCTTCCCCAACCCGGGAATTGAAGTAGCGCTGGGCCACCCCCAGCAGACCGCTGGCAATGGGGATCGAGATCATTCCCAGGGCCAACAGATTAAGTCGTCCCCACTGCTGGTTGGGCAACACAGTGTCGATCAGTTCCCGATAGAGCAGGGGGGGGATCAGTTCAATCAAAGAGATGAGAGCGATAATCACCAGGCTAATCACCACTGCCTGCCAATAGACCCGGGCATAACGAAATACCCGGACCAGCAGTTGGCGGGAAACGCGGGGGCGATCCCGCGCTGGGTCGTGGGTGATATATCGCCACCAGTTGCCGTGATGGGCCATACGAGAATCCTTTGAGAGATTGGGGAAACAGGTGTGAGGGCTGTATCCTCAAACGGATCGTACCAGGCGACAGTTTGCCACGGATCAGCACACACCGTACAATGGCAAGCACTGTCCGGCCAGCACAAGCCGTGAGGCCCGCGCACCTGCGTAAATCTGTGTTCTTCAGTCTATCATAGCGGAAGCAAGCCAAAATGGGCAATCCCAATAGTTCAGTCAGTCTTATCCAACGCCTGCAAAACCGGCTGTATGCCATCCCCGCGGTGACTCAGTGGTGGGCAGGCCGCTTTGCCCGCGGTGCGCCCCACAGCGCGGATGGACCGATTCCCTTTGCCCGGCTGGAAAAAGCGCTGGCCGACGCTTCGGTGGCGATTATCACCACCGGCGGTGTCCATTTGACCAGCCAGACGCCCTTTGATATGGCCGATCCCGACGGCGACGCTTCCCTGCGCGAGATTCCTGGCGACGTCACACTGGCTGACCTGACCATCACCCACGACTACTACAACCACACCAGCGCGGGCCAGGACCTAAATGTGATCTTCCCGTTGGAACACTTCCGGGAACTGGCCCAGCGGGGAATTGTTGGCCGGGTGGGGCCTCGCCACTTTGGACTGATGGGCCATCTCGAAGGCGAGCATCTGCGCGATTTGCAGAAAAAGACAGCGCCAGAGATCGCGGCCAAACTGCGGGCCGATGGGGTAGACTTTGCCTTTCTCACGCCTGCCTGAGGACTCTGCAATCGGTCCGTGGGACTGATCGCAAGGGAGATCGAAGCGGCGGGCATCCCCACAGTGGCAGTGTCGCTGGCCCGGGACCTGACCGAAAATGTGGGGGTGCCGCGCGCACTCTTTGTCAAATGGCCCCTGGGCCATCCCCTGGGCGAAGCAAATGCGCCCGCCCAGCAGCGAACGATTCTTTTCGACTGCCTGCAACTGTTGCGCCAGGCCGACCAGCCGGGAACCATTGCCGAGCCGGGCTATCGCTGGCGACGTCAGACGTACACAGAGCCAATCTGGGCGCAATTGCAGGGAAAATTATGAATGGAAAGCCTGCGCCCCCTTCCACACCGGAGACTGCCATGCCCAACCGTCCACCCCTGCGCCCTGCCGGAATCATCTTTGCCCTGGCTGCCAATCTTTTGCTCGTAACACTGGCCCTGCTGGCGGGCAGCGTGAGCGGTGTGGGCAGTGGACTGTTGGCGGGTCTGACACTGGCGGCTGCTATCATCGCCGGGCTGGCCACAGCCGCCTATGTGGGACAACGCGCGGCCATCCACACGGCCCTGGGCGGTTTGCTCAGCGTGCCTGTGCTGGCTCTCTTCGTCCTGCCCGGCAACAATTGGAGCTTTGCCATTCTGGCCGCGGCTTTCTGCACAGTCGGCGGCATTCTGGGCGAGTTTCGCCAGCGACGGGCCAAATAGCAAAATTCGCCCCCATTTGTGATACAATTTTCATTTGTGATAATCCTTAGCTTTCTACTCGATCTGCTCACGTCCCCGATTGGTCCACCACTGGTCCTCTCCATTGGCGCGCTCCTGGTTTGGCAGATTGGCAAACTCACAGTCAATCTGGACCTGACCGGCACAGCGGCTTTTGTCTTTTGGCTGATTGCTGTCATACAGACAGTCGGGCTGCGTATTCAGCCGGTCGTCCCCATCTACAGCCGTCCGTGGCAACCCTTTGTTCTTCCAGGGTCAACCAATCTGCTTTGGGTCGGCGACGGCTGGAACTGGTATGTATCGGTGTTGATTCTGCTGCTGGGCGGTGTCGCCATTTTGCTCAGCGTTTTTATTCCAGCCAATGCGGACGAGACCGCAGCCGAAATTGTACACCCCATCACAGTCACCCTCACCTCCAATCTGGCAATCCTGGCCACAGCCCTGCTCTTTGTGGGCAGTGGCAATCTGCTCACAGTTACCTTGACGTGGGTGGTGATGGATCTGCTGATCCTGGCCCGCAACGCGCTTTCGCCTCCTTCGATGGAAACTGGTGAGCAAAACAACAGCCCTGCCATCTCGCTGGTCGTCAACCAGGCCCAGGGCTTCAGCCTGTTTGGTGCGCTGCTGTTGCTCATCGGTCTGCTGCCCGCGGGCACGTCTGGCCCCAGCCAGCCCCTATTGGGGGGTGCTCTGCCCCCGGAGACGATTGCCCTGTTGCTGGTGGCGGCTGCCATCCGGGCGGGCGCCTATCCCTTTCATCTGTGGCTGCTGCCGGCCAACCGCCTGCGCCTGAGCTTGCCCAACCGCTTTCTTGACCAACTGGTGCCCGGTGCGTGTGGACTCTGGCTTCTGGGGTGGGCCAGTGGATTGGGTGGCAAAGAGCTTCTCCTGCAGCCCATCTTTGTGGCCTTTGTGCTGATGGCGTTGCTGGCCAGCGCGGTGGCTGCCTACACAGTCAGCGAGAAACCCGGCCACACCACATTTGTGCTGATCACATCTGTGAGCATTGCTGGCCTCACCAGTATTCTTTCCGGCGCGCGGGGACCAGCCGCGCTGATCTGGCCCACCACAACCTTTGCCCTGGGGGGTGGTCTATGGCTGGTGGGCGAACGGATATGGCGGGAATGGGGTTGGCAGGTTCCGGTCAGTGTGGGCGCGCTGGCTCTGGTGGGCGTGCCCTTTACCCCCGGCTTTCTCACCCAATCCGCGGTTGCCCGCTTGCTAAGCGGCGAATTTTCCGGCAATCTGGTCATGCCCTTCTTTATTATCTACACCCTCTCCCAGACTGTGTATGTGTCGGCTATGTTGCGCAGTTGGGGAGCTCCGGGCCAAGAAGTCAGCGGGCCGCCTTCACCGCTGGTGTGGCGTCTGCTCTTTTCTTCGGTCATTCTGGCAATGCCGCTGGTGGTGGCGGGCATCTTCCCCCAATTCATTGCCGCGCTCACTGCCATCTCAGACACCATCCCCGCCAATGTGGGCAACCCACCCAGCGCGGTGGCGGATGTTCCCGTCTGGCTCACACTGGTTCTTCCCTTGCTGCTTGGCATGGGGCTGGCGCTGGCCCGCCCCATCTTTTGGCAATGGCTGGGCCGTTGGCCGGATCGTTTTGCCAATCTGGCCGGATTGGAATGGTTTGCCCAGTTTACCGGCTGGGGCGGCAGACACAGTGCTTCGGCCTGGGAAGCAGCCATAGGCGTTCTGGAAGGACGGGGCGCGATTGGCTGGTCGATTGCGTTCGTTCTCATCAGTCTCTACCTGCTGGGTTGATGGTATGCCTGAATTTCTGCTCGACTTCTGGCTCTCCTCTCTTCCGCTGATTCTGGCCGGCCTGTTGGCGGGGTTGGTGGTGGTCACGTGGGATTGGCGAATTAGCCTGCCTGGAATTTTCTTCATCCAATTGCTGGCTGGCCAGGTTGCCATGCAACGGGGGGTGATGCCCGGTTGGTGGGCCACTGTTTTTGCCTGTATCGTCCTCAGCTGTCTGGTCATCCTCTTTCTTTCCATTTTGCAATCCAATAGGGATCTTCCGCCAGGACGAATCGGAACCCTTATCTTCCGCCTGCTCCTTCTGGGGTTTGCCATCCTCTTTCTCAGTTCGACTCCAGTGGCCGAAGTATTGCCGTTGCTCGATGAACAGCTTACCCGTTTTGTCCTGTGGCTGGGCATCTGTGCGCTCTTTGGCATTGCCACGGGAGAAGGCGCATTGACAAGCGCATTTGCGCTGCTGCTCTGGCTGATCGGTGCAGAGGTGGCGCTGATCGCCATCGCGCCCGCCGCGGTTGTGGTTGTTCTGCTGGGCGGAATTTTCCTGCTGGTCTCCCTGGCCTGCAGCTATCTGATAGTGGCCGAGAATCTCTCCTTGGCAGAGGATAATCGCCCCCTGACAGATGCGGTATTCCCTGCCGCTGTCCCGCCCCAGCCATCTCTGGGAACGCAGGCAACCAGATTTCTGCACAGGCTGACGGGCAGCAGTGAGACCAGTCAGGAGGTTCACCGCCCGTGATTTCTCTTTCCTTCCCGATCTTTCTGGCAGCCATTCTGCTGCTTCTCACACTGCTCACCTATCTCTTCCGGCGCTGGGAACAACCGGTTTCGGTGCTGACGGGTCTGGTCTGTGCGCTGCTGTCGTTGCTGCTCCTGCGGGCAACAACGACAGATGGGCTGGTCAATCTGTTGGGTGGTCTGCTCCGCGTGGATATGCAAGCCGTTGTGACGCGCCTGGGTCTGACATTTCAACTGACACCGACCGCTGTGCCCATTCTGACCCTTACCCTTTTCCTGACAGCCCTCGCGCTCCTGCTCAACGCGGCGACCAGCCAAGGGCGCAGCTTTCCGCCCATCGCGCTGCTCACCGCCAGCGGCTATGGATTCCTTGTGCTATTGACAGATGCACCTGTAGAGCCAATTCTGTTGGTTCCGGGCCTGCTTGCCCTGTTGGCAAGTCTGGGCATTTATATTCTTCAGGCCGGGCGATTGGGGAAGACGCTCGGCCCCTTGCGCAGCCTGTTGCCGCCGTTGCTGGCTTTCCCTCTCTTTATACTGGCCACCTGGTACATCGATTCCCTGGCGATCAACCCCCAGGACGGCGTGGCGGCCGCGGCCGCGGCCCGGCTCCTGGGGCTGGGCTTGCTGCTGCTGCTGGCCCCGGCTCCTTTCCACAGCGCAGGCCCGGCCATGGCCGAGGATGCGCCGCCCATCGCGGTGGCCCTGCTTCTGCTGCTCTATCAATTGGCCGCGCTGGCCCTGCTTTTCCGCATAAACATACTCTTCCCCTTTGTCTACGAACGCTCTGATCTAAGCCTGTGGCTGACCGGGGCCGGGCTGTTGACTGCTGTGTGGGGTGGGTTGGCCGCGGCGGGTTCCAGCCATCCTGGGCGACTGTGGGGATATGCCCTGCTCCACGATTGGGGATTGATTCTCCTGCTACTGGCGTCATCGGACACGTCCATTTGGCCACTCATTGTTTTTCTCTTCGCTCTACGGATTATTAGTGTGTTGGCTGGGGCCGCGGGGTTGGCCCATCTGCGCCGAACAGTCGGTTCGCTGGATCCAGACCCCCTGCGGGGCGTAGGTCGTTCCCTCCCCTGGAGCACTTTGGCCTATGTGCTCGGCGGTCTGGGCCTGGCTGGCTTTCCCCTCAGTGCCGGATTCACAGGTCACTGGGCCGCGCTGCAAACAGTGGCCGAAACCGACTGGCGCATCGCGACAGTTGTGCTGCTGGCATCGGGCGGGGTAGTGGTGGGCTTTGTACGCCTCATCCGCATCTTCTACGATCCAAAAAGCCAACCGGATCGTGCGCCCGAAGGGCTATTCAATGCGCTGGTTGCCATTTCCGCCATTGTGGCTGCCAGCACGGTGGCGGTTGCACCCCAGCTTTTGGATGGCCCTGTTGACTGGGTGTTGAAAGCCTTCCGTCTATAACAATTCTGCCCCGCGGCGGTGGGACCCCTGCCAAAAGCTATCAGCTTGCGCGCGGCTTCAGTACGATAGATACTGGCAGCGGGCTTGTGGTCTATTGGAAGAACAGTTTTCAATAGCACAGGCTATGCCGATACGGGCAGATGCTTTTGGATTTCACGGGAACAATCTCATGTGGTTGACAAAGATTTGCCCCCTCCCAACCTCCCCCAAGTGTGGGGAGGAACTGTTGTTTTGTTGACGGATTGACAGTCCTCTCCCCAAGCTGGGGAGGGCCAGGCGGTGTCCTGAGCCTGTCGAAGGGGTGGGGTTTTTCCTGCCAACCACATGCGATTCCAAAGTGTCATTTCACGTCTGTGCGGCGTATTGTATTGTAAACGAGAAACTCTCACGATGACCTCCAATTTTCGGCCCTCTTCCCGGCTGAGCGGCTTCTATCAGAAGACAATTGACGAACGGGTGGCCCTGTTGACAGCCTGGGCCAGTCTGCGCGGCGAAGAGGCGCTGGCGCTGGACCAGGCCCTCTCGCTGGCCCAGGCCGACAAACTGATTGAAAATGTGGTGGGTCGCTACGCTTTGCCTTTGGGCATAGGCACAAACTTTCTCATCAACGGGAAGGAATATTTGATTCCCTTGGTGGTGGAAGAGCCGTCGATTGTGGCCGCGCTGAGCCACGCGGCCCGGTTGGCCCGGGCTGGCCGCGGCTTCATCACAGGCAGCACAGAACCGGTGATGATCGGCCAGGTGCAACTGCTGGATGTGGCGGATCCCCAGCGCGCCGAAGACGCGATTCTGGCCGCGCAGGAAGAACTGTTGGCCGCGGCCAACACCAGCCCGACGATTGCCCGGCTGGGCGGCGGGCCGCGCGAAATCCGGGTGCGCCATCTGCCCCATACACCGACCGGCCCCATGCTGATCGTCCACCTGCACTTTGACTGTCGGGACGCGATGGGGGCCAACGCCATCAACACAGCAGTGGAGAAGCTCGCACCCCGGCTGGAAAGATTGAGCGGCGGGCGCGCGCTGCTGCGGATTCTGAGCAACCTGAGCGATGAGCGCCGGGCCTGGGCCGAAGTCGCCATCCCAGCCGCAGCCTTTGGCACACCCGACTTCAGCGGCGAAGAGATCGTCCAGTCCATCACCGAAGCCAACGCCTTCGCTGTGGCCGACCCCTATCGGGCTGCCACCCACAACAAAGGCATTTTCAATGGCATCGACCCCCTGCTCATTGCCACGGGCAACGACTGGCGCGCGGTGGAGGCAGGCGGTCACGCCTACGCGGCGCGGGACGGGCAATATCGGGCGCTGACGGAGTGGAAAGTAGCGAATTGTGGACAACCGCCGAATACAGATGCCCAACCGCCCGTGTTGTACGGTCGTCTGGAACTGCCGCTCTCCGTCGGTGTTGTGGGGGGGGCCACCCGCTCGCATCCAACCGCACAGGTGGCGTTGAAGATTCTGGGTGTCTCCAGTGCGCGGGAATTGAGCGAAGTGGCCGCGGCAGTCGGATTGGCGCAGAATCTGGCCGCGCTGCGCGCGCTGGTGACGGATGGCATCCAGCGGGGGCACATGCGTCTCCACGCCCGCCAGGTGGCTGTGGCCGCGGGTGCATCGCCTGAGCGGGTGGACGCAATTGCCCAGCAGTTGATCGAAACAGGCGAAATCCGCGTCGAACGGGCGCGGCAGCTTTTGGATGCTGAATTGGATATTGGGTAATAAGTGTAGAGTGATCAGGCTGATAGTGAAAGAAGCTGGACGCAGATAAACGCAGAGGAACACAGATTTTTTCTCTGGATCGGCGTCTATCTGCGTGAATCAGCGTCCTATTTTTTTGTTCCATCATCAGCCTGATCAGCACAATATTGGATAGTAAATATCGGGCAGTAGAGATTGTGCTGTAACTATTGGCCAGTAGGTAGTGGACATTTCGTCCGGTCTGTTGTGTCGGCGAAAATATCCAGTGCTTCCTTTTACGAGGAGATAGGAAATGCTGAATCAACCTGTGAATCCCGTCGGCATTGTCGGTTATGGAGCGTATGTGCCCCGCTATCGTCTGCCAGGCACAGAAATCAGCCGGATTTGGAGCGAAGGCAACGAGGAAAGCCCGGTGAAGGAGAAATCTGTGCCGGGGCTGGACGAGGACACGGCAACGATGAGTATTGAAGCCGCGCGCAATGCCCTGAACCGCGCCCGCATCGATCCAAAGAGTATTCGTGCGGTGTGGGTGGGGAGCGAGAGCCACCCCTATGCGGTGAAACCCACGGGCACAATTGTGGCCGAGGCCATCGGTGCGACACCAGCCACCCAGGCCGCGGATTGGCAGTTTGCCTGCAAGGCCGGAACAGAGGCAATGCAGGCAGCGATTGGTTTTGTGGGCAGCGGCATGGCCCCCTATGCCCTGGCCATTGGGATGGACACAGCCCAGGGCCGCCCCGGCGATGCACTGGAATATACCGCGGGCGCGGGGGGGGCTGCTTTTCTGCTTGGCCCGGCAGACCAGGCGCTGGCAGTCTTCGAGCGCACATCGAGCTACGTCACCGACACAAACGATTTCTGGCGAAGACCCGGCAGCCACTTCCCCCGCCACGCCGAACGTTTCAGCGGTGACCCCGGCTATTTCGGCCACGTCATTCCCGCGGCAGAGGAGATGCTGGAGGCAATGGGCACGACCCCGGCGAGCTACGATCACGTGGTTTTCCATCAGCCCAACATCAAATTTCCCGTGCGGGCGATGGCTTCCCTGGGATTCAAGAAAGAGCAGTGGGCCGCGGGTCTGCTGGTGGGCGAGATTGGCAACACCTATGCGGGGTCGTCGATTGTGGGGCTGACAGCCATACTGGACGTTGCCAAACCGGGCGAAAATGTGCTGGTGGTCAGCTACGGCAGCGGTGCTGGTTCCGATGCCTTTCACCTGCGCATCACAGACCGCATTGTGGATGCCCAGGGCCGCGCCCCCCGCACGTGGGATTATATCCATCGCCGGGTCGTGGTTGACTACGCGCAATATGTGCGAATGCGTGGGAAATTGGCGACTGATTGAGCATATCCCACACATATCCCACAAATATCCCACACTATCCCACAGAAGATGTTGGAAAGTGGCAGAGGATAGTTCCCGCAACGACACGCTTTATTACGGCCCAATGCCCATTTTCCACTGACTCTTTCCCACAAATGGACACAAATAATCCTGTCATTGCGCTGTGCATGGCTGGCAGCCGCGCCGAATTGCAAGGACGGCGGGCCGATGCCTACGCGCTCTACGCCCAGGCGTGGCACGTGGCGCAGGACGATTACGAAGCCTGCATTGCCGCCCACTATATGGCTCGCGGCGCAACCGATCCCCAGGAAGTCTACCGCTGGAATCGGGAAGCGTTGGACCGGGCCGAGGCTGTTCCGGACCAACGGGTGCAGTCCTTCTATCCCTCGCTCTATCTGAATATGGGCCACTCCCACGAATTGCTGGGTGAGCAGGCCGAAGCCGAACGTTTCTATGCCCTGGCCGCGGCCCTGGGCGCGGTGCATCAACCGAATGAAGGCGCGTAAGAATTTGCGGTTTCAGGGTGATTGACAGGACGCCAGGCAGGGCATAGAATTTGGTGACAGCATTGGGGGAATTTATAGCGTTGGTTGTCTGTCCATACGGGGTGGAGGAGTGACGATGAATTCTTCTGGAACACGCAGGTTCACCTTTTGGTTGGTCATTCTGGGCGTGGGAATGGGTATTGCCTCTCTGTTTATCCGTTCTGATCCGGCGGCCCCACGCCTGCTGCAAGCCGCGGTCGTCAGCCTGCCCGATCCCAGCGCGGATCGGGTGTTGGGGCAGGTAAATTATACCAACCGAGAACCCGACGTTCTCTATGGGCCATCCGGTGTGGCAATCGCCTCGGATGGCCGTTTATTTGTAGTGGAAGCCAGCAATCACGAAGTGTCCAGTTGGCCCAATGCCGCTACCTTTGCCAGCGCTGCAAGCCCGGACCTGGTGATCGGTGCCTATGGCGACTCACCCACAGCCAGCACATTCTACCAACCAGAAAGCATTGCGGTGGATGGCAGCAACAATCTGTGGGTGAGCGATATCCTTAACAACCGGGTCCTGCGTATCCCGCCGCCCTATACAGCCGGCGCGGATCTGGTGCTGGGCCAGGCAGATTTCACATCGAACGAAAGCAACCGGGGCGGTCAACCGGCAGCCAACACCCTCAATTTCCCCCGGGGACTGGCATTCGACAGCGCTGGCAATCTCTATGTGGCCGACACCTTCAACAACCGGGTGGTGCAGTTCGCCCCCCCTTTCAGCAATGGAGCCGCCGCGGTGGGCCTCTTTGGCCAGCCCAGCTTCGCCGATGACACCGCGCGCACTACAAACGACGGTCTCTACGTGCCCACGTCGGTTGTCGCCCACCCCAACGGTTACATTTTCATCGCCGACCGCAACAACAACCGGGTGCTGCGCTGGACGCCAGGCACAGCCACCGCGGATCTGGTGTTGGGGCAGCCCAATTTTGAAACCACACCCGCCTTCTACTCCGGCAATCTGCCGCCTGATTACAACGACTACGCCGAATGTGTGCAGAATCCTTTTGCCTCCGTCACAGTGCCCTCTCCTTCCGACACCAATCTCTCCCACCCGCTGGACCTGGCCATCGACAGCGCGGGCAATCTGCTGGTCAGCGATATTTGCTGGCATCGGGTTGTAGTCTACTTCGGTGATAACTTTTCTGACCGCACCGCGGATAAAGTTTATGGGCAGTTGGATTTCAACAGTGGCGCGCTGCAAACACCCGGCAGGAAGAGTTTCCACACCCCGCTGGGACTGAGCTATTTTGGCGGAAGTCTCTTTGTGGCAGACTACGGAAACAACCGCCTGTTGGCCTTTGACCCCGACACCACTTTGCCCACTAACACCCCGACACCCACCGCTACGGCCACTGCCCAAATCACCGCCACGCCCACATCCACGCCCACTCAGATCGGTCCACCCCCGGCTGGCGATGCGTTCGAGGATGACGATAGCTGTGATCGGGCACGTTTCATCGACACCACTGGCAGCAAACAGAGCCACACCTTTCACGATCTGGGCGATACGGACTGGCTGCGATTCAGCGCACAAGCGGGCAAGACGTATGTGATTCAGGTGGAAAACAAAGGCGCAGATGCGGACGCCGTACTCGCCCTCTTTGACCTGTGCAACCAATCGCCCAATGCACAGAACAACAATTCCTTTGGCTCCACCGTGACAATAGAGTGGGATTCGGCCAGAAACGGCGACTATTACATCCAGATACAGCAGTTTGATCCCGCCTTCTTCGGTGCGGATGTCACCTATGAGGTGTCAGTAAAGATCGATCAGGTGCCCCCTTCTGCGCCCAAAAAGCTGCGCTGTATTGCGGTCAACAGCACTACATTGGGATTGCAATGGGACGCCAGCCCAGAGCGCGATGTGCGGGGCTATCGGGTCACGTATACGGGCAACATCTCCGGCGCGGAAGATGTGGACGGCAAAAGCAGCACCTTTTACCAGGTGGGGAATTTGACTGCCGGGCAGACCTATAATCTGCGAGTGCGTGCCCTGGATTTTTCCGGCAACGAGAGCGCGCCTTCGGGCGAAGTGCCGTGCCTGGCCAGCCAGCCGGTGGACGCAACCATTCCGTCGTTTACAATCCAGCAGCCGGGAGCCAGCGGCATCATCTCCACTTCGGCCAGCCTGGCGACATTTGTGGGATTGGCCAGCGACGCGGGCGGCAATCTGAGCCGCGCCCAGGTTCATAACGCAACTCTCAATCAGGAAGGATGGGACTATACACTGACCGGGGCCAGCGATGATTTCCGGGTGGCGGATGTGGCGCTCGCGCCGGGCGACAATACCGTCCACGTAAAGATCATCGATGCCGCGGGCAACAGCAGCCAGCAGACTGTCACTGTGCGCCGCTTGGGCAGCAGCCCCGGCGCGGTGCTGATTGTGGCCGGGCAGAACGAGACACTGGCCCTGCAAACCAATATCTATTTTTCTGCCAATCGCGCCTATCGCATTGCCCTCAGCGCTGGCTACGACGCCGACAGCATCTATTACATTGCGCCCGTGGGCCAGGACGCCAATGGCGACGGTACAAACGATGTGGACAGCTCGCCGGCCAGCCCGGCCGCGCTGGAAAATGCGATTGTCACCTGGGCCAAGGCCGGCGGCAAAGTGGGACCGGGCAAGCCGCTCTTTGTCTATATGATCGATCACGGCCTGGAAGAGAAATTCTGTCTGGGCGGCTGCAACAGCGGTTACGTCTCGCCCAAAGATATGGATGGCTGGTTGACGACGCTGGAAAACGAAACCGGTTTGGACCAGGTGACAATCGTCATCGAAGCCTGCCGTTCCGGCAGCTTCATCGACCGGGTCCCCGATGTGTTGGGCAGCCTTTCCAAAGCAGGGCGGGTGGTCATCACATCCACCAGCAAAGAGAAGAACGCCTACGCATCGGCCCAGGGAGCCTATTTCTCCGACACATTCTTCTCCTGTGTCGCCGACAGCAACAACCTGAAGGCCTGTTTCGACCAGGCCAGCCAGGCCGTGAAGACGATGGATGTGGGCCAACTGCCCATGCTGGATGACAACGGCGACGGCGTCTTCAACAGCGACGACGGCCTACAGGCACAGAACCGCTATCTCACCCGCTTCTTCAGTTCGATCCGATCCCAGATCACCAGCGCCCATGTGGAGCGCCAGGGCAATGACGGTCTGCTCAGCGCCACTGTGCAGGAAGGCGGCGAAGCCATCGAAGTGGTATGGGCGGCCGTTTTCCCGCCCTCTTTCCAGGAGCCGGAGAATGTCACGTTGAACCTGAACGTGCCCATCGTGCGTCTGAGCGTCGATCCCAACACACCCGGCCGCTACACCGTGAGCTATCCAAATGGCTTCACCAAACCTGGTGATTATCGCGTCGTTTTCTATGCGCAGGACAGGCTGGGCATCCAGGCGTTGCCGAGACAGGCAGACGAAGGGCAGGCTGTCTATCTGCCCGCGGTCTCCCGGTGAAGGCACTTGCCGTCGTTGCGCGCGCGGAACACTTGTGCTATCATTTCAACTCCGTAAAACGCTGTTGGGTAAAACGCCATCGGAGAGTACAAATGACACCGAATCAGATCGGCTCGGATATGAACTACTACGAAACTTTCATCCGAGTCGCGCCCGACTGTCCGGTCAACGCCGGGTCTGTGCCAGCGCCAAGGGGTGCCAACAAAACTGTGCCTGTGCTGGAATATGAACTGCTGAGCGGCAACCCCTATGGCTACACGCAAGAAGAACTGCTCTTTACGGTCTATGCGGAGCGATTAGGGTTGCCGGCGGACAAGTTGACCGCACACCGGGGCGAACTGTGGGCGGCATTCTTCTCCAAATCCCGGGCCTGTCTGCGCGCCTCTTCCCTGCCCAAACGCTATGGCTGGGGCCTGCATTTCGACAGGGAAGGCAAGATCGCACTCTACCCCGTGGAGAGCGCAGAGTATCAGCGCCTAGCCGACGATGAAAGTCTTACCCAGCTTTTGGCTATGCGCAGCAAACGCGCCTAATCAACCACTGGGGAGGAAGGGCCAATGGCACAGATGCAGGCGAAACTAACAACAATCGACGAGTACATCACCGGCTATCCAGACGCTGTGCAGGCCATCTTGCAGAAAATCCGGCGCACAATTGCCGAAGAAGCGCCCAATGCCACCGAAGCCATTGCCTACGGCATCCCCACTTTCAAACTGCGGGGCAAAAATCTGGTCCACTTTGGAGCCTACAAACAGCACATCGGCTTCTACCCCACGCCCGCGGGGTTGGATGCGTTTGCGGAGCAGCTATCCGCCTATGCCAGCGGCAAAGGATCGGCCCAATTTCCTCTGGATGAGCCAATGCCCTTCGACCTGATCCGGGAGATCGTGCGCTTTCGGATGACACAGATTCCGGAAAAGGCGGCAAGGAAGAAGAAAAATGCAGGCGCCCCAGCCGAATAATCTTCCTGGCGAAGACCCATTTCCCATTCCCCGCGGCCTGGCCGAGTACGCAGCCGAGCCGGACAACGACCACTGGCGGGGGTGGATTGCCCGGCTGCCCGCGTTCGTGGCCGAGTTGACCGCGCGCTGGTCACTGACATTGGGCGCGCCCTACGAGCCGGGCGGGATGTGCTCGTGGGTGGCCCCGGCCCGCAACGCGGACGGCGACGAACTGGTGCTGAAAATGGGAGTTCGCCACAGCGAAGCCGAGCACGAAATCGATGGTCTGCGCTTCTGGGACGGGGACGGTGCGGTGCGTCTACACGATTCATATACCACCGCCGATACCTGCGTTCTGCTCTTGGAGCGCTGCCTGCCGGGAACTTCCTTGAAACAAACTTTGCCGGAACCGGCGCAGGATGAGATTGTGGCGGGCCTGCTGCGCCGCCTGCACAAAGAGCCGTCCGCCGGTCATCCCTTCCGCCCTCTTCAGTCGATGTGCAACGAATGGGGCGCAGAGTTTGCAAAAAACGCCGAGTGCTATCCAGACAAAGTGGACCCCGGGCTGGTGCAGGCCGGGTTGGAGATTTTCCGCACCTACGCAGATTCAACCGACCGCCACGTCCTCCTCTGCACTGATCTGCACGGGGACAATGTGCTGGCCGCGCAGCGGGAGCCGTGGCTGGTCATCGACCCCAAACCGTATGTGGGCGACCCAGCCTACGACGCGGTGCAGCATATACTCAACTGCCCGGAAAGGTTGGAGGCCGACCCGCGGGGTTTCAGCCAACGGATGGCAGACCTGATGCAATTGGAGCAGGAACGGGTGCAGACTTGGCTCTTTGCCCGCTGTGTGCAGGAATCCTACAACAGCGAGTCCTGGAGCCAGCATTTGGCGTCCGTAGCCCTGCGCATCGCGCCCTGAGCAACCGGAATGGAGGAGTTCTGTGAAAACAGCCACCGCGGGCCACGCGCCCAGCCCAGACCTTTACAGCCAGATTGAAGCCCGCCTCTGGCAAGAACGGGAGCGCATCTACGCCGAAATTCACGCCTACCCGCCGCCTATCCCCGCTTGCGACGCCCAGTTCAACTATCTCATCGAAAAGCGCGCGCTGATTGCCAAGGAATTGAGTGCAATCCGTGCCTTGAAGATGAACGCCCCCGAAGTGGAGAGCGAGGACAGCCTGTTGCGTCAATGTCTCGCTGAATCGCAAATTCTGCACCGGGCCGCCAAAGAGGAATTTTTGAGCCTGTTGGATCACCCCAATTCGATCGATGGAGAATAGCCCATGAGCAGAGGACGAATGGAAGCATTTAGCGATGGGGTGATCGCCATTATTATCACAATTATGGTTTTGGGACTGACCCCGCCCCACGGCTCAGAATTGGCCGCGTTGCTGCCTTTGCTTCCCAAATTTCTCAGCTACATTCTCAGCTTTATCTTTGTGGGTATCTATTGGAACAACCACCACCACCTGCTCCAGACTGTCAAACAGGTGGATGGGCGCACGCTCTGGGCCAATCTACATCTGCTTTTCTGGCTCTCTCTCGTCCCGTTTGTCACAGGCTGGATAGGCGAAAACCACTTCACGGCCTGGCCCGTGGCCCTCTACGGGATTGTGATGCTTGGCGCAGCCATTGCCTATTTCATTCTAAGCCAATTTCTCATCGCACTGCACGGCCAGGATTCACTCCTGGCCCGTGCAGTGCGCGGTGATCGCAAAGAGAAAATCTCGGTCGTCCTCTATTTGGCAGCCATTCTGCTTGCCTTTGTGGACGCCCGGATCGCGGGCGCGCTCTATGTTCTTGTGGCGGTGATGTGGCTGATCCCTGACCGACGCATTGAGAAGAATCTGAAGGAATCAGGCGGATAGCCCACAGGAGAGCGGGGATGGAATTCTATCCAATCGATGCGTCGGTGCCGACAGGCATCCGCACAGACCGGCTGCTGCTGCGTCCCTTGACAGTGGCCCACGTGGACCTGGACTACGCCGCGGTGATGGCGAGCCGGGAGCAGCTAAACCGTTGGAGCCAAACCACCTGGCCCACCCCTGACTTCACACTGGCCGAAAACCGGGCGGATTTGGAACGTCACCAGCGGGAGCATCTGGCGGGCGTTGCCTTCACCTATACGGTTCTGAACCCGGCCGAAAACCGCTGTCTGGGCTGCGTCTATATTGCGCCCGTTCCGCAAAGCGCCCAACACATCTACACGAAAGAAGCCTGCGCAGCCAATGTGACCTTTTGGGTGCGCAGCGACGAACTGCATACTGACCTGGACAGCCACCTGCTTGCCACATTGCGGGCCTGGTTCACGGCGGAGTGGCTCTTTGCGCGGGTGATCTTTACCATCAGCCCGCAAAATCCCTCCCAGGCGGCACTGCTGGAACACGCGGGCCTGACAGAACAGCCATCGCTTGTCTTGGCCGATGGGCGTCCACGCCGGGTATACACCGAATAATCTAATTTGCACATCTATCCTCGGTGGAGTATCGTACAGGACAGTTTCCCCATTTTTCACCTTCCCATTGTAGGAGAAAACCCTATGTATCGCCTTCTTCCCGTCTTTCTGCTGTTTATGCTGTTGTTCAGCGGGTGTGTGGCCCCGGCTCCCCCCCAATCGACATCCGGTGGCGAAAGCGCTGCCCCCGCGGCTGCCGACGATCTGCTGGCAGAGATCCAGAAAAATGGCGTCATCCGCGTCTCCACCGACGCCAACTACGAACCCCAATCCTTTCTCAACCCCCAGGGCGAATTCATCGGCTTTGACATTGACGTAGCCAAAGAGATCGCCAAGCGGCTGGGCGTGGAAGCCGAATTTGTCACACCCGACTGGGACCTGATCACCGCGGGCAATTGGGGCGGCCAGTGGGATATGAGTGTGGGTTCCATGACAGTCACCACCGCACGTTCGCAGGTTCTCGCCTTTGCCGAGCCAGCCTACTACTACACCCCGGCCCAGTTCGCAGCCGCGGCCGATTCGGGCGTGACATCCCTGGCCGATCTCAATGGCAAGACCATCTGCGTGGGCGTCTCCACCACCTACGAAACCTGGCTCAGCGGCGATCTGGAAGCCCTGGGCCTGCCCGAGTCCAGCTACTACGCGGACCCGCCCACGGATGTGACGATTATCCCCTTGCAGACCGACAACGAGTGTGCGCAGCAGATTCAGGCGGGCCGCAACGAATTCCAGGCCTTCCTGACCAGCAATACTGTGGTGGAAGCGGCCATTCGAGAAGGTGTGCCCGTCGTAAAAGTTGGCACACCCGTCTTCTCCGAAAATCTGGGCGTCGCCTTTGATCGGGCCAGCGAGAAAGATCCGACCAGTCTGGTTGCCAAAGTGGGCGAAATCATCGCGGAAATGCACGCAGACGGCACGCTTTCTGGCTTCTCGACCACCTGGTTTGGCGAAGATCTGACCCAAGACCCAACGAAGTAATAAAGGCAAAAACGCGGAGTGGGGAATTGGGTCCCGTCTCCCCGAAAAAAACGTGAAGCGTGACACATGCCAGTATCCAGCGTTGTCACGCTTCACGTTTCACATTTTGTGACTATTCAGGCCAGCGCCGGTTGAGCAGGCCACGGCAGTGGGTGGTCGTGTCGAAGTCCAGCGGGTAGACCCGCAAACTGGTTTCACCTCGACCGACGTTTGCTAACCCGCTGGCTGATGGCTGAATCGTCACCACATTTTCAGCCCAAGACTGGACAGCAATGACACGAAATCCCATCTGCTCCTCCGAATCCATTGCCCGCACCAGCAACGATTTACGCCCAGAACTGACCGCGTTTTTGCAGCAATTGGTGCGCATCCCCAGCCTGCCCAATCGGGAAGCACCCGTGCAGGAGATCATCGCGGCCAAACTGCGCGGGCTGGGGCTGGAAGTGGAGACGCTGACCACCCGTTTTGATGAACTGGCTGGCCATCCAGCCTTTGACGACGACGGCTTTGCGCCGGACAGCCGGGTGAATGTGGTGGCGCGTTGGCCGGGGAAAGGGGGTGATGGCCGCGGCTCCCTCCTGCTCAACGGCCACGTGGATGTGGTCTCTCCCGGCGACCCGGCCCTGTGGCACGACGACCCCTGGAGCGGCAACCTGCGGGACGGCAGAATCTTTGGCCGGGGTTCCTGCGATATGAAGGCAGGGGTCACAGCGGGCATCTTTGCTATCCAGGCGCTGCAACGGCTGGGCTACCGTCCCGCCTGCGACCTGCTCCTTTCCAGCGTTATCGCCGAAGAGTCGGGCGGGGTGGGCGCGCTGACCACAATTGTCGCCGGTGTGCGGGCCGATGCAGTGGTGGTGCTGGAGCCGACAAACGGCGCGATTTGTCCTGTCCAGGCGGGCGCGCTGACCTTCCGTCTGACGGTGCAGGGGCGGTCCGCCCACGGCGCAATGAAATCGGAAGGGGTCAGCGCCATCGCCGCCTTCCTGCCCATTTTCCAGGCCATCGAAGCGCTGGACCTGCGCCGCCATCAAAACTACACCAATCCTGTCTACCCCAACCCGGCCAACATCGCGCCCATCAGCATTGGCACCATCCACGGCGGCGAATGGCATTCGACTGTGCCTGAATCGCTGACAGTGGAAGGGCGCTGCGGCGTCTTCCCCGGCGAGAGTCCGGCCCAGGCGCGGACGCTGCTGGCCGCCACAATCGCGGAGGCCGCCGCGGCCGATCCCTGGCTGGCCGCCCACCCGCCCCGGCTGGAATGGTTCGAGGGACAGTTCGAGTCCTGCGCCACGCCGGTGGACCACCCGCTGGTCACGGCCCTGACCGCGGCCCATCGCCAGGTCCACGGCGTCGATCCGGCCATCGAGGGCGTGCCCTACGGCGCGGACCTGCGCCTTTTCGTCAACCACGCGGGGATGCCCGGTGTCCTCTACGGTCCCGGCGATGTGCGCCTGGCCCACGCGGCCAACGAGTCCGTGGGGGTGGAGGAAGTGGTGGACGCTGTGAAGGTGGTGGCAGGACTCATTGTCGCGTGGTGTGGCGTTTGAAAGGAAGTTATGATGCGCGCTGTCGGCTCCCAGTCGATGATCGATGAACTAAAATTTGTGGTGATGAAACGTCCCCAGGACTCACACAGGAGCCAGGCAAGGATGGACAGCCAGTGGCAAGCGCTGGCCTATCTGCACCCACAGGAGTACGACCGGGTCTGCCGGGAGTTTGACGCGTTTTTGGCGCTGGTGGAGGGTTCGGGCGCGGAGGTCGGTTTTCTGCCCGCGCACCCGGCCACTGGGTTGGATTCCATCTACACCCACGACCCGCTGGTGGTGAGCAACCGGGGCGCGATTTTGTGTACAATGGGCAAAGAAGCTCGCGCAGGCGAGCCGGACGCGTTCGCCGCCTATTTGCAGGCCGCGGGCGTGCCGGTTGTGGGGCAGATTGAGCCGCCGGGAACCGTCGAGGGAGGCGATGTCTGCTGGCTGGATGAACGAACCGTTGCCGTCGGCCAGGGTTATCGCACCAACGCCCAGGGCATCCGCCAGTTGACCGCGCTCCTGGGCGACGATGTGGACGAGGTGATTTCCGTGCCCCTGCCTCACTGGACCGGGCCGGTGGACTGCCTGCATCTGCTCTCATTCATCAGCCCGGTGGATGAGAAGACCGCGGTCGTCTATTCCCGGATGATGCCTGTGCCCTTTCGTCAACTGCTGCTGGAACGGGGCTGGCGGCTGATGGAAGTGCCGGACGCGGAGTACGACTCCTTCGCCTGCAATGTGCTGGCGTTGTCGCCGGGGGACTGTGTGATGATTGAGGGCAATCCCATCACCCAGCGGCGGCTGGAGGAGGCAGGCGTGCGCGTGCGGACCTTTCCCGGCCAGCATTTGTGCATCGCCGGGGGTGGCGGGCCTACCTGTTTGACACGACCGATTGTGAGAGAATCGATCTCCTAACCCTATGCCGTTCGATATTCTGCTTTTGATTCGTCAATCTTAAGCAAAGATCTTTGCAGAGTCATCTGCCCACCGGAAGGTTGGAGCAGGTCGTTGGTCTGAGTATCAAAGTTGGCAATGAGCACTTCTTGATTCAGTACACGCTCAGAACCACTTTTTTTAGTAACCATCCCCGAATAAGATTGTATAGAGGTTATGTCATAGCCGTCATACATTTCGCGAACTTCGGGCCAATCATAGGACGAGAGAATCCATTTACATTTTGTATTTGCCAAACGTGCAGCCAATTGCCTGTGTTCTGCCCAATCCTGCATATTGTGCTTATAATTGCACCCATTCTGGGGGTAGGGTGGGTCAATATACATAAACGTCTTGTCTCTGTCATAACGGTCAATGCATTGTTCCCAACTCAAATTTTCAATGATAACTGTTCGTAGCCGGTGATGGATTGGCTCCAACCGTTCGCGTAGACGTTTCAGAGCGCCGATCAAACGATTTCCGTGTCCACCGTCAGAGATACTGGTCTGAAAGCGCGGATAATCCAACTCGCCGCCCCATCCGGCCATAATCAGGTAATAAAAACGGTGGGCGCGTATGACATCTGACAGTGTGGTTGGGTCTTCTTGTGCCAATCGCTCAAACTCAGCGCGAGAAACAAGCTCCCACTCAAACGACGCGATCAATTCTTCGGGGGTATGCTTTAGTACGCGAAAGAAATTGACCAATTCCTGATCGATGTCATTGTAAACCTCAACTGAGCTGGGTTTCTTCCCAAACAGAACCCATCCGCCACCGCCAAATGGCTCCAGATAGCAGCTATGTTCAGGAATCAGTGGTAGTATAAACTTCCGCAAACGGGACTTACCACCCACCCAGCGGATTGGACTGTTTAGCATCGAAACACCTCGAAATGGATACTTGTCTCTAATAGAGACATTTTAGCATACTTCATTTCACAAGTCAAATACAAAATTCCTTCTCATGAAGGGTAAACGCATCCAATTGAGGCATAAAATGGATGGTCTTGAACGTTTTGGAGAAAAACTTAGGGCATTGCGAAAACATCACAATGTGACTCTACACTGGCTCGCTACGCAATTGGGATATGCAACCCACAGTTATATTAGCGAGATCGAATCTGGACAGAAATCTCCAACAGTTACTTTTGTCCTCAAAGTTTCCTACCTCTTTGGCGTCACGACCGATCAATTGCTCAAGGACGAACTGGAATTAGAGATTGAGCAGTCACAAATCAGGAATAGCCAGTGACAAATCCATTCATAACTCGAAATCCAACTTATGAAGAAATCGAGAGATTTCGGCTGATTCTCAGCACCTATCAGGACGGCAGTGGTATGCTGAAGCGAAAGGATCGCACACTTCCCGGTTGGAGAGACTTCGAACGCTCGATAGCAGCCGCATTCAATGGAGAAGCCCAGGAAAGTAAATGGATATACGATGTGCTCCTTACAAACCCAGAAGACAACACAGTTAGATTCGGCCTATCGTGCAAGATGAGGGGAACGTTGCGTGAAGTCGAACGCAAAAAACGAGTGACCATTGAGCTCTCAAACGCATCTGGCGAATTCTGGGATGCCGTCAAGAAGGAGGACATCACCCAAGAAAACTATCACGAGAGTCCAGACACTGTTGGAAAAATTCTAATCGAGACAGTTGAACGTTGGCATACAAATGTATCACTTGGTAGTGGCGGGACTGTTGATAGCACACGGAGTTCCTTTATTGTGTTGCAATGGGAGGAACGTTCGGGGCGGTATCAGCTATTTCAGTATACCATTGATCTGCCGGACCCTACCTCTCTCGCGTGGAAAGTAAAAGGGCGCAGACTTATTGGGGATGATGCAAAAGGCACACTCTTTGAATGGTATGGACTGTCGGGCGGCCAGCTAAAGTATTATCCATTGGCCGATGATGCCACGTGGCATTCGCCTGTCTTCTCATTGGAAGCTTTGCCAGACAATCATGACTACGGGCTTGTAAGAAAGGCCGAACTCTATTTTCCAGAGCTATGGCGTACTTTGAAGTAGTCATTATTAGTCAAAAGGAAACGGGGCCTATGACCACATCCGAACTTCAATCCCAGGCGGAGGAGATCAGTGCGCTGAAACGCAGGCGGGCACAGCGCTTCAGCCTAGGCGTTAATCTCTCCTATGGGGTGTTGATTCTCCTGCTTATCTATGCCTTCAGCGGCATAAAATTCAATCTCTTTGGTCTGCAATTCTCCACGATTAGTCTGGACACGGCCTTTATTGCCGAGAACTGGTATTTCATTTTCAACGGCGTCTGGCTGACGATTCTGCTCTCTGTGCTGTCGATTGCCCTGGCGACTGTCCTCTCGCTGCTGGGCGCGCTGGGACGGCTATCCAAATACCCCCCGGCCTATGCCCTGGCAACTTTCTACATTTCGCTGATCCGGGGCACGCCCCTGCTGTTACAAATTATCTTCTTCTTCCTGGCCCTGCCCCAGTTGGGCATCCGGCTGACCGGTCTTTCCGCGGGTGTGTTGGCGCTGGGGCTGAACTACGGCGCGTATATGACCGAGATTATGCGTGCCGGCATTCAGGCCGTGGATGTGGGCCAACGAGAAGCAGCCCTGGCGATTGGAATGACGCAGGGGCAGATTATGCGGCGGATTGTGCTGCCCCAGGCCCTGCGCCTGGTCATTCCACCCATCGGCAACCAGTTCATTGCCATGCTCAAGGACACGTCGCTGATTTCGGTGACCGGTTTTGTCTGGGAATTGTTGTGGCGGGCGCAGAAGATGGGTCGGGCCAACTTCCGCAGTTTGGAAGCTCTGCTCATTGCCGCGGTCTTTTACTGGATTATTACGATACTGTTTTCGATTGTGCAGGCCAACATCGAAGAACGTCTCGCCCGGGGGGTGCGCACCGCATGACAGCCATTGTTGAAGTTGCCGGACTGAACAAATATTTTGACGCGCTCCACGTGCTCAAAGACATTTCCTTTGAAGTTGCGCCGGCAGAGGTCATCTGTATTATCGGTCCCAGCGGGTCGGGCAAAAGTACCCTCCTGCGCTGCATCAATTTTCTGGAACAGCCAGACCTGGGCACAATTACGGTTGACGGCGTGCGGGTGAAAGCTGGCGGCACTGGTCGGGAATACAGGCAGAAGATTCACAACTTGCGCCTGCAAACCGGGATGGTTTTCCAATCCTTCAATCTCTTCCCCCACATGACCGCGCTGGGCAATGTCATTGAAGGACCCGTGACGGTGAAAGGGATGTCTGTGAAGGAAGCCACGGAGATCGGCGCCCATTTTCTGGCCAAAGTGGGGCTGGAACACAAGCAGGACAGCTACCCGTCCCGTCTCTCCGGCGGCCAGCAGCAGCGGGTGGCTATTGCCCGCGCCCTGGCCATGCAGCCCAAAGTGATGCTCTTTGACGAGCCGACCTCTGCCCTGGACCCGGAGTTGATCGGCGAGGTGTTGGGGGTGATGCAGCAGTTGGTGGAGGAGGGGATGACGATGCTGACCGTTACCCACGAGATGGGCTTTGCCCGGCGCTTTGCCCACCGCATCTTCTTTATGAACGACGGCCACATCATTGAAACTGGCCCACCGGACCAGTTGTTCGACAATCCCCTGGACAACCGGACGAAGATTTTTCTGGGCGCCATCAGCCGATTGGGGGAGTAGAACAACAAGCGTGGGAGCGTTCAAACGTTTGAACGCTCCCACGCGGCACGGCTGCACATCTCCTACACCTCCGCCATCACACCCTCGGCCACCATCGCCACCATCGGATGATCGGTAATTGTCATCGGCAGATCGACCCGCGCCCGGCGGCGGCTGGATTCATAGGTGGCAAAGATGACTTCCGTGGCTTGCAACGCGCGGCGGCCCGCCAGTTCCGGCTCCCGGCCGGTTTTGAGCGCGTCGATGGGTCAGCATGCCCGCTTCACATTCTGGTCACCGTGGATACCTCGCCGCCCGTGTCAATCGTCGTCCATCATCTGGCCTTTGCCCCACATGCGCAGGGGAATCTCCGGGCTGACGCCGACTTCGATCATTCCCTCGCTGCCCAGCAGCCGGTTGACCATCTGTTTGCCCGCGCCCTGGCCGGTGATGAGCATCCCCTGCACGCCGTTGGCAAACTGAATGTGACTGAGGCCGTGGCCTTCGATCAGCGCGCCGAAGACCCGGTGGCTGCCCCGGATGTCGAACTGGCCGATGACCCATTCGGCGGGCGTCTCGTCGTTGTAGAAAAATTGCATATCGAACCAGTGGGTTCCCCAGTCGTAGAGATTGGGGCAATAGCTCTGGATCTGCTGCAAGTCGCCGATGGCCCCTTCCTGCAACAACCGGCGGGCCTTTTGAAAGGGTGTGCCAAAGCGCCGCTGGTGGTTGAAGGTGAGCTGCACGCCGTTCTCCTGGCAGACCCGCACCATTTCCAGGCACTCGCCGTAGGCAATGCCCATGGGTTTTTCGCAGTGGATGGCCTTCACCCCGGCTCTTGCACAGTCCAGCACCATCGGCGCGTGGAGATGGGGCCAGGTGCTGATGCTCACAATGTCCAGGTCGGCCTGGGCCAGCATTTCGTGATAATCGGTGTAGATTTCGTCGCCGCCGTTGCGCGCCTGAAAAGCCAGGGCATTTTCCTCCACAATGTCGGCCAGGGCCACAATTTTGGCATCGGGCGACGCGTTGTAGCCATCAGCGTGGGCATTG
Organism: Caldilineaceae bacterium; assembly: GCA_019637685.1. Lineage (GTDB taxonomy): Bacteria > Chloroflexota > Anaerolineae > Caldilineales > Caldilineaceae > JACQGT01. The sequence continues at coordinate 58,437 of JAHBVF010000023.1, read as the reverse complement.
GACATGCCAAAACCCGACGCACCCTCGCTCTTCCAGGGGCGGCCACAGCCGATAAATCCGACGCGATAGGGAGTGGTCATAGGGGTAAATCTCCTTTGGAAGCGAATAGTTTTTTGTGGTGTTGCTGCGTGATGCGTGCTGCGTAGGTCAGGTGCGATGTCTCTATCAGATACTTCATAGGACGACGAACAAGTGGGCTTCACTCAAAATCCATGACAGTCAGTGCCCCCAATGTCACTGCTTACGCAGTACGCATCAGATCATTTACAGCCCCAATCCCCTCAGGTACGCCCGACTCACCCGCGCGCTTTCCAACGGCGATGCCAGTTGAGTCACATCCGTCTCCACAATTATCCAGCCGTCAAAGCCGGCGTCCGCCAGAATCTGGAAGATCGCGGGGAAGTCGATGACGCCGTGGCCCACCTCGGCCCAGATGCCGTGCTCGGAAAAGGTGCGGTAGTCCCACTTCTTTGCCACCCCCTCTTGGCGCACAGCCTCGTCGATATCTTTGACGTGCGCGGTTTTGATGCGATCCGCGTAGCGTCGGAAGAAACCCAGCACATCCGCGCCCGCCCAGGCCAGGTGGCCCGTGTCCGGCCCCAGAAAGACCACATCCGGGTCGGTGGCGGCCAGCAGACGATCCATCTCCTCGCCTGTTTCGATGACGCTGCCCACGTGATTGTGGAAACAGCTCTTCACACCTTCCGCCAGGGTAATTTCTCCCACCCGGTTGAGGGTGGCGGCAAAGTGGCCGAAATCGGCAGCATTCAGCCCATCCGCCGGGGTGACGTGGCCGGATGCCGCGGCCCGGGTACGGCCGGAGGCCATCACATCCCGGTCAAAGCCGCCGGTAGCCACATACATTTCCGTCAGGCCCAATTCTGCGCTGGCCGCGGCAAAGACCCGGGCCCGTTCCAGAATCTCGGCTTCCTGCTCGGCTTTCCAGAAGTCGGCGGCAAAATAACCGGGCGCGGGGCGCAGGCCATAGCTTTCGTAGAGGGCAAGGGTTTGTGCGGGGGTGCGTTCCTGGCTGGGACCAGCCGGCGCGCCCGCATAACCAGACGCGGCAATATCAGCCAGAGCGGCCTTCTCATCCAGCCCGCGCCAGGTAATCTGGCCGCAACCGATCGGTACATTTTTCAGCATCTGTGTTCTCCGGGTGGGGCATGAGTACAAAAATTGTGTTCAAATCAACAGGCGTATGCAGTCTTCAACGCAAAGGAGCAAAGGGGCAAAGGGACAAAGCCATAAAGAAGAGATGCATCTCTTTGCGTCTTCCATTCTCTGCCTCTTTGCGTTATGAATTCTGTTTCATCATCGCGTTGATCCCTACAAATTGTATCCAAAAGAGTGAGAGACGGATGGGCGGCCTCTCGCTGCAACCTTCTCTGTGAAATCTTACTGTTGCTGCGAGTACCCTCCCATCGCATGGGCAAAGCGCTGCACCACTTCCAAGTGGGCCGCTGCGCCGACCAGACCGCGGTTCATTGTGTTGATACTGATGTGGCTGACACCCAACGCGGCCAGGCGTTCAATCATCCCCGGCCACTCTTCCTCCGGATCCCGGCGCAGGTCAATGCGGAAATCAACGCCAAAGGCCGCGGGGTCCCGGCCCGCGTCGGTGATATAGCCGCGCAGGGTAGCAAGCCCACGGCTGAGCTGGTCGATATTCCCTGCATTCGTCATCCAGCCATCCCCCAGCCGAGCCATACGGCGCAGGGTTGCCTGGGAACCGCCGCCAAACCAGATGGGGATGGGCTGTTGCACGGGCAGGGGATAGAGACCCGCATCGGGAATAGTGTGGTATTGGCCCTCGAAGTTGACAAGCCGTTGGGTCCACAGGGCACGCAACACGTCCACCTGCTCTGCCTGACGCCGTCCCCGGGTGCGGAAATCCTCGTTGAGCGCGGTGTACTCCACTTCATTCCAGCCCACGCCGATGCCCAGTGTCAGACGCCCGCGGGAGAGCACATCCACGGCAGCGGCCTGCTTCGCCAGCAAAACAGTCTGGCGCTGGGGCGAAATGAGAATTCCTGTCACAAAGCGAATGCGTTCCGTCAGCCCTGCCAGATAGCCGAAGAGGACAAAGGGTTCATGGAACATTGAGTTGTAGTCGTAGGGTCGGTTGGCCCAACCGCCGGGCCGGTCGGGGTTGGCCCCAATCACGTGATCAAAGGCCAGTAAATAGTCAAAACCCAGCCCCTCAGCCGTCTGGGCGTAGTCGCGGATGGCAATGGGGTCATCACCGATTTCTGTTTGCGGAAAGACAACACCAAATTGCATAAAAGTCTCCAATAATAGTAAGGGTAACTTAACGAAATAGTACTCACGAACTACGTCATTCCTTGCAGAAATGGCGTATAGTTAGAGTCCTGACGCAAGGGCGTACGTGGTTTTGTGGATTGCTGCGTAGGCCGGTTGGATTAGAAAGGACCAATTATCACACCACAAGAGCAATGGAAATGGATGACAAATCGTTGGCTCATTGCTTGGACCAACAATAGAGAAGGGTTCCAGCCACATCAGTCCGTGCGTAACTGTTCACATTCTACCATCCCGATGCCTATGTGTGCCACCGGGACTCAGTGGGAGAACAGGCGGTAAGCGCTCTGTTCCCGCGCAACATTTTTCGTTCCGGATGCCGTCGGCTGCCTGCCCTGTCTCTACCATCTGGTCAACCGCGTGCTGATCCAGCTTGGACAAATCTGCCCACGGGTTGGGGGCGCCAAAAGGTGGAATATTAACGTAATCAAATATTGTTGCCAGCACGAGTTTTGCGATCAAACCGATATCCACTACTATGACACAGCCAACAGATTTGATGTGGTCATTATTGGGCAGCAGGTTGGGTCAGCTTTGATGGATTGTCGCCAGTCAGCAGCTCGATGAAGGCATCACAGGAAGTCAATTTGCAAATTTCCCGCAATACAGTCAGAATCAAATCTGTGCCGCCGCCAACAAATCGGTAAGGTGTGGCAAGCTTGAGAACAGCATTTTCAGGCTTGTTTCTGCCCTTTTCCCAACGGATCAGGACAAATGCACGAAGCAGTTTGCCTACTGTTCGTCTATAGTTATACAGCGGATAAAGCAGGAGATAGAGAGGGTTAGAGGAACCAATCATATGGAGCATTCGTCGCTTTCCCTACGCGCGTGGGCCTATGTATGGGCAGTTTTCGGCTTTGCACTCACAATGATGGCACTGATCGCACCCGTATACCCCACCTCCCAGTCAGACTGGCCTGTTTTTGGTCTGCTGCTCATCCTGGCCTGCATGACCCAGTTCATGGAAGCCCGGTTTGGCAAGCAAACCTATACGCCCCATCTCGCCCCATTTTTTGCGGGTGCCATCCTTCTCCCCCCAAAGCTGTTCATCCTGTTGGTGTTCATTCCCCACCTGTTGGAATGGGCACACAAACGGCTGACAAACAGCTACTATCTGCCTGTCTGGTATATCCAGCCTTTCAACATTGCCACCCACCAGATTGCTGGTCTAAGTGCCCATGCCCTCTTTTATACGCTCGTTTATCTTCCTGTAAATCTTCCCATATCCATACCAGCTGACTTCCTAGCCGGTTTGGCAGGTATAACCGCCTACGCGGTGATCAATCATTTTTTGATTGGGCTGGTTTTGCTATTGGCACGGGGCATCCGTTGGAGCGAATCCCGCATGTGGAGTATGGAGGTACTCGCCCCGGACGTGGCTATGCTGGCGGTCGGTTATGTCTTTGCCGTTTTATGGGACTATTCGCCCTGGCTGGTTATCCCGGCGCTGGCTCCTCTGGGGCTGATGTTCCAGGCTATGAAGGTTCCCCAGTTGCAGCAACAGGCGCGCACCGACGAGAAGACGGGGCTGATCAATTCCCGCCATTTCAAAGAGCGCTTTCAGGAAGAGCTTCTTCTTGCCAAACGCTTCAACCGGCCCATCTCGATTATTATGGCTGATCTCGACTTGCTGCGGGACATCAACAACACATTCGGCCACTTGGCCGGCGACAATGTAATCGCGGGCATTGCCAAAATTCTGCGCGCCGAAACGGGAGATTACGACATTGCCGCCCGCTTTGGCGGCGAGGAATACGCGATTGTTCTTCCCAACACCACCGCCCAAGTTGCCAGCACAATCGCAGAGAAGTTGCGCAGACTGGTGGCAGAGACAGACTTCGAGGCACCCAATACCAGTGCGACAGTCCACGCGACCATAAGCATGGGCATCGCTGCCATGCCCGATAACGGCGAAACCATGGACGACCTGATCCACGAGGCAGATGTGGCTCTTTATCAGGCCAAGTATCGGGGACGCAACCAGGTTGTCTGTGCTGTGGATGTGCCCCATTCTTTCCGGCTGGAACACGGAAGGGAAGCAGATCGAAAATCACGCGGGCCTGAAGGCACGCAAGTAGAGGGGAGGGTATCTGACCAGCCTGTTGCCCCAATGTCTGGTTTTACCAATTCCACAAAAACAACCGATGCTTATATCCCGCAAAAAGTGGCAGTAGCTTTGGCTGCCGGTCCTGATAAGCGGCCCAAAAAACCCGCGGCCGCGGGGATACCCCCGATCCCGCTTGACCTGCCAAATTCTGAACACCCTTTTCTCAAAATATATATTTTTCTTGCCATCTCAGGTGGTGTTGCGGCCACGCTGTGGGCGTTGTTCAGCAGCAACGAATGGCCCCTGACCACCCTTCTGACCTTTGCCGTTCTGTCTGTGCTGGCCGAGTCTCTCAACGTCAAGATGTATGTCAAATCCACAGTCTCGGCGTCGGCCACTGTCATTCTGGCAGCGCTGTTGCTGACAGGTCTGCCGGGTGTCATCGCCGCCAGTACAGCCATAACACTCACCCACTACATACGACAAAAATCTCCGTTTTATCGTGCAGCCTTCAATTGGTCAATCCATATTTGGGCCGGTATCATTCCTGCCCTGCTCTTCAAACTTGCCGCCTTCCCCATCGAGCCAGCCTATACAATCCAGTGGGGCACACTGTGTGTGATCGCATCGGTCCCCTACTTCCTTGTGGAAAGCGGTCTGGTCGCGGGGGCCATTGCGTTGAAGGATCGGGGCAATGTCGTTAGAATCTGGCGCGAGCAATTCTCCTGGCTTCTGCTCCATTATGCCATTATGGCGGTGATGAGCGTCTTTGTCGCCCTGGCATATGCCCTGCTCGATCTGTGGGGGGTGGTTGGGTTCGCTCTTCCGGTTCTGCTCATCCATCAATCCCAAAAAATGTATGTGGAACGCACAGAAGCCAGTGTGGCTGAATTGCATCGGATGAATGAAGAACTGCAAACCGCCAATGGGGAGGTGGAGCGGGCGAGTGAGGCTATTTACAATCTGAATATGGAACTGCTGGCGATGTTGGCAAAGATTATCGATGCCCGAGACCCTGAGACATCCGGTCACGCACTCCACGTCGCCGAATATGCAATGGCCATAGGCCGGCACTGTGAATTTGACGCGCAGCAGTTGGAAAACCTACGCTGGGCCGCCATGCTGCACGACATCGGCAAATTGGGTGTGCCGGAGAAGATATTGCTGAAGCCCAGTTCCCTGACAGCAGAGGAGTATGAGCAAGTCAAAAAACATGCACCGCTGGGCGGCAATCTGTTGGATACAATGCGCGGGTTGAGCCATCTGGCCCCATTTGTGCGCTATCACCACGAACGCTGGGACGGGACAGGCTATCCCGATGGCTTGAAAGGCGAGGAAATCCCTCTGGAAGCCCGGATTCTGGCCGTGTGTGACGCGGCCGAAGCCATGGCCGCCACCCGCCCGTACAAAGAGAGCTATTCACGGGAACAGGTCATCGCGGAATTGCAGAGATGCGCGGGAAAACAGTTTGACCCATTTATTGCGGATGCATTCATTCAGGAACTTATCGCAATCGATCCCCAATCTGCCATTGCCCTGGGCGATTTCGAAGCTGAGGACGGCTCTCAACAGCCGACGGGAGCCATTTCCCTGCTGGGTGGTATAGCCCCTGCCCCAATTTCCTGGCAACCATCCGGCTAGTCACGCTCGTTCAAGCTGCCTATGTGGGCACACCCACAGACCGCGCCAGCATAGGGGCCAAAAAGTGGCCCGTGTAGCTCTTTTCGATCAAAGCCACTTGCTCTGGCGTGCCTTCGGCAATCACCAGACCACCTTTTACACCGCCCTCCGGCCCCATATCGATCAGCCAATCGCAGTTTTTGATCACATCCAGATTGTGCTCGATGACCAGCACCGTATTGCCCCGATCCACCAGCGCGTGGAGCACTTCCAGCAGTTTACGCACATCCTCAAAGTGTAGGCCCGTCGTCGGCTCGTCCAGAATATAAAAAGTATTGCCCGTATCCCGTCGGCTCAGTTCCTTGCTCAGCTTGATACGCTGGGCCTCACCGCCGGACAGTGTGGTGGCGGACTGGCCCAAACGAATGTAGCCCAACCCCACCGCGTCCAGCGTCTCCAGTTTGTTGCGAATGCGGGGAATATTCTTGAAGAATTCCAGAGCCTCTTCCACAGACATATCCAACACCTGGGCAATGGACTTCCCGCTGAATTTGATCTCCAGCGTCTCCCGGTTGTAGCGCCGGCCTTTGCACTCCTCGCACGGCACATAGACATCGGGTAAAAATTGCATTTCGATGCGAATGATGCCGTCTCCTTTGCACGCCTCGCAGCGACCACCTTTGACATTGAAGCTGAATCGGCCCGGTTTGTATCCACGGGTTTTGGCCTCGGTCATCCCAGCAAAGAGGTCGCGAATGGGTGTGAACAGCCCCACATACGTGGCCGGGTTGCTGCGCGGTGTTCGGCCAATCGGCCCCTGATCGATCTCAATCACTTTGTCCAGAAACTCCATGCCTTCCAGAGTCTGATACTTGCCGGGTCGATCTTTGGCCCGATAGAAGTGCTGGGCCAGCCGTTTGTAGAGCACCTCGACCACCAGTGTGGATTTACCGCTACCGCTGACACCGGTGACAGCGACAAACTTGCCCAGAGGAATGCGCACATCCACCCCGCGCAGATTGTTTTCGGCCGCGCCGGTGATGAGGAGGTGGTTGCCATTGCCCTCGCGCCGTTCTGTGGGCGTGGGAATCTGCCTTTCCCCCCGCATATATTGTGCAGTCAAACTGTGCGGCGCGGCCTGAAATTCGGCCTGGGCCGCGGAGACAACCACCTCGCCCCCGTGCTCCCCCGCGCCCGGTCCCATATCCACCACCCAATCCGCCGCCCGGATTGTGTCCTCGTCGTGCTCCACCACCAGCACCGTATTGCCCAGGTCTCGCATCCCTTGCAGGGTTTCAATCAGCCGGGCGTTGTCCCGCTGATGCAGGCCGATACTCGGCTCGTCCAAAATATAGAGCACACCCATCAGTTGGCTGCCGATTTGGGTGGCCAACCGGATCCGCTGGGACTCACCGCCGGAGAGGGTGACGGCTGTGCGATTCATTGTCAGATAGTCCAGACCCACATTGACCATAAATCCCAGCCGGGCCTCGATCTCCTTCAACACCTGCTGCGCGATGAGCATATCCCGGCTGCCCAGCAAGGGCGGCTGACCGTTCCCACCGCCCAACCGTCGAAACCATTCCAGCGCGTCCACCACCGGGATGGATGTCACATCGTAGATATTTTTGTCGCCAATTGTCACAGCCAGGGCCATGGGACGCAGCCGCTTGCCTTGACAGGTGGGGCAGGGGCGCACACTCATGTACTCTTCCAGCTTGCCCCGTATCCAGTCGCTGTCGGTTTCGTTGTAGCGCCGTTGCAGATTGGGCACAACGCCGCTGTAGTTGGTCTCGTAGCTCCGGCTGTGTCCCCGCTGATTCTGATACTCCACCAGCACTTTCTGCCGGGCTGGCAGGCCATTGAGAAGCACGTCCCGCTGCTTCTGGCTCAGTTCCTCGACAGGCACACGGGTGGGGATGCTGAACTGTTTGCACACAGCCCGCAGCAGTTGCAGATAGTACCCGTCGTTGTCGTCGTTTGTCCCCCGCTTCCAGGGGATGATAGCGCCCTCTTCAATGCTTAGATTACTATCCAGAATCAGTTCCGGGTCGAACTCTTGCAAGACGCCCAACCCGTCGCAGGCCGGGCAGGCCCCGTGCGGGCTGTTGAAGCTGAAGGTGCGGGGTTCGATCTCAGTGAAGCTCAGCCCGCAGCGCACACAAGCAAAATGTTCACTATAAATACGGTCCACCATCACCTGTGTGGCCGCGCCGTTCTGTTTGCCTTCCGGCGGCTGCTGCTCGTAGTGGGAGATGATCAGCGCGCCCTCGCCCAAGCGCAGAGCCGTCTCCACCGAATCGGTCAGGCGTATCTGATCCGTGCCCGCAAGCATCTCATCCGGGTTGTCGGGATCAGGCCGTTCGCGACGAATAACCAGCCGGTCGATGACCACTTCGATTGTGTGGGTTTTGTACCGGTCCAGTTCTGGCACTTCTTCCATCTCGAAGATTTCGCCGTTCACCCGCACCCGCGCGTAGCCCTGGCTCTGCAGCCCCTCAAAGAGCGTCTTGTGGTGGCCCTTGCGGTCTTTGATAATCGGGGCCAGAACCAGCAGGCGCGTGCCCTCCTCCATCTCCGTAATCGAATCGACGATCTGTTGGGGTGTCTGCTGGGTGATGGGGTCGCCACATTCCGGACAGTGGGGCTGGCCGATGCGGGCGTAGAGCAGGCGCAGATAATCGTAGACTTCGGTGACAGTGCCAACGGTGGAGCGGGGGTTGCGACCGGACCCTTTCTGGTCGATGGAAATAGCCGGTGAAAGCCCCTCAATCTGCTCCACATTGGGCTTCTCCATCAGCCCCAAAAACTGGCGGGCATACGCGGAGAGCGATTCCACATAGCGCCGCTGGCCTTCGGCATAGATGGTGTCAAAGGCCAGGCTGCTCTTGCCGCTGCCGCTCAGCCCGGTGATGACCACCAGTTTGTCCCGGGGAATGGCGATGTTCACGCCTTTCAGATTGTGTTCGCGCGCGCCGCGCACCACTAATTTGTCCAGAGCCATCGGGTTGCTCCCGTCCTGTCATAGGAGAAACCGAGTTTTTCTATGAAAACTCGGTTTCTCATTTGCTGCAAGAACATTTGTTCAATAACTAAATCTATTTTACCCCAGAAGGTCAGAATATCAAACCCAAATATCCCTGTCGGTAAGCGAAATCCGTTTGACACGCAAAAAAAGAACCGGACCCGACAGTCGGATCCGGTTCTTTTTTTTCATCCAAGAACGAACGAATGGCGTTAGCGTCGCACAGTAGGCAAGTAGACCTGCACATTGCCACTGGCAAAGGTCAACACACCCACATAGTAAGAATCGCCATAGCCAGCCGCGGTCTCGAAATCAGTCCCGTTGACAGCCCAGACGAACCAGCCATACTCCATACCCGGCTGAACCCCGGTGCAGTTTTCATTGAAGAAAGCCGAGGTCAACGCAAAACTGGTGGCATTGGCAGGGGCAGATTCACAGATAGTTAGCCCTGTGTCCAGATCGAAGAGCGACCAGGCATAGCTCTCGCCCGTCACAGCAGGCCGTGCCGTCCACGTAAAGGTAAGGGGCAGGGTGGCTGTGATACCGTCGCTGGGGGCCTGCAACAACACTTCGCCAATGTCAAACGTGCCGCCGCTGGCGCTGTTGCCTGCTGTATAACTGGTGATGGACTGCCCATACCAGCGGTAGAGGAGCGTATCGTCGGCGGTGTTGCCGCCCGCTTCGTCGTTCAGATAGAAGACGAAATACTCCTGGCCTGCGGGCAGAGAGGCCACACCGGCAAAGTTATACGAGCCGCCCGCCACAGTCTTTGTCGTTGTCAACGGTGTCTGGGCCTCCGGATCACATCCTTCCCGGCCCACATTGGCACAGGCAAAGAGACCCACCTGAATCCCGGCCAGCCCAATGCCTTTGTTCAACACCTGGCCATTGATGCCGGTGGTGCTGGGCGGTGTGGCTGTGGCCGTCGGCGTGGGCGGAATCGGTGTTGCGGTGGGATCCGCGGCCGAGCCGGTCCAGCTAGCTGTCCAGTTGACAGTCCCGGTGAAGGGATTGCCACACATAGAAGTGCTGGGAGCGATGTTATCGAAGGTCGCAGTACCACTGGCGCTCTGGTTGCTAATCTTGCCCGTAGCACTCCATGTGCTGGTGCGATTGCTGACAGTAAAGGTGAAGTTGCCTTCTCCGTCGATGGCGGCTGGGCCGTTGAATTGCAGGGGTTCGGCGCAGTTGCCAAAGTTCACTTGAATTTTGAAGTCAAAGAGCCGGGCCTTATCTGCCGCAATCAGAAAGCTGACATTGCCAGCCCACGCGCCCGGGGCCACACCGGTAACTGGCGGCGGCTGGGTAGCCGTTGGCGTCGGGGTGATAGTCGGCGTGTTGGTGGCTGTCGGCGTGCTGGTCGGTGTGGCGGACGCACCGGCCGTGGCTGTCGGCGTAGCCGTGGGCGAAACCGGAATCAATGACGTGCGATAGATGCTGCGTCCGTAGGTAGCGGCCCACAGCAGTTTATTAGCCCGCTGATACTTCAGGTCCGTCACTGGCACAGGAGGCAGGCCCTGGCTAAAGGTGGCCCAGGTGTCCCCTCCATCCGTCGAACGAAAGACGCCGATGTCCGTGCCCACATAAATGTGGTTGGTGTTGTCCGGATCGATGAAAATCGTCAGGGCTGGCACATCCGGGAAGGTATTGGCCCCGGTTCCGTCGCTCAAAGACCAGGTGGTTCCGCTATCTGTGCTTTTGAAGATGTGGCCGGGCGTATCCGGCGTATTGGCAGTAAAGCCGTTATAGGCCAGGTATACAACTTGGGAATTGGTCGGGTGAATGGCGATATCAGAGAGCAGACGGCCCGGCAGCGGTGCTTTTGTCAGATTTGCCCACATCCACTGACCGTCGCCGCCTCGGGTTCCCTTACTGATCTGACCAAAAGTCGTGCCCACATAAAGCAGATTGGCGTTGTTGTTGGGAACACCGATAGAGCGGATATTTGCGTCACCTTCTGCCGGCGGGCTGATGGCCGTCCAATTCATACCCCGATCTGTCGTGCGATAGACTCTATTTGTGCCCAGATAGAGAACACCCGCCGTATTGGGATCAGTCTCGAAAGGCAGATAAAACTCGACAGGATCATCGACATTAATACCGTTGAGACGCGGCTCCACATTGTTCCGCGCATTCACCACAGTCGTGCCGCTGTTGGCCTTGAAAGAGAGCTGCTGATCCCCGTGATAGAAAATATTCGGATCAAAGGGATCAAACTCGGCTTTGTTGCCGTCGGCAAATTCAAAGCCTTTCCAGTTTGTCCCGTCGTAGAAAGCGTGGGAGTTGTCCTGCATACCGCCAACGGCCAGGTTTTGGTTGGTGGGATGGACACCCACACCCACGAACTGGAGGGAAGTAATGCCCGTATTGAAGGCTGTCCACGCGGCGTCCTTATAGCGGAAGAGACCGCCGTCATTGCCCATCCAGAGCACGCCCGGCTCAGCGGGATCAAAAGCCGCTGCGTGCTGATCCACGTGGGTGGCTTGGCGGATGTTCGTCCAATTCGCGCCGCCATTCGTCGTGCGGTAAACATCCACACCACCCAAATAGACATCATTGACATTGGCCGGATTGACAGCAATTACATTGTCATACCAGCACTGGCCGCCACAATAGTTGGGAACAGTGTCCGGGTTCAGGGCCTCCCAATTCTGGCCGCCATTTGTGCTGCGATACACAAAGCCCCAAGGAACGAGATTGCCATTTACATTGCGGTTGCCGTTGATACCCGCGTAGATAGTGTTGGCCCCCGCGCCGCTGCCAATCGCCATCTCCAGACGGGTGTAGTTCTGCCGTCCCACTTTGGCCGCAAAATCGGCCAGTGCATTCCAGGTGTCGCCGCCATCTGTACTCTTAAAGACACCCACGCCCGCATTGGCCGCATAGAGTATCTGGGGATTGCCCGGCTCCATCAACAGGTCTGTGAAACCATTGGCACACGGATTGCAGGCCAAGACCTGCTGCCAGGTTGCACCGGCGTCGTTGGAACGGAAGACACCTTTGGCCGGAGGTTGATCTTTACTGGCGCGTTGGGCTGCCCAGCCAGTGGCCGCATAAATGCGGTTGCTGTTGGTCGGATCAATGACTATCTGGATCACTGCATTGGCTCCAAACTGAGCAGTGCCCAAAAGTGTCCAGGTGGTGCCGCCATCTGTAGATTTCAGGATGCCGTTGCCATAGTAGCCGTTGAGATCACCCGTGCCGGCATAGACGATATTTGAGTTGGCTGGGTCCACCGCCACCGAAGAGAAGGCAAATTCAGGACGGGTAGAAGTAATAGACACAAAGGAGACGCCTTTGTTGGTACTTTTCCAGACGCCGCCGCCCGCGGTCGCCACATAAATTGTATTGGCATTGCTGGGGTCAAATACGATCCCCGTCAGGCGTCCACTGGCTGTCGTGCGCACTTCACCAGCATCCGAGTTGTTCTGGAACTCCTCCAGCAGAGGCGCAGGACCGATACTCTGCCAAGGATTGTCCTGGAAGGCCCGGTCCATTGAACGTGCCCGCTCCAGTGCTCGATTATTGGCCATAAAAGGCACTGTGTTCAGCGGATAGGCCCGTTGCTTCCAAAACCATTCAAAACGGGCCTCACGGATCTCCGGGCTGCCATCGGGATCATCCGAAGATGCCGCGGAACCCAAAGCCATTTCCTGATGCTCCCCCGGCAGCAGAGCCACTGTCGAATCCGCAAGCACGGCTACGGATTCCAAGGCGACCCCATTCTGCTCAACAGCCTTTTCATTCGTCTGTGCTGTGCTGCATCCTGCCAATAGCAACAGAACAAAAATCAAGGCCCATCTACTGTAAACCGCGTTGCGGCTTGACAACATACATCTCTCCTGAATTGTGGTGGATATGAATACTACCAGACGACTTGCTAACTCGGAGGAACGCAATGTAGTATAATATAACCGTTACTAAAAATGTCAATTACAGATTGTTCACTGAAAATTCCAGGCGGAGTAGGCTTCATTTGCCATGGCTCATCACAACCAGATACACAAGCGCAGTCAGCTAGCGCTGCTCTTGCTTCCCTATGCCATCGGTCTGTGTACGCTGGTGTTGCTCCCCTCGCTGCTTTCCCTGGGCCTGGCCTTTACAAACTACGACGCACTTACCCCGCCCGTGTGGAGCGGACTGGACAACCTGCGCCGTCTCTGGGGCGACCGGCTCTTTTGGGTAGCATTGACAAACAGCCTGCTCTATCTGGCCCTGGCCGTGCCCCTGCGCATGGGCGGCGCGTTTCTCTTGGGCCTGCTGCTGGCGCGGGACGGCTGGGGACGGGGCCTCCTTCGGGGGCTGGCTGCTCTGCCGGTCGCCATCCCGGATGTGGCCTACGCGCTGGTCTGGCTGGTCACGTTCAACCCCCGCTACGGGCCGCTCAATCTGTTGCTGGGGTCGCTCAGCCTGCCCACCCCTGCCTGGACAATCGATCCCCGCACAGCCCTGTGGGCGCTGGTGCTGATGGCCGCCTGGCAGTTGGGCGAAGTTTTTGTGGTGCTGGTGGCATCCCGGCGCGGGCTGCCCGACCACCTCTACGACGCGGCAGCCCTGGACGGCGCGGGCGCGTGGGGTCGTTTCCGCCACCTGACCCTGCCGCTGATGCTGCCGTCCCTGCTGCTGCTCACCGCCCGTGACCTGATCATCAGCCTGCAAGCCAATTTTGTGCCGTCGCTGCTGGTGACCAAAGGCGGGCCGGGCTACGCCACTCTCTTTCTCCCCCTCTACAGCTATCAGATGGCCTTCGACGATCTGCGCCTGGGCTACGCGGCCGCGGTGGTTTGGGCTATGTATGGGATTACCCTGGCCGTGGTGGCGGCCCAATATCTGCTAACCCGGCGCTGGGCCTTTGGCGAGGCGCTGGATTGAGTGTGCTTCGCGGGCTTTCCCGCCTGGGCCAGGGCGTGCTGCTCTGGCTGGTAGTGCTGCCGCTGCTCTATCCGGCTGTCTGGCTGATCGTCGGCGCGCTCTGGCCGGACAACCAGCCCCTTTCGGCCTGGCTGCTCTCCGACACGCCCTTCCGGCCCACATTCGCCAATTTCCCGCGGGTGGCCGATACGATTCCTCTGGCCCGCTTCTTTCTCAGCTCCGTGCGGGTGGTCGTCTTTGCCCTGCCCCTATCCCTGCTGGTCGGCTCCTGGGCCGGATTCGCCATCGCCCGCCTTTCACCCGTGAACCGGGGCTGGCTGGTGGGGCTTTCCCTGGCCGCGCTGCTGGCCCCGCCCACCGCGCTCTGGCTGGCCCGCTTCCCCCTCTTCCGGCTGCTGGGCTGGTTGGACACGCCCCTGGCCCTCATCGCGCCAGCGCTGATAGGGGGCAGCCCCTTTTTTGTGCTGCTCCTCTACAACGCCTATCGCCGCCTCTCGGAAGAGATGCTGGAAGCCGCGGCCCTGGACGGCGCGTCCCTCTGGTTGTGCTGGCGGCTGGTGGCCCTGCCCAACGTGGCAGGCACAACCGGCGCGGTCGCCATCCTCAATTTTCTCTACTTCTGGAACAATTTCACCGATCCGCTGCTCTACGTGCGCTCGCTGGGGCAGCTTACCCTGCCCGTGGGTGTGCGTCTGCTGGCCCAGATGGACGAGAGCCGCTGGCCCCTGCTGCTGGCCGGTTCGCTGATTCTGGCCCTGCCCCCGGCACTGGCGTTTTTGGCCGGACAGCGGTTGTTGGGGGATGTGGGGGTCACGCTTCGGTAGGTAAGACGAACGGGATTCCGTACACAGATTCAGTGATGGGTGGTGGGTGTACCGGTACGCCCACCACCCACCCGCCTATTTGATCGGCACAAAGCCATCCGCGGCCGCAGTCTGAATATTGGCGATCGTCACTTCCAAGCTTTGCGCGCCGAGATAGAGCTGTTCTAATTCAATGGCGGCTACCCGTTCAATAGCCGCCCAATTCTCCACTTTGGGCAAGGCGCGCAGTTCCGGCGCGATCTCCAGCCAAACGCGCGCTGAGCCGGGGGGCTGGGTGGGGTCCAGAAAGGCGCGGCTCTCGGCTACGGTGCGCAGGCTGGGCACTGTGCGCCCCAACTGCGCGGCCCGGGTCTGCCCCTCCGCGCTGAGTGCGTATTCGATAAATAGCCAGGCCGCGTCTTTGACGTTCGACGCCGCGGCCAGACAGTAGCCATCGCTGTGCAGCACACTGGCCGCCTGCTTCCCCACAGGCAGAGGAGCCACATCCCAATCAAACTGGGCCAGTTCCCGCAGGCTGGGCACAATGCGCCGGCTGTCGATGTACATCCCGATTTTGCCCGTATAAAAACGGTCCCGGTGGGACTGGACCGCCTCGGCAGTGCGGTTGGGAACCACCCCGTCCACCTGGGCCAGGCCGGTGACAAAACGCAGGGCTTCCACGGCCGCGGGGGCGTCCAGGGCCAGACGGGTGGGCGCGGCGGGATTGTCCACCAGTTCGCCGCCGTTCTGCCAGATAAAAGGGGCCATACGGATCAGTTGGGGTTCCAGCCCCAGGCCGTGCTGGTCCGGCTCGCCGTCGCCGTCACTGTCGGGCAGGGTCAGAGCAATCGCGGTCTGGCGAAATTCTTCCCAACTCCACCCGGCTGTGGGATAGGCCAGCCCCGCGGCATCGAAAAGTTCTTTGTTAAAGTAGACCACCTGGCTGGAGATATTCTGGGGCAGACAGACCACCTGTCCGCCGGCGTTGCGAAAGGCGTCCAGGCTGGCAGGATAGAAACCGTCCAGATTGACCAGCGCGCTCGCTGTGGCCCGGCTGTCCAAGACTTCCAGTGCGTCCCGGTTGACGTATTGGGCTATTCGCCGGTAGTTGAAGAGGGAGACATCCGGTGGTGTGCCCGCCGCGAAATCAGTCGTCAGCCGGGTCAGATAATCGCCCTGGCTGGGCAGGGCAACGCTCTCCACCCGGATTGGCGCGCCGCCAAACTCGGGCGCGGTGGCGTGGAAGCCTTCGACAACATTGACAAAAGCTGCTTGCTCCGCGGGATCGCCGAAATAGGCAAAGGTGACGGTTATTGGCTGGGCCGGGCCAGTCCCGGCGGGCGCGGGTGGACGACAGGCAAGCAAAAGAAAGAGCGGCACAAGCAACAGCAGCAGACGCACGAAGGGGGAAAGCCATTCTTTTCTCACAGCGGTCTCCGGGGTAGAATGGGGCCAGGTCAAGGCGAGAATTCTACCAGAGCTAGCCAGCGACACGAAAATCGTTCGCCCACAATAAACAAAGCCAAAGGACAATTCCCATGCGTGATACCCCCTCCCCCTCTCTGCCCACCTTTACCGATGTGCTGGCCGCGCGCCGGGTGATCAACCGCTATCTGCGCCCCACGCCTCTGCACAGCTATCCCCTGCTGGACGAACTGGTGGGCGCGCAGGTCTGGGTGAAGCACGAAAACTACCAACCCATCGGCGCTTTCAAAGTGCGGGGCGGCATCGCGTTTATGGCCCAACTGCCGGCGGAGCAGCGGGCGCTGGGGGTTGCCACCGCGTCCACGGGCAATCACGGCCAGTCCGTGGCCTACGCGGCCCGGCTCTTTGGGGTGAAGGCGGTGATTGTCGCGCCGGAAGGGGCCAATCCGGTGAAGGTGGCAGCCATGCGCGGCTACGGCGCGGAGGTGCGCCTGCTGGGGGAAGATTTCGAGGCAGCCAAGCGGGAATGCGCGGCCCTGGCCGCCAGCGAAGGATTGTATTTTGTCTCCTCCGGCGACGAGCCTTCGCTGATCGCGGGGGTGGCGACCCACACCCTGGAAATCCTGGAAGAGCAGCCGGATGTGGATGTGGTGATTGTGCCTGTGGGCGGGGGCAGCGGCGCGGCGGGCGCGTCGCTGGTGGCGAAGTCAATCAATCCGGCCATCCGCACGATTGCTGTCTCGGCCAGCGCGTCGCCCGCGGCCTATCTCACCTGGAAAGAGCGGGCCTGGCGGGAAGCACCCAACCGCTCGGCCGCGGAGGGGCTGGCGACCGGCGCGCCCTTTATGCTGCCCCAACAGGTGATGTGGCAGCACATCGACGACTATCGGCTGGTCAGCGATGAGGAGATGATGGCCGCGGTGCGGCTCTATCTGGAAAAAGCCAAAACACTGGCCGAGCCAGCCGGCGCAGCCTCTCTGGCCGCGGCGTTGCAGATCAAAGAGGAACTGGCGGGAAAGAAAGTGGCGCTGATTCTGAGCGGGGGAAATATCTCCCCGGCGCAATTGAGCGAATGCCTGACCTGAAAATAGCCTTTGTAACGCAAGTTGACAGCTTGCGCTACCTCTCGCATCCATCGCTGGTTCTGCCCCACCGGGCATGTACACTGACCGGAAAATAGCCACGGATGAACGCGGATAAACACGGATAGAATCTGCGTAATCTGTGTCTTCTGCGTAAATCTGCGTTCCTATTTTCATTGCTGGTTGGAACCAGATTTTTGTAATCGGACAGGACACATTTTCGCCAAGACCTGCCAGATTCTCCCAAACCCGGCAGGTCTTGCATCACCCACACAGCACCCAATGACCCACTCCAGCGACGACCTCAAGTCCAGCGCTATCCACGGCCAGTTCCGTTCGGCCCGTCTGGCCGCGAACCGGGAACGGCTGTGGGCGCGGCTGACCGGCAAGTCCGCCGATCTGCTGCCCTTTGAGGAAGTGCGCGCGTATGCCAAGGCCAACACCCCCCGTCAGCGGGTGCGCCAGACAATTCCCCTGGCCGCGATTGTGGGCAGCGTGGGCCGCTACCAGGACTTCACCCGCAGCTTTCTGCCCAAGCGGGACAGCGACCGCGCCCGCTGGGCCAGCGTGCGCCGGGCCGTGCTGGAACAGAAACGCTTGCCGCCCATCGACGTCTACTGTTTGGGGGCTGTCTACTTCGTGCAGGACGGCAACCACCGGGTCTCTGTGGCTCGACAGGTGGGCGATGTGGGGATCGATGCCAACGTCACCGAAATTGAGACAAACGTTCCCCTGCAGCCCGGCGACAACCTGGACGCGGTGATTATCAAAGCGGAGTACGCTGAATTTCTGGTCTACACGAAAATGGCCGAACTGCGCCCGGAGCACAGCCTCACTGTCACCGTGCCCGGCCAATACGAAATTCTGATGGAGATGATCGACGTCCACCACTACTACCTCTCCCGGGAGCAAAATGGCAAACTCCCCTTTGATGAGGCCGTGACCGACTGGTACGATCACATCTATTTGCCGCTGGTGGAAGTGGTGCGCGAGCGGGGCATCCTACGCAGTTTCCCCGGCCGCACAGAGACCGATCTCTACGCCTGGATTGCCGAACACCGGGCCGATATTTCCAGGGAACTGGGCTGGCCTGTGGACGCTGAGGCCGCGGCCCAGGATTTGGTGGAACGCTTCGGCTGGCAGGGCGATAAAATCGTCAACCGGCTCGGCGAGCGGCTGATCGATTGGATGCTGCCCCAGGCATTGGACGCCGGCCCCCGACCCGGTGTCTGGCGCAAAGAATGGCTGCCCACCCATCACCTGCGCCGTCTCTTTCAGGATGTGCTGGTGGCGGTGGATGGCAGCGAACAGGGCTGGCAGGCCGTGGAACAGGCCGGGCTGCTGGTGAAGCAGGACGGAGGCGATCTCCACGGCCTGCATCTGGTCGCCAGCGAGCAAGAGCGGGCCACCCCCCGCGTGCGGGCCATCCGCCTGGAATTCGAGCACCGCTGCCGGGCTTTGCAGATCCGCAGCGATCTGCGGGTGCAGGTGGCTAAACATCGGGAGTTTGGGGCCAGCCACGCGCTGGTGGAACGGGCGCGCTGGGCTGATATTGTCGTCGTGCCCCTCATCCACCCGCCCCACCAGCGCTCCTTTGCCCGCCTGAAATCCGGCATGGGTGTGCTGGTGCGCCGCTCGCCCCGGCCACTGCTGCTGGTTCCGGCCCAGGCCACACCCATGCGCCACAGTCTGCTAGCCTATGACGCCAGCCCCAAAGCGCAGGAAGCGCTCTTTGTCGCCACCTATCTGGCCGTGCGCTGGAAAATCCGGCTCTCGATTGTAGCGGTGGCGGAAAGGGGCCGGTCCGTGGACAAAATTCTGGGCGCGGCCTACGAATATACCCGCCGCCAGGGCGTGGCCGCCGACTGTCTTCGCGCCGAAGGAACGGTGGCCAGCGCGCTTCTGCGTGTCGCCGCCGAGCAGAACGCCGATCACCTGATTCTGGGCGGCTATGGACACACACCCGTCGTGGAAGTCGTCCTGGGCAGCGCGCTGGATGAGGTGTTGAGGAAAACGAGCCTGCCTGTGCTGATCTGTCGATAGCCGGTTGACTGGTTGAGTCGTCCATTGGGTTGCCCGGCTCGACGAGCAATCAACTACCCAACCAGTCAACCAATCAACTACCCACCTATGGAAAAACTCGCCATGCAAATCCAACCAATTCCCAAAACCGCTACTCTCTCCTCCCTCCCCTCGGAATGGCCGGACGACCTGCGCGCGACGATTCGCGGCCAGGTGGAGGCCAGCGGGCGCACGATTGTGGCCCTGGACGACGACCCCACGGGAACCCAGACAGTCCACGACGTGCCCGTGCTGACCGGCTGGGATGTGGATGTCCTGGCCGCGGAGCTGGCCGCCAAACCCGCCTGTTTCTACATTCTGACCAACTCCCGCGCCCTGCCCGCGCCAGAAGCCGCGGAACTGGGCCGCACAATCGGGCGCAATCTGGCCGCGGCCTCTGCCCAAACAGGCCGAGACGTGGCCGTGGTCAGCCGCAGCGATTCCACCCTGCGCGGCCACTACCCCGCGGAGACCGACGCCCTGGCCGAGGGGTTGGGCCAGGCCGTGGACGGTACGCTGATTGTCCCCTTTTTCCTGGAAGGCGGGCGCTATACGATCGACAACATCCATTGGGTGGCGGAAGGCGATACGCTTGTGCCCGCTTCTCAGACTCCCTACGCCGCGGACAAAGCTTTTGGCTATGCGAATTCCAAGATGACGGCGTGGGTGGAGGAGAAGACTGGCGGGCGTGTGCGAGCCGGGGATGTGGCCGCGGTGACACTGGATGATCTGCGCGTGGGCGGGCCAGACGCGGTGCGGGCGCGGCTGCAAGGCGTCTCCGGCGGGCAGGTGTGTGTGGTCAACTGCGCCAGCTACCGGGATATGGAAGTCTTTGTGCTGGGGCTGCTGGCCGCGGAAGCCGCGGGCAAGCGTTTTCTCTACCGCACCGCGGCCTCGTTTGTGCAGGTGCGCGCGGGTCTGCCTGCCCGTCCGTTGCTCACCGCGGATGATTTGGAACTGCCCCCATCCGGCGGCGGCCTTTTCGTCGTGGGTTCGTATGTGCCCAAGACGACGGCCCAACTCCACGCGCTTCTGGCCCAGCCGGGAATTGTGCCTGTGGAGATTGACGTAGTCGCGCTGTTGGATGACCGGCGGGCCGACACCCTGGCCGCTGCCATCCGCGCGGTGGACGCGGGGCTGGCCGCGGATCAGACGGTGGCGCTCTTCACCAGCCGCCAACTGGTCACAGTGGACGATCACGCGGGCAGCCTCTCCATTGGCCGCCGGGTCTCTGACGGGCTGATTGAGATTGTGCAGAAGATCAGCCAGCGCCCCCGCTATCTGGTGGCAAAGGGGGGCATCACCAGCAGCGACACGGCCACCGGAGGGCTGGGCGTTGTGCGCGCCACGGTGGCTGGGCAAATTCTCCCCGGCATTCCCGTCTGGCGCACAGGCGCGGAGAGCCGCCATCCGGGGCTGGTCTATATTGTCTTTCCCGGCAATGTGGGCGGAGACGACGCGCTGGCGGAGGTGGAGAGGAAGTTTCGTGTTGCGTGATGCGTACTGCGTGGGTGAGGAGGAATCGAGGCAATTCGAGATCGTTGGCAGGGTGTGAAACGAGAAACGTGAGATCGACAATCGATCTCACGTTTTTCGTTTCTATGGAAAGTACGCCAAACGCCGCTACTTACACAGCACGCAATACCCACTCCTCTCCCGTCATAACAGCCCTTCCAATTCTGTCCGCGAAAATTCGTAATGTTCCCCGCAAAAGTGGCAGTCCACCTCCGCGGAGCCAGACGCGATCAGTTCGTCCAATTCGTCCCGATCCAGCAGGGACAGGGCGGTCAGTGTGCGTTGGGCGCTGCATCCACAGCGAAAAACAACCGGCCGCATCTCAACAACTGAATAGGGCATGGGGCCAAAGAGAGTGGCAGCGATTGCCTCCGGTGTCTGCCCGTCGGCCAGCAGCTTGCCGATGGGGGGCAGATCGTCCAACCGTTCGCTGATAGCAACCAGCGATTCAATCGTTCCGCCGGGCAATGTTTGCAGCAACAGACCGCCCGCGGCGGCCACCTCTCCCCCCGGTTCTACCAGCGCGTCGATCTCCACCACCGACGGCGTCTGCTCCGACTGATTCATATACCAGGTCAGGTCCGCGTCCAGAAAGCCGGTCTGGAGCGGGACAGTGCTCTGGTGAGGTTCTTCCATCCCCAAGTCCTTCACAATTGTCAGAAAGCCATCGCCGCCGATGGCCTCGGCCACCTGCTCGGAAGTGATCGGCCCCACCGCGGCCAATTGAGGCTGGCCCACATAGGCCCGGCTGTGGCCGTAGCTGTCCGCCTCGGCTATCAGCTTCTGCAGCGGCCCGTTGCCACTGGCTTTCAGCACCACCCGCTGTTGCGCTTTGAGGAGGCTCCCCAGCAGCAGAGCGCCGGTCACTCCATAGCCCAGGGCCGCGGTCGCCAAGGGGGAAGCCCTGTGGCGGCCCGCCACCTCAGCCGTCAGCCCGCCGGTCTGGGCAATGGTAGCCCGCATCCCGCCGTTCTCGGTGAGAATGCGCAGTAGATAGTCGGTCATAGGAAATAGACTCCGCTTTCGTGTAAAAAGTCATCAGTGACCAGCAATCAGTTGGCTTACGGGCGCAACTGATTGCTGGTCACTGATGACTGCTTGTTTTTTGTAGTTACCCCTCCAGCAACAGCCGTTCTGGGTCTTCGATCAGTTCCTTCACTTTGACCAAAAACTGCACAGCTTCCCGGCCATCCACAATGCGGTGATCGTAGCTCAGGGCCAGGTACATCATCGAACGGATGACGATTTCGCCGTCCACCACCACCGGACGCTGCTCGATTTTGTGCAGGCCGAGGATGCCCACCTGGGGCGCGTTGAGGATGGGCGTGCTGAGCATCGACCCAAAGACACCGCCGTTTGTGATGGTAAAGCTGCCCCCCTGCAAATCGGCCAGGGCAAGCGTGCCGTCCTGGGTCTTCTGGGCCAGGTCCCGGATAGTCTGCTCGATTTGGGCAAAGGACAGCCGGTCCGCGTCGCGCACCACAGGCACAACCAGCCCCTCCTCCGCGCCGACGGCAATGCCGATGTCGTAGTAGTGCTTGAGGATCATCTCATCGCCGTCGATCTCGGCGTTGAGATGGGGGAAAGCTTTGAGCGCGCCGATGGTGGCTTTGGTGAAGAAGGACATAAAGCCCAGGCGCACGCCCATCTGCTTCTCAAACTCGTCCCGACGGCGGGTGCGCAGATCCATCACCGCGGACATATCCACTTCGTTGAAGGTGGTGAGCATCGCGGCGTTGTGCTGGGCTTCCACCAGCCGCTGGGCAATGGTGCGGCGGCGACGGGAGAGCCGGACCCGTTCTTCCCGTTCCGCGGCGGGGCGGGTGAAGGGAGACGGGGTCTGACCAGCCGGTTCGGTTCTGGCCGGGGCTGAACCGCGTGCCGACGCGGACGCGGTTTCTGATTCCGCCTCTCTTTTCTGGGCGCTTAGCGCTTTCTCCACATCCTCTTTTGTGACTCGCCCACCGCTGCCGCTGCCGGAAATTTGGGAGAGGTCCATCCCCGCGTCTTCGGCCATACGCCGGGCCACGGGGGTGACTTTGGCCTCCTCGCCGGGCTGGGCATTTGCTTCGTCGGTCTTGGCTTCCGCCTGGGGAGAGTCGTCAGATGGCCCGCCATCCGCGGGTGTCGAACTGTCTTTTTTTGCTTCTGCTTCCTCTGCTTTTGCCTCGTCCGCTTTTTGGGGCGCGTCCTCTTTCTCAGATTCATCTTCGGCAGACGCGGCCTGGCCCGGTTCCAGCTTGCCCAGCACATCGCCGATCTTCACATCCGTGCCCGCTTCCACCAGAATTTCGGCCAATACGCCAGCCTTCTCGGCAGAGACTTCCAGGTCCACTTTGTCGGTTTCCAATTCGACGAGAGGCTGGCCCGCTTTCACAGACGCGCCGGCTTCTACCAGCCAGCGGCCTACCGTCGCTTCCACCACCGATTCACCCATTTCGGGCACAGTAATATTAATACTCATAGTCAAACTCCTGATTCAAGCACAATTCGTGACTATTCAGCCATCAGCCAGCCGGTTAGCAAACGTCGGTTGAGTAGCCTGGGGCTGTTTCCAGGCGTATCGAAACCAGTTTGCGGGTCTACCCGCTTTGGTTTCGATACGGCCACATACTGCCGTGGCCTACTCAACCGGCGCTGGCCTGAATAGTCACCACAATTCACGGAATATAAATTCGGCCCACGCCGCGATAGATTTTCAGGTCGACAATAATCTCAATCAACCGCGCGGCACATCGTCTGCGGTAGGCGCTTTGGGGCAGGTCATTCTGTCGGCTAACAGTTATCACAGGCAGAGATTCAGGAAAATTCTCTTCCTCGATGGTCTGTTCAAGAGAATCTACGCCTGCTCGATTGCGATTGCCGGTTAAGAGTAACATCCCGTGCGTCTGGGCAAAATGCCAGATGGCCCGATCAGACGTGTCCACACCCAGACCGGCATCTGTGAAGGAGACAAATTCCAGTTCGAGCAACTCCACCCATCCAAGCGACTGAAGGGTTCCAAAAAGCAAGGGCGCCGTTCCGCTGAGATTGTGATCAATGAGAATTGCTGTCATTCCATTCCCAGCTCGAGTTTGAGTCTGCGCAGCTTTTCATAGATCGCTTCCTTCCCGGGCGGCGGCGGCTGGGCGCGAATCCAGGCAATACGCTCCCGATTGCGCTCCTCCCAGTGGCGCCGGTTTTCCTCGGCTGTACGCACCACCTCTTCGTATTCTGCCTCCACCATCTCCCGATTGGCATCGATATATGCCAGGATTGCATCCCACTGGGCTTGGGAGAAACCGAATTGGTCCCGGATTGCGTCCAATGTCCAGTCGCCCGCCGTCAGATAGTCCATCAGATCATAGACGGTAATACGCGTGCCTTTAACGTAAAGATTGGGACCTCGCCGCTCTATAGCCAGCGGTTTTGCCTGCAATTCCTGGGTGCAATAGTGGGTCGCTACTTCCTTCAGCACCAACTCGGCGATCGCCTGCTGCTTTTCTTCCGGCAGTTGAGCCACCTTTTCAAAGGCTTCTTCCAACCGCGTTGTCATCGCTCCCTCCCCTCACACATCACGCAGCACACATCACGCAGCACTTTCCCATTATACCACCGCCAGCGCTGCCTCGATCAGCGCCTTCTGGTTGACCGCGTGCCAGGCCGACGACCCCTCCGCGGGGCTGGCACGATCCGGGCGGCCCACATAGCGCAGGGGGACCCGGTGTTGGAGCAGGTTGTGGAGGTGGGGATAGACGAAATCCCACGCCCCCATATTGGCCGGTTCCTCCTGCACCCACACTACCTCCGCCGCGGACTGGTAGCGGGCCAGTATATTCTCCACCTGTGTGGTGGGGAAAGGGTATAGCTGCTCCACCCGCACAATTGCCAAAGGCGGGCGATTATCGGGCAAATTCTCCAGCAGATCGATAGCAATTTTGCCAGAGCAGAGGATCAGCCGTTTCACCTGTTCCGGCTCCGCGTTTGGGTCGTCCAACACAGGCTGCCAGCGGCCTTCGGCCAGTTCATTCGGCGTGGACGCGGAGAGCCGATGGCGCAGCAGACTCTTGGGCGTCATCACCACCAGCGGCAGGGGATCGGTCCTGAGCAGCAGTGCCTGTCGGCGCAGCAGATGGAAGTATTGGGCCGCGGTCGTGGGATAGGCTACGCGCAGATTCGTCTCTGCTGCGGCCTGCAAAAAGCGTTCCAGCCGGGCCGTGGAGTGATCCGGTCCCGCGCCTTCGTAGCCGTGGGGCAACAGCAGCACCAGCGAAGGCGTCTGCTCCCATTTGGCCCGCCCAGAGGTGACAAACTCGTCCAGCATGGCCTGGGCCACATTGATAAAATCGCCGTACTGGGCCTCCCAAATCACCAGCCGTTCCGGGGCCTGGATATTGTAGCCGTACTCAAAACCGATGGTCGCGGCTTCGGTCAGCGGGCTGTTGACAATTTCAAACGCGGCCTGGGCCTGGGGGAACGCCTGCAAAGGAATGCAGATAGCGCCGCTCTCCGGGTCGTGGAGGACCGCGTGGCGATGGCTGAATGTGCCCCGTTCCGCGTCTTCACCGCTCAGACGCACGGCAATGCCCGCGGCCAGAATCGATGCCAAAGCCAGTTGCTCGGCGTGGGACCAGTCCACATTGGGTGCGTCGGGATCGGCAAAGGCGTCCACCCGCCGCGCAAAGACCCGTTGCAGCCGGGCGTGAATGGTGAAGCCATCCGGGGCTTTGAGCAACGCGGCCTGCAATTCGTCCAGTTTTTCCAGCGGCAGAGAAGTGTCAATCTGCTTGGCCGCGCCGGGGGGCGGGGGTGTGAGGGCGGGTTCGGGCAGTTCTTCCTCCGGCTGCAATCCGTCGTAGAGGGTTTGCAATTCGGCCATCTGCTCGTCGTAGATGGCCTGGGATTTCTCCTCGTCCAGCTCGCCAGCCTCCTGCAAACGCCCAGCCCACAGTTCCCGCACAGTCGGGTGCTCGTCGATAATCTTGTACATTCGGGGCTGGGTGAAGCGGGGTTCGTCGCCTTCGTTGTGGCCGTAGCGCCGGTAGCCCACCAGATCGATGAGAAAATCCTTCTGAAATGTGTGGCGATAGGCCGCGGCCAGCCGGGCAGCCTCCAAACAGGCCACCGGGTCGTCGGCGTTCACATGCACAATCGGAATTTTGAAACCTTTGGCCAGATCGCTGGCGTAGAGGGTACTGTGTACATCCTCCGGGTCGGTGGTGAAGCCGAGCTGGTTGTTGGCGATGATGTGGATCGTACCGCCGGTGTGATAGCCCTCCAGTTGGGACAAATTCAGGGTTTCCGCCACAACTCCCTGGCCGGGGAAGGCCGCGTCGCCGTGGATGAGCACGGGCAGGGAGACGATGTGGTCGAAACGGGGCGGTCCTGCCGCGTCCACAAATGTGCCCGCGGCCCGGGCCATCCCTTCCACCACCGGGTTGACGTGCTCCAGATGGCTGGGGTTGGGGGCCAGGTCCACAGCGACTCTCGTCATCTCGCCATCCGCGTCCATATCCGTGTCAGCCGAAACAATGCGGCAGGCCCCCGCGTGATATTTCACGTCGCCGGTGTAGCCCAGATAGTCCCGCACGTTGAAGGTGCCGGGGTCCAGGGGGTCTTTGAATTCGGCCAGCATCTGGGCGTAGGGTTTGTTGAGGACGTGGGCCAGCACATTCAGCCGCCCCCGGTGGGCCATGCCAATCAGCAGACTGCTGATCTCCTGCTCCACGGCCGCGCCCACCAATTCGTCCAGCATGGGAACCATCACATCCAGTCCTTCGATGGAGAAACGGGTCTTGCCGGGGAAAGTGCGGTGCAGGAAGTGCTCGAAGACTTCCACCTGCGTCAGTCGTTCCAGCAGGGCCGTGGCGTTGATGGGTGCGGCGGGCGGGCGAAAGCGTCCTGTCTCCGCGGCGTCCCGCAGCCATTCCCGCTCGGCAGGGATGCGCAGGTGATCGTAATCGAAACCCGTGCTGCCTGTGTAAATACGGCGTAGGTCGGCCAGGGCCTGGTGGGCGTTTTCGCAATTCTCGCCGCAGGGACCGCCGACGAGGAAGGCGGGCAACTGATACAGGTTCTCTTCCCGCAGGCCGTGGAAGGCCAGGTCCAAAGAGGGGTCGCCGGGCGCGGGGCGTCCCAGCGGATCGATGGCCGCGGCCAGATGGCCGTACTCCCGCAGGGCCTGGGCCAGATTGACCGCGCCGACAACTGTATCAATTTTTTCCGTGTCGATCTGTCCGTCGCCGGCCGCGGGTCCGCTACCGTTGTCCAGCATAGCAGCATCCGGCTGCCAGCGCGCAAAGAGGGCGCGGGTCTCGGCATCTACTGACGCGGGGTCGTCCAGAAAGCGGTCGTAGCGGTCCAGGACATAGCCCGCGTTGGGGCCGTGGAAAAGGGTTTTGAGAGAATTGGGATTGGGCATGGCGTGTTCCGTATTGCCTACTGTGTACTGCGTAGGCAGTGTGGTCTGGTGCTACAGTTGTACGTGAATTGGTATGTACCAGTATAGCACAGGCTCAGCGCATACAGATGTACTGGAGAATCAATTGGGCTTATTCTGAATCACCGGCAGATAGCGGATTACGGGCAGGGGAATCGTCGAGAGTGGGGACTCGAACGCGCCCAGATCGCAGCCCTCCCCCTGCGGACGCGGTTCGCCCCGCTGGTCGGTGAGAATCGGGGAGCCGCTGATGTCTGTGCAACTGCCCGCATTGAGGGCGAGGCTGTAGGGCAGCAACGCATGGGTGGGGGTGGGGGTGGGGCCGCCGTTGTCGGTCAAAGGGCCGAGAAATGCGTACTGGTTGAGGATGTCGTCGTCCGCGCCGGCCAGGGTGCAGCCGTCGTCGCTGCCGATGAGGTTGGTCCCCTGGGAGGTGACAATGCCTGTGCAGTCCGGGCCGGAGCCGCCGTCGGCCACGCTGTTTTGGGCGATGATCGAGTTGTGGATCGTCACCGCGCCGCCCTCGTTGGCCAGTCCACCGCCGGAGCCGCCGCTCGAACAATCATCGGGTGACCTGCAATAACCTGTGCCCGTCTGATTATATGCGATCGTACTACTCTCAATCAGAAGCGATCCCCAATTCATAATACCGGCGCCATCACCACCTGGAATTGGTGGCAGAATTAGCCAGATAGGCTGTTCACTACCATCACCACTCCTATTGTTACTCACGGTGGAATTTACAAGTGACAGTGTGCCGGTATTGTAGATACCACCGCCACTGTCCCCTGATCCAAGGTGATTGTCTTCAACACTACTACCGGATAATAGGAAATAGCCTCGATTGAACACCCCTCCTGCATTGCCGTGAATGTCGCTGCTGAATACCCACGCATTCTCTGTATTGGCTACACCATTGCGACCGAAATTGGAGTAGATTCGGCCTTTGGTGACAGTTAGTGTGCCTGAATTGTAGATGCCGCCTCCAGAACCAGCTAGCCCTATTCCTTTGAAGATAGGGCCTGAAATACCAGCACCATTTCGAGCAAGAATGAGGTCGTGACCAACCAAGGTACCGGTGTTCACAATGCCGCCACCATCACCAGCAGGATTCCCCTTCCCAGCCATGTTTTTTACCACTTGAATCTCAAACATCTCCAAACGCCCGATATTCATTACCCCACCACCATCTCCACCGGATCCACCCCCATATGGTATTCCTCCATTATCACCGCTACGATTGTTCTGGACTACGACATCGAATAATGTACTCAAACCGCTGTTATGAATCCCGCCACCTGACTCACCATCTCCACCAGGACAGTCTAGAAATGGCCCACAACCAGTCGCATCCCCATCCGCAGCCCGCCCGTTCTGCACCGTGACACCCCGAATCTCCACCGTCCCCGTCAATATATGCAGCGCCCGGTCGGTCTGGTTGGCGTCGATGACTGTCCCAGCCGACCCCGCCCCGCTGATGACCAAACTACTGCGGATGTCCAGATCGCCGGTGGCGTTCTCGTCCTCACTGCGGCCTTCCAGGGACAGGCCGTAGCCGCCCGCGGGCAGCAGAATCAGGTCCGTGCCGTTGCCCGCGGGGCAGGCGTCCACGGCTGTGTCGGTGTTGGCGGCCTGGATGGCTTCGCGTAAAGTGCAGTCGCCGTTGTCGGCCAAGTTGTCCTGTCCGGTGGTGACGGTTATCGTCGCGCCGGTGGGGGGTTCAAAGGGGGGAATGGTGGACGCGGGGGACAAGGGTAAATCGCCGGGACCAGATTGGGCGAAAAGGGAAAGCGCGAAAACGGCGGTCCACAGGAGACCGATAATTGCAGCAACAAAGAGGCGACGCATGGCGAACTTTCCTTTTGAATGCAGAACAAAAACGCCCTCAGTTGTAATCCTTCCACTCTTCACGCCAACGTGCCACACAGCACCCCCTACGCCTCCCGCAGCAGCCGCCAAATCTCCACCAGTTTCGGGCGCTTGCCATACATCAGCAGCCCCAGGCGGAAAATCTTGGCACCCAGCCAGACGATCAGCGGAATGGTAATAAGCAGCATGACAATCGATCCCACAATGTCGATGACCGGCACTTCGGTCATGGGCAGACGCAGCATCATCGCGGTGGGCGCGGTGAGGGGGAACCAGGAAATGAAGCGAATGATACCGCTGTTGGGATTGCTGAAGAAGACCCCCGCCAGCATCAGCGGCACACTGGCCAGCATCGAAAAGACGCCCGCCAACTGCTGGGATTCCTGAAAGTCCGCGCCCAGTGCGCCCACGGAGCCCATCAGTACGGCATAGACGACGAAGCCGAGCAGATAGTAGACCACCGCCAGCAGAAAGACTTCGGGTCGGGCAAAGAGAGGCACAGCCACGCCCAACAGGGCCACAATCCCCCCGCTCAGGCCAAAGGCGGAGCCGACCCAGACGATCACCTGTGTCAGCCCCAGCGCGCCCAGGCCGATGACTTTGCCCGCCAGCAGTTGCTGGGCCGTCACCGACGAGAGGACAATTTCGATCACCCGGTTGGTCTTCTCTTCCGAGACGCTGCGCAGGAGATAGCCGGAGGAGACGAAAATCGTCACAATCAGCAGAATGCTGAGCAAATAGGGCACAATAAAGCCCAGGGCAGACGCCAGCGCGCCGCCCGCGGACTGCTCCTCGCCGCTCAGATTGACCACCTGTGCCCGGTAGGGGTCGGCCAGCCGGGCGCGCAACGCGTCGTCGGGGATGTCCCGGGCCAGATGATCGATGAAGAAACTGCGCAGTGAGCCAGAGTCATCGATGTCCAGGCTGGAAAAGCCGCCCTCGTTTGTCAACACCCGAACGCGCCCGGTCTCCACATAATCAGCGGGAATGACGAGCAGCCGCCGGGCCATCTCCGCCCGAACAGCCGCCAGCCCCTCGTCCTCGCTGGGATAGAGCCGATAGCGTTCTGTATATTCGGGCAGCAGAGGCGTAAAGCGCCCGGACTGATCAACCACTGCGGTGGATCGGTTGCTGCCAGCAAAGATATTTGTCATGGCCGCGCCGGCCTGCCCCCCAAAGAAGGTGCCGATCAGCAGCGCGGCCAAGCCCAGCAGGGGAATCAGCAGCGTCATAATAATAAAGCCGGGCCGACGCACATTGACCCGGTATTCGTGCCAGGCGATAATCCAAATTTTGTCCATTGGGAAAGTCCTTGCGAATTGCGAATTGCGAGGGGCGAGTTGCGAACGCCGCAACCCGTCACTTTTGCCTTTTGCCTTTACGTAACATCATTTCCTTGTCCCACCACCTGCACAAAAATATCGTTCAAGGGGACCGACGCCACTTCGTAGCTCTGTACATCCACCCCCCGCCGCACCAGTTCGGCCAGCACTGCTTGGGGTGTTGTGCCGTCCAGTTCCAACAGCAGCGCGTCGCCCGTGGGTCTGATCTCCCGCACACCGGGAATGCCGGTCACATCGTCGGAAGCGCTGTCGCCCGTCTTCACCCGCACCGCGTGGGGGGCAAACTCGCGTTTGATGTCGGCCAGCGCGCCGTAGAGAACCGCGTGGCCCCGGCTGATCAGCACAATGCGGTCGCAGAGTTCCTCCACCAGATTCATCTGATGGGCGCTGAGGACAATCGTCTTGCCCGCGGCCTGCAACTCCCGGATCAGCTTTTTGATCATCTCCACATTCACCGGGTCGAGTCCCTGGAAGGGTTCGTCCAGAATCAGCAGTTCCGGGTCGTGGACCAGCCCGGCCACAAACTGTACCTTCTGCTGCATGCCCCGGCTCAGGTCTTTGACTTTGTGGCTGCCCCATTCGGCCAACTCCACCCGTTCCAGCCAGACGGACGCGTTGGAGCGGGCTGTCGCTTCACCCACGCCTTTCAAGCGGCCCAAATAGACCAGCGCGTCGATCACCTTCAGGTCTTTATACAGTCCCCGTTCTTCGGGCAAATAGCCCACCTGCTCGCGCACATCCGCGGGCCGTTTGCCCAGGACCTGCACTTCGCCGCTGTCGGATTTGAAGATGTCCATCAGAATGCGGATGGTTGTGGTCTTGCCCGCGCCGTTGGGGCCGAGCAGGCCGAATATCTCCCCGCGGTGGACGGCAAAGGAGAGATCGTCCACGGCCCGGAAATCGCCGTAGTTCTTGGACAAATGGGACACTTCTAACACTGTCTGCACTAAATACTCTCCAAAAATGGTAGACGCAGATTTGCAAGATAGGAACAGTTCACTTTACTGCAAAAGCGTCTTCAAAGTCGCGGACGGATACAAAGGCTCAACGGCAAAAAGCATTTTCAGCCACTGATAAACGCGGATAAAAAGAAGGATTCTCTTCTAAAATTCTCTGCGTGTTGGCGGGAGAATCTGACCTTTTTGTAATGGACTCATCACACTGTAAATTGAAGTGATTCGACGTTTCTGTAGGTGCAGCTTTGAACCACACAGGCAGCCGCAGGGGTATTCGTCCCTTGCGCGGCTACAAGCAGCGCCTACGATAAGAGAAAATTTCATTTACAGACGAACCCCTGCCAATCCATTTGATTCGTCTTGGCTACTGTTCGGCTTCTTCCTGTTCTTCTTCGTTCGTGCCCTTCGCTTTTTCTTGCTGCCGCCCCAACAGCCGCGCTATCTGTTGGCCGATGGGCGGCGGATCAAAGCCCAGCGCGTAGGCCCGGCTGCTGTCCAGAGAGACATCCGCGGGCCGGGCTGCCACGGCAGGCACGTCCCGAAAGCTGATCGGCTGGGCCAGGAACGGCGGTAGCCCCAAAATTTCGAGTATAAGCGCGCCCATTTCATAGCGGCTGATACGCTTGCGCCCGCCCAGATGGAGCAGCCCCCGCACCCGTTCGCTCTCCCGCGGGTTGACCGATTCGTCCTCCATTCCGCTGGCAGCCACCAGCAGAAGCCCGGCAGCCGCCACCGGGCCAGAGACGGGTGTGCGCAGTTCATCCGCAAACAGGGCCATTGTCTGCCCGGCCTGGAACTCCGTGGCCATACGCTGGAAAAAGGGGATCCGCCCATTGAAGGAAAACCCGAAGAGCAGGGGCATCCGACAGATGGCGGCCTCGTCGTAGCGGTCCAGCGCGGCCTGTTCGGCCAGGGCTTTGTGTTCGCCGTAGAGATTCAGGGACGAAACCGGGCTGTCCTCGGCATAGGGCGCGCGGGTCCCGTCGAAGACCAGATCGGTCGAAGTAAACACAAAAGGAATGTTGCGGTCGCCGCACAGCCCGGCCAGATTGACCGTCGCCTGCAAATTGACCCGCAACGATTCATCCGGGTGCTGCTCGCAATAGGTGGGATCGGCCAGGGCCGCGGTGTGGATGACGGCAGACGGACGCACCGCGTCCAGCATCTCCCGCACATCCCGAAAGTCGGTCAGATCGATGCGCCCGCTGTCAACGCCTGCCAGCAGTCGCGCCGCGTCTTCCCGTCGGGTGCGGTGGAATGTGCCCGCCACCCGCCAGCTTTTGCGGGCCGCAGCGATCAGATATTGTCCCAAAAAGCCGGTCGCACCTGTGATGAGAAGTGTGGGGGGCATGCGTGATTGTCCGTAGAAGAGTATGAAAATTCACAATTACTATACCCGTTGTTCAGCCCAAAGGGAAAGTGACAGGGGGTGCAGGCGCAAAACGGGCCAAAGAAAAAGCGTCCAGGAAATCGCTTCCTGGACGCTTTCGCGGCAATACAGATACAAGCTACTCTGCCCGCATCAAACGGCTTCGGCCTCTGAATTTTCCAGAAGCAGTGCCTGTTTGGCAGCGATAGCCTCGGCCACAGCTTCCCGAATTGTTTTGTCCGCCTCGTGAACCTCTTTGTTGTACGACATGGCTACTTCTGTCGCCAGCATTTCCCGGCCTTTGGACAATTGTTCTGTGTCTGCTTTGGTCAAATGTTTTTCAAACTTGCGCCAGGTCAAGTCACGCACAGCTACCGCAATCTGCCGGGGACGGCCCGAATGGAGAAGTTCATCCACCCGGTGGCGGCGGCTTTTGAAGTCACTGTGCAACTG
This sequence comes from Caldilineaceae bacterium, assembly GCA_019637685.1. Lineage (GTDB taxonomy): Bacteria > Chloroflexota > Anaerolineae > Caldilineales > Caldilineaceae > JACQGT01. The sequence goes on along the minus strand of JAHBVF010000023.1, from coordinate 25,257 downwards.
CTCTGGCAGGGCGCGCAAAATGTTCAATACCCCCTGACAGCGCTCTTTGGACATCACCTTGCGCACGCCGATGTCTTCGATACGACGCAGGGGAACACGCACAGTCAACCGATTGCGCACAAATTTGATCACATAGAACCGGTGATACCCTTCCACCAGCTCCTTTTCTTCAATGTCAACAATTGTGCCAGGTCCGTGTGCGGGGTGAACCACATCCTGTCCGATTGAGAAATCCAAGAGAAACCTCCTTTGGCTGTGACAGCACATTCCGTTTGCAAAGCTCCCCACAATACTTCGCCCAAAGAACCAAACAGCAGAATATCTGCGGTCGATGGGAGCCTGACGGTACTTTTTATGGCTGTGATCTACACGAAGTATATCACAGAACAGCAGAGATGTCAAGCCGCAGAAAGGAAACAGTTAAGAAAATGAATTGCAATCCCATCAACGGCTGAGATAGTGGTGCCATAGAATACGCGCGGCCACGGAACGCCAGGGCCGCCACTGTTCAGCCAGATGGTGAAGTTCAGCCTGGGAAGGACGGGCAGGCAATCCCTTCACCTGTTGCGCTGCTGTGGCCAGGGCCACATCGCCCCGGGGCCAGACATCCGGGCGCAGGAGAACCATCAGCAGATAGACTTCGGCTGTCCACGGCCCGATGCCCGTAATCTTCTGAAGCTCGACCCGCACGCTCTCGTCGTCCAGATGTGCCAGACTTTCCACATCCAGCGAGCCACTCCCCACAGCTTCGGCCAGCAGACGCCCGTACCGGCTCTTCTGGCGGCTGAACCCCACCCTGCGCAGGGCCTCGTCGTCCAGTGCCAGCAGACTTTCCGGCGTCAATTCATCCACCGCTGCCAGCAGTCGATCGTAGGTGGCCTGCGCCGAAGCCAGAGAGACCTGCTGCTCCAGAATCAGCTTGAGGAGCGTGGGAAAGCCAGCCTCCCGCGGCCACAGGGGAGGATAGCCAAAGCGGTCGATCACCCCGGCCAGGTCCGGGTCCTGGCTGGCAAGGGCGTCGGATGCAGAGATGAGAATTTCGGAGTTCAGGTGCATTGTTTCCTTGCCAAAACGGTATCTATTCAGGCTTTGGGTGCGATGCACCCGATCAATTCCAGCGTTACTGGCTCCAGTCACCGGGGCGCTGGCTATCAGAGCCGTGCGTCCTCGGTCTCACGCCTGGCGTTTCCCACCTCTTCTGATAAATCGTCCATCCCCCGGCGCGCCCACATATTTTTCGTTTTCCACAATCACCTGGCCGCGCAGCAGGACAGTGCGGGGCCAACCGGTGACAGCCAATCCGGCAAAGGGTGTCCAGTCCGCGGCTTCGTGGAGCGTGTCTGGGGAGATGGTTTTCTGCCGCTGGGGATCGAAGATGACCACATCCCCGTCGTAGCCGGGCAGAAGCGCGCCTTTGCGGGCCAGACCCATGCGCCGGGCCGGGGCTGTGGCGCAGAGTTCCACCCAGCGGGGCAGGGAAATGTGTCCGCGATTGACGCCGAAGTGGTGGATGAGCGACAGACGAGCCTCGATGCCTGGCACGCCGCCAGGAACCTGGGCAAAGGAGTGCTGGCTCTTTTCGCTGCGGGTCCACGGGCAATGATCTGTGCTGATCAGGTCCAGCCCGTTGGCAGCCAGCGCGCGCCAGAGCGCGGATTGGTCCTCGGCAGCGCGCAGGGGCGGCGCACAGATGTATAGATTGCCATCCACGCCGCCCAGCTGCTCGTCCGCGGTGAGCAGCAGATAGTGGGGGCAGCTTTCGCCAGTGATGTCTATGCCACGGGCGCGGGCAGCGACGATCTCCGCCACCCCTTCGGCGCAGCCCACGTGGAAAATATGCACGGGACAGCCAGCCAGATGGGCAATTTCTGCAGCGCGGTGGATGGCCGTGGCTTCCAGGCGGGCGGGACGAGTGCGTTCATGCCAAATAGCCCCGATGTGTCCCGCGGCCACAGCTTGGCCGCGCAGATGCTCCAGCAGCGGGCCAGTCTCGCTGTGCAGGACGACACGGCCACCAGCCTGCGCCACAGCAGCCATCGCCCGATAGAGGGCCACGTCGTCCAGTTCCATGCGGGCATAGGCCTGATAGAGTTTAAATGTAGCGCAGCCCGCGTCCACCAGCGCGGGGACTTCGGCCAGCCGCTCCGGTGTCTGCGCATGCCAGGTGGGAATCGTCATGTGCAGGCCGTAGTCCACCGCCACCTGCCCATCCGCTTCGGATCGGCGCACGGCCAAAGCATCAGCCAAGGACTGGCCTGGCTGGGGATCCGCGAAGTCAACAACTGTAGTTGTGCCACCGCAGGCTGCGGCGATTGTGCCGCTGGCAAAGCTGTCGGTGCTGACCAGCCCGCCCAAAGCCAATTGCAGGTGGACGTGAGGGTCCACGCCGCCGGGAAGAACGTAGCACCCCCCAGCGTCGATGGTGCGTGTGCCCGCCAACCCGTGACCGATGGCCGCGATGGATGGGCCGTCCAGCGCCAGGTCGGCGTGTGCGAGACCGCCGGGGAGAATCAAACATCCGCCGCTGATAACAGTATCGTACACGTGCATCCCCCCATACGGGTTTTCCCCAATAGCCGTTTGCCGACAGACGCGGTGCAAACATCCGCAATACGAATCCACAGGGGCGTCAATCCCTGGCCCGCGGCGCTGCTGTATTGTGCGTTGTCGTATTGTAACGAAGAAAAGTGGGAAAGGGAAGGACGGGGAAGACTAGGCCAGGGTTTTCTCTTTGAGGGTGGTGGAGGCCTTTTGCAGCGCCGTCACCAGTTCATTGATACGCACGGGCTTGCAGATGTAATCGTCCATACCCGCGGCCAGGCATTCGCCCCGAACGCCCTCCATCGCGTTGGCTGTCATGGCGATGATATAGGGTCCGGTCCCGTTCAAGCGCTGGCGGATCATACGGGTTGCTTCCAGGCCATCCATCTCTGGCATCTGCATATCCATCAGCACCACATCAAAGCCAGCGTCGGCGACTGCGTCCACCGCGTCCCGGCCCGTCTCGACCAAATCAGCGGTATACCCCAGCCGTTTAAGAATCTGGCTGGCGACCTTCTGATTGACCCGGTTGTCCTCGGCCAGCAGGATGCGCAAAGGATGGCTGGTTGCCAGATGGCGGTCGAAGGGCGTTGCTGTTTTCCGATCCGAGCTGGCGGGGCTGACGGGTCCGGCTGATCGGTCGGCAAGGGACAACTGCAAAGCCACCAACAGTTCATCCTCCTTCACCGGCTTGGAGAGGCAGGAGGAGAAATGGAGAAGGCTGCCGTCTGGCTTGGCTGAATTGTTCCCCAGAGAAGTGAGGAGGATCAAAGGCAGTTTGTCTGTTGCCGGTTGTTGACGTATGGCCGCAGCCAAAGCCAAACCATCCATATCGGGCATTTGCATATCCAACACAGCCAGATCGAAGGGTTTGTCACCTTCCAGCGCGGCCAGTGCTTCGGGACCACCGGCCACTGCCACCGCGTCCATTCCCCAGCGTCCGGTCTGCCAGGTAAGGATCTGCCGATTGGCTGCGTTGTCGTCTACCAACAATACCCGCTTCCCAGCCAGACCCTTCCCCTCTGGCCGAATGCGCTTGACCGTCGGGGTGGGTTTGGCAAAAATGGTAAAGTGAAAAGTGGAACCGACGCCCACCTCGCTCTCCACCCACATCCGACCGCCCATTAAATTGCAGAGGCGGCGGCTGATTGTCAAGCCCAGGCCCGTTCCTCCGTAGTGGCGGGCAGTGGACTGGTCCGCCTGGACAAAGGCATCAAACATCTTCTCCCATTTGTCCGCGGGGATGCCGACGCCTGTGTCTTGGACCTGAAAGTGCAGGCCCAACAGTTCTGCCTCATCCGAGGCAGGTCTGTGTTCTGGGGCGGCGTGTGCCACCTCCACAGAAATTTCGCCCGTATGGGTGAATTTGATGGCATTGCTGAGGAGATTGATCAGAATCTGACGCAGACGGGTGACATCACCCAAAATCGAGCGGGGTATACCCTCCTGCACCCGATAGATCAGTTCCAATCCCTTTTCCTGTGCCTGGACCGCAAACATATCCAGCGTCGATTCAACCGCTCCCAACAGGTCCAGAGGCTGATTTTCCAGTTCCAGTTTGCCGGCATCGATCTTGGACAGGTCCAACAGATCATTCAGAATTGCGAGCAGTGCATCGCTGCTGGAACGAATGGTCTCGACAAAATCCCGCTGTTCGTCGCCCAGTTTTGTGTCCAGCAGCAGACTGGACATACCGATAACCGCATTCATAGGCGTGCGGATCTCGTGGCTGGTGTTGGCCAGCAATTCCGACTTGGCCTGATTGGCAGCTTCGGCATCCTTTCTGGCCTGGACAAGACTTTCCTCCAGCATTTTCTGGTGGGTGATTTCCCGGATGATGCAGAGCACTTCCTCGGCATCAATCGGGGCAAGCCGCACCTCAAAGAAGCCCACGCCATCCATTTCAAACTGAAAGGCGTGAAGCCTGCCACTTTCCAGGGCAGAAGCAATCTGGGCAAGGGCCAAGTCAGCGATTGGGGAGGGTATAAGTTCGTGGAGAGAAAGTCCGACAATCCCACCCGGATCGGGAAAGAGGCGACTGTCCGCGGGCGCGTGGCAAGCGGTCACCTGCCCATCTGCTGTGTGGCGCAGGACAACATCGGGCATCACCTGCATCATTGCCGCAATCTGGGCCTGCTTGTCCAGGAGCGCACTTTCGGACGTTTCCAGAGAGGCCAACATCCGATTGATCTCACGTCCCAAATGAGCGATTTCGTCGTGGCCTTCCACTGCCACCCGGTCGCTCAGAATGCGTCGGGCACCGATGGCGCTGACAGAGTGGCTCAACCGGCCCAGGCGGAAAAGGACAAAGCGGCGCAACAGCACAATCAATAGTGCCATAACCAGCAGACCGGCAAAACTCATGCCGGCCAAAGCCATAAAAATCGCCGCAAGTCCGCGCTGATAGAAGACGCGGGGTTGCTCGACGCGCAGAAGCAGAACCGGATGACCCGTCAAATCGTACAGAATTTTCTCGCCAGCGATGGTCTCAGGGGAGACAATTTGTGTGTGGACGCCAGACGTGGCGGGACTGCTGCTGTCCCAGCGGCCAGGCTGGCCCACGCTGCGCACATCGATCAATTGGACTATCGGTTGCGTGGGCGTGTAGAGTTTCTCGATATCATCAGCGTCCACCCACTCGAACAGCGCGGTGCGCACATCAGCCGAGATGACGACCACAAACGCCACTCCCCCCGGCAACGGCAGCAGGCCCGAAAGCACATCGCCTTTTGGCACGTTCCACAGATATTCCTGTTCCAGGAGATAATTCAACGTAGCCGCAGACAGGGGCATTGGCTGCAGGTCATTTCGGGCCGAAGAGGCCGCATCCAGCACTTGCCCAGACCTGGCCCGACTGACCTGTATATCAAAACCGGCATTCTGCCAGTTATAGGCAAATCCATCGTCCATTGTCTCAAGCACACTCATCTGGGCCAAATCGTTCAGCCGCTGGTGCAGATGGGCAAACTGATCCACACTCGCCTCCACTTTAATGCCAACTTGCCATCGATCCAACGCATCAAATTGGCTGACAATCAGCGCGTTGGCAAAGAACACGGCCAGTACGAGCGCGAAGAGAGCACAGACTGTGATGATTGCCAATGTGATTCGATTGAGAGACGAAGTAAGAAAGCCCATACAGCGCTCCAAAAATCTACGTGAACTTTGTGCAAAAGAGTAGCGGGTTGAAGGGTTCCTATCCAGTGTGGAATCTTCGTATTTTGCCTTACACGCGCTTCTGGAGAGGGCCAGACAGACGATGCCGAAGCACCAAACAAAAAAGCGAAGGGAAACTCCCCTCCGCTTGCAAAACAGACTGGCCGACAGCACAGGATTACGAATCCCGGCTTTCCCCCCAGCTACCGTAGGAGACACTCTCGGCCAACGCCCGGCGGGTACGGACGCCCTTCTCCCGTTCCTGCAATGGGGCCGGCAATGCGTCCACTTCTCCCGGATATCCAATGGCAATGACCGCCACCGGGTCATAATCGTCGGGCAATGCCAGCACAACCCTGGCCTTTGTCTTGTCAAAGCCGCCCATCTGATGCAGCACAAGCCCATCGGCGCTGGCCTGAAAGGTGAGGTGGGCGACGGCCTGGCCCAAATCGTACCAGGCATAGGCATTGGGGGAGGCATCCCGGGTGTTTTTGGCCGCGGCAACCGCCACCAACAGCAGCGGCGCGCTGCCCGCCCAAAGCCGGTTGTTGCCAGAGAGCACACCGGTCAGGGCTGTATGCGCGTCTACGTTCTGGCGCTCCACAACCACAAATCGCCAGGGCTGCTCATTGCGCGAAGAAGGCGCCCAGCGGGCCGCTTCCAGCAGACTGCCCAATACGCCATCAGGCACGGGCTGTTCAGAAAAGGCGCGGGGACTCCAGCGCTCGGCGAGGATGGGATGGATCGGCTGTTCGGTGATTGCGCGTTTGTTCAAAACTTCTCCATTCTGTGTGTTCCTAAAGATCGGCAGAAGGGGTGACAACCCGCAAAAAGAGGCTGCCTGTCTGGGCAATGAACTGATACGCGCCCAGCGACGCGGGAAGCATCACCCACGACAGGTCAGTCATCTCCATCTGGCCGCCATCCCACTCCAGACGGGCCGCGCCGGAGAGCAACGCCCAAATTTCAAAGCTCTCGCCGTTTGGGTTCCCGGCATAGGATCGGCCTGCGCCCAAGAGCAAACGCTCGGTGCGAAAATAGTCACAGGTGGCGAGCACCTCCACACCGATTCCCTTGACCCCGCCAGAAGCCGCGGCCGGCGCGGCCAGAGCAGGCTCTACCTGCTGCCAGTCAATCACATCCAGCGCTTGGCTGATGTGCAGCGGGCGAGGCTTGCCGTCGGTTCCCGCGCGGCCCCAGTCATAAATGCGATAGGTCGTATCGCTGTTCTGTTGAATTTCGGCCACTACCAATCCCGGCCCCAGCGCGTGGACAGTGCCCGCAGGCACAAAGACCACATCGCCCGGGGCAACGGCCACCCGGTGCAACATATCCTCCACCCGATCCTCGGCCACAGCCAGGGCAAAACTTTCCTGCGTGACGCCGGTCTTAAGCCCGTAGATCACTTCTGCGCCCGGCTCCGCGTGGAGAACCACCCACATTTCCGTCTTGCCGTAGTCGTTGGCGTGGGCCAGCGCATAGGTATCATCCGGGTGGACCTGGACCGAGAGCCAGCGGTTGGCGTCCAGCAGTTTGATGAGCAGCGGAAATTTGCCCGATTCCACCGCTTGCCGGTTGGCACTGCCCACCAGCGCTTCGCCCCACAGTTTCTGGGCGTGGGCCAGGGTTTGCCCGGCCAGAGGGCCATTGGCAATGGGTGTGTGTCCGTTGGGATGGGCGGCGATCTCCCAGCTTTCCGCGACCACACCGGGGGGAATGGCGCGCCCCAGCACAGTCTCCAGTGCCCGCCCGCCCCAGATATATTCCTTGAAAATGGGTTCAAATTGAAGAGGATAGGGAGAAGATTCCGGGATGCGGGGATGCCCCGATGCCCGGCTTGCGCCCAGGGGCCAGAGCGCGCGGAGTCTATCCAACAGAGACTGGGCAGGAGGAGGCTCGCTGGGGGGAAGAACCTCTTCTGGAAAGGGCGGCAGATCGAGCATTTTGCGCCAGGCATAGCTGCCCAGAATTTTGAGCGAGGCCACCACCGGCGCGGCCAGCACAGCCCCCAACAGACCGGCCAGGGACGCGCCCATCACAACGCTGACCATCACCAGCAGGGGGTGCAGGTTCAGCGCGTCGCCCACAATGCGGGGGACAAGGAGATTGTTCTCAACCTGCTGGATGAGCACCATTGCAATCAGGACAACCAAAGCAAATTCAAAGCTGGACAGGCCAAAGCTCGGCGTGTTCTGGGTGAGGGCCACCACCACTGCCGCGCCCGCGCCGACGAGAGGGCCGATAACCGGCAAAAATTCCATAGACCCGGAAAGCAGCCCCAATCCCAGCGCGTTGTCCACACCCAGAATCGCCAGGACGATACTCACCACAAAAAAGATGACCAGCGCCAGCACCACCTGGCCCCGCAGATAGGCCCCCCAGACCCGGCTGACTTCGACCATCAGCCGGTCCGCGTCCACCCGATAATCAGCGTCGTTGGCGAAATTGCTGATACCGTTGCCGATGCGGGGGATGTCATTGGCGATGTAAATGGAGACGACAAAGACAAGAAAGATTAACCCCACCACACTGACTGTGGCGGTCACAAAATTGGCGGCAATGCTTCCGCCCTGGCTGAAAATCGGTCGCACCAGATCAAAAAGCTGGGTAGCCACCTGATCCCAGCCGGGCAACTGGGGCAGGATCGCGTCCCGCTCCAACACCAGCGGGCCGAAAGCAAAGGTCGCTGGCAGCCGTTCAGGCAGCGCGCGCAATGCCTCTACCGCCTGGTTGAACCAGCCGGGCAGATTTTGAGCCACAGTCACCATTTGCTGGAAGGTGGTGAGGCCCACAAAGGAGAGAGTGAGAAGGACCGCCACAGCCAGTATCCCATAGACAGCCAGGACAGTTGTGCCACGGGGCAGGCCCAGCCGCTTGCTGATGAGGCTGATGACCGGGTTCAAAATATAGGCAAGCAGCACCGCCAGCACCAGAGGCTGGATCAAATCCTGGAAGCGCCAGATGACCAGCACGACCAGGGAGAGCGCGCTGACCGCGACAATTGCTTTGGTTGCCGTTGTCCAGGGAGGGGAAGAGGAAGATTGGTTCATTTCAAACGCATTTCAAGTTGTCCACAGTGTTGGTTTTTACGGTAAAGTCGAGAACATTTTTGCAATACGGATTTGAGAGAACAGAGCAATCTCAACTTTAGGTAGAGTGTTATCGAGCCACTCTTTTTACAGCTTCGTCAAATTCGCCATAGATGCCAGAAACTTCTTAATCCCAATTCCCGGAAAAGCCACTGTGACTTCCTCGTCCCGCCCGACGACAATCGAGTCGATGACTGTGCCCACGCCGTGGGTGGGATGCTGTACACTCTGGCGACTTTTGTATTGGGTCACGGGTTTGGCTTTGCCGCCGCTCCTGGGAAGACGAATGCTTTGCTCGCTGGACGCGCTCTTCCCGCTGCTCTCTTCCGGCGACCAGTAGCTCTGGCGGCTGGTAGAACGTTCCCGCCGGGTGGAACCGCCCCGGCTCGACCCGCTGTCGTCCCAACTGGTGGCCCGCCCATAGCTGGCTTCCCGCCGGGCCTGTTTGTCCACCATTCCCCGCAGCAGATGGGTGGGAATGTCGGCCAGAAAGCGGCTGGAATCCTGGGTCTGGCTGCTGCCCCACAGGGTGCGGCGGAAGGCGTGGAGCAGGTAGAGACGACGCTTGGCCCGCGTAATCCCCACATAGGCCAGGCGACGCTCCTCGGCCATATCCTCCTCGTCGCCGCTCTCGATAGAACGGGCGTGGGGCAGAATTCCCTCCTCCATCCCCACCATAAAAACCACCGGATATTCCAGCCCTTTGGCCGTATGCAGCGTCAGCAGTGTCACCGCGTCACCGCCGTCGTCCAATTGATCGGCGTCGCTGACCAGGCTGATCTCCTGCAAAAAGAGAGAAAGCGCGTCCATTCCGGCTTCCAGCCCGGCCATCCCCGGGGTGTATTGGGCGGCCACCCCCCGCAGCTCTTGCAGGTTGGCGTAGCGATCCTCGCCCTCGTCGGTGCCGTCGCGCAGCCGATCGATGTAGCCCGCATCCTGCAGGATGTGATCCAGCAGATCGGCCACGCTTTCGTAATGCTCGCCCGTGGCCATCGCCACCCAATTTTCCAACATCTCGGCGAAGTTGAGCAGCGCGTTCACGGCCCGGCTGCCCAGCCCCGGATCGTTGAGCAGCACACGGTTGCCCGCGGCTTCGGCCACTCCGTTGTGCCCGTGGTGGAGCACGCGCAGGCAGACAAATTCGCTGACACCCGCGTCGGAGGCCCAATCTTTCGTCGCCATCCAGGTTTTGGCCCCGATGCCCCGGGGCGGCGTATTGACGATGCGGTCCAGCGCCACAGAGTCGGCGGTGTTGTGGACGACCCGCAAATAGGCCAGGGCGTCTTTCACTTCCATCCGTTCATAAAAACGGGTGGCCCCCACCAGCCGGTGGCGTATGCGCCGGGTGACAAAAGCCTCTTCCAGCGCCCGGCTCTGGGCATTGGTGCGATACATCACCGCGCAGTCGCCCAGGCGAAAACCGGCCTCGGCCTGGAGTCGGGCGATCTCATCGCAGACCCAGGACGCCTCTTCAATTTCGTTGTAGGCCTCGTAGACCGTCGCCTTCCGTCCTTCGCCGTTGTCGGTGAACAGTTTCTTGGGTGTGCGGTTGACATTCTTTGTGATGACCGCATTGGCCACATCCAGAATCGACTGGCTGCTGCGGTAGTTCTGCTCCAGCAGAATTATGCGCGCGTCGGGATAGTCTCGACGGAATTGCAGAACATTGCGATAATCGGCACCGCGAAAACGGTAGACGGATTGGTCTTCGTCGCCCACGGCAAACAGATTACGCGCGCCCGCCGGTTCCGCGGCCAATAGAGTCACCAGCCGATATTGGGCAGTATTCGTATCCTGAAATTCGTCCACCATCAAATACCGCCATTTGCGCTGATACTTCTCCCGCAGTTCCAGATTGTCCTGCAAAAGCAGCGTCGTGCGCATGAGCAGGTCATCGAAATCCATGGCATTGTTCAGAAACAGCACCTGCTGGTAGCGTCCATAGATACGTCCGCTGACTTCTTCAAAATAGGTGGAAGATTGCACCTTCACGGGCTGGGTCAGTTCGTTCTTCCAACTGCCGATCTGGGAACGCACGGCCTGGGGGCTGAAACGCTTTTCGTCCAGATTCATCTCTTTCAGAATCGTGCGGATGAGGGACAACTGGTCCGCGCTGTCGTAGATGACCCAATTGCGCTGAAAGCCCGCGGCCTCCACATCGATGCGCAGGATGCGGGCGCAGATGTTGTGGAATGTGCCAATCGTCAGCCCGCCCAACCGTTGACGCTGGCCCGGCGGCGGGGGCGGAAAGTCGTCGCCGATCAGTTCGACGACCCGCTCTTCCATCTCCCGCGCGGCTTTGTTGGTGAAGGTGACGGCCAGGATATTCCAGGGCGCGACGCCTTTTTCCTGGATCAAATAGGCGATGCGCCGGGTGAGGACGCGGGTCTTGCCCGATCCGGGACCGGCCAACACCAGCACCGGCCCTTCGGTGGTCTCCACGGCCTGGCGCTGGGGAGGATTCAAATTCTGTAAAATTACTGACATTCGTAATGATTTCCGTTGATGGAAGGGATGACAGGATGACAAGATGAGTGCGCAGTCGTCCACTCATCTTGTCATCCTGTCATCCCTTCTCTTCTTTACCACTCATCCAACTGTAAATCTTCTCCATTCAACACCCGCAGATAGCTCTCGTAGCGTTCCGCGCTGATGTCGCCCCGCTCCACCGCGGCCCGCACCGCGCAGGCCGGCTCGTGGGTGTGGGTGCAGTTGGGAAAGCGGCAGTCGTGGATAAAAGGCTTCATCTCCACAAAGTAAAAGGCCAGTGAGCCAGGAGCGATCTCATACAGCCCCAACTCGCGGATGCCGGGCGTGTCCGCGATGTATGTCTCTTTGCCAAAAGGCAGACGGATGAGATGCGCGCCGCGGGTGGTGTGCTGGCCCTTGCCTTCAAAGCCGCGCAGTTCCCCCACACGCAGGTCCAGGCCGGGATGCAGCGAATTGATCAGCGCGCTTTTGCCCACACCGCTGGGGCCGCTCACAACAGTCAGCCGGTCCTCCAGCAGGTCGTGGAGTTCGTGCAGCCCCGTCCCCTCTGTCACGCTGGCATAGAGCAGGGGATAGCCCAACTGCTCATAGACGCTAAAAATAGCCTTTGCGCCTTCCAGTCCGGTCAGATCGATTTTGTTGACACAGATAATCGCGGGCAACTCGTTGGACTCAGCCACAATCAAAAAACGGTCCAGCATCCGCGTATGGGGTTCTGGCTCGGCCGCGGCAAAGACGATCAGCACCTGATCCGGGTTGGCAAGAATCACATCCTCGGCCGGGCGGCTGGAGCCGGGGCGCTGGCGGCTGAGGACGGAATCCCGCTCATCCACTGAATCGATCAGCCCCTTCTTCTTGCCTTCGGGCACAACCTCCACCCGATCCCCCACGGCCACAAGGGTAGTGTCCCGGCTGCGTTCCTGGAGCAGACGTCCCCGCACACGGCAGAGGCGGATGCCGTCATCGGTCTCCACTTCGTAGTGATGGCCCAGGCCACGCACCACCACGCCCGGCATAGTGGTTTCCACACGTCTCTTGGGCTTGGGTTTGCTGCTCACCGGGCCTTCGAAATTGTCGTCTTCATACGCTTCGTCGTAGGCGTCGTAATCAATCGGGGTATAACGGGGCAAGCATTGACTCCTTGTATTATGGATGGATAGCCAGTAGCGAACAGAGTGAAAACGGGCAGATTGAAAGCAAATAGATTGGCGTTAGCACTGTACGACGGGCCTGGGCGATTCGTTTCACCTTTTTTGTTTCACAATCTGAGTACACTGTAAAATAAGTTATTCGACTACAGAAGTTCGACTTTTCAGAAAAGTCGAACTTCTACGCCAAAAAAAACTTTGTTGACAGTGTACTGAGTCCACTGCAAAAAGGTCAATTTCACCGCGGGCCGCAGAGGACGCGGAGGCAACGCGGCGAGATTCAGGAGAAAAACTCCGCGAACCTCCGCGTTCCCCGCGACTCCGCGGTGAGTTTAAGGGCTTTTCACAGTAGAGTCACAATTTGTGAGAAGAATACAAACAGCCACAGTCCATTCAGTTGAAAGCAGTGTATCAACCAGAGAAAGGCGTGTCAATTCGTGGGCGAAGAATGGCACAAAGAATCGCACACCGAATGGCCCAGGGGCTGGCAACAGGGCAGGCCAGTCAGACCCCGGCAAAGCGGGGCAAGAGGCACATCGGATTGAACGCCAAATTCAGCGAGCAACGCCAGCAGATCCGCGGCGGGCAATCCCATCACCCCGGCAGGGCATCCGTCCACCCTGGCCACAGGTTCAAAGCCCCGATGCTGAATGGCGTATGCACCAGCTTTGTCCAGGGAGTCGCCGGTGGCCACATAGGCGTCAATCTCCGCCGCGCTGTAGTCCCGCATGGTCACGTGGGTTGTGTTGAGAACCACGCGGTGGGTCTGCTCGTCCCCGTCCACGTGGACCAGTGCCAACGCGCTGTGTACCTGATGGACCCGGCCTGCCAGGGCAGCCAGCATCGCCGCTGCCTCCTGGACATCGGCTGGTTTCCCCAAGAGCGTGCCGTCCAATGCAACGACTGTGTCCGCACCGATGACCAGCGCGTGGTGCTGGGTCATCGACGAATCGGCTGCCACGGCCCTGGCTTTGGCAAGGGCCAAACGTCGAGCCAATGCTTTGGCTCCTTCTCCTGGCAATGGCGTTTCATCGATGTCGGCAGCAGCAGTGGCCACGTCAATCCCCAGCCCGGCCACGAATTGTCTGCGCCGGGGGCTGGCCGACGCCAGTATGACTTTTAGCGGATTCATGGACATTCCATAGTATGATAAAGTGGAAATTGAGAGAGTGCTTATAGATTCGATTGTAAGAGGATGTGAATGGCCTACAAAATTCTGCTTGCTGAAGACGAACCGACAATGCGCCGGCTGATGGGCATGCTGCTGGGCCGCCAGGGCCACCAAGTGATCGAGGCGGAAAATGGCGAGCCTGTGGTTGATCTGGCTTTGCAGCACCAGCCCGATCTGATTCTACTGGACATTATGATGCCCGGAGTAGATGGCTATGAGGCGTTGCGTCGTGTCCGCTCCACCGCAGGCATCGATGATATACCCGTCATCTTTCTGTCTGCCAAAAGCCAGATTGAAGATCGGGTCGAGGGTCTGCGCATGGGCGCAGACGATTATCTGATCAAACCGGCGGACCCCAACGAACTGATGGCCCGCATCGATTCGGTGATGCTGCGCTCCCGCCGGGAGGCCCGACGCACAAAGGGCAAAGTCTTTGGGTTTGTCGGTGTCAAAGGCGGCGTGGGGGTCACAACCGTTGCCGTGAATATGGCTCTCTATTTCCACCAAAGCGGCAAAGGCGTGCTGTTGGGCGATATGCACCTGGCCTTCGGAATGGTCACCGATCGCCTGGGCATCGACCCACCCCAAACCACAGCCAATCTGGCCTTGATAGCCGCCGAGTCTATCGAAGGGAATGCCCTGCAAAAGGTGCTGGTGCGCCACAGCAGCGGCCTGGCTGTGCTGGCTGGCCCATCCAATGTGCCCAGCGGCATCACCTATTCAGCCGACCATCTGGTCTCCATTGTAGAGCAGGCCTCCTACGCGGCGCAGTATGTGATGCTGGACCTGCCACCCGACCCGGACATTATCGAAGTAGTCGCCGATCAACTCAGCGGCATTGTGCTGGTGTTGGGCAGCGAGCCGAGTTCCCTGCGTTCGGCCCAGCGCTGGGCGCGTCATCTGGACCACTTGGGGCTGCACAACCGCATGAGTTCTCTGCTGGTACACCGACAAAACCAGGGCCAACAGTTTGTCACCGCGTCTTCAATCACTGAAAAAATCGGCTGCCTGTTTCTGGGTGACATCCCCTACAAGCCGGAGATCTATTTCAACGCCGAACACACACAGACACCTGTTCTCGTTTCGACAAAAGACTCGCCGGAACGCCAGCTATTTCGCTCCATTGGGGAAAAGTTGACGGATTATACAGACATTTTAGACCAGTTCCACAAAACCCAGATTTTGAAGAGCAATCGGATGCTATAAAGCCCAACTGTCTCAGACAGTCTTCCCCAATTGGACATTCCGCGCCAGTTTTGGCAGCATAACAGTCGGCCAGTGAATTCACTGGCCGACTATCTATATTGATCGCCCTTTCTGTTCGCCCCATCCCCAAAGGAGCATCGCCCATGACCTCCGCGCAACAGCCCGAATCAAAACCGGTGCAGATGGCCTTTATTGGCACAGGTGGCATGGCCCGCCACCATCTGCACCGCGTTGTACAGCAGCAGGATACCACAAATGTAGCTTTTGTCTGCGAACCTTCCCCCGACGCCTACGAAGCCTTCTGCGAAATTTTTGAAGAGGCCGGTATCACCCCGCCCCCCAATGTGCCCGATATGGCCGAACTGCTGCAAAAGCATTCCGCTGCGTTGGATGCAGTCTTTATCATCACCCCCCACGTGCTCCATTTCAGCCAGGCCAAAGCCTGTTTGGAAGCCGGGCTGGATGTGCTTCTGGAGAAGCCGATGGTGATGAACGCGCAGGAGGCCAAAGAGCTAATCGCGGTGCGGGACAAGACGGGCAAACTGCTGGTCGTCTCCTTCAACGGCAGCCTCTCTCCCCAAATCCGCACAGCAGAGCGAATGTTGCGCGCGGGCGAATTGGGCCAGATTTTGAATATCCACGCGGTGGCCTATCAGGGCTGGAAGGCGGGCACCGCGGGAAAATGGCGGCAAGTCCCCGAAATTGCCGGGGGCGGTTTTCTCTTTGACACGGGCGCGCATATGCTCAACACAGTAGCCGACCTGGCCGGGGAGGATTTCGTCGAAGTGGCGGCCTGGCTGGACAACCGGGGCGCGGCAGTGGACATTCTGGGCGCGGCGATTGGCCGTCTGGCATCGGGCGCGCTGGTCACGCTGAGCGGCTGCGGCGAGCTGCCGCCGAAAATGATCGGTTCAGATGTATCCATTTTCTGCACAGAGGGCATCCTGCAGACAGGCATCTGGGGTGAAAAGCTGTTGGTTCAGAAACCGGGGGATCCCATGCCCCAGCCGGTGGAAGTGCCGGAATCGCTGGGCCAGTGGCAGCAGTTCCTGGCCGTGCGCGCCGGAAAAATTCCCAACCCCTGCCCGCCGGAAGTCGGCCTGCGTATGGCGAAGTTGTGGGACGCGATCCAGGCGTCGGCCCGACAGAATGGGCAGGTTGTAAAAGTAGGATAATAGGGGTGGCAAAGTGAAGAGGTGAGGGCGACTGTGCTTCCGAGTTTCTCGCCTTGTCATCTGTACAATCAACAATCACTGTAGAGGAAACTTCTTATGAGCGACATCCGCGTTACAGTCTGGAACGAATTTCGACACGAGAACGAGAACGAGTTTATCGGCGGCATCTATCCCGACGGCATCCACGGCGCGATCGCCGCGGGGCTGCGGGAGCACGGCTTTACCAATGTGGGCACGGCCACGCTGGACGAGCCAGAGCACGGCCTGACCGACGAAGTGCTGGCCCAGACCGATGTGCTGGTCTGGTGGGGCCACAAAGCCCACGGCGATGTGCAGGACGCGATTGTGCAAAAGGTGCAAAACCGGGTGCTGGAAGGAATGGGGCTGATCGTCCTCCACTCCGGCCATCACTCCAAAATTTTCCGCAAACTGATGGGCACGTCGTGCAGCCTGCGCTGGCGGGAAGCCGACGAGAAGGAGCGCATTTGGGTGGTCAAGCCCAGCCACCCCATTGCCCAGGGGCTGCCCCCCTATTTCGAGAACGACGAGTGCGAAATGTACGGCGAACTTTTCGACATCCCCGCCCCGGACGATCTGGTCTTCATTAGTTGGTTCGAGGGGGGCAATGTCTTCCGCAGCGGCTGCACCTTCCACCGGGGCAACGGCAAAATTTTCTACTTCCGCCCTGGCCACGAAACCTACCCGCTCTATCACAAACCCATCATCCGCCAGGTGATCGCCAACGCGGCGCGCTGGGCCGCGCCCGCGGGCGGGCCGGCCTTCCCCTATACGAAAGGGGCCATCAACGAACGGGAGCCATTAGCACCGATTACGCCGAAAGATAGCAAACGGGCGCGGATTGGATAGCAACAAAAAGACCTGCCAGGTTTTCTGGAACCTGGCAGGTCTTTTTGTTTAGTTCGGGTCGTAGGGACACCGCTCTCCCTCCAACCCACGAAAATAGATACACAACTCCACAAAGGCCGGGCGCAGACGCAGTTCGTCGATCCGGCTTGGCTCCAGAATCGCCCACCAGTATTGTTCCTCGTCAAAAGGATCCCCGTCGTTCAGCCAATCCAGATTGGGCATTGTCAGCGCGCTCATCAGCCCGATCCAGGGCTGCCAGTTCTGCGCGGCATAGATGTAGGCCCGACGCAGATAGTCAGCTTTGACAAATTCATCGATGCCCGCGTCCGCGCCGTGCCAGGTGTAGTCCGGGTTGAGGGGATCGCTGGTCCAGCCAAACTCCAGAATCGCCACGCGTTTGGCGCTGTCGCCGTTGGCTTCCATAATTTTGCGAATATCTTCCACATGGCGGAAGGCGAAAAAGCGCTGGCCGCCATAGGCCGGGTTGGCCGCGGCCTGGGCGGGATCGGTCTCTGGCGGCGCGGCAAAACCCGGGGCGTGGACGCCCAGCAGATCGAAGTAGCCGTCGCTGCTGCCCCCCATCGCCCGGTACATCTCGGCATAGAATCGGGTGTCGGGCATGGCAATGGCGTTGTCCGTGCCTGTGGGGGCCATCCCCGCGCTGATGACCAGCGCGTTGGGGTTGGCCGCTTTGATGGCCCTGTAGACCTGGCCGAGCAGGGCCACATACGCGGCCGGATCGGGCCGATTGCCCCCCCACTCCCGCGCCAGATTTGGTTCGTTCCACACCTGCCAGGCCTGGACACAGCCCACAGCCTGGGGGGTGCAGTTGTAGCGCTGGGCCAGAGCCGCGACAAATTCCACAAATTTGGCGTTGGACGCGGGCGGCGACCCCGCCCAAAATCCGGCCGCGTCCGGGTCCATCCCCAGCCGGGCCAAGAGAGAGAGGCCGCTGGCATTGACCTGCGCCACCACCCGATCTGCCCGCGCCCACACAAACCCATCCTGGGTGGGCTGGATGTCCTCCCAGGCCAAACTTTGGCGTACCCAATGGAAACCAGCCTGGGTCATCAACTGCAAATCCCGATGCCCAATCTCCTGCCGCCACCAGAGAAAGGCATTGGCTCCAAAATCCGGGCTGCCCATGGAGGCCGAGGGCGCGTAGGGGGAGGTGGGAACAGGCTGGGGAGCCAGCGTCGGTGTTGGGCTGGATGTCGGGCTGGACGTTGGGCTGGACGTTGGCGTTGGGCTGGGTGTCAGGCTAAGGCTGGGCACGGGTGTCGGGCTGGGCATGACCGGTGCTGGTGCGTCAGGCACAGGCATTGCTGCCCCGTCACACACCTGCACAGAGACCTCATCGACAAACATAGACGCCCTTCCGCCCAGACCGTCGTTATAGGTTCCCAGCAGCAGAAAGAGCCGCTTGCCTGCAAAGGGCGTCAGGTCGAAAGTTATCTCCTGCCAGCGCTGATTGTCCTGCAATCCCTGGACAATTCGGGTCGTCTTGCCCGCGGCCGCCACCCACAGATAGTGGAAGTCCCTGCCGCCCCCCCCTGCCTGCCACAGCCAGGCGCGCAGGGTAATTTTGGCAGCGCCCGCGGGCAGGGTGATCCACTGATAGGCCGTGCTATCGCTGTAGACATTGGCCTGCCCCGGCAGAATGCCCAGGGCCAGGCTGCGTTCTCCAGCCAAGACCGACTCGCTGCTGAAACGCCCAGGCCGGGGGGTGTTGGGAATCGTCCAGCCGCTGTTGGATTCAAAGCCACCGTTTTCGGCCAGTTCGCTGCAGGGGCTGGGAAGAGAAGGGGTGCGGGTTACGGTAGGGACTGAAGTGGGGTTGGCAATGGGTGCTGGTTGTTCCCCCTCACGCGCAAGAGAAATCAGGGGGAGCAAGAGCGAAAACGGCCCCCGTATGGCGCGGCTGCCATCCGCCACAGATTCCAAAGATTCCCCATACGCCTCGGACGGTTGCTGGCAGGCAAAAAGCCGCACATTGTCCACGGCCATTGCGGCTCGGCCCGGTCCCCCGCTGTTGAGCACAGCGAAGATCAGCTCCGCCCGGTTTCCCGCCAAAAGGGTCAGGTCATAGACAACTGTTTGCCAACCGGGCCGCGCAACGGAATCGTCAAAAAGGGTGTGGGTGTCCGCCCCCACGCGCACAAAGAGTGACTGCCGACTGCGGCTGTCGGGGGTGGCTGTGCGCCACACATCGGCCATCAAGACCAGAGAGTGGGCGGTGGCAGGCAAATCAACGATCTGGGAAGCCCGGCTATCGCTGTAGACAAGCTGATCGGTGGGTCCAATACCCAGAAAAAGGCTTCGTTGGCCTTCGCTGGCCTGCTGATCCGTGTAGACGGGCGCGCGCGGGGCCAGGGGCAAGTGCCAATCGCCGGGATACTCGAAGCTGCTGTTGGCAATCAATTGTCGGCACGCTGTGTCAGACGGGTCAAAGCTCACCAGTCGGGCCAGGGATTGTTCTGGCAGATCAGCCGGGGGCGATTCCGCCATCAGCAATTCCGGGGGCGAGTCGGAAGGCTCTATCCGCGCAAAAAACGCCGGATTGCGGGAATACCAGAAGGCAGCCAGAATCAGCAGGGCAAAGAGAATCTCCACCCCAATTGTCAAAGGGGACTGGCTGCGGGCCAGACGGCGGATGGGATTGGAATCGGCGGCGCTGGTGGTCATAGGCAGAGAGAAAGGAGATAGGATTTGGTAGGGACACTATATCACCCCCAGAGTTGAGGGGCAAGCGCCCGTAGATGGATCGACGCATCCAGCTTCGGGTGTTTCACGCTTGTTTCACACTATACAGCGCAGTGTCGTTCCCGGCAACCAACGGCCTCACCGCTCTCACCGCCGGGAACGACCAACGCGCATAGCCGGAGGCAATCGATTGTGCCCGTCGCCAATGGATTCCCCAGTCGTCGTATTCCCCAGTCGTCCGCTGTCCCTGTGGAAGCTGACACGCTGGACCCACGCCTGGCATCCGCTGCACAGACCGATCGACCGGATGATGAATGTGCCACCAATCAAATTTTGCTGCCTTCCCTGTGCAATAAGTTTACGGCCAATGCCATCGCCCCTGCATCTCAACCTATCAACCTGAAGACCAACCCCGTCGCGCCCATGACCAGGCCCATCAACCTGACAACCAACCCTTTCATCCCCCATGATCTGTCACATCGGCCAGATGACGAGCCTATCCGACCTGACAACCAACCCCATAGCCCCTGCTCCCCTACCCCGTAGACCTGACAACCAGCCCCGTCGCGCCTGCTTCCTACACGCATTACCTTACAAGGGACGGGAAGTTGGGTACGCCAGACGCCAGACCAACAGATTGTCAAGCACTATGCTCTATGCTAGACTTACGCCGGGATAAACTGTAATTCCTTTTGCAGCGGAGGCCACCCCACATGGAACTATCCGAAACCGAAGTCCGCTCCCGGCACATCCGCCCGGCCATTGTGGCGGCGCGCTGGGAAGACAGACAAATCCGCGAGGAAGTCTACTTCACCGATGGGCGGATGATTGTGCGCGGCCAGATGTCCATGCGCGGCCAGCGCAAGTACGCGGATTTTCTGCTCTATCATCAGACGAACCTGCCCCTGGCGATTGTGGAGGCGAAGAAGAATACGCTGGGGGTGGGTGCGGGGATGCAGCAGGCGCTGGCATACGCCGAGGCCCTGGACATCCCTTTTGTCTACAGCAGCAACGGCCAGGGCTTTGTGGAGCACGACCGCACAGCCACGACCGGGCCAGTGGAACGACATCTGGCCCTGAGCGATTTCCCCACCCCGGCTGAACTCTGGCAACGCTATCAGCGCTGGAAGAAGTATACACCGACAGAAGAGGTAGCGGTGTTGAGCGACTATCACTACGAGCGGGAGGGCCGCCAGCCCCGCTACTATCAGGAAGTCGCCATCAATCGCACGATTGAGGCGATTGCCCGGGGCCAGAAGCGCATTCTACTGGTGATGGCGACGGGCACGGGCAAAACTTTCACCGCCTTTCAGATTGTGCATCGGCTGTGGAAGGCGGGGCAGAAGAAGCGCATTCTCTATCTGGCCGACCGTAACATTCTGATCGACCAGACGATGACCAACGACTTTCGCCATTTTCAGGAGGTGATGACCAAAGTCACCCACCGGGAAGTGGACAAATCCTACGAAGTCTATATGGCCCTCTATCAGGGGCTGTCGGGGACGGAAGAGGAGCAGAATATCTACAAACACTTCTCGCCCGACTTCTTCGATCTGATTGTGGTGGACGAGTGTCATCGGGGCAGCGCGGCCGCGGACTCGGCCTGGCGGCGCATTCTGGAGTATTTTGGAGCGGCGGCCCAGATCGGCCTGACCGCCACGCCCAAAGAGACAAAAGACGTCTCCAACATCGACTATTTCGGCGAACCCCTCTACACTTATTCCCTGAAGCAGGGCATCGAAGACGGCTTTTTGGCCCCCTACAAAGTGATGCGGGTGCGCCTGGACATCGACGCCACGGGCTACACCCCGGAGAGCGGCGCGCTGGACCGCTACGGCCAGGCGCTGCCCGATGTGGCCTTTGGGGTCTCGGACTTCGACCGCACACTTGTCATCGACGAACGCACAGTAGCCGTGGCCCGGCGCATCACCGAATACCTGGCCCAGACCAGCCCCTATCACAAGACGATTGTCTTCTGCGTGGACATCGAACACGCGGAAGGGATGCGTATGGCCCTGGTCAACGCCAACCCGGCGCTGGTGGCGGAAAGCCACAAATATGTGATGCGTATCACCGGGGACAGCCCGGAAGGCAAGCGGGAACTGGACAATTTCATCCACCCGGAGGAGCGCTATCCGGTGATTGCCACCACCTCCAAACTGATGACGACCGGTGTGGACGCCCAGACCTGCCATCTGATTGTGCTGGATACGATTATCAATTCCATGACCGAATTCAAGCAGATTATCGGGCGGGGCACACGCCTGCGCGAGGATTTCGGCAAGCGCTTCTTCACGATTCTGGACTTCCGGGACGCCACCCGGCTCTTTGAAGATCCGGACTTCGACGGCGAGCCAGTGCAGATAATTGAAGTGGACGGGGACCACCCGCTACCGACGACGAAGGAAACAAATGGCGGATATGCCGCGGGCGGTGACGGCGAGCTGCCCCCCGGCTGGGACGAAGATCCCCAGCCCATCCGCAAATATTACGTGGACGGCCAGCCGGTGGAAGTCCTGCGGGAGCGGGTGCAGTACCGGGCCGGGGATGGGCGGCTGGTCACAGAATCCTTTGAGGTCTTCAGCCGCCACAATCTGCTGCAAGCCTATGGCTCCCTGGACAAGTTCCTGCGCCGCTGGAACGAGGCCGAGCGCAAGGAGGCGATTCTGGCCGAACTGTTGGAGCAGGGGGTGCTGCTGGATGAACTGATGGAGGCGTCCGGCGTGGCGCTGGACCCCTTCGATCTCATCTGTCACCTGGCCTACGACCAGCCGCCGCTGACCCGCAGCGAACGGGCGCAGAATGTGGTGAAGCGCAACTATTTTGGCAAATACAGCGGCACAGCCCGGCAGGTATTGGAAGGGCTGCTGGAAAAGTACGCGGCCCGGGGCATCGAGTCAATGGAAAGCGCGCTGGACGGCGGCAGCCTGCGCACCCTTCTGCAACTCCCCCCCTTCGACCAACTGGGCACGCCGGTGGAGATTGCCCGGGCCTTTGGCGGCGCGCAAGGGCTGATGGCCGCGGTGCGGGAATTGGAAGAAGAGATTTATCGGGCGGCGTAGGAATCCAGACCAGCGCCGGTTGAGTAGCCCGGAGTCTGCCGAGGGCGTATCGAAACCAAGCGGGTAGCCCGATGGAAGTAGCTTCCGCCGTTGACCCGCCGTCTTGGTTTCGATACGCCGCCGTAGCCAAAAGGGAAGGCCGTGAGTTGTCTCTGGCGGCTACTCAACCGGCGACGGCTGAACTACTCTGTCGCTCACTGAGCTGGGTAGGGGTGAAAAAACTCGATATGGCCTGGATGTACATTCTCGAATGCAAAGACGGCTCATATTACGTCGGCTCTACGACGGACATCGAACGGCGCGTGAGGCAGCACAACCAGGGCGACGGTGCGGACTATACGGCTCGTCGTCGCCCGGTGAAACTGGTCTTTGCCACCGAATTTGTCAAGATAGAGGATGCCTATACCGCTGAAAAACAGGTGCAAGGCTGGCGACGGGACAAGCGGGAGGCGTTGATCCGGGGCGATTACGATGTACTGCCTGCTCTATCTCGCAAGATATTTCTCAAGAAGAGTACAGATGACGAAATTAGATCAGCGCCGGTTGAGTAGGCTGGGGATGTTTCCAGCCGTATCGAAACCAAGCGGGTAGACTCGATAGGAGTAGCTTCCGCCGTCGACCCGCCGTCTTAGTTTCGATACGCCGCCGTAGCCAAGGGGAAGGCCGGGAGTTGTCTCTGGCGGCTACTCAACCGGCGACGGCTAAACTACCAGAAGTCGAATTTCCCTGCCGATTGTAGATCAGCGCCGGTTGAGTAGGCGGGGGCTTTTTCCAGCAGTATCGAAACTAAGCGGTTATACGGACACGACAAATTTACACGTCGACCCGCCGTCTTAGTTTCACTTCGACATGCTCAGTACAAGCGATACGCCGCCGTAGCCAAGGGGAAGGCCGGGAGTTGTCTCTGGCGGCTACTCAACCGGCGACGGCTGAACTACCAGAAGTTCGACTTTTCGGAAAAGGTCGAACTTCTTCAATCACTCGTATAGGAAAATTCATGTCCATCTCCACAACTATCAAATCCATCCAGGACGTTATGCGCCAGGACGCGGGGGTGGACGGCGACGCCCAGCGCATCTCCCAACTGGTGTGGCTGCTCTTTCTACGTATCTTCGACGCCAAAGAGGAGGAGTACGAGTGGGAGGCGGGCTATCGTTCGCCCATCCCCACGGGGCTGCGCTGGCGGGAGTGGGCCGCGGACGACGAGGGGCTGACCGGGGACGATCTGCTCGACTTTGTGAACAACCGGCTCTTCCCGGAACTGAAGGATCTGCCCAGCGGACCGGGCAGCGACCCGAGGGGCGGGATTGTGCGGGAGGTCTTCACCGACTCCTACAATTATATGAAGTCGGGCACGCTTATGCGCCAGGTGATCAACCGCATCAATCAGATCGACTTCCACAGCAGCCAGCAGCGCCACCTCTTCAACGATATTTACGAGAAGATTCTGCGGGATTTGCAGAGCGCGGGCAACGCGGGGGAGTATTACACGCCCAGGGCCGTGACCCAATTTATGGCGGATATGGTGGGGCTGAAGCTGGGGGATGTGGTGCTGGACCCGGCCTGCGGAACGGGCGGCTTTCTGGTCTGCGCCCTGGAGAATCTGCGGGGAGAGGCCACGACGGTGGCGGAGCGAGAGCAGTTGCAGCGCTCGATCCGGGGCGTGGAGAAGAAGCCCCTGCCCCATCTGCTGGCGATGACAAATCTCATTCTGCACGGGGTGGAAGTGCCGGCGATTGCCCACGACAACGCACTGACCCGCACCCCCTACCGCAGCATCAGCGACCGGCAGCGGGTGGATGTGATTCTGACCAATCCCCCCTTTGGCGGCACGGAAGAGCCGGGGGTGGAGAGCAATTTCCCCGCGGATTTCCAGACCAAAGAGACCGCGGACCTCTTCCTCGTCCTGCTGATGCAACTGCTGAAGGAGGGCGGGCGGGCCGCGCTGGTGCTGCCCGACGGCTCGCTCTTTGGCGAAGGGGTAAAGACCCGCATCAAAGAGCGGCTGCTGGAACGCTGTAATCTGCATACGATTGTGCGCTTGCCCAACGGCGTCTTTGCCCCCTATACAGGCATCAACACCAATCTGCTCTTTCTGACCAAAGGCGAGCCGACGACGGAAATCTGGTATTACGAACACCCCATGCCCGGCGACCGCAAGCAGTATAGCAAGACCCGGCCCATCGCCATCGAGGAGTTTGGGCCGGAGAAGGCGTGGTGGCACGACCGCCAGGAGAGCGAGCAGGCCTGGCGGGTCTCCATCGACGACATCCGCGCCCGCAACTACAATCTGGACATCAAAAACCCCAACACAGAAGACCCCAGCCACGGCGACCCGGTCAAGCTGCTGGCCGCCTATCGCCAACGCCTGGCCACCATTGATGCCCAGCGCAATGCTCTGCGCGACGAACTGGCGAGCGCGTTGGAACGGACGGCGGACCGTGTGACCAGACTAGCGCCGGTTGAGTAGGCGGGGGCAGTTTACCGCCGTATCGAAACCAAGCGGGTGGACCCGGTAGAAGCAGCTTGCGCCGTAGACCCGCCGTCTTAGTTTCGATACGCCGCCACAATCAGATGGGAAGGCAGCGAGTTGCCTCTGGCGGCTACTCAACCGGCGACGGCTAAACTTCTGGCACTCGCTCATAGACT
>JAHBVF010000022.1 GCA_019637685.1 Caldilineaceae bacterium | reverse complement strand
TCTGTGGATGATTTTCACTGCTATCGGTGTCAGCCGGTTGTGTTGCCTAACCTGAAAATAGCCACTGATGAACGCGGATAGACTCTGCGTAATCTGTGTCTTCTGCGTAAATCTGCGTCCCTGTTTTCATTGCTGATTGTGCCCCATCGGACATGGACACCAATCGATCATCACCACGATTGTACCCGAATCGGCGAAACTACCGAAATCTGGCCTGAAACCTACAACAGACATCCGGCGGATGCGCACCGGATGTCTGTATGTGCCGAGTATTTTCCAAGCCACCAACCAGCGGACGACGGCCCGGTTCCTACACTTTGCCACTGACGACCTGCCTGAAATGCTGGAGACGAGTCCACCGGTTTGTGTCCGCATATCTGGCCTTCAGCCACGCCCGATCAGGCCAAAGCGTGTGGGCGATCAGCCGCAGTATAGACCGGCCCTGATCAACAAGGGCTAATTGATAGAGTAGCCGCCATCGGTTTTGAGAGAGGCTGTGTCCTTCGAGCAAATCCTGCGCTTCCACAAACAACCGCAACAGCCGCGGTCTGCGGAAGGGCAACGCGGCCGCGGCTTGGCTGCTTTGCTCGCTGGCGATGAGCTGATCCCAGAGATCAATCACGAAGGATACAGCGGTATACAGACGCCAATCCCAACAGCGTTGCCCAACGGTTTCCCAGTCCATGCCCTGGCGCGACAAGAACTCCAAATCAACCAGACTGCGCAACCCATTGACTGTCATCTGGTGATTAATGCTTACGTGGAGAGCAATCTGGATGAAGGCATCCTCCGGGGCCAGGTGGAGGACGGACTGGCCGTCTATTTCAGTCGCCACCAATCTATCATAGACCGCCTGGCGATCCACATTCGCGGCAATACGCAACCACTCGCCGGCAAATACGCCGTAGTGGAGTTCGACCAATCCCTGCAATGCGGTCTGCCCGCGCATCTGCAATTCACCATCGCCCAAAGATTGCATGGCGTGGGAACGGTGAACCTTTTCCTTATAACGATAGCCAAGGGATTCCAGGACTGACTGCGCCTGTGCCATCTGTGCGTGAGGAACCCACAGATCGATGTCTCCCATCGGTCGGTGGGTGTAGGAGGGATAGACCGTATGGGCCAGGACCGCGCCTTTGAAGAGAATGGGGGGGAGGTTAGTATCGTTCAGTTCGGCCAGAATGCGTGCGAGCTCAGCCCGTTTTTGCAAAGCATCAAAGGTTGCCAGGCGAAGAAGATCGCGCATGCTTTCCTGGAACTCCAATGGAAGCTCGATACCTACCTGTGCGATCCCATAGTGAAGCAGGGCAACCAGATGGGTGCGGCGCACGATTTGAAGTACACGGCTCCAATCTTCGTGGGTAAAGAGACGCGCCTGGGATGCAACCTTGTTTGGCTCTACTAACAAATGAGGGAAAATCTGGTCAACAGTCATCGGCGTTTTCTCAGTCAACAAACGAGGGAAAGCAATGGTCATCTTAACACACGGTCAACCAATGACGAAACCGTTCTTTGCACCCCAGCAAGCGACAAAAAGCGGGCGGGATAACAATTCTTGGGAATCGTCAGTTTGTCTCTACTCCTGGAGCTATGCTACGATCTTTCAGTCTACCTAAATCATACAGACTAGGCCTTTTATGAATCTCCGACGCTATTGGGATATTCCCCTTTTTGTCGAACTACTATTGCTGGCAATCACAGCACCGGTACTCTATTTCCCATCGCGCTTTTCCGGCGGAGAGCTGGCTGGTGCCATTGGAATCCTGGCGATGGGCTGGGTCTGGCGACGGCTGACCATTGGCGTCTGGTTCCGGCGTACACCGGCAGACTGGCCCCTCTTCTTCCTCTTTCTCGTGATGCTGCCGGTAGCGGTCTGGGCCGCGCCCGGTCCCCTGCGCGAGCAGTATTCCATCCCCAAGGCTTGCATACTCATCTGGAATATTGCTCTCTTCTGGACTATTGTTGTGCATGGCAGCCGCAGATCAGAGTTGCAAAACCTCTGCGGAGCAGGCTTTGTATTAGCAGGCGGTGCGATTGCCTTGCTTGCTATCTTTGGCACAGCATGGCCTGATAAGATATTTGGTCTGAGCAATATCCTTGCGCGTATCCCTCATCTATTGGGCGGCGTTTTTGAGCGTGCATCTGGTGGTTTCAACTCTAACGTCGTGGCAGGCAGTCTACTTTATGTATTGCCCTTTGCTCTCGCACTAACAATCACGGCGCTTTTCCGAAAAGAACGTTCCTATCCTGTCTTGCTCCCGCTTTTTTTTGTGACAGGGGTGATCGGCCTAGTTTTCGTTGCTGTCCAATCCCGAGGTGGATTGATAGGCTTAACAATCGGGCTGTTAGCAATGCTGCTGGTCAATTGGAGATGGGGGCGCTGGCTGCTGCTGGGGGGGGGGCTGGCTGTCATCATCGGTTTGGCCGCAACACCGATAGATTTCTTAGCAAGCGCAGTAGAAGCAGCTCAGGATGCGCAGACGGTGGTTGGCTCGCTTACCTTGTCAGGACGCATCGAAATTTGGAGCCGTGCCCTCTATGGAATCCAGGATTTCTCTTTCACAGGCATGGGATTGGGTACCTTTAGCAGGATCGCCCCAATCCTTTATCCCCTTTTTCTCATTCCACCGGACTATGACTTTGGGCACGCTCATAATATCTTTTTACAGACCGCATTGGACTTCGGGATTCCGGGCCTGATCGCATTTCTCGCTATATATGTATCGGGAATAGGAGTGGTGATTCGTCTATGGCGTACCCCACTGTCCCCGGAGAGAAGGGGTTGGGTTCTCGGTATGGGCGGGGTACTTATCGCCCATACGATCTACAGTATGGCTGATGCCATTACGATGGGGGCCAATAATAATTTTCTCTTCTGGTGGCTCTTCGCCTTGCTATTTGCGATGGGCCAGTTGACGCCCAAAAGGTCAATTCAGCGCAGCGACGCCAGCTAAGTACAGCGTCAACAACGTTTCTTGGGCGTAGAAGCTCGACTTTTCTGAAAAGTCGAACTTCTGTAGAAACTTTGTTTCCAGTTGGTCGGGGTCGGTGCAGTTTCTAACCGCACGATTGATGGGGGACCTCCAATGTGCGGCTACTTGAATATCAAGAAATCAATCCGGTACTCGTAGGTGCGGCATTTTGCCGCACGATTGAGGGGTGTACCACATAGTGCGGTTAGAAACCGAACCTACGATTGTTGCCCAATTGGTAACTATTCAGCCATCAGACCAGAGAGCGCTGATTGAGTAGCCCGGAGTCTTCGGAGGGCGTATCGAAATCAAGCGAACGGGTTTATGAGCCATTTCGAGCGTACTCGCTTGGTTTCACTTCGACAGGCTCAGTACAAGCGATACGGCTGGAAACAGCCCCCGCTTTCTGAAGCGACGCCTACTCAATCAGCGCTAGTTTGGCAGTTTTTCCTGGACCCCCTGAGTTCCCAAAGAGCCGTAACTATTCAGCCATCAGACCAGAGAGCGCTGATTGAGTAGCCGGGAGTCATCGGAGGGCGTATCGAAATCAAGCGAACGGGTTTATGAGCCATTTCGAGCGTACTCGCTTGGTTTCACTTCGACAGGCTCAGTACAAGCGATACGGCTGGAGACAGCCCCCGCTTTCTGAAGCGACGCCTACTCAATCAGCGCTGGTCTACCAGCCAAGAGAGCGTATCGAAGCCAGTGAGCGACACTTCTCAAACAGCTTCTAATCCGCGTTCTATTTCCCCAGCAGTCCGCGGCCGCTGCCGTTGGTGGCCCCACTTGACACGGTTGCATCTGCCTCCACCATCACACGCCCATTGCCCACAACGCTGCGCCCTACAGCCCGAAACTCCGGCACCAATCTGCGAAAGGCGTCCACAATGGCCTGCTCGTCTACCTGCTTGGCGGCGGTGAAGAGGGCTGCCAGTTTGTCATCCAGACCGTCGGAGACCAGATGGCCGGCGTTGGCAGCCAGAAATATCTTTTCGTGGCGGGTGCGTGCGTACTCCTCGCCGGCAATGAACAGCTCCTCATAGAGCTTTTCGCCGGGACGCATCCCACTGTAGATGATCTCAATATCCTCTCCCACGCGCAGCCCGGACAATTCGATCAGGTCCCGGGCCAGGTCGGCAATGCGCACTGGGTCCCCCATATCCAGTACAAAGACCTCGCCGCCCTTGCCCAACACCGCGGACTGGAGCACCAACTGCACCGCTTCGGGAATGGTCATAAAGTAGCGGGTCATTTCCGGATGGGTGACTGTCACCGGACCGCCCATAGCAATCTGACGCTGGAAGGTGAGGACCACACTGCCCCGGCTGCCCAGCACATTGCCAAAGCGCACGGCCACATAGGGCTTGCCGCTCTGGCTGGCGGCCCTGTGTACAATCATCTCGGCGCAGCGCTTGCTCACCCCCATAATGCTGGTGGGGTTGACCGCCTTGTCTGTGGAAATCATCACAAAGCGTTCCACATCTACGGCCATGGCCGCTGCGACCACATTGCGCGTGCCCTGCACATTGTTGGTGATCGCCTCGGCGGGGTTCATCTCCATCAGGGGCACATGCTTGTGGGCGGCGGCATGGAAGACGACGTGGGGCCGGTATTCGGCAAAAACTTGCTGCATCCGTTCGCCAAAACGCACATCGGCAATGACGGGGATCAGGGAAGGACCTGTGTTCCGTTCTGGCTGATTGTGTATCCCCGGCTCCTGGCCCAACAGCTCGTTGTGGATGTCAAAGATACTGTTCTCGCCGTGGCCGAGCAGAATCAATTGGGCAGGCCCACAGCGCCAGATCTGGCGACAGAGTTCGCTGCCGATGGAACCGCCGCCGCCTGTTACCAGTACCCGTTTGCCCCGCAACAGTCCGGCCACTGCCTCCCCGTCGGTCTGCACCGGTGCCCGGCGCAACAGATCCTCGATGCGCACATCGCGCACCTGTTTCATGGTTACCCGCCCATCCAACAGTTCGCCCAGGCTGGGCATAATCTGGGCCTTCACCCCCGCCTGGTCGCAGATGCGCACGATCTCCCGAATGATGGAACCCGTGGCCGTGGGCATGGCAATGATCACCTGGCTGACCTTGTACTCTTGCACCACAGTGGGGATATCGGCATGCGTGCCCAAAATGGGAATATCGTGGATGCGCACCTTCTGCTTGACCGGATCGTCGTCGATGAAACCGACTGGCTCCAGCCCCAGAGCAGCGTTGTTGCGCATCTCTCGGGCAATCATAGCGCCGGCACTGCCGGCCCCCATGATCAGCACACGCCGCACCTGGCGGCCGGAACTATCCGGCTGCCAACGGGTGGCCAGGCGCACGCTGAAACGGATGCCGCCTACGGCAATCAACACCAGCAGGCCGTCGATCAAGACCAGGGAGCGGGGGAAAGTGTACAGGGGGGGGATGGCCACAGCCACCAGGGGCAATCGCGCGGCCAATACCAACACCAGCAAGAGCAGGGTGGAGAGCAGCACCGCCCAGGCGATGCGGTCCAGTTCCTCGATACTGGCATAGCGCCAGTAACGGCGGTAGAGACCCAGGCGCTGAAAAACGAGCAGGCGCACAACCAGGCCCAGGAGTGTGTAGATGACCAGACCGGTTGCATAGCGGGAGAGCAGGTCCCAGCCAGCAGGTTGGGTGGATAGACCGTCCGTGCGCAGGAGAAAGGCCAGCAGAGGCGTAAAGGTGAGCAGAACCAGGTCCAGGCCCAGGAAGTGACGGTTGCGCAGGGCAAGCAGGCGGGCAATAGAGGTGCGGGCAAAATGGGTGGGCACGTGGGAGGTCCTTCAGTGTGACAATAGACGCTCGATGTGAGTATCGTTGTCGATCGAATATGCCTCCATTGTAATCAATTTCGGGTTACTTGCCCAATCCCAACAATTGAGCGTCGGACATTCTACCCCCGTAGGGAAATAGGACGCAGATAAACGCAGATTGACGCTGATCCAGATAGTGCATCTGCGTTTGTCAGCGTTTATCTGCGTCCAACTTCTTCTACCGTCTCGTCAATCCCTATACAATTTGTATTCTCTATGTACAACAGACCGCCACAGGCCCAGGCACAATAGACTGGGAATGCCCACAGCCAGCCAGTCTGTGCCGGGAAGCTCCAGAACCCAGCCAAAGGCCAACACAACACCGACCAGAGCCAGGCCGCTGTAGAGCAGGGTGACGGTGCGGTGGCTGTATCCTGCAATCACCAGACGCTGGTAGAGGTGGGAACGGTGGGCCGCAAAGACATTTTCCCGGCGGCGCAGACGACGCAGAAAGGTAAATGCGGTATCAAAAAGAAAGGGCCAGAGCAGCAGAATGCCAGCCACGGCCAAGCGGGGATTCTGCTGGGCTGCCAGCACCGACAACGCCGCAAATGTGAAGCCCAGAAAGGCACTGCCCACATCGCCCATAAAGATGCGCGCCGGCGGCCAGTTGTGGAGGAGAAAACCGAAACTGCTGCCAGCCACCAAGAGACCTAGTAAGCTGACCAACGGTTCTCCACCCAGCCACCCCAAGCCTGCCCAACCGGCACCAGCAATCACGGCCTGGCTGCCCGCCAGACCGTCGATGCCGTCCATAAAGTTGTAGGCGTTGGTCAGGCCGACCACCCAGAGGAAGGTGAAGGGTACGCCCAGCCACCCCCAATGCACAAACCCCACGAAGGGCAGGTCAACTTCCTGCCAGAACCCGACCGCGAGCAGAATGAGCAGGGCGCCCGCGGCATGGGCGCTGAAGCGAATCCGGTTGGAGAGAGAGCGCAGGTCATCCAGCCAACTGACCAGGGCGATCAGGGCTGCGCCCAGGCTGTAGCCAGCCATGGCCTGTACAGGAATTCTCGCAGCGAAGAACCAATCGGAGAGCCACAACCCAAGCAGCGTGCAGACGACAATGACCAGGCCACCGCCCCGGGGTGTGGGGTGGGTGTGGGAACTACGCTCATTGGGGATGTCCAACATACGCTGTTCCGCCCAGCGAAGTAAACCAATGACACCCAGATAGGCGAGAAGCGTTATTACCGCAGCCAGACCAAATTGAAAGACCACCGGGCTCATAGTTCGCCCTGACGGCGCATTTCATCGACTGCATCTTGCCAACCTGCATATAGGTCATAGGCGGGTTGAAAGCCGAGTTCACGCTGAATGCGCTGGCCATCCACAGCCACATCCTCTGTGTACTTGTCAATGGTGGCCCGGCCAACCGGGGAACGACGGCCAAGCAGGTGTGCAGCGTCTTCCAGCAGCCCGGCTGCCAGACGCGCCGGACCCGTGGGGATATAAAAGCGGGGTGGCTTACGGCCAAGCGCCGCACAGATTGCTCGATTGATCTCGCCAACCGTATGGAACTGCCCATCGGTGACATTGTAGACTTTTCCTGCTGCTGCCGGATGCTGTGCAGCCAATAATGCAGCGCGGGCCACATCTTTATCACAGATCAGGGTGCGCCGATTACTGCCGTCACCGATGGGGACAAAACGCCCGTGCGCCAGGGCACGCACAAGGCGTTGATAGTTACCTTTGATACGGGAGCCATACACAGCACCCAACCGCAACACAACACCCAACGGCTGCCCATCTGCACGTTTCGCATCCAACACGATCCGTTCGGCGGCCAATTTTGTTTCGGCATAAAGTGTATTGGGGTAGGGCTGGGCATCCTCATCTAAAAGTTTGCTCCCGCCTTGACCGTAGACTGCAATGGTGCTGAAGAAGACCAGACGCCCAATACCCGCAGCACGGGCTGCGTCGACAATTATCCGAGTTCCGTCAACGTTGATATGCTCGTACTGTGGACGTCGTTCGGGCGATGGATTGACGATGTGTAGCAACGCGGCCAAATGTACAACCATCTCTATACCATCCATGGCGGCACGAACAGCATCTTCGTCGGTGATGTCACCAAGTATGGTCTCTACTGATGTAGGAAGTAATCCAGGCGGGGGGGGAGCGAGCGACAAAGTGCGGACACGATAACCGGCATTATGCAACGCAGTTACCACGCGCGGCCCCAGCGCACCGGTAGCGCCGGTAACAAGCACCGCTTTATGCACCTTCATGAATCCGAACTCTTAACAACGTGGTGAATTACCTGATCGTATGCTTTGATTACTGCTCGTTTGCTGTAGTGAGCGACGACCCAACTACGCGCCTTCAGACCCATTTGTTGGGCTTCCTTAGGAGAATTGCGTAACCGCTGAATTGCTTCAATCATCTCCCTGGCGGATTCAGGGGCAACCACGATGCCGCCACCGGACTCCTGCAGCAATGATGTGGTCTCTGTATCCGCTTCGGCTGCGGCGACAACAGGCCGACCCGCTGCCATTGCCGTATAAATCTTGGACGGAACTGTATCGTAGGAGAATCCGAATTGCATCGGAGATATACATACGTCGGCAGTTGCATAGGTTTCAGGCACTCTACCGTAGGGTTGAAATGGCAGCAAACGAACATTATGCAGCCCTGAATCCTGGATAGCCCGTTCGAGTCTGAGCCGCGCCGCACCATCCCCGATGATCAGAAACTGAACATCTTCTTCCTTTTCAAAACCATGCGCTATCTCAACCAATATCTCCAACCCTTGCGAAAGGCCGATATTGCCTGCATAAAAAACGACAAACTTGGTTTCCAGGCCATGCTCTCTGGCAAAATCATTTGTCTTGGGAAGTGGCGTGAGCCATTCTACGTCAACAAAGTTGGGCGTGAAGAATAGCTTTTGGGGTGGTACACCACGCGAAGCAAGATTTGCATTGAAGCTACGCGCAATCGATGTGATAGCCGCTGAATTGCGATAGACGAACCCTTCGATGGCATAGGCAAGCTGAATCAGGACTCTATTCTTCAACAGGCCCATGCGTACAGGCACATCCGGCCAAAGCTCGCGCACATCGTAGATCATTTTTCCCTTGAGAAAGAACTTTAACAGGAAACCATTGATTCCCAACGTTATGGGTGGCGATGGAACAAAAATGATGTCTTGGCGACCAGCTTTCGATACACCAATTATCAGGGTCAAAATCTGGAACCAGACATAATCCAGTGCGCGTCGCCACACTCGTTGTCCTTTGAGCGGCATATAAACGCGAATTACCCTTACACCGTCTTCATCCACATCGGTAAAAAGTCTAGGCAACCTGGCCCGGTAGGTGGGGTTCTTCAGTACCTCCGGGGTGGGATTATAATGCGGCATGGAGGTTAAAACGGTGACTCGATGACCCTCGTCATGGAGTCCGTGCGCCAGTTCGCTCATCATATTGGCTGTGGAGACCGTGTCTGGACCAAATACCAAAGACAACATTAATACATTTGCCATGAACTTTGCTTACTACCCTCACTAATACCGATTGAACACAGCGTCTTTGCTCGAACCACTTGTCATCTGATCATATATCCAGGCATAGGTTTTTTCCATCCCTTCTCGCAATGGAATCGAAGGCTCCCAGTCCAATTGGCTTCTGATCAATGTGTTATCACTACTACGGCCCCGAACACCCTTGGGCGCGTCAAGGTTATAGCGTCGCTTCAGGTGAACCCCAGCGATCTCTTCCACCACATCGACAAGCTGATTGATGGTCACCATCTCGGCACTACCCAGATTGATAGGATCGAGAATGTCACTCTTCATAATTTCCTGGACACCATGCAGACAATCATCGATGTACATGAAGCTGCGTGTCTGCTGCCCATCGCCCCATATCTCAAGTTCGTTGACGCCTGAAAGTTTAGCAGAAATAATCTTGCGACAGATGGCTGCAGGGGCCTTTTCTCGGCCACCGTCAAATGTGCCATAAGGACCATAGACGTTATGGAATCTTGCTACCCGTGTTGCCAACCTGAAATCTTCCCGGAAGTGTCGACACATACGCTCGCTGAACAGCTTTTCCCAGCCATAGCCATCTTCCGGATCCGCGGGGTACGCGTCTTCCTCTTTCAAACCGGGATTGTCGGCAGTCTTTTGCTTGAAACCTGCGTATACACACGCAGAAGATGCAAAAAAGAAGCGGGTAGCACCACAATCGCGGGCGGCCATGAGCATATGGGTGTTAATAAGGACCGTCAACATACATAAGGCCTTGTTGTTCTCAATAAACCCCATGCCACCCATGTCGGCGGCGAAGTTATAGACCCAATCACAACCGTTGACCGCCTGATAACAATTTTCCTTTTGCCCCAAATCGAGAGTGAGGTTGTCTGCCTCGGGAAAACGCTGATACCATTGCCACTGCGGTTTGATGTCTACGGCACGTACTGGAAATCCTTGTTGAAGTAACGCTGCAACCATGTGGCCACCGATAAAGCCACCAGCGCCAGTTACTAATACTCTATTCTGATGTGTCATGAAACTGCCTCCGAAAGAAAAATAGCCCAAGATTTGACATGAAATTCATTGATTCTCATGAAAATCGTTTGAAACCAGCCATTTGACAGTCTCCGTCACACCCTGATGGAGACTGAACGGCAAAGGTCCACAAATTTTCTCTAAATCAGAAAGATCAAAACGGTACTCGGTGAGTACATTCGTCAATCGGAATGAGTTAAATGGGAAAAATTTGAACCCCAAAATGTTCAACAGATCACCAATCCGAGCACCAAATCTTGCTAATGAAGTCGGCACTGTCCGAATAGGACGCACATTCAGCTCACTTTGAAAGGCATTCACCCATTGCTGTAGGACAATTGGTTCATAATCCCCAACATAAAATGTCTCACGATGAATCTGCTCGCTCTTTGCACTCAGGAGCTTTTTGTATTGAAAAACAACATTGCCGACAAACCCGTAGGTTTTCCTCAGCGGTCGGTGGCCTACATGAAAATAACGTCCGTTTTGAATCATGCGGAAAAAACGTAGATAATGCGAATTCATCCCCGGTCCCCACACAGTGGTAGGACGTACAAGACACCAGACCACCCGACCACCGTCATTTTCTCGCACGATTTTCTCTGTGAGGACTTTGCTCTGACCGTATACAGTGTTGGGACAATAGTCTTGGCTATCTTTGGGAATATATCCAAGGCGACAAACAAGCTGTGAAGATGTGAATAAACAACGTCGAACGGTTGGGGTATCCCTGATGGCGTCAACAAGGTTTTTGACACCGTCAGTGTTTGCTGAATAACCTTGAATATCTGTTTTTTCATCCAGATCAGTTCTGGCTGCCAGATGAATGATCATTTCTGGCGCAGTTTCAGTTAATATCGATCTTAACCGCTGGAAGTCACAAATATTGCATTCGAAGAATGTATAATCCTTCGGAACAATTTTGGGGGGGTGAACATCAAGGCCAATTACGTTTAGCCCATCATTTATCAAAGTTCTAACTAAATGAGATCCGATAAAACCGGAACTGCCGGTAACCAAGATTCTAGGTGTATTTGTCTGCATTTCGTGACCTACAGTCTAGTGTTGTTATGAGTGGGCTGCATTAGTCGACTCAATCGCTAATTCTCGCAACGCAGTCGTGAAGGTTTCCCAATCAAGATTAGTTCGGGCCCACTGTTGACCTGCCGTTCCCAATTCATGCAAAACAGCTTGAGGTGCCAAAGCAAATTCCTTGATCGCTGTTATGGCTTCATGCGCATCCTCGGTCTTTAGCATCCATCCACAGTTTTGACTGTGTAGGTCTAACGCCAGATCATTTCCCGGCGACAGAATAGCTGGTAATCCGCAGGCCAGTGCTTCCGCAAGTGTATAATTGAAGTTTTCTCTATACGATAAGGAAATGAACCCATCGGAGGCCATATAGTAGTCATACTTGCTGTTCCCATACACTGGACCGAGCAAATGCACATTCTTGATGTTTTGCTTCAGGCAGTAATTCTCACAGTCTTCTTTCTTCAATACGTCATCGGGTCCGATTATCAGGAGGTGTAGAGAGGGATCACAGACATGTCCAAACGCATCAATTGTTTCAAGGATTCGCTTCATCGGGTGTAAACGCCCCATCCAAACCAGTACACGTGCCTCTTCGGGAATAATATGTCTGGCTCGAATTTCCAAACGAATCCGCTCCCTTCTCGAAGTATCTACATACTCGACCGGTAAATGAATAACCTGTGTCTTGCATCCCTGCGTGTAGGGAGATGCCTTTTGTCGTTCACGCTCAGTCACAAACACCACCGCCTCAGCACGCTGCATGATACGGGACCCTAAAACTTTCAACCAGATCTTCTTGGTCCAAGATCGGTATGTAAAAACATGAGGATCCAGAATTCCATGGGGAACAATCCAGTAAGGAATTTGTGATTGGTAGGCAATCGTGCTGGCCCACGGAATATGGTAGCGATATAGCAAATGTAGCACAGCAAGGCTGGACTGACTAAGCATCAATCTAGAAGCGCTAAGGCCATCGCCCGATTCAGGGACAGCATACGCGCGTCCCAAAAAATCAGGCCGAATGGGGACGCGTAGAACCTTGTCATCCCATCCCTGGGTGTAACCCAGGTTTCGATTAGAGGTGAAAGCGACCACAAACGAGTCCATCGCAATCGCATAATCGCGAACTGCCACTGCGCTACCGCCATAACTGGGAACATATTCTAGACATACCTGCATGGTTCTTATCTGATCAGAATTCATAGGCTCAGCTACTCACAGATGGTACTTTGTTTTGTCGCCAACGCCACAACTGTTGACGCAGGCTACGTACTAGATTGGGAGGCATCACTTGGATAAATTCATATTTTAGCAATTGAAAAGGCAGCAATACCCATACATATAATTTGTCAAACCAGGTTCCATAGCGCTGCGCAAGAGCTAGACTCGTAAAAACCGTTCCTCTATAGGCGTCGACAAGTCCCTGTTCACCCGATTCGTAGCGAAATCCATGCACAAATACATCATCCGCAATAGCCAACTTTAAACCTGCACTGTAGGCGTGTGCCCAGTAATCGTAATCGGCTCCCCTGATCGTGTCAAAAAAGCCAATCTGATCAATAACCTTGCGGCGAAAAAACACGGTTTCACTTTTCGGCAAAGGGCGATGATGACGAATGAAATTTGACAGGGCAATTGAATCCGTACCCCTATGCGCATTGTCACTGATAACCACATTCCCAGTGACATCTTCATAATAAGTGATAACTTGTCCGAACAGTATATCTACATCAGAATAGTTGTTGAAGTACTGCACGGCATAGAACATGATTCCCGGAACATGCTCATCGTCATCGCTAAGATAGCGAATGATCTCTCCGGTTGCCATCCGGAGAGCGCGATTGCGCGCTTGAAACTCGCCACCGTCATCCTCCGAAATCCAACGGACCACATCACCATATGAGCGCAACAGGTCTACTGTTCCATCAGTCGAAGCGCCATCGCAAACGATAATTTCTTTGTTAGGGTAGTCATCCGCTATTAGGCGTTCCAAACCCCGTTCTAGTCGTTGAACCCGATTGCGTGTCGGGATGATAACGGAAATCAAGGGTAGCGATGGATCCATCATGAGATAACTCCTCTATGATTCTCTGTTTGCGCTGGATATAACGTTCTTGGGTTGCCAACCAGTCCGCCCCCAAACCAAGGCCGATAAATATAGCCCAGATGGACGATGCAGTAGACGCTTGCAGCGTGTACAAAACTGCCGCAAGCATACACGCGTTGCGACCTAACTCCCACTTGTGTCTTTCTTGCGGATGCGCCAACATCAGTGAACGAAACGCCCGCAGCGCGGCATAAACAAAAACCAGCCAGAGTGCCAGACCGATCAAACCCGTATTGGAAAGCTCCAGCATTCCACCCATAGTTGGCACATTGTTAAGGCCCGTGCCGGTAAGCCAGCTATATATCGATAGTGGAGGCAAATATGCCGTAGCAGGAAGAGATATTAGGCCAGGTCCCGTACCGGTGAAAAGATACAATGGATGTGATCCAAGAAAGATCAATGGTGGGCCGTCAAAAAAATCCAACCGATAAGCAACCGCCTCGATCCAGGTTGCAGGAAGCGAATCCTGTCTGTACTCTGTAGATAACCGTGTTCTCAAATTGCTTGACCAAGAAGTTACACCAGTGCTTTCGGCAGCGACCAGAGCAACGACAAGCAAACTTCCTACCAGTGCGAACCGCATGAGGGCAGAATAAAAACTCCGTTTCTTAAGATTAGAAAGAACAAACACCCCTAATCCTGCTGCCAAAGCCACCGCAGCAGAAGTAGAAGCTGTGAAGATGAAAGCCACAGCATGAAGGCCGAACAACCCAACTGTTTTTAGAGATCGTCGTTGCACATACAAGAGAATCAGCAACAACATCCCATGTGCCAGAATAAGACCCAAGCCTCGCGGTTCATAGTTAAGCCCTCGCGTACGACCAATTGCAGAAAGGTCTCGACTGAGCCCAGTCAACCAAAAGTACATATCCACCTGTGTGATCTGTTGGATGACAGATCCTAGTGCTGCCACGGTGGTCCCTATGAGAAGATATCGAATAACCAAATCCAATCGGCGTGTGTGGGCAACCCAGCGAGCAACAAACAATGCCACACTGAAATCAGCAGTCAGACGAATCATATAGATGCTCGCTCGCCCCGCGGCCGTCTGATTGAATGCCCGATCGTATCCACCAGCGGGCCAGGGAATCAAGTAGCCGAATATCAGGCCCAGCAAAGCCGAATAGAAGAACAACAAAAGGAGCGCTCGCCCAGAACGCGTCCTAGATACAACCGGCACGATCTGAACCGTGATTGGCAACAACAATAATCCTGCCAAGCGCGTAGCCAGTAAATTCACGCCAATGGTGGTGTCAAACAAGTTGATGGTAACAGTGAAGCATATCCAGAAAACCAGCCAGCGTTCGCGGCGGATCAACAACAGCCAAACTGGCACACTCAGGGCAATAAACAGCCAGAAAATCTGTCGAGGATCGGGCATTAAGGACTCACTTCAGGCAAGAGAACAACGAACAGGTTATCGATACAATTCTCATTCTGCAAACCATCGGGGGTATCGGTTACGAGAGAAACCAGCCAATCTTCTTGTATCTGTAGAAGGCCATAGCCCTTCTGCCAATAGTCTACTTCATTGATAACGGCCAAACGTCCCACGGCTGGAACTGAGCCATCGACGGGAGACATAGCCATCAAATATGGCTGCGCTCCTGCCCCCTGTATAGTTCGAAACTCAGCCCCAAATAATGCCCATCGACCTGGCATTAACGGCTGAAACGGCGGCATAATCCGTACTGCGCCAACCGCACAAACTGATTGACCCGGATGCTGTTTATCAACTTCTCTTAGCTGTAACCGTTGGTAGGCATCTGGCCCACCGTAGCCCCAGTTGATGGGCGAAACTAAACCACTAATCGCACGTGGATCAGGCGATGGCCATTCAAACCCAGCATTGTGTACCCAGTTTCTTGCCGAACCCAAAACCACCCATCCTTCCGCAGTTTCGATAATCCGCCAACCGGGTGAGTCAAATTCAACCTGATTTGTATGAAGATCAGAGTGGCGTGGCTTTATCAACAAAGCAATCTGGACATTACCCGTTAGAGCAAAATCCACGTCATCTGATATCACTATTGCCCCCAATAATAGTACATCCTGGCTGAGAGGAACCGCTTCGGGCAATCGCCAGGGACTCCAATCGTGTAGAGTCCAACTTGCTGGCGTAGAAGTACCAGATGGATTGAGTTCAATTTGCGCCAACAGACGGTCAACAGCGTACAAAGCTATTGACTGACGCTTCGACATTCGATCAGAAAGCTGGCTGCGCGCCAAGCGAATCTCCTGGAGTGCTTTACCTTTGTCCTCTACGCCGACGTCGGATTGAGTAAGTACCTGCTCCAGTCTGAGAAAGATAAGATTCACTTGCAACGCATCAAAGGCAATCATCCCCAATAATAGCAGAACGACGGCTAGCCCAGTCCAAGTCAAGCCAGGAAACCAGCGACTCTCCATACGCGTCGTCATGCATCTGGCTCCATCACCCGTTGATATACTGCAACCAGCTGTTGGGCTACTTTGTCCCAGGAGTACTCTTCAGGTAAAACGTGACGGTGCTGCGCCGGTGCGTCCGTGATCATCCGAATTGCATGTTCCAATGATAAGTCGTCATCCAATCTGCAACGGACTGTCTTCTCAAACGGCGCTTGGTGAGCATAGGGCAAATCAGCCAGGATGACCGGCGCGCCCGCCGCCATCGCTTCCATCGCTGATAGCGGCTGACTCTCGTCCGCTGACGGCAAACACAGCGCACGCGCCCCGGCATAAGCACTGTCTAACAGCGGATCGTCGTAGGCCAGTCCTTTGATCCATATCAAGTTTGGTGCGTCCTTGAGTGCAGATTCAAATTCCTGTGCATAGGCACGTTCACTGGCGGAATTGAGGGTGCCACCTATAAATACACCTGGCCAGTTGCACCGCTTGAGGACACGCGCCAATTGCAGAGGGCGTTTACGCTCAACAATGTTTCCTGTAAAGAGTACGTAATCTCGAATGCCGTACTTTGCTGTAAAAAGCGCAGCATCTCCTGTATACCGCGATGACGGCACACCATTGGGCACAACTGCCGTCTTGGTGGTGGGCAGCTGATATGCAGACTGATAGAACCTACGTTGAAACTCGTTCAGGCAAACTATATAACTTGCGCACCGCAACGAGCGATACGCCTGCTCGTATGAACTCTGTTGTCTCAGTATCCGACCGCCCATCATTGCGGCCCATCCCAACCAACGAAATAGAGGTTGTTTCCACCGTGCGGGTGCCCCTAATGCTGTGACGACGATCCTAGATTTTTTTGCTGCTGCCTGGCTGATTTCATACCAGTGTGCCGACGCCCCAAAAAGGTGCAGGATGTCGAATTCATCGTCGGCTTTATTCCAGTCCAAGAGTTGCGCGTCTACCCCCGCTACTTGTAACGCACGGCAGGTTTGGATTGCCTGGTGCTCAAACCCACCCAACGTAATACTTAGCGGATAGATCATAGCAATACGTACACGTAAAGTGTCTGCTGGCAGCATCCCCTTGCTCATTGGATTCTCTCCACCGCCCGGCGCACGATAACGTTGCCGGTGACAACTGCCTCATCAAATGTAGACGGTTTGAGAATCTGTTCATCACAATCCCACTTGAAATATTGAAAACCGTGCCGATCCAGCAAATTCTGTACCTGTTGACGATTTTGAGTGCATTCCAATATCACTGTAATGTCTGTCGAACGCTTTAACGTTAATTCAGCACCTTGCAGCAGGGCAAGCTCAGCGCCTTCCACATCTACTTTCATGAAATGAATTCTATCTACACCCTGTTGTCGTAAGCAATCATCAAGCGTCTGGCACTTCACAATTTCGTCAGTGGCGGTGGGGTGAATGACCTCATCCATGGGGCGAACAAATCGATGACCATCCAATGTCGGGTGAGCAGCATCGACACGTAGAACCATTGGCGAGTTTGTATTGGAAAGCGCGACACGAGTAGCTATCACATTTTGACACTGGTTGAGATACAGATTTCGTTGCAAGCGCTCAAAAGTGAGTCTTCCCGGTTCAAATGCATACACCCTACCGTTGGCCCCAACCAATGCTGACGAAATTACCGTATAGAGTCCGACATTTGCACCGGCATCTACCACCACCATGCCTGGCACTAGACATGTCGCCACAAAATCTCGCTC
This sequence comes from Caldilineaceae bacterium, assembly GCA_019637685.1. Lineage (GTDB taxonomy): Bacteria > Chloroflexota > Anaerolineae > Caldilineales > Caldilineaceae > JACQGT01. The sequence goes on along the minus strand of JAHBVF010000022.1, from coordinate 103,949 downwards.
AACCGCTTCAAAATTGCCCGTATATAAGACTTCAGGAACTGAACCGTCTGGGTGTAGCTTGAGCATATGCTCGCCAGCACTGAACACAATCGGGCGGTGACCCGTCAGAAAATTCCGCAATTGCCAAAACCAGTGTAACAGGCGAACATAGCGAGGAAGCAGCCCTGCCTTGAGTCGCGGATGATGCCGAAGTTGCACTCGTAGATAATCCATAATGTACATACCTAGATTTTTTGGAATATGTTGTTATGGCCTATTGCGCCGAGGAATTGCAATTCGTGCATTGCATATTCAGCCATCACTTGTGATGGGCCAGGATGCCCGGCAAACGAGAACTGCGGAGGACGGAACGCAGTGTTTACACTTGCGTCGTCCATGACCAGCAAACCGCCTACCGCAAGATGATCCCGACATAGTCTGTAGTCCGCTAAAACGATCTCATAGTCATGGTTGCCATCAATGTAAATCAAATCCCAACTGTGGCTTGCAATATGCTCTATTGCCGCAGGTTCCGTAGAAAGTGCCTTGACCAACGTTGGTGCAGGAAGATTAAGGTGTTTGAAAGAATTTAGTGTATCGGTCAAGTAATCCACATCTTCACGATACACACTAACAGCGTCGCCCAGTGGGGTAAAGGGTGATATACCATGAATTTCACAAGAAAAATTCACTATCTGAGCAATCATAGCCCACAGTGAGATTACCTGGCCGCGATAGACACCGATTTCCAGGCACAGTCCTGGCTGATATTCGCGCAACAACATCCACCACATAGCATGAAAGGCGTTTTCTCCGAAGCCGCGCAGACTTTGTTTATAATAAGTGCGGTGTTGGCGCAGCGCATCCGGCAAATTGTGAGCGTAATAATGCACAGCATAAGCATGCATGTCATTTCGCTCCGGGAACCGCGCCGCCATTTCAGTAAAGCTTAAATCCTGGGCAAAAGCTACCTGATGGCGCTGAAACCAGGCTTCCTGGCGCTCATTCCACCTGGACCGTATAAAACGTTTTACTTTGCCTAGACCTAAGCGTCGCCCTAGCTGAACAAGTGGAGATAACGTCATCTTTACATCCATGCCCACGTTGGCTTGCCTTGTTCTTGGAGATAGGAATCGATGAATCGACCATGCTTCTTCCAAACGTAGCGACGGTTTGACAAAGTCCAACCGCGCACCATTGAAATCCAAGCATCGCTCTTAGTCTTCTGCCGCATAGTTCCCCAATCTATTTCAGATTCAAAACTCAACGGAAAGACGGCATTTCTGTAGCCTGCCTGAAGCGATCTCAGGTTGTATTCATGATCAAACCACATCAATGGAGCCATGGATTCATCCATCCGCCCAATTGATTTCCATACCCGTTCGGGAAAAATCATCGGGCTGCCGCCCGCCACCATGCGATATGACACGTGCCCATAGTCCACCCGCTCACCCATCACAGGCGCTTCTTCGGGGCGTGTAACACGCTCGTATTCATCAATTAGAGGTACTAAACCTGAGTTCCGTAGTTGGCGCAGAAATGGTACTCGGCGTACATTTGTGCCGTGACGTGGCGAAATCACGCCAATGGTAGGTCCTACCTCATCGCAGAGTGCCGATATTTTCTGTTCCAATTCCGGCTCCTGCATAACCACGTCATCCTGAATGGTCATAATAAAGCCTTCAGTTACACACGCCATCCCGGCGTTAATGGCGTGCAGTTCATAGACATCGGGCGTGATAACCTTTTCCACATTCAATCCGCTCGTGGCGATGAATTCGTCCACTATCTCTTCTGAGTGGTCAGTGCAACCATCCAGCACAGGAATTATCTTGGATTGCTTGGAACAGCATAACGCTACTCCTTCCAACACACGGGGTAACAGATCTTGTTTGTTATGGATCGTGATAATGTAGTTAAACACTACGCAGTTTCTCCTATCCTGCTGGCAACCACAGGGTTAAGTGCGGAATATGCCTGTAGCGTCGCTGGCACCACAAATAACACGCTGTAAGCAATAACCGTAGCCCATATTACTCCCTCAACATTCCAATATGGCACCAAAACGATTTTTAGAATTACACTTACTAGGGCAGTAATACTGTAGTACTTTGCTTGTCCCCGAAGCATAGGCGTAGTACTGTTGAGAAATGGGGTAATAGCACTCGCATAACTTATCAAGAGCATCCACATAGAAAACCCAGCCAAGAGACCGATCGAAGGGACAACATCTGGACCCGCCCAAATCCGAATGATTTCTTGCCCAAAGATTAACAGTGGTAATGCAACGACAACACCCAATCCCGTACTAATCATCAACAAGCGTTTAAGAATCCTGCGCGCCCAAGCATAATCTGAACGCGCCACAGCTTCCCCAAAGGCAGGCCAAAAAACGCCCGTGAAATGTTGTCCAAGCACAAGAGACCAATAGATTTTTTGCGTCACAGCATAACCAGCTACCGCACCAGCTCCAAGAAACTGGGCAATCACCAAATTATCTGTAGCTGTCCCGATGAGTGCCATTAACTGAATTAGCACAAACCAGAAACCCACGCCTAAGAGACCCCGCGCATAGCGCCAATCTAGTTGCGAAAAGCTCGGTCTCAGCCATGGTCTGATAAACCCAAATTGGACAAACGAATTGGCTAAGGCCGCCAATGTGGGCATTCCCGAAATTGCCAGAACCAACCAGGGAAGAGGCGCACGTACATAAATGGCTATCAGTACGCCAGCCAAGCCGAACACGGTCCCTGCTATTTGCCAGGCAAAATTGACAAATGCTTCTTGGTACCCCCACTGGACACGAAGCACCACACCTAATGGCATATTGAGTAAGAAGCAGACTACAACAACCAATGCCACTGGACCCGACTCAAAAATCGCAGTATCAGATGTAACATTAAACACCCGTTCCCACGGTATGAAGGGATATGCGACTAGAAAGATTGATAATAGAAAAAGAGCGATTGCCAGCAACATGAAGAAACCACTGGAGACTGCTCGTTTCGCCAATGCGCTGTCATCTCTACCATCCGCTTCCGAAAGGGCGTTTACCAATCCATTGCCTATCCCCAAGTCAGCGAATGCTAATAAACCAAGAGTGGAAGTGACCGTCATCCACAACCCATAGCGTTCAGTTCCAAGGTAATTCAGCGACAAAGGTACTGAAATCAATGTCGCTAGTACGTATATACTTCTTGCTGTCAAAGAACTTAGAGTGGTGAGTGCCGCCCGACGGAGTCGTTCCTTTGAACGTCCAAGTGGGGTAGACAAATCAAACGGGGCAAGTCGAATAACCGATATATATTGCTGTGCTTTAGCCTTAATGGTATTAGGTTCCGTTGACATTTGGTGAATGGCCCTCAAAATGCCGTCCAAGGCGGTCAAAATCGAAGCTAAAATGGCTGAATCGGTTCGAATTTTCGGCTATCAAGGGCAAACATACGGCATTTCACGACCAAATCGTCTCGAATTTGCGTGAGAAGTCGAAATGTCAACGGAACCTAAGAAGCATGTAGACTCGCAATTATGCTTGAAATCGCCCTATTACTACGTTTTTCATTTTACCGGCTATCGTCTTGGGGTCAATCATCCGCCAGCAATCCACAACCGTCAAAGGTTGAAGAACCGCAAAATTCTCGACGGTTTTTTTGATTTCTGTGTCACGGAGCGTTAGCACCGCAATACCCGCTTGCTCCAGACACGCCTCCGCTGACTCGACGTACTCGACCGCACTGCCGAAGACACCTCGCGCATTATCAATTGCTAATGAATCGTATGCCACAACCCGCACATCATGTTTGAGCAATTCTGCAATCAGCTTGATAGCTGGCGATTCAACAACGACCGGCGTGTTGGGAGTGAATGCCAACCCCAGCACACCCACTGTTTTGTTTTCTACCTGCTCCAATTCACGCAACACGGTTTCTGCCAAATGCTGGTTTTGATAATGGTTTACCTTGTCCACAGCGTGGATGATATCCGCCTGTACACCATATCTTTCAGCTACCGCCATATAAACCTGTGTATCGCGCGGAAAACAAGTGCCGCCAAATGCCAACCCACCTTGAAAATAGTGGGGTGAAATTCGCTTGTCTGCGCCAATCCCTTTTGTAATTGCATCTACATCGGCACCCGGTATTCGCTCGCACAGATTAGCCACTGAATTGGCAAAACTGATTTTCGTCGTGATATAGGCATTCAGACACACCTTTGCCACTTCGGCGCTGACGATAGACATCCGCGAAATGGCCGGTTGATTCTCACACATCTGGTGGTGAATCGCCTCAATTTGCGCACCAGCCTCAGAATTTGATTCGCCGATAATGACCAGATCGGGCCGCAAGAAGCCCTTGATGACATTGCCGAGCGCAACGAAATCTGGATCATAACAGACCGAAAAACCTTGATTTAGTTTTCGTCCTGAGTACTTCTCGATCAGCGGAATGAAGCTCGCTTCTGTCGAACCGGGCATTACCGTACTGCTGATCACAAACAGATGCTGCGGTTTGGGATTGGCACGCAACGCTTCAGCCAATGAGCGCAGGGCAGATTCAACAAAACGGTTCGAAAAGCTACCATCCGGATTGCTGGGCGTAGCCACCAGAACAAAGGTCACATCCGTCTGCTCAATGGCCTCTTTATGACGAGTCGTCGCACGCAACGTCTTGCCGCCATGCTTCACGAGCAGATCATCCAGACCCGACTCAAACCACGGTGCATTGCCTTGATTGACGCTGTTGACCACTCTTTCTTCGATGTCAACACCGAGGGTTTTAAAGCCACGCTCGGCAAAACAAGCAGCCAAACACAGACCCAGCTTACCCAGGCCGATCACGGAAATACGCTCGGTCACGATTTCTCACTCCTATTTCGTGTGAAAGTAATGATTTGCTCAGGCTTTACTTCCAGATGTCCTATCCAACCTGGATGGGGGCGGAAGTTCAAAATGGGATTTACAGTATCAGAAAGGCAGTTCGCACAGGCCATATCAGCACATACTACGTGAATTTCCTCCAGTCCATCTATCCCAAAGTGAAAGTATGGGTCCGACAAAAGCACCTGGTGCATCTTCACTTTTAGCGGATCAAAACCCATCAGCCGCGTCGCAACGATGTCGGTAGCCAGTAGATTTTCACCTGCAATCAGTACAGCGGAGCGCACTGGATCTGGCGTCAATGGACCGTTTCCATCACCACCAAGCACACCATCAATGATAGAAAATACCCGGCGTTGGGGTGTAGATTGCAATTGGCCCTTTCGATCAGCAAAGAGGAAAATGCGCAACAGGTCCACAGACATCCGCCACGCAGAGTCATTTCCATACCAGTTACCAGCATCAAAAAGACGTTTCTGCTCTTCCACTTTCAGACCAAACCGCCGGGTTGTATGATTATGAAGCCAATAAATTGATCGGTGAATACGTTCGAGAAAGGGATTGCGTGGAGCAAGTAGGTGATCATACATCCAGCGCTCAGTGGTAATTAATGCCTTCTCTGTCGGTGTGAGCAATCCATCGGGATATTGATCGCCGCCTTGGCTAGGAGGGGTCACTGAGTAATGCACCAAATAGTTTTTATTGGTATTGATGCCCACCAAACCCTTCACATTGAGGGTTACACCAACCTTTTTATGCACCTTTAATTTGGGCACTGAAATGACGACATCGGCATTAAGGATTGTGCGGGCGACTTGGTATTCCTGGATTTCACCAGAATGGTGTGCAATCGTCTCTTGTCGATGATAGACGGCACCATACAATTTGTCGACATGAGATTTATGATAAAGAGCACTTTTCTTGCCCAAATTGATCACTAGGTCACCCTCGGGGTCACCTGACAAAGGCTCCAACATGGAAGAAAAATGCTTCCACCGCGACCAGTATGGGCGCAAATCATACAGAGCAGCGCTTGGCCCTGACTGCGTTTGGTAGAAACCTATAACCTTGTCGACCCCTGTGGCGGCAAGCAATTCCTCCCAGTCGCAGTCGTATTGGGGAGAATCTGCAATCACTAATTTGCCCTGCCCCTGCAAGGCAATCCATGCATAGTCCCCGGCTGCGCGCAACACAGACGGATGGGTAATGATGGAAAATAGATCCTTTCTCGCCTTGTGGCTACTCAAAACAAAATTTGGTTTAAGTACCACACTCATCCCAGGTTTAATGAGATGCCCGAGTGGATTCCAATCCACAGTTCCGTATCGCTCCCGGTCGAAACCCAAATCGTAAAACAGTTGCCGAACACCGGCATAAACCAGATTTGGCGCAGACGACAGTGCAGATGCGAAGGGATATTCTGGGTAGGCTTCTGACGGATGATAAGGTGCTTGTGACGGATATTCTGCTTCAGCAAGCCGAACTACAGCAACTTCATTCATTTTCAACTTCCTTGCGGCGTTGTTCACCAAGTGCCCATACTGATATGCCTTCATCGTGGCTTTTTAACGACAATTCCTGGATCAGAAAACGGTGTTTTCCACGGTTAGTGAGCGGAATATCGTCTACCTTTTCTAACGCCAACACCACATCAGCCCCAAGTTTACTCAGCAACCGCTGGTGAATGGTCTGCAATATCACTTCATTGCACGTGTTTTTTGGAACGTAGCGGAATGTTACTTGCCCTTGTTCTCTTTGATGAAATTGGAACTGTTTAATGTGGTCAAAAATATCATCGTGAAAGTTAATGGCAGTCATCGATATAAGACGCCCTGAACCAGTGATAATAAACTCCTGAAGTCGGCCTTCAATACGCTCCCAAATTTGATAAGGTCGACCACAAGCAGGACACCCCCAATTTTTGAATACAGCGAAATCGTGTGTGCGATAACGGATAAACGGCGTTGCATGCATGATGAAGGATGTACCGACAATCTCGCCTATCTGCCCTGGTTTCGTCACGGGTTGTCCCTGTATGTCGACGAGTTCCGCATATCCATACTGAGGTAGCACATGGTAATCATCCGTGAATTCACAGAATCCTGCGAGGACAGCCAACTCATAATGACCATAGTGGCTGAAGACCCTTGCGTTAGGAAATGCGCGCCGTAGCACCTCTTTTTGGAAGTCGTAAAGATTTTCAGACGCACACAAAATCCCCTTGATAGGCGGAAAGAAGCGTCCTGTTTCAAGAAGCCACTGTGCAAAAATATACCCAGAGGATGGATAACAACGAATCCAGTCGGGACGATATTCTAAGGCATGCTGCCGATATACCTCCATTTGTTCTGGCATCAAATGATATGAGGAACAACGCAACTCGTTGAACTCAGACGCAAACACCGTATGATCTGGGGTATCAATTGGCAGACCGCGGAAGACAAGCTGGCGATCTCCTTCTTTCCAACCAATACGGTAGTATTGATACGCCTTCGATGCAAGTTCCTTGGAAAAGGATTGCGCATCACGATAAAAGCCAAAAGGAATACCCGTACTACCACCTGTAGTCGTATAGGTCCGCCCAGGCATAGACACCGAGAACTTTTCGACATCGTCTCGAATTAGCTCTTTCTCAACATAAGGGAATTCTCTTATGTCTTCAAGAGTGCGAATATTCTGGGGGTGAACTCCAGCGCGCTCATACAGAGCACGATACCCAGCAACAGATTGATAGGCATATGTAACGACACGCTTCAACTGAGCAAGTTGATAATCATCGATTTCTTGCTTACCCCACTTCTCCGTGGAAGAAAGAAACCGAAACCACGTTAGGTAGTCTGAATTCCTTAAGTCGATATGTCCCTGCGTTTCGTACATTAAGAGCAACCTTGCCGGATTGGTGTATATTACAATGAATTTAGACTCAGGGATGACTCAGAAACGGTTCACAATTGAATCGTGGCTTGCACCACTCTTCATCTGATCATATATCCATGCATAGGTTTTTTCCATACCCTGGCGGAGTGGAATCGAAGGTTCCCAATCCAGGTATTTTTGAATCAAAGTGTTGTCGCTGCTTCGTCCACGCACACCCTTGGGTGCATCCAGCTTATAACGGCGATTCAGATGCACATCAGCTATATTCTCGACAATATCCACCAATTGGTTGATTGTTACCATCTCGCTACTACCCAGATTAATGGGTTCCAGAATCTCGCTATGCATAATGTCCTGCGTACCACGAACACAATCCTCGATATACATAAAGCTACGCGTCTGCTCCCCATCACCCCAAATCTCAATTTCATGGTTGCCGGAGAGTTTTGCCTGAATTACTTTGCGGCAAATCGCAGCAGGTGCCTTTTCTCGGCCACCGTCATATGTACCGTGTGGCCCATATACATTGTGGTAGCGAGCTACACGCGTCTGCAAACCAAAGTCTTCCCGGAAATGCCGGCACATTCGTTCGCTAAACAGCTTCTCCCAACCATAGCCGTCCTCAGGATCGGCTGGATAGGCATCTTCTTCTTTCAATCCAGGGATATCGGGGCGCTGCTGTTTATTACCAGCGTACACACAAGCGGATGAAGCGAAGAAGAAACGTGCCGCTCCACAGACTTGAGCTGCCTGCAATAGATGGGTATTGATCAATACACTTAGCATGCAGAGACCTTTGTTTAGCTCAATAAAGCCCATGCCGCCCATATCTGCAGCGTGATTATAAACCCAGTCACAACCATTGACGGCCTTGACACAATTCTCCTTTTCGCGCAGGTCCAAAGTCAAGTTGTCTGCTTCGAGAAATCGTTGATACCACTGCCACTGCGGTTTCTGATCGACAGCTCTGACTGGATATCCCTGCTTAAGCAACGAATGTACGAGATGCCCACCGATAAAGCCACCTGCTCCGCAAACCACGATTTTTTCATTCTTGGTCATTGCTATGATATCTCCATATCTATCATTGTCTGTGTGTAGGTCACAATCGCCTGCTCTAATCCATCGCTGAACAATGTCTGACTCGCAAACCCGAACAACTCCCGCGCCCGACTCACATCCAACTTGCGCCTGGGCTGACCGTTGGGCTTGCCGGTGTCCCAACGTATTTCACCTGCAAATCCAGCCTTCGTAGCAATGGTTTCTGTCAAATTCTTATGCTAATTTCAAAAGCACTTCCCAAGTTGACCGGATTGCTACTATTATAGCGTTCTGAGGCCAGAATTATCCCTTCAGCCGCATCCGCCACATAGAGAAACTCCCGCGCTCCAAGCCATAATGTGATCATCGCCTCGTTTCTTCGCCTCCACAAATTTATAGTTCAGGGCTGGAATCACATGCGAGGACATGGGATCAAAATTGTCCCTGGGGCCGTAGAGGTTCACCGGCAATAGGAAGATAGAATTGTAACCATACTGGGAGCGATAGACCTGGGATTGCACCAGTAACATCTTCTTGGCCAGGCCATAGGGGGCGTTGGTTTCCTCCGGATAGCCGTTCCACAGGTCTTCTTCCCGGAAGGGAATCGGCGCAAACTTCGGGTAGGCACAGATGGTGCCGATCCCCACAAACTTGGATACACCGGCCACATAAGACTCGTGCAGCAGTTGAGTACCCATCATCAGGTTCTCGTAGAAATATTCGGACTGGTGGACCAGGTTCACCCAATTCCGCCTACACTGGCAGCCCGGTGGATGATCAGAGCGGGACGGGCGTCGTGCAGCAGTTCCAGCACGGCCTCTCGCTGCACCAGATCGTAGTCCCGCTTGCGGGGCACAAAGATGTCTGCTGCACCGCGTTCCCGCAGTTTCTCCACCACAAAGGAACCGAGAAAACCAGCGCCACCGGTCACTGTCACACGCTTGTCCCGCCAGAATTCTTTGCTATCAGGCCATTCGGGATTCATACTGATACCTGCTCCATACTGGTTGTCTGCTCTTCCCAACGATGCCAGCCGTCATAGTGCTGACGCAAAACCTCTTGCCCTGTGCTGAGCCTGGACGAAGTATCGGCGTCCACCATGATGCGCACCAATTCGGCAAAACGTACCCACGGCTGCCAGTCGAGCGTCTGTTTGGCCTGACTGGCGTCGGCCAATAAATAGTCGACTTCGGTGGGCCGGTAGTAGCGGGGATCGATGCGCACGTACTCCTGCCAATCCAATCCCACATAGCTTGTCCTGAGCCACGTCGAAGGACCAAAGGCTTCGTCTAAAAACTCCCGCACCGAATGGCCTTCGACCGTGCCGAGCACTAAGTCGCGTGGCTGCTCTTGCTACAACATCAGCCATATGGCTTCCACATAGTCCGGGGCATAGCCCCAGTCCCGTTTGGCATCCAGATTGCCCAGATAGAGCAGCTTCTGCTTGCCAGCCACGATATTAGCCAGGGCACGGGTGATCTTGCAAGTGACGAAGGTCTCCCCCCGCCGGGGGCTTTCATGGTTGAAGAGAATCCCATTGCAGGCGAAGAGGCCATAGGCCTCCCGGCAGTTGCGCGTCACCCAGAAGGCATAGAGTTTGGCTGCGGCGTAAGGGCTTTGGGACTGAAACGACTATTAAGGCAAAGAAGCGATGATGCAGAGGAAAACCCATATTCTTCGCGTCTCTGCGCCTTTGCGTTGAAAATCTCACCCGCATGATGATCACTACAAACATCCGCGAAATCTATGGCTTTTACGTATATCTGCGTCCCGCTTTTGGTTGCGCTCAACCCTGTCTGTGCCCTTGCCAACAGTCCCTGTCAACGCGACAACCCCTGTTGGTTACCTCACCAATGCCGCCTGTCGCGAAATAAAGGGCGTTGATCACCTCACCCAGGTCGGTTATGCCGGCAAAAAGAGCGTCGGTCAGCGCGCCGCCGGTCCCTGCCAACGCGACAACCCCTGTCGATCACCGCACCAACGCCGCCTGTCGCGCAATCAAGGGCGTTGGTGAGCGCGCCGACGGCCTTCGCGCCAGAAAAAAGAGCGTTGATCAACCAATGGATACATATCCCACGGACGAAATGTGTAAAGCCAAAGAAGTTTTTATCCACAGATTTTCAGGATTCAATCTGTGAAATCTGCGTAATCTGTGGATGAAACAATTTCTTGGAATCACATGGATGGTACGACGTACGACAAAATGCGCACGCAGAATCCACGAAACCAACCACTGGTGACCACTGAAAACACCGATTAAGTCTACCACAATCAAATAGCAATCCGCGAAGCCGCACAAGGTTCCACGCAGGAAAGATCAAAACTTTGTGTTCCATCGTGGATAACCATTCAGCCATCAACCATCGGGTTAGAAGCTGTTTGAAAAGTCCAAGTGGAGAGCGAACGTCGGCTGAGTAGCGGCTTGAACGCGTGCAACCCACTTGATTTCGATACGCCTAAGTCGATGACTCCGCTACATCAATCAGCGCTGGTCAACCGGACAAGAGAGCGTATCGAAGCCAGTGAGCGACACTTCTCAAACAGCTTCTTAGCAAACGTCGGTTGAACGGTGTCCTGAGCTTGCGGTGTCCTGAGTTTACCGAAGGGTCGAAGTGAAACCAGTTTGCGGGTCTACCCGCTGGGTTTCGACACGGCCACCAACTACCGTGGCCTGCTCAACCGGCGCTGGTCTGCATAGTTCCCATCGTGGATAGGTATTCGTTTGGAACGGCCTGAGCGGAGAATAATAATGGTTCTTCGGGAACTCATGTGGTTGACACCGCCGAATCAATTCGGCGTCTGCCAAAGTAAACCGGCTTAAGCCGGTTTGCCCTATCAGCCATCGGTTTGAACCGATGGCATTCTCGCCAGCCACACGAATTCCTGTTGAGCCATAATAATTTGCGCCAATCGGAAGTTACCGCGCCATCTACCTTCCGCTTTTTATCCTGCCTCCTGCTCGAGGGGTATCAGCGTCCTGTGTCCACCCCGGACTATTGGCCTATTGCCAACAAATAATTCTGTATTTATTTTGTAAGCAAGCGCGCTTTACCGTTTACCTACCGTTCAATAGGAGCAGTAACTACTCAGCCAGGTGAGTATAAGGACGCAGATTTTCATGATCTGAATTGATCTACGCTGATTCTGACACAGTTTCATCACAGATCTGCGCTGATCTTTGTTCCAATCTCTTTAATCTGCGTCCGCTCTTGATAGGCTGAATAGGTACCACCAGCGAAAGGAATCTACCAATGACAACCGTACTACCCAGGAACGACAGTGACCGTCTCTCCCTTCTGCGCACTGCCATCAGCAGCCACAGCCGGGACCAGGCCGCGGGGCGGGCCTATCTCAGCCCCACCACGGCCGCCGCCCTGGAACCTTTGGCCGCCGAGTTCGAGGCGGCCATCGCGGGCATTGCCCAGGCCCAGGCCAACCAACAACAGACCCTGGCCGCCGGTGACACCGCCCTGGCCGAACTGCAGGCCCAGGTGCGCCACACCTGGAACACCGTGCGTTGGCGGGTGCGCTGGCAGGATGTCTCGCCGTCCGTGTTGGCCTACTACCATCTGCGACCCCGCCACACCCGTATACCCCACAACCGGGCCGCCTGGCTGGAACTGGCCCAACGTCTGCTGGCGGGCGACGCCGCGGCCGTGGCCGACGGCTATGCCAGCGCTGTGGATGGTCCTGCCCTGCAAGGGGCCTCTGCCGAACTGGCCGCGGCCCTGGATGCCATCAACGCCGCCAAACAGAGCCTGCACAGCGCCCGCCAGCATGGCAACCGTCTGCGCCGCCAGGTCAACCGCCTGCTCCGCCATCTGAACGGTGACTTGCGCCATGCCCTGCGCGACGCCTCTGTCACGGACCAGCAGCAGATCATGCGCACCTATGGCATGCGTTTCCGCCGCACCCCTGGCGAAGCGACCGCAGCCATGCCGCGCAGCCTGGCTTCGGCCCCCATTATGGGCTGGCAATTGCAGGCGGAACCCAGTGCTGCCGAACCGGTATCCGTGGAGCAGTAGACAACAAACCCCTCTTCCCAACCACTTGCGTGAAAGGAGTGCAAATCAGGCCCATCCACGCAGAAAGCGTCGGTTGAGCTTGTCGAAACCAGCGGATTAGATGTCGATTCTACGCTGACCCGCTCCTGGGTTTCAGCCCTTCGACAGGCTCAGGACATCGCAGGCTCAACCGGCGTTGCTCGTCCACAGTGAACCGCACCAGAACTGTCGGGTAGCCAGACGAATGACATGGATACAATTCTCCCGCAGATTGACCCAACATTGCACGTCAAGAGAACAATCCGAGAATCGTGGGTGCGGTAGCTTGGACATTCAGAAATAGATCGGGTAATCAGTCCAGATCAGTGAGCGCTGATTGATGTAGCCGACAGAATCCTGCGGATTCTGCGTCTTCGGAGGGCGTATCGAAATCAAGCGAACGGGTTTACAAGTCATCTGCTGTCCACCCGCTTTGGTTTCGATACGCCGGGAAAAAGCCCCCGCCTACTCAACCGGCGCTGGCCTTCTATTGCCGGGGTAATAGCTTAATCGCCAACTTACCGCACAATGAGGGAATTCCCATGACGTGCGGTAAGATACCGCACCTACGGCAGCTGTCAATTCCGTCATCCGTGTCCAAAGATTTCCCGTAACTACGCAGCCACCCCACCCTGGCCCTCCCCAATCTGGGGGAGGTTGGGTGGGGGTGAGCAGTCACGATTTCCCGGTTTCACCCAATACCATTCCATGTGTCGGTGTGATCGACATCCCGGCTCTCACAGACCTGCCGGTGTTTCCGCAACGCCGGCAGGTCTTCTCGCCTCTTCAATTGGAAAGGTACACGATTGGAAAAGCTCTTTGCCTTTAAGCCGCTGATGAACACTGAGCAACGCTGATAAGGGCGGACAAAAGAGATTTCATTCACGGATTTCCAGGGTTCAATCTGCGCCGTCTGTGGACAAAGACTTTCTCGGATTCAGCTGCCAACTATGCAGTCTTTTCACCAACTATTCATATTCCATCCGGCCCAACACGATCATGCTCTCCACATCCTCCACCGCGTCGGGCACGTGCCTGGCCACCACAGAGCGTACCTGCTCCAGCATCGCCGGTGTGGCTCCCCCCAACATCCGTGTGAGGTCGGCAATATCCTGTGCTCGACCTGAGAGCAACTTCATCAGGATAGTTCCTAAATCGGGCATAGGCTGCCTTACCGTTCGTCCCTGAAGGTATGCGCGGCTGCTGCCTGAACCAGGCGATGTTCTGCGTTTTGCCAATGCCAGGAAGGCTTTTCGTCTTGCCGCAACTGTGATCGGTTCAAGCATATCCAACTCTCATGCCATAGAAAGTGAACCATGAAAGGCTCTTGGACGCAGATAAACGCTGAAAATGCAGATTTTTTCTCTGGATCAGTGTCAATCTGCGTTTATCCGCGTCCTATTTTCTGTTCCAGCATCTTTCCGATTAGGTTCCGTTGACATTTCGATTTTTCACGCATATTCGAGACGATTTGGTCGTGAAATGCCGTATTATTTGCCTTTGATAGCCGAAAAATTGAACCGATTCAGCCATTTTAGCTTCGATTTTGACCGCCTTGGAGGGCATTTTGAGGGTTATTCATCAAATGTCAACGGAACCTAGCACAATTTCTCTCAAAATCAGCGCAACTCAATTGAGATCATGACAATCTGCGTCCCGCCAACAACCAGGGCTGCCCCCCCATGAAGTTGACAAAGAAGGCCACAAAGACGGCCAGCATCAGTCCCACAATCCCAGCCAGGGCAGTGGTCGTGATCAACCGTGGCCCCGCTACAGGACGAATCGGCTCCACGGCCGGCGCGGCCAGGCGCACCTCGCTGTTGACCGTCACCGCCGACAGATTTAACTCGGCATTCTTGTTCTTGAGGGTGGTCAGGGTGCTCCAGGCCAGGTCCCGGCGCTGGGCCAACTGCTGGCGACGGGAAGACTCCGCCTCCTGGCGGGCCTGCAGGGCCTGGATGTCCGACTCCAAACGGTCGATGGCCTGGGTCAGGGGTTCTGCGGCGGCGGTGTAGGCGGGCAAATCTTCCAGCCCCTGCAACTGGAGCAGTTCCTTGGCCCGTTCTGTGCCAAGCACAGCCAGGGGGTTGTCCACCGCCACCAGATCGGCCAGACCGGCCAGATCGCCCACCCGGAAGAGGTCAGGGTATTGGTCACGGATGGCAGCAAAGATCGGCGTTGTGGTCGAGATGGCGGTGGATGCCTGGGCCAGGGGGCCAAGGGCAAATAGTTCATCGTACTGGGTCAGGATGGCCGCTCCCAGCGGGGAACCATCGCCGGCAATCGCTGCCATGCCTTCCGGTTCCAGAAACTGATAGTCCTCGTTGCGCAGCAGAAGCTGGGATTGGGCGGCAATGGCGACATCCAATTCGGTCAGCCGCTCCTCCAACGCCTGGATCAGGGCATCCACATCGGCCACCTGGGCCTGAGAATTGCCACTTATATCCCCGATCGTGCCCAGAGCGATCTGCAAATTGCCGGGCAGCCCCACCGAGCCAGCATAGACTTGGGCCTTGAGAAGGAGCAGGGCCAAGCCATTGCTGGCAGTGCTGGCGTCACCGGCCTGGGCTGCCTGGGCCCGCAATACCTGGGCATCGTCGAGCAGTTGTTGCAGTTTGGCACGGGAAGCATAGTAGGTTGACAAAAGGGTCAGACGGGATTGGGTCTGCTCATTGATGACGGCCAGCTTGGATTGAATTTCGGCGTTGGCGTAGGCATCAAATAGCTGGGTTTTGGCACTCTGTTCCAGTGCCAGTGCATGCAGCCGTCCTTCGGTATCCCCGTCGATCAGAGCCGCCACCAGGCGCTGCTTGGCCTCCTGCTCCTTGCTGAAGGTGAGCAGCCGGTTGCTGGCCTGGGCACCGATATAGGCGGAGATGATCTGACGCCGGGCCTGCAATTCCTCGTCCACAATCGTGGTGATGGCCGTCTGTTTGCCCGCCTGCAAGGAGGCGATGATATCCTGCTTCTCCGTGATCAGCCGGTTGAGCTTCTCCACCTCGTTCTGGGCCACAAAGGCTTCCAGTTCGGTCTGTGCGCTCTCGTATTCGCTCTGGGCTTTGACCAGTTCGCTGGTCACGCTGGCCACCAGTTCGCTGGGGATTTGGCCGTAGATGCGGTTCACCTGTTCCACATAGTGTTCGGCCCAGGCATTGGCCAGCGCGGCGGCCTTGGCTGGCGAATCCGCGCTGACGGTGATGCGGATCAGGTCGCTGTTGTTCTGGCTGCCTGTGCCCCCCACCAATTCAGCCTGCACCCTTTCCCCTTCCAGCCAATAGGCGGGGCTTTGTTCGTCCTCATCGGTCAACGTGCTGCCCAATTGGTCGATAACGGCCTGGGCCACAGCCCCGCTGGAGACAAGCCCCACCAGCGCGCCGCGCCGGGCCGCCGCATCCACCGAGGAGAGTGCCTGCAGTTGGTCCTGGGAGAGGGTGGTAAAGCGTTCGTCAAAGGTAATGCTGCTCTGGGTGCGGGCGATGGCGACAGTGGCCGCACTCTCGTAGGAGGGAGGCGTTGCCAGACGCAGCAGGAGTACGGCCAGCGCGGCCACAAGGGCCGTGCCGATGGCGATCAGGGCGATCTCCCGCCACCAGGCCACCAGCACCAGCACATATTCGCGCAGATCGATCTCATCTTCTGGATACCAAGCGTCGGGGGCTGGAGCCACAGATGGGCTGGGAATCTCAGGATTGCGGACTGTCATAGAAGACTCTGTGGATGCGACACGGATACCAAAGGACATCTTGTAAACGGATGATAGAATACAACACAATCCAGTGTTCCGCCAAATTGTACAGGTCGATGAACCAGGGCAGCCAATCGTCGGAACGCCGATTTCGTGCTGAGAATGGCTCTATTGTAAATGCTGTTTGAGCCACTGATGAACGCTGATAGACGCTGATAGAAAAGGATTTCTCTCCTGAAGTTTATGGGCGCCTTTGCGTCTCTGCGTTGGAAATTTCATCCCCTCCTTGACCACACCAATAGCCGCTGATAGCCAAGTGAAAATCAGCATTCTTCTGCGTTTCTCTGTGTCCAGCTATTCTTCCTATCTTCTACGCGTAAAATCTTGCGATCCCTTCCACCACCTGCACCAGCATCGCGTCATTCAACTCCGGGTAGATCGGCAGGGCCAGTGTCTCCTGGGCCGCGGCTTCGCTGTGGGGAAACGTGCCTGCCGACAGACCCCAATCGGCAAAACAGACCTGCTGGTGCATGGGCAAGGGATAGTAGACTTCTGTGCCAATCTGCTGTTCTTTCAGGTGACGAATCAGGGCATCCCGTGCCTCTACCCGGATGACGAACTGGTTGTAGATGTGGCGGCCCTGGCCCGCATCCACTGGCAGCACAATCCTCTCTCCGGCCACCAACCCACTCTCGGCAAAGAGACGCCGGTAGGTATCGGCGTTGCGCTGGCGGGCCTCGGTCCAGCCGTCCAGATAGGGCAGTTTCACCCGCAGCACTGCCGCCTGTATGGCATCCAGGCGGAAATTTCCGCCCACGACGCTGTGGTGGTATTTGGGGCGTGCGCCGTGCCCGCGCAACAGGCGCACTTTGTCGGCCAGGGTAGGATCATTCGTCGTCACCATTCCCCCATCCCCGATCCCGCCCAGATTTTTGGAGGGGAAGAAGCTGAAGCAGCCCAAATGGCCGATGGAACCGGCCCGTCGCCCTTTGTATTCGGCGCCAATCGCCTGGGCGGCATCCTCAATCACATAGAGTCCGTGACGCTCGGCCACGGCCATCACCGGGTCCATATCCGCCATTTGCCCGTAGAGATGAATAGGCAGAATGGCCCGGGTCCGCGGGGTGACAGCAGCCGCCAAAGCAGCGGGGTTCAGGTTGTAGGTATGGGGGTCGATATCCACAAACACAGGCTTGCCACCCAGCCGCACAATCGCGCCGGCGGTGGCAAAGAAGGTGTAGGGCGTGGTGATGACCTCCTCCCCCGGCTGGAGGTCGATTGCCATCAGTGCCACGAGCAGGGCGTCGCTGCCAGAGGAGACGCCGATCCCGTAGCGGCAGTGGCAATAGGCAGCCACTTCGGCTTCCAGTGCCTCTACTTCCGGGCCGAGAATGAAGTATTGGGATTCCAGCACCCGGTCCACCGCGGCCCGCACTTCTTCCCGGATGGTGGCGTATTGGGCTTTCAGATCGAGCAATGGGACTGAATTCATAAAGTCTTCCTAATCCGGACAAGCCGGAACTCAAAAGTAAGCCACTGAGCCACGGAGAGCACTGAGTTTCACTGAGGATTTGTATCTACTCAGCCAACGACAGAAATAACCACGGAATACACAGAATACGCGGAAGTTCTCCGCTTCTTTCCGTGTGTTCCAGGTGTTCCGTGGTTAATAAGCAGAGGGTGCCTGAGCAGTTATGAAGATTTCAGAATCTCAACAGTTCCTCTGTGGAACTCAGTACACTGTAAACGAAGTCTTTGAGATTCCAGAAGTTCGACTTTTCAGAAAAAGTCGAACTTCTACACTAAAAAACTTTGTTGACGCTGTACTCAGTACTTCGTAAAATAAGTTTCTTGGGAGTGAGCGCTGATTGAGTAGCCGAGTCTTCGAGGCGTATCGAAATCAAGCGAACGGCCTACGAAGTTTTTCGAGTATACCCGCTTTGGTTTCGATACGGCTGGAAACTACCCCAGCCTACTCAACCGACGCTGGCCTGAATAGGCACCAAAAAACTTTGTTTACAGCGTACTCAGTGTCCTCTGTGTCTCAGTGGTGGATTTCTACCCTTTCTACCAATCCATGTCTACAAGCCATTCTCAGGGCAGCGGCTTCTCCTCCGGCCAGTCCATACAGCGCAGAAGCCCCGGCTCTTCTTCCCTATAGCGCCAACCGCTTTCCGGGCAGAACAGAGAACCGTCGCTCTTCTGCTGCACCAACCGGTGGCCGTGACGGCTCATCCAGCCCCGCTGCCGGGCAGGCACACCCAGCATCAGTGCGTAGTCGGGCACATGGCCCCGCACCACCGCCCCCGCGCCGATGAAGGCATAGCGCCCAATCGTTGCCCCGCAGACAATTGTAGCGTTGGCCCCAATCGTCGCCCCCCGTTTGACGAGTGTGGGCTGGTATTGGTGGCGGCGTACAATTTGGGAACGGGGGTTGATCACATTCGTAAAGACGCAGGAGGGGCCACAGAAAACGTCGTCCTCCAGCTCCACCCCGTCGTAGACCGCCACGTTATTCTGGATTTTGACGTTATCGCCAATCACCGCGCTGCCCGCCACCATCACATTTTGGCCGAGGACACAGCCGGCACCGATGGATGCCCCGGCCAAAATATGGCAAAAGTGCCAGATTTTCGTCCCGTCGCCGATCTGGCACGGTTCATCCACATACGCGCTGGGGTGGACGAAATAGTTTTGTTCAGACAGCATAGGAAGCCACTCTATTTGGGTATGAGAAGAGAGAGGGAACGCAGATTTCACAGAGATCGCAGATTACGCAGAGAAAATCCGTGTTCCCATTTATCCGTGTATACAGCCAATTATTGAATACAGACAACCGACGAGGGAAGGCTGTTCTCAGTCTCCGATTCTCAATCCCCAATTTTCACATCAGACTATCCGACGCGTCCATCGGCAGGTGAACCGGCTCTCCGTTCATCACAAGAGAACGCTGGGCGGCCTGCAAGACTCGCAAGACCCGCAAGCCGCTTGGCCCATCGGTGACGGGCTGGCAGCGCTGGTCAATCGCATCCAGAAAGGCCTGACATTCCAGCCGCAAGGGTTCATCGCTGGCGTAGGCCACCCGTTCTCCGTCACCCCGCACAGGCATCGGCTGCCCTTCCTGCCATTCCACCCGCTGATCGTAGAGAACCAACTGTTTTGCCACGTCGTCAAAGACCGCCATCTTGCGGCTGCCGATCACCACCAGCCGCTGCTCTTTGAAGGGGTGCAGCCAGGAGACGTGGATGTGGGCGCGCACGCCGTTGTCGAAGAGCAGATTGGTCATTGTTACGTCGGCGA
Organism: Caldilineaceae bacterium; assembly: GCA_019637685.1. Taxonomy (GTDB): domain Bacteria; phylum Chloroflexota; class Anaerolineae; order Caldilineales; family Caldilineaceae; genus JACQGT01. The sequence goes on along the minus strand of JAHBVF010000022.1, from coordinate 84,148 downwards.
TGTTGGCCTGCACGTATGTGCCGCCGCAGCAGACCACTTCGAAGGGCAGCGCGCCCACCAGACGCAGGATCACAGCAATGTCGTGGGGGGCAAAGCTCCACAGGATATTCTCCTGGCGGCGGATGATGCCCAGGCTCAACCGATTAGAATAGATGTATTGGGTCGTTCCCAAAACGCCCCGGCCCACGAGATCGTAGAGGGCGACAATGCCGGGGTGGTATTCCAGCACATGGCCCACCATCAGAATGCGTTTGTGTTCGGCGGCCAGCCGCACCAGCCGTGACCCCTGCTCAAAGGTCAGGGCCAGGGGCTTTTCCACAAACACATCCTTGCCCGCCAGCAGCGCCCGCTCGGCCAGATCGAAGTGGGTTTCGGCAGGGGTGGCGATCACAACCCCGGCCACATCCGCGGCAAAAACGGCGTCGGCATTATCAACGACCGCGATTCCCGGGGCGAGACTGTGAGCCTGTGCCCGGCCCGCGGCCGTGACATCGCACACAAACCCCAGCGCGCCCAGTGTGTGAAAGTTGCGCACCAGATTCTTGCCCCAATAGCCACAGCCGACGACAGCGATTTTTGTCAGTGATGGCATCAGCAACTATCCCCACCGCCGGATGTGTTATCTGCTGGAACCACATCCCGCAACGCAGCGACAATCGCCTCAATCGACATGGGTTCAATGGGAATGTGAGCCGTAGGATCGTTTACCGGATAGTGATCTAAAAGCGTTTCAGCCGCTTCCCACTCCCAATAGTCGCTTTCCACTTCATAATCATAGGGATCTTTCCCCAGCGTGTCGGTAGCACAACGCTCTGCAAACTCCGCAAAAGTCATCTTCCATTTCGATTCAAACTGGTCGATCTGTTGACTCAGATGATCTATCTTAAGCTTTATGTATTCTGTCAAGACTTTCCAAAGCGCGGCTTCCGGATCGGGGACTTCTGTCATTCGAGTCAGAAGTGTGCCTGCCCGCGGGGACATAAGCAATGAGGAGGTTACGGACTGCGGCATAGAATACCTCAACTTTCCAGAACAATGCCTAACTGTTTCTATCCGGCGTTTGCTCAGTGTATCACATGCCGGGTATCCACAACCAGCCGGGCCTGGCTGCCAATGGCCCGCCAGTCGTAAACGCTGTGATCCGTTGCCACCACCACACAGTCGGCCCCGCGCAGCGCGGCATCCAAATCGGCCACACAGCTTTTGTGCAGCCCGTCCGCCTGAAAGCTGGGCACGTGGGGGTCGTGATAGTCGACCAGTGCGCCCTTTTCTTCCAGCAGATGAATGATATCCAGCGCAGGCGACTCGCGCATATCACTGACATTTTTCTTGTAGGCCACGCCCAGCACCAGCACCCGGCTGCCCTTCACGGCTTTGCCCATGTCATTGAGCGCGTCCTGCACCTTCTGCACCCAATAGCGGGGCATCTCTGTGTTGATCTCGCTGGCAAGCTCGATGAAGCGGGTTTTGTAGCGCAGGGTGCGCATCTTCCAGGAGAGATATTCCGGGTCGATGGGGATGCAGTGACCGCCCAGCCCCGGCCCCGGCGTAAACTTCATAAAACCGAAGGGCTTGGAAGCGGCGGCGTCGATCACTTCCCAGGCGTCCAGCCCCAATTTGTCGCACATCAACAGCAGTTCGTTGGCCAGGCCAATATTGACGGAACGGAACGTATTTTCAAAGAGTTTGGTCAGTTCCGCCGCCTCGGTGGACGAGACCGGAACCAGGCGTTCCATCGCCTGGCCGTAATAGGCGCAGGCGGCCTGCAGGCAGGCTTCCGTCACCCCGCCGATCACCTTCGGTGTGTTGCGGGTCGTCCAATCTGTGCGGCCGGGGTCCACCCGTTCCGGCGAAAAGGCGAGGAAGAAGTCGCTGCCGGGGGCGGGGGACTGGGGATTGGATATTGGCGATTGGGGATCGGGATGATTCGATTCCTTGTCCCTGATTCCTGATCCCCAGTCGCTCTTCACCAGAATGGGCAAGACCACCTCTGTTGTTGTGCCGGGATAGGTGGTGGATTCCAGAATGACGACCATTCCGGGGTGCAGATAGCGCGCGATCTGCTCGGATGCAGCGACAATATAGGCGATGTCCGGGTCACCGGTTTTGTTGAGGGGGGTGGGCACACAGATGGAAACTGCGTCACATTCGGCCAGCACGGAATAGTCGGTGGTGGCGGTGAACAGGGATTGGGGATTGGAGATTGGAGATTGGCGACTGGTGATGGGGGACTCGGCACTTCCAGACGGCTGATTCCCAGACCCCGATCCCCTATCCCCGCTCACCATTCGCAAGCGCTCGCTGGGCACATCCTCAATATAACTCTGCCCCCGGTTGATGGATGCTACCTTCGACTCGTCCAGGTCGATGCCCGTGACCCGGTAGCCCGCCTCGGCCAGAATGACGGCCAGGGGCAACCCCACATAGCCCAGACCGATTACGGCCACGTGGGCCTGGCGGGAAGTGAACTTGGCGATTACCTCAGCGAGCATAGAAATCTCCAGGTGTGAAAACAGGACGCTGATGACGCTGAAAAGAGTGATGGACGCGGATAAAAATCTGCGAAATCCCTTCGACAGGCTCAGGACACCGCTGCGTCCTCGGCGAAATCTGTGCTCCTATTTTCGTCGTTATCGGTGTCAGCCGGTCGTGTGGCCTGATGTGAAAACAGGACGCTGATGACGCTGAAAAGAGTGATTGACGCGGATAAAAATCTGCGAAATCTGCGTCCTCGGCGTAATCTGCGTTCCGATTTTCGTCGTTATCGGTGTCAGCCGATCGTGTCGCCTGATGTGAAAACAGGACGCTGATGACGCTGAAAAGAGTGATTGACGCGGATAAAAATCTGCGAAATCCCTTCGACAGGCTCAGGACACCGCTGCGTCCTCGGCGTACTCTGCGTTCCGATTTTCGTCGTTATCGGTGTCAGCCAGTCGTGTGGCCTGTTCTGAAAATAGAACGCGGATGACGCGGAAAGTGCGAAGTGACGCGGATAAAAATCTGCGAAATCTGCGTTCTCTGCGAAATCTGTGTTCCTATTTTCGTCGTTATCGGTGTCAGCCGGTCGTGTGGCTGTTCTGCGGCCGGCTTTTTCAGCGGCAATCAGACTTTTTCGCGCCATCTGCCTCCCCCTACTCTCCCACAATCCCATCCCGGCGCAGGGCGGCCAGAATCTGCTCCACCAATTCATCCGCGCTGTGCAGGTCCGTCTCGACAATCAGCTCCGGATGCTGAGGTTCTTCGTAGGGTGCGTCGATGCCCGTAAAGCCTTTGATTTCGCCAGCCAGCGCTTTGGCATAGAGACCTTTGGGGTCGCGCCGTTTGATGACTTCAATATCACATTTTACATAGATTTCGTAGAAACGCCCTTCTGGGACCAGCGAGCGCGCAAAGTCCCGGTCAGCCGCGTAGGGGGAAATGAACGTACACAACACCAGATTGGCGTGATCAAAGGCCAGCTTTGCCACCTCGCCCACCCGCCGGATGTTCTCTTTGCGATCGTCCGGCGCAAAGCCCAGGTCGCCGTTCAGCCCGTGGCGCAGATTGTCGCCGTCCAGATAGAAGGTGTGGCAGCCCATCCGGTAGAGCCGTTGCTCCAGCAGGCGGCAGACCGTCGATTTGCCCGCGCCGGAGAGACCGGTCAGCCATAGCACAGCCCCTTTGTGACCATTCAACTGCTCACGCATGGCCCGGCTGATGGTTCCCTGCTCCCACACCACATTGTCCGAAGAAGGCCGCTCGCCCCGGCTGGTCACATCCACCAGTTCGTCCAACTGGCGCGAGCGATCCCGGATCATCCCGGCGGCCACAGTGTTTTGGGTATAGGGGTCGATGAGAATAAAGTTGCCCGTGGCCCGGTTGATCTGGTAGGGGTCGAAAAAGAGCGGCTCGGTGGTAGTCAACTGCAACCGCCCGATTTCGTTCAGGTGCAGGGTGCTGGCCTGTTCCCGGTGCATTGTGTCCACGTCGATCCGGTAGTTGATCTCCGAGACCAGGGCGCGCACGCTGTGGGTGGTGTGTTGCAGCCAATAGCTAGCTCTGGGGTCCAGCGGTTCTTCCCCCATCCAGCAAAGTGTGACATCCAGCCGGTTGGATTTGTGGGGCAGGTTGCGGGTGCGCACCAGCATATCGCCCCGGCTTACATCGATGTCATCCTCCAGTGTAATTACAATCGACTCGCCGACCGCAGCCTCCTCTTGCCCGCCATCAAAAGTCACCAGAGCGCGCACCCGGCTGCTCAGCCCAGCCGGCAGCACCACCACTTCTTCGCCCACGGCCACCCGTCCGGATGCCACCTGTCCGGCGTAGCCGCGGAAGTCCTGGCTGGGGCGGATGACATACTGCACGGGGAAGCGGAAATCAATGGCGTTGCGGGTCGTGCCTGTGTTCACTGTCTCCAGGTGATGGAGCAGGGTAGAGCCGTCGTACCAGGGCATATTCTCGCTTTTGTCCACCACATTGTCGCCCAGCAGCGCGGATATAGGGATATAGACCACATCCTGCACATCCAGCTTGGCCGCAAAGGCCCGAAAATCATTCACAATGCGGTTAAAACTGGCTTCGCTGTAGTCCACCAGGTCCATTTTGTTGACAGCCACAACCAGATGGGGAATTTGCAGGAGCGTGGAGAGAAAGGCGTGGCGTTTGGATTGGGTCAGCACCCCCTTGCGCGCATCCACCAGAATAATCGCCAGTTCTGCGGTCGATGCGCCTGTGACCATATTGCGGGTGTACTGGATGTGGCCGGGGGTGTCGGCGATGATGAACTTGCGCCGGGGCGTGGCAAAGTAGCGATAGGCCACATCGATGGTAATGCCCTGTTCCCGCTCGGCGCGCAGGCCGTCGGTCAGCAGGGCCAGGTCCACGTAGGGATCGCCCCGTCCCTGGCTGGCCCGCTCCACCGCCTCCATCTGATCCTCGAAGATCGATTTGGCATCGTACAGCAGCCGTCCGATGAGGGTGCTTTTGCCGTCGTCCACACTGCCCGCAGTGGTGAAGCGCAGGAGATCAGAAGGGGGACGCAGATTTTCATGATCTGGATTGATTGACACTGATTTTTCTTGGGGTAAGTCCATTATTCCTCGGTCCCGTAGCGAGCGTTTCTTGTGAGTAAAGAGGGACGCAGATTTTCACGATCCGGATTGATTGACACTGATTTTTCTTGATGGAGTATCATTGCTTATTCTGTAGAGAGTGTTTTCTGTGATTATCGAAGGCTCTGCGTATGACCTTCGGTTCATTACCAAAATTAAGCAGTAGTCCAACTTCAATGTTGGTTGCACGTATGATAGTTGAGAAGTTGAGCTTCGTGTTCCGGTGCCACTCTATCCGCTGCTTTCAACTCTACAAGAACCACATCATTCACCACCAAATCAGCGACATAATGTCCGATCAATTCGCTGTCGAAATAGACATCAATCTCTTTCTTCGGCTGAACAGATAACCCGGCTCTTTCCAGACGCATAACCATTGCCCGCTCATAGACCTTCTCCAGAAAGCCATAGCCGAGCACATTGTACAACATCGTAGAAGACGCGGATGATCCGATCTGTCACGTCGCTGTGCTTATACTGCTGCTTTATATGCGACATTGTTCTCTCTTCAGACCAAAATCAGGTTAGATTAAGCCAAATCATGAAAATCTGCCTCCTCTCACCTAAAAATACCCCTGGCGCTTGCGATCTTCCATCGCGGCCTCGGAGCGGCGATCGTCGGAGCGGGTTCCCCGTTCGGTCACACGGGCAGCGGCCACTTCGGCGATGATTTCGTCGATGGATGAAGCCTGGGAGGCAACCGCGCCGGTGCAGGTCATATCGCCGATGGTGCGGAAGCGCACGATGCGGCTGACTGGCTCTTCACCGGGCAGGGGTGGCACTACATCCGAAGCAGCCAACAGAATCCCGCCCCGGTCGATGATCTCCCGGCGGTGGGAAAAGTAGAGATTGGGCAGAGGAATCTTCTCGTTGGCAATGTATTGCCAGACATCCAGTTCCGTCCAGTTTGAGATGGGGAAGACCCGGAAATGTTCGCCCGTCCGTTTGCGCCCGTTGTACAGATTCCACAACTCAGGCCGCTGGTTCTTCGGGTCCCACTGGCCGAAAGGGTCCCGGTGGGAAAAGAAGCGCTCTTTGGCCCTGGCCTTCTCCTCATCCCGGCGTGCGCCACCCATTGCCGCGTCCACCCGCAGCTCGGACAGGGCATCCAGCAGTGTCACCGTTTGCAGCCCGTTGCGGCTGGCGGTTGGCCCCGTCTCCTCCGCCACCCGGCCCTGATCGATAGAATCCTGCACATAGCGTACCAGCAGCCGAACCCCCAGTCGCTGCACCAAATTGTCGCGAAAAGCGATGGTTTCCGGGAAGTTGTGGCCGGTGTCGATGTGCAGAAGTGAAAAGGGAATCTTGCCGGGGTGAAAAGCTTTGCGGGATAAATGGGTGAGGATGATGGAATCTTTGCCGCCAGAGAAAAGAAGAACGGGTCGCTCGAATTGGGCGGCAACTTCGCGTAGCACGTAAATGGCTTCTGCCTCCAGCGTTCCCAAGTGGCTGTTGCGCATTGTGTCCATAGACTTTTCCCTTTGGAATGGATAACTCTACTGCAAAAAGCCTCTAAACTCACCGCTGAGTCGCGGGGAACGCGGAGGTCCGCGGAGTTTTTCTCCTGAATCTCGCCGCGTTGCCTCCGCGCCCTCTGCGACTTCGCGGTGAAATTGACCTTTTTGCAGTAGACTTAGGCGGTTTAAAATTTAAATGTATCCACAGATTTCACAGATGGACACAGATTTCTGCTCTACTATCTGTGAAAATCTGTGCCATCTGTGGATAGCTATTTCTTTGAAACAGCCTTAATGGATGCCTTCTGAAAAAAAGAAGCCGAGACAGCCGTGTCTCCGCTTCTGTGCGGTCATTGGGATGATTTTCTGGAGGGCAGCCTATGACATACCCACCGATCAATCTTACCGAACCGAAGCCATTCCGCCAAATTCCAACTCCGGGCCAGAGTAGTGATATAATCCCACGACTGTCTCTTCTTTGCTGCCTGCTACCGCCAGTTTATCCACCGAAAGCCGGGATGCAACGCCGAATCGTCGTACTACTTGTAACATTTGCCTTCGCTTGGAGTGGGTTGGCCGCCCTCTACAGTCAGGTGCCCGCGCCCCGGATTGGCTGTCGTATCCAGCCGGAGAAGATTACCACCGGTGGAACCGCCACTTTTGAAATCTTCGCAGATCAGCTTCCGCCCCTGACCGCCTATACCCTGACTATCACATACGACGACCCTTTCTCCGTCGATTTCCAGGATCAGATTTCCGGTGGAGAGATCAATCTGCTGCCCAGTACTCTGTTTGCTCCCGACGCAGTCACTGTCAATGTTGTTGACAGAGCCAAAGGGGAGATTCAGATCGCAGCTTCTCAGCCCATCTCTTCTGCCATGACCGGCCAGTACGATGTGCTGGCATCCGGGAAAATATCGGGCGGGTCCAGCGCACTGATTTCCTTCCACTTTGTGGCGGCTGCCCTGCGCGATCACAACTCCCTTTTGATTCCCGATACGTCGTATGCCCGGCAAGAATGTTTTGTGGAAATTGGCGACTCTCTCTCGCCCACTCCGACCCGGACGGCCACATCGGCCAATTTTTCGGCCCTCGTCTCGCCAACTCCCTTGCCGCCTGGATTTACCTCGGTTCCACCGACGATTACACCAACACCCACGGATTCGCCCACGCCCACGCCAGGGCCGACCTCTCCCCTGCCCACACCAGAAGTGGCTGCAACGCCTACCTTCACCCCGATACCCACCTTCACTCCTGTGGACACGGACACACCTGTGCCCACGGAAACGCCTACGGAGACGCCCACAGCGACCCATATCGACATTGAGACACCTACGCTACAGGCCCAGGACGTTCAATCGCCCCTGGAAACGCCTACTGCCGATGGCGCGGAGGCGTCTGTAATCGAAGACGCCACCCAAACCCCCACCGACACGCCCCTGCCTACTGCGACCAATACCCCTACGCCGGAGCCCATCACACCGACAGAGACGCCAACGCCTTCGCAAACACCGACCCAAACCCCCGAACCGCCTACCGCGACGCCAATTGTCCGGCCCACCGCCACCCCTGTCCTCCAGGCCAACCGAGCCTTGAGCGACACTGTTCAGGTGGTGGCGCAGACCAGCGGGCCTGTCCGGATCAGCCAAACCCAGCCCTATCGATTGTTAGGGATTGCCGCGCTCTTCAGCGGGTTTGCCCTATTGCTGGCCTTTTGGCAGTTGCGGCGCAAAGGGCGGGACTAACCCCCTCTTTCCCCAATTGGCCCTGGATTGTCCCCCCGGTTACAATGAACTCGTGTAGTTTATGTTATATAGGGTGAAGATGCGCTGCATTGCGCATCTTTCTTGCACGCGGCAACCCGCCAAAGTCGTGTCTTTCGGGTCGGGCTTGCATCCTTCTTTCCGGCCTTTCCAATGGAGGCAATAACGTATGTATTCTCATCCGATTTCCCGCGGAAAAGGAGTGCTCTTTCTCATCGCTCTCCTGCTCCTGATTGCTGGCTGCCAGGCCCCAATCGTTCCGGGCGTACAAGCCCCTGCTGCTCCTGCGGCCGCTTCGCCCGCCCCCAGTGCAGCACCTCCGACTGAGGCAGCGCCGGAAGCGACAAATTCAGCCGACACCGAATCTGTGGACGGCATTCCTGTCGGTTTCACTGCCGAGGGATATCCCTATCGGGGCAGCCCAGATGCCCCGGTCACTGTTTACGAATACAGCGACTATCAGTGCCCCTTCTGTCAGCGACACGTACTGCAGACGGAGCCAGCTCTGGCCTCCAGCTTTGTCCGTCCCGGCCAGGTGAAGTTCGTCTTCCGGGATTTCCCCCTGGACTCGCTCCACCCCAATGCCACGCCCGCCTCCATTGCCGCCAATTGTGTGATGGAGCAGGGGATTGTTCCCTTCTGGCATATGCACGACCTGCTCTTCCGCACCCAGGATGAATGGGCCAACCTGCCCGACCCGGCAGATGTCTTTGTGCGTCTGGCCGGGGAAGCTGGCGCGGATGCCACTCTCTACACCACCTGTCTTTCCGACAGTGCGATTGCCGAGCAGGTGAAAACCAGCCTGGCCGAGGGCGAGGCGCTGGGCTTCACGGGCACGCCCAGCTTCAACTTTGTGGTGGAGGCGTCCGGCGATGCCTACCAACTAGTGGGCGCACAGCCCTACGACACTTTCAACAATTGGTTCAACACCATTGCCAATGGCAACGCGCCTGTGGACCCCGCGGCCCAGGCCCAACAGGGGCAACAAGAAATTCCCGCGTGGGCTATGCCGGAAAACTGGGCTGATGACCCGGAGCACCCCGGCATCAATCTGGCCGGTGACTTCTGGCGGGGCAACCCGGATGCACCGATTACGGTCGTGGAGTTCAGCGACTTCCAGTGCCCCTTCTGCCAGCGCCATACCCTCAACACCCAGCCGCTATTGGACGAGGAGTTTGTGGATACCGGTGAAGTGATGTGGATTTTCAAACACTTCCCCGTCCAGTCCACCCATCCCTTCGCGCCCACAGCGGCTATTTTCGCCCAGTGCGTGGGTGAGCAGGGCAAATTCTGGGAAGCCCACAATATCCTCTTCGAGCGTTTGAGCGACTGGGCCGGTCCCAATTTAGAGACAGTCTTTGGCGAAATTGCAGCCGAATTGGACGTGGACGCTGACCAGTTGGCGGCCTGCCGGGCTGACCCAGCCACCGAACAGAATGTCCAGAACGATCTCATCGAAGGTTCCCAGTTTGTCCAGGGCACGCCCACATTTGTCGTTATCTACAACAATCAGGGCCGTCTGATTCCCGGTGCGCTGCCCGCGGATCAGTTCAGCGATGCACTGAATCAGCTTCTGGCCGAAGCCAAGGGCGCACAGGAGTGACCAATCAGTACTGGCTTCCTACAGCCCTTCTGGCCTGCCTGCTCTTGACCGCCTGTGGCTCCCCCGCGCCGGAGCCACAGGCGGTGGATGTGCGTACAACCCCCGTCCCTGCGCCGGAAGCGACGACCGCGCCGGCTCCCACAGAAACACCGGAACCAGCACCCGTGGCCGCCGAACCGATAGCCACAATGCCGGCAGCCACAGCGCCACCAGCTACAGTGCAACCAGCGGTGGAACCCGTGCCTACCAGCGCGCTCGAGCCAGAGCCGGACTGGACCCAGACCGCTTCGCTGGTGGACGGACTGTATGTGCTGGGCAATCCCAATGCACCCATTCGTCTGGTCGACTATTCCGACTTTTTCTGAAGTGCCTGTCGCACGCACGTGCTGCGTGTTGAACCGGAAATTGTCCAGAAAAATGTTGCCGCCGGTCAGGTACAACTGGTCTTCTGGCACGTCCTCGACCACCGCCAGTCCGCCCAGGCCCACCAGGCCGCCGAGTGCGCGGGCCAGCAGTCCCCCCTCGCTTTCTGGCGTATGCACGACACTCTTTTCGAGCGTCAGGGCGAACTCTGGAGCCTGGAAAATGCCACCCTCGTCGCCTTTGCCAGGGAACTGGGGCTGGACACAGCCGCCTTTGAAAGCTGTCTCTCCGACCAGTCGGTCATGGACAAAATTGCCCGTATGGATCAGGAACGCCGGGCCGCGGGCATCCGCCTGCGTCCCTCCTTCGATGTCAACGGCCAGATCATTCAGGGCGCAGTGCCCTACGATTCTTTTGCCCAGTTATTCGACCGCTTGCTGGCACAGTAGTCAGGAGGAGAGAAGGTAAATGACATACGCCACAACAGAAGCCCAGGAACAGACACTTATCCATATCATTCGCTCTCTGCCACCGAATCGCGTGGAGCAATTGGTCGATTTTGCCCATTTTCTCGAAGCGCAAGTCATCGAACAGGATTTAGAGACGGATGAAAGCGAAGAAGAGATTGCAGTCGACAATGATCGCTGGGACGCTTTGTTGGCTTCCGACGAATCACAGAAGCTACTTAAGAAGTTGGCAGACGAAGCCCTGGCAGAACACCGGGCTGGCAAAACACGTCCGATGAAATTCACAGATGAAGGAAGAATCGTACCCGGATGATATCTCGAACGACCGCGCGATTTTGGAAATTGTATGATGCTCTACCCTACGAAATCCAGCGTCGGGCCGACAATGCGTATGCGTTGTGGTAGTTGAACCCACAGGCTCGCGGTCTCAACTTCAAACGGGTCAACACAAATCTCCCCTATTATTCCGTTTCTGCGTGGTCTGTGATAAGTTGGCTTCATTCGCGGGGAACTGACCCCTGCTCAAGAACGTTTCAGGTGACAGTCGCAGCCAAAAGTGACTGTCACCTTTTCTTTTGTGATACAATAGCGCTATATGAACGCGAAACTTTTGTACCTTTCCAGATTGATTTTGGGCCTGTCACTGCTCCTTTTTGCTTTGAGCAACGCCGCGCCTCTCTTTGCCGCGGACGCGGCCCAGACTGCCGTGCCCACCGGCCCGGCCACCGAACCCATCGATGTGGTGGTGCTGCTGGATGATTCCGGCAGTATGGCGACCTGCTGGCCCTGGCCCCGGGAGGGGCTGCCCACCACCCCGCCCTGCAACTTTCCCAGCGTCAACCAGCCCAGCGACCCGGACGAACTGCGCTACAGCGCAGCCCGGCTCCTCATCCATCTGGCCGACGAGGCGGACCGCATCGCGGTTGTGCGCTTCGACAGCCAGGCCGAGGGTGTGGGCGCGTTGGGCGCAATGCAGAGCGCGGGCGGCAGCGAAAACCGTCGCCGTCTGGCCGCGTCGCTCGAAGCGCCCACCAACTACTATCCCCGGGGCTACACCCGCATGGATTTGGGACTGGCCGAGGCCATCCGCCTCTTGGATGCCACCCGCCAGCCCAACCGCAGCCAATACGTCCTGCTCCTGACCGACGGCGAACCCACCGCCGACGGCACGCTGCCCCTGGCCGCCCAGAAGCAGACCATTCGGGATCAGTTTGAGCAGTTGCGCGCCGCGGGGGTGCTCGTCTTTCCCGTCGTTCTTTGTAATCCCACCTCCGGCTGTTCCGGCGCATTTTTGAAGGATCAGTCCAGCACCGCTCTCGTGCGGGATGCGGCCAACGCGCCCGAACTCCTGCGGGTCTTCAGCGAACTTTTCGCCGAGATGAAGTCGGATCGTTCCGTCGTCACCAGCCGGGACGCCAACGGCAGCATCGCTTTCACCACCCGCCAGAGCCAGGGCGTGCAGGAGATTGCCGTCGTCAGCCCCCGGGCCGCCCTCAGCGCCGTACGCCAGGACGGTAACCCGGCCCTGACCGCCAGCCTGCTCAACGACGGTAATGTGGAGTTGAATGCCATCGCCGGCAGTGTCACCCCTGGCAATTGGAGCGCCGAGACCAGCGATCTGAGCGCGTTCGCGGTCATCCGCGCCGCCAGCTACCCGGAACTGCTCTTCCCGCCCCCCAGCGCGCTGAGCAGCCCGGCTTCCACCCGCTACTATCCCGCGGGCAAGCAGCCCCTCCTCGTCGTGCGCGGGGCCGGTCCCGCCGCGGGGGAAGCGCTGCTCCTGGACGGGCGCACGCCCATCCCCACCTTTGGCAAAGACGCAGGCGGGGTGGACGCGCTGGGCGCAATCCCCTACTCCACCGCTTCCAACGAAGTGGTGATTCAGTTGGGCGACGACGCCACGCCCCTGCAACTGCGCCGCACCTTCCATCTGGAAGGCCGGGCCGATCTGCCCCGACTGGAGGTCTTCACCCCCCGGCCCGACGATCCCGGCCTGTTGGATGACGGCCGCGCCCGGCTGCAAGCGGGTTTTGGGCCAGGCCTGCCTGTGGAAGGGCTGGTGGCGACGGCTTACGTCTCGGACATTACCGATGACGAAAATGGCGTCCCCGTCTTCCAGGGCACGATGACCTGCATCGCCCGCCTCTGCATCAACGCCGATTTCACCCCCGCGGATGGGCGCAGCTATCGGGTGACGTATCTGGTCAGCGCGGTGGCCGATGGCGTGCGTTTTGGCGATTGGGCTGAGGCCACGCTCAATGTGGAGCCGGCGGTCTATCTGCGTGGCCTGCCCTCGCCCATCGACCTGAACCGGATGCCCGCGGGGGGCTGGCCGATTACGGTGGGCGCGGGTACTGCCGAGGAGATCGGCACACTTACCGCCCGCCTCTCTTTGCGCCGGGCCGACACCGGCGAAGCGGTCAGCCAGGCCGCGCTGAATTTTGAAATTGACGTGCCGGAGAGCGACACGGCCACCGGCTATCTGCGGGTGGAAGGGCTGGACCTGCTGCGGCCCGGCGACTATACCGGCGAAATTGAACTGGCCGCCACCACACCCACCGGTCTGCCGATGGATGTGAAGATTCGCCCTGCGCCCCTTTTGCCCGTATCCCTTTCGGTGGCCCGTTCCGCGGCCCGGGTGCAAAGCCAGGTGGCCGATTTTGGCGAAGTCAAGTTCAATACATCACCCAACTTCCGTATCAACGAAGAGACACGCCTGCCCGTCACTTTTGATGCGGGCAAACCCTTCCGCCTGACCGCGGCCCTGGCCGAGAGCAGTTGTGTGGGCCTCTCCCTCACCTCCGGCGATCTGCAGGCCGATGGCGACCGCTGGTTGCTGCCTGTGCAACTGGTGAGCCAAACGCCCGTGCTGCCCGGCGGCTGTTCCGGCCAGATTGTCCTGGCCGGACCGAGCGAAGATTTCGATATTTTTCCGCCGACAGTGGAATGGCGGCTGCAAATCCGCGGGGTGGAGTGGAGTGTGGTGGGCGATCTCAACTTCGGCGATGTGGGCCGGGCCGGAGAACGTTCCACCCAACCGCTCCTGCTCCGTTTCGACGGGAGCACGCCTTTTGTGGTACAAGTGGAGGGGATTGCCGCCGCGGGCGAGACCGGCGACGGCATCACCGAACTGGACGAGAGCTTTTTGGAGAGCGCTTCGATTGAGGTCAACGGCCAGCCCAACGCCGACGGTTTTTATGAAATTCCCGTGGCATTGGTGGCCCGCAAGGCGATTCCCCAGGACCCGCTGCGAGGCAGTTTCTACAGCGGCGATATTACACTGGGCATCGAAGGACTGCCCGGCGCGGGCCGTTCCGTTGCCATCAGTTTCCGCAGCCCCACGGCCTACCAGCGCTATGTGGAGTGGTGGCTGCGCCCGATCTACAGCCTGCCTCTGCTGCTCTGTACCGGCCCGCTCTCTCTGCTGCTGCTGCTGATTTTCGTGGCCCGCGCCCGCAACCGGGGCTATGGAGAGGAAGAAGAGCCGTTGGTCACCCTGCCCCAGCCCGACTTCCTGCCGGAACCGGCCAACGCTTTCGTAAACGCCACTTTTGTGGACGCGGCCAGCGCCGAGACGGCTTCCGCGGAGACAAACTGGGAGAGCCAATGGGGCAACACGGAATGGGGCTTCGGTGGCGGGGCGCAGCGTCCACCGGTCTCCTCGCCCGCCGCGACGAATGGGAATGCCAGCGGCGCGGGGGATCCGTGGAAGAGCGGGTGGTAACGCGGCCCCGGATTGAAATCCGGTCTGATAGCCCAAGTCGGCTCAATCCGACTCGACGGATCCCCGTCTGCGGCACGCAACCGAAACTGAACGGGCCAACTGGCGTCTGATTGGCCGCGGCGTGGGCATTCATTGGCCGGAACTGAACGAGGACATCAGCGCCGAAGGGCTGATTCTGGGCAGGCTGTCGAATGAAAGCCAGCGTTCGTTACAGAATTGGCTGGAAAGTCGAAGATGACCGTGGGCGACGAAGACACTCTATTTGACGTAGATACGCCACTGGGCTTTCAAGTACGCACTACCCAAAGCCATTGGGAACTGATCACGACATTAAAGCATCCTGCATTGCGGGGACGCTTGGCAGATGTTCAAATGACACTCCAAGCGCCCGATGAAATCCGGCTCAGCAGAAGTGATTCCCAGGTCTATCTGTTCTATCGCTCTGATGGCGCAAAACGTTGGGTCTGCGCTGTGACAAAACGACTCAACGGCGAAGGATTTTTGATCACCGCCTATCGCACGGGCAATATTAAGGAAGGCGATCACCTATGGCCTTAGTCAAAGTCTACTACGATCAGCTTGGAAATACGCTTACCGTCTGGTTTGGCGATCCCGCAGACGAGTTTGAAGCAGAAGAGACCGGTGAAGAGGTTGTTCTAATGAAGGATAAAATGGGCAGCGTCATTGGCTTTGAGAAGCTGAATTTTGTAGCATCCCAGGACAGCCCTGTGCGAGTCGCTTTTGAAATGATGGCCACCTGAAATGGGACGCAGAGCGTCCGCAGCCCGTTTCCACGCGGAGCGATGAGAACGAGAAATCTGCGAAAATCTGCGCCATCTGCGTTCTTATAATCCGTGAAAATCCCTTGCATCCGTGCAAATCCGTGTACTTTATTCGTAGGACAATTTGATGAATCTAAACGGCGCGAAACTTATCGGCGAAAAGCCCACCATCTACCCCACCCTCGTCATCGGCGTGGGCGGGATGGGTACAAATACTGTGCGCGCGGTCAAACGCCGCCTGCGCAACGTCTGGGGCAGCGACGCCCTGCCCGGAATGATCCAACTCCTGGCTCTGGACACCGAACCGCTGGTCAACCGGCTGGATCAGGAACCCCTCTACGCGGATGAGTTCGCCTATATGGGCAAATTCGACGCCACCCGGCTGGTGGATAATCTGGAAAACCACCCGGAGATCGCCAGTTGGTGGAACTATCCGTCTATTCCCCTGGGCTACATCCACAACGGAGCCAAGCAGTTGCGCCCCATTGGCCGCCTCTCCTTCTTCCGCAATTACGTCAACTTCAAGCGGCTGCTGGAGACAAAGTACGCGGGGCTGGACAAAATTCGCGACAACGAAATGGCCCAGAACCGGGGCTTTCCGGTGATGGGCAACTACCAGCTCGTCTACGTCGTCAGCAGTCTGTGCGGCGGAACCGGTTCCGGGATGTTTATGGATGTGGCCCACCGGGTGCGCGCGCTGGTACGCAGCAACGCGCGTGTGGTGGGCATCTTCTACCTGCCCGATGTGCTGGAAGAGGAGATCAGCAGCGACCTGCAACGGCGGCGCATCAAAGCCAACGCCTACGCCGCGCTCAAAGAACTCAACTATTTCCAGGAGACCCAACAGTTCCAGGAACTCTACCCCAGCGAGCAGCGCGCCCTGCCCGACACCCCCTATGCGCCCTTCGACTTTATCTTTCTGGTCGGGCGCACCAACCGGGACGGGCGCAGCCTGACCCGCAAGTCCGACGCGGAGCAGTTGGCCGCGCATCTGATCCAACTCACCGCCATCAGCCACCTGAGCAGCGAAATCCTGGGGCTGGAAGTCAATGTCGTGCGCGAGCGCATGAGCGGCGGCGGCGGTCCTTCTGCCGAAGTGGTGGGCGAGAAGCCCAAACCCAAGAGCGGCAACTATCTGGTCTACAGCAGCTTTGCCGCGTCCGCGCTGGTCACGCCCCACGAATCGGTGGTCGCTTTCTGGCAGCGGGCCTTCCTGGCCGATGTGATCCGCCGCTTTGCCTCCGGCCCTGGCCTGGGCGACCCCCGCCAGCCTATGAGCGCGGCGGAGCGCCAGCAGGTGATGACTATCTGGCAGGGGCTGCTGGCGTTTATGCGTTCCCGCTATCTGGCCCTGGACAACGACCGGCTGGAGGAGATGGAGGCCGAAGTCGAGGAGCAGCGGGGTGCGTGGCTGGGCTTCCGGGAGGCCGTGGACAACGCCTTCCGCCAGGCGCTCACCGAGACCGGTCTGCGCGGCGCGATTGCCCTGGCCGAACTGATCGGTCCCCTCAACCCGGCCACCGCGCCCCTGGAAGCACTGAGCCGCCAGCGGCTTTTTCTGCTCAACAACCAGCCGGTGGACGAAGAGGACCGGGGACGCTGGCGTTCGCTCCTGGCCCAGGAGGGCGGCGCGTCCGAACGGGTCGGTCAATTGGCCGGTGGTTTCGGCGATCTGCTCCTCTCTGCCTTCAGCCCCCGCCAGGCGCGAGAGCGGGCGCGCGATCTCTCTACCCGCAAGGCCCGTGCCCGCCTCTATCAGCGCCGGGACGCATTGGAGCGGGTGCTGGTGGACGAATTGGGCAAATATGCCCAGCGTCTACGCGAGGTCTTTCGCAACCAGATGAACAACGCCGCGGCCGCGTTGGTCCAGGCCAATCAGGAGGCCAGCCGGGCCGCGGACCGCATCGATCCCCGCATCCCCGACGGCAGCCCCAGCACCAGCACCTATTACGAGCTGGAGACGGGCGTAGTGGGTCGGGATTATTTGCAGCACTTCTACCAGCGCGCGGCCCAGGCGGTCTTTCCCGACGACTGGCAGACGCTGCTGGGCAAACTGACCGACAATCTGCTCCATCACGCCATTGCCCTGCCCGCGGATCAGGTCTTCAATCTGCTGGTCGAGGGCATCAGTCAGAGCGCGGGGCTGCTCAACCGGGTCAGCCGTCTGGTGGACATCCGCCACGTCATCGGCGTCCAGTACGGCACGGAGGTGGACCAGTCCCGCCCTTTGCCCAACAACCGGGTGCATCAGTGGCTGGACCGGCTCAACCCCTACATCCGCTGGGACGCGGACCGCTTCAGCTTCCACGACGGGGATTTGGAGCACATCCGCCTGGCCGCCACCCCCGCCAGCCGGGAGGACGACAGCGGCCTGGCCATGGCAATGATCGGCCAAGAAGACATCAAATGGGTTCCCACGGGCGACACCAGCCGCATGGACGCGGTCTGGATTGTCCACGGCCTGCCGGTGACGCTGCTGGAGAATCTGGACGAATTCCAGGCCCAGTACGAGAACACCCAGGATTTCCCCAATACAGAGGAATTTCATCTGAACCCGGGCTGGGTGAATCTGCCGGAGATCACTTCGTCTCGTTCCACACCCGCGCCCGCGGCTCGGCCGGCTACCGGCGATACCTATCGCAGTTGGGGTGCTTCGCCGGCGCGGGGGACGCGGTAGGTTGGGTTCTCGCCGCCGGGAATCGCCGAATGCTCGTATACGTCTGCGGCGAGAACCCAACATTCGCGCATCTGTTGGGTGAATGGCCCACCCGTTGACAGGATGTTCGCAATTGGCGGCGGGCCATTCACCCAACCTACGAGTTCCACACCCGCGGCCCGTCCCGCCACGGGGGATACCTATCGCAGTTGGGGCGCGCCGCCGGGGCGCACAACCCGCTAGCCAGACCTAAAATCCGTGAAAATCAGCCAAATCAGCGTCATCCGCGTTCTATTCCTATGATCACAGGCGTCACACGCAGTCGTGCAGCAATTCTATGTTTTGGCGGTTGGGGCTTGCAGACAATGCTCCACCTGGCTCCGCGCCTGGCCGCGGCCCAGGAACAGCGGGCCGCCCGGGGTGTGGACGGCCCGGACCTGACCCGTATCACCAGCTTCGCCAGCCTCTTGCCCGAACAGTTTGTAGACGCCAACCACAACCTGGCCCTGCACCTGCGCAAGCTGGGCAGTGACCCCCTGCCCCCGTTCTATCTGGAACGGCTGCTGGCCCGGCTGGACGCTTCCCTCTGGACGCCCAACGGTGTATCCGGTACGGAAACGGGCAACGACAGCGAGTGGTCCTTTGGCCGCGCCGCGCGGATGTTCCAGAACGGGGATGTGGAAGTGGCGGGCAGTCAGGCCAGCCAGCGGGCCGAGGCGCTGTTGCAGATGGCCGAGCCGGTGCTGACGCCTCTCCACTGGCAGGCCCAGGATTTGGACGCGACGCCGGGCAGCAGCGAACGCCGGTTGGCCGCCAGCCGCTGGGATGCTTTCGCCGCGGGGCTGCGGGAAGGCGAACGTATCGCCCGCCTGCTGGAGGCGCATATTGTCGATCCCATTCGCCAGGACAATCTGGTCCCCGGCGATCCCTTTGTGCAGACGACGCTCTACGTCGTCGCGCCGTTGTACGAACCCCTCACCGCGGCGCTGGTCTGGCCGACGGTGGCCCATCTGTTGCGCTATCTGGGACGGCGGCACATCTCGCAAGTGGTGGCGATCTTTGCCACAGGCAGCTACGCCGCGGATCGCAGCCGGGTCTACGAGGACGCCTCGTCCTACGCTGCTCTGGCCGAAATGGAAGCCCTGACCGGTCTGCGTCCAGAAGGACGGGCCGGGCTGGCGGGTCTGGTGCGGGGCGACGGGGTGGAGGCTGTGCCCGGTCAGCAGGGATTGCTGGACGAGTGGATCGGCGAGCCGCTCTTCAACCGGGTCTATCTGGTGGACCGGGAGAAGAGCAATCAGGGCCTGGCCCAGAGCAGCTACGAGCTTTCCGTGCTGGTGGGCAACGCGCTTCAGTCGCTGGTCACAGCGGACGGCGGCCACTTTGTCGAAGAGCAGTTGGGCATCGACCTGCGCAACGCCCACGAGCGCCCCTACAGTCTGCTCGGCGCGTCCGCGGATTACGTGCCCCTGGACTATCTTTTCCAGGCTGTGCATCAGCAGGAGGAGAAACGGCTGGTGCGGGAGGTGTTGTTGCGTCGGACGGGGGAGGCTGCCAGGGATGGCAGCGATCCCAGCACCCTGCGTTCTCTGGCCGATCTGGGCGCGGATCGGGCGCAGGTATTGGCCCAACTGGTGATGGAGCGACCTGAACTCTTTGCCAATGTGGCCCCCAACCAGCTTTCGGACCTGACAATTCACCCGGATTTTGTGCTGCCCCCGGCCACGGCACTGGCCCTGCGCGCCCTTTCACCGGCCCAGTGGCAGACAGCTTTTGAGGAACACGCGGACGCCTTGCAGACCCAGTTTGATGAAGTGGCGGGCGCGCCCAAACTGGACGACGCCTGGGGATTGGACGGGCTGAACGAGGACGGCCTGCCCGCACGCACGGGTGATCGGCGACTGTTGCCCGCCACCGCGGCCCGGCTGCGCGCCGAAATGGGCGAACTGCTGGCTGCCCGGCCCGACAGCCTGCCAGCGGCCCAGCGTCAACTGCGCGGCTGGCGGGAGGAGATCGACGAGCAGCGCCACGCCCTTTCCCTGACCGGCAGCGGCCAGCAGCACACCAGCCAGACCCAGCATCAGATCGCCCTGCGCGACTGGCAGGGACGCTATGCCCGATCCGCGGGCAACAGCCCGTCGATTGGGGGCGCGCTGTTGCGTTCGGCGCTGGTAGCCGGGGGGGTACTGCTGGTGGCTCTGGGCTATTGGCTGATCTTCAGCCGTCCTATCAGTCTGGAAATGGACGGGGGGGTGTTGGCCGGGCTGGTGGTGGGTCTCTTTGCGGGCGGGCTGGCCGCCTATCGCCGCCAGATGCAGCGCATTCAAAAGCTGCGCCGGGAACGAGTGGCACTGGCCCAGCAAGAATTGACAATTGCCCTGCAACAGCAGGTGCAGAGTGGCCTGGGCCGGGTCTATGACCATTTGGGCCAGCTTGTGCGTCAGCTATCCGACGCGGTGGAGGATGCGCTTGCCAGCCTGGAAAGCTGGTCGATTGCCGAAGGACCGCCGCCTGTTCCTCCCGCTGGTGTGCGCGCCAGCCATCTCTACCGGGCGCATATGAATCCCAAATTGTGGGAGCGCTGCCAGGGCTATCTGCGCAGTCGACAGGACCGGGAGGGGCGGCGCAGCGAGGAGCGGTTGGCGGGTCTGTGGGCCGCGCCGGGTTGGCGACGCCGGATTACCCAACTGCTGGCCGCGCCGGTGGACGACGATTCCCTGGCCCAGTCGCTCTCCACCCGGATTCGGGAACTGGTGCAGGCCGCGGTGACGACGACTTCGACACCCAACGAGCGTTCTGTGCGTTCTCTGCTGGTGGGCCGTCTGGCCGAGGAGTATAATCTGGAGCATCTGCTCTGGCGGGACGGGGCTGCCAGCGAAGCGGGCGCGCTGACCGGCACGGATCGTTCCATCCAAAGCACTGTTTATCGCTATCTGGAATCCCTGTGGAGCAACGCCAAGCCCGCGGCCAACTACGACGTGTCGGACCGGCTGGCCAGCCACGGCATTACCGTTGATTTCGCGGCGGTCTCCGGCAGCCCGAAAAGCGATCTGACAGAGTCAATTTTGCGGGATTTCCGGGTGGTGGGTCTGCCCAACGGCGACCCGTTTCAGGTCACATTTGTGCGTACCGTCCACGGATTGAGTCTGGCCGATCTGGGCAGTGTGCAGCGCTACCGCCAGGAGTTGGCCCGGCTGGGCGCGAATGGGCGGCGGCAGGTGCTGTTGACGGAGCAGAATGCGAGTGCTGTCTACGGGGTTGGGGAACCAACAGGTCCTGTGCAGCAGAGCGCATGGCGATAGGAAGAAGATTGGGGAGTGGAAATCGGAGACTGGATATCCGATCTCCACTCCCCAGTTCCTTATACCGTCTGAATGGAAAGCCGGTCTCCGACAGCCGTGCCTGTGCGTTCCAGTGTTCCAGCGGGGAGTTCAATGACTGAATGGGCCTGCCAGTGGATTTTACCTACTTGCCACGGGCGCATGGCCGGGTCCATTGCCACGACTTGGCTTCCTTTGTCGATGTAAAGAACGTCGATGGGGAAGGACATAAAGAAGCAGTGGACACTGTTGCACGGTTCAATCAGCAGCCCTTCGCCGTCCCGCAGGGATGAAGTTCCAATCAATCCCCGCCCTCTGCTCCAAAAATTTGTAGCTGCCCGTCCCTGAACCATAAGGTGACAGTCCCGGTTTTCGTTGTAAACGGTAATCATACCCTATCCCTCGATCTGGTGTTTGATCATTCTTTGCCGACTTTCGGTTGTTACATCCGCCGCGCACTACCTGTGCGCCGGAAGAGGTTGGGCGGCAGATCGACCTGATCGGACTTCATCCGCTCTAGCACTTTGGGCCGAATACCCGTGGGTTGTAGTTTACCGATGATTTTGTCATTTTCAAATCCCTCTTCTTCAAATTTGAAGATATCCTGAGCCAAAATCGTCTCCCCCTCCATATTTTGCACCTCTGTACAGTAAACCACCCGTCGGCTGCCGTCCCGCATCCGTTCGATGTGGACAATCAGGTCAATGGCCGATGCGATCTGCTGGCGGATGGCCCGCAATGGCAGGTCCATACCCGCCATCAATACCATTGTTTCCAGACGAGTGAGGGTGTCGCGCGGACTGTTGCTATGGGCTGTGGAGAGGGAGCCGTCATGGCCGGTGTTCATGGCCTGGAGCATATCCAGTGCTTCTCCCCCGCGACATTCGCCAATGACCAACCGGTCCGGGCGCATTCGCAAGCTGTTGATCACCAACTCCCGGATGTGGATAGCGCCTTTGCCTTCAATATTGGCTGGTCGGGTTTCCAAACGAACTACGTGATCCTGGCGCAGTTGTAACTCAGCGCTATCCTCAATGGTCACAATCCGGTCTGTGTCAGGAATGAAGCTGCTGAGTACGTTGAGAAGTGTCGTCTTGCCAGACCCTGTGCCACCGCTGACAATGATGTTCAGGTGAGAGACAACACAGGCCTCAATAAATTTGGCGAATTCCTCGGTGAAGCTGCCATAGCGGATCAGATCCTCGATGGAAAGCGGTTTCTTGCTGAATTTACGAATGGTGATGGTGGGTCCGTCGATAGCCAGAGGCGGGATAATGGCGTTAACCCGGCTGCCATCGGGCAAACGGGCATCCACCATTGGGCTGCTTTCATCGACCCGCCGTCCCAGGGGCGCGAGGATACGTTCGATAATGCGCAGCGCGTGGCCATTGTCCTGAAACTTTACATCGGTCATTACCAATTTACCTCCCCGCTCCGCGTAGATCTGATTGGGGCCGTTCACCATTATTTCCGAGATGCTGTCGTCGTCCAGGAGGGGCTGCAGAGGACCAAAGCCCAGAATATCTGCCACAATCATATCAAAAAGCTGCTGGCGTTCTGTGCGGCTGAGCACCAGCCCCGCGGAGACGACAGCCCGACCAAAGATGGGTTCGATCAGTGTCCGGCCACTCTCCTGATCCAACGACGCGGGGTTCTGGTTGAGGTCATTGATCAGCTCTTGCTGCACTTTGTCCTTGATGACAAGGAAGGCTGAGGGCGGTTCTGCTGCTCCTTTGCTATTCCCGTTGCGCCCATTGGCCGATATCGGCTTTAGGGCTTTTCGGGGCGGCGGAGGGAGCGGTTGCACGGCTGGCGTCACCGGCACATCCAGGATAGCGGCCGTTTCTGGCGAGGCCAGGGCGGGCGTTTCGGTTGGCTTGCTACGGCTAAACAGGCTCATTGTCTCTCTGCCTTTTGGCTATTTGTTGCCTTCAAATTTGTTCGGATCAAAGACTGGAGCCATCTGTCCATCCCTCTCCAGCTCCGGGATTTCACGGAAGGGGACGATATAGACGGGGTCCCAATCGTTCCATTCGTTGTTGCTCAGATTGCGCTGATTGCTGCCATCCGCATTCATCTGCCAAATCTGGGCACGTCCGGTGTCCCGGTTGCTCCAAAATGCAATACTTCTTCCGTCGGGGCTGAATGTGGGATGCTTGTCCCATTCCCAGTCATTTTTGGTCAGGCGATGGGCTGTCACATAGCCATCTGCGTTGAACTCGGAAAAGTACAGGACAAAGATTTCGTCGCCATAATTGGTTCCCAGTGGCCCATCATTGCGCTGAGAAGTAAAGACGATGGCATTGTTGTCCGGCGAGAGTGCGGGCTGATAGTTGATGGCGCTGTTGTTGAGCAGCTCCACCCGCGCATCCAGCCAGTGGACTGGGATGTCATAGCGCCACATATAGATGGCAATGGAGACGTCCGTGCCGTCGCTCTCCACCCAAATCCGTCGCATATTGTCGTTCGTCCATCGGGCCTGGTATTTCAGGAAATCATAACGTTGTTCTGGATCGTTGACCGGCAACTGCTGGCTGCCATCAGGACTCATTACCCATAGGTTGTCGCGGCTGCCGTTGGGCCGATCGCTCTTAAATGCGATCCAGCCGGGGTAGTTCTCGATCGGCGAAGGTGCCGGGGGCAACCCCGCCAGATAGGATTTGAATGGATCGGGTGTGGGCGTGGCTGTGGGTACTGGTGTGGGTGTGGGTGTGGGTGTCAACGCTAACGAAGTAGCGCGCACTCGCAGTCTTGCCTCGCTGGCATCCTTGACGGGCAGATCTTGGGCCGCGGTATATTGGGCCAACGCAGACCAATAATCGCCACTATCCTCCAATTGACGGCCATAGCCCAGGCGGGACGTGTAGAGATGCTCAATCGGATCGCCACCCAATAAATCTGGCGCGGCCTTGTACAGCTCATCCAGCATGAAAATTGCATCGCTGAAACGGCCCAGTTCCATCAGTATACCCGCTTCCGAAAACTGGTTTATCATCTGCGTACGCAGACGGCTGTCCCGATCTTTGGGGCGCAGGCTCAAGGCGAGTTTGTAGAGTTGGGCAATCTCATCGACTTCCGCGGCGCTTTGCCCACTCAGCCCGGCTCGATAACTGGCCAAGTTTACATAACTTTCGTAGAGATGGTCTTCTACCTCGGCCGACTTGAAGCCCTGGTTACTCTGACGTATTTCTGCGAAGAGGGGGATGGCTTTTTCCCAACGTTGCGCCTGGAAATGATTCTCGGCTTGCACGAAAAGCCCGCCCAGCCGCCCCTGGTTTTGAATTTGGTCGATCTGTTTTGCCACATCCTTATAGCCTGGAGAGGCTGTTTGAATGGCCCGCAATCCTTCCAGCGCGGCGTCGATCTCGCCTTGCTCCAGCAGTTGCAGTGCCTCGTCGTAGGCGGTTGCCAACTCGATTTGCCGTTGGGACTCTTTATAGCCCTTTTCTGCCTCTGTAGAATCGGGTTTTCTGTCCAACACCTGCTCGAACAGCTCCGCTGCAACCACATAGTTGGCTCCGCCCAATGCGACTCGGCCCTGGGCGATCAAGCTTTCGATCAGCGAACGTTCCTGCTGCTGCTGCTGGGCAGGCATAACCAGGCGTGTGTAGACTCCCCAACCGCCGAACGCCAGCACCAGCACCAGCAGGATAATCAGTGCATAGCTGATCCGTTTGCGGGTGAGAAGGAGGGAAAATGCTGTCCGCCCGCCTGTACCTCTGGTTCGAATGCCGGCCTTCATCCGCACATCTTCCAGCAGGGGCATAATAGCCGCCCGGTGATCCGGGTTTTCTGCCAGCATACGTTCCAGGATTTTGGACGCGTCTTTCCACGACCCTTCCTGGACATGGCGTGCGGCTTCCTGAAAATCGAGATCAGTTGAATGAACAGCCATTCACATTACTCCTGTGACGAGTGACTATGGCGGCTAGCTATCCGCCGAATGCAGTGATAAATCCAGGAACTGAAGGCCCCAGCAGTACGGCAAAAAGAGCAGGGAAGATAAAGAGAACAATGATCGGCATCATTTTGAGTGGCATTGTGGCCGCGATCTCTTCCACCTTCTGGCGACGGCGGAGCCGAATCTGTTCACTCTGGGCGTGCAGAATATTGCCAATGGAAATGCCTAGCTGGTCGGCTTGAATCAGAACAGCAATAAAGGTTCGCAATTCAGGCACATCGGCCCGGTCGGCCAGATTGCGCAGGGCATCAATACGCCGAACACCCATACGCATTTCGTGGACTACCCGCTCCAGTTCGTGGGTCAGCGGATTGCTCCATCGTTCGCATAGGCGCAGGAGAGCAATGTCAAAGCCCAGCCCTGCATCTACCATCGTTGTCAACATATCCAGGGCATCGGGCAGTGCTTTGCTAATTTCCGCCTGACGCTGCCGTATACGGCCGCTCAGCCAAAAATTGGGTAGATAGAGACCGACAATAGCGCCAGCGACTGCAAACAGAATGGCTGAACTGGTGGTTATTCCCCGTGCGGATATCAGATACACCGCTGTCAATAGGCCCGTGCTGATGGCAGCCAGCATTTTGATGCCCAGAAAATCGATCACTGCCAGGTTGGCCGGGTTGCCAGCCATCCGCAGTTGTTGGCGAAGGATGACCAGATTCCCACTGGGAGTCATTCGCCCCAGCCTCACCAGCAGGTCGTGGCCCAATGGACGCAAGACCCGTTCCAAAAAAGTAGCAGGGGCGTCACCATCCATCGTGTCAGATGAATAGCTCTGGTTCATGTCCGCCAACCGAGACTTTAGCCCGCGAAACTGGCGTTCTCGGTAGACACCCAGCACAATCGCGAGGATGGACAGACCGACAAGGCCAGATACTGTGCCCAAGAGCAGCGTTGGATTGGATAAAAGGGTTGATTCCATATCAGACGTCCATTTTTGTTAGCTTATTCATGAGCATAAGACCCAATCCCATGCTGATGACGGCGGCGATGGGGATGGCATACCAGGGAAAGACAAACATCTGCATAATGTATTCGGGATTCATAAAAAGTAAGATCACAGCCACAAAGAAAGGCATAGCCGCCAGCATATAGCCGGTCATCCGCTGCATACTGGTCAATGTACGGATTTCGCCTTGCAATTTCACCCGATCCCGGATCGTCTCGGCGATGGATTGCAGGATATTGCCCAGGTTGCCGCCTACTTCGTTCTGGATATTGATAGCCGTGACCACCATCATGAGGTCCTCGCTCTCCATGCGGTCGACCAAATGGGCCAACGCCTGGTGCAGGGAGTAGCCCAGGGATATCTCATTGACAACCCGTGTATATTCATCTTTGCTGGGGGTGGGCATCTCTTGAGAGACCAGTTTCATTGCCTGAACGAGACCGTACCCAGCCCGCAGACTGCCTACGATCAGATTCAGCACATCAGGCAATTGGCGCTGAAATTCCCCCATCCGTTTTTCCTTTTTGCGCTTCAACCAGAAGCGCGGCCCAAATGCAGCCACAACAGAAAGGGCCAGACCGGCTACAATTGTCTTGGCAATCAGAATGCCCAGCACAAGAGAACCGATAATCATCCCGACATTGATAGCAATAAATTCGGCTGCTGTGACTTGCGCACCGGCTTGGGCAAGCTCGATAGCGAGGCGCGAGCCAAATCCGCCCCGGGTAAGCTGCCGATTGACCCGGTCTCCCAGATTTCGGCCCTCGCTGCTATCGTTCTCAAGTTCATCCTGCTCCAGCCGTTCTTCCACATCTTTGTCCGGGCCAATCACCTGGAAGATGCCGGCGAAGACAAAGATGATGGCTGCTATTACGGCCAGCGAAATCAGCAAAGACATGCGCGATCTCCTATTGCACCAAACCCATTCATAGCCCAAACCGTCCTGCGTACCATTGCACAATACTCTGCCCAAAGAGCAGCGCAATCATTGCGCCCACAGAAAGATAGGGCGCATAGGCCATTGTGCCCCGTATGCCCACCCGGCGGAAGATGAGTAAAAAGCCTGCACCCAGCCCCCCCAATGTGATGGCAGAAAGAAGTGCGACAATTACACCGGGGAATCCAACCAATAGGCCGATCAATCCAGCCATTTTGACATCGCCTGCGCCCAGTGCGCCGGGCCGCACAGAATACAGAAGCAGAAAGATGCCAAACCCGACCAGCCCCCCCACAATCGCACTGGTAAGGGAAAGGTCGGTTCGCCACAATGCAAGGGCAAAAGCCACCCCGGCCATGGGATACACGACTATATTGAGAACCCGCCGATGCTCCAGGTCGATCACGAGAATCAGTGAGAAAACTGCAAAGCACAACCAGATAACCCAAGGATTGACGGAGGCACTACTCTCTGGGTTCTGTATTGGGAAACTGCGATAGAAAGCAAAGAGTACACCGACCAGAAATATCCCACCCCAACGCGGCCCGCGATGCCTTTTCTCTGTTATTTTTTTTTCGCTGCCTATACCCGGCAGCCAGTCGGCCAGCCAATTTACGAGCAGTGTCGCGCCGAAACCGACAAATAGATTGAGTGCCAAACCGTTCACGTCCATTCGGGTCTAGAAATTCTTCGCCTATGCGGAACTGCCCCGCAATTTCAGGCCTAGTTTTCCAAAAAGATTTCGCACAGGCTCGTCTTCGTTCTCTTTGGGCTTTTGAGGGAATAAAGTGTCAACGAGTCCCAAGATGCGTTTGGTGGCAACACTGCGCGGGCTGCTGCTGACAAACGGAATTCCTCGGTTGAGCGAATAGGTTACCAGCCCTGGATCATCCGGCACACTGAATTTGACCTGCATATTCAGGCTCTGGCTGATGTCGTCCAGCCCCAGCCCGCCAGGTATACCGTCGCGGTTGACGATGAGTTGAATTCGTTCCCGGGGGAAGCCGTTTTCTTCTGCGGCCCGCAGAAAGAGTCCGCACCGCCGCAGACACGTAATTTCTGGCGTGGTTACCAGCATCACTTTGTCAGCCTTTGTCAGTGCCACTGCCGTTTGGTTTTCAAAAATTGACCCTGCATCGATCACAATAACATCATTATATTGGGCAAGAATGCTCAGAATTTTGTCAAATATCTCTGGCGTCAGATGATCAGCGTCGTCCAACTGTTGGCTGCTGGGTAGCACGCGCAGACCGCTGGAGTGCATGGCCAGCACACCTACCACCAGGTCCGAGTCCATCTCAATGCCGTGTTCCAGAATATCTGCGATGCTGAAATCCACCTGCAGGTTCAGGGCTGTCCCCAAATCACCAAAACTGCCCTGCCCATCCACCAGGACAACACCTTTTTCTGTCCGCTCACGGATAGCGACGGCCAGGTTGACGGCAAGTGTTGTCGTGCCTGCGCCGCCTTTGGGGCTAACAACTGTAATGATCTCGCATTGGGGCAAATAGGCGCTGATATCGATCTGCGCTTGCCGGCTCCGACGGATCGATTCCAGTTGCAGCAGTTGGTTGACTGCACCCAGCATATCTGCGTCGCTCAGCGGTTTGGTGAGAAAAGCGCGTGCGCCTGCCAGCAACACTTCCTGCACATACCCCACCGCCGACTGGTCTGTGATGGCAATAATCGGGACCGAGGGGGCCAGAATAGCCAGACGGCGAACCGTTTCCAATGGAGATGCGTCGGCTACTTTGTTGTCGACAAGAATAATATCGATTGTTCGACTGTTCTGGCTCAGGACCTGTAATGCCTCGTGGCATTCACTGGAGAAGTGCAGGTGAAAGCTGCGCTCCACAGCAAAGATACGCTGAATTTGGTTGGTGCACTCAGGCCCATCACTGACAATCATAACCTCGTATACGTTGTCTTTCATGAGTCACTCATTGTCTCCACACAAAAGGCCTGACAGAAATCCAAACACTACTGGCCGCCTGTGGCAGGGGCAGACTCGTTTTGGTCCTGGAGCAAAGACTGAATTTGAGAATTTACATCGCTGGTTGCGTCGCTGGCTGCATCGCTGGCCGGAGCAGTTTGTGGATCAGCCGTGCGAGCGGTCCGGCTGCTTGCCAGGTCCAGGGGCGCGTCAATGTCGAGTTGAAAGTAATCAACCAGGTATTGTTCATCGACTGGTGATACGGCCAGCAGAGCATTGTTGCCCGGTGCTCGTAGCAGAACATCCATCGGCGCGCCAGAGTCCATTAGAAATTTGAGAATAAGTGCTTCCTGGGGTGCAACCGACAACAAGATTGCGTCAGGGATAGGCGCAATGCCTTCCTTCGCCAGCGAACGGCTCATCAGCGCTTTGATTTCCAGGTTCTGAAGACTCAGAAACGTTGTCAAAGTTTTGTCGGTCGAGACTTCGCTATTCGCATCCGCGTATTCAAATTCGCTTGTATAGGCAATATCAATATGCATACCTACCGACAGCAGCCCCAACTGGCCGGCCAAAGCGGCCGTGGGTATGGCGACCAACACTTCATCCTGTCCCATTGTATAAAGCACAGGAGCGTCGGGGTAGGCTGGATCGATCAGACGGGGTGTGACCAGAATTTCGCCGAGCGTGATGGGGGCGAGAGTCATCTTGCCAATCACATCTTCGATATTAGGGATATGCTCTTTGGGGGCCATGGCCGCGGGCACATCTAGCAGTGTAACCATTCCTGTGTTGATTGAGACAAAAGGCCCAATGTCTGCTGTGGCCACAATCACTGAAACTGTGGACACATCGTCCTGATTTGCTTCACTGGCCGCGGCAGCCAATCGGTTGACGATCTGAAAGGTCATCAGCCCGGCCAGCAATGCCAGCAATATGCCCGAAGTCAACCAAAGCCACCCACGTCGTTGTTTCATCATCTGCTCCGCTCAGGTACTTGCCAATTGACAAAATCGATTTCTTCCGGGATGACAAAAGGAGGGCACTGTGCGCCCTCCTTTTGTCACGGAATCGATTAGGTTGTGCGTTTTGACTGTCTGGTTTGGTGATTTGTGTGATATCACCAAGCCCGCGCCTCTACGCGTTTCCGCTGTAAAGAGGGTCTAGCTGCCAAAGGCGCCCTTGAGAGTGTTCAGATAAGTAGAAATCTGAGAGCCAAGAGCGGTGACAGCCGCGATACAGACGACGGCAATCAGGGCCAGGATCAGGCCGTATTCGGCCAGGCTCTGGCCTTCTTCATCTTTGGCGACGGTGACGAGATTCGTCACGTAAAAGTAGTGCTTCATCCACTGGGACATTGTGACCTCCTGAAATTGGGTTCTGTAAGAACGATAACGGACAACGAAAGGTGAACGATAGATGTAGGTGTTGCCAGGAAATTGTTCGGGAATTTCAATTTTTTTTCATAGGCTTCTATCTCCATCGAGTAATATCATTTGCGCAAGCACCGATTTCTGTGTGTCTTCAGATTATCTCTATGTTGCTTCGAGGCCAATGGTACGCTTGTCCTGCCCAGATTGGTTTCTGATATATTTCAACTCCAGTTTCCATATCCTGCTCTAGATTTTCGGCGTAAATGGTGTGTTTGTTTATAGGCCAAATGCCCCTGCTTTCGGCAATTTTTTCTGAAGAGTAGTACAAACGTGACAGGGCGATTGCTGGAAAGATCCCATAGAATATATTGGCAAAGGAAAGCTTTCCAATGCTTGGAATACCGGCAGAATAGTGGGTTAATTGCAGAACAGAGAGTATTAGGTGGAAGCAATGTCGCAGGCGCAGTCAGTGTTTGGGAAAGTTGACAGGCTCAATAGAGGCGAAAGAGGACAGAGTTTAATTGAGATGGCCGTCATTATGCCCCTCATAATTATTATTATGGTCGGTATCTTTGACTTCGGGCGCGTCATCCATGCCTACGTAGTTGTTGTGAATGCAACTCGCGAGGCCGCCATTGCAGGTGGTGCAGAATCGTTAACTGACAATGATTTGCGTGCTTTGGTGAATAGCGAATTGCAGCGGGGTGGCGTTAACAGTGGAACCTCTACAGTGCTAGTGACATATGCAAGCAGTGGCTCTCCCCCCGCGCAAACCCTGACGGTCGATCTTTCCTATGAGATACCTCTGGTGATTAGTGTACTGACTTTCCAGTCGGTCACAGTTCATTCGCAGGCGCGGATGATCACCTTTTGGTAACCCAGACCCGTGTTTGAACAGTCAAAGTGAAAGAGCCAGAATGCCAATGTATCTACTATCAACCTTTGAGAAGAACATAGCCAGATCGGCGGTGAATCGGGCCAGGCTTTATCCGCTTCTCCACTGGGATCATCAGGAGTCGGGTCAATCATTGGTCATTTTTTCCCTGTCCATGTTTATCATCATCGGCATGTTGGGTGTGGTGCTGGATTTAGGCTACAGCACTGTGATGCATCGTCAGATGCAGTTTGCCGCGGATGCTGCCGCCTTGGCAGGCGCGCGTGATCTGGCTAACGGCGAATCGGAAAGCACAGCCATTGCGCGTATGGGCGCGGTCCTGACCGCAAACAATGCAGACGTGGGACTTTCAACATATACAGTTATCAATAGCAGCTACACGGATGTTTCGGCCAAAGCTACAGTCCAAACACTTTTTTCTGGTCTGTTCGGTATCGATGATATTTCGGTGGGAGCCCGCTCGACCGCCTCTTTTGGACAATTACAAGAGTCGGATCATCTGATGCCGTTTGTAGTGGAGGAAGATCAATGGGTATTGGACCAGCCGGTTGTTTTGTGGGGTGATAGAAATGGGCCAGGCAATTTTGGCTGGGTGCGCTGGTCAGGTCAAAATCCAAGCACACCCACATTGAAAAGCAACATTGACAACCCGTCTCAAAGCGATGTCGTTGCAATCGGTGAGATGATAAGCGGCCATCCTGGGGTTTCATTTAATCCGGTGCAAGGCAATCTGAACGCGTGGATTGGAAAGCAGATCACACTCGTTCTCTACGATCCGGCGGAGATCCAAGGGAGCGGCAATAACCTGACCTATCGGGCGCGGGGCTTTGCCAGGTTTGTGATGACCGGAACATATTCGCATGGAAATCATAGCGAGATTTACGGTTCGTTTGTGTCATATGTCGCATTTGGCGAGGCTATCAATCCGGGCATCACAATAGGCGCACAGGGGGTCGGACTTGTGCAGTAATGGGTCTGAGGCTTGTATGCATCCACTCCTATTTACAATGTCCTGGGGGCCAACAGCTGGTTGCCGTCGGCACGGGCGTATTCGTAGAAACGGGTGTATTCTGTGGAACTGGTGTGCTTCCTGGTGTCGGTGAACCGCCCCCGCCAACAGTACCCAGTCTGCGCACACGCGCCGTATTTTTTAAGGTAAGCGCGTTCGTTCCTAATGCTGTGGCAACCAAAGGAACAATCGGTTGAAATGTATAAGTTAGGGTTACTTCGGTATAATTGCCAGATTGCACAACTCCAATGGCAACGGTTGAGGAATCAAACCCCGACATTCGTGACTGGGCGGCTGCTTCGATTACCGCCACATCAGTCGAGACAGACCCCGCCCGCGCACCGGCTTGGGCCGCCCCCGCGATGAAGGAATAGATGCTCATCGCTCTACCCAAGTCCACTACAATAAAAATGATAAGCACCAAAGTTGCCGCGATCAGCGAAAACTCAACCGCGCTTTGCCCACTTTCCCGGGATGACGAACAGAGATACTTGTGCATGGCTCAATCATACATCCACAATGATTATCCAACACTATGACTTAAGACGGAATTGGATACGACATTTGGTGGATATAACAGAAGGGTGGCCACTGGGCCACCCTTCTGTTATCTGTTTTATTATGTCTTCCACTTCCTACCGTTGATGATGCGCTTCGTCATGGCAGATGGGGCACAGCCCGCTGTGGGGGTGGATTATCTCCGAGTCGACCACTGCATCACATTGAGGACAGGTGTCCAGTCGTCGTTGGCCGGCAACAGTCGCAGGGCGCGCAATCTGATCATTACGCAGCACCTTTTCGCGGTGACTTCGCTTTTCTCGGCGAGTAGAGCTATCAGCCGCGTGGCGTTTTTCTACGAGAGCCAGAAATTCTTGCAAAGAGACAGTCAACATGAGGATTCGCTTTCTACTAGTGCGGAATAATCTTGTATTCGCTCGAACTGAACACATTGTACAGCGACAACTGGCCGAATGGCTGTCCGATGGGCTACAATCATCTGGGATGACGAGCACCGCCTGTCATCAAATTATGCGCATATTACCTGTCAGCAGAATATCTCTTTGCTCCAGGCAAGCCAATAGGAAACCATTCCCAATGGACACAACGATTAAGCTGGACCAGTTTTTGAAACGCGCGGGCGCTGTAATGTCGGGTGGAGAGGCCAAGCATTTGATACAAGAGGGGGCCGTCTCTGTCAACGGCGAGGTGGAGACCCGCCGGGGTCGTCAGCTCCACGAAGGGGACCGGGTGGTCATCGAAGGGGAAGCGTTTGTGGTGGAAGGGTTGCGGCGCTAAAGCGGGGCAGCAACCAGTGAGCAGCATAGCCTGCTATTCACTGATTACTGTCCCAATACAGGGCTAGGACACGGCGGGGGCAGGGGCCAAGGCTGCCGATTCCTGACTGTCCGCACGGTCGGCAGCCAGCACAGGCTGCAAGGCGGCGATGGCGCATTCGATCATCCCGTCGTCCGGCTCGCGGGTGGTCAATTTTTGCATCCACAGACCGGGCGATATGAGCGCCCGCATTATGGGATTTTTGTCGTGGCCCGCGCTGAAGCGGATGATCTCATAGGCAATGCCGGCGACAATCGGAATCAGCAGCAGGCGCGTGGCAAAGCGTAGAAGCAGGGCCAGCCAACCCGGCTCGATCCCTGCAAAGGTGAGGGGGGCAAAGAGAAAGATGCTGATCACCAATACATAGAGAAGAAAGCTGGTTCCGCAGCGGGTATGCTGCACGCTATAGCGTTGTACATTGGCGACGGTCAATTCTTCCCCGGCCTCATAGGCGTTAATTGTCTTGTGCTCGGCGCCGTGATAGCCAAAAACCCGGCGGATGTCCGGCATCAGCCCGATGGCCCACAGGTAAAGAACAAAGAGTATAAGCCGGATACTCCCTTCAAAGATCGCGTCTATGGCCGCGTGGTCGTCAAAGAAACCTGCCAGCCATTTGCTGGCAAAAGTGGGCAGCAGAAAAAAGAGGCCAACGGCAAAGGAGAGACTGACAGCAATCGTTGTCCAGGCCACGGGGCCGGAAAACTCGACTGGCTCTTCCTGTCCTTCTTCCTGAATTGCCACATCTGCGCTCCACATCAGCGCCCGCATACCCAGCCCCAGGGCATCCCACAGCATAGCCAGTCCCCGCACAAAGGGCCACTGTCCCCAATGGCTGGTGTAAATTTTGGCGGTCAGGGCTTCTTTATGCAGGATAATCTCATTCTGCGGGTTGCGCACGGCTACGGCCATTGATTTGCGACCCCGCATCATCACCCCTTCGATGACTGCCTGCCCGCCGTAATATTGTGTACTCACACTTTGTCTCCCAATAAATTATTCCAATAAATTAACTGCACTGTAAACAAAGTTTTTATCTTAGCGTAGGCGCTGCTTATAGCTGCGCAAGGGACGAATACCCCTTCGGCTGCCTGTGCAGTTCAAAACTGCACCTACAGAAACGTCAAATCACTTAATTTACAGTGTATTAACCGAATAGTGCCAACAAAAGATATCCCAGCGCCAGCAATGCCACTGCCCAATTCTGCAGCCCGCCTATCCAGTCCGATGGCTCTGCTGGTGCAGAAAGGGGTGTGAATTCGTCGGGAGCCAGGGCAAAGGGCAGGTATTCCCCCTCTGCGCGCTCGGCCCCTGGCACAGCGGAAGGAGTCAACATCCAGGCCATCCCCATGGGCAGGTTGATGCCCGCATGGGCAGACCGGGGCGATTCGGTCAATGTCAGGCTGGCGGCAAAAGTTGTGGTGTCATTGCCCGCATACAACGCGCCCCCGCGGCGGCCCTGGGGCCAGCGGGCAGCGCCCAACAGCCAGAGAACGCCCTCGCCACCGGCCACAACCCAGGGATCAATCGCGCCTGGTCGGCGATGGGCCAGCCCATCCAATGCGGCCAGGGGCAGCAGACTGTCCGGGTGCAATGTATCCCAGCCCAGGGCCAGCACAGGTGTCTCGCCGGCTTCCAGCGCGGTCTCCAATTGCTTGCGCCACACAGCCGTCAGCGAGCGGGGATTGTCATCGAGCGCTATCAATGCTCTTTCCTTTGTGAATCATTACCCCTGTGAGTCATTGCCCGTGTGAATCATTGCTGGCTGGCAGATGAATCTCCAACAATTTCTCTACGAGCAGACCGCTTTGGGGGTGGCTTAAAAGCGCGGCCCAATCGCCCAGTCTGGCCGCGGGAACCAATATTTCTGCCGGGCTGCACAGCCAGAGTGTCTGCCCCAGAACAAAAGCCAGTGGCCGATGGACCGAGACAAAAAGCAGGGCAGGCACCAGCATCCGGCTGCGGGCCAGGAAGCGCAGCGTGGGTCCCAAACGGGTTATCAGCCCTGTCAGCACAGGGGTCAGATCGGTTTCCATCTCAGGATTGTACCACACCGCGCATCAATTCAGTATTGATCTCGTTCAGTATTGATTCTATATAGGCTGTGGTATACTTCGTCGTGGTCTTGTCGTCTGTTGGCAAGGCCGCGACATTGTGGTTACTTCCCATTCCAACGATTGTGGCATCCTATGACCGCCTCCTTCAAAATATTTCATAAAACGGTTTCCGATGCAAGGCAGGGGACCGCGCGGCTGAAGAATCGACTACCGCTCTGGGTGGCCCTGTTGCTCTTGTCCGGTGCGCTGCTGCTGACTGGCTGTGGCCCCGAGGCTCCGGCCGCGACGGCCACGCCCACCAAGACCCCCCTGCCCGCGGGAGAGCCGGTTCTTGCCACGCCAGTCCCCGTGGCCCAAGCCACTGATACACCTGTGCCGCCCACGCCCACGCCGGACATCCCGCCGACAGCCACATCCCTGCCCGACAATATCGCACCCTATACAGGGAAAGAGGTGGCTGATTCAACCTTTCTGCACAAGCGGCCCATTCTGCTCTGTATCAACAACGATGCCGTGGGGCGCTCCGCACACTATGGCTTGAATAAAGCCGATCTGGTCTACGAATACATTGTGGATGGTTTTACCATCACCCGCCTTACGGGACTCTATCAGAGCCAGACCGCGGCGCGGGTCGGCCCCATCCGCAGTGCCCGCATGCCCAATATTTGGATGACACAGATGTACGACGGCGTGCTGGCCTGCTCTGGCGGCAGCGACGAGATCCGCTATCTGCTCAAGAATGAAGTCGGCTTTCCCTATTTGGATGTGGACATCGACGATCCCAGCAATACCGTCTATTTCTCCAGCGTGGGTTCGGACTATCGAACCCGGCTACAGGGCAGCACCGATGGGGTGCGCCGCTGGCTGGACGTCGTGGGCCAGGACAAGGATTGGAGTCGACCCGGTTTTAATTACAGCGAGACGCCCGCCACCTTTGATGCGGGGCCAGCCGCTGTGGTGCAGATTCCCTACCCCGGCGGCAACAGTGTGGAATGGCGCTACGACGCCCAGCGCAATCAGTACGCGCGCTTCCAGGGTGGTCAGGCCCACATTGACAACGAGACCGGCGCACAAATTGTCACTGACAATATAATTGTTCTCTTTGCCCAACACGAGCTGACCGACATTGTGGAGGACAGTCTGGGCACAAAGGGGGTGAATGTGGAACTTTATGGATTCGGCGATCTCCGCATTTTCCGGGACGGTCGGGTGTATGAGGGCACGTGGCGGGCCAATGACGAAAGTCCGCCCCGCTGGCTGGGGCCGGGCGAACAGATTGTGCCCCTGAAACCTGGACAGAGCTGGATTCAGGTCGTGCGGCCTACGGATACGATCACCTATCAGTAGCTTTTGTACTTTCGTATATGGCTTCTTCAGCCAAATCGAATCGACTGCAACGAGAGCAGGTGGACGGCACCGCAGTGGGAGTCATTCACCTGTTTTTTCTATCTCAAACCGGCCCCCGAACGGATGTTTATCCTGGGGGCAGACAAAACGGATCCCATGAATTCTCAATATCATGACATAGCGGGACGAGAGAACTATGCCCGCAGTTTGCGTAAAGCGCAATTGCAGGATCTCTTGGGCCTGGTGACGGGTACGAACACGAATTTGGTCAGCTTTGAAGATGTGGCCCGGCGTCTGCGCGCGCGCCAGGAGATCAGCCGCCGTATCGAGAGTGTGCCTTTGGAGAAAATTGTGGGCAGTGTCGGTCGCTACTACGATTTTACCCGGGAATTTTTGCCCCGCTCTAATGTCAACAGCCAGCGCTGGGCCAAACTGGACGCGGCCTTCCACTCTATGGAAGGCGTGCCCCCAGTGGACCTGTACAAACTGGGCGATGTCTACTTTGTGCGGGATGGCAATCATCGGGTCAGCGTGGCCAGGGCCAACAATATCGATCAGATCGAGGCCTATGTCACAGAGCTAGCCATACCCATCCCGCTTACGCTGTCTGACTTCGAGCGGGACCTCTGGATTATCAAAATTGAGTATGCCGATTTCATGGCTGAAACGCATCTGGACCTTCTGCGTCCCGGCGCGGATGTCAGCATGACTGTGCCGGGACGCTTCGAGATTCTGCGCCACCACATCAGGGTACACACATATCTGCGCAATCTGGAACTGGAGCGAGAGGACAACCCCCAGCGCCTCGACTTTGATCAGGGGGTGTTGAGTTGGTATGACAATGTGTATATGCCTATTGTCGAAGTTATTCGCACGCATAAACTGCTGGAAGAGTTTCCAGGCCGAACCGAGGCCGATCTTTACCTCTGGGTAGCCAAGCACAGAGAAGCCTTGGCCGCCCGCTACGAGTTGGCTCCCCTTGACCCGGAGACCGCCGTTTCGACCTTTGCCGAAGTCCACAGCGAGCTGCCCTTGCAACGGACCCTCAAAGGGCTGCGTTTGGGGTTGCACAAAACTTTGGGTGATGAACGCCCGCTGGGTATGAGCGAAGATGCCTTTGACGAGGCGCGCTCCCGGCACGACGCGGGGGAGCGCAGCCTTCGGGAGGCAGAGGAAGAGGCAAGCCAGGAAGCAACCAATGATAGACCAGAGACAGATGCTGATCTGGAGCAAGAATAGGGACGGAACTCTCGTTCCCGTCGTCGAATTTCAGGGGGAAGTATGCTGCGTGTGAAAATTGTTTGTACCATCGGTCCGGCCTGTCACGACCCGGAAATCCTCGAACAACTTATTGATTCGGGGATGAATGTGGCTCGCCTGAATATGAGCCACGGCAGCCACGAATATCACGCGCAGAACATCCAGCGCATCCGGGAGCTTTCCCAGAAGCGTAACAAACCCATTGCCATTCTGGGCGACCTGCAAGGGCCAAAGCTGCGGGTGGGACGGATGCAGGAAGGCGGCGTTCCGCTTGTGGCCGGGGAAGAATTGGTGTTGGCCGCCACCGAAATGATAGGCGAGCCAGGCCGGGTTCCGCTGCAGAACAGTGAAATCCCCGGAATGGTGCGGCCCGGGGAGCGGATTCTGCTGGACGATGGCCTGCTGGAACTGGAAGTGACGGGGACAACCGAGGACGAGATTATCACGCGGGTGATCGTTGGCGGCATTCTCCACGACAACAAAGGCATGAATCTGCCCCATTCCCGGCTGGATATTCCTTCCCTGACACCCAAAGATATTGTCGATGTAGAGTTTCTTCTCCAGCAACAGGTGGATTGGGTCGCGCTCAGCTTTGTGCGTCAGGCCCAGGATGTGGAAGACCTGCGCAAAATGATTCGGGGCAAGGCTGGCTTTGGGCGCACAACGCCTATTATTTCCAAGATCGAAAAACCCGATGCTGTGCAGAATATTCGGGCTATCATCGATGCATCCGATGGCGTGATGGTCGCCCGGGGCGATCTGGGCATCGAGACCAGCCCGGAAGCCGTGCCTATGGTGCAGAAAATGATCATCACCTATTGCAACGAGACAGACGTCCCGGTGATCACTGCCACCCAGATGCTCGATTCGATGATCCGCAACCCCCGCCCCACCCGTGCCGAAGCCAGCGACGTAGCCAATGCGGTGCTGGATGGCAGCGACGCGATTATGCTTTCTGGCGAAACAGCCTCTGGCATCTATCCGGTGCGGTCTGTGCAAACGATGGTCAAGATTGCTGAGGAGGCCGAACGGGTGCGGGCAATGTCGGTCCGGTGGGAACGGCCCCAACCTTCGCCCACACGGGCTGCCACCATTGCCGGTGCAGTCAGTCGGGCCACCGTCGCCACCGCCCACGAGATCGGTGCGGCCGCGATTATCGCGCCCACAGTCAGCGGGTCCACGGCCAAAAAGTTGGCCCGCTATCGCCCCAATGTACCTATCATTGCCGTCACCCCCAGCCCTGTCGTCCACCGCCAATTGACCATCTACTGGGGCGTCTATACAATTCTGGGGCGGCGGATGAACACTACCGACGAAGTGGTGGAGGATGCTGTGCGGTTGGCCCACCGGGCCGGCTATGTGGATCAGGGGGATATTGTGCTGGTCACAGGCGGTGTGGTGGGTGGTATCCCCGGCGCAACCAATTTGATGACTGTGCGCAAAATTGCCAGGGTACTGGTCACAGGCGATGGCGTGGGCAACCGGCGGGCCAGTGGCCGGGTGGTTCGCATGGAGGCAGGCCAACCCGTGGATTCGGTCAGCGTGAGCACCCAGGATATTCTGGTGGCCGAGCGTATTGATCCCAATTGGTCGGAACTGGTCTATCAGGTGGGGGGGCTGATCACAGCAGAACCGGGGCGAGAGAGCTATGCCGCGCTGGCCGCGGTGGAATTGGGCATCCCGGCGCTGGTCGGCGCCAAGGGCCATTGGGAAGAACTCAAAGATCGCCAGTTGATTGTACTGGACGCTGTCGCGGGCAGCGCCTATGACGGTTCCTATTGAGCAAACTTAAGCAGAAAACACCACTGGTTTGAAACTGTAGTATTGGCTATATTGGTTGCACTATACCTGCCGGATAAGAGGGCAGCGAGATGGAAGTCTTCATTTCGTGAATATGGGTGTAGATAGCAGAGAGCAGCCATGACTACAGCACAAGACTACACGGCGACTGCCATTCCGCCGGTCTCTTCTTTGGCACGCCGACACCTGACACCCGCTATTTTGTGGAGTGGCATAGCAATTGAACTGGGCATTCTTGTCCGGCTGCTTCCCCTCTTTCAGGGTAATTTCCCGCTGAATGACGGGGGAATGTTCTATCAGATGCTTTTGGATCTGCAGAACAACGCCTACCGCCTTCCCCTCTTTATCTCCTATAATGGGGGAGATATCCCCTTTGCCTATGCGCCATTTACATTTTATCTGGGCGCACTTCTGTCCGATTTTACCCCCATCTCACTACTGCAGATATTGCAATACTTCCCTGCGGTGATGAGTATCGCGTCCTTGTGCGCCTTCCTCTGGCTCAGCAATACTATCTTGGCCTCTCCCGAACAGGCTGCTTTTGCGACACTCATTTTTGCGCTTGTGCCCCGCACCTACAATTGGGAGATAATGGGCGGTGGATTGACTCGCTCGCCAGGCTTCTTTTTTGCCCTGCTCACCATTGGGATGGCCTATCGGCTTTACCGCCATCCCACACCCACCCGCATTGTATTGACAGGATTGTTCGGCACATTGGCTGTGCTGAGCCATCTGGAGATGGGTGTCGCAGCCGGGGTTGGCTCAATCCTCTGTTATCTTGTCTATGGGCGTAAGCGTCAAAGCATCCGCAGTTCGCTGATTGTAACAGCAATTGTGCTGGCTGGCTCATCGCCCTGGTGGGTCTCCATTCTGGCAAATCACGGGATTGGACCGTTTTGGGCGGCAGCACATACCGGGCATCATTCCTGGCTAAACTGGCTGTCCTGGCTCAGTCTCAGCTTCAGCCAGGAGCCCTTTGGCACGATTGCCACTGTTGTTGGGCTGCTGGGGATTTTTACTTTGATTGCCGAGCGGCGATATTTTCTGCCCCTCTGGTTCATCGTGATTTTTCTGGTTGATCCTCGAAAAGCAGCTACACTTTCCATTGTTCCCCTCAGTATGGCTGTCGGTTACTTTCTATCTGGCTCATTTCTGCCCGGATTGCGGGCCAAGGGATTTTCACCGAGGCTGGGCACAGTATTTCTGAGTATTGTCACGCTGTCTATGTTACTTTCCAGCTTGGCAGCGGCAACGCCTGCCTGGGACAACCCTATGCAGGTGCTTCCTTTGGCGGAACGGGAGGCGATGGTTTGGGTCCGCCAGAATACACCATCCGACAGCCAATTTGTGATGGTGACTTCAACCCCGGAATGGCCGAGCGATGCGGCCTCTGAGTGGTTCCCAGTGCTGGCGGCACGCCGCAGTTTGAGTACAGTGCAGGGAACCGAATGGCTACCCAATGGGCTTTATGAAATGACCATCGAACGCTACGATGACCTGCAAATATGCGCCAGCGAGGGGGCGGGCTGTGTGCAAGAGTGGTCTGCAAGCAATGACATTCAGTTCACCCATATATATATATCCAAAACAGCCATTCATTATGCCGAAGGGCGAAATCCTGATTGTTGCATAATTTTGCGCAAGAATTTGTCAGAGAACCCAGACTACCAGGTGATCTATGACGGGCCTGGAGCAATGGTATTATCCCACAATCCGCGTGAATAGGGTTGAAAATATGCGCCGCTGGCACGCATCATTCCGCATTCCCAGCTTCCACCGCGGCCCGTCGAAAGTCTACAAAGGGCAGCAACACCAGACCCGCAACAAAGAAGATCACCACCGACAGAATCCCCACCCGGTAGCTCCCCGTCATTTGCAGGGCCAGCCCAAAGACCAGCGGCCCGATCCAACTGGTTCCCCGTTCACTGATTTCGTATAGACTGAAATATTCGGCCTCCTGGCCTTTGGGAATCATTGTGGAGAAGACCGAACGGCTCAGGGCCTGGCTGCCCCCCAACACAACTGCAATCACCGCGGCCATCAGAAAAAACTGAACTTCTGTCTGCAAAAAGGCATAGGCATAGATGACCGTCAAACTCCAGATGACCAGACTGGCGAGGATGGCCCGTTTGGTTCCAATCTTGCCCGCCAGATAGCCAAAAAAGAGCGCGCCCCCAAAGGCCACAAACTGTACCATCAAAATTACGGCAATCAGGGAAGAAGCACCGATGCCCAGCTCTTCGCTGCCAAATTGGGAAGAGAGGGCAATAACAGTCTGGATGCCGTCGTTGTAGAGCAGATAGGCAATGAGAAAAAGCAATGTCTGGGGATATTGGGGCAGGTGGCGCAGGGTGTGAAATAGCTGGCGAAATCCCACTGTGAGCATCCGCTCGCCCGCCTGCAAGCTCTTGAGCGGCTGACGGCGATTCAGATTCAGTAGTGGGATAATCGTGAAAATCGCCCACCAGAGACCTGCCGAGGCCATGCTAATGCGCACCGCATGGCCAGTGGTGACGCCAAAATTCTCCGCATTGAGAAAGAGCACCAAATTCACAGCCAGCAAAATGCCGCCGCCCAAATAGCCCATCGCCCAGCCTTGGGAGGACACAGTATCCCGCTTCTCCAAAGATGAAATCTCCGGCAGAAACGCGTTGTAGAAGACAATCGACGCGCCAAAACTTAGGTTTGCCAGC
Source organism: Caldilineaceae bacterium (assembly GCA_019637685.1). GTDB lineage: Bacteria > Chloroflexota > Anaerolineae > Caldilineales > Caldilineaceae > JACQGT01. The sequence goes on along the minus strand of JAHBVF010000022.1, from coordinate 41,374 downwards.
AGAAACAGCCCGCCGCCCAGCAGATAGTTATCTCCCTGCAAAAAATAGAGGCCCATCGTGGCGAATGCGCCCAGATAGGCGAAGAAGCCAAGCATCTGCTTTTTCAGATGGGAGTAGTCGGCAATCGCACCCAAAATCGGCAGAAAGAAGACCTGCAACAGGACGGACAACGAAACCATATAGGGGAAAAAGGAGTCGGCAAAGACAGAAATGCCCAATGGGTGGACAAGACCGTCGGCATCGGCAGCCGCTTTGGCAATATTTGTCAGATAGGGACCGAGGAAGACGGTGACAACCGTCGTGGAAAACGCGGAATTGGCCCAGTCGTAAAAGTACCAACTGAACAGTTCTTTGCGGTCGTCAACCGGGGGAGGGCTGGAAGTCCCAGCAGAGCCAGACGCGGAACGTGCGGACATTACCGACCTCGCTTTGGAATTGGGTTTTGGGCAAACGACGAGCGGGGGAGGGATGGAAAGAACCAGACCGATTCAACCAATGAACCAATCAACTGTTTGTTGATTGGTTCATTGGTTGAATAAAAAATTTCTCTACGCGGGCACAGGGAACGCTTGCACCATTTCCAACACTTCGCCCCGTACGCTTTCTTGCAGGGCTGTGTTGTCTGGCTCGCGAGCCACAGCCGCAATCCAGCGGCCAATCTGCTGGAACTCAGCCACACCCATCCCCCGCGTCGTGGCTGCGGGACTGCCCAGGCGAATACCACTCGTCACCAGCGCGGGCTTCGGGTCAAAGGGAATCATATTTTTGTTGCAGTGGATGGCCGCTTTGTCCAACGCTTTCTCCGCGGCTTTGCCCGTCACATTGTCGTCGCCCAGACTGTCCAGGTCCACCAGCATCAGGTGATTGTCCGTGCCGCCGCTGACGATTCGGATATCTTCGGCTTGCAGCGCGTTGGCCAGGGCCGCCGCGTTGGTCAACACCTGCTGCTGATAGGTCTTGAAAGATGGCTCCGCGGCCAGTTTGAAACCGACTGCTTTGGCCGCGATGATGTGCATCAGCGGCCCGCCCTGCATACCGGGAAAGACGGCCCGGTTGATGTCCTTGGCGTATTCCTCTCGGCACAGAATCAGCCCGCCCCGGGTGCCGCGCAGAGTCTTGTGGGTGGTGGTCGTCACTACATCGCAATAGGGAATCGGGTCCGGGTGCAGACCCGTGGCCACCAGGCCGGCCACGTGGGCCATATCCATCATCAACAGACAGCCCACTTCGTCGGCAATCTGGCGCAAGCGGGGGTAATCGAAGTGGCGGGGATAGGCGCTGGCTCCCACCAGGAGCAGCTTGGGCCGGTGTTCTTTGGCCAGACGCTCCACTTCGTCGTAGTCGATCTGCTCGGTCTGTGGGTTCAGCCCGTAATGCACAAAATTGTAATAGTGGCCGGAACTGTTCAGGTGGAAGCCGTGGCTGAGATGGCCGCCGTGGTCCAGCTTCATCGCCAGCACTGTGTCGCCGGGTTGAAGCAGAGCCATATAGACGGCTGCGTTGGCCTGTGCGCCGGAATGAGGCTGCACATTGGCGTGTTCCGCGCCAAAGAGCGCTTTGGCCCGGTCAATGGCGATCTGCTCGGCGATGTCCACAAATTCACAGCCGCCGTAGTAGCGCCGCCCCGGATAGCCCTCGGCGTATTTGTTGGTCAGCACACTGCCTGCCGCGGCCAAAACAGCGGGAAAGACGTAATTTTCGCTGGCGATGAGTTCGATGCCGTCGTTCTGGCGCTTGCGCTCCAGTTCGATGGCGTTGTAAATATCCGGGTCTACAGCCTGCAAAATCTTGCGGGGATCGGGCTGATCGATCCAGGCCGTCAATGTGTGGGCCTGCTCCGACGAGTGGGTTGCCGTTGGATTCATAACTCTGTTTCTCCTGCTGTGCAAAGAAAATACCGACGTTTTACCGTCGGTCAACAATTTCGTTCTCATCTGAAAACGGGCTTGGACCGAGCTATCCGCAAACGCCCTTGTCCCGTGGAAGACTGCCCAAACAACCGTGCAACCTTATCACGACTGCGCACTTTTCGTCAATTGTTTGGGCTATCTTTCCAATAATTTCTTCCCAATAATTTTATGCCTCCTGTGCCCCCGTTTGTTGTCCGCAACCCAACTTGGCAGGGCGAAGCCGTGTCACTTCGTCACCCTTTCCAGCCGTCACGAAAAATTGCTGGCCTCTGCCCGTTCTGTTTTACCTCCCCGGGCAGATCCGCTACAATAGACCCATGAAAAACAGAACATCCGGTCTGCTTGCCCCACCGTTCGTAAATGAAACCACTGCCGAAATCTATGTGGAAGTGGTGGTCAATGTACCCATCCGCCGCACCTTTGGCCGGGGACAGACCCCGCCGCCGCCCGCGGATCTGCCCGGCTTTGCGGGCGAAGAAGACACCAGCGACGACAGCGTGGCTGCCTTGCAGACCTTTCATTATCACCTGCCGCCAGAGTTGCTGGGCGCTGTCCAGCCCGGCCATCTGGTCTGGGTTCCCTTTGGGCGGCAGACATTGCAGGGCATTGTCGTCCGCCTGGCGGATGGCGCACCGGTGGCGACGAAGCCGATCAAACGGCTGGCCCGCCCCCAGCCCGTCCTCACCCCGGCCCAGATCGCTCTCTCCTTCTGGATTGCCGACTATTACGTGGCCCCCCTTTCCGAAGCTGTGAAACTTTTTCTGCCGCCTGGTTTGCTCAAAAAAGACGAGGACGACGCGGGCATTCGGGCCAAACGGGAGGAGGTCATCAGCCTGCGCATCCGTCGCCAGGAGATTCGCCGAAGCCTCTTTGGGCTGGGCAGACAGAGCAAGCAAGTGCAGGTATTGGAGACACTGCTGGCCGCGCCGGAACAGACGCTGGCCATCGCCGAACTGCAAATTCGCTGCGATCTGCGCACGACCGCCACCCTCAAACGATTGGAAATGGACGGGCTGATAGTTCTGGAAGATGACATCGCCAGACTGGCCTTATCCGTGTCGGAAGCCGAATCCGCGCTGCTGGCCCTGCGCGGGGTGGAAAAATACAGAATTGTGCTGGAGAGCCTGGCCGACGCTGACGGCCCCCTCTGGAAGAGCGAACTCTATGCGCGGGTGGACACAAATCTGGCTCTGTTGCGTGAACTCCACGAGGCCGGGCTGGTGCAGATGGCCGAGAAGGTGCGCTTTCGTGACCCCCTGGCCGGACGCATCTATCCCCGCACCTGGCCCCTGCGCCTGACTGAGCAGCAGGCCGGTGTCTGGCAGGCCATCCGCAGCGCGTGCTTCGCCATAGAAGGCGAACTGACCCCGGCCCGCTTTCTGCTCCACGGCGTCACAGGCAGCGGCAAGACCGAAATCTATCTCCACGCCATCGCCGAAACCCTGGACCGCAACCGCCAGGCGATTGTGCTTGTCCCCGAAATCGCGCTGACCCCCCAGACCGTCGCCCGTTTTGCTGGCCGCTTCCCGGATCGGGTGACGGTTATCCATTCGGGGCTGAGCGCGGGCGAGCGCTACGACGTCTGGCGGCTGGTGCGGGACGGGGAGATCGATGTGGTAGTCGGCCCCCGCAGCGCGCTCTTTGCCCCTCTGCCCCGGCTGGGACTGATTATTCTGGACGAAGAGCACGAGTCCTCCTACAAGCAGGACGCGGAGGTGTGGGGCAGTTTCAAAGTCTTCTACGACGCGCGCACAGTGGCCCGCCAGATGGCCGAACTGACCGGCAGCGCGCTGATTCTGGGCACGGCTACCCCCTCTCTGGAAGCCTACACCGAAGCCGTAACGGGCGGCCTGCACCTGCTGGAACTCCCCCGCCGGGTGATGGGGCACGGCGAAGATGACAAGAAGACAAGAAGACAAGATGACAAGACGGAAGACGGCACAATCCGCAATCCGCAACTCGCAATTCGCAACTCGCCCCTCTACGCCGAACTGCCGCCGGTGGAAATTGTGGATATGCGCCAGGAGTTGCGCGCCAACAACCGCAGCATCTTCAGCCGCAGTATGCAGAGCGAACTCCACGCCACTTTGGACGCGTGGGAGCAGGCCATTCTCTACCTGAACCGGCGGGGCACAAATACATTTGTCCTCTGCCGGGACTGCGGCCACGTGGAGGAGTGCCCCCGCTGCGAAGTGCCCCTGACCTATCACGAACGGGTGAACTTTCTGGTCTGCCATCACTGCAACGCCCGCTATCCCATCCCCACAGTCTGCCCGGAGTGTGAGAGCAAACGCATCAAATTCTTCGGCAGCGGCACCGAACGCATCGAAGAGGCCGTGCAGGAAATCTCGCCCCGCGCCCGCATCCTGCGCTGGGACGCGGACACCACCGGGCGCAAAGGCAGCCACGAGGAGATTCTGGCCCGGTTCGCGGCCCACGAAGCCGATGTGCTGGTGGGCACGCAGATGATTGCCAAAGGGCTGGACCTGCCGCTGGTCACTTTTGTGGGCGTCGTCTCCGCGGATGTGGGACTCTATCTGCCCGATTTCCGCGCGCCGGAGCGCACCTTTCAACTGTTGACACAGGTGGCGGGCCGGGCCGGGCGCAGTGCGCGGGGGGGACGGGTGATCTTCCAAACGTATAAACCCGAACATTACGCGGTGCAGGCCGCGGCGGAACACGACTACGCGGCTTTCTACCAGCGGGAGATGAGCTTCCGCCGGGAGCAGGGCTATCCCCCCGCGGGACGGCTGGCCCGGCTGGTCTTCTGGCACAAAAAGCTGGAGACTGTGCAGAGCCGCTGCGCGGAGATGGCCGCGGCCCTGCGCGCCCGCATGGGAGAAGTGGCCCTTCCCGGCGAGAGTTTCGATATTATCGGCCCGGTCCCCGCCTTCTTCGCCCGGCACCGCAGCTTCTACCGCTGGCAAATCCTCGTGCGCGGACCGGACCCGGCCCGCCTGTTGCGCGGGTTGGACATTCCCTTTGGCTGGCGGGTGGATGTGGACCCGACATCGGTGCTTTGAGTGAGGAAGTGGGAATGCGGAATGCGGAGCCGTCTTCTCTCTTCGCCTTTTCTGCTGGTATAATGCGGGTGGATTTTTTTTCATTTGTGAAAAGGCATTGATTTTGATGGCAAAACAACTACCCGCCGAACGGGACAACCGCCGTTGGCTGACACTCAAAGACGCCGCGGATGTGTTGGGCATCCACTATACAACCCTGCGCACCTGGGCCGACAACGGCGATATTCCCGTCTTTCGCACGCCGGGCGGCCATCGCCGCTTTCAGTTAGGCGATCTGCGCCGCTTTCTGGAGAGCCGGGTCAGCCAGAGTCAGCTTGCCAATGTGGACGGGCTGATGGCGGTCGCGCTCAGCCACGTGCGCCAAGAAATCAGCAAATTGCCTGCTACCGAAAGCGGTTGGCGGGCGGAGGCTACACCGGAGAGCGCCGAAACCAATCGGGAGCGGGGACGGAAGCTCTTTGCCTTGGCCCTGAACTATCTCATCCGCCCGGAGCAGCGGGAGCGCCTGTTGGCCGATGGCCGGGCAATTGGCCGGGAGTACGGCGTGGAGGCGGCCCAAAGCCGTCTTTCTCTGGCCGAGACCGGGCGGGCTGTGCAGTTTTTCCGCCGCCAATTGCTCGAAGTCGTGCGCCGGGACGAAACCCTCGACGCCGAGGATGTGCAGATCCGCCAACTGATCGCCCAATATCTGGACGAAGTGCTCTACGCTGTGCTGGATGGATACGAGCAGAGCCTTCTGGTCGGCGGCAAATAAGCAGTTTCCCCGAAGCGGAAGCGCACGATTGTCTCCCCTGTGGTACAATTTCCCATATTCGACAGACCCCATTCGCACACCAATTCAGAGGGAATCCTATGACTCAGCCCGTCCCCTTCCAGTCGATTCCATTTCAGGACGTCGCCCGCCTGCCCATGCCCGGCGACAATGTCGCAATTGTCACCCGCAAGCTGCCCGCGGGCACTGTCATTGAATACAACGGCCAACCGCTCACCCTCGACTTCACTGTGCTGGAAGGCCACCGCTTTGCCATCGCGCCCATCGCGCCCGGCGAGCATCTGCTCTCCTGGGAGCTGCCCTTCGGTATCGCCACCCAGGAAATCGCGCCGGGCCAGTATGTTCACAACGCGGAGATGCTGGAAGCTCTGGGCGGACGCTCCATCAGTTTCGCCCTGCCCGCTACACCCAACTTTGAAGATTTCGTGCCGCCCTACATTCTGGACGAGGCCAACTTCCAGCCTGCCGAAGGGCTGCCCGCCTATGCCCACGGACGGGCTTTCTGGGGCTATCCGCGGCCGGGTGGCCGGGGCGTAGGAACCCGCAACACAATTATTCTCCTCGGCACGTCCTCCCGCACCGGCGGCTTTGTCAAACAGTTGGAAGCCCGTCTGGCTGGCGTGGCCGACGCCTGGCCCAATATTGACGGCATTGTGGCCGTGGCCCACACCGAAGGCGGCCACGACGCCCCCAACAACACGGAATTTGTCCTGCGTACCCTGGCCGGCTTCGCGGTGCATCCCAATGTGGGCGCGGTCCTCTGCGTGGACTACGGCGTGGAACCGATGACCAACGCGCTGCTGCAGGACTATCTGACTGAGAACGGTTATCCGCTGGATGCGGTGCCCCACGAATTTCTCACCCTCCGCGACGGTTTCCAAACCAGTCTGGACCGGGCCGAAGCGATTGTGCGCGGCTGGCTGGAGGCGGTCAATGCCACAGCGCGGGAACTGACACCCCTCTCCGAACTGAAGCTGGCGCTGCAATGCGGCGGCTCGGATGCTTTCTCCGGTGTGTCGGGCAATCCGCTCATCGGCTGGGTGGCGCGGGAGGTGGTGCGCTACGGCGGTGGGGCCAATCTGGCCGAGACCGACGAACTCATCGGCGCGGAGCCGTATGTGCTGCAAAAGGTCAAGAATTTGGAGACAGCCCGTCGTTTCCTGCAACTGATTGCCCGTTTTCAGGAGCGGGTGGGCTGGCACGGCCACACCGCCGAGGGCAATCCTTCCGGCGGCAACAAATTCCGGGGACTCTACAATATCGTCCTCAAATCCATCGGCGCGGCCCGCAAAAAGGACCCGGAGACCCGCCTCGACGGGGTGTTGGAATACGGCGAGCGCATGACAGAGGGCGGCTACTTTTTTATGGACAGCCCCGGCAACGATCTGGAAAGCATTGCCGGGCAGGTCGCCAGCGGCTGCAATGTCATCTTTTTTGTCACAGGCAACGGCTCCATCACCAATTTTCCCTTTGTGCCCACTATCAAAGTTGTCACCACCACCCAGCGCTACCAACTGCTCAGCCGGGATATGGACGTGAACGCGGGCCGCTATCTGGACGGGCTTTCAATGGATGAACTGGGCGCAGAGACCCTCGACCTGACCGTACGCGTCGCTTCCGGTGAACGCACCGTCGGCGAAAAGGCAGGCCATTCCCAGGTCCAGCTCTGGCGGGACTGGCGGCAGACCGAGCCGGGCCACGTGGAAGAAATCAACCGGATGCCCCAGCCCAAAGGCCGCGCCCTGCCACTCACCCGTTCACCCAATCACCCGCTTACCCTCTCCTACCCCGCCTTCCCGTCGTCGTCCGGCCTCTCCGCCGACCGCATCGCCCTCATCCTGCCCACCAGCCTCTGCTCCGGGCAGATCGCAAAGATGGCCGCGGCCCAGTTCAACGGCAAAGGGCTGGGCAAAGACGCGGGTATCTCCCGCTTTGTGGCCCTGGCCCACACCGAAGGCTGCGGTTCCTCCGGCGGCGGCACGGGCGACCCGTATGTGCGCTCCCTCGTCGGTTATCTGCGCCACCCGGCCGCGGCCCACGTCCTGTTGCTGGAACACGGCTGCGAGAAGACCCACAACGACTACTTCCGTCACGAACTGGCCGAGCGGGGCATCGACCTGAGCCGCTATGGCTGGGCCAGCATTCAGTTGGACGGGGGCATCGACGCGGTGTTGGCGAAGGTGGAGGATTGGTTTGTGGATCAATTTGCCGGAGAGAAGCCGCCCACGCCGGTCACAGCCGGGGTGGAAAATGTGCGCGTCGCCCTGCTCAACAGCGGCGAACTTTCCGCCGTGGCTGCCACCCAACTGGGCCGCCTGGCCGCGGGGATTGTGGCGGGCGGCGGCGTGCTCGTCGTTCCGGAGAACGCGGGGCTGCTCTCCTCGCCCGCGTTCCTGGCCGAAACCGTCGGCCCTGGCCCCCATCTGCCCACCCTCGCCTACGGACAAGCCCTGGCCGACGCGGTGGACCAGACCGGTTTTCACGTGATGGAGACGCCCACCTCCCACTGGGCCGAGACCCTCACCGGTCTGGGCGGAACAGGCGTGGAGGCGGTGCTGGCCTATGTGGGCGGCCACCCGGTGGAGGGCCATCCGCTGGTTCCAGTGGTGCAGGTGACGGGCGAAGAATCTATCGAGCAGCGCTACGCCGCGGATATGGACGCGGTGCTGGGCGACGATCCAGCGGGCTGGCCCCAGGAGATGGCGGATCTGCTGGCCGCCACGCTGGGCCGGACGCACCGACCCAAAGCCGCGCAGGTGGGGAATATCGACTTTCAGTTCACCCGGGGGCTGCTGGGGGTGTCGATGTAGCACGGGTTTTGTGTTATAGTGACAGGAGATATACGGGGAGATAGTGCGAAGGAGAAAGTGATGCAACTATACGAATTGGTCATCGAAATGAAGTTGCTTGAACGGCGTTTGACCCTCTACGAGGAAAAATATGGCGTTCTCAGCGAGGATTTTTATGCGGCGCTGATGGCTGGGAAACTCGCGCTCTATGACGATTTTGACGAAACACGCACGGATTTTAGCCGCTGGAAGGGTATCTACGAGACCTGGCGGCGGCGCAAAGGGAAATATGACAGTCAGCTACAGGAGCAGGATTTTGTGGCTACCCTGCGCTTTCAGCCTGCCTATTGATGGACGGTAGCCCACTGCACTCGCTTGATGTTTATAGCCGATTCATTGCTCAAGTACTTGATCGGCCAGTTATCACGAGCTCGACACTTTCTGTCTGGTCCGTCAGTCCCTATGCAGGTGTGGCAGAAGGGGAAGTTTTCTTCATCGGAGGGCTTCGGCTTCGTATGCACGAGGAACTCGATTTTGGAGATGGCCTAATCACCTCTTATGGCTACGAAGTCTATCGTGGACAGGAAAAGCTCTACTGGTATGATGACTTTCCCCATCCAGATGATCCGACTCTGGCCTCAACCCATCCGCATCACAAGCACGTGCCGCCGAACATCAAGCGCAACCGGATTCCTGCGCCTGGCTTGAGTTTCGAGAAACCGAATCTGTCCCTTCTTATCGATGAAATTGAATCACTTTCTGGCTCCGACCCGTGAGAAGTTTTGGCCGATCTCCAGCCCGTGGAGCGGAATATTGGCGATTGTTCTGCGTTCTCGCGACGGCGAATGGCTGGAAGCGGAGGTCCACGCCTGGAAGGACGCGGGGATCGACGCGGCTGTCTCACTGCTTGCTCCATCCGAAGAATGGGAATTGGGTCTGGAGCGGGAGGCGGAGGTCAGTCAATCAGTGGGGATTCGTTTCTTCGCCTTCCCCATCCCCGACCGGCAGACGCCCCGATCCGCCGAAAAGATGCACGATTTGACCTGCCAGCTTTCTGCCCTTTTAACCAAAGGACAGACTGTCGCTATCCATTGTCGGCAGAGTGTGGGACGTTCGGCGCTGCTGGCGGCCGCGCTGCTGGTAGAGACAGGCGTCAGATCGGACGAAACATTTGGCCCCATTGCACGCGCCCGGGGCTGTCCTGTGTCAGATACACCGGAGCAGCGGCGGTGGGTGGAATAATTGGTGAGAGAACGAATCGAATGGGCAGCACTGGCGCAGCCTTCGTATTGAATCACCAGATGGAGGAAGTGATGAACGAAGAAAAACTACTGGAGCGAATTGTTCTGAACCCCCAAGTGATGGTTGGGAAACCGGTCAGACGCGGGACCCGTCTGACCGTTGAGTATATTCTCAACCTGCTTGCCCACGGCGCTACAGCGGCTACCATCCGTGAAGAATATACGGGACTGGAAGATGCAGACATCCAGGCGTGTCTCCTCTTTGCGGTCAAAGCGTTAGGGACAACGACATTTATGCCGCTGACTTTGGAGCCTGCCTAGAATGCGTTTTCTTGTCGATGAGTGTACTGGCCTGCGGTAGCGGCCTGGCTGCATTCACGTGGGCACGATGTCTTCTCTGTTTATGACGAAGCTCGCTGGATGGATGATATCGATGTCATTCGCCAGGCATTTCGGGAAGAACGGGTTCTCATTACAGTGGACAAGGATTTCGGTGAAAAAGTTTACCGCGAAAAATATCCTCATCGTGGCGTCGTGCTTATGCGCCTGGAAAACGAAATAGCCTCGAGCAAAATTGAAGTCATCCGCAGACTTCATCAATAGTTACGGTGAAGAGTTGCGAGAGAACTTCGTTGTTGTTACAGAAAGATACGTTCGATTTGCCCGTGAATCACCATAAATATCATTCGTTCCCCACACAAATTTTCCCATTTCTCCTTGTGCTTGTTCTTTGTAGCGGCTGTGCGTATACGCCTTCCGTTACAGAAACGCCAACGCCATCCCCCATCCCCATCCCCGGCCTGGACGCGGCCATTGCCGACGGTCTGCGCTTCCTCACAGGCCAGTACAACCCGGAGTACGGACTGTTGCAGGAATCGCCCAATATCGGCCAGCATCGCTATTATCTGACCAATGACAACGCGCTGGCCGCGTATGTGTTTGAGCAGTTTGGCGAAACCGAAATGGCCGCGTTTCTGCGCGCCAGCCTGGAACGCTACGGCTATGACAGCAACGGATTTGTCGAGGCGGCCTGGGGCGAGGTCATTGCCTGGCCGCCCCTGCATCACAGAGATATTGTGGTGGAGAAAAAGACATCCGGCGAATGCGATTTTTTGGATGGGGAGGAGGCTGGCCCCTTGGCCGACTGTGTGATGCAGGAGACCCACACCCCGGATTTGGGCTTCTTCTACGACTGGTCGAGCTTCTCCAATCTGCACTGTATAGGTGCGGTCAATGAATTCAACAAAGGCAACCGGGCCGTGGCCCGTTGGCTTTATGAGACGGAACTCTCCACCTTCGACGGCGTGGGTTGGGCCGACGAAGCCTGGCGGCGGCGGGATGGCGTCTACGAAACAATTGGCCCGGCCTGGTGCGTCTACGCGGGCGCGCTGCTCGGTGAGCCTGTGGATGAACCATTGCTCGCTGCGTTGCTCGCCCAACAGAATCCAGCGACCGGTGGCTTCCACACCCACTACCGTCGGGATGCCTTCCAGTTGACTGATCCCAATGTGGAAACCACCAGTCTGGCTTTGCTTGCGCTTTACACACTTCAGTATCCAACTCCGGCGCGCTAATTTCCATCATTCTATTATTCTGGGGTCCCAATGCCTCTGCTTTCCCACACACCCGTCCTTTCCTCCGCCGACGCAGCGGCCCTGGCCGGCAGATTCTATGGAATCACGGCCACCGCCACATCCCTGCCCGGCGAACGGGACCAGAACTTTCGTCTGGACACGGCGACGGGCGAGGCGTTCGTTCTGAAAATTGCCAATAGCCAAGAGGATGCGGGCCTGCTGGAAGCTCAGACCGAAGCTCTGCGCCGGGTGGAAGCAACCGGCATTTGTCCCCGGGTTCTACCTGCTATCGACGGTAGGCTGATGACCCCAATCGGCGGAGCAGGGGGACGCAGTTATTGGGTGCGGCTGCTCTCCTTTCTGCCCGGCACGCCCCTGGCCGAGCAGGGCCGCCAGACCCCCGCGCTCTGGCGTGAGATTGGCCGGCGGGTGGCCCAGGTGGACGCGGCCCTGGCCGACTTCGATCACCCGGCCATCCACCGGGACTTTGACTGGGATTTGGCCCAGGGGCTGGCGGTGATCGACCGCTACGCGGGGCTGATCGACGATCCGGTGATGGGTGCGTTGGTGGAAAAGCTGACCGCCGACCACCGACGGCAGACCGCACCATTTTTGCCCGACTTGCCCCGTCAGGTGATCCACAACGACGCCAACGATTATAATTTATTGGTGGGTGGTGGGGACGATTTGGACAGCCGAAATCAGCAGGTGGTCGGGCTGATCGACTTCGGTGATCTGGTCCACAGCTATCGGGTGGGCGGGCTGGCTGTGGCCGCGGCCTACGCTGTGCTGGACAAAACTGACCCGCTGGCCGCGGCGGCAGAAATTGTGGCGGGTTATAACAAAATCACATCCCTCACCCAAAACGAACTGGCCGCGCTCTGGGGGCTGATCCGCCTGCGCCTCTGTGTCAGCGTCTGTATGGCTGCCCATCAACAGAGCCAGCGGCCCGACGACGCCTATCTCGCCATCAGCCAGCAACCCATCCAGCGCACGCTGCCCCGGCTGGCGCAGATTCACCCCCGCTTCGCCACAGCCGTCTTTCGCCACACCTGCGGGTTGACGCCTCTTCCTGCCAGTGAGTCGCTTGTGGCGTGGCTGGACGCGCAACTTTTTGCACCCGTAATGAACGCCGAAAGCTATGCGGTTTTTGATTTGAGTGTAGGCAGCCCACTGCTCAGCGGCGACGAAACTGAAAATAGCGCAGAACTGTTGGGTGCGCGGCTCAACCGGCAGATGGCGGCTGCGGGCGCATCCGTCGGTGTGGGTCGCTACGACGAGGCCCGGCTGATTTATACGGCGGAGATGTTTAACACAAGACCTGCCAGGTTTCAGAAAGCCTGGCAGGTCTTTGAACGCCGCACCCTCCATCTGGGCATCGATCTTTTCGCGCCCGCGGGCACGCCGGTCTACGCGCCTCTGGCTGGGACAGTCCACGCCTTTGCCGACAACGCCGCGGCCCAGGACTACGGCCCGGTGATTGTACTTGCTCATCAGTTCGACAAAAACCTGGCAGGCCTGCAAGAGCTGCCAGGTTTAGAGAATGACGACACCTTCTACACCCTCTACGGTCATTTGAGCCGGGAATCGCTCGACGGTTTGACAGTCGGCCAGACGGTTGCAGCGGGCACACCCTTCGCCACACTGGGCAACGCAGAGATCAATGGAGGCTGGCCGCCCCATCTCCATTTTCAGATTGTGACGGATCTGCTGGGGCTGGACACAGATTTCCCCGGCGTGGGCACAGCCAGCCAACGGGCCGTGTGGAAAGCCTTCTGCCCGGACCCGAATCTATTGCTGGGCATCCCTGGGGATCTCTTCCCGCCGACCGCGCCGACAAAGGACGAGACACTGGCCGCGCGTCGCGCCCGCATCGGCGGCAATCTGAGCATTGGCTACCGGGAGCCAGTGAAGATTGTGCGGGGCTGGCGACAATTTCTCTACGACGAAACCGGCCGTTGCTATCTGGATGCCTATAATAATGTGCCCCATGTGGGACACTGCCATCCGCGCGTCGTGCAGGCCGCGCAGGAGCAGATGGCTGTCCTCAATACCAACACCCGTTATCTCCACGACAACCTGACCCGCTACGCGGAGCGGTTGGCGGCTACCCTGCCCGATCCTCTGAATGTTTGTTTCTTCCTCAACTCGGCCAGCGAAGCCAACGAATTGGCCCTGCGCCTGGTGCGTGCCCACACAGGCCGCCGGGAAATGATTGTGCTGGAAGGAGCCTATCACGGCAACAGCAGCGGGCTGATCGACATCAGCCCCTACAAACACGACGGGCCGGGCGGAACGGGCGCGCCTGATTGGGTCTACACCGCGCCCGTGGCGGATGTTTACCGGGGCCGGTTCAAAGCCGACAATCCGCTGGCCGGCGCGAAGTACGCGGCGGAAGTGCAGATGGTCATCCAGCGGATGCGGGCAGCCGGGCGGAAACCCGGGGGCTTTATTGCAGAAAGCTGCCCCAGCGTGGGTGGGCAGATTTTCTTTCCGCCCGGCTATCTGGCCCATGTCTATAAATACGTGCGGGCCGCGGGGGGTATCTGCATTGCCGACGAAGTGCAGACGGGCTACGGGCGCATCGGTACTCATTTTTACGCCTTTGAAGCGCAGGGCGTTGTGCCGGATGTAGTGGTGCTGGGCAAGCCCATCGGCAACGGCCATCCCCTGGCCGCGCTGGTGACGACGCGGGAGATTGCCGATTCCTTCGACAACGGGATGGAGTTTTTCAGTACATTTGGCGGCAATCCGGTCTCCTGCGCGGTGGGGTTGGCCGTGCTGGATGTGGTGCAGGCGGAGGGCTTGCAGGCGCACGCACGCCGGGTAGGGGCGCATCTGCTGGCCGGGCTGCGGCCTTTTGTCCAGCGCTTTCCGCTGGTGGGAGACGTGCGGGGATCGGGTCTTTTTCTGGGCGTAGAACTGGTACGGGATCGGGAGACTCTGGAACCGGCCCCGGTCGAGGCGTCCTATGTTGCCAACCGAATGCGGGAGGCCGAGATTTTGCTGGGCACGGATGGCCCCCTGCACAATGTGGTGAAAATTCGCCCGCCCATGCCCTTTGGTGTGGCGGATGCGGATCGGCTGATTGAAACGTTTGCACAAATTCTTGCAGAGCTTTGAAAGCAGACTCGCATAGAACTTGAAGCGCACCCAGAGATTCAAAAATTTGACCCATCCACGGAATGTGCTATAATCTTTTGGATGTCAGGCGCAATCCATGCCGACGTAGCTCAGTTGGTAGAGCAGCTGTCTTGTAAACAGCAGGTCATCGGTTCGAGTCCGATCGTCGGCTTCCAAACCGATGGCTCAATGAGCAGAACCGGTTATGGAAAGCATCAACTGAATATCGTTTTCCCAGGGCGGGTGCCCGAGTGGACAATGGGATCTGACTGTAAATCAGACGGCTACGCCTACGGTGGTTCGAATCCGCCCCCGCCCACTCAAGCCCACATAGCTCAGTCGGTAGAGCACATTCTTGGTAAGAATGAGGTCATCGGTTCAAGTCCGATTGTGGGCTCCTGTCAGTTGGTGTTGCGCTTGCAACGTGTAGTTCAGGCAGCAGGATTGTGATTTGTTGCGTTCAAGGCCGTCGGCCAGGTTTGGTGGGCGGCTACTGATGATCAGGCGCTTTCATGCCTGGCAGGCAACCGTTTCAGTCAGATCAGGAGGCACTTAGCCAATGGCAAAGGCAGTATTTCAGAGGAACAAACCCCATATCAATGTGGGGACGATCGGCCACGTGGACCACGGGAAGACGACACTGACCGCGGCGATCACGAAGGTGTTGAGCCTGAAGGGGTGGGCGGATTTTTCGGCGTTTGACCAGATTGACAATGCGCCGGAAGAGAAAGCGCGTGGGATCACGATTGCGATTTCGCACGTGGAATACCAGACAGAGACCCGGCACTATGCGCACGTGGACTGTCCGGGCCATGCAGACTACATCAAGAACATGATTACCGGAGCGGCCCAGATGGACGGGGCGATTCTGGTGGTGGCGGCGCCGGATGGCCCCATGCCCCAGACCCGGGAGCACATTTTGCTGGCGCGGCAGGTGGAAGTGCCGGCGATAGTTGTCTTCATGAACAAAGTGGACATGATGGACGACGAAGAGTTGCTGGAGTTGGTGGAGATGGAACTGCGGGAGTTGCTGGATATGTACAACTTCCCTGGGGACGACATTCCCATCATCCGCGGCAGTGCGCTGAAGGCATTGGAATGCACGAGCACAGATGTGGATGCGCCGGAATATGCGTGCATCTGGGAACTGATGCGGGCGGTGGACGAGTACATCCCGACACCCGTGCGCGATGTGGACAAGCCCTTCCTGATGCCGATTGAAGATGTGTTCAGCATCAAAGGCCGCGGGACAGTGGTGACAGGCCGGATTGACCGGGGTGTGATCCATCCGATGGAAGAAGTGGCGCTGGTGGGCATCCGCCCGACCACAAAGACAGTGGTGACGGGTGTGGAGATGTTCCGCAAGCTGCTGGACGAAGGGCGTGCGGGGGACAACGTGGGTTGTCTGCTGCGGGGTGTGGGCCGGGATGATGTGGAGCGGGGCCAGGTATTGGCCAAGCCGAACACAATCACACCGCACACGAACTTCAAGTGCGAAGTCTATGTGTTGAAGAAGGAAGAGGGTGGACGACACACGCCGTTCTTCAAAGGCTATCGTCCCCAGTTCTACATTCGGACCATGGACATCACCGGTGCGTTGGACCTGCCGGAGGGTGTGGAGATGGTGATGCCTGGTGACAACGTACAGATGTCGGTGGAGTTGATTGCGCCGGTTGCGTTGGAGAATGGTGGACGTTTCGCCATTCGCGAGGGTGGCCGCACAGTGGCTGCCGGTGTCATCACCGAAATCACAAAATAGATGAATTGACCTTCCCAGAACTGGTGTTGTAGTTTTGGGAAGGTTTGTATAGGCGAGTAGCTCAATTGGCAGAGCGGCGGTCTCCAAAACCGCAGGTTGCAGGTTCAAGTCCTGTCTCGCCTGCCACACAAAAATGACCACCGGCAGGTGTCGGTGGTCATTTTCCGCCAGGAACTTGTGCTGAAGAAGCGAGAAGTGATTGCCAGACCGGGCAGCCGGTGAAAAGAGAGTGTACAGTGACTCGATCGTCCTCTGTTTCTAACAGTGATAATGCAATCGTTCGGTATGTTCGGGATACGCGTGCCGAACTCTCCAAAGTGACGTGGCCGACCCGAGAGGAGGGGACGCGGCTCACTGTGGTCGTGTTGATTGTGACAATGCTCGCTTCTGTCTTCCTGTTCTCGTTCGACTCACTTTTTAGCTATCTCGTCACGCTCTTTTTACAGGTTTTCTAGGGCACAAATACGGACCACCAGCAGGCGAGGCAGTACACGATTGTATCGGACTGGTTGGCTGGACAGGCTGTGGCGGAATATGCGCGGGAGGCGATGATGGACGAACAAGCAGAATTGGACGATCTGGACCTGGAGAACGAGCTGGTTGAGGATTCTCTGGAGGAGAGCGAAGAGGACAGTGGCCCAAAGTCTGAATGGTTTGTAATTCACTGCTATTCGGGGATGGAAAACAAGGTCAAGAAAAATCTTGAACACCGTGCCGAATCCATGGGTATGACGGACCGGATTTTGCAGGTGGTTGTACCGACAGAGACAGAGATCGAGATCAAGGATGGTGTGCGTCGGGAGGTGGAAAAGCGTGTCTTTCCCGGATATATTCTCATCGAGATGATTATGGATGAGGATAGCTGGTATGTGGTGCGCAATACACCTGGTGTAACCAGTTTTGTAGGAATGGGCAACAAACCCAGCCCGCTCAGCGCTGATGAAGTTGAACGCATTATGAGCCGGATCGAATCCGATGAACCGCGGGTGAAGGTCAGCTTTGATCTGGGCGAACGGGTACGGATTACCGAAGGGCCATTTTCCGAGTTTACCGGCGTTGTGGAGGCTATTGACGCTGATAAGGGCAAAGCCCGGGTGATGGTTAGCTTTTTTAACCGGGAAACGCCGGTCGAGGTGGATTTCCTTCAGTTGGAACGGGAAGTTTAAGGAGCATCAAACGTGGCAAAGAAGATTAAAGCACTCGTCAAATTGCAGATTCCAGCCGGCAAGGCCAACCCGGCACCGCCGGTGGGTACTGCGCTTGGTCCCCACGGTGTCAACATTATGGGTTTTTGCAAGGAGTACAATGCACGAACCCAGGCCCAGATCGGCCAGATCATTCCTGTCGATATCACAATCTTTCAGGATGGGTCGTTTAACTTTGTGACAAAGACGCCCCCGGCCGGCGATCTGATCAAGAAGGCAGCCGGGGTGTCCAAGGGCAGCGCGGAGCCGAATAAGACAAAGGTTGGCAAGCTCACACGCCAACAGGTGCGGGAAATCGCCGAAGTCAAACTGAAGGACCTGGGCGATCTGCCGTTGGAAAGCGCAATGCGGATGATTGAAGGCACTGCCCGTAGTATGGGTGTGACCGTCGCCGATTAGTCGTTAGATAACCGGACAATTATTTAGCGTGGGAGAGGCGTAAGTCTCGTTTGTACCACAGGGAGATAAACTTATGGGACGTCATGGAAAAAGGTACGACGCTCTTCGGGCCGCTGTGGATCGGGATACAATGTACAGCCCTGCCGAAGCAGTTGCGTTGGTAAAGAAGGGCGCCAACGCCAAATTTGATGAAACAATTGAGGTTCATCTGAACACATCTGTCGATCCACGACATGCAGAGCAGCAGGTGCGTGGCGTGGTGACTCTGCCTCACGGCACAGGGCGGGATGTGCGTATTCTCGTCTTTGCTGGGCCAGACGGCCAAGCAAACGCGACCGAAGCCGGTGCAGATTATGTGGGCGGTGACGATCTGGCAAACAAAATTCAGGGCGGTTGGCTGGATTTTGATGTCGTGTTGGCGACGCCGGATATGATGCGTGTGGTGGGCCGTTTGGGCCGTGTGCTTGGCCCCCGGGGGTTGATGCCCAGCCCCAAGGCAGGTACAATTGTGCAGGCCGATGACCTGGGCCGGGTGATTCAGGAAACCCGCCTGGGCCGTGTGGAGTTCCGTGTGGATAAGACGAGCAACATCCACGCGCCTCTGGGCAAAGCCAGCTTCAGCGAAGAGAAGATTATGGGCAATCTTTCTGCCTTGATGGAGGCTGTGATTGCGGCTAAACCGGCCACGATCAAATCGGCCTATCTGCGCAAAGTGACCCTGACCAGCACAATGGGGCCAGGTGTCAAGCTGGACGTGAACGCGGCGTCAGCGTTGACTGTAGAATAGGACTCACTCCGTTCCCCTGGCTTGGGAATTTGCCCTGGACCGGAGAAACGGGTATGATAGACTGCGATTAAAAATCGCATATACACTGTACTGTCGTGCTAGAGACAGCAGGTGCGCATGGGAATGTGCACTCAATTGCGAAGCGATTCGCTGCCTGCCGAGGCCAGATCGTAGCGGTGCTCACTGGGAAACGTCAAACCGTCTTCCTTTGTTGCCCATCACGCCTCTGTGTCTTTCGCACAGGGGCGTTTTGTTTGCCCTATCGGTTTTGGACACTATCCAAAGCCAAAAATTCTGAAGGAAGGAGGAAAGTCACTTGGCAATTACTCGTGAGAAGAAAGAGGAATTGGTAGCGCTCTATTCAGAGCATATTCAGAAGTCTTCGGCTCTCGTTTTCACCGATTACCGGGGCGCGACTGTCGGTAAGATCAATGGCCTGCGCGATCGCTTGCGCGCTGCTGGCACCACATATGTCGTTACGAAGAAGACTCTGCTGAATTTGGCTTTGCAGCAGAATGGCCGGGACCTGGACCTGAGCAATGTCACAGACGGTTCGACGGCTGTTGCCTTCGTGGGCGATGACATCGGAACCGGTGTCAAAGCGCTGAAGGACTGGATCAAAGCGGAAGCTGATATTGTGCGCATTACGGGCGCGGCATTGGATAATGACGTTCTTAACGTTACCCAGGCTGAATCACTGGCTGATTTGCCCACCCGCGAAGAAATGCTTGCCAAACTGTTGGCAACGATCATTGCACCGGCCAGCCAGCTCGTACGCACCATCAACGAGCCAGGCGCCAGCTTGGCGCGGGTTGTCAAAGCCCACGCCGACAAGGATGCCGCATAGCTTCCTGTTGGCTGGTGTCCAGGCGGACAGGTTGGATATTGTGTGGAAAGAGACAGTTTTCCGCTGGGATCTGTCTTGAACGAGAAATCAGATTTACTAGAAACCGGAGAGAACAAACCCATGGCAGATTTGAACACGATCAAAGAACAACTGGACGGCCTTACCCTGCTTGAGGCTGCTGAACTTGTGAAGATGCTGGAAGAGGCGTGGGGTGTCAGCGCGGCTGCGCCTGTGGCAATGGCCGGTGTGGCGATGGCTGGCGCTGCCGTCGAAGAGGAAGAAGAACAGACTGAATTCGACGTCATTTTGAAGAGCGTCGGCGAGAAGAAGATCAACGTCATTAAGGCCGTGCGCGCCGTGACCAGCCTGGGCTTGAAGGAAGCCAAGGAATTGGTTGAAAGCGCCCCGGCCACGATTGTGACCGCTGTAACCAAAGAAGTGGCCACGGATGTCAAGGGCCAGTTGGAAGGCGAAGGCGCGACCGTCGAAATCAAGTAGACTTCGCGCATTTTGCACAAACAAAAAAGGGGGGCGAATCTACTTCGCCCCCCTTTTTTGTTTGTGCAAAAAATCAGGGGCGAAAGGGCAATGTGTTCAGCACCTGATCGGGTGTTGCCTCGCGTGTGAGCAGCGCGCGCTGGGCCTGCTGCAATGCACGCCCTGTCTCATCAAATACACGAGGATTGGGGGCGGTAATGCTATTGGCCAAGAGAAGCCTCAGAAAATCTGTGTAGTGTGCGTCAGTCTCCCAATAGTCCAGTGCTGCAATTTGGGTGGGCAACTGATGGGCGGACCAGCTCCATTCCCCGTGGACGTGGGGTGCAAAAAGCTGTTGAAGAAGCTGCAAAGCGCGTTCACGGCGGCTGGCGTCTTGGGTGATAATGACGAAACTCCAGGTCGTCACAACGCCCCGTGGCTGCCCATTTACAGTCAAAAGCGGGGCAAAGCCCAGATCGGCTACTTCGGCTTGTTGGTTGTAAAAAAGGCTGGCTGGAACTACCACCATTTCTCTGCCCCCATTGACGAAAAAGGTCCAAACGGCCTGCGGGCTGGCTACGCCGATGATGCTCTCCGGGATCAGCCCTTTTTCTCGCCCTTCGCTCAGCAATGCCAAAACCGACGCCATTGTTTGCGGATTGGTCAAATCCCCCTGTTCATCCATGTTGCCGCCCCCTGCCAAATAGAGCGTCCACAGCAGGTTCAATGTATAGTCGTCTGCTGTACCGCCGGCAAACAATAGCTGCGTGTCCAGCGCCAGGAAATCGTTCCACGCAACAGGCGGGGCCGGTATCTGATTCTTGCGATAGACCAAATGTTCCACGCTCGCTACAAAAGGAAAGCCATACAACGCACTATCCACCTGCGCGCTGGCGGCCACAGTGGGCGGTAGCCCTGTGATGAGCGCGCTCTCCGCGCTGGAAAGGGGCGCTACAATGCCAGCTTCGATCATGCGCGGCAGATCGAAGCTGTTGATCAGCGCAATATCGGGCAAAAGCGTGGGCGCGGCCCGTTTGGATGTCAGCAAATAGGCGAGAAGCCCGGCTGCACCCCGCTCGGCTTTGGGGATGAGCACGGCTGGCGGCCCGGTAGCACCAGGCGCAAACTCGGCCAGCGCCGCGGCCAGCACCGCATCTGCCCGGCTGCTTGTGTCGATGGAAAAGAAGGGGGGCGCCCAAATTACCAGCGGTTCATCCACCCTTGTGGTAATCTGAGCATTGACGGGGGCGCTGAAGGGCGGCTGACTGCTGGGCGGGCGCTGCTCCGGGGGGATAGGGCCGGACAGAGTGTCGGGTTCTGCGCCAGGCTGACAGCCACTGACCAGAAACAAAATTGTTATCATCAGCAGCGCGAGCCTGGGCGGGAAGCGGTATATTGATGGGAATGAAGCCATGCGGGCTTTCCTGCGCTTTCCTGTCCAACGGCTGGGCCGGGCGATTGGCTTGCTTGCCGTGCCCCGGTACTTCCTTCCTGTGATTATAGCACACTTGAGGGCCTTGATTGGGATGGACCACTGGCTTTACACCGGCGCAACGACCCATCAACCCAAAACGCCCGATTGCCCTGCATTCCCGCGTTGGGACGGTTGGCGGCGGATGCGGCCTGTGTTACAATCCTCTTCTACTCATAGCCATAGAAGGAAGAATGGATGGAGGGCCAACGCGCGGGAACATGGCCGGTTGTCGGCCACCAATGGGCTATCGACCTGCTTCATCCTCTGGCCCAGCCAGGGAGCAGCGGTCCTCGTCATGCCTATCTCTTTTTGGGACCGCCCCAGATCGGTAAATCGACCCTCGCCAGAGCATTTGGCAAGGCGCTGCTTTGCACCAACGACGGTCCCCGCCCCTGTGGATATTGCCGTTCGTGTGATCTGATGGCAAAGATGGGCCATCCCGATTTCTGGCTGATTCAACCCACGGACAAAGACGGCGCGATTGACCGGGCCAACGGGCTGTTGCGGGCTGATGCCGCGGCTTCGATTGTGCGGGATGCGATGCTGCGGCCGGTGGAGGGTCAGTATAAGTTTGTGCTGATTCAGGATACCCATCGGGCCAATGACACCTTTGCCAACAAATTGCTCAAAACCCTGGAAGAAGCGCCAGATCATGTGGTGCTCTGTTTGACTGCTCACGACCGGGCTGAGCTGTTGCCCACAATTGTCAGCCGTTGCCAGCTATTCGAGCTGCGCCCCCAATCTACCCAACTGATTGCCTCTGCGCTGATGGATCGGGGTGTGGCTGATCGCCAGGAAGCAGAATTGCTGGCCAGACTTTCCAATGGCCGGCTGGGCTGGGCAATCGACCAGGCAGAGGGCAAGAAAAACCAGGAGCAGCGTCAGGAGGATCTGCGCTCCCTGTGGCAATTGGCTCGTGCCAGCCGGGTGGAACGTCTCTCCTTTTCCCAATCCCTGGCTGGCAAGCGGGAAAACGAACGGCTCTTTGGGCTGCTGGCTCTGTGGACTGGCTGGTGGCGGGATGTGCTTTTGGCCCAGGCTGGATGTTTGAACGTCTGCAACAATATCGATCACCAGGACCAGATCGAGCAGGACGCACAACGCTTTGCCCAGGCGGATGTGCAAGCCTTTCTACGCACGTTGAGTCGCATCGAGGGTTATCTGCACCACACAGTCAACACAGCCCTCGCGCTCGACGTACTTCTACTACAACTTCCACGGCCTGTGGCAAATCGCTGAGTTCGAGCGTATTTCCCACGCCGTTTCTACAGGAGCCTTAGATGCAAACCGTTGTTGGTGCTGTTTTTAAAGCTGTAACCAAAATCTATTATTTCGATCCGAACGCAATGCTGGACCTGATGCCCGACGATTATGTGATTGTGGACACGGCCAAAGGGCGGGAACTTGTCCAGATTGTCCAATCTCCCCACTCCGTGCCCCAGGAAGAGATTGTGGGCGAGATGAAGGAAGTGGTCCGTCGCGCCACTCCCTGGGATATGCTGGAGCAGGACAAGTGGCGGCAAAAAGAGGCCGAGGCCCTGGCTGTCTGCCGGGAGAAAGTAGCGGAGCACGGGCTGGGGATGAAAGTTGTCCGCTGTGAATATAACTTTGACGGCGGGCGGCTGACTGTCTTCTTCGCGGCGGAATCACGCATTGACTTTCGCGCGCTGGTGCGCGATTTGGCCCGGATTATGCAGACCCGCATCGAAATGCGCCAGATCGGTGTGCGGGACGAAGCGAAGATTTTGGACGGGGTGGGCAAATGCGGACGCCAGCTCTGCTGTACCAGTTGGCTGCGGGAGTTTGCACCGGTGAGCATCCGCATGGCCAAGAATCAGCAGCTCCCCCTGAATCCCGACGAGATCAGCGGTGTCTGTGGCCGTCTTCTCTGCTGTCTCTCCTACGAAGACCCGGTCTACAAAGAAGCCAATAAAAAGATGCCCAAACTCGGCTCAGAAGTGGTCACACCCCAGGGCACGGGGCGGGTACGTCATCTCCACCCGTTGAAGGAATCTGTCACTGTTTATCTGCAAAATAATGTGATGGCAGAATTTTTGGTGGATGAACTGATTAGCGGCAAAAAGGGGGGCAGCTGTGGCACGTGCGGCGGCTGCACAGTGAAGCGGCGGGCCAGCGCTGAAGAAGACAACGAGAAGATACGCGCTGAGCGCAAGGAAGCCGCGAAGCCGGCTGAGGCCACAAAGACGGATCCGCCGAAGCGCAGCCGCAACCGGCGTCGCCCCCGCCGCCGAGGTGGCAATCAGAGCGGAAGCTGAGGAGAACCAGCAGGCTGTCGTTCGCCTAAAATAAAAAAAGTGCTCCCAGTGAATGACACCACTGGGAGCACTTTTTAATCTGTGGACATTTGCCATACGGCTGTCACATCGCCGCGCCTGTCATCTGTTACTTAGCGTGGGCAACGGAACGGGTCTCCCGAATGACTGTCACCCGAATCTGGCCGGGATATTCCAGATTGTCTTCGATCTTCTTGGCAATATCTTTGCTCAGTTCGATGACCTGCAGATCGTCCAGATCGTCCGGGCGCACAATCACCCGCACCTCGCGGCCTGCCTGAATGGCAAAGGTCTGGCTCACACCGGGGAAACTGTTGCCGATGTCTTCCAGGGCCGTAACCCGTTTGATATAGGCTTCCAGGCTTTCCCGCCGCGCGCCGGGCCGTGCCCCGCTGATAGCATCTGCCGCGGCCACAATCACCGCTTCGATGCTCTCCGGCTCCACTTCGCCGTGATGGCTGGCAATGCAGTTGACCACTTTGGCATTCACGCCATAGCGCTTGGCAATCTCTGCCCCGACAATGGCGTGGGGACCGTCGATCTCGTGGGTGACGGCTTTGCCGATATCGTGGAGCAGACCGCCCATGCGCGCGGTCTTCACATCCGCGTGCAATTCGCTGGCAATCACAGCCGCCAGATGGGATGTTTCGATGGCGTGGTAGTATTGGTTCTGGCCGTAGCTGGTACGATACTTCAGGCGGCCCAACGTCTTCTGTATTTCCCGGTGCAGGCCCTGATTATTGGTTTCGATCAGGGCCTGCTCGCCTGCTTCCTGAATGATCTGATCGATCTCTTGCTGTGCCTTCTCCACTTCCTTCTCGATCCGGGCCGGGTGGATGCGCCCGTCGGCCACCAGCTTGCTCAGCGCAATCCGGGCCACCTCGCGCCGCACCGGATCAAAACTGCTGATGAGGATAGCTTCTGGCGTGTCATCCACCACCAGGTCCACGCCAGTCACCTGTTCGATGGCACGAATATTGCGCCCCTGGCGGCCAATGATCCGCCCCTTCATCTCGTCGGAAGGCAGACTGACAGTGCTCACCGCATACTCTGTCACGTGATCGCTGGCCACCCGTTCCACGGCCACTGTGACGATCTCGCGTGCCCGACGCTCCGCTGTTTCCACCACTTGGGCTTCCACCTCGCGAATCGTCCGGGCCATTTCCTGGCGGCTCTTCTTTTCAACTTCTTGCAAAAGAAGGGTGCGGGCCTCCTCTTCGGACATGCGGGCCACTCGCTGCAATTCCTCGTTCCGCTCCTGCTCAGCCTTTTCCAGTTCGGCTGCCTGCTGGGCCAGGCGGCTCTCTTTCTGGTTGATCTTCTTCTCTCGCCCATCGATCTGGTCGAGGCGCTTGTCCATCTGTTCTTGCCGATTCTGTAGCCGTTGTTCCGTGCTTTCCAGGGATTTCCGACGCCGATTCATTTCAGCGTCCATTTCGTTGCGCAGTCGGACCTCTTCATCCTTCAGGTGTAGTTCTTTGCGCCTGGCCTCTGCTTCTGCTTCGGCCAGAATTTTGGCTGCCTGCTGTTCGACGCTCTGGCCCGCCAACTGCTGGCGTTCCCGCTCGCTCTGGCTGCCCTTCTCGTTCCCCTGTTTGAAAGCTACAAAACCGGCAATGGCTGCACCGATCAGCGCAGCGGCGATAATCAAGATTATCGTCGGTATGATTTCCATTTCCGGGTTCCTCGATTCATTCTTCGTGATTCACGTGGGAAAACTGCCTCTGTATATTTGGTATCGTATGACATTTACGACGAGCAGGCGTTGGAACGGGACGGGCTTCTGGTCCAGAGAGTACCCGTCCTGCTGCCAGTCAGCGCTGCTGCGTATTGTCTGGCCTGCGGATAAGTGCAATAAAAAATAATAAATACTCGATTTTCAGATTTCGGTGTCCTCATCCTGCATTTTTTGCCAGGAATCGTCCAGGACATCCCGCACAATCCCCCAGGAAAAACCTCGCCGTTGCAGAAAGGCGGCCATCTTCTTGCGAAAGGTCTGCTCATCCAGGCCGCGCCAGCGCTGAAGCCGACTGGACGCCGCCTGGGCCGCGGCCGTGGATGGATCAGCCGAACTCTCAATCGTCATTTCGATGGTTCGGTCTGCAATGCCTTTCTGCCGCAGTTCGTAGCGCAAGGCTCTGGGGGAGATCGGCTTAAAGCGATTGCGCTGCTCTACCCAGTAACGGGCAAACTCGTCGTCGTTCAGATAGCCCTGCTGGATCAGTTTGTCTGTCACCCATTCGATATGGGTTTCGGCCAGACTTTCCTTTTGCCGGGTGCGGTATTGGCGTAATTTCTGGCGCACTTCTTGCACGCTGCGGGGGCGAATGGCCAGGAAGCGGACTGCTTTGTCATAGGCTTTGGCGCGCAGGTCAAGCGTTTTGAGTTCCTCGATTTCCTGATCGCTCAGGTGCTGCTCTCGCCGCAGTTTTACGGCTTCCAGCGCGGGAAGGGAGAAGGCATAGGCCCCGTCGATGTAAATACTGACCCGCTCCCGGTTTCGCTGTTGTCGTTTCAGCGCGGTTATCGCCCCTGCCATAGGCGGCTGCTCTTCCTTCTACAAAAATAAGGAACAAAAAACGCTGTGGCAAAGGGCCGCAGCGTATCCGTTCTCTGTTTGTACCCCGAATAGTTCCCGGCGAACCACGACAAACCTATGCGGCGATGTTTCCAGATCGCAGAGGCTTACTGCCTGATTCGTAAACAGCCCATTCTGTCGAGCTGTTCAGGCTCCGATGTTCGTTTCTTCAAACCCAAATAGATTCGTTTATCAATCAGACCGATCCAGCGATTCGGCCGTTTGCTGGGGCAAGCGTATGCCCAACAACGGTCAAAAATCGGAAGACCCGCGTTGGCTGGATTTTAGTAGACAGGTTTGGCGGACAACTCCGAGTTACACGCAAAATGGATCGGCATAGACTCGTATTCTTCAGGTTGTTCTGTCGAACAATCGGTTACAGATGGAGATGCTGTGACTACTTCGTTTCTTGCGTCATTTCGTACTTTGTCTCTTGCCACTGCTGCTCTGGCTGTGCTGTCACTGGCCCCTTTGGGCAATCTACGGCAGCGAATGGGATATTCCTTCTTGGGCTACTTCTCTTCGGCCAGAGCGGTTGGTTCAATCAGCCCCACTCTTTCGCGTATAATCTTGTCAATGGTGGCTACCATCTCCTGGTTTTCTCGCAGGAATTCTTTGGCATTCTCCCGGCCCTGGCCCAAACGGGTGTCGCCAAAGCTGTAGAACGCGCCCCGCTTGTCCACCACATCGTGCTCCACGCCCAGGTCCAGCAAATCGCCCGTCTTGCTGATGCCTTCATTATACATAATATCGAATTCGGCCACTTTGAAGGGCGCTGCAACTTTGTTTTTGCGCACAGTTACCCGTGTCCGGTTGCCGATGACATCGCTGCCCTGTTTGATGGACTGGATACGCCGAATGTCCAGACGGACGCTGGCGTAGAATTTCAGGGCCATCCCGCCGGAAGTGGTCTCCGGGTTGCCAAACATCACGCCGATCTTCTGGCGGAGTTGGTTGGTAAAAATCATACTGGTTCCACTGGTTTTGACCGCGCCCACCAGTTTGCGCAGGGCCTGACTCATCAATCGGGCCTGTAACCCCATGTGGCTGTCGCCCATTTCCCCTTCGATCTCGGCCCGGGGCACCAGCGCGGCCACACTGTCCAATATCACGACATCCATCGCGCCGGAGCGTACAAGCGCTTCGGTAATCTCCAGCGCCTGCTCGCCCGTATCTGGCTGGCTGACATAGAGATTCTCCACATCCACGCCAAGTTTGCGGGCATAGGCCGGGTCCAGCGCGTGCTCCACATCCACAAAACCACAATAGCCGCCCCGTCGCTGGGCCTCGGCGATGACGTGGAGACAGACGGTCGTTTTGCCCGAACTTTCCGGGCCATAGATTTCCACAATACGGCCTTTGGGAATCCCACCCACACCCAGGGCAATATCCAGACTCAGGCTGCCGGTTGGGATCGACTCAATATCCAGGCGACGTGTGTCGCCCAGCTTCATAATAATCCCGTCACCAAACCGTTTGGTCAGAGTGGCAAGGGTCGTCTCGAGTGCTTTTTGACGGCCATCCTTCGCCATGGAATGCTCCAATGGTAGAAACGCGTGGATTTATCTCAGAATCCTTCGCAGTAGTTTACTGTAGATGACGGGATAATGCAAGCTGACCAGCAGCGTCCCCTCGGATCGCCACTCAGCAGGTATCCCCACCTTTTGGCCGATACTGCATCGGCTTCTGGCTGTGCTTTCCCTCTGTCCTGGCTGGGATGTATTTGCTTACTCTGTGCCCGGCGGCGCGTATACTTTTTCGCGCAGGGTAATCACATGGCGGCGGGTTGTCTCGTCGGTTTCCATATCGTTGATCACCTTCTCCACGCCGTAGCGCACAGTGCTGTGATCCCGTCCGCCCAGCTGATCGCCAATCCCTGGCAGGGAGAGGTTGTTTTCTTCCCGCAGCAAATACATGGCAATCTGGCGGGCAAAGGCCACCTCTTTGGTGCGCCCTCTGCCCAGCAACTCGGCCACGCTCAGATTGAAATGGGACGCAACCAATTGGATGACACTGCTCGCTTCTCTGGGGCGGCGCTGGGGCATCAGATCGTTGAGAATTTCTTCCGCATTCTGCCGGTTTAGCGTGTCGTGATAGAGCGGCGACTGGACAATCAGCCGGTTGAGTGCCCCTTCCAACTCGCGGATGTTGCTGTCCACCCGTTCGGCGACCAGCATCAGGACCTCTTGCTCCACCCGCGCGCCCATGGCCAGGGCCTTGGACTGGAGAATCGCAACCCGTGTCTCCAGATCGGGAATGGAAATATCGGCCTGCAAGCCGCCCTCAAAGCGGCTGCGCAGACGGGCCTCCAGTGTCGCGATCTCTTTGGGTGGCCGATCGCTGCTGATGACCACTTGCCGGTTGGCCGCGTGCAGGTGGTTAAAAGTGTGGAAGAACTCTTCCTGGGTGCTCTCCTTGCCACCGATGAATTGAATGTCATCGATCAGCAGCAGATCCACCTGGCGGTATTTGTTGCGAAACTCCTCTGTGCTTTGGCTGCGGATTCCGCTGATCAGCTCATTTGTGAACTGTTCGGAGGAGCAATAGAGGACACGCAGCCCCCGATCCAGCATCTGGTGGCCAATGGCGTGGAGCAGATGGGTCTTGCCCAATCCAACGCCGCCATAGACAAAGAGTGGGTTGAAACGAAAGCCCGGCTGCTCGGCCACAGACAGCGCCGCGGCGTGGGCCAAGCGGTTGTGGCTGCCCACAACAAAGGATGAAAATGTATAGTGGGGATTGAGCGGTGTGCCGTCTATCTCCGTCCGGTGGCTTGCATAGATATTTCGTTGCTGATTGCTATTGCGGGACGAATGCGGTTCCAGGCCCGACTGCTGTTGGTTGTAGCGCATAGATTCTGTCTGTCCACGAGATCGGTCAGGAGTCGAAGCAGCATTTCCCCCATCGCCTTTCCCCTGGCCGCGCCGCGCCGGCTGCTGGCTGGCCGCTTGCGTGTCCAGTTGGTTGGCCGGCTGGCTATTGGGCCGGCTGGCAAAAGATGTCGGCTGGCTGGCCTCCTGCCAGAGCGTCTGTCCATCCAGCCCTGGCTCTTCACTTCCCAACTTCTGATAGAGGGGAGATTTCTCGCTCTGTTCTGGCTCGGCCAGTGGCCGGGGACGCACGCGAAAAGTGACTTCGACCGAGCGCTGTAGCAGCCGGGCCAGAATGCGTTTGATCTGCGGGCGCAGCCGGTTTTGCAGCCAATCCCGGGCATAGGCGTGGGGAACCCCAATCACAAATTCCCCGTCTTCATAGCCCAGAACGGATGTGTCCCGAACCCAGGTTTCAAAGGTGGGCGCAGGCATAGAGAGTGCCAATTCGTTCAGGGCCATCTGCCACACTTCCATTGCCCGGCGCTGGGAATCGTTCTGTTCCCCGGCCCACCCATCCTCGCCAGGGAGAGATGCTGGGCGGTTGACCAGTGTGGATATAGCGTCGATTCCATTCTCCATTTCTTCAATCAATGGAACGTCTTCGCCCGCTTTTTCCCTCTGTTCGTAGTCCACTGCGGTCAGCAGCGACTTCCGATTTGGATCGTTCCGGTGTGACGAGAACGGGGTCTGTTTCAACGCTTCTCCTCCGATTTCAGGTGTTTGCGCTGACCAAATTTGGGCAGACAACAAAGAGACCCACGAAGCTGTCGTGGATTGGATTTCTTCCTGTCGTTCGTTCGGTGGCACCAAAGGTAGCCGAGGTGAACCGTTGTGGTGAGGTGATCTGAACAGATACGCTGGCGTCCGGGGAGGAAAGGTTGAAGATGCTGCCGATTTCCCGAGGAACCTGCTGCCTGTCTGCGTGCTTCTGTCAAATCGCTGTGCGATGACCCGTGCGGGTAATTCTGTGCGGTTCAGTACCAACCAGTTTAGCAAAGAATGCGGGAATCGCCAATCTGAATATAAGAAGGAATGGCACAATTTTTGGACGATTTCCCTGTCTAGAACATTTGCTCTACGCTACATCTAGCTGTGAACCCCTATTTATCCCCAAAATAGCAGGTTTATCCCCGGAGTTATGAAAATATATCCTGCGGAAAATTTAAGAAAACATCTTTTTCGGCAACTTATACCAATATTTTGCAAAAAAAGTTGCCGCGACACCGAACAAATTTTTCCCCGGTTATTCGATTCTATCCCCGGTGTTATCCCCAGATCCTTCCTGCACCGGCCTGGTTTTCCCCGGCAAATCTGTCCGATTGTTTATCGGTTTCACAGCCATCACTGATAGGCAATGGCATAGGTGAGGGGAACGATACTGATCCAACTTCTGCCCGGCTTCAGCGGTATCTCTTGTCCATCCCCGCCAAAAAAGCGGGGCAACTCGCCGCCACTGTTGCTTTGCCAGGTTCCTTCAAAGCCGACCCCATTGCGAAAGACCAGCGCGCGTCCGCTGCCAAACAGGTTCAGGCGGATGCTTTTGCTGCCCAGGCTGTCTTCTACAATGTCGGTGACTTCGTGGGGCACATACTGAACGATAACTGTGTCCAGCGCCAACTGTGCGCCGCTGTTGCCATCCAAATGGGGTGCGCCGCCCAAAAAGCGCAGATAGCGTCCACTGCCCGGATCGTATCGGTAGGCAACCTGGCTGCCTGTGCTGGCTGGATAGGGAATGGAGATTTCGGATGCGGGCGCGCCGCCTGCCGGGAGATCGCCAAAGGTGAAGCCTTGCAAAGAGGGCGCTCGTTCGGCTCCCCAATCGACCAGCCAGCGGCGTAGACTCTCGCTGTCTGTGCGCAGGCGGGTGCGGTAGTCGTTGCCAATGCTCACTGTATAGCGGCTGTTGGATGGATCGTCCAGGTCGATATCTAAATAGGGGAAGGGCGCATCGTTTTTCAGGGAAAAGCGCACGGCATCACTGGCTCCAGAGCAGACAAGCCCGGCATCGTAGAGAACGCCCATAGAGAGGTTGATGAGACGGGCACTGCGAATGGGGCCGATCTGGCTGCTGCTGTCGCCATAATAGACCGCGCTGAAACGGGTGATTCCAAACCCTTCCATCAGATATTCATAGACCACATCGGCCCGGCTGGTTCCAAACTGGGGACGGGCTGCAAAATCGTTGTTGATGCAGACGATCACAGGACGCCGCCCCCGCTGGTCCTGGCCCAGGGGCAGACCCGTGAGTGGATTGGTCTCGCCGGGAGGGGCAAAGCCGCCGCTGCCGGGCAACCCAGCCGCGGGTCGGGCCACCGCGGCAGCTCGGCTGTCGTTGGGCTGATCGGGGACAACGACCGGCGCGGCCGCCACAGGTTCGGGGGTGGGGGGAATCTCCGCCAGAGGGAGGGTCTCTGGCGGGGCTGTAATCGCAACCAGCGGCGCGTTGATCCAGCCACTCTCATCTGATTCCACAGGGCAGCAGATTTTCAGCCAACTGCTGTCTTCGTTGCGGCCAATAGCTTCGAAAGGCTGGCCGGCCAGCACTTGTTCCAGCACTGGATAATTTGTCCCCGGTCCGCTGCGCACGTTGACTATATCGTCATTGACAATGGCCTGATGGACGGGTGGGCCAGCCGTGGGTGATGGGTCGGGCACTTCGTCGGCGATGGGGACTTTCTGGGGCGTAGCCGTTTCTGTGGGGCGGGCCGCGAGAACAGCAGTCGGGCCGGTGGCGGATTCTGGCGAAGGGGTGGCTGTGCTTGTGGGCGCATCCTCCACAAGGAGAGTCGGCTCGCCGGGAGGGAGTTCGCGGGCCTGGCTCTGCTGTGTGCCAAGTCTATCCGACAGGAGAGAAACGCGCCCGCTGAAGAGCATAAATGCAGCAATCCCGGCCAGGGCGATGAGTCCTGCGGCCAGCACAAAGGCCAGGATTGTGTGCACGGGCGAAACGGGCTGGGTGGGGCGGGGTCCATGGGTCACCGGATTGTACCTGTCGTTGATGTTCTACCTGAAAGTATATTTGAAATCGTTCTTGCCGGTGGAAATGGCGTGAATGGAAATGACGTGAATCGAAATGGCGTGAATAGGCTGGGAAGACAGAAATCAGAACCCAGCCTACGTGCTGGATACGGGTCTGGCTGGTATGATAACGGTTGTGCTGGCCTCCGTCAAACCTTTTGGGCTGCAAACGGTTGCCGGGATTGTAGTACAACGGGTATAATAGACCTGCAAGGAAAATAGGGTTCGGCCTTTCTGTGGTCTGGCCTCTGTTTTTCTATCTGATGTACAGTCTGCCAAACCATTGGAGGTGACGTGTGGACAATCTAATTGCCAATCTGCCTGGTTATGTGGTTTTTGTTCTGGTTGTTTTGTGGATTCTGCGGGCATCGATTCGGATTGTGGCCGAATACGAACGGGGCGTGATCTTTCGCCTGGGCCGGGTAATCGGCACCAAAGGGCCGGGTCTCTTCTTTATCATTCCCATTGTGGACCGGATGGTTGTGGTGGACACCCGGGTGGTCACGCTGGATGTGCCGTCCCAGGAGGCCATTACCAAAGACAATGTGACGATCAAGGTGAATGCGGTCTGTTATTTTCGGGTGCTGGACCCAGAGGCTGCGGTGGTCAATGTGGTCAATTATTTGATGGCAACCCAGCAGATTGCCCAAACTACCCTGCGCTCTGTAATGGGCCAAAGCGAGTTGGACGATCTGCTGGCCGAGCGGGAGCAGATTAACCGCAAGCTGCAGATGATTATTGATGATCAGACAGAGCCGTGGGGTGTGAAGGTGAGTGTGGTGGAAGTGAAGGATGTGGAGTTGCCCAGCAGTATGCAGCGGGCCATGGCCCGCCAGGCTGAAGCCGAACGGGAGAAGCGGGCCAAAATCATCCACGCCGAGGGCGAATTGGACGCGTCGGCCAAATTGGCGGAGGCAGCTAATGTCATGGCAGGGCAGAATGGCGCGCTGCAATTGCGCTATTTGCAGACGCTGAGTGAGATCAGTGCGGAACACAACAGCACCATCATTTTCCCGCTGCCTATTGAAATGCTCTCTGCTTTTGTCAATAGAGATTCATAACAAAAAAGTTCATAACCGGTTTCTTGGGGCTGTATTCCAGTTGGTTACGTTTCCAGCCGATATTTTTGCTCATAACTGTTATTCATAACTATTGCAGAAGGAAAGGATGAGCCGCATGGGCAGTTCCCTGCGTTTATTTCGGGTCTGGGGGATCGATGTTCGGGTCCACTGGTCTTTTGTGCTGATATTGGTCTATGGAGCGTTCATCTATGCGGGCCATTCCAATCCAGTGGTCGGTGCGCTCTACGGGATTGTGGTGATTTTGTTGCTCTTTGTCTGCGTGCTTCTCCACGAATTCGGCCATGCATTGACCGCGAAGTATTTCAACGTGAATGTGCCAAATATCACGCTTTTGCCGATTGGCGGTGTGGCCCAATTAGAGCGGATGCCCCGGCAGCCGTTTCAGGAGTTTCTGATCGCGATTGCTGGCCCCGCGGTTAATTTTGTGTTGACCCTTCTGCTGCTGCCTGTGGCCCTGCTGGTTGTGGGGCTTGGGGTAGAATCAGCCAATATTTCCTCTCTCTTTACCTATGCCCAGACCCGCATGATGACGCCCAGCCTGGACGGGCTTCTGGTCTATCTGGCCATCACCAATCTGGCTCTGGGGCTGTTCAATCTGTTGCCTGCTTTCCCTATGGATGGGGGACGGGTGTTGCGCGCGCTGTTGGCGATGGCTATGCCCTATGTACGGGCCACCCGTATCGCTGTAATGGTAGGGCGGATGATGGCGATTCTGCTGGCCTTTTTGGGGCTGGGCGGCAATATAATGCTGCTTCTCATCGCCTTCTTTGTCTATGTGGGGGGGCGGGGTGAACTGGAGGCTGTGGAGAGCCGGTATGTGTTGAAGGATATACGGGTGCGCCAGGCCCTCAACGCCGACGCCCACCAGATATTCACCAGTGAAACCATCGACAAGGCAGTTGACCTGATAATGACAACCTATCAGGCCGACTTTCCGGTCTTTGATCTGGGCAGCAATTTTGTGGGTGTGTTGACCCGAAACCGATTGGTGGATGTTCTGCGTACCCATGGGCGAGAGGGCCGCGTTGTGGATATTATGATTCCTGCCCAGGAAGTGCCTGTGGTCGGGGCAGATGTGACTCTTGCCGATGTTTGGGACCGGATGCTTGAGGCACGCAGCCGGGTTGTTGCTGTCAAAGAAAATGGCCGTTTTCTGGGCTTGCTAACGCTGGACGACATCAGCGAACTGATTCAGGTGGTGGGCGCGGCGAAAGAATTGGAAGACAGACGGGCCGCACAGCGTCCCACCAAAGCGGCACTTTAGCATCTTCATCACTACCCAATTCTTCGGAAAGGAAATGGGCTACAATGATCACTCGGATGGCTCGTCCTACACAGATTGCTCCGTCAATTCTGACTGCTGATTTTGGTCAACTGGCCGCGGCTGTCGCCGAGGCCGAAGCTGGCGGGGCTGATCTGATTCACCTGGACGTAATGGATGGCCGCTTTGTGCCGAATATCACCTTTGGTCCTGGTGTGGTGGCCGCGGTACGCCGGGCAACGAGCCTATCCTTGGATGTTCACCTGATGGTGGAAGAACCCGAACGTTATATCGACGCATTTGCCCAGGCCGGGGCAACGGGCATGACCGTCCATTTGGAGGCAACCCGCCATCTGCATCGTACAGTGCAGCAGATTGTGGAGGCTGGCTGCCGGGCCGGAATTGCCCTGAACCCGTCTACCCCTATCGAAGCGCTGCGGGAAATCAGCCCGTTTGTCGATCTGGTTCTGGTGATGAGCGTCAATCCCGGCTTTGGCGGGCAGCAGTTCATCCAGACCAGCACCAGCAAATTGCGCCGTGTGCGCAAATTGCTGGACGAATTCAATCCTACCTGTGATCTGGAAGTGGATGGCGGGGTGGCGGCCCACAATATTGGGGATGTGGTGCGCAGCGGGGCCAATGTGATTGTAGTAGGCAGTGCGGTCTATAACGAGGAAAGAAGTGTAGAGGAGAATCTGGCGCTGTTGCGCCTGGCCGCGGAGAGTCGGGAGTAGGCGAGGCTCATTGGGCTGCGGCCAGGGCCAGCAGCGCGACCTGATAAATGAAGGGAATGACAAAGAGAAGGCTGTCCAGTCTGTCCAGCATTCCTCCGTGGCCGGGCATAATCTTGCCGCTGTCCTTAGCTCCCACCTGGCGTTTCAGCATACTGATCGTCAGATCGCCCAGAAGTGCCAGTATTCCACCCATCAACCCCACCACTGCCCCAATCCAGGGCGCAAGAGGAATAGGCGTGAGACTGACAACCACATAGCCAGTGACCGCGGCCGCAATCCACCCGCCAATGGTCCCTTCCCAGCTCTTT
Organism: Caldilineaceae bacterium; assembly: GCA_019637685.1. Lineage (GTDB taxonomy): Bacteria > Chloroflexota > Anaerolineae > Caldilineales > Caldilineaceae > JACQGT01. The sequence goes on along the minus strand of JAHBVF010000022.1, from coordinate 5,846 downwards.
TTCGGGCTGAGCCGGGGCCATATTTTATGCTTTCCAAAGGTAATGCCTATAAAAAAGGCGAAAGTATCGTTGAGCATTGTCACGGCCAGGGAAAGGAAGACCCAGGCCAATCCGTTGGGCAGCAGACGCAGAGAGATGGCTTGGCCCAGCATTGCGCCGATGTAGAGCGCGCCCACACCGGTGATGGCCCAGTTCAGGATGGGCCGTTCGGTTTTGAAGAGGGCCTGGGTGAAGGTGGCGATAAAACCGACTGTGATGACGAGGGAAAGGGGCAGGAGCGTCGGCTGCCAGGCCCCAACGATGAGGAGCAACAGCCATCCCATGCCCAGCAGGCGATAGGGCTGATAGCCGCCCTGGGCCATCAGCGCAAAGTATTCCAGACCGCCGAGGGTGGAGACAATAAGGATCACCAGTGCCCACCAGTGAGCACCGCCCCACAGGCCGAGAAGAACCGGGGGGAGAACCAACAGAGCAACAAGAAGCCGCTGTTTCACGTTTGTTTTGTCTTGGGATTGCAGATAAGGCGACAGAAGTAGCTGTTCATGCGGGAGCCGGGTCTGCTTCAGGCACACGGCCAAAGCGGCGTTCCCGGCGGTTGAACTCCACCATTGCTTTGTATAGTTCGTCCTTGTCAAAGTCGGGCCAATAGGTTGGCGTGGTGTAATACTCCGAATAGGCGGCCTGCCAGATGAGGAAGTTGCTGAGCCGCCAATCTCCGCCCGTGCGGATGATCATATCCGGGTCCGGCAGATCGCCGGTGTAAAGGTAACGGCTGAAGGATTCTTCGGTCAAAGTGTCCGGATCAATGCCCTCGGCAATAATTTGCCGAACCGCGTCCAGAATTTCCCCCCGGCCACCGTAATTGAAGGCCACATTCAGAATAATCTGGTCATTGTCCTTCGTGTACTCAATCGCGTGCAAAATCTGCTTCTGCAACTCTTTGTTGATACCTGTCAGCCGTCCGCTATGGCGGATTTGTACCCCATTTTCATGAAGCTCGCCCAGCCGATGGCGGATGGTGAAGCCCAGCAGTCGCATCAATCCTCCCACTTCTTCCAGCGGGCGCTGCCAGTTCTCGGTTGAAAAGGCGTAGATCGTCAGCACTTTGATGCCGAATTCCACGCAGCCTTCCAACACCGGGCGGATATTGTCCACCCCGGCCTGGTGGCCTGCGTGGCGCATCCGGCCACGGGATTTTGCCCACCGTCCATTGCCGTCCATGATGATACCCACATGATAGGGAACCGTTGCCAACGGCGGATAGGTCGTTGTCTTTGTGCTCACGACGTTCCACACTCCTTTGTCGTTCTGTGTGCCGGGCAGGAGGATTTGTCAAAAGAGAAGGGTGAGTTTGACCCACCCCTCGTTCCAATCCCTTTATCACCCGCCAACCCAGACTACAGAGTCATAATCTCTGCTTCTTTGTCTTTGCTGATCGTGTCAACCTGCTTGATGAAATCGTCCGTTTGCCCCTGCACCTGCTCTTGGCCCGAGTGCAGTTCATCTTCGGAGATCATACTTTCCTTTTCAAATGACCGCAAGTCATTGATGGCATCCCGACGGATATTGCGCACGGCTACTCGCGCCTCTTCTGCGCGGCGTGAAACCTGCTTGGAAAGATCGCGTCGGCGTTCTTCTGTCAACGCCGGAATGTTCAGGCGTATTTGTTTGCCATCGTTGTTGGGTGTCAGGCCCAGGTCAGAATGGGCAATAGCCTTCTCAATGGCCGCCAGGTCCGAGGGGCTATAGGGCCGGATGACAATGGATTGGGCTTCGGGCACACTGATGGCGGCCACTTGGATAAGCGGTGTAGCAACGCCGTAGTAGTCCACACTAAGCCTGTCCACCAATGCGGGTGTGGCTCTGCCCGTGCGAATGCTCATCAAATCCATTTCCAGGGATTCGATCGTCTTCTTCATTCGCTCGCTGGTTTCGTGGAGTATCTCTTTAATCATGGATAGGCGCTCCTTTTCGGTTGTATGCGCGATGTATATGGAGGGCAAGCGACCGGCGGGGATGAGTCGCTGGCGATATTCGTTCGCATATAAGTGTTGCTGCGTCTATTGTAGCAAAATTCTGTGCCAAAGGGAAAACAACCGGATTTCTACATGGATAAAAAGAGGCCGACTTCCTGACGGAAACCGGCCCCCATCTCGGATTGGCCCTAAGAAGGAGAAGACAACCTGTTCTCCACAAACTGTACCTCCGCGTAAGCTGGAACAGCAGCAGAGAACAGAAGCTAACTGGAGATATACGTCCCCACTGTTTCCCCCTGGACCAGCTTTGTCAAGACATCTTCTTTCCAGAGATTCACCACATAAATTGGCAGGTCGTTGTCCATGCACATGGCGATTGCCGTGCTGTCCATCACGCCCACCCGCATATTCAGCGCATCGATATAGGAAAGTTGTGTAAAGCGCTGGGCATCCGCGTGGGTCTTGGGGTCTTTATCGTAGACCGCATCCACTTTTGTTGCCTTGACCAGCACATCCGCGTCGATCTCCATGGCGCGCAACGAAGCCGCGGTGTCTGTGGTGAAATAGGGATTGCCTGTGCCCGCGCCAAAGATGACAACCCGCCCCTTTTCCAGATGACGTACAGCCCGACGCTGGATATAGGGTTCGGCCACGGCTCGCACTTCAATGCCGGTCATCACACGGGTTGGCAGCCCACTCCGTTCCAGCGCGTCCTGCAAGGCCAGCGCGTTCATTACTGTCGCCAGCATACCCATGTGGTCTGCCGTCACCCGCTCCATCCCGTGATCCAGGCCATCCTCTTTGCCTCGCCACATATTGCCGCCACCAATCACCAACGCCACCTGCACGCCCTGATTGATCACGGCGTTTACTTTTTGGGCCACTTCCTCCGCCTGTCGCGGGTTGATGCCAAACCCACCTTCTCCAGCCAGGGCTTCGCCCCCCAGTTTCAAAAGAATGCGTTGGTATTTCAGGTTGTTCATGAATTCTCCCTCTTAAGTTCCAATATAAAGCAATGCCCAGCCGTGGGGCTGGGCATTTGCACTATTCTATGAACCGCCGAGCTCGAGACGAGAGAAACGACGAACCCTAATGTTCTCACCCAAAGAAGCAATGCTCTGGACCATCAACGCCTGTACTGTCTGGTCAGGGTTTTTGACAAAGGGCTGCTCCAACAGGCAGATATCTCCGTACCACTTGTCAACCTTCCCCTCGATGATTTTGTCCCAAATGTGTTCGGGGCGATCGCTTTCGGCCAACTGCGCCCGGAAAATCGCCTTTTCCTTCTCGATCACATCCGCGGGCACATCTTCCCGGCTGACATATTCGGGCCGGGCTGCCACCACATGCATGGCCAGGTCCCGAGCCAGTTCCTGGAACTGTTCGGTGCGGGCCACGAAATCAGTTTCGCAATTGACTTCCACCATTCCGGCCATACGGCTGCCGGGGTGGACATAGGTTCCGATCAAGCCTTCGTTGGCCTCCCGGTCAGCTTTCTTCGCTGCCTGGGACAAACCCTTCTCGCGTAGATATTCGACAGCTTTGTCAAAATCGCCGTCGGATTGGGCCAGGGCTTTCTTGCAATCCAGAATGCCGGCGCTGGTGGCCTCGCGCAATTCTTTCACCATCTGTGTTGTGATCTCTGCCATCGTACTCTCCAATTCTTTGTAGCCATCGCCTGGCGCGGCTTTGTTCTTTGACACATTCCCAAATATTCGCCCACATGACCATCAGCGCGGGGCCGGGGACAGTGGGCGAATATGTTGTTCGTTCTTGCATTTGTGGGGTGGGGAATTCTCTTTCCCCGTGTTGTTTGAATCAATATCTGATCAAACGGTACTACTCGTTTTCGCTCTCAATCTTATCCGTGGCATTCGCGACAACGGCGTCCGCGGCAACGGCCGTATCGACTGTCTCCGTTGTATCGGCTGCTGTATCGCTGGTGTCTTCATCGGCATCGCTGCTCTCGCCAGCATCTGCTGAGGCATCTCCAGCGTCAGCAGAAGGAGCGGCAACTTCGTCTACATCTTCAATTTCCACGTCTTCTTCGGCGTCTTCTTCCGCAGACTGTAGCTTGGCCAAAGTGCTGGGGCCAAGATACTGTTCCATCTCTGCCAACTCCCGGTTGGAGACTTTGCCTGTGTCGGCCATATCCACTTCTTTGAAGCGCTGGCCTTCTTCGGCAGCGTCGGCGATCACCTTTGTCAGCAGTTTCACGGCACGAATGGCGTCGTCGTTGCCTGGAATGATGTAATCGATGGGGTCTGGGTCGCAGTTTGTGTCTACCACTGCCAGCACAGGCACGCCCAATTTGTTTGCTTCCAGCACGGCCAGATCTTCTCGGCGGGTGTCCACCACAAAGATCAGATCGGGCAATTTGGTCATTGTTTTGATACCGCCGATGCGGTGGTTGAGCTTGGCCAGCTCTTTCTCCATATCGGTCTGCTCTTTTTTGGGCAGGCCGCGGAACTCACCGGCTGCCAGCCGTCGTTCCATCCGGTTCAGATAGTCGATACGCTGTTTGATGGTTACCCAGTTGGTCAATGTGCCACCCAGCCAGCGGGTGGTGATGTAGGGCATCCCACACCGTTCGGCTTCCTCTTCGACAGTTGCCTGGGCCTGGCGCTTTGTGCCAACAAAAAGCACTGTGCCACCCTTTGCCACAGTATCCCGAACCAGTTCATAATAGCGATTGATGCGGGTGACTGTCTGGTGCAGATCGATAATGTGGATGCCGCTGCGTTCCGTGAAGATAAAGGGACGCATCTTCGGGTTCCAACGACGGGTGCGGTGTCCGAAATGGACGCCCGCCTCAAGAAGTTCTTTCATACTGACTGGTGCTGCCACTGTATTCCTCCTGATGGGTTTTGCGTCCGCTCTGTTCAACTCGACAACGAACTGTATAAATACAGCACCCGATTCGTCGATCCCAGAGCGTGCGAAATAGTTGGTGGGCATTCTTTGTGGAATACCGACTTTCAATAATAGCACAACCGGGGCTGCCCTATCAAAAATAGGCGGCCCCGGTTGTGCTTCTATATCTGATTTTATTCGGTTCGCTGGCTATTTGCGAAAGTCGACAAAGCGATAGCCCAGGCCCCGCTCTGTAAAGATATAGCGAGGGTTGCCAGGGTCTTCTTCAATCTTTTTGCGCAGATACGTTATATATAGGCGCAACAAATGGTTGTCGTTACTATATTCATGCCCCCAGGCTTTGGTCAACAACACTTCGTGGGGGACCACCCATCCCGCATTTTCGATTAGCTGTTGCAAAAGCCGATATTCGGTGGGGCGCAGACTCTCCCGTTCTCCGTTGACGATCACATCCCGGCGTTGCAGATCGAACTGAAGGCGGTCATCAATTTTGATGATCTGATCTTCTGGCCGGTTGCTTGTCTGCTCAAAGCGGCGCAACACCGCGCGGATACGGCTGGACAATTCCCGCGGGCTGAAAGGCTTCGTCACGTAATCATCTGCACCCAAGTCCAGCCCTTTGATCCGGTCGTTCTCGTCCGAGCGCACCGTGAGCATTATCACAGGCGTATCGCTGATCTCTCGCAGCCGCTTCAATGTTTCAAACCCGTCCATCCCTGGCATCTCTACATCCAGCAAAACCAGCGCGGGCTGGTATTCGCGCACCTTCTCCAGGGCCTGCAGGCCGTCATTCGCTTCCAAGGCTCTGTAGCCTTCCAGGTCCAGGTTCATTTTGACGAAACGCACCATCCGGGGTTCGTCGTCTACTACAACAATTGTCTTTGGTTGTTCGCTCATTGCTTTGTGCCCGCCCGAAATCAGTTGAATGGAAGTCGAATTTTCTTTCTAATACTATACCCAAAAGGGCCAAAAGCATCAATCCAAGGCCAGGGCTAA
>JAHBVF010000021.1 GCA_019637685.1 Caldilineaceae bacterium | reverse complement strand
GCTTAGTAACTGTCCGTAAACAATTCGGGTGATCTGATTCCCGGAATCGTGGCGTCGAAACTGCTAACTTAAAAACGGACAGTTACTTAATAATTGCAGAGGGAACGAACAATCAACTGCCCAACCAATTCACCAGCCAACTATCTTGCCAGTGGAATCGCCTCGATCCGCACCCAATCGTACAGAACCTGCGCTGTGCCCTGGCTGCGGGAACCGGCCAGCAGCCCCACATCCCCAACAGGCAAACGCAGGTCATCAACAGCGAAGAGCAATTCAGATCCCGCATAGAAACGCAACTGTCGTCCGTCGTCCTCCACCGCCAGCAGATTCTCACCCCCAATTGTAGTCAGCCGGGGGCTGTCGGTCCACGGCTGAAGGGTGCGCCAGTTGCCGTTTTCCTGGGCCTGCACCTGATATTTGCCCCGTCCATCCACCACAAAGAGATAGAAATTCTGATCGTTCTGATAGCGGATGATCAGCCCCGCATAGCCCCAGGCCGAGCTGTCGTCAGAGGAGCCGGTGAGCATCAGGCTGCTGTCGTAACGATATGCGCCCAGATCGATCTGGCCCAGGGTTGTCCAGGCCAGCACACCGGGCTGCTCGATGAGAATCTGATAGAGATCGCCCACATAGCCCATAGACCAGTCGGCTGTGACCACTTCGGGGGCAAGCCCCAGCACGGGCTGCATAAAATCATCCCGCAGCAGGATACTTTCGTCGACGCGGCCTGTGCCCAACAGCGAAAAGTTCGGCTGGGTGGTGCGCAGCAGCAGCCAACCGGTGGTCGCCAGAATGGCCGCCAGCAGCAGGACCGCCAGCCATACATTGCCACGCACACCTTCGGCCACGGGCGGATGGGCCGCGTCTGCTTTGGCCGTAGGACGCGCGGCTGACAGGCCAATGGCCTGCCGCTTGCGTGCCCGTTCATCCAGGGCCATATCGTCCTGTTGCGCTTGCTCACTGGCGGTCAGGTGCATTGGCTATAACAATCCAAAGACTTTCAGAATAGCCCCCAGACAGCCCACCGGTGCTTTGGGCGGTGTGGGCGTGGGTGTGGGGTCCGGCGTCGGGTCCGGCGTAGGTTTGGGGTCGGGCGTCGGATCGGGCGTCGGGTCCGGCGTGGGATCGGGTGTGGGGTCTGGCGCGGGCGCGGATGTGCTGGCTGTCACCGCGGCCAAAGCATCCACCCGGCCCTGGCCCTGACTGTTGGCATCCATGCCCAGATCAATCGCCGTGTCCCGCAGGATGCGCTTGACATCTGCCGGTGAAAGCTGGGCGTTTGCCTTGAGCATCAGCGCACAAAGACCGGTCACGTGGGGTGTGGCCATGCTCGTGCCCTGGGCGCTGGTATAGTTGTCATCCACCACCTGGCCCATGGATGTGCCTGTGGCCCTGGCCGCCACAATTTGGGTCCCCGGTGCAATCACATCCGGCTTCACCCGGCCATCCGCGGTCGGCCCCCGGCTGCTGAAATTGGCCATGCCATCGCTGTCTGTGCTGGCCCCAATTGTAATGACCTTCTCGGCCGCGCCGGGGCTGCCCACTGTGTTGGCCCGCGGCCCGGCGTTGCCCGCGGCCACCACCACCACTTTGCCCGCGTCCACCGCCGCGTTGCACATTGTGCTCAGCGCGTCCTGGCCGTCGCTGTTGCCGTCAGAGCCGAGGGAGAGGTTGAGTACCTGTGCGCCATTCTGCACAGCCCATTCCACCCCGGCCATCACATCGCTCATGCGCCCGCCGCCCGAATCAGAAAGCACTTTGGCCACCATAATTGTGGCCGCCGGGGCCACGCCCACATATTTGCCGTTGCTGGCCGCGCCCGTGCCCGCCACTGTGGAGGCCACGTGAGTTCCGTGGCCGTTGCCGTCCTCCACCGAGCCTTTGCCGGAGAAATCTTTTGTCTGCCCGATGCGCCCGGCAAAGTCCGGGTGATCGCTGTCGATGCCTGTGTCAATGATACAGACTGTGACACCCTCGCCCCGGTTGCCCAACTGTTGCCACACTTTGTCCGCGCCGATGATCGGCACAGAGGAGTCCAGCATTGTGTGGACGGGTTCGTCGAACCACACATTTTCCACGTCTTCCAGTTCGGCCAACGCGTCGATCTGGCTGGGGGCCACATCGATGGCCACCGCGGGGATGACAACATAATCCTGGCGCACGTTCATTGTGGAAATCGACCGGCTGTCTGTGGGCAAGACTTCCCGGCCCCGGCCCGCTTTGAATTGGATAATCACCGGCACAGGCTCGTCGCTGCTTCTGGCCGACTGGATCAGGCCGCGCGTGCGGGGAGTCAGCTTGCTACTTTCGTCCGCTGCCATGGAAATTCTCCTTGCTGGGTAGGGTACGCGTACTACCAGGTGTGAACAGAACGGTCGCCTTCAATGCCCACCAGCCATTCCTCGTCGGCAAGCGAGAGCAGGGCCTGGCCGGGACCGGTGACGACAAATTGGGGCACGAGCGTGAGACGGTAGCGTACCGTTAGCCCGGCTGTCTCCAGACGGGCCTGGGTTTCATCGTCCGCGCTGCGCACGCGTAGAATCAATTCAAGCGGCTTTTGCGGGTCTGCCAGAATGAATTGACGCAAAGATGCGGGTATTTTGCTGCTCTCTGGTGTTGTCATGGGCTGATTATAGCACTACGCGCACCGCCGTGCAAGCACTTTGCAAAGACTACTGGGAGCTAATTTACCCCAAAGGCACAAAGACACAAAGACACGAAGGAAAAGTTGTTCTTTGTGCCTTGTCGTTTACACCCTTCCCGCGCCTTTGACCACCCGGCCCGGTGTTGCGCCGGTGTGGGTGCCGTCCCGCAGCACCCGCGCCCCGTTCACCCACACATCCCGCACGCCCACGGAAAGCTGGTGGGGATCGGTGAAAGTGGCCCGGTCGCCGACGGTCTCCGGGTCGAAGATGACCACATCGGCGTAGAAGCCTGCCCGCAGTTGTCCCCGATCCCGCAGCCCCAGCCGGTCGCACAGGGCGGAGGACATCTTGCGCACCGCGTCTTCCAGGGGCAGCACTTTCTCCTCCCGCACATATTTGCCCAGCACACGGGTATACGTGCCGTAGGCGCGGGGGTGATAGGGGCCGGTGGGCGCGGCCCAGACCGGGTCCAGCCCGCCCGCGTCGGTGGAGATGGTAATCCACGGCTGTTGCAACTGGCGGCGCAGGTTGTGCTCGCTCATCGCAAAGTAAATCGTGCCGATGCGCTGGCCTTCGGAGACGAGCAGGTCCATCACCGCGTCGGGCCACTCTTTGCCCAACATTTCGGCAGTCTCTGAGAGCCGCTTGCCCACGTACTGCTGGTTCTCCTCTTTCATAAAGCCCGTGGGCATCACTCCGTCCACACCGCACATCTCGGCCATGGCCTCCCACGAGCCGTCCGGGTGCAGGGCCGCGGCCTTGATTTTGGCACGCATGGCCGGGTCCGCCACATTCTCATACAATTTGTTGCCCGCCGCGGCCCAGGGCGGCAATACGGATGTCAGCCCGGTTCCCGCGGCGGTGTAGGTGTACATATCCGCGGTGATGTCCACGCCCTGGCCGCGGGCTTCGGTGATGCGCTCCATCGCGGACACCAGTTTGTGCCAGTTCTGCTTGCCCGCGGCCTTCAGATGATAGACCTCCACTGGCACGTCCGCCCGCTGGCCGATAGTGATGGCCTCTTCCAGGGCTTCCAGAAAAGTGTCGGCCTCCGAGCGCAGGTGGGTGATGTAAATGCCGTTGTAGCGGCTGATGACTTTGCTGATTTCGACAATCTCGTCCAGATCGGCGAAGCTGCTGGGCGGGTAGATGAGCGCGAAGGAGACGCCGAACGCGCCGTCCTCCATGGCCTCGGCAGTGACCCGGCGCATCGTCTCCAGTTCGTCGGCGGTCGGCGGGCGCATCTCCATCCCCATCGCGTATTTACGCAGGCTGCCCCCGCCCAGAAAGGAGCCGATATTGGGCGAGACGCCGGTCTCTGTCATCGCGGCCAGCCAATCGCCAAAGCGGCTCCAGCCCCGGACGCGCGCCTCCCACTCGTCGCCGATCAGTCCCGCAAACTGGTGTTTGGGCAGGGGTTCATCCAGCAGACCGCCGTAGGGCGCGGGGGTCCAGCCCTCGCCCATCACTTCCGTGGTCACGCCCTGGGTGATTTTGGAGAGACTGCGCCCGTCTGCCATCAGGGGCAGAATCGAGTGGCTGAGAATGTCCACAAAGCCGGGGCAGACCACGTGGCCGGCCGCGTCCACCAACTCGCCACAGTTCTCAACGGGAATCGCTCCGGGCGGCGCGATGGCCGCAATGCGGTCATCGGCCAGGGCCACGTCGCCGTATGTCCACGGATTGCCGGAGCCGTCGATAATGCGTGCGCCGCGGATGAGGGTATCGTAGGTGGGCATGGAGAGTCTCCTTTGTGGTGAGTGGGTGAGCGCCGGTTGAGCGGTGTCCTGAGCTTGTCGAAGTGAAACCCGGGAGCGGGTCATGGCGGGTGGACTGAATTCGTTGAGTTTGGGTTGGGGTAAGACCTGCCAGGTTTTCCAAAACCTGGCAGGTCTGGGGTGCAGTATAGGGCCTTACGTTGGGATTGTCAACGGAAGTGAAACGCGCTCATTCCCGCGGATACGTTGCCAACAATCCCCGCGCGTGGTAGTCTACAGACAAGCAAATCCCACCCGTTTTCACTATCCGAGGCCCGCCAATGACGCCTGTTCCAGCCCTGACCCCCGCCCAACTCAATACCCGCACCGACCCGGATTCCTTTGCTTTTACCACCACCGCCGATCTCGAACCGCTCTCCGACATTATCGGGCAGGAACGGGCCGTGGCCGCGGTGGAATTTGGCATCAATATGCGCCACGCCGGTTACAATATCTTTGCCCTGGGCAGTCCCGGCACGGGCAAACATATGGTCGTGCGCGACTATCTGGCCGGCCAGGCCGTGGACGACCAGCCCCCTTCCGATTGGTGTTATGTCTACAATTTCCAGGAATCCCACCGGCCCATTGCCCTGGAACTGCCCGCCGGTGGCGGCGCCCAATTACGCAAAAACCTGGACGATCTGCTGAGCGAGATCCGCACGGTCTTGCCCGCTGCCTTCGAGACCGATGAGTACCGGGTGCGCCGTAAGGCTGTGGAGTCCACCTTTCAGCAGCGCCAGGACGAGGCTTTCTCCGCGTTGCAGGCCGAAGCTGTGACCAAAAATCTGAATCTCCTGCGCACCCCCACCGGGCTGATATTTGCGCCCGTGCGCGAGGGCGAAGTGCTCAAAGCCGAGGATTTTCAGAAGATGCCCCAGGCCGAGCAGGATGTGCTCAAAGCGGCCATTGAAGAAATGCAGGAGAAGTTGCAACAGGTGGTGGTGCAGGTTCCCCGCTGGGAGCGGGAATTGCGCAAAGAGCTGCAAAACTTTCACAACGAGCTGGCCCATTTCACCATCGACCCTCTCTTCCACGAAATCCAGTCAGACTACGCGGAGCAGCCGCCGGTGCTGGCCTATTTGGCCGCGGTGCAGGCGGATGTCATCGACAATCTCCCCCTTTTCCTGCGCGGCGACGAGAACGAGGCCGAAGCCCAGACACCTTTTGCCCCGCCTGTGGACAATGGCGATCGTTTTGTGCGCTACCGGGTCAATGTGCTGGTGGACCACAGCGGACGCACGGGCGCGCCGGTGATCTACGAAGACAACCCGGCCTATCAGAATCTGGTGGGGCGGGTGGAATACATCCCCCACATGGGCGGGCTGATCACCGACTTCACCCATATCAAATGCGGTGCCCTGCACATGGCCAACGGCGGCTATCTGATGATCGACGCGCTCAAACTGATGTCCCAGCCCTATGCCTGGGAGGGGCTGAAGCGTGCCCTGCGTTCCGCCACCATCCGTATTGAAACGCCGGGCCAGATGCTCAGCCAGGCCAACGCGGTCTCTTTGGAGCCGGAGCCGATCCCCCTGAAAATCAAAGTCGCGCTGTTGGGTGACCGTTCCCTCTACTATCTACTCAGCCAGTCGGACCCGGACTTTGACGAACTTTTCAAGGTGATGGCCGATTTCAACGACGAAATCGAGCGTACATCGGAAAACCAGATGCTCTTTGCCCGGCTGCTGGCTTCCGCGGCCGCGGGCAGCGGTCTTCGTCACCTGGACCGGGCGGCTACGGCCCGGGTGCTGGACCAGGCCAGCCGGATGGCCGGGGATGGGGAGAAGCTCTCGATGCGGGTGGCATCTCTGGTGGACCTGTTGCAAGAGGCCGATTATTGGGCAGAGAAAGAGGGCGACGATCTCATCCGCCTGGGCCACGTGGAGCAGGCGCTGGACGCCCAACACTACCGGGCCTGGCGGATTCCCGAACGCAGCCAGGAGTCGATTCTGGATGGAATTGTGCGTGTGCAGACCAGTGGCGAAGCCGTCGGGCAGATCAACGGTTTGGCGGTGATGCAACTGGGCAATCTGATGTTCGGCCAGCCCAGCCGTATCACCGCACGGGTGACGATTGGCCGGGGCGAAGTGGTGAATATTGAGCGGGAAGTGGCTATGAGCGGGCCGAGCCACAGCAAAGGTGTGCTGATTCTGACCTCCTATCTGGCTGCCCGCTATGCCGCGGATTTCCCCCTGTCGCTTCAGGCCGGGCTGGTCTTCGAGCAGTCCTACGGCGGGGTGGATGGGGACAGCGCCAGTTCCACCGAACTCTATGCGCTGCTCTCGGCCATCGCCAATGTGCCCATTCGCCAGTCCTTCGCCGTCACTGGTTCTGTGGACCAGTTTGGCAATGTTCAGGTGATCGGCGGCGTGAACGAGAAGATCGAAGGCTTCTTCGCCATCTGCCAGCAGCAGGGGTTGACCGGTGAGCAGGGGGTGCTGATACCGGCCACGAATGTGCGCCATCTGATGCTGCGCCGGGAAGTGGTGGCCGCGGTGGAGGCCGGGCAATTCCACATTTATCCCGTGTCAACCATCGACGAAGGCATGGAGCTGCTCACCGGTTTGGCCGCGGGCGTGGCCGACAGCGCGGGTGTTTTCCCCCCGGGCACAATCAACCGGCTGGTGCAGGACAGGCTGCGCGACTTTGCCCAGCGCTGGGCCGCGTTCCATCGCTGGAATGGGGCAGAAATCGTTTGATCTGTATGATAATAGCTTCGGCGCGCTTGAGGGGATGGAGAGGGTACGCGGCGCGCACCCAATTGTCTCCTCATCCGGGATACAGGAGTACACAAAAATGAGCGAACAGAGTCAGCCCGTAGCTTCTCCCATCCGCCGGGTGGTGGTGGCGTTGGACGCGTCCCCGTGCAGCCGGATGGTATTGCGCACTGCCGCGCGCATCGCAGCCGGATTGGGCGCGCAGTTGGAGGGGCTTTTTGTCGAAGACGACCGCTTGCTTGCCCTGGCCGATCTGCCTATCGCGGCTGAACTGCGTCAGCCCGGGGGGGTGCGCCCTTTTGACCGGGCGCTGGTCGAGCGGGAACTGCGGGTGGTGGCCCAGACCGTAGAAAAGTGGGCCGGCCCCATTGTCCGGGCCTACGATATTGTTTGGCGTTTTCGGGTTGTGCGGGGGAACATCGCCGAATCTCTGATGGAAGCTGCCGGAGAAGACACCCTCTTGAGTCTGGGGCGCTACGGCAACCCCCTCTGCCTGCGGCCAGACCGGCTTGGCTCTGTGGCGCAGCGGGTGCTGGGCGAACACCGCATGCCGCTGCTGCTGCTCCACCAGGAGATGCGCGTGGGCCAGCCTGTGCTGGTCACTACCAGCGGGCGGGCCGAAGAACTCCCGCTGGTGGCAATGGCTGTGCGTCTTTCCCAGGTCTATGCCAGCCCGTTGCTGATTTTGACTGAAAACGACGAGGCACGCCAATTCCTCGCGGCGGCTCTGACGGACAATCCTCAGCCCGTCACTTTCCACACCCTGGGGTCCGGTGATTTGGCCGAACAGATTTTGATCCTCAGCCAGAGCCGCGGTGGTCTGGTTCTCAGTCACCGCCGCGAGCCTGCCCTGGCCCGGTTGGAATGTGGCCTGATTTTGCTGTAGACAACGGCCAAGGATGATTTCGGCGAGGGTCTCTCTGCCACCCGGATGCACAGACCGGAATGTGAAGCAGGCCACAAACAGGAATGCCCCGGCGCGCGGCCGGGGCATTCCTGTTTGTGTAGAATTGTTTTGACAGGGCCGTGGACAGGCCGCGGTTCATCCCTTTCCGAGCAACGGAGGCAGCTATGTCGAAACATTTCGCAGAAGAGCTGGCAGTCAATATGTTCTTTCTCGCTATCCTTCTGTTTGTGTTGCTGCTCTTTCTGCCCGAACAGAGCTTAGCTCGTGCCTGGCAAAACTGCGCCCTCTGCACGGATTGGGCCAGCGAGTTTCGCCAGTTCGGCCTTGTCCTGCACGCACTGTTCTCCGAGTTTGTGTTTGTTCTGCGCTCCCTGGGCCGCTTTGCCGGCGGCGTGCCGGTTGTCTGGTAGCTACGCCCGTTCTACGCCCGTTTGGTCAGGCCCAGGGCCACCGACTCGCCGTCCAAATCGAACTCCACCCGATCCACAGGCAGCTTGCCACTGTTCCACACCGTCTCCACAGCCAGCACCTCATCGGTGACGTAGCCGCTGTGCTGCTCAAACATCGCACGCAGCAGCGCGGATTCGCCCAGATGCAGGTGGATGCGGTCGCTGATGTCCAGGCCCGCGTCTTTGCGAAGCTGCTGCACCCGGCGCACCACTTCCCGGGCCTGGCCTTCCAGCACCAGTTCCGGGGTCAGGTCGGTGGTCACAGCCACCAGATAGCCGCCGTCCTCGGCCACGCTGAAACCGGCGCGGGGAGCGCTGCGCACCTCCACATCCTCCGGCGTGACTTTGTAGCTGGTCCCGTCCACCTCCACTGTCACCGATTCCCCGGCCCCGAAACGGGCGGCCAGATCGCTCTGATCCATCCCCGCCAGCGCCTGGCGCACAACCGGGAAGCCCCGGCCAAACTTCTGGCCCAACTGCTTGGGCAGAGGGTGTACCTGCACATCCACCAGTTCCCCCGCGGCGTCAGCAAAGGCCAATTCCTTGACATTTAGCTCCACCAGCAGCATATCCGCCATACGCTCCAGACCGGCCTTTTCTTCGGCCGCGCGGGTGCGCACCACCACCTGGCGCAGGGGCTGGCGTACTTTCAGGCTGGCTGACTCGCGGGCTGCCCGACCCAGCGTCGTCACCTTCTGGGCCAGGGCCATATCCGCGCTGAGCTGCTCGTCGATGGCGCTCTCGTCCACACCCGGCCAGCGGGAGAGATGGACCGAATCGGGCGCGGTAGCGTCCACGCCGGAGACCAGATTCTGATAGAGTTCGTCGGCCACAAAGGGCGTGGCCGGGGCCAGCAGTTGGCTGATTGTCACCAGCGCCTGGTGCAGCGTGGCCAGGGCCGCGGGGTCGCCGTCCCAGAAGCGGCGGCGGTTCAGGCGCACATACCAGTTGCTCAGGCTGTCCACAAAATCGGCCACAGGCCGGGTCGCGCTCAGCACATCGTAGCTCTCGTAGGCCGCGGTCACGTCCCGCACCAAACGGTTGAGTTCGGAGCAGAGCCACTGATCGAGCAGGTTGTTTTCTGCGAGTTGCGAATTGCGAGTTGCGAATTCTTCCTCGCCACTCGCCACTCGCCACTCGCTCAAATTCGCATACGTCACAAAGAAACTGTACGTATTCCAGAGCGTATTCAGGAAGCGGCGCACCACTTCGCCCACCAGCGCGTTGCTGAAGCGGCGGCTGTTGCCGGGAGGACCAGCCGTGTACATATACCAGCGGGCCGCGTCCGCGCCGTGCTCCTCGAAGACCTCCCACGGGTTGACGACGTTGCCTTTGGATTTGCTCATTTTCGAGCCGTCCTCGGCCAGGATGTGGCCCAGGCAGATAACATTCTTGAAAGCGGGCCGGTCGAAGAGCAGTGTGCTCACCGCGTGGAGGGTGTAGAACCAGCCACGGGTCTGGTCGATGGCCTCGCAGATGAAGTCGGCCTGCTGATATTTCTCGTATTCAGCCTGATTTTCAAAAGGGTAGTGCCACTGGGCGATGGGCATGGAGCCGCTGTCGAACCAGACATCGCAGACTTCGGTGACCCGGCGCATTGTGCCGCCGTCGGGCGCGGGCCAGGTGATCTCGTCCACATACGGGCGGTGAAGCTCCAGCGCGCTCTGATCCACGCCCGTCTTTTGGGAAAGCTCGGCGATGCTGCCCACACATTCGGTGTAGGTGCTGCCGCGCCCAGAGGGCTCCCGGTCGCTCTGCCAGAGAGGCAGGGGGGTGGCCCAGTAGCGGTCCCGGCCCATGGCCCAGTCCACATTGTTTTCCAGCCAGCGGCCAAAGCGCCCGTCTTTGATGTGGTCGGGAACCCAGTTGATCTGCTGGTTGACGGCCACAAGACGATCTTTGTATTCGCTGGTGCGCACGTACCAGGTCTCTTTGGCCCAGTAGATCAGGGGTGTGTCGCAGCGCCAGCAGAAGGGATAGGTGTGCTCGTATGTGCCCGAACTGTAGAGCAGCCCCCGCCCCTTCAGTTCTTCGGTGATGGCCGGATCCGCGTCTTTGACAAAGACACCGGCCCAGGGCGTTACCTCCGGCTTGAACTGGCCGGCTGCATCCACTGTGTGCAGGACGGGCAGATCGTTCTCCTTGCCCACATTCATATCGTCCGCGCCAAAGGCCGGCGCGATGTGGACGATGCCCGTGCCGTCGCCGGTGCTGACAAAGTCCGCGGCCACGACGTAGGCGTATTCTTTGTCCACAGGCAGGAAGCGGTAGAGGGGTTCGTAGTGTTTGCCCACCAGCTCGCTGCCCTTCATCTCTGCCAAAACCGTATAGCCGGGGCGCAGCACTTTCTCGGCCAGTTCCTTGGCCAGATAGAGCCTGGCACCGGACTCGTCCTGCACCTGCACGTAGTCTACCTTTGTGCCCACGGCCAGGGCCACATTGCCGGGCAGGGTCCAGGGTGTGGTTGTCCAGGCCAGGAGGAATGTGTTTTCCTCGCCCTGCACCGCAAATTTGACGAAGACGCTGGGATCGACGGTTCCCTCTTTGTAGCCCAGGGAAAGCTCGTGGCTGCTCAGGGGCGTGCCACAGCGGGGGCAGTAGGGCACAACTTTGTAGCCCTGATAGAGCAGCCCTTTGTCCCAGAATTGCTTGAGGATCCACCAGAGAGATTCTATGTACTCGGTTTTCATCGTCACATAGGCGTCTTCGAGCATCACCCAGAAGGCCATGCGCTCGGTCATGGCCTCCCATTCGCTCAGGTATTCCCAGACCGATTCTTTGCACATTTGGTTGAAAGCAGCCACGCCATAGGCTTCGATCTGCTCTTTACCAGTCAGCTTCAGCCGTTTCTCGACCTCCAGTTCCACGGGCAGGCCGTGGGTGTCCCAACCGCCCTTGCGCAGGACGTGATAGCCCTGCATCGTCTTGTAGCGGGGGAACATATCCTTAAACGCGCGGGCCAGCACGTGATGGATGCCGGGGCGTCCGTTGGCCGTAGGCGGCCCTTCGTAGAAGACGAACTCTGGCCCGCCTTCCCGCTCGCTCATGGAGCGCTGGAAGACGTTCTGCTGTTTCCAACGTTTCTGCATATTCTCTTCCATCTCCGGAAAGGAGACCCCGGCTTTTACTTCCTGAAACTGTGGTTTGCTTGTCATCTTGTGTCTGCTCCTGTCGATTGATGGAACAATCGCTCTGGGATATAATGGGAATATACTGCTCGTTCTGATCTGTCTGGTTTAGGAGAGAATCAATGGATATTGCCCTGAAAGTACAATCAAACGATTTTTCGCTTGCCAATATACGTGAAGTGGTCGATTACGCGCTGCGTAATCAGTTGCGTCATGCCCAGTTGCGGCGGGATCACTTTGCCGAGATGTGTCGTTCGTTTGAGCAGCAGCATGAAATTTCTTCCGATGAATTTCTGCGTCGTTTTGATGAGGGCACATTGGGCGATGATGCCTACCTTTTTGACTGGTACGCCGCAAAACGCGGGCTTGATCTATGGCAACAGCGTTTTCTGATTCTCAATGGCGTTTCCCTATGACTGCGCGTGATTACTACAGAAGTCTACAGCAGACTATTTCACGGGCGTTCTACGTTCTTGATTCGCAGATAAGCTATAGTGAAATTGATGTCAACGAATGCTATATCAGCGGCCGTCTCATTCTGAGCAACGGTTATCAGCTACACATTGCCGAATATGTGATCACCGGAATGTCGATTGTGCGCACGAAGTATCGTTTTCATCTACAAACAGCAGAAGCAGAGTTGGTTGCTCGCTGGGACAATTCTCCTCATCACAAAGAGATTGATACAT
Source organism: Caldilineaceae bacterium (assembly GCA_019637685.1). Taxonomy (GTDB): domain Bacteria; phylum Chloroflexota; class Anaerolineae; order Caldilineales; family Caldilineaceae; genus JACQGT01. The sequence continues at coordinate 109,845 of JAHBVF010000021.1, read as the reverse complement.
TTCCAGATCACTGCCATCTACGCAACGGTTCTATTGTTTCCAGTCCCGCGATGAATATAGAGTCGGTTTTGGCTGTAACGCTTGCGTTTTTGGATTAGATTCGTCTACTTTTGCCTTTTTGTAACCGCTCCGGCTCGCTCCACCCCCAGCCCAGTTTGTACAATCCCCGCTCCACCCAGGCCGCATAACTGCTTTGGCCCCATTCCTCCGGGCGGGTGACCAGCCCGTGACGCACCGGGTCGTAGTGGATCGTATCCATTCGTGTAGCGAATGTCTCTGCATCGCCTGTTGTTTCCAGTCCGTACCGCTGTTCCCACACCACCATTTCCACTGGACTGCCCATCAACTGGGCGTAGTCTGCGGCGTAGCGGTGGCGCACCCGGCGCACGATCTCGTCCGCACTGCCCTCCGCGCCGGGTTGAAGCAGCAGATAGCTGTGATCGGGCAGAATCACCCAGGCGTGCATTGTGAAAGGCAGCTTTTGGCGCACTTCCCGCAGCACGGAGCGCAGCAGATTGGCCGTCTCGGCCCGTGCAAAGATGTTTTCCCCGTGTACACCGGTCAATGTGACAAGAACGATACCCGTATGAAAGTAGGCTTTGTAGGCGGCGAGCGGTGGGTCAGGAATGATGGGCATGGCGTTGTTTTCCGCTGGTGCGTGTTGCGCAAGCTGTCAGGTCGCGTTACCCCAGTTCAATGTAAATCCGCTTGTTGATCGCACCTTTGCTTTTGTAATCCGTCACCCGCATCTGTCCCACTTCGGATGTGTTGTGGACGTGGGTCCCGCCGTCGGCCTGCAGGTCCAGCCCCGCCAGTTCGATGGTGCGGATTTCGCTGATGCCCTTTGGCAGCAGGTTGATCTTCGTGCGGATCAGGTCGGGAATCTGAAAGGCTTCTTCTCTGGACAGCGTCTGCTCGCGCACGGGCCGGGCCGCGGCGATCTCCGCGTTGCACTTCTCTTCGATCTCCGTGACCAGCTCCCGGCTCATCGCGGCGAACTCGAAATCCATCCGTCCCGCGCCCGGTTCCATATTGCCGCCGGTGACAGACGCCTGATAGTCCCGCCAGACGACGCCACAGAGGATGTGCATGGCTGTGTGGGTACGCATCAGCGCATAACGCCGCTCCCAGTCCAACGCCCCGTGGACGGTCTTTCCGACGGTAATCTCCGGCAAGCCGCCATCTGTCCCGACGAGGGTGTGCCAGACATCTGCACCCTCCTTCTTGACTTTGCCCACCCGCAGGCGCACGCCGTCGATGGTCAGCCAGCCCTCGTCGTTGGGCTGTCCGCCCCCGCCGGGATAGAAGGCCGTGCGGTCCAGGGACACCCGGTCGCCTTCGACCGCGGCAACGGCGGCGTCGAATTCCTGCAAGTATGCGTCGTTGTAATAGAGCAGTTCAGCCATTCTCTGACTCCTGTTGTAGTAATAGCGTCATCCAGTCGATATCGTAGTAGCGGTCGTCTATTTTGATGTAGCGCGGCTCCCGATGGGAGAAGACAAAACCGAAGCGTTCGTACAGGCGGCGGGCTGGCTCGTTGCCGACAGTGACAGCCAAGTTGATCTCTTCCAATCCAGGCAATCGGCGGGCTTGGTTGACTGCGTGTTCCAACAACAGTCGCCCCAATCCTCTGCCTCGCTGGGATGGCGTCACATACATCTGATAGATGCCGCCCCGGTGACGCACCTTCAGCCCGTCACCTCTGCCAAAGCCGATCAACCCGTTCAGTTCGCCTTCGACAAAGACTCCGAAGATAGAAAATCGCTCGCTCTGGGATCCCAGCCGATCCGCCACATCACTCAACGGCTGCACGGCGAAGTCCTCGGCGGAGGAGCCAAAGGCTTCCGGGTGTTCCTGCAATGCCTGCAAGCGCACCCGTCGATAGGCGGCTGCATCGTCTGCGGTCAACAGGCGTACTGTTGGTTGGTCCATTGCCCTCTCCCTTCAGAAGTTCGACTTTTTCCGAAAAGTCGAACTTCTGAAACCCAATAGAAAAAGCCCATCCCCAAACGGGGACGGGCCAGTTGGTCCGCGATACCACCCCGGTTCCCGGCGACACACAGTGCCGGACACCTCGCTGCAAGGCGATGCAAGCATCACTTCGCTGTGACTGTAACGGTTCACAACACCGGCGGCGTCTACTGGACGAACTTTTGGGCGTATCTGCTGACTTCGGTTCGTCGTTGGGGCCGCTGCTCAGGAGGGATATTCGTTTCTGCGTGTGCGATCCGGTTTCCACCGTCCCGGATTCTCTGGACGACAACACAGAAACTACTCGTCTCCGTCAACGCCTTTTCTATCAAATGAGCTACAGTGTAGCAATTCCCGCGGGCTTTGTCAATCTACTAATTCGCCGTTTGGGGAATTTTCCGCGGGATCATCTCCATCCACAAGTGGCTCGGGCAACTGAACCCGCACGGATTCGACAGCGCGCCCATCCACAGATTCAACCGTAAATATGACCCCATCGACTTCCGCCTCGTCGCCTATGTGGGGGATACGCCCCAGAGAAGTCATAATCAAACCCCCGACAGTATAAATTTCCGGATGTTCCAACGTCAGATCAAAATGCTGATTCAGCTCATCCAAAAGCAGATGTCCCTGGACCCGCAATTCCCGTTCTCCAAGAATTTCAAATGGGGCGCTCTCTTCATCGAACTCATCCTGGATTTCGCCCACCACTTCCTCGATCAGGTCTTCGATGGAAATTATACCGGCTGTACCACCAAATTCATCGATAACGACGGCCAGAGTTGCCTTTTCCCGGCGAAAGCGATCCAGCATCGCGTCCAGTTGCAGGGTGTCGGGGGCTACCAGCACAGGGCGGCGTTTGGCCATTTCTCGCAGATTGATGGGGCCATCCCCACTCAGCCGTTGGCGGGCCAAATCTTTGATGTGAAGCAGGCCAATGATTGTGTCCAAATCGTCCTGGTAGATGGGATAGCGGGAATGGAGGGAATCGCAGGCTATCTCGGCCACCCGATCCGGGTCCTCATCCACAGAAATGCCCTCGATCCGCGTGCGTGGCGTCATCACCTGGCCGACTGTCCGCTCGCGCATGTCCAGAATATTCTCGATATAGAGCTGCTCCGCAGGTTCGATCAGCCCGCCTTCAAAACTCTCTTCAACAATAATCTCCAACTCTTCCGCGGACATAAGCCGGTCGTGGATGTCGGCCTGGGGAATGCCCACCAGCCGCATAATGGCATTGGCAATCAGATTCAGAACAAAGATAGCCGGCGAGAAGATACGTTCGATGAAAGAAATCGGCCCGATCACCCGCAGCGCTGTGGCTTCCGGTGCTTGCAGGGCAATGGATTTTGGCACTACCTCGCCCAGGACGACGTGCAGGTATGTCATCAGTCCAATGGCGATGACAGAGGCCACACTGTGGGCGGTCACTTCGGCCAATCGGCCATAGTGCTCCAACGGGGCAAGAATCCACTCGGCAATTGTGTGTTCGCCGTACATACCCAATCCCAGGCTGGCCAGGGTGATCCCAAGCTGAGCCATAATGATAAAGCGGGTCTGCCATTTCCGATCATTGAGAATGAGGAGCACACGCTGGGCCGCGCCGGAGCCTTCATCCGCCAGTTGCGCCAAGCGGGTGTGGGATGAGGCCACAACAGCAAATTCTACGGCCACAAAGAGTCCATTGAAAAGGATCAGCAGTATGATAATCGTGAGCGGGAGGAGGGTTTCGATCACTTCATCGCCTCCTCAATGGCTTCCATCTGCTCGGCAGTCACTTGCAGGCTGACCTGCGAGATGGCATATCCATTCACTTCCTCTACCCGGAAGGTTGTCTGATGGATTTGTACCTCGTCGCCTGTGGCGGGGATAGTTCCCAACCGGGCAGTGATCATCCCACCGATTGTGTCTACATCGTCGGCGGAAAATTCTAACCCCAATATCGTGCCCAGGCGGTCCAGAGAGGTGTCGCCATCCAGCAGAACGCGCTCGTCCGTGGATATGCGCACTTCGTCGTCCTCCCGGTCAAATTCATCCTGGATTTCCCCAAAAATCTCTTCGATCAGGTCTTCAAAGGCGACAATGCCTGCGGTCCCGCCATATTCGTCGATGACGACGGCCATGTGAAAATGGCCCTTTTGTAAAAGTCCGAACACATCTTCCACCGGCACACTGTCAGGCAAATAGGGGGGAACGCGCATAATTTCGGTCACATCTGCATCTTCTGCGCCGCGTATGTGCATACAGAGCAGATCCTTCAGGTGGACAATCCCCACGATATTGTCCACCGAGCCGCTGAAAAGGGGCATTCGGGAATAGGTGGAACTGGCCAGAATCGACAATAGCTCGCTGCAGGGGGCATCGACCGGTGCGGCCAGCAGTTGGGTGCGGGGAACCATTACCCGGCGGATAGGGCGTTGGCGCAACTGTAGGGTGTTCTCCAGCAGTCGCTTTTCCGAGACTTCCAGCAGCCCGCCTTTGCTGCTTTCCCGGACCAGCATCAGAATCTCTTCCGGCGCGTGGACGTGTACGCCTTCGGACACAGAGGACATGCCCAACAGACGCAGAAAGAGACGCCCACTGCCGTTGAAGAACCAGATCAGTGGGCGCATGGCAACCATTGCCCAGCGAACTGGCACAATCATCACATAGGCTGTCTGCTCTGGATACTGTATACCCACGGATTTGGGAGCCAATTCACTCAGCGCTACCTGAACAACAGTGAGTGTGATGAGGACGCCGGTGGCGGCAATAGAGGTGGCCGCGGCCTGGGACACAAATCCCGTGCTGCTCAGCCAGGGTTTCACCAGCGGTGTCACCGCGGCCTGGCCATAGAAGCCCAGAATGAGGCTGGAAAGCGTAATTCCCAATTGACAGGCGGCGATATAATTGTCCAGCAAGTGGGGGTCTTCCAACACTGGCAACAGCAGTTTCGCCATGCGGTCACCATCACTGGCTGCCTGTGCTACCCGTGCTCGCCGCGCACCAATCGTGCCGATCTCTGCGGCGACAAAAATACCGTTCAATGTAATCAAAACGACGACAACTGCAATGACGATCAGTGCGTCCATTCGAGCTTTATCATCCGTTCAAGCGAAAGAGTGGTGAAGAAACAGGCCAAACCCATAATAGCACAGAAGATTGAATTGTTGCGAACATTCCTTGTGCCAGGGAAACTACACTTCGAGTCATAGGCAATAAAAAAGTCGGGCCAAACTTATGGCCCGACTTTTTTTATTCGTCAAAGGGGATATCCTACTGTGCAATCGCCAGAAGCTGCGCCGAAGCGGTATTTACCCAGCCGATAACAGTTGCGGGATAGGTGCCCATCCACACCGTTACCACTGTGCAGATGACGAGGCTGATCTGGATGCCTATGGGGGCAATTAGTGTGGTTCCCTTTTCATCGGTGAAGAACATCGTACGCACGATATTCAGATAGTAAAAGGCCGCAATACCTACATTTACCAGACCCACGGCGGCCAGCCAGAAGTACTGGTGTTGGATGGCCGCGCCGAAGACATAGAATTTGCCTAGAAAACCGCCGGTCAGCGGAATGCCAGTGAGACTGAGCAGAAAGATGACGAACATCACGGCCAGCCCAGGTGCCCGGTGGATCAAGCCTTTGTAGGCGCTGATGTCTGTACTGCCTGTGGTCTCTTCCACAGCCATAATCACCAGGAATGCGCCAACATTTGTAAAGACATAGGCGAAGAGGTAGATCAGTACACCGTTTAAGCCGTCCATCCCACTGGTGGAGAGGGAGGTGATTGCCACCAACCCCATTAGGACATAACCGGCCTGGGCCACTGAACTGTATGCCAACATCCGCTTGACATTGCTCTGGCGTAGAGCGGCCAGGTTACCCATTGTCATTGTAAGGATACTAAGTCCGGCCAGGATAGGAACCCAGTCTACCTGGAAGGGGGCCAGACCGATGACAAAGATACGAGCAACCACAGCAAAGGCAGCGGTTTTGGAAGCCGTGGACAGATACGTGGTCACCGGTGTGGGCGCACCATCATAGGTATCCGGTGCCCACTGGTGGAAGGGCGCCAGACTAGCTTTGAAGCCCAGGCCAGCCAGCATCAGCACTGTGGCAGGCAACGCTGCCAGAGCGATGCCCTGCAACTTTTCGTGTCCTTCCATGGCCGCGGCAAAGAAAGAGGCAATATCGGCCAAGTAGAGCGAGCCGGTTGCCCCATAGATCAGGCTGATGCCGTAAAGCATTACCGCCGATGCTACGGAACCGTACAGGAAATACTTCAGACCTGCTTCATTGCTGAACCGATCGGCCCGCAAAAACCCGGCCAGCATATAGCTGGTGATGGAGAGGAATTCGATGGAAATGTAGATCAGCACCAGATTGTTGGCGCTGGCCGCCACACACATCGCCAGACTGACCATCACGAAGAAGGTCCAGAATTCGCTCCGGTTCTCCGTGCGTTTGTTCATATAGCCGCCGCCAGCAATCGCCACCAGCACCATCCCGGCCAGGATTGTGACTTTGATAAACATGGCAAAGCTGTCAATAGTCATCATCCCATAAGCCACCTGGGGTTCTTTCACCTTCAATTGGAGCATACTGGCAAGCAGCGCAGCCGCAATGAAGAGGATAGCGAGCGCCATGTAGCTTGCACCTGTGCGCTTGCCCTGGGCTTTGGGATCACTGGCTACATCCAGGCAGAAAATGAGAAGCCCGCCGATGAGCAGTATGATCTCCGGTAAAATCAATCCGAGGTCGTTCAAGACTGCACCCCCGTTAGGAAAGACTGCTGACAAAGTTCATCAGCTCGATGGCGGATGTATTGAAGAAATCCAGCAGGGGCGTCGGGTAGATGCCGAGCAGGAACATGCCCACCACCAGTGGCCACAGCGTCCATTTTTCAAAGGTGGCCAGATCAGTCGGGCCATCTGCGTGCTGGCCGTCTACTGTCGTCCAGTGGTCCACTTTGGTTTCATCGTATTCGCCCAGAAAGATACTCTGGATGATACGATAGAGGATGTAGACGGCTGTGATGATCATGCCGATTACACCAAAGGCGGCCCACAGAGGGACAATGGCAAAGGCACCCCGGAAGGTGAAGAACTCGGCCCAGAAACCGGCCAGACCGGGCAAGCCCAGGCTGGCAAAACCAGCCACCATCATCAGGCCGTAGTAGTGGGGGGTCTTGGACGACAGGCCACCAAACTTAGCCAAATCCCGGGTGTGTGCCCGCTCGTAAAGTATGCCGACGAGGAAGAACAACGCGCCGGTAATCAGGCCGTGGTTGAACATTTGCAGGGTTGCGCCGTTGAGCGCCATCACAGCACTGTCATGAAGTGCTTCTGGGCTGATATGGAAGGCATTGGCTGCTGATCCCAGCGCTTCGGGCGTCATTACCATCGCAGCCGCACCAATACCCAGCACCACATAGCCCATATGGCTGACCGAGCTATAGGCCACTAGCCGTTTGAAATCTGTCTGGGCCACACAAACAAACGCGCCGTAGACAATAGCAATCGCGCCCAGCGCCACCAACCACGGCGCCCAGTGTACCGACGCATTGGGGAAGGTGGGCAACATAATGCGCAGCAGACCGTAGGCCCCCAGTTTCAGCAACACACCAGCCAGAATCACACTACCTGCGGTTGGCGCTTCGGTGTGCGCATCGGGCAGCCAGGTGTGGAAGGGGAAACTGGGCACTTTGAAGGCGAAGCCCAGGAACAATCCCCAGAAGGCCATACTGGCCAAGTTCAGGTTGTCGGCAAAGGGCTGGGCCTTGGCTGCTTCAATGATATCGAAGGTGCCTGTGGCAAAGTAGACTGCCAAAATCGCCAGGAGCATTGCCACCGAACCCACGAGGGTATAGATGAAGAACTTGACCGATGCGTAGCCCCGGTTTGTTCCGCCCCAGACGCCGATGAGAAAATACATCGGGACCAGGCTGATTTCCCAGAAGACGTAGAAGAGCACGTAGTCCAGGGACATAAAGACACCCAACATACTCATCTGGAGCAGGTGCATCAGGAAATAGTATTCCTTGACCCGTCTGTTGATCACCCCGGCGCTATAAAAGAGGCTCAGCGTGGAGAGCAGCGCGGTGAGAAAGATCAACGGAACGCTCAACCCATCCACGCCCAGATGGAAACTGGCGTTGAGTTGGGGGATCCACTCGGCATTCACATTGAACTGCATTCCACCGATGGTAAAGTCATAGGCGGTCAGCAGATAGACGCTCAGGCCCAGCGGGAGCAAACTGGCGACAATCGACCCATTTTTGATGATTTTGTCATTGCTGCCAAAGAGCAATACCAGCAGCGCCGACACCGCCGGCCAAAACAAAATGAGTGTTAATACAACTGAATCAAGCGATTCCATGAAATCTTCTCCTCAGGAACGGAAGATGTGCTGATATGTTTCCTGATTTAAACAAGGGTCATAATTAACGGCAGGACATTCAGGAAGAGCCAGACCGCCGCCATAAGCAAACCGAACAATAGATAGGCCTGTACCCGGCCATCCTGGAGCAGGCGTGTGATACCCCCAGCCTGATCCGAGAGCCAGCCCAGCCCCAACACCGCGCCATCCACCACAATGCGGTCGAAGGCAGCCAGGACTTGGCTCAGCCAGAGAGCCGCACGACCGATGGCGTTCACCAGCGCATCGATCACCCACTCTCTGTCAAAGAGGGCCAGGAATCTGGCCAGGGCCATTGTGAAAGCAATAATCGTGACCTGGTAGAATTCATCCACCCAATACTTGCGGTGCCAGGCCAACCAGATAGGGCCAAGTAGTTTGGACAGGGGGTCGATCTGTCCTTCTTTCAAGCCCTGGCCATAAATTACATAGCCCAGACCCAAACCACCCAATGCCACAACCAACGACGTTACCAATGGCACAAAGTTGAATTCCAACACGTGGGCGTGGAGATGCATATACGCCATGTAGGGTTCCAGGAAATGCTCAATCCAATTGGGAACCAGCCCGCCGATAACCGGGAAGTGCTCTGGAATGCCTATCCAGCCGCCCACAATCGCAAAGAAGCTGATGAGGATCAGGGGGGTTGTCATGGACGGGACACTTTCGGGTGCGTGGACAGCACCTTCGGAGCGGGGCTGCCCCAGAAAGGTCAACCCAATCTGACGCATTGTATAGAAGGCTGTCAGGAAGGCTGCCAGGGCCAGCGCACCAAAGACCCATAGATGATTGCCACCCCAGGCGCTGGCCAGAATCTCATCCTTTGACCAGAAACCAGCGGTGATGAGGGGGAAGCCAGAGAGGGCCAGACCGCCGATAATAAAAGTCCAGCCGGTGCGGGGCATCCGCTGCAGCAGACCGCCCATATTGCGCATATCCTGGGGATCGTCCGGGTCCAGGTTTCCGTCCGAGCGCCGGACAATATGACTGTGGCCGTGTTCATCGTGCCCGTCGTGGCTGGCGTGCTCGTGTGCGTGGTGGAAGCCGTGCTCCACCCCGTGAATCACACTGCCGGATCCAAGAAAGAGCAAGGCTTTGAAGAAGGCGTGGGTGAGCAGATGAAAGAGGGCTGCCACATACGCGCCCATGCCAATGGCTGCCACCATATAGCCCAACTGGCTGATGGTGGAATAGGCCAACACCCGCTTCACATCCCATTGGGCCATAGCGATTGTGGCCGCAAAGATGGCGGTGAATGCGCCGATAAAGGCCACAAACTGAAGCGCACTGCCAGAGACTTCTCCCGCGACCTCGAAAATGGGAAACATGCGCACCAGCAGAAAGATGCCCGCCGAAACCATTGTGGCTGCGTGGATCATCGCGCTGACCGGCGTGGGGCCTTCCATGGCATCTGGCAACCAGACGTGAAGAGGGAACTGGGCGCTCTTGCCAATGGTCCCAAAGAAGATCAGAACCGCAATCAGTGCGATCCAGGGAACATCCCCAACGAATGGGACGTTAGCCGTCGTGTGGGCCAACTGCTCCAGATTCTCCGCGGTGAAGAGTTCTGTGAAGCGCAGACTGCTCGGCTCGCTGCGGATATAGAGCAAAATCATACCGATCAGCATAATTGCATCGCCGATACGGGTAGTCATAAAGGCCTTGATAGCCGCTGCCTTGGCCGGAGGCTTCTCATACCAGAAGCCAATCAGCATATAGCTGCACAGCCCCATAATCTCCCAGAAGATAAAGAACATCAGGAGACTATTGGAGATGACCAGCCCCAGCATACCCGTGGCAAAGAGGCTAATATAGGCGAAGAAGCGACTATAGCGGGGGTCTTTGCCCTGGGACACTGCTTCGGGATAGGCCGCCGGGTTCAGATGTCCGGGAAAGGTCATATATCCGCTGGAGTAGATGAAGATCATCAACACCAGGAAGGAGACCATAAAGAGCATCAAGGCATTGGCCGGGTCCACCGCATAACCGATGACGAACTCGCTCCTCCCTGTGGGAATAGAGAAAAGCGCCTGGTCGATGGGGTGTTCACCGAAATGTTCGGTGGCGAAAGAGGCAATGGCAATGCCCCAGCCCAAAACCCAGCTAATGGCTGCCGCGCCGATTGCCACCAGTGTTGTGCCCCGCTTGTTGCGGTTCAACCCCAGGACAATGGCGAGAAAAGCCAGGAAAGGCGGGATGGGTACAATCCACGCTGCGTTAAAAATGCCATCCATAGACATACCTCATTGGCGTGCGTTACTGACGTGAAAATAAGGACACGAAAACTACGGATTGAAAAGACTTGCTCGAACAAAACCTGTTGCTCTGCGTCCCAAAAGTTATTGCTGCGAACCTGCCTGGGTCGGTCGTCGCAAACTGTTGAGCAGGTTTCCCACTCCATAGCCGACGAGCAGACCGACAAAGCCAAGCGCCAACAGCCACAAATCGCTGGACAGACGGGCGACTGACCCAAAGCCCACAAAAAGGATCGCACCGGCAAGAGAGAGAAGAATCAGGCGGGTCTGTTCCGATTTGCGTTCTTTGGCAAGGGCCAACAGGGCCACAGCCTCAGAGCGGTCGGGTGCGTACTTCACTACTTCCTTCAGCGCGTGGTAGGCCCCTGTGTAGTTGCCTACCCGCATCTTTTCCTGGGCCATTTCGTAGAGGAAATCACACTGTTCCTCCAGAGATCCCGTCAACAACTCTTTGGGCATAAAAGTCCCCGGCACTTTCTTCCCCGGCGAGTCTGCACATTGCCATCCAAGCATCGAAGCGCGTAAAGTGCCGGGGATTTGAACGGTGGCTATCCGGCCAGGAGGTCTAGCTCGTCCAAATCGATTGTCTTGCGTTCGCGATAGACGGCAATGATCAGTGCCAGCCCCACGGCTGCTTCGGCTGCGGCCAGGGCAATGACCAACACCGCAAAGACCTGCCCGGCCAGATCGGCCTGGGCTTCGCCATAGCGCCAGAAAGCCACCAGATTGATGTTGGCCGCGTTGAGCATCAGTTCAATACTCATCAGCACAGCAATGGCGTTCTTGCGGGCCAGCGCGCCATAGAGACCCGTTGAGAAAAGAAATGCGCCTACCAGTAAATATCCGGTCAATGGAACCACGGATGAATCCTCCTGCGTACAAAAAGTGAGCAGTTATCAGTAAGCAGCTATCAGTGGACAATACCGCGGGCCAGACTGATAACTGTCACCGCTTACTTCAATTGTTATCCCGGGCCAACATCACAGCGCCGACCAGCGCCACCAGCAGCAGCAGGCCCAGCACTTCAAAGGCAACCACATAATCGGTGACAAACTGCACGCCCAGCGCAGCAATCATCGACTCGTCCGCCAACACTGGCGCGGCACTGTCTGCCCAGGGGATCGAGCCGATAAAGCCGTAGAGGCCGAGAAAGATCAGCACCGCAAAGAGGCCGGTCTTGCCCCACTGCCGATTGAGCGGCGAGGTCTTGCCGTACATCATGGAGCGGGTGAGCATAACCGCGAAGACGATGAGGGTGGCAATCGCGCCCACATAGACCAGCACCTGGCTGACAGCCAGAAACTCGGCTTCCAGCATCACATAAAGCCCGGCCACACCGAAGAGCGTGGCCACCAGCGCCAGCGCGCCGTGGAATAGATTGGGAGCCAACACCACACCCAGCGCCGAGGCACAGGTGAAGAGGGCGAAGCCAGCAAAGACAAGCTGGCCAATGGTGGGTAAGGGAGGCAATGATGGCATAGAAAAACCTGCGCTTCCTGCGTGAAAATGAATTGCAAAATCAGTTCGGGCTTTGCCAACACAATTTTTCAGGTCGTAACGATGTGGCGCAACTGCTTCACGCCCCACGTCATACGACCAAAATCCTAGTACATCGCGTATGTGTCTGCCTTCTGCATTGTGCCAATCAAGGCCGCCGGCTCGAAGGAGCGTCGGGTTCCCATGGTAGCGCTCTTGATATAGCGCTGCAGGACTGTCACAATCACCCAAATTGTGGCAATGTTCGCCACAAAGATAATCGCGTAGATCACCGGGTCGGGGAAGGGCAACTTTTGGGCAATCGCCTGTACGACGATCAGGCCGATACTGGCCGGAACCAGCACCTTCCAGGCAAAGTACATCATCTGGTCGATGCGAACGCGTGGGAATGTGCCACGCACCCACTGCTGCAGAACATAGATGGCGTAGCTTTTAATAAAGAAGTAGCCGAGACCCAAAAATGGGCCGATTACGGGCAAACCCACGCCCGGTCCTTGCCAGCCGCCCAGAAAGAGAACCGCCATCAGCGCCGAGAGCACCCAGGCGTTGACAAACTGGGCCAGGAAGAACATCGCGAACTTCATGCCCGAATATTCGATGTGAAAACCGGCGATGAGTTCCGATTCGGCTTCCAGCAGATCAAAGGGGGTCAGTTCGGCTTCGGCCAGGGAACTGATAAAGAAGATGAGCATTGCGGCCGGCATCATAATCCCCAGCCAGCCAATGCCCAGATTAAAACCGCCGATCGTCAGGGATTGGAACTCTGTAATCCGGCCAAAGCTCATTGTGCCCGTGACCAGCACGACAGTCAGAATGGAAAGCACCATCGGAATTTCGTAGCTGAGCAACTGAGCCACCACCCGGAAACCGGCCAACAGCGCGTATTTGTTGTTGCTGCCCCAACCAGCCATCAGCGCAGCCATCACACCGATGGAGCCAAGCGCCACCACAAACAGCACACCGACATTTAGATCCATACCAACCAGGCCGGGGGCAAAGGGAACGACAGCCAGCAGAATCAACACGCCGAAAACCGAGAGAACGGGCGCTGCATTGTAGGCCAGAAAGTCCGAATGGCTGGGGGTAATAACTTCTTTGGAGATTAGCTTGACCGCATCGGCAACCGTCTGAAAGAGGCCGTAGGGGCCGAGACGATTGGGACCCAGACGATCCTGCATCCGGCTGATTGCCTTGCGGGTGATCCAAATCAGCAACAGAGCCGAAATCATCCCGAAATTGACGAGGATAAATGCGCCAATCCCATAGGCGATACCCAGTGCCAGCATATCAGGCAGACCCAATCCGGTCAGTAGCCCGGCAAGCCCGTCACTCCACGTTGAACCTTGCATTCGTTTGCCTCCAGCCCCAGGGATTTATGCAAATCGGTACTTGTGTTACGAAGAAAATCCGAGTCTTTTTGAAAAACTCGGATTTTGTCAAATGATTATTGCCACTCCAACGCACCCTTGCGCCAGTCGTAGAGCAGACCGACAACAAGCAGAACAATAAAGAGGATAGTCGCAGCGACCGCGAACATACTCAATTGTTCATAGGCCACCGCGATGGGGAAGAGAAAAATAGCTTCCACATCAAAGACGACAAAGACGAGACCAATCAGGTAGTATTGGGCACGGAACTGCACCCACGTGTCGCCGATGGTTTCCACACCGCTTTCGTAAACGGCGTTTTTTACAGCGTCCGGACGACGTGGCCCCAACAGGTGGCCCATCACAATAGCTGCCACTGGCAAGATCAGCGCAATAGCCGCCATAATCAAAATGAATGCGTACTGAGACAGCATACGAGCCGCTCCTTCAAAATCCGATTGTGTGGAAAAGTACAAACGCCAAGCAGTATAGCATAGCGCTTTTGATTTGGAAAAGTCTGCAAGACCAAGATTGGTGTCTACACTACAACAAAGCTCCAAATTTCACAAAACTCGATATGGCTTTGACAGCCCTTTCCATCCGTGCTACAATGCCCCCGTTCGTGTAAAAATGCACGAACGAACTCTGCCCCAAATCCCTGGTTTCGGTCAACGTTGACGCCCGCTCTACCATTATAGACCCGAGTGGGTGTTTTTTCGTCACAGTATTAACGTTGTATCGCTCCCGTCGCAGCGAAAGGGACGCACGATGGCAATTGATTATTTGCCTCTGTTGATTATGATTTTGCTTGGCGCTGGCTTTGGCGCACTGGTTCTGATTCTGCCCGCGATTTTGGGGCCGAAGGAGAAGAACACGCAAAAGCTGGAACCCTATGAATCGGGCATCATTCCTTTCTCCGATGCCCGCCGCCGCTTTCCGGTCAAGTATTATCTGGTGGCGATGCTTTTCCTCATTTTTGATATTGAAGTCGTTTTTCTCTATCCCTGGGCTGCTGTCCTGCGCGATCTGCGCGTCTTTGCGCTGGTGGCAATGGCCCCTTTCCTGCTCGTTCTGATTGTTGGCTTTATCTATGAGTGGAAAAAAGGTGCGCTGGAGTGGGGAGGGGAGTAGGATACAGGCCGTGTAATGTTCGGCGCCGGTTGAGAAGGCCGGTGCTGTTTTCCGCCGTATTGAAGCCAAGCGGTTGAAGCCAAGCGGGTATACGCAGGATTGTCCGTAGGCCCGTTCGCTCGCTTTCACTTCGACAGTCTCAGTACATTCGACAGGCCCAGTATAAACGATACGGCTCGGAGACCCGGCTACCCTTTGATAAATCCAGGCGATGTCCTGCGTCTATCAAAAGAACACCGCTCAGCCAGCGCTCACTGGTCAAATCGCTACGCACTACGAGGCATTCAAATGGGTATTGAACAAAAAGCACCCGATGGCATTGTTACTACGTCTTTAGATAGCCTTATCAATTGGGGCCGTGCCAACAGCACCTGGCCGCTCCTCTTCGGTCTGGCCTGTTGCGCCATTGAAATGATTGCCACGGGCACGGCCCGCCACGATATTGCCCGCTACGGTTCCGAGCTTTTTCGGGCCAGCCCCCGCCAGGCAGACCTGATGATTGTCTCTGGCCGGGTGAGCAACAAAATGGCTCCGGTCATCAAACGCATCTACGATCAGATGCTTGCACCCAAGTGGGTGATTGCTATGGGCATCTGCGCCAGCGCGGGCGGTCCTTTCAACAACTACGCCATCATCCAGGGGGTAGACAAAATTATTCCTGTGGATGTATATGTCCCCGGCTGCCCGCCCCGCCCGGAAGCGCTGCTCTTTGCGTTGGAGAAACTGCGGGAGAAGCAGGGCCGGGAGAGCATCGACGACTGGCGCAAACCCAAGCAGATCGCGCCGACGGTGGATGAGATTCTGCCCCTGGGGGCATAGACGAGGATCAGTTACAGCCTGATTTGTCCGTCGAAACGTGAAACGTGATGCGTGAGATCACCGCCAGCGTTCACGTTTCACGCATCACGTTTCTACTACGGAGTTCTATAGAATATGCCGTTAGATACTTCCCCCCGCGTCCGTCCCTATGAAACCCTGCCCAGTCTGAATGTGCCGGGGATTCCTGCCGTGGCCCCTATGCCCAGCGGCGAAAGCACCGATACCACCCGTGTGGCCGAGCATTTCGGCGGGGATGTGCTGGCCGCGGGCATGCACAACGGCAACCAGGTGCTCTACGTCAAGCCGGAAAAACTGGTGGAAGTTGCCCAGTTTCTCAAGAGCGATCCCCACCTGCGCTACGAAGCGCTGATCGACGTGACCGGTCTGGACCGCAAGGAATTGCCCATCGATGGGGACGCGGCCCGTTTTCAGTCCATCGCTCAGTTGCGCTCCTACAGCCGCAAGCAGCATATCACACTGGTGGCCGACTGCACCGGCGGCGACAAGCCCAGCATCCCCAGTCTGACCGCGGCCTATCAGGCCGCGGATTGGCCGGAGCGGGAATGTGCCGATCTGATGGGTATCAGCTACACCGGTCATCCGGACCCCCGCCGTATTTTGATGCCCAAGCAGTGGCCCAATCACCCCCTGCAAAAACAGATGCCAATGGGCGGCGAGGAAGTCCCCTTTTCCTTGACCTGGAGCGACCCGGAGTTTGAGACGCTGGGCACACAGATTCTCCCGTCCGTCAGCCACGCGCCCGATCTACCTCCGGGTATGAGCCGGGAAAATATGGTGATCAATATGGGACCCCACCATCCCAGCACCCACGGCGTGTTGCGTCTGGTGGTGGAATTGGATGGCGAACGGGTGGTCGCAATCGATCCCGATTTGGGCTATCTGCACAGCGGCTTTGAGAAGACCGGCGAGAACAAGCGCTACAAGGATTTTGTCTATTACACCGACCGGATGGACTATCTTTCCGGGATGAACAACAACCTGGCCTATGTCCTGACTGTGGAGCATATGCTGGGCGTGGAGATTCCCGAACGGGCGCAGGTTATCCGGGTGATTATGGGCGAGTTGCAGCGTATTTCGT
This sequence comes from Caldilineaceae bacterium, assembly GCA_019637685.1. GTDB lineage: Bacteria > Chloroflexota > Anaerolineae > Caldilineales > Caldilineaceae > JACQGT01. Next base: position 93,306 of record JAHBVF010000021.1, on the reverse strand, counting down.
CCCACCTCTTCTGGCTCTCCACCCACGTGCTGGACGTTTCCGGCACGGGGATGTCCTTATTGATGTACGCCACCCGGGAGCGCGAGCGCATTCTCGACCTCTTCGAGATGGTCTGCGGCGCGCGGCTGACCGTCAGCTATATTCGCGTCGGCGGTGTCTGGGCGGATTTGCCCGAAGCCTTCCTCACCCATTTGCAGGATTTTGTGCGGGTGATGCCCGGTAAAATCGACGACTACGAGCGGATGCTCACCGGACAGGCCGTTTGGCAGGAGCGTTTGCAGAGAATCGGCGTTCTCAGCCGCGAGCAGGTGATCGAGTTGGGACTGACCGGCCCGATGCTGCGGGGCAGCGGTGTGGACTGGGACCTGCGCCGGGATATGCCCTATGGCGGCTACGAAAATTACGACTTCAAAGTGCCGGTGCAGACCGAAGGCGACGGCTACGCCCGTTATCTGGTGCGCATGGAAGAGATGCGACAGAGTCTGCGCATTATCAGCCAGGCCATCGCAAACCTGCCCGACGGTCTCTACAAGACCAACAACCGCAAAGTCACTGCACCCCCTAAAGCCGAGTTGGACCTGAGTATGGAGTCTCTCATCCATCACTTCAAATTGTGGACCGAAGGCTTCCACGTCAACCCCGGCTACTACTATCACGGCATCGAGAGCAGCAAAGGCGAACTGGGCTTCTATCTCTACAGCGACGGCTCGCCCCGCCCCTACCGGCTGCACATCCACGGGCCGAGCTTCAATAACTTATACGCCATCAATACAATGAGCCGGGGCGAGATGCTCTCGGATATTGTGACAAATATCGGCTCGATTGATATTGTGCTGGGGGAAGTGGACAGGTAAGAATAGAACGCGGATGACGCGGATTCGGCTGATTGACGCGGATTTTTAAGAGGAGATTCGCTGGTGGTTTTGCAGCAAGCCGAACTGACCGATCAGATTATCAACGTCTATTATACTGTCTACAACGCGCTTGGGTATGGTTTTCTGGAAAAAGTGTACGAGACCGCGATGCTGCAAGAGTTTGAACGGCGCGGTTTGCAGGTGGAGCAGCAACGAAATATCGAAGTCTATTTCAGCGGCAAACTCGTCGGAGATTATTATGCAGATTTGGTGGTAGAGAATCGGGTTATTTTGGAGATCAAAGCAGCAGAAATAATGCATGACTCTTTCGTCGCCCAGTTGCAGAACTACCTGCGTGCGACCTCTTGCGAAATCGGCTTCGTGTTCAACTTCGGCAAGAAACCTGAATTTGAACGACGTATGTTCAGCAACCGACGCAAGATACACCTCCAATCTTAAATCCGCCTGAATCTGCTCAATCCGCGTCATCCGCGTTCTATTCCGAGGTCTTTATGCTTACTCAAACGATGCGTTCGGAAATCGACGAAATTATGACCCGCTACCCTGCCGGACGGCAGCGGTCCGCGGTGTTGCCTGCGCTGTATGTGATCCAGCGGGAGTTCGGCTATTGCCCGGTGGACGCGCAGAACGAACTGGCCGACATCCTGGGCATCGCCCCGGTGGAAGTCTCGGCGGTCGTTGGCTTCTACAATATGTTCCACGAGCAGCCGAAAGGCGAATATCACGTGGAGGTCTGCACAAACGTCCCCTGTCTGTTGCGGGGCAGCCGCCAGTGTATGCACCACTTCGAGGAAACCCTGGGTGTCCATCACGGCCAGAAGACCGAGGACGGCCAGTTTGGTCTGGACCACATGGAATGTCTCGGCTCCTGCGGCAGCGCGCCCATGGCGTCGGTCACCGACCAAAAGACCGGGCAGATTCGTTACTTCGAGGGGCTGGACTCCGCCGAAGATGTGGCGAAGGTTGTCGATCTGCTCAAAGCGGGCAAGGGCTTCACGACGCTAGAACGTTGGACGCCCGAAGGCGACCCGGAAAACGCGGGTGCCACCGCTGGCCCTTACAACCACGGCGGGATGGACCCCAAATATCTGCTCGCCCGTGTCAAGACGCCCGACAGCCACACCTTGGCCAGCTACGAAGCCGACGGCGGCTATGCCACGGCCAAGCGGGTGTTGAGCGAGATGGAACCCGCCGCGGTGATCGAGCAGGTGAAGGCCAGCGGTATTCGCGGGCGGGGCGGCGCGGGCTTTCCCACGGGCGTCAAATGGGGCTTTCTGCCCAAAGGCGTCTTCCCCCGCTATTTAGTCGTGAATGCCGACGAATCCGAGCCGGGCACCTTCAAAGACCGGATGATTATGGAATACGACCCCCACCAGTTGTTGGAGGGGATTGTGATGAGCGCCTTCGCCATCGAGGCGGAGCAGGCATACGTCTATATACGCGGCGAATACTATTTCGCCTATACCCGGATGCAGGCCGCAATTGCCGAGGCCAAAGCCGCGGGCTATCTGGGCGACAACTGCTTTGGCACAGGCAAGAAGTTGGAAGTAGTCATGCACCGGGGCGCGGGCGCGTATGAGTGTGGCGAAGAGACCGCCCAGCTTTCCTCCCTGGAAGGCTATCGCGGCCAGCCCCGACTGAAACCGCCTTTTCCCGCGGTGGAGGGCCTCTACGCCAAGCCCACGATTGTCAACAATGTGGAATCGATTTCCAACGTCACCCACGTCATGCGCCACGGCGTGGAGTGGTATCGCAGCTATGGCACAGAACAGAGCGCGGGTATGCGCATCTTCTGCCTCAGCGGCAATGTGAAGCGGCCCGGTCTCTATGAACTGCCCCACGCCACCACCCTGCGCGACCTGATCTACGAATACGGCGGTGGACCGGAGCTGGACGACGTGCCCATCAAAGCGATTGTGCCCGGCGGCCTGTCCATGAAATTGCTCACACCCGACCAGATGGACACGCCCCTGGACTACGAGAGCGTGGCCGCGGCCGGTTCCCTCCTCGGCTCTGCCGGTGTGATTGTCATCGACGAGCGCTTTTCCATGGTGGAGATCGCCCGGCGCACCCTCTCCTTCTACCGGGAGGAAAGCTGTGGCAAATGCACCCCCTGTCGGGAAGGGGGCGCGTGGCTGGAAAAAATTATGCTGCGCATCGAAGAGGGCCAGGGCCGGGAAAAAGACCTGGAACTGCTGGAATATATCGCCCGCAACATCGCGGGCAAGAGCTTCTGTCCTTTTGGCGAGGCTTCCGTGTGGGGGATGCAGAGCAATCTGGCCAAATTCCGTGGCGAATTCCTGGCCCACATCGAGACGACCAACCCGTCCAACGTCGGCCCGGAAATTCCCATCCGGCCCATCTATCGGCCCAACACCCACACGCCCAGCGGTCTGCACGACAACGCGCAGAAACCCCAGGGCGAGCGGATTGTCCTCCACGACGAGTTCGTGCCGGGGGATTGAGTATCCGCTCCCTGTGTCCTTGATTTTTCTTGTCAACATCCGCGGAAATCCGCCCGATCCGCGTCATCCGCGTTCTATCCTTTAGGAACGAAAGCTAAATGGCTGACAACGTAACCCTGACAATCGACGGCAAGCAGGTCTCCGCCGCGCCCGGTATGCTACTCGTGGACGCGGCAGGGGCGGCCAATATCGAAATTCCCGTCTTCTGCTCCCACCCCAAGCTGGACCCGGTGGGCTGCTGCCGGATGTGTATGGTGGAGATCGAAGGCCCGCGCGGTTCGCGATTGATGACCGCCTGCACCACACCCGTGGCCGAAGGAATGGTCGTCCACACCAAAACCGCGCAGGTGCAGGAAGTGCAGGAGGCCAATCTGGGCTTTTTGCTGCTCAACCACCCCCTGGACTGCCCCATCTGTGACAAAGGCGGCGAATGCCCCTTGCAGGACCAGACCCTGCGTTTTGGGCCGGGCATCAGCCAACTGGTGGAGCCAAAACGGCTTGCACACAAAAATTACGATATCTCGGATATGATTGTCCTGGATCAGGAGCGCTGCGTCCTCTGCTGGCGCTGCATCCGCTATCTGGAAGAGTGGGAAGACAAGCCCCAACTCGGCCTGCACAACCGGGGCAATATGACCGTCATCGACATCCAGGACGGACAACCCGTCGACGCCAAGACCAGCGGCAATATCATCGACATCTGTCCCGTGGGCGCGCTGACCAGCCAGGTTGCCCGCTTCTCCTACCGCCCCTGGGAGGTGGAGCGCACGCCCAGCGTCTGCACCCACTGTTCCATCGGCTGCAACATCCGCATCGATACCCGCACCCACACCATCCGCCGCATCATTGGCCGGGAAAATATGCAGGTCAACGACCAGTGGATCTGCGACAAAGGCCGCTTTGCCCACGCCTGGGTCAACGGCGAGAACCGGCTGGAAACGCCTTTGCTGCGCAAAAACGGCGAGTTGGTTCCTGTGCAGTGGAGCGAAGCCCTGGACTTTATCGCCGGGAAATTGCAGGCGGTGAAGCAGCAGCACGGCGCGGCGGCCATCGGCGCGATTGGCAGCGCCAAAATTGGCAACGAAAGCAACTACGCGCTGCAACGCCTTTTCCGCAGCGTCATCGGTACCAATAATATCGACCACCGGGACGGCGCGGATGTGGCCGCACTCCCGACTGGTCTGCCCTCTCTGGCCGCGGTGATGAAGCCCCAATACGGGCCGAACCCCCAGGTGGACACGATTTTTCTCTTTGGCATCGACCCCAGCGAAGAGTTACCGATTCTCGACCTGCACCTGAAACGGGCGGTGAAAAAGGGCGGGGCAAAGCTGATTATTGCCCACCCCCGCAGGATTGAACTGACCCGCTACGACGGCCCCTATCTGGCCTACGAGCCGGGGACCGAAGCGACGCTCCTCAATGGACTGTTGCGGGCCGCGGCTGGGCAAAAAGAGGGGCTGAACGCGGCCGCGGTTTCCCATCTGGCCGATGTGAAAAAATGGACCGCAGAAGCCGACGACCAGGCGCTGGTGGAACTCTGCCGTACAGACCCGGCGGCTGTCAAGGCCGCGGCGGCTATGCTGGCCAAGAGCGAGAAAGCGCTGATTATCTACGGTCCCCAGGCGGCCCGGGGCAGCGATGGCCCGGCCATCCGCGACGGGCTGGCGAATCTGGCCTTCCTCACCGGCCACGCGGATCGGCTGGCCTTTGTGGGGCTGGAAGCCAACAGCCAGGGCGCACGGGATATGGGCGTGCTGCCCGACCGCCTGCCCGGTCACGCCAGCCTGAACAGTGGCGACGCGGTGAAACGGCTGGAAAATCTGTGGGAGTGCAAGCTGCCGACCGCGGCGGGCAAGAGCTACAGGCAGATGCTGGACGGCGGCGTCAAAGCCCTCTATGTGATGGGCGCGGATCCGGCCAGCGAACGCCCGGACTGGGCGGAAAAGCTCGACAGCCTGGAATTGCTGGTGGTGCAGGAACTCTATTTGACCGAGACCGCCAAGCGCGCCGATGTGGTCCTGCCCGCGCTGGGCTGGTCGGAGAGCGACGCCACCTTTACCAATTTGGAACGCCGGGTGCAGCGCGCGCCCAAAGCCGTTGCCCTGCCCCAGAGCCGGGCCGCGGGCGACTGGGCGATTTTGAGCCATCTGGCCCAGAAGTTGGGGGCCAAGTGGCATTTTGCCGATGCCAAAGCACTGGAAGCGGAAATCGGCAAAGCTGCGCCCATCTACCGGGGCCTGACCTGGGAAGCGCTGGGCGACCAGGGCCTGCAATGGGACGCGGCGGCTCTGCGGGCCAAGCCCGAACTGGTGGAAGTACACCAGAAGGCGGCGAAGGTCAGCAAAGAGTATCCGCTGACACTTGTCACGGGCACAGTCCTTTTCGATGGCGGCACACTCTTTGGCGCGACGGAAAAGCTGGACGGCGTGACCGTCGGTCCAATCGTCGGTCTCAGCCCCGCGGATGCCACAAAGCTGGGCCTGACCGAAGGCGCGGCCGTGGCCGTGAGCAGCCCAGAGGGGTCGCTTTCCCTGACCGTTCACGTCAGCGAGCAGGTTCAGCCCGGCAGCGCCTGGATTCCCGAAAGCCTGCCCGGCGCGCCGGTGGGGGCGCTGTTGAATGGGAGTGTGGTGCAGCGGGTGAAGGTGGAGAAGGTGTAGCAGCCATCGAGCATCAAACCAAGAGTCGGTTGATGCGTAACTCATTGGAGGCAAAACTATGACTGATTCCAGGTATTCCGGACTAGACAGAGTTCGCTCAGACTTTATCGAGAGTGATCAACTTGCAATCCTTCTTGCTAATTCTGACAGCCTCGACAACCTTGAAAATGCGATTCTTATGTGTACTGCCAATATTGTAACGCTAGAACCTGCTTACGAAGACCTAGAACCTTACGAGAAGGTTCTTCTTGGAGACTTGCTAGCTACGTTTTATAGCAGGCGGGCACTTTGGAAATATAAATTGTCTTTGATGACAAAAGATAGCAGAATATGGCCCTCCGCTTATGAGGATGCTGTAACAGCTACGAATTTTCCTGATGATCATTTCCCCAACTCAGAATTCAAAGCTGATATGCATCGACTCTGCTCTAAACTCGGATGGCTTGTTGCACAGGATTGATTTACGTTAGACGAAGAACCCGATCTAGAAGATCCGTGTCCTTTTTTGACGCTGACTCGAGAAGTTTCACACTGAGGAAAGCCGTATGGACTGGCTCAATTTGGTTGTTTTTCCTGTAATCCGTGTGGTGGTGCTCATCTTTGTACTACTCACGGGCTTTGCCTATCTCACCCTGCTGGAGCGCAAGCTGCTGGGCCGCTTTCAGGTGCGCTATGGCCCCAACCGGGCCGGTCCCTACGGCCTAATGCAGCCCCTGGCCGATGCGGTGAAGGCGCTCTTCAAGGAAGAGATTATCCCCAACCACGTGGACAAGCCGATTTATGTCATCGCGCCTGCCCTGGCCCTGGTTCCTGCCCTGCTCATCTGGGCCGTGATTCCGATTGCCCACGGCATGCCCGCGGTGGCGGATGTGAGCATCGGCTTCCTGTGGATTCTGGCGATTGCCGGCGTGGAGGGCTACGGCGTTATCCTGGCCGGGTGGAGCAGCAATAACAACTATTCGCTCCTGGGCGCGCTGCGCTCGGCGGCCCAGATGATTTCCTATGAGTTGCCAATGGGGATGTTTCTGGTCAGCATTCTGATCCTGGCCGGGGATTTTAGTCTGGTCGCTCTCGTGGACAATGCCCGGCCCTGGTGGGAGTGGATTTGGCTTTGGCTGGCCTTCCCCTTCTTCTTCATCTGCATTCTGGCCGAGACCAACCGCAGCCCCTTCGACCTGCCGGAGACGGAAAACGAACTGGTGGCCGGTTTCCAGACCGAATATGGCGGGATGAAATTCGCCATCTTTATGATGGCCGAATACATCAATATGATTACCACCAGCGCGATTATGGCCACCCTTTTCTTCGGTGGCTGGCGGGGTCCCTTCGCCGAGAAGATCGTCTGGCTCGGCCCCATCTATCTGCTGCTGAAAGTGTTGGTTCTGCTCTGCATCTTCATTTGGGTGCGGGCCAGCGTCAGCCGCCCCCGCTACGACCAGTTGATGAAATTCTGCTGGACTTTTCTGCTGCCGTTGAGCATCGGGTATATGATGATTTCCGCGCTGTTGGCGGTATTTCTAAAATAGTTTATTGGTTGAATGGTTGACTGGCATATTCAGCTAATCAACTAATGAACCAATCAACCAATCCACAGGGCTTTTTACTATGGCATTAGGCGACTACGTTAAAGGTGCAATCGACATCGGCAAGGCGATGGGTGTGACGTTGAAGCACCTGGCCGAGAAGCCGATTACAACGGAGTATCCCCGGGATTCGGTTCCAATGTATCCCCGTTTCCGGGGCAAGCACGAACTGCGACGCTACGCCAACGGCATGGAGCGCTGCATTGGCTGCATGCTCTGTGAGGCGGCCTGCCCCACCGGCGCGATCTACGTGGAGGCGGAGGAGAACGATCTGGAGAACCCCACCTCTCCCGGCGAGCGCTACGCCAAGATTTATGAAATAAACCTGCTGCGCTGCGTCTTCTGCGGCGACTGTGAGGAAGCCTGTCCTGTGGAGGCGATTGTGTTGGGCCACGAATTCGCCATGGCCAACTACGAGCGCAAAGAATTTGTCCTGACCAAAGAGCAATTGCTCAATCCCGGCGAACCCAACGTCATCATCCGCCCGGAGTAAGTGGCTATGAGTCTATCGGTACTCTTTTTTCTGGTTGTGGGGACGGTCTCTCTGGCCGCGGCTTTTGGGGTGGTGGTCAGCCGTCAGCCGGTTCACAGCGCGCTCTTTCTGCTGGTGAACTTTGCCACCCTGGCCGTCCTCTACGTGACCCTGGACGCCCAGTTTCTGGCCGCGGCCCAGGTCATCGTCTACGCTGGCGGCATCGTCATTCTTATCCTCTTTGTGGTTATGCTCATCGGGGGCGAGACGAATGACTTTAGCGCGGCCCAGCGCACGTGGAGCCGTCTGGTGGGGCTGGGGCTGGGGCTGATTCTGCTGGCGGGGCTGGGGTACAGCGCGGTGCAGAAACTGTTGCCCCTGCCCGCGGACCCCAACGCGGCCCTGAACGGCGGCGCACCCAAGACCGTCGGCCTGGAACTCTTCACCAATTACATTCTGCCCTTTGAACTGGTGGGCATCCTGCTGCTGGTGGCGCTGCTCGGCGCGCTGGTGCTGGGCCGCCAACCCGAAGGCGCGGGCGAAGGCATTGCTTCGTTGAAAGCGAGCGACCGATGATTCCGACCAGCTATTATCTGATTCTGGCTGCACTGATCTTTGCTGTGGGCGCAACCGGTGTGCTGGTGCGCCGCAACGCATTGATCATTTTTATGTGTATCGAGATGATGCTCAACAGTGTCAATCTGACCCTCATTGCGCTGAGCCGGCAATGGGGCAACCTGAACGGCCAGGTTTTTGTCTTTATGATTATGGCCGTGGCCGCGGCAGAAGTGGCCGTGGGGCTGGCGATTCTGATTTCCAATACCCGCCACCGCAAGAGTATTAATATCGACGAAATTAATTTGCTGAAGTGGTAATTGGGGATTGGGGATTGGGGATCGGAGACTGGGAAGACACTCAGTCCCCAGCCCCCAATCCCCAATCCCTGACAGCCGCTCCCTCCACCTCGGAGAGACCTGAACTATGCTCGATTTTGCCTGGCTTATCTTCGCCTTCCCCGCTGCGGGCGCGCTGATCAATCTGTTTTTTGGCTCGCGGCTGAGCAAAAGTGCCATCGGCTGGATCGCGTCCGGTGCATTGATCGGTGCCTTCGCCGTGGCCGTGGGTCTGCTCCTCAGCCTGCTGGGGATGGACCCGCATCACCGGGAAGTTACCGTCCATCTGTGGAACTGGATCGACATCGGCAATTTCCACGTGCCCGCGGCCATGCTCATCGACAGCCTCAGCGTGACAATGGCCCTGGTGGTGACCGGCGTGGGCGCGCTTATCCATCTCTACGCCACGGGCTATATGCACGATGACGAGCGTTTTCAGCGCTTCTTCGTCTACCTGAATTTTTTCGTCTTCGCCATGCTGATTCTGATTCTCAGCAATAGCTTCCTGGGGATGTTTGTGGGCTGGGAAGGGGTGGGTCTGGCTTCCTACCTGCTCATTGGTTTCTACTTTGACAAAGAGGACAGCACCTACGGCTCCTACGCGGACGCGGGCAAGAAAGCCTTTATCGTCAACCGCATCGGCGATTTTGGAATGATGCTGGCGATGATGGCCCTGTGGACCAGCCTGGGCACGCTCACCTTTGAGGGGGTCTTTGCCAACGCGGGCCAACTGAGCGCAGGCGTGGCGACCGCGGTTACCCTTCTTCTTCTTCTGGCTGCCACAGGCAAGAGCGCGCAGTTGCCTCTTTTTGTCTGGCTGCCCGACGCTATGGCTGGCCCAACCCCTGTCTCCGCCCTGATGCACGCGGCCACAATGGTCACCGCGGGTGTCTATATGATTGCCCGCACCCACGTCCTTTTTGCCCTGGCCCCCAATGTGATGGCGACGACGGCCTGGGTGGGTATGCTGACCGCGCTGCTGGGCGCGTCCATTGCCCTGGTGCAGACCGACCTGAAGAAGATTCTGGCCTACTCCACCATTTCCCAGTTGGGCTATATGATTCTGGGCGTGGGCGTGGGCGCGTATGCCTTTGCCATCTTCCATCTGATCACCCACGCTTTTTTCAAGGCCCTGCTCTTCCTGAGCGCGGGCAATGTGATGCACGGGCTGCCCGGCGGCGAGTTGAACATCAACAAAATGGGCAACCTGCGGGAGAAGATGCCGACGACCTACAAATTGTTCGCCATCGGTGCACTGGCCTTGGCCGGGTTCCCGCTCACTTCTGGCTTTTTCTCCAAAGACGCCATTCTGCTCAGCACCTTTGACAACAATCTTCTGCTCTATGCCCTGGGCCTGTTCACCGCACTGCTCACCGCATTCTACAGCTTCCGGGCGGTCTTTGTGCCCTTCTGGGGCAAGCAGCGGGACAAACACATCTTTGACCACGCCCACGAGAGCCACGGGATGATGACCTCCACCCTTTGGGTATTGGCCGGGCTGGCGTTGATCGGCGGTCTTCTCAATCTGCCCTTTGTCCTGACGCTGGAACACTGGCTGGAAGAGGCCGTGGGGCCTGCGACTTTCCACCCATCGATGGGGCTGGAAATCGGTCTGCTGCTGGTGAGCGCGCTGGTATCCCTGGCGGGCATCGGCCTGGCCTATGGCCGCTATGTGCAGGACGCGGCCTGGGCCAAGAGCATCACGGGCATTTTGAAGCCATTGGAAGGCCCGGCCCAACATAAATGGTATATCGACGAACTATACACGACTGTGATTGTCGGATCCCTGCGTAGGCTGGCTGCTTTTCTTGCTGGTATCATCGACCAGCGGGCCATCGACGGTTCGGTCAATCTGTTGGGCACGGCTCATCTGGCCGCGGGTAATCTCCTGCGCCGGGCACACAACGGGCTGGTTCCCACCTACGCGCTGAGCCTCTTTGTGGGTGTGGTGGCGGTGCTGTTGTATTTTGTGTTTGTGTAGCCCTGCAATCAACTCCAGGCCAAAAGCGGAAGTCGTCTACAGACGACTGGGGATGCAGTCCACTTCAGTGGACTTGAGCTTTGAGACAGCAATTGATTGCCGAGCCTGCGGGTGTGGTGGCGGTGCTGCTGTATTTTGTGTTTGTATAAGGCGTATATAAATCAAGCTGTTCCCGCTGGGAGAGTTTTGACCCAATGAACTTTTTACTTTCGATTATTACCTTTCTTCCTCTTCTTGGCGCGCTGATTCTGTTGGCTGTGCCCGGCGACGGGGCTAAAAAGAACATCGCCCTGGGCACAACCCTCGTCACCTTTCTGGTCAGTTTGCTGCTGCTGGTGAACTGGCCCGACGGCGCGGCGGGCATGGTGCTGGTCGAGAAATATGCCTGGATCCCCGATCTGGACATCTTCTACCATCTGGGCGTGGACGGTATCAGCCTTTGGCTGGTGTTGTTGACGACATTTTTGATGCCCATTGCCGTGGCCTTCAGCAACCAGCACATCAAAGAGAATGTGGGCGGCTATATGGCCCTGATGCTCCTGATGCAGACGTCGATGATTGGTGTCTTCCTGGCCCTGGATTTGGTGCTCTTCTACGTCTTCTGGGAATTCAGCCTGATCCCGATGTACTTCCTCATCGGTAAATGGGGCAGCCAGAAACGGGTCTATGCCGCGCTGAAGTTCTTCCTGTACACCCTGGCCGGTTCGGCGCTGATGCTGGTGGCGATTCTGCTGGTCTACTTCAACACCGGCACTTTCAATGTGCTGGAGTTGCAGGGGGCCCACCTGCCAGTGACAATACAGCAGTTTGCTTTCCTGGCCTTTGCCCTGGGCTTCGCCATCAAAGTGCCTATCTTTCCTCTGCACACCTGGCTACCCGACGCTCACGTCCAGGCCCCGACCGCCGGTTCGATCATCTTGGCCGGTGTGCTGCTGAAGATGGGCACGTATGGCTTTGTGCGTTTTGCTCTGCCCATTTTCCCCGACGCGGCCGTGAGCTATGGCGGTCTTTTCGCCATTCTGGCGGTGATCGGTATCCTCTACGGCGCGCTGGTGGCGTTGGTGCAGAAGGATTTCAAGTCGCTCGTTGCCTATAGTTCTGTGGCCCATCTGGGCTTTGTGATGCTGGGCATCTTCGCCTTCAACCAGCAGGGGATGAGCGGCGCGGTGCTGCAAATGGTCAACCACGGGCTGAGCACCGGGGCACTCTTTTTGATGGTGGGTATGCTCTACGAGCGCCGCCACACCCGGCTCTTCAGCGAATTTGGTGGACTTTGGAAAAGTATTCCGATCTACTCTTTCTTCTTGCTAGTGGTGGTGATGAGCAGTGTGGGGCTGCCCGGTCTCAATGGATTTGTGGGTGAGTTCACGATTCTGCTGGGTGCCTACGCTCACAATCCGTTCTATGCCGTGTTGGGCACCGCGGGAATTATCCTGGCCGCCTGGTATTTGCTCGTCGCTTTCCGCAAAGTGGCTCAAGGACCGTTGACCAACCCGAAGAACGAAGTGGGTGTTCTGCCTGATCTAAACCGGGGCGAGTTGGCGATGCTTATTCCGCTGGTGGTGCTCTTCTTCGTCATCGGTCTCTTCCCCAATCTTTTCCTGGACAAGATCAATCCGGCTGTCGAGGCGATGCAGGTCTTGCAGCAGGGGACGACAGCGGTCGTACAGTTGGGACATTAATTTTGCAAGCTGAAGCGTGAAACGTAAAGCGTGAGATCGTCCAGTGTTCTCACGTTTCAAGCATCACGTTTTTACCGATACGAAACTCTTCGTTTTCAAATCGTACTTTGGAGTAGGAATGGAAATCTCCGCACTCTTTGAAAATCTCTCCGTACTTCTGCCTGAAATCGTGCTGATAGTGGGCGCGCTGGTGGTGATGATGGCCGATATTGCCCGGCGCAAGCAGGATGAGGCTGGTATTCTGCCCGGGCTTTCTCTGGTGACGCTGCTGGTGAGCATGGGCGCAGCCCTTTATATTTGGGGCCAGCCCACCGCTTCGTATATGGGCGGGGCTACGTCAGACACTTTCTCTCTGGGTGTGCGTCTGGTCGTGGGTATCACGGCCATTTTCAGCGTACTCCTCAGCGGTAACTATCTGCCCGTTATCCGCAAGCAGAGCGGCGAATACTATTCCCTGCTTCTGCTCACGGCTGGCGGAATGATGCTGATGGGCAGCGCCACAGACCTGATCGTCCTCTTCGTTGCGCTGGAAATCTTCTCCCTGGGCCTCTATATTCTCAGCGGCTTCTACCGGAAGAATCCGCGCAGCACCGAAGCCGCGATGAAGTATTTTCTGCTGGGCGCGTTTGCCAGCAGCTTCTTCGTCTATGGCGCGGCCCTGCTTTATGGGGCGGGGGGCAGCACAAACTTTGCCATCATCGGCGAGGTACTGAGAAGCGGCAGTGGTAATGCCGCGCTGGCTCTGCCCGGTATCGCCCTTCTGGTGGTGGGCTTTGGCTTCAAAGCCAGCCTCGTCCCCTTCCACATGTGGACGCCGGATGTCTATCAGGGCGCGCCCACACCGGTCACCGCTTTTATGAGCGTGGGCACAAAGACAGCCGCTTTTGCCGGGTTTATTCGGGTGCTGCTGGTGGCCCTGCCCAGCCTGCAACCCCAGTGGGGGATGGCCCTGGCACTGCTGGCTGTCATCACAATGACAGTGGGCAATCTGACCGCCCTGCGCCAGACCAGTCTCAAGCGAATGCTGGCCTATTCCAGTGTGGCCCACGCCGGCTATCTGCTGGTGGGCATTGTCCCCGGCACGACAGAAGGCAGCAGCGCGGCCCTCTTCTATCTCTTCGCCTATGCGTTTATGAACATCGGGGCCTTTGCTGTTGCCATTGCAATGGAGAAGGCGGGCGAAGGCGATGTGGACCAGAGTCGTCTGGCTGGTATGTCGGCTCGCTATCCCTGGCTGGCTTTGGCAATGGCGATATTTATGCTCAGTCTGGCTGGGATTCCCCCCCTGGCCGGTTTCTTCGGCAAGTTCTTTCTCTTCAAAGCCGCGGTGGACGGGGGCTGGGCCTGGCTGGTGGCAGTGGGTGTGCTCAACAGCGCCATCAGCGCCTACTACTACCTGCGGGTGACGGTGACAATGTACTTCAGTGATAGCTCTGAAGTCATCGAGCGCCGAATGTGGACCGGTCTCAACGCCAGCGTCGTCATCGCCGCGGTGGCCACGGTTGTCATCGGCCTCTATCCCAGCGTGTGGACGGGGCTGCTGGGCGGGTTGTAACATTTCAGTCAGAACCAGAAAGGTCTGCCAGGTTTCAATCTGGCAGACCTTTTTTTATCCCGGATATCCCTTAATCTTCCCTCGCAACCGCTCTGCCAGCCACCCATCTGCTTCGCCCAGCGCGTCCAGAATCGTCATTGCCTCGTCCCGATAGGCGGCGATTTTGGCAGCGTCCCAGTGAGCGGGCGGTGGCTGCAAGTTTGTGATGCGATCTGCTAGCTTCACCATCCACACTTCCTGCGGCTGCTGGCGGATGCGGGCGAGGCTGTCGGTCATCTGTTGGGCTTTGGAGGGGAGCGTCTTGTCCTTCGTCAATGCCAGCACTCCGTCCGCCACGGCCGCGCCGAAGCGCGCGGATACGTCCGCGTAGGTGGCGGGCGTATCCTCGATAACGTCGTGGAGCAGCGCGGCTTGTACAGCCAGGTCCGGATTATCTACCCGGTTGCCCTGGGCCAACGCAGACAGCACCTCCATCGCCACTGCGCCCACGTGGACAATGTACGGCAGCTCTGTACCCGGCACTTTTTGGTCGGCGTGCATCTCCCCGGCATAGCGCCAGGCAGCCAAGTAACCATCTGGTGACCACATAGTGCCTTCCTTTGTAACGCAAACTGTTTGGATATTAACAAATTGATCGAGCAATGACAGTAGAACGCAGCAGACAACACGCCTACAGTCACTCGGCTATTTTCCTGATCCAGCATGACTATTCAGCCAGCAGTCAGCGGGTTAGCAAACGTCGAAGGGTCGAAGTGAAACCAGTTTGGGGGTCTACCCGTTGGGCTTCGACACAGCCACAAGCTGCCGTGGCCTGCTCAACCGGCGCTGGCCTGAATAGTCACGGTCTCCCATTTATGGGCATTACAACCAGCGACGCACGTGTGACTTGTACTCCCGGTAGGCATCGCCAAATGTTTCCTCCAAAAGGCGCTCTTCCGGGACAATAAACTGGTTTTGAATAACCCAGACGAAGAGTGGCGCGACCACAAAGGGGGAAAGGTCCCCGAAATACAGGGCCGCGCCCAACAAAGAGAGGGCCATACCCGCGTAGATGGGGTTGCGGCTGAAGCGGAAGAGACCATCTGTCACCAGTTTCTGCGAAACTGCGTGAGGATGGATAGTTGTCCCCGCCCGCTGAAACTGGCCGAAGATCAGTACCGCCGGCACACCACCCAAAACGAACAGAACCGCGCCCAGCCAGGAAAGATAGCGGGGAACGATTGTGCCGAGGGGGAAAAAGAGATGGAGCAGCACAATCAACCCCAATCCGCCCAGAAAATATACGGGAGGGTAGAGATATTTTTGGATCGACACAGGATTTATTCTGCCTTTCGCTATGGCTCGGCACGGATCAACGCGGGAATGGCAATTGAGGAATACACGGCAACCGTTTGGGAATCCGCCACAAAACCCAGGAGCGTGCAAGAAGATTTGGCCGCTTCCCAAACGGTCGCCACTGTCAGCTTATGCGCTCACCGCTCCTCAGCATCCGGTCAAAAACTTCGCACCCTGCACAATCCCCAACTGCTCGGCTTCGGTAATTTTGTGGAAGTTGGCGTCTTCCAGCTCAATCGAGACCGCGCCGCTGTAGCCGTTTTCAGCCAGAATCTCCAGGCCGGTGGTCCAGCGGAAGATGCCGTGGCCGGGGATTGTGTAGCGCCAGGCATGCGCGCCGTAGGCGATGGGGCTGGCGAGGGTGGCAGGCTGCTCGTGGCCGTACTCGTACAGCCCTTCGGGGATCAGTTCCGTGTCCTTGCCGTGGACGTGATAGACCCGATCCACAAATTCCCGCAGGAAGCGCATGGGATCGATGCCCTGGCGGATGAGGTGGGAGGGGTCGTAGTTGATGCCCATCGCTTTGGAGGGCAATTCTTTGAACGCGGCCCGATAACCCTCCGGTGTGCAGCAGAGCGCGCCGGGGCCGGGCCAGCCCTCGATCACCAGCCGGGCGTCGTTTTTTTCGAGAACGGGAATCAACTCGCCAAAACTCTCCACCAGATAGCCGAAGTTCTCCCGCCGGGGCAGGGCAGGATTTTCGGGGAGCATCACCAGAAAGTGGTTGACCGGGCCATAGACCGCGCAGGCGCGGATGTGTTCGCTGTTGCGGGCGATGGCCTCGGCCCGCCGTCCGCTGTCGGCTGCGATCATTCCTTTGTTGTCGGCCAGGTCCACCGAGCCGACCCGCAGTCCCGCGTCGATGGCTGTGCCCATCTCCGCGGCGGCGTTGCGGGTCAGGTCGATGACGCCCAGATCGTTGGCTTTGGCCCAGTCGATCAGTGTGGGCAGGTCCTTCTGCCATTCACCGCCGCCGCGGCGAAAACCGATGGGGAAATTGCCTGTTCGGGTTTGCATAAAGTGTCTCCGTTGATTGGGGAATTGGGGGATTGGTTGATTAGGTGATTGGATTACTGTTGACTGGTCATTCTCTCACGTCCGCCGGGGCACATAGCCCAGAATATCAGCGAGCAGTTCGTCGCGTTGGGCGCACGCCTGTGGCTGCATTTTGGGATTGCCGGTCTGCTGGCGCAGGAGGAGACGCGCCTGATCCCGGACGACGGGGCTGCTTTCCTCGTCGGCTGCCACAAATTGCAAAATAGGCACGGCTTTCTCGGGTTTTTTCTGGGCAATCAGCAACCGCGCCCATTCCAGCAAGCCTTCGGAAAGGACCCCCTCTGCCCCGATCTCCGCCGCTCTTCCCAGGGCCTGGCGCAGGTGGGCACTGGCCCTGTCATAGACCTGCGCCGCCAACGCAGCATTGCCCGCCTGTATCTGACAGTCGGCGCTGTCCAGCCAATTGCCAAACTCTTCATTGATGGCCCGGGCCTCGTCGAATTGCTGCTCAGCCTCGCTGTATTTTCCCATAGAGCGGGAGATATCGCCCAGGGCTGAGTAGGCGTTTGCCATCCCGCCCCGGTAATTGAGCGCTTTCGCCAGGTCCAGGCTCTCCCGGTGGTAACGCTGGGCCGCGTCGTACTCTTCAAAATGAGCACTGATCGTGGCCATCCGATAGGCATTGTGGCTTTGCAAATAAGCGTTCTGGCTCAATTCACCGATTGTGTAGGATTGGGCCGCAAATTCCCTGGCTTTCTCCATTTGGCGCAAAGCGATATGGACCTCGGCTGAATTGCCCAGACCCGTAGATATGCCCCAATGGGAACCGGCGCGGCCATAGGCGTCTTTGGCCGCGGCAAAGGCAGCCAGGGCCGCGTCGTACTCGCCCAGGCCGAAGTGGGCCGCGGCCAGAAAGACGTAGACGTGGCCGAGGGTGAAAGGTGGCGCGTTGTGGCGCAACAGTTCGCCGATGGCCTGGCGAGGATAGTCATGCGCTCTTTCAAACTGGCCCAGGCGAAAGCTGAAGACGCCCTCGTGGGCCAACAGTTGGGCCAGCACAATCGATTGTTCCGGCAGGCCCGTTGTCCACGTCTCTAAACGCAGCCGGGCTTCCTGCATCATCTGCTGGGCTTCTTGCGACAGGCCATTGATGTCAAAAATGATCAGCAGCGAGTCCACGGCCTGGGCAAAAAAGGCAAAGTGGCCCCGTTCGCCAGCCGTGCGCCAGGCTTGACGGATGTTGTCCAGGTTGCGGTTGATGATCTGCAAGGCCCCCGGCAGCCTGGCCCCATAGATGTCCGGCTGCAGATCGCCCAATAGCCGGGCGAACCACTCAATATGCCGGTCGATCATCGCTTCCTGGACAGGGGGCTGTGCGGCCAGTTTTTCCAGCGCGTATTGTTGAAGCAGGGGATGAACGCTGTAGTGGCTCTCGTCGTCGGCTGGCGACTTCTCTCCTGATGATTTTTCTATGGGTGACTTGCCTATCAGCGATTTGTCTACCAGCCCGGCCAGAATCTGGGCTGTACAGCCTGTAACCCAACCGGCTGCTGCACTGTCGAAACCGCCCCGAAAGACAGCCAGCCGGGCGAAAGCGTCCCGCTCGGCTGGCGTGAGCAGATGCCAGGAAGCATCAAAGACCGCGCGTTGGCTGCGATGGCGATCCACCGCGTCGCTGTGGGGATCGGTCAGAAAGTCCAGACTCTTTTCGATCTCTGCCGCGATTTGGGCGGGGGAAAGGGTGCGCATCCAGGTTGCGGCCATCTCCAGGGCCAGGGGCACGCCATGGACCAGACGGCAGATACGGGCGACGAGCGGCCGGTTTTCCGTGTTCAGCGCAAAGCTATTTTGCAGCCGCCGCGCCCGCTGGGCAAAGAGCTGCATGGCAGCCAAATCTTCGGTGGCCTGTTCCTTTCCTCTGGGATAGGGCAGGCCGTGCAGGTCTATCAGCCATTCGGCGCGCAGATTGAGCCGGGCGCGGGAGGTCGCCAGTATTTTTATGTCGGGCGCGCTTTCCAAAAGCTGGCCCAGCCAGGCGCATTGGCCCAGCAAATGGTCCAGATTGTCCAATACCAGCAGCAGCTCTTTGTGGCGCAGAAACTCGGCGATCTGCTGCTGGGGAGTGGCCGTCCCAGAGAGGGGAAGTTGGAGCGCGTCGGCCAGGGCCTGGGGGATAGCGTCGGGCGCGTCCGGGTTCAGATCGGCCAGGCGCACATACCACACACCGTTGAGAAAACCCCCGCCCATCAGGCTGGCTGCTTCCAGGGCCAACCGGCTTTTGCCCACGCCGCCCGGCCCCACCAGTGTCAACAGGCGGCAGGTTGGATCCGCCAGCAAGCGGCGAATTTCCGCCAGTTCCTGCTCCCGCCCGATCAGCTCTGTGGCGGGCAGGGGTAGGTTGTGGCGAGGCCCCCGGCGCGCGGCGCGGATGCGCTCGTAGAGTTGTGTCGTCTCGACGGATGGCTCTGCGCCGAAGACTTCCTGGAGAATCTGGCGGCAATTTTCGTATTGGGCCAGGGCCGCGCTGCTCTGGCCTGTGCGGGCCAAAGCCAGCATCAGCGTGCGGTGGGCTTCCTCCCGCCAGGAATCCAGGGCCAGCAGCCGGGTGGCCGTGTGGATGGCGTCGGTGTAGTCGCCCTGATCCATCCGCAGTTCCACCAGTTCGTGCATAGCTTGCAGCGCGATCTCCCGGTAGCGGGCGCGCTGGGCCAGCATCCACTCTTCAAAGTCGGGCGCGTCGCGCAGCATCACCCCTTCCAGAAAATCGCCCCGATAGAGGTCAACCGCGGCGTGCAGGCTCTGAATGCGCTGGGCCGTTGTCTGACCGGCAGTCTGTCCGGTTGCCTGGGCAAAGGTTTCCACGTCCAGGGCATAGGGTACATCTGTGCGGAACGCGACGGTCTGGCGGGTGATAGTCAGGTGGCTGTTTGCCAGTGAACGCAGATTGGAGAGGCTCTGGCGCAGGTTGTTGGCCGCGTCGCTGTCGGAGAGTTCACCCCAAAAGAGGCCGGCCAGGCTTTCCCGCTGGTGGACCCGGCGGTTGACGGCCAGCCAGGCCAGGAGCGCGGCCACTTTGCCAGAGCGAAAGCCCTCCAGCGGTTGGTTGTTTTGGGAAAATTCCAATCCGCCCAGCAGGCGGATATCCAGCCGATTGTTCAATGCAGAGTCCAAGAGAAAAGATAGAAGGTTGCCTACGCAAGAGAATTTTAGCACAGGGGCAGAGGGGCAAACAATCCTACGGCTCCCACAACGTTGCGCTGGATTGTTCTGCGCGCTGATTGGCCTGTCCGGCTTCCCGGATCATCGCCCGTGGGTTGCGGGGGTGGCGCACGCGCACTGTGGGCGGGTTGTAGTGGGTGGGCAGGGGCGCGGGATGGGGGTTGTGGGTGTCATTAAAACAGGGGGTGTGCCGGGCAATCAGCATCTGTTCGGCCCGATTCAGATTGTATTCCACCGGCTCGAAGCGCTCGGCCTGGGAATAGCAGAATTCTACTGTAAAGTGCAGGGCGCGGGGCCAGTTCATCAGCACAAAGCGGCCTATCAGCGAACGCCCCTTCCAGCCGTCGTAGATGTGGCTCCACACCCGGTTGAAGGCGGTGTGGGATTGGCCTATATAGAAGACAGTCTCCTCGTCCCGGAAGAGGTAAAGATCGAAGTGCTGCCACTCGGCAGGACAGTTCTCCACCACCAGAAAGCGGCGCAGGGGGAGGATGAGGGAGGGTGGTATGGGATTCAAAGTCAACTCCACGACTTCGTATTTCGTAATGCGTATTTCGTAAGATGGCGAAGGCACAGGCGTTGCGTGCAGATCAGGACCAGTGAGCGTTGGTTGAGTAGCATCAGAATCCGATGGATTCCGCGTCTTCGAGGCGTGTCGAAACCAAAGCGAACGGGTCAACGAGATGGTTCTCCCTACCCGCTTTGGTTTCGATACGGCGGGAAAAAGCCCCCGCCTACTCAACCGGCGCTGGTCAAGAGTCGTCCGTCACGTCTCACGTCTCACTTCTGACGTCTGACGTTTTTCGCTTTCGAGTAATAGACATCAGCCCCGTCAACGTCACTGCGTACGAAATACGAAACACGTATTACGCACTCTTCACCAGCCACCCCATCACCGCGACTGCGGGCAGAAAGACGGCCAGCATCGCCGCGGTCAGCCCGATGGCCTGGGCCAGGAGACCGAAGAACAGGGGCAGGGGGACAAAGCCAAAGAGCGAACTAACCGCGGTCACTGCGCCGGCCCGTCCCGGCGCGGCAGTCAGCGCGCTGGCTTTGCTGATGGGCCAGAACATAGCAAAAAAGAATGCGAGGGGAATCATCAACACGAAACGGCTGGCAACCCCTGGCACGAGCAGCCAGAGGGGGAAGAGGAGGGCCACCGCGCCTGTCACCACCTGTAGCACGTGGCCCGTCTCGGCCCGCGCCCGCCAGCGATCCAGCGCCAGCAGGCTGACAACACCTACGCCCATCTCCGTTGCCACATAGACCCCCACCAGCGCCTGGGACATCCCCACTTCCTGGGCCAGCCAGACAGTCTTCAGCACAAACGGGGTTTCCAGCAGTTGAAAGCAAAAGAGAAAGATCAGCCAGCGGCGGGCCTCTGGGCTGGCAAGAACTTCGCGCAGATTGTCGCCCAATGTCTGCCAGAGCGGACGCTCCCCGGCTGTCTCTGCATGGGGCGAGGGTGGGAAACCGGTGCGCAGGATCAGCAGCGCGTAGACGAGCGCGCCAGCGCCGATCCCCAGCAGCAGCCAGCGCCAGTCCAGCCCCAGCCAGAAGACCCCGGCCACCAGCAGGGGTGCCAGGGCCGCGCCGATTGTGTCAAAGAGAACCGAACGGGTATAGGCCCGGTCCGGCGCCGTGGGATAGGCTTCCACCACCAGCACATCCCCGGTGTGGGTCAGGGGGCCGCCGGCCGCGCCGTAGAGGGCATAGGCCAGGAGCAGCAGGGCAAAGGTCGGGGCCAGGCCGATGAGTACAATCGAGAGACCCACCCCGGCCGCGCCCAGCCCCATCAGCCAACGGCGGTCCCACACATCCAACAGCAGCCCGTGGACCGGATCGATCACTTGGCTGACCCATTCCATCACCTGACGCAAAAGCGCGATCTGGGCAAGGGATAGCCCCAACTGTTGCTGAATCGTAGGCATCAGCACATCGGGCAGACCGCCCAGCAGTTCGTCGCTGAAACGTCCGCCATAGGCCAGAATAATTTGGCGCAGGGAAAAGTTGGGGGAACGGGGCAGTACGAAGATGGAGGGAAGGGACATGAGAATAAGAGGCGGTGAGAGTGGGAGATCAAGAGATCGGAGATTGTCCAGTGCGAATCTCCGATCTCTTGATCTCCCACTCTCCAATTTCTTCTCTACGCCGGGAGCGGTTCGTAATTCTTCAGCCGTTCCAGCGTCTGCTCGTAGATTTCAAAATGCTCGCCTTCTGCCTCTTCTGGGTCCACATATTTGAACCACATGGCCTGCTCCGGGTTGTCACCGGCCAACAGGCGGCGGCTTTCCGTCACCCGGCCAAAGGGATTGTGCCACTTCACCTCCCGCTGTTGCAGCAGAATATACTCGCCTGCATAGGCTGCGTGGAATTTCTGCTGATTGTCCCGGTAGTAGAGGGCCTGCTCGCACATCGTCCGCAGCCAGGAATAGCACATCTCCGCGCTGTCGGTCTGGATGGAGTAGAAACTGCCCGGCTTCTGGCGTTCGATCTCGGTCTGGAAGTCAATTTCGTCCAGATTGACTGTGCCGTAGCCTCCGTCCGCGGCCATTTTTACCGAATTGCGGTCCCGGTGGAAGGGCGGCGTGGGCCAGTCCGCGGCCGGGTCGTGGCCCATTGTGTGCATCAGACAGGCATCGGTGGCAATCACGTGATCCCCGGCCATCAGTCCATTGACCTCCCGGCCCTGATGGACGCCGGTTGTGGCGTCTACGCCGCTGTGCCACTCCTGCCCGGCCTGGCCCACCAGCGCATCCACAATGCAGAGCGCGGGGTCAAAGAGCTTGCCCAGGTCCGCCAGGTGATAGGGCATACGCACCAGGTGGTGGTAGTAGGTGCGGGGGCGTCCGCCGTGGAATTCGCCGGGCATCAGGCCGAAAAGATTTTTCAGGCAGCCGGTGACGCCCATAAAAGCGTGGTTTTTGATCAGCGCCACGGAGATCAGTTCGTCGGCCTCGGCACAGGCCTCCATTACCTGATATTTGTCGAACATCAGGCCGCCGCCGGGGGTCTCCACCCAGCGGAAGGGGGGCTTTGTGCCATCCATATATTTCACGTCGAACTCTTTGAGGAGGGGGGCGATTTGTGTCGTGTCCTCAATCGTCTCGCCGTTGTACATTGTGTAGAAGCTGACATCCACACACCACAACTCAGCGGTGGTCATCTCCCGCAGCAGGCGCAGGGTGGCCCGCACAACCGTATCGCTGACCAGTTGCTGGCGGTGGCGTTCGTTGTACATCACCACATTTTTGGTGGCTTTGTCCTGGTTGAATTTGATGGCGATGGTTTTGGCTGCACGCAGCCGCTCCCAGGAGCGGTGCAGGGGCGCGGTAGCCGCTTTCAGCGCCTGATAGACGGTCTCGTCGTCGGCCATAAAATCGCAATGGACGCCGCGTACAGTGTAATCTTTGGGGGAGGTGGGCATTGGGTTTGGCTCCTTGCCTGTTCAAAAAATAGCTGGATTGTATACACGGATGAAAGGAAACACAGATTCAACCTGTGAAATCTGTGTTCTTATTCTCGTCATTATCGGTGTCAGGCGGTTGTGTTGCCCGCATTGTGGATGCGCCGAACTTGACCGGTAAAGTTATGCTTCTGATTATAGCAGAAAGCCGTAAATGCGCCACCTGCTATTTCTTCTTTTTCTTGCGTCGGTTCTGTTTGCGTGATTTCTTGACCATTTTGCGTTTGCTTTTTGAAGCAGAAGAGACTCTTGGTTTACCGGGGCTTGGGCCAAGTGCCTGCAAATCCGATCCGTCTTTCGCCAAATTCATCACAGCAGCCGCGTTTTGTATATGCATAAATTGATTCATCGAATCCGGGTCGGTCATATCGAAACCCGCCTGCCTACCGGACATCACAAACGACTTTGCCATGCCGAATTTGTTCGGATCGAGCATTGCATCGATGAATCGCTGTGGGTCAATGCTATGCAGATAGGTGAGCATTCGATCTGCATTGGGCAACTCGAAGGCGCGCTTCAGGTATTCCCATAGAGCGATGATTTCCGGGAGAACGTCTTTTGCTTCATCGGCAGAGCCAATCGAAATTTTGCGCGGGAAGACGTCAAAAAGAAGCTCTTCCACATCGTCCGGGCTACATTCAGGCGGCAGCGGGCCAACATGAATATGGCAATATTCGATAGAACTCGCTGCCCAGAAGCCCATTTCAGGATCGATCTTCAGCCGGGCCTGGCCTTCGGGGGATTCAATAAAAAGCGTCATCAGTTCATCTACATAGGTGCTGAGGGCGCTCTCGTTGTAAAAAATATCGTTGGCAAATGTCTTGCCGTGGATATCGAAGCTCATTTGTTTTTCCTTTCGTTGCTGCACTGTTTCACGCTTATCAATCGTTATGTCCGCCCCTTCGCCGCTTCTGCCATTCCAGCACCGGCACGGCGTATTTAACTTTCTCCTGCACGAAAATCCGCGTTACATCCCACATGGAACTGTCGCCGAAGAAGTGCTTGCGGTATTCCCCGGTTTTGAGAAAACTCTCATTCCCCGCCAGCAGACTCAGGCGCAGTTTGTTGGCGGGCAGATGATTCTTCCCCGCCAGCACGTGGCGGAAGGCCAGGGGCAGCCAATCGACTTCGGCAAAGATGGCCTGTATCTCGGCCTCGGTTCTGTCTACGGAGTTCTGATCGTCCAGATTACACGCCTCCATCAGCGTATCGATGCGGTCGGCGATCTGCTGAAAGCCGGGGAAGCCGCCGCCAGCCAGATGCAGGGGGCGTGTCCGGCGGAAGTAGTCGTCCCGGTCTGTGGCCTGGGCACGCGCGCTGTTGAGCATCACCAGTTCGGTGTACGCGCCCAGCAGCCAGAGGACGCTGTAGACCTGCCACAGCTTCGGGTGGGAAAAGGAGCGGAAGGAGTTGGCGATGAGCCGGTCGTTGGTGCGGATGTAGGCCAGGGTCTGCTCTTCCAGCGGTTGAAAAGCCCCGGCGGAATAGTCGCCGGTCTCCTTCGCTTTCAGCAGCAGATGGGCGCAGAGCGCGGTGCTCATGGAAGTCACATACAGCCCTTTGGAAAAGAGGGGGTCGATGAAACCCGCGGCGTGGCCCAACAGACAGAAGCGATCCCCCACCACCTGCTTGGACGAGTATTGGATGCGCCCCGTGCGCGTCCAGGCCCGCACAGACTTGGCGTTGGCAAACTGGGCGGCCATGCCCGGATACTGGCCGACGAAGGCGTTGAACTCCTCCTCCGGGCTGAGGTCGGGCCGCTCCGGGTGGACGCGCGGGTCCAGCAGCAGGCCGACGCTGCACAGGGGGTTAGTGGCTTGCGGGTGATTGTTGAAGGGGATCACCCACAGCCAGCCCCCCCGAAAGATGTGGTGCAGGGTCCCTTCGCTCAGCCGGTAGGGGATGCCATACTCGGCCACGGAACCGCCCACGTCGTTGTAGCAGGGCACATTGACCATATGGGTGAAGAGTGCGCGGGAGTGGGTTTGCAGGTCCATATCCCGCAGGTCAAAGCGCTGAACCAGCAGAGAGCGAAAGCCCCCGGCGTCCACCACAAAATTGGCCCGGTAGTGCTCGCCTTTGGCCGTGACAATCTCTACCCCATCGGCCTGCACATCCACTTCCGCCACCGGCGTTTCCTGCAGGACCTCCGCGCCGTACGCCACGGCCATCGCGGTGAGAAAGGCGTCCGTGTCCTGGCGAAAAAGGTGCATCTCGTGGCCGTGGGGCTGGCGGGGGATGACCGCTTGCAGGCTGTGGCGCTTGTTCTGGGGCTGGCCCGGTGTGTGGTGCAGATAGCTGAAATGACGTTTGACCCCGTGGGAGGTGCCGGCCAGCTTGAAGAAATTCTCCGAGCTGAAATAGGCCAGCTCGGGCACGTCAAAAAATTCAGCCGTGGCCCGCAGAACTTCCGATGTCTCCAGAATCATCGACTCGCCGATGGCAAATTTGGGATGACTTTTGGCCTCGAAGACGACGACCCGCTGTCCGTGGCGGGCCAGGATGGCCGCCAGAGAGGAGCCGGAGAAGCCAGAGCCGATAACTGCAACATCGTAGGTGGTCGTGTTATTGCGCATAGAAGGCGATTTCTTTCAAGACGGATGAGATTGTTCCGGTTCTGTTTCACACGAATGAATTTTCAGCCATAGCCGGGATAAAGCAGCACTCCCGGCGTGCTTGATGTTTTGGGCTGAGTCTAGCATAGATCAGTAAACCTCAGTAAATCGGTAAACAGGGGTGTGACACCAACTACCAACCGTGTGGTACGCTTGTCTGAACCTACCGCGAGTAAGCAAAAAGCACTATTGCAATCTACGCAATATGGCATATCCTTGAACGTAAGGTTTGTCTACGTCCCCAGACGAATCGAGCGATTGTTCAACTGTCATCAGAAAGGCAGAACTATGCAAGCTGTCCTCCGTTTTCGTCCGTCTGTTTTTGCTTTCTCTGCCATCCTTGCATTGATTCTGTCCATTCATCCTGGCAGCCAAGTCGCTCAGGCGCGTTTTGCTCTCTGCCGGAGCGATCCGTTGGTGCTTCTCTCCGACGGCACAATTATAGACATTTCGGCTGACATCGGCGCGCTTCTGTTTCACGTAAAAGAAGTCCATTATACACTTCATATTCCCGAAGGGCTGGAAGTCGTCCTTACGATCTCCACGCCCAACTGGCCAACGACGGTTGAACATTTTACCGTCTATGCGGATAATCCGCCCGGCGTCTTTACAAGCACAACAAAAGTGATTACCCACAGAGCGGATACTTTTGTGACAGCCAATTTTTTGGTCAATACGATTTATCGTACATTGGACGGTGTAAGCGGGCAAGACCTGACCATAGAGACCAGATTGTAGATCTATGGGCCTGTGTCCAGGTATGAGATTGAGTCAATAATGTCCAGCAGCGTCAGCGTCTGGCCTTCCTCCCAAGCGCGTGCCCAATCTGTTGTGCCCAACTGAGAACGGACCGCCTCGCATTGGTGCTCGTATTTGCGGCGGAGAGATGGATAGGTGTTGATGCTGTCCATCCGGCTTTCCGCCGCGCCCAGAATTCGTGCGGCCGCTTGGGTCTGTCCCCCGCCTTGTAGAAATTGCGCCAATCCTACCAGGCTTTCCACAAGCAATTCCCTTTCGTCTTGCTCCACACCGCGCAAATAGTGCAGGCTTTCCGTGTAACAAGACAAGGCTCCCTGGGAATCCCCCTGCGCCACTTTGAGGTCCCCCAGATTGCTGAGGCAGAGAATGACGCCCGACGGCTGGTTTAGCTGTCGGTAGAGGTGAAGTCCCTCTTGCAAAAGCGTTTCGGCCCTGTGCGTATCACCCTGCAAACCCAGCACCTCGCTCAAGTTGACGAGGGCGACAGCGATTCCTTCCGGGCTGCCCGACTGGCGACGCAGCTGCAGGCTTTCGGTGAACAGATGGGTCGCCTGTGGAATATCCCCCTGCTGAAAGGCAAGCTGTCCCAGATCATCGATTGTATGGCTGATCCCGCGCCTGTTGCCTGTGACGCGATGCAAGGCCAGGCTCTCCTCGAAGAGGGCGCGTGCCCGGTCATGCACCTCCCGGTATGTGTAGATCGCGCCAATGGCATCGAGAACCCACGCGATGCCGTTCTGATCCGCGATCTGGCCATAGAGCGCCAGACTCTCTTCCAGCATCTCTTCTGCTTGCCTGTCGTCTGCCTGAAAGAAAGCCAGGCGACCCGCACCCCACAGGGCCGCGGCACGCAAGGCCGGTTGGGCTGACGTTTGGCGTGACAATGCCTTTTCCAGCCACGAACGTCCCTCGCGCAGATAACTCTGGGCGGCCCACCAGCGCCACAGAATGCCGCCCATTTGCAGGGCAATATCGTCATCTTCCTGCTCCAGCGACCAGGCCAGAGCAGCCCGTAGATTGTCTTCTTCGCCCTGCAAAATTTTGTAGGCCGCGGCCTGGTCATCCCCTGTCAAGCTTGCTTCCAGCCCGACTGCCAAATCCCGATAGTAGGCCGCGTGTCGTTGTCGCAGAGCCGACAACTCGCCGCTGCTTTCCAGTTGTTCCCACGCATATTCGCGGATAGATTCCAGCATGGCGAAGCGCGGTGATAAACCGGAATGGTATTGGATCAGGTTTTTGGCTGCCAATGAAATCAGCGTGGCCGCCACCTGCGTGGGGGTTTGGGCGTGACCGGTGACCAGCCGCTGCGCCGCGGCCGCTGTCCAGCCGCCCACAAAGACAGAGAGCTGGGCAAACAGCACCTGCTCCGGATCTGTCAACAATTCGTAGCTCCAGCCAATGGCACCGCGTAGGGTCTGCTGGCGGGCGGGCAGGTCCCGCGGGCCACTGATGAGAAAGCCCAGGTGACGGTGCAGTTGCTCGGCCACTTCCGGCAATGTGAACTGATCGGACCGGGCCGCGGCCAGCTCGATGGCGAGCGGCAGACCATCCAGGCTGATACAAATCCCGGCAATCAGCTCCGCGTCGCGCTGCGTCAATGCGATTTCCGGGACCCTGGCCCGCACCCGCTGAACAAAGAGCGCTGTAGCCGTGTAGCGCTCAAGCAGTTCGACAGTCATGCTTTCGTTCACAGCGGGCACAGCCAGCGGGGGCACAGGATACTGGTGTTCTCCATAGATCGCCAACGCTTCGCGGCTGGTCACCAATATTTTGAGATAGCGCGCGCCGCGCAGAAGCTCGTTGACCAGGGGCGCGGCCCGGACGATTTGCTCGAAATTGTCGAGAACCAGCAATGCCTGGCGCTCGCGCAAATGGGCGATCAGCGCCTCGATGGAAATCGTGTCTGGCACTGCATGCATTCGCAAGGCCCGGGCCACAGCCAGGGGAATGAGGTCCGGGTCGTGGATGGATGCCAGCGGCACAAAAAAGACGCCGTCTTCATATTCATCCTCCAGGCTTGTCGCCACCTGCACGCTGAGCCGGGTTTTGCCAATACCGCCGGGTCCAGTCAATGTGACCAGGCGGACATCGGCTCGGCGCAGGAGCGCGCCAATCGCCCGGATTGTGTTTTCCCGGCCCACAAAGGATGTCAATTCGGCGGGCAGATTGGTCGGGCGTGGGTCCAGTGTGCGCAGGGGGGGAAAGTAGACGGGCAGGTCGGGTGCGACAACCTGGAACACCTGCTGGGGATCGTGCAGTCCCTTAAAACGGCGAAAGCCCATATTGCGCAATTCCACGCCAGGGGGGAGCCGCAGAACGATCTCTGCCTGGGTTGCGGAATCCAGAAGAACTTGCCCGCCATGCCCCACCGCCAGCAGACGCGCGGCCATATTGAGCGGGGGGCCGTAGTAGTCACCTTCCCGCTGTTCAGCCAGACCAGTGGTAAGCGCCATCCGTACCCGCAGACGTATCTGTGAGGGCCAGGACGCGGTCTGCAAGGCCCGTTGCGCGGCAAGCGCGGCGGCTAGTGCCTCGCTTGCCTGGACAAAGGCAACATAAAAACCATCGCCTACAGTTTTGAATACATAGCCATTATGCGCGGCAAAAGTGGTGCGCAGGAGCAAATCGTGCTGTTTGAGCGCGATCCGCATCCCGTCGGAATGCTGATCCCAAAGTTGGGTACTCCCTTCGATATCGCTGAAGAGAAAAGAGAACCCGCCCCGGGGCTGGTCCGCGGGGAGCGGTTGGGAGAGCACAAAACCAACACCGGGCACGCTTTCCAGCAGGAGAGCATTCCCGGCCACCTCCGCCAGTTTTTGCCGCAAACCATAGATATGAAAATGCACTATTTTATTGATGTTTTCCGGCGATGCACTGGCCTCTGCCCGCACCTGCCCGGCCAGCTCCGAAAAGGAGGCAACGCGTGGCACTGCCTGGACCAGATGGGCAAGAAGTGTGAACTCATTTGGATTGAGATGCAACGGCTGTGTTTCAAATGCCGCCCGATGATTGGTCAAATCAATGGCTAATTTGCCATAGCGAACTACATTTTTTTTCCCCGTCGCAGGTGGAAAGAGCGAGGACATACAGAACTCCATTGGTTTTATTGGATTTGGGCGATGCTAAGAAAACGTACCTGCTCAGGCGTTGGGTGCGATGTACTCGCCACACAATTTTTGCACAGGAATATTCTACTGGCGAGTGCGTTGCACCTATTCTGAAAATAGGGTTGTATACACGGATAAAAGAGAACACGGATTCAATCTGTGAGAATCTGTGCTATCTGTGGATGATTTTCACTGCTATCGGTGTCAGCCGGTCGTGTCGCCTGTACAGCTACAAGAAAACTATCTTCCACAAAATTCACGAAGTTGCACAGGGCCTTCTGTTTTTTGGAAAGTGGTGCTGAAATTTTAACCCCAAACCGGCCTCTGTTCAATCCGCGATTCAACGGGCTGGCAGAGCAGGCAGCGTCGGGGGTTGTCTCTCAGACCGGAGATAGCCTTCGGATAGGGCTGTTCAGGGCATTTGGATGCCCGAACCCACCGGGATATTCTGCGCCTCGCAGTGGTTGTTGCCCTCGGGATTGGTGAAATTGAAGTCAACAAAAGCCAGACATTTGAGTTCCAACTCCGCCTCTTCCAGATAGCGCATGACCGGGCTGCCGTCTGTGGGGCTGCTGGCGATGTAGTCATAGACCTGGCCGCTGGAAAGGACGCTGCGGGCATCCACACTGGCCGCATCCACTGTTTTGATATTGTTGCGCGCCAACACTTCCGTCACAGCCAGCCACTGGGCGCGGGAGGTGTGCTCGAAATTGTACAGAATCGTATCCCGAATCGGGGCCATCAGCGCAACGACGCGGGCGTATTCCCGTACATTGGCGTCGTCCTGATAGGCAGTGGTCTGCACCAATTGCTCGCCGCCCCGGAGGGGTGTACCCTGGGGGGGCAGGGGAGTGCCCGCACTGTCCACCACCAGATTGTAGCCGTAGGCCACCAGCGCCGGGTCCAGATTGTGCATACCGTCCGCGGTGACCAGCGGCTCGCCTGTACGTTTGCTGGTCAGCCCGTTGGACCAGAGTTGGGTGAGATCGGGCAGAGCAGCCGGGGCCGGGGCGGCCGCGGCCGGCGCGGACGTAGCCGCGGGCGCAGGGCTTGGGGGCGTGGCTGTGTTGCCTGCCACTGGCGCGGCGGGCGCGGGCGAGACCGGTGGGCTGGTGGCTTCTGGCCCCGCGGCTTGGGGCGCGGCGGGCGGCGGCGGTGGGGGGATGGGTGTCTCCGGCGGACCGCAGCTGACCAGCAGCCAGGCGCACAGAATCAACCCACCAGCTTTCTTCGCATAGCCTGTCTGTCGTCGTTGGCGCATGGAGCGCTCCTTTCGTTGTAGGGGGGACAGGTGGCATGGGGGACAGGTGGTTCATATCCTCCTCGACTATACCCTATTCCTATCCCAGTCGCAAGCAACCCGTTGACTTCGCCTGGGCCGTTCTCTGGGCCGTTCTCACTCCCTTTTCCCTTTCCTTGTCTTTGCCCTACCTTCCCGCTATACTTTCTCCATAGACACCCAGCCGCCGGGAGCGCCGCCAATGGACCAGAGCCGCCATTTTCACATTTTTATCAGCCACCACACGGATGACCTGGACTTTGTGGAGACCGAACTCCTGCCCCGGCTGGCGGACGCGGGGCTGACCGCGGCCACCGGCGAAGATCTGCGCGCCGGGACCAATCGACTGGACGAGATGGCCCGGCTGGTGCGGGAGAGCCACCACACTCTGGCCCTCGTCACCCCCAACTGGCTGGCCGATGGCCTGCTGGACTTTCAGCGCCAGATCGGCCAGCACAGCGACCCCAACGCCAGCCGCCGCCGTTTTATCCCTCTGCTGTTGGGGGTGAGGGATTTGCCCCCGGCATTGGCCCACCTGACCCCCCTGGACCTGAACGACCCGGCCCAACGGGCGCGCCGTCTGGCCTCTCTCCTCACCGAACTTTCCCGGCCCGCAGCACCCCCGGCTCTGGACCCGCTGAGCCTCTACACCCCACCCCAGCCCGCCACCCTCTACGGCCGGGACGAATTCATCGCCCAACTGGCCGGGGAACTGACCGGGGAACTGATCGGCCCCGCCAGCCACACCCCCCTGGCCCTGACCGCGCTGGGGGGCCTGCCCGGCGTGGGCAAGACAGCCCTGGCCCTGGGCCTGGCCCAGCACCCGGCAGTGACAGCGGCCTTTCCCGACGGCATCTTTTGGGTGGCCCTTGGCCCGCAAATGAACGACGACACCCTTCTGGCCGAAATGGCCCGTTTCATCGCGGCCCTGGGCGGCAGCGCGCAGGGGCTGACCACAGCCGAGCAGCACAGCCGCGCCCTGGCCGATCTGCTGGCCGGACGCCGCGCGCTGCTGCTGCTGGACGACTGCTGGAACCCGGCCCACGCCCGCCCTTTTCGGGATGCCCTGCCCCCGACGGCGCGCTGTCTGCTCACCACCCGCCGTTCGGGCGTCGCCGACGATCTGGGCGCGGCCCAGCGCCTGGTGGATGTTTTGCGGCCGGACCCCAGCCTGGAACTGCTGGCCGCGGGGGGCGATCTGGCTGGCCAGGCCGTGGCCGCGCACCCGGAGACAGCCGCGGCCCTGGCCGACCGTCTGGGCCATCTGCCCCTGGCCCTGGAGGTGGCCGCCCGCTATCTGCAAAAGTTGGCCCGCGCCGACGGACCCGCCCACGCCCTGGCCCACCTGCTGGCCGAACTGGCCGAAGAGGAGGGGCGGCTGCTGCGCCTGACCGCGGCCCAGCGCCGCCTGGGGCTGGACGCGGACAACCCCAGCCTGGAGGCTGTGCTGGGCCTCTCCTACGCGGCCCTGAGCGACGACGAGCAGGACGCCTTTGTGCGCCTGGCCGTCTGTGGCGCCCAGCCCCTGAGCTTTGAAGCCGGGGCGATGGCTGCCCTCTGGGACGCGGGCCAGGCGGCCACTCGGTTGAGCTTGCGGTCTTCTGAGGTTTCGACAAGCTCAACCCACCGGCCTGTGGAAGGGTCGAAACCACCGGACAGCCCCCTGCCCGCCAGCCGCCACAACCAGCGCCGGGCCGGGCTGGTGGACGCGGGGCTGCTGACCCCCAACCGTGACCGCGACGACCCCGGCAGCGACACCCCCCGCCGCGACACCCCCCGCCGCTACAGCCTGCACCAGACCGTCGCCGCCTATGCCCTGGCCCGCCTGACAGAAAGCGGCCAGCGCCGGGCAATGGAACTGGCCCACGCCGCCTACTACCAGGCGATTGTGGCCAACTACGAGGAATGGATCACCGAAGGACGTATGAACTACGCCGCGCCCGCCGAATGGGAAGGCGTCTCGCTGGCAATCGAACGGCTGGCTGCTGCCCAGGCTACAGACGTCGAGGCGGCGCGCCTGCTCATCCGCTACAGCCATCACTGGCGCAATGTCCTCTACAATAATCACGACCCGCGGCGGGGCGATTGGCTGGCCGCGGCCGTTGCCGCGGCGCAGCGGATGGGCGATTCCTGGGATCAGGCGAATGTGCTGAAGGCCCAGGGGGACGTACTCTCGTTTCAGGACAAGCGGGACGAGGCGTTGGAGAAGTACGAGGGGGCGTTGGGGCTGTTCCAAGCGGTGGGCGCTCTCGGCTGGGGAGGCAGACCATGCTTCGCCCAGGGGGACGTACTCTCGTTTCAGGACAAGCGGGACGAGGCGTTGGAGAAGTACGAAAAGGGGCGTTGGCCGGCTGAAGCGCAGTGGCGCTCGGCTGGGGGAGGCGAATGTGCTGTTAGCACTGGGGACCTCTCGTTTCAGGACAAGCGGGACAGAGGCGTTGGAGAAGTACGAGGGGGCGTTGGGCCATTTCCAAGCGGTGGGCGATCGGCTGGGGGAGGCGAATGTGCTTCAGGCCCAGGGGGACGTACTCTCGTTTCAGGACAAGCGGACGAGGCGTTGGAAGTACGAGGGGGCGTTGGGGCTGTTCCAAGCGGTGGGCGATCGGCTGGGGGAGGCGAATGTGCTGTTAGCACTGGGGACATTCTCGTTTCCAGGACAAGCGGGACGAGGGCGTTGGAAGTACGAGGGCGTAGGGCTGTTCCAAGCGGTGGGCGCTCGGCTGGGGGAGGCGAATGTGCTTCAGGCCCAGGGGGACGTACTCTCGTTTCAGGACAAGCGGGACGAGGCGTTGGAGAAGTACGAGGGGGCGTTGGGGCTGTTCCAAGCGGTGGGCGCTCATGGTGGGCAGCTGAAGGCCCATTGGGGGACGTACTCCGTTTCAGGACAAGCGGGACGAGGCGTTGGAGAAGTACGAGGGGGCGTTGGGGCTGTTCCAAGCGGTGGGCGCTCGGCTGGGGGAGGCGAATGTGCTGAAGGCCCAGGGGGACGTACTCTCGTTTCAGGACAAGCGGGACGAGGCGTTGGAGAAGTACGAGGGGGCGTTGGGGCTGTTCCAAGCGGTGGGCGATCGGCTGGGGGAGGCGAATGTGCTGAAGGCCCAGGGGGACGTACGTCGTATTTTGCGCGAGTACGATATTGCGCAAGAACACTATCAGCAGGCGTTGGCATTGTATCGTCTAATCGGAGCCAAGCAGGGCGAAGCCAACAGTTTTCTGGGATTGGGGCGGTTGGCTTTAGCGCAGGAGAATTGGCCGGTAGCCCGTCAAATGACGGAAGAAGCCATAGCCCGTCATGCTGCCAATCAAGACCGATTCGGTACAGCTTTGGATTATGAGACGTTAGCGCAAGCGTACGTAGGTGGCGCAGATACCGAAGCTGCAATGAATGCTCTGCGAGTGGCTGCGTTGGGGTATATCGAAACCGAACTGCTGGATCGGGCCGCTTCAGCGCTTACCAATCTGGGGAATCTTTATGACGAAGCCGAAAGACTTGAAGAAGGATTTGGAGTCTATAAAGAAGCGGCTGCCCTGCTTCCCGCTGCCGGATGGCTACAGCGAAATGTTGCCGACAGTTTGATTCGGTTAGAACGGCTGGATGAAGCTGAAGCCCAATTGGACCGAGCCGCCCAAACCGAACCTGACGCGCCCTATCTGGCGTTACACAGGGCTGCTCTGGCCAAAGCCAGGAACGACCGCGCCGGTGTAGTTCAGTGGGCAGAGGAGGCCCTGCGTCGCTCGCCCGATTGGGATGAGGCGCAGGCGCTGCTGGATTGGGCGCAATCTGTGTAGCCCTCACCCCCGCCCCCTCTCCCCGCCAGGGCGTTTTCGTGTGGGGTCTGCTGGTCGGGCCGGGAGAGGGGAGGCTGTCGATGGCGATTGGGCCGGGTTTCGGTGTGGTCGGGTCGATGGTGGAATGACACATCGCACCACTCAGCCCCTCCCCCAGTTTGGACATTTAAAGAATGACTCTACTACAAAAAGCCTTTTGAGCCACTGATAGACACTGAAAAACGCTGATAAACGCTGACTATTCAGGCCAGCGCCGGTTGAGCAGGCCACGGCGGTTTGTGGCCGTGTCGAAACTCAGCGGGTAGACCCGCAAACTGGTTTCACCTCGACAGGCTCAGTACAAGCGATACGCCTGGAAACTGCCCCAGGCTACTCAACTGACGTTTGCTAACCGGCTGACTGACGGCTGAATAGTCACATAAAAAGAAGGATTCTCCCCTGAAATTTTCTGCGCCTCCGCGTCTCCCCGGGAGAAATTGACCTTTTTTGCAGTAGAGTCACAAATTGAACGCGGATTGGGCAAATTTCCGCGGATTTTCTTCTTGATCCGCGTCGATCCGTCCTTTCCGCCCAATCCGCGTTCTATAGTTGGGATTGCCGCCTGAAACTCTCCGCGCCTCGGCGTCTCTACGGGAGAAATTCGCCTTTTTGCAGTGAACTCGCCTGTGGTGAACTCATTTGTGATTGTTGAATCTGCCTCTGCTTAATACCGGCTTGAGCTTGGGCTAAAGCCCGCCTAAGGTCGGCCCACCATCACTCTGCCATACTATAGACACGGCTGTAATGGCTGCAAGCGACAGGTTCGGGTTTGATTACAGAGAAGACAGAACAAGCACAAAAGGGATCGAATCGTGACTGCTACACAGAAAACAATGCAGGCCAATAACACGCCAACAATAGGCTCGGCAGGCGCAGGGCATTTTGAAGACCCTCCCTTCGCGCACAGCCTTTTCGGCGAGACCCGCTGGGCCTGGCTCTGGCTGATCCTGCGCGTCTACGTGGGCTGGGAATGGGTCAGCGCTGGCTGGGGCAAACTGGGAAACCCGGCGTGGACGGGAAGTCAGGCCGGCACGGCGATGACGGGCTTTGTCAACGGTGCGCTGCAGAAGGCATCGGGGTCCCATCCGGATGTCCAGGGCTGGTATGCCTGGTTTCTCAACACGCTGGTATTGCCCAATGCCGCGGCTTGGAGCTATCTGATCGCCTGGGGTGAGTTGCTTGTGGGCGTTGCCCTTATCCTGGGACTGTTCACCGGGCTTGCCGCCTTTTTCGGCAGCTTCATGAACATGAACTATCTGTTGGCCGGAACCGTCAGCACCAATCCCATTCTCTTTGTGATTGCCACCTGGCTGGTGTTGGCCTGGAAGACCGCGGGCTGGTGGGGTCTGGATCGCTGGATACTGCCCTATGTAGGCTCGCACTTCCGCCCTGCCTATGTGGAGCGGCGCGCTGGCCAATCGGCTGAGCGCTAGAAACAGGCGACCTTTGCTATCGCAAGCAGAAGAGGAGAACTGACAATATCCTCTCCTGCCAACAAACTTCGATTTCTCTCGATCTGATATTCCTGGAGGTGTTCTGACTATGCCAGCAAAAAATAGTGTGATCGCCATTTATGGCCGCATGTCTGCCGTTGAAGGCGCGCTCGCAGAACTACACAACAGCGGTGTGCCCAAGGAGACGATTTCGGTTGTTGCTCAGGACCTGCACAGTGATAAGACAATCCACGGCATTGTATTTGAGGACCATCCCACCCTGCACGGCGGAACCAACGGGGCGTGGATCGGTGGTATCTTCGGCCTCACTGTGGGGTTGGCCGTTGCCTGGGTTCCTGGCGTGGGGCCGTTTATTGCTGCTGGTCCCATAGCTGCTTCCATCGCCAGCGTTTTGGAGGGGGCAGTTTTGGGGGCATCAGGTATCGGCCTGTTAGGGGCACTGGTAAGCTGGGGAGTCAGCGAAAGC
This sequence comes from Caldilineaceae bacterium, assembly GCA_019637685.1. Taxonomy (GTDB): domain Bacteria; phylum Chloroflexota; class Anaerolineae; order Caldilineales; family Caldilineaceae; genus JACQGT01. The sequence goes on along the minus strand of JAHBVF010000021.1, from coordinate 56,616 downwards.
CAGATGCACCAATACGAAAAAATGGTGCGCAACGGAAAGTATCTGGTTATAGTTCACGGGGATACAGACGCGGTTAGCGCGGCGGAAGATGTTTTGCGTGGAACCGCACCCGATCTGATCGATGTCCACGGACTCTCCTAATACCGTTTCTAAGGCTTTTCCAACAAATAAATTCCCTAGACTGATTTGGAAAAGCCCAAGCCGTTCAGGGAAATTGTCGCCGGATCGGGGATTTATTTTCTTTGAACGACCTAATACAAAATCAAGCGCATCTATCGATCGGCCAATCTATCGAGCGGTCGATCAAAAAGAGGAGATCGCAATGATCTACAAACTACATCAGAGCGCCGGTGACATCATCGGCTTCCACGTGAGCGGCAAGCTGACCGACGAGGACTATAGCGGGACATTCGTGCCCGAACTCGCGCGTGTGCGTGAGCAGGGCGATCAAATCAATCTGCTCTTGGAGTTGGAAGACTTTCACGGCTGGGACGCCCACGGGCTTTGGGACGATTTCAAAGTCGGCCTCAGCTACCGGGACGCTATCATCCGCATCGCGATTATTGGGGACAAAACCTGGGAAGAGTGGATGGCGAAATTGATGAAGGTATTCACCAAAGCCGAGGTGAGATACTTTGAACACGAACGGGGCCACCGGGCCTGGATCTGGCTGCGCGAGCAGGAAGAAGGATAATCGTCCCGACATGGAAAATAGAATTCAGGTGACTATTCAGGCCAGCGCCGGTTGAGCAGGCCACGGCAGTATGTGGCCGTATCGAAACCAAAGCGGGTAGACCCGCAAACTGGTTTCGATACGCCTGGAAACAGCCCCAGGCTACTCAACCGACGTTTGCTAACCGGCTGGCTTATGGCTGAATAGTCACGAATTCAGAAAGCCGGAGCAATGGACACAAACCTGATCATACGGCTCATTTTTCTGACCAGCCTCATTGTGACGATCACAGATGCGGTTGTCTTCTATCGTCTGAAGCAGAACCCGCAAGAAATAACGGTCCGTTATGTGATTCTGGTAATTCTCGTGACTATCGTCCCGATTGGAATCAATATCTGGTATCACGGGCGAATAGGGCGATAATTCGGTCTGCGTGTACCTGTACACCTGTGCTTGTGGTGTGCGGGCACGTTTCTTCAAGGAGATGAACGATTATGCTGACGAAAAAATTCATTAAATCGCGCCAAAAATGGCAGGTGGTCTTTGAAGTGCCGGCCAATGAACTGCCGGTCGATGTCGATGTCCAAAGCATCCAGCTTGTGGGCGACTTCAACCAGTGGGACCCCGCCGCCACGCCCATGAAACGCAACCGACGCAAAGTCTACCGGGCTACTCTGGAGTTGGAGCCGGAGCAATCCTACCAGTTTCGCTATCTGGTCAATGGCGCGCAATGGCTCAATGACTGGCACGCCGATGCGTACATTCCCGGCAGCTATGGCCAGGACAATTGTGTTGTGCTGACGGGGGCTGTCCCCTAGACCCGGCACCTGGCCTGACGAGGCGACTTACAGCTTACTTTGATTTTCTACGGTTACACTCCCGAGCCGCTGATGAATGCAATCCACGAGAGCGTCCAACCGAAATGGCCGTTAGATGCTGAAACTGTATACGGCGCGCTGCCCACACCCTTTCGGCTACACGCCGACCCGCGCTACAGCGGCAAGGGCGTGACGATTGCCGTTGTGGATAGCGGCTTCTATCCCCATCCGGACCTGACGCAGCCCTGCAACCGGATCGCGGCCTGGGTGGATACCTCCCAGGCTGCGCCACAGGTGCGCTATTTTGGCCCAGACGAGACACCCGCGTGGCCCGGCTGGAACGCGGTCGCTGACACCCAATGGCACGGCACGATGACCACCTGTGTGGCAGCCGGCAACGGCTGGTTGAGCCAGGGCCTGTATCGAGGGTTGGCCTGTGACGCCAGGCTGGTTCTGCTCAAAGTCAAAGATACAGCAGGGCGGATCAGCAACGCAAGTATTGCCCGGGCATTAGGCTGGCTTGTGGAAAACGGCGTGGGTCTGGGCATCCGGGTTGTCAATATCTCTCTGGGCGGTGAACCGGTTTCTTCCCTGAAAGGAAACCCGGTTGACCGTGCGGTTGCAAACCTGATTGCCCAAGGCGTCACAGTCGTGGTGGCCGCGGGCAACGACGGAGAGCGCAAACTTGTGCCGCCGGCCACCGCGCCGGACGCACTGACGATCGGCGGGTTGGACGACAAGAATACCTATGACCAGGACGAGATGCGCCTGTGGCACAGCAACTACGGGCGATCCGACGACGACAGCCCCAAACCCGAATTGGTAGCGCCCAGCATTTGGGTGGTTGCGCCTATCCTGCCCTTGACACCCCTGGCACAGGAAGCCGAGGCGTTGTTTTTGCGCCGGGCAGCAGGAGACTCCAGTGGAGAGGCGCGTATTGCCGAGTTGAAGTTGGTCAGCGCCTATTATCAGCACGTGGACGGCACAAGCTTCGCCGCGCCGCTGGTCGCCAGCGCGGTCGCCTGTCTGTTGGAGGCCAATCCCGCCCTGACGCCCGATCTGGTGCGTGATGCGCTGATGGAGACGGCCCATTGGGTTCCCCAAGCCGCGCCAGAGCGCCAGGGGACAGGCACGCTGGAGGCAGGCCGTGCCGTGGCCCTGGCGCTCTGTTGGCGGCACGGACGCCCCCTGTGGCACAGCCCGCGGGTGGACAAAAGCGGCATCTTCTACGAATTTCACGACGATCAGGCACAGACGCTCGAACTGTACGGCAGTTGGGACGGCTGGCAGAAAGCCTTGCCCGCCAGCCAGATCAGCGCCGGTGTCTGGCAGGCAGAGCAGCCTCTCCTGCCGCCCGACCGCTATGTCTATAAAGCGCGTATGGACGGCACGCGCTGGCTCGACGACCCGGCCAATCCGAAGAAAGAACCCGACGGCTTCGGCGGACTCAACAGTGTGCTGGTGGTTCCCAGCAGCGGCGCGCACAGCGCGCAGGTGGATATGACAGGTGGTGTAAAATGGCCCAAAGCAACCGTGCGGAAATTGTGATCCAGGCGACGCCAGAAGCCGTCGCACAGGAAGGCGCGCGTCGATTTGCCCGACTTGCCCAGGAATCGATTGCCAGCCGCGGCGCGTTCAGCGTGGCCCTCTCTGGCGGCAGCACGCCCCGGCTGCTCTACAAAAAGCTGGCTTCTCTCCCCGTACAGGGCGCTATCGACTGGGGCAAAGTGCATCTCTTCTGGGGGGATGAACGCTTTGTGCCGCTGGACGATCCAGAGAGCAATTTTCACTCGACACAGACCGGACTGTTGTCACAAGTCCCTGTGCCCAAGAGCAATGTCTATCCCGTGCCCACAAGCGGCGTCACGCCCGCCCAGGCTGCCGAACTCTACAGCCAGTACCTGGCGAATTTCTTTAGCAAACCCCTGCCCCGCTTCGATCTGATTCTGCTTGGGCTGGGGCCGGACGGGCACACGGCGTCGCTCTTTCCCGGACAGATGGACGATCCCAATCCGGGCAACGCGGCGGTGGCTGTGGTGGAGAACGCGCCCAAACCGCCGCCCCTGCGTTTGAGCCTGAGCCTGGCGAGCATCAACCAGGCCGCCCACATCCTTTTTCTGGTGACGGGAAGTGACAAAGCAGCGATTGTCCGCCGGGTTTTGCAGCCGGACGACGGGGAAGCGCTCCTGCCCGCACAGCGGGTGCAGCCCAGCGACGGAGCCGTCGTCTGGCTGTTGGATCAGGCCGCGGCCCAGGATTTGGACCGATAAAATTAACACAATTTGCCGTGAACTCAGTCCAGTCCGCACATTCGCACCGCAAAAGTGCTCCCACACAAAGTCGGCTTTGGGCTGGAATACGTGGCCGCGGGGGCCAAAGAGTGCCTGTCCACACACCCTGAAGACAGGACGCTGACGATGTTGAAAAGAATGGTTGAAGCTGATAAAATCTGCGCAAATCTGCTGCTTCTGCGTAAGTCTGCGTCCTGTTTTTGCCGCTATCGCTGCCATCCACACATATCGCCTAACCAGCAAGGACGGAATCTGTTATGAATGCACCCGGTTGGCCCGGCATCCCTGCCCGTTGGACATCCAGCGCCAAGAATGGCGTGGGCACAGCACGCAATCCGCTGAGCAAAGTCTGGTTTACCATCAGCCACGGCATTCTCGACGAAATCTACTACCCCCGGGTGGACTCTGCCTGTACCCGTGACCTGGGCCTGATTGTCACCGACGGCCACGACTATTTTTCCGAAGAGAAGCGCGACGCCGAATCCCAGGTGCGCCCTCTGGCCGTGGGCGTGCCGGGCTATGGACTGGTCAACCGCGCCAGGGATGGCCGCTATCGCATGGAAAAGGAGATTATCAGCGACCCCCTGCGTAATGTGGTGCTGCAACGCACGCGCTTTGTGCCGCTTGTGGGTGCGCTGGAAGACTACCGGCTCTATGTGCTGCTCGCGCCCCACCTGGGCAACCGGGGGGCCAACAACAACGCCTGGCTGGGCATAAGCAAAGGCGCGCCGGTTCTCTATGCCCAGCGGGACGGCGTGGCCGCGCTGGCCCTGCTCTCCTCGGTTGGTTGGCAGACGCGTTCCGTGGGCTATGTGGGCGTCTCTGACGGCTGGCAGGATTTGTCCCAGCACAAGCAGCTTACCTGGTTCTACGACAGCGCGGACAACGGCAATGTGGCACTGGTGGGCGAGATCGATCTGGCGGCCTGTGGCGGCGAATTTGTCCTGGCCCTGGGCTTTGATCAGCAGGCGTTTTCCGCGGCCCATCACGCCCGCAGCAGTCTGCTCAACGGCTTTGACGCCACCCGCGCCGCGTTCATTGCCGAGTGGCAGACGTGGCAGTCGGGTCTGCTCGATTTTTCAGAGCCAGCCGCGCCGGACAGCCCTGCCATCGATCTCTACCGCGCCAGCACCGCGGTCCTGCACACCCACGAGGACAAGCAGTTTCGCGGCGGTCTGATTGCCAGCCTCTCGATTCCCTGGGGGGCCAGCAAAGGCGACGACGATCTGGGCGGCTATCATCTGGTCTGGACGAGGGATATGGTGGAATCGGTGGGTGGTCTGTTGGCTGCGGGCGCGCAGGATGAGGTGATTCGTGTCCTGCGCTATCTGATGACGACGCAAGAATCTGACGGGCACTGGCCCCAGAATATGTGGTTGGACGGCACAGCCTATTGGGGCGGCGTCCAGTTGGATGAGGCGGCTTTCCCCATTCTGCTCGTCGGCTACGCCCGTCGGGACGGATTGCTGGATGCCGAGGCACTCCATGACGTGTGGCCGCTGGTGCGTCGGGCCGCGGGTTTTGTGGCCCGCACAGGCCCCGTCACCCAGCAGGACCGCTGGGAGGAGGACGGGGGCTACTCTCCCTTCACCCTGGCCGTGGCTATCAGCGGGCTGCTCGTTGCCGCCGACATCGCCGAGAGCGAAGGCGAGCAGACCATTGCCCAGGACCTGCGCCAGATAGCTGACAATTGGAACAGCAATATCGAGCGCTGGACCTATGCGACTGAGACGGAACTGGCGCTGACCTATGGCGTGGATGGCTATTATGTGCGTATTGGGGCCGACGATGACCTGGACGAAGTTGCCCCCACCGCGGGTTGGGTCGCCATTAAGAACCGGCCTATGAACCACAGCAGCGCGCTTGCCAATCAGATTGTCAGCCCGGATGCCCTGGCTTTGGTCCGTTTTGGTCTGCGCGCGGCCACGGATCCACGCATTCTGAATACTGTGAAAGTGATCGACGGCGAACTCAAAAAGGAACTGCCGGGGGGACCGGCCTGGTATCGCTACAACGAAGACGGCTATGGTGAGCACGAGGACGGCCGGGCCTATGACGGCACGGGTATCGGGCGTCCCTGGCCGTTGTTGACGGGCGAGCGCGCGCATTACGAGATTGCAGCGGGCAATCGGGAAGAGGCCCAGCGGCTGACGGCTGCGCTGGAGAGTTTTGCCAATGAGGGGGGGCTGCTCCCCGAACAGGTGTGGGACACAGACGACATTCCCGGCCACGAACTCTTTTTGGGGCGGCCTACCGGCTCGGCCATGCCTCTGGTCTGGGCACACGCGGAATACGTCAAGCTGCGCCATTCCCTGCACAGCGGGGTGGTCTTTGATATGCCGTCCCAAACCGTGCAGCGCTATCAGGAGCAGAAAATCCAGTCGTCATCGACAATCTGGCGCTTCAACCACAAATGCCGCACAATGGCCGAGGGCAATACCTTGCGCGTCGAATTGCCGAACGAGGCAACTGTACAGTGGAGCAGCGACGGCGGGCAGACGATCCAGGCAGTGGCGACCCGGGACACCGGCCTGGGGCTGCACGTGGCGGATTTGGCAACGGCGGACCTGCCTGCGAATACCCGGATTCGTTTCACTTTTTTCTGGACGGAAACAGAAAAAGGGGAAGGTGCAGACTATACGGTCGAGGTCGCGTCCGCGTAGACGATTTACGCACAATCAGCAGGCCGCAGACCACAGACCGCGGACCACAGACCGCGGACATATAAAGGAGCGCGTGATGGGCATTGACAGTTCAATCTTTGGCCCTGCCTCCCCAGGCGCAGAAGCAATTCTAAAGCTCTTTGGCACGCTCACCCTCTTCTCGGCGGTGATCTTTGCGATTGTCCTGGGGGGGACGATCTACAGCGTCGTCCGCTTTCGGGCCAAACCCGGCCAGGGCGAACCCCGTCAGGTCTTCGGGCACACCCGGCTGGAGATTCTGTGGACCGTCGCCCCTGCCGCGCTTATTCTTGTGATTGGCGTCCTCTCCTTCAACACCCTGCGGGTGGTGGACCCGGCCCGGAACGGTCAGCCGCCGGAACTCATCCTCACCGGCCACCAGTGGTGGTGGGAAGTCGAGTATCCCCAGGCCGGGTTTGTCACTGCCAACGAAATCCACATTCCGGTCGGGCAGCCGGTCTGGATTCAGATTGAATCCGCGGATGTTGTCCACGATTTTTGGGTTCCCAAACTGGGGCGCAAGATGGATGCGATTCCGGGACGCTCGAATTATCTGCGTCTGGAAGCGGACACACCCGGCGTCTATCTGGGCGCGTGTGCCGAGTTTTGCGGCGTGCAGCACGCCTGGATGCGCCTGCGGGTGATTGCCCAGACGCCGGCGGAATATGCAGCCTGGCAGCAGGCGCAAGCCGCTATCCCGCCTCCGCCAACAGAAACCATAGCCGTGCAAGGGGCCAAACGTTTTCAGGAATTGACCTGCGTCAACTGTCACACGATCGGCGGCTCCCCGGCCCAGGCCAATGCCGGCCCCGATCTCACCCACATCGCCAGCCGCCAGACTCTCGGCGCGGGCGTGTTGGAGAACAATACTGCGAACCTGACCGGCTGGCTGACCAATCCCCAGGCGGTCAAACCCGGCAATCAGATGCCCCATTTTACCCTCTCGTCGGCCGACCTGTCGGCGCTGGTTGCCTATTTGGAGACATTGCGATGACCCAGGCAGAATTCGTCCCGAAGATGGACGCGCCTTTCCCCCGACTGACCAGCGATGAAGGGCTGGTCAGTTGGCTTGCCACCACCGACCACAAAAAGATCGGTATTCTTTATCTGCTGGTCACTCTCTTTTTCTTTGCCATCGGCGGGCTGGAAGCCCTGCTCCTGCGGGTGCAGCTTGCCAGCCCGGAGAACAGTTTTCTCTCGCCCCAGGCCTACAACCAGATTTTTACAATGCACGGCACAACGATGATTTTTCTGGTGGTGATGCCCATGCTGATCGGCTTTGGCAATTATCTGATTCCCCTGATGATCGGCGCACGGGATATGGCCTTTCCCCGGCTCAACGCGATGGGGCTGTGGATGCTGGTCTTTGGCGGGCTGCTGATCTATTTCAGCTTTATCGGTGGCCCGGCCGCGGGCGCACCGGACGCGGGCTGGTTCAGCTACGCGCCCCTGAGCGAGAAGCCCTACTCGTTCAATACTGGTATGGATTATTGGGCGTTGGGGTTGTTGATTACCGGCATTGGGACAGTTTCGGCGGCCATCAATTTTATCGTGACAATCCTCAAACTGCGCGCGCCAGGGCTGACCATCACCCGGCTGCCCCTCTTTGTGTGGATGATGCTGGTCAATTCCTTCCTGATTGTGATCGCCCTCTCGCTGTTCAACGCCGCGCTGGTGATGCTGGTGGTGGACCGGCTGTTGGGCGCGCACTTCTTTCAACCCGGTGACGGCGGCTCGGCCCTGCTCTGGCAGCACTACTTCTGGGCTTTCGGCCACCCGGAAGTCTACATTATGGCCCTGCCCGCCTTTGGAATGATCTCGGAAATTGTCCCCGTCTTTTCGCGCAAACCCATCTTTGGCTACAGCGTCGTCGCCCTTTCCACCCTGGCCATCGGCTTTCTCAGCCTGACCGTCTGGGCGCATCATATGTTTGCAGTCGGTCTGGCCGAACCGGCCAATATGGCTTTTGGCGCGGCCAGTATGCTGATTGCCATCCCGACGGGCATCAAAGTTTTCAATTGGATGGCGACGATGTGGGGGGGTGCTATCCGTTTTACCACATCGATGCTTTTCGCCACCGCCTTTATTGTGCTCTTTACGATTGGCGGCATCACCGGCGTGATGTTTGCTGCTGTGCCCATCGACTATCAGGTGACGGACACTTATTTTATTGTGGCCCATTTTCACTACGTCCTCTTTGGCGGCACATTCTTCGCGGTGATGGCCGGTTTCTACTACTGGTTTCCCAAAGTCACCGGGCGTATGCTCTCGGAAAAGGTGGGCAAGTGGCACTTTTGGCTGCTCTTTGTCGGCTTCAATATGACATTCTTCATCCAGCACATTTTGGGTCTGGAGGGGATGCCCCGGCGGGTCTACACCTATCCCGATTTTCCCGGCTGGGCATGGATGAACCAGCTTTCCACCGTCGGTGCTTTTGTGATAGGTATCGCGATAGCCGTCTTTCTGTGGAATCTGTGGATCAGCCTGCGCAAGGGCGCGATTGCCGGCGACAACCCCTGGGAGGCGTGGACACTGGAGTGGGCCACCACCTCCCCGCCGCCGGTGCAAAATTTTGACCGATTGCCCCCGGTGCGCAGCCGCCGTCCCCTCTGGGATGTGGCCCATCCCGAAGACCCGGACTGGCAGCACCCGGAAGGCCGCGGCGCGGACACGGAGCCGGCGATTTCGATGGAGAAGAATAAGCTGGGGGTTTCGGCCTTTCTGCTGGGCGAGGCCAACTTCTTTCTGCTGCTCGTCCTGGCCTATCTGATTCTGCACAACGCCAGCGCCACTGGCCCGGCCGCGGCCAACACACTTGACCCTCTGCGGGCTGGCCTCAACACGCTCTTTTTGCTCGCCAGCAGCTTCACCATCTGGCGCGCAGAGAAGGCCCAGGCAGCCCAATCTGCGTCCGGGCGCATCTGGCTGGCAGGGACAATTCTGCTGGGTGCTCTCTTTCTGATCGGCCAGGGGCTGGAGTACCGCACCCTCTTTCTGCAGGATGTGACGGTCGGGGGCAATCTGTTTGGGGCCAGCTTCTACACAGTGACCGGCTTCCACGGCTTTCACGTGCTGGTGGGACTGATCGCATTGACGACGGTTTTGGTCGTGAGTCTGGGGAAGAAAGCGAAGGGCTTGCCCTCCCGTGGCCTGGCCGCGGTGGCTCTCTACTGGCATTTTGTCGATGTGGTCTGGATTGCCCTGTTTGCGGTGGTTTACTTGGGAATTTATCTGTAGGTCTGTGCAAGGAAGTGAGGAACGAGTCTATGACCAAATCAAAGGGAGATGGGGCAAAGGTGCGTATGGATGAGTGGATCGAATTGCCGCCGGAACCCCTGCCCGCGCCCGCCTATTGGCCCGCACTCCTGGCCCTGGGGACAACTTTCCTGGCGCTGGGTCTTGTGACTTCACTGATCATTTCGGGTGTCGGTCTCTTTTTGTTCGCAATAGCACTCGTAGGCTGGATTGGAGCGATGCGCCATGACAATGGATAAACCAAAGAAGAACCCGGCCACAGACACACAGGACGGAGAGATGAAGCAGCGCCGCCGCTTTCTGGCCGCGATCAGCGTGGGTCTGGGCACGCTTGGGGCAGCCCTGGCCGGTGTGCCTGTCCTGGGCTTTATCCTCGCGCCTTTGCTGCAAAAGACGCCGGAAGTCTGGCAGGCTGTGGGTACAGTGGATAGCTTCCAGGTCGGGCAGACGGTGGAAGTCTCCTTTGAGGATGCCTCGCCCCTGCCCTGGGCCGGTGTGGCCGCCAAGACCGCGGCCTGGCTGCGCTGTAACAGTGCTACAGACTTCACCGCGTTTGCGGTCAACTGTACCCATTTGGGCTGTCCCGTGCGCTGGCTGGATGGCGCGCAACTCTTTATGTGCCCCTGTCACGGGGGGGTCTACAACGATCAGGGGCAGAATGTGGCAGGGCCGCCGCCCCAGCCCTTGCCCCGCTATCCCGTGCGTATTACCAACGGGCAGGTCGAAATCCGCACAACGCCGGTTCCCATTACCACATTTACGTCCGGGATTTAATCCGGGATTTAGCCGCGGGGGAGGAAGTTTGATGACGGGTATTCTGCGCAGCATTTGGGGCTGGTTGGACGACCGCACGGGTCTCTCGGAATTGATCGGGCCGATTGCCAGCCATCCTGTGCCCCGCGGCTCCACTTGGGCCTATGTCTTTGGCAGCGCCACCCTCTTTGCCTTTTTGTTGCAGGTGGTCACAGGCATCGCCCTGGCCAGTGCCTATGTGCCCTCCACCAACGGGGCCTACGAGAGCCTGCTTTTCATCACCAACCAGGCCCCCTTTGGCAATCTGTTGCGGGGGCTGCACAACTTCGGCGCGTCGGCGATGATTGTCCTGATGGGCATTCATATGATCCGCACCTATCTCTACGCCGCCTACAAATTTCCCAGGGAGGTCAACTGGCTGTCCGGCGTCGTCCTCTTTGCTGTGACCCTGGCAATGGGTTTCACAGGCCAACTGTTGCGCTGGGATCAGGACGGTCTCTGGTCGATATTTATTGCCACGGGCATGGCGGGCCGTATGCCAGGGGTGGGGACCCAATTGGCCCAATTTATTCTGGGCGGCGGGACTGTCGGCGCGTCCACATTGAGCCGCTTTTTCAGTTTTCACGTCTTCTTCATCCCTGCCATTATTTTTGTCTTTATCGCCATCCATATCGGCCTGGTCCTGCGCAACGGCATCTCTGAGCCGCCCCAAATGGGTCAACCGGTGAATCCGAAAACCTATCGTTCCTGGTATCACGACCTGCTCAAACGGGAGGGCGTGCCCTTCTGGCCGGACGCGGCCTGGCGGGATGTGCTGTTTGGTATTGTCGTGATCCTTGTCATCTTTCTGCTGGCCTGGCTGATCGGTCCGGCCCCGCTGGGCGCGCCGCCAGACCCCACCAATCTCAACGCGTCGCCCCGGCCCGATTGGTATTTCCTCTGGCTCTTTGCCGCGCTGGCCCTGTTGCCCGGCTGGATTGAAACCTATGTGATTGTGCTTGGGCCGGTTGTGATCGGCGCGGCGCTGATTTTGCTGCCCCTGCTCTCCAACCGGGGGGAGCGCCATCCCCTGCGCCGGCCCTGGGCGATTGCCATTGTGCTGGCGGTGCTGGTGACGATTGCGCCGCTCTGGGTGTTGGGTTCCCGGTCGCCCTGGTCGCCGGATTTTAGCACCCAGCCACTGACCCAGGCGTCGGTCGGGGCTATCAGTGGACCGGTTGCCCAGGGCGCACAGCTTTTTTACGACAAGGGCTGCCAGTATTGTCATCAAATCGACGGGCAGGGGGGTGAGCGCGGCCCGGACCTCTCCGCTGTGGGGGAGCGTCTCTCCCACAACCAATTGACTGTTCGCATCCTCGGCGGTGGCAATTTGATGCCCGCCTTTGCCGACACGCTGACGCCGACCGAAGTGGACGATCTGGTCGCTTTTCTGGAGTCGCGCAGTCGGCAGCCAGCCCCATAGACGTATCCCGTTGCTATTCAAGTGCGGTGTACTCGCCAGGAGTATATTCTGGTGCAGACATTGCATGACGAGTGCATCGCACCCAGCGACTGCATAGTTACACCAAAGGGAAACCTCTGGGTTCTCCTGTCCCGGCGCGCGCCTGTTTGTCCATCCGCGGCTGGACTTGGCGCGCCTGCTTAATATTGACTTCACTTGGGGCTAAGGCGGGGCTAAAGGCAATCGCGCATTTTCCGCGCATACTTGACAGGAAGGCTGATCCAAAATAGATAGACAGAAGAGGAGTTTGACATGTCAGAACAGAGCGTTATCGGCGTCTACAATACATTGTCGGAAGCGGAAGATGCCGTGGCCCTGCTGGGCAAAGGCGATTTCCCAATCACGCAAATATCCATCGTGGGCCAGGACATGCAGAGCGAGAAGGTTGTACACGGCTACGTGACAGCCGGTGATGTGGCCAAGGCCAGTGCGGGCACCGGAGCCTGGGTCGGCGGTCTTTTCGGCCTGCTGGTCGGTGCGGCGTTTATCTGGGTTCCGGGCTTTGGCCCGCTGCTCGTGGCTGGCTCCTTTTCCGCCATTTTGTTGGGGGCAATGGAAGGGGCGGTTGTGGGCGCTGCGGGCAGTGGAATTTTGGGATCGCTGATTGGCTGGGGCGTGTCCAGGCAACACATCCTCAAATATGAGGAGCATCTGAAGGGCGGCAAATATCTGCTGATGACCAACGGCAACGCGGACGAAATGGCCCTTGCCAAGCGCATCCTGCAGGGCAGCGCGGCCACCACAGTGACCCTCCACGCCGACACGGCCGCGTAAATAGCGTCCTCAGAGAGCATTTTTTCTGTCTGCACGGCCACGGGAGGATGTATCCGTAGGGCCTGGGGTTGTGCAGTTTCGTGTCATACAGTATCGAAGTTCAAGGAGATTCTACTATGGAGATTCCTGCAAAAGCACAAGTACGTTGCACAGACGGTGTCTGCGGGCATTCTGCGTGTATCCTGATAAACCCCGTGCTTGACCAGATCACCCATCTGGTGGTGCGAACAGATGGGTTACATCACACGGAATATATTGTGCCGATTAGAATCGTATCCGCCACCACAGCCGATTCGATTACCCTGGATTGCAGCAAGGCTGATCTGCAGAAGATGGACCCGTTCATCGAGACACACTTCATCAATGAGAAGATGCCTGAACAGGTATTGCCTGGTGAATATGGGATGGGGAACTACTACTACTGGCCCTATGTCACACAGGAAAAGACAGTTCGTATGCCCGTGCGGGAGCGGCAAATTCCACCGGGAGAGATTGTCGTGAAACGGGGCACACATGTGGTGGCGACGGACGGTGCTGTCGGCCAGGTGGATGAATTCCTCGTAGACGGGTCTGGTCACATCACCCATTTGGTGATGCGCGAAGGTCATCTGTGGGGGCAGAAAGATGTGACGATTCCGGTTTCTGCTCTGGGGAAGGCGACGGAAGAAATGGTGCATCTGAATCTCACGAAAGATCAAATCGAGTCTCTGCCCACAGTCCCCATCCACCGGCGTTGGGCATAACCACCAAAATTCAGGGTTCTGGCTATGAGGGGCATACGCCGTGAAGTTTGCCCCTCATAGAAACGCCTACTGCAAGCTGTCGGAGAGTCAAGAAATGAGTCTACTGCAAAAAGGTCAATTTCACCGCGGAGTCGCAGAGGGCGCGGCGGCAACGCGGCGAGATTCAGGAGAAAAACGCCGCGAACCTCCGCGTTCCCCGCGACCCCGCGGTGAGTTTAGATACCTTTTGCAGTGGAGTCAGGAAATAGAACGCGGATGACGCGGATCGGGCTGATTTCCGCGGATAGAAACGAGAAAAATCCGGCTTTTTCCGTACTTTCTGCTCAATCCGCGTTCTGTTCTGTACTTCTCCTCCGACAAGCTGCCAGACAAGAGGAATTTTCTATGCAACTTGGAATGATAGGTTTAGGACGAATGGGCGCCAATATGGCGCGCCGGCTGCTGCAAAAGGGCCACGAATGTGTTGTCTACGATCGCAATGCAGACGCGGTGGCCGCGGTGGCCAGGGAGGGCGCGACTGGAGCCGCCACCCTGACAGAGTTTGTCGCCGCCTTGGATACGCCCCGGGCCATCTGGCTGATGGTGCCTGCCGCGGCAGTCGATGCGTCTCTGGCGGAGCTGACCCCACTTTTGCAGCCCGGCGATAGTGTGATCGACGGGGGCAACTCCTATTACATCGACGACATTCGCCGTGCCCAGGAGTTGGCGGAGAAGGGCATCCAATACGTGGATGTGGGCACGAGCGGCGGCGTATGGGGGCTGGAACGGGGCTACTGTATGATGATCGGCGGCCCCCAGGACGTGGTGCAACACCTGGACCCGATCTTCAAAGCACTGGCCCCCGGCATGGGCACAATCGAGCGCACACCGGGCCGGGAAAAGCTGGGCGGCAGCGCCGAAGAGGGCTATCTGCACTGCGGGCCAAGCGGAGCCGGGCACTTTGTCAAAATGGTCCACAACGGCATCGAATACGGCGTAATGGCCGCCTATGCCGAAGGGCTGAACATTCTCAAGCACGCCAATGTGGGCAGCGAGGGCCGGGATGTCAATGCCGAAACCACACCCCTGCGCCACCCGGAAGATTATCAGTTCGATCTGAATTTGGTCGATGTGGCCGAAGTTTGGCGGCGGGGCAGCGTCATCGCCTCCTGGCTGCTCGATCTGACCGCGGCCGCGCTGGTGGACGATCCCCAGCTTGCCCAGTTTGCAGGCCGTGTGTCCGATTCGGGCGAAGGGCGCTGGACGGTTCTGGCGTCCATTGAAACCGGTGCGCCCGCGCCCGTATTGAGCGCGGCGTTGGATCAGCGTTTTTCCTCCCGGGGCGAGGATGACTTTGCCGACAAACTGCTGTCGGCCATGCGTTTCCAGTTCGGCGGTCATCACGAACTGCCGAGCAAATAGGCGCGGTCAGGATGTGCCCGGCGACAATTTTTTTGAGGAGGCTTTATGCGTGTCAACCAATCGGATGCCTTTGTCTTTTTCGGTGCAACCGGCGATCTGGCCTATAAAAAGATATTCCCCGCGCTGCAAGCGATGATCAAACGGGGCAATCTGGACGCGCCGGTGATCGGCGTAGCCAAATCCGACTGGGGGATTGAGCAACTGCGCGACCGGGCGCGCCAGAGTATCAGCGAACACAGCACACTGGACGAAACCGCTTTCGCCCAATTGATGGAGCTTCTGCAGTATATCGACGGCGACTACACCGATCCGGACACATTTCTGCGTTTGCGTAAAATGCTGGACACTGCCCAGCACCCCATCCACTATCTGGCAATTCCGCCCAGCCTCTTTGGCACAGTCGTGGCCCAACTGGGCGAGTCGGGCTGCGCCGCGGGCGCGCGGGTTGTGATCGAAAAGCCCTTTGGACAGAATTTGGCCTCTGCCCAGGCGTTGAACAAGACACTCCATTCGATCTTTCCGGAGGAATCGATCTTCCGTATCGATCACTTTTTGGGCAAGAGCGCGGTGCAGAATATCCTGCACTTTCGCTTCGCCAACACCTTTTTGGAGCCGATCTGGAATCGCAATTACGTGGAGAGCGTGCAGATCACAATGGCCGAGAATTTTGGTGTCCAGGGCCGGGGCGCCTTCTACGACGCGACCGGCGCGATCCGGGATGTGGTGCAGAACCACCTGCTGCAAGTGGTGGCCTATGTGGCAATGGAGCCGCCCGTTCTCAGCTACCCGGAAGGCATCCGCGACGAGACCGCCAAAGTTTTTCGCGCCATCGAACCCCTCGATTCCAGGGATCTGGTGCGCGGCCAGTTTACTGGCTATCGCAAGGAGCCGGGCGTGAAGGCTGATTCCAATGTCGAGACCTACGCGGCCGTGCGGCTGCACATACATTCCTGGCGCTGGTCGGGCGTGCCTTTCTTCATCCGCACGGGCAAGAGCCTGCCGGTGACAACTACCGAAGTTCTGGCGACGCTCAAACCACCGCCCATCACTACACTTTCGCCCGGCCAGGGCAACGGTGTGCGCTTCCGCCTGACCCCGCCGATTACGCTCGGCCTGGACGCCCGGGTAAAGGCCGCGGGCGAGGGGCTGGCCTCCCGTGTCCAGGAGTTGACCGCCGAATATCAGCCCGGCCCCAGTATGCTGGGCGACTACGAACGGCTGCTCACCGATGCCATGCGCGGGGAAGCGACCCTTTTTGCACGGGAAGACGCGGTGGAGATCGCCTGGTCGATTGTCGAGCCAATCCTGGACGACGCCACGCCGGTACACGAATATGCGCCGGGTACGTGGGGACCCAAAGAGGCCCGCAAGTTGACCGCTTCTGTGGGCGGCTGGCACAAACCAGCCAAAGGCTAAAGATTGTAGGTCGGACTGTCAGTCCGACCTACAATGACTATTTTCAGGACAAACACACGAGGAGATCGACAAATGACAAAACCCACTGAACTTCTCCACCGCATGGGGCAGAGCCTCTGGCTGGACAATATCACCCGGGGGCTGCTGGACAGCGGCACATTGCAGCGCTATATCGACGACTTTTCCGTGACTGGTCTGACCTCCAACCCGACGATCTTTGATCGCGCCATTGGCAAATCAGACCTCTACGACAGCGCTATCGCCCAGAAAGTGGCGGCGGGCAAAAGCGGCGAAGCACTCTTTTTTGAACTCGCCATCGAGGATTTGCAGCGGGCCGCGGATCTCTTCCTGCCCATCTACAAGCGCAGCAACGGCGTGGACGGCTGGGTCTCTCTGGAGGTCTCGCCCAAGCTGGCCTACGACACCCAGAGCACGCTGGCCGCGGCCAAAGCGCTGCACGCCCAGGCCAACCGGCCCAATCTCTTTATCAAAATTCCCGGCACACCCGAAGGGCTGCCAGCGGTAGAAGAGGCGATCTTTGCCGGTGTGCCAATCAATGTGACCCTTCTCTTCTCCTGTGCAGACTATCTGGGCACGGCCAACGCCTATCTGCGCGGCATCGAGCGGCGCATCGAAGCCGGCCTGAACCCCCGTGTCGAATCGATGGCCTCGCTCTTTATCAGCCGCTGGGATGTGGCGGTGGCGGGCAAAACACCGGACGATCTGCGCAACCAGCTTGGCATTGCCATGGGCAAGCGCACCTACAAAGCCTACTGCGATCTGCTCAACTCGGATCGCTGGCGGCGGCTGGCGAATTATGGCGCACACGCCCAGCGTCTGCTCTGGGCCAGCACGGGGACCAAAGACCCCCAGGCTTCGGACTATCTCTACATCCAGGCTCTGGCCTCGCCCTTCACAGTCAACACAATACCCGAAGCGACGCTGCACGCGTTTGACGAGCACGGCACACTGGACGGCATACTCTCACCGGGCGGGGGCGATGGCGAAGAGGTTCTCTCCCGGCTGGCGCGCGCCGGGATCGATGTGGACGCGGTGGGCGTACAATTGCAGACGGAAGGCGCGGCCTCCTTTGTCAAGTCTTGGGAGAATCTGCTGGACGTGCTGGCGGTCAAAGCGGCTTCTTACCAGAAAGCGGCCTCCCATCAATAGGCGAAGCGGCTCGAAGATGCGGGGCAAGCTGATGGCTCTGTATGGACACAGCATCTTTGCCCAGACCGCGGATTGGGGCATTGACACCTTCGACCAGTGGGGCAGCGAGCCGGGAAAAGTGCCGGCCCAGCGCTCGGCCACGACAGTTCGGCCAACGCGTTCGTCCGGCGCTACCGTCGGATGAAAAATCAGTAGTGTCCGCGGTGGGACTTCTGCAAGAAGCCGAACTGCTGAATGAATCGAGGCCCAATGAAAAGTACGAATGCAATTACGACACTCTTTGTGGATATTGGGGGCGTGCTGCTCACAAACGGCTGGGATCGCCTGGCGCGCGGGCGGGCCGCGGCCCATTTCCAGTTGGATGTGGCCGAGATGCAAGAACGGCATCACCTGACCTTCGATACCTACGAAGAGGGAAAACTCACGCTGGCCGAGTATCTGGAGCGGGTGGTCTTCTACACAGAACGCGCCTTCACTCCGGAGCAGTTTCGGGAATTTATGTTCGCACAGTCCCAGCCCTTCCCCGAAATGCTCGATCTGATCGAACGCGTCAAAGCCCGGCACGGCCTGCGCGTGGTCGTCGTCAGCAACGAAGGGCGGGAGCTGAACACCTACCGGATACGCAAATTTGGGCTGAACAGCTTTGTGGACGCTTTCATATCTTCCAGTTACGTCCATCTGCGCAAGCCGGATGTGGATATGTTCCATCTGGCGCTGGACATCGCCCACGCGTCCGCGCAGCAGGTGCTTTACATCGAAAATACGGCGATGTTTGTGCAGGTTGCCCAGGGGCTGGGTATTCGCAGCATTTTGCACACGGATACGGAGTCCACCCGCGCCCAATTGGCGGCCTTTGGGCTGGCGCTTGACGGGGCGGAGGAGTAGTCAACGCGGCCAATAGGGGCGTGATTTCTACAGAGCTACGGGGAAAGACCAAAAAGGACGGAGAGCAGAAACGATGCGTCGCTTGCTTAAATGGTTTGCTATCACAGTGGGTCTGTGTCTGGTGATCGGGCTTGCCTTTGGGGCTGGTCTTGTTTCGGGCAGCACCAATTTGTTGAACCCCTGTATTGTGCGAACTGCGGACCAGCCCGCCCAATTCTCCACTTTTTGGCAGGCTTGGAATCTGGTCCAAAAGAAATTTGTCGACAGGACAGCCCTGGACCCAGGGCCGCTGACCTACGGTGCTATTCGCGGGATGGTGGCCGCGCTGGGTGATACGGGCCATTCCGCCTTCCTGACCCCGCAGGAGAAGAGCCAGATGGCCAGCAGTATGGGCGGCAGCTTTACTGGCGTCGGCGCTGAAATGGGCGTGCGCAAAGGTCTGCCGGTCATTGTCGCCCCTATTGATGGCGGACCGGCCAGCGCAGCGGGTATCCAGGCTGGCGATATTTTGATGAAGATTGATGGCGAAGATGCAACCACACTGACATTGAGTGCGATTGTACAAAAGGTACGCGGGCCAGCCGGAACACAGGTCACATTGACGATTCTGCGACCGGCTGACAGCAAGAGCTATGATTTTACAATCGTGCGCCAGACCATTGATGTGCCAGCCGCACGTTGGGCAATGATTCCCGGCACACAGATCGCGCTGATCCGCCTCAGCCAGTTCAGCCAGAACGCAGAGCGGGATGTGACCGCCGCGCTGCAAGGCGCGCAGAGCGCCGGGGCAACCGGTCTGATTGTGGATGTGCGCAATGACCCCGGCGGCCTGCTCGATCAGGCGATCAAAGTGACGAGCCAGTTTCTCGCGGATGGCAATGTGCTGTTGGAAGCCGATGCCCAGAACCAGCGCGTCGCCTTCCCCGTGCAGCCCGGCGGCCAGGCCACTGCCATTCCACTGGTCGTTCTGGTCAACGCGGGTACCGCCAGTTCCGCCGAGATTTTTGCCGGTGCGATTCAGGATCATCAGCGCGGGCAGGTGGTGGGCGATACTACTTTTGGCACGGGCACGGTCTTGCAGCCCTTTGATCTCAACGACGGCTCGGAGTTGTTGTTGGGTGTAAAAGAGTGGCTGACCCCCAATGGCCGTCTGATTCGCAAACAGGGCATCACACCCGATGTGCCGATCCCACTGGCTGTGGGCACGGAACTGCTTACGCCCGATTCGATCAAAGGGCTGACACTGGCGCAGATCGGGGCTGGTGCAGATACACAACTGCAAAAGGCGCTGGAACTGTTGGGCGTGGGCGGCAAATGAGAATTATGCGGATAGCTTACGCATAGTCCAGAAGGAAGCATACGCCAATGAACACGCAAAAATTGCTGAAGACAGCCCAGATAGGTATCGGCGACCAGATTGTAGGCAATGCGCAGCAACCAGCCCAGCAGAGGGGTTCCTCGCCATTGGAAGGAAGGCACAGACTTCCCATGCCCGGACAAAGGCATCTGCTGTCAGGTCTTCGATCTTTTGGCGAATCTGAACCCGCAGATAGCTATAGCGATAGACCCGGCCCACATTTTTGATGGAAAAGGCGCGGAAAACATCCGGGACCTGCTGGCGCAGGGCCTTCAGATCGGATAGGGGCGGGGATGGAGCAGTCTGGGACGGATCAGCCATCAGTGTCCAACTGTCGGCATCCACAGGGAATGCTCCACCGCGGCTTGGGGGCGTGTAAGCGGATCGCCGAGGATGACGAATGTGCGCAGGCTCTCCTGGCAGCACAGCCCTTCGGCAAAAAGCGCCAGATAGCCAGCCTGGGTGAGCGCGCCCAAGCGCTTGTCGGCCTGGGCCAATGACCAGAAGTGGCGATAGAAGCCCCGTTGTAGCGCGTCGTGGCCGTAGGCCACACCAAAACCGGTGGAGGACCAGATGGCCGCGGCCCCGCCTTTGGTGTGGAGCAGCAGCCGCTCGTCGATGGTTGTGCCGCTGAACGCAGGCAATTGAAACATCCCCGTCAAACAGCTCATCTCCAGCAGGACAGGCAAATTTCCTTCGTTTGTCAGCCCATCCGCGTCGTAAAGCCCCAGCAGATAGGGTGGCTCCGCGTTCAGGTCGGTGGAGGCCAACTGCCATTGGTGCGCGTGGCCGATATAGCTGGCAAAGCCCCCGCCCCGGTTGAGCGCGTCCAGAGTTTTGCGCCAGGCCGTCACCGGATTCGCCTCCCGCCAGGGGGCCTGGCTGTGGGTGGGCGACGGATCAAAATAGACCCGCTCGATCACCGCCCTCTCCGGTTGCTGGGCCACCGCGCCATCCGCGGACAGGGCGAAATCTCCGGCTCCGTCCACACGCCCGGACGCGTCCTGAAAATTGTCGGCAATAAAAATCATGCGGGCGCGCTGGGCCAGAGGCGCGGGTGTCTGTTCATAGGCCAGCAGCTTTTTTACATAAAAGGCCACCTCTTCGCTGCTCTTGGCCGGGATGCGTCCCACAGGAATATCGGGCAAGATATCGTCCAGGGGCGAGGCCCCGTCCACCTGGCCGAAGCAGGAATCGCAAGCCGTTTCGCCCAGCCAGGGATCCACGGGCAGAAGATAGGGCGGGATGAAATTGGTGTTATTCCGTCCCGTATAATTGTGGGGATCGCTGGTGGCATCCCCCACCAGCACAAGGGCTTGGAGACGGCGGCTGCTGTTGGCGACCGCCCAGCGCACAAAATCCCGGATGGCTGCCGGGTCCACGTGGCCTCCACTCCACCCCGCGTAGATATACTGGATATCGACGAGGGCAGTCTGATAGCCCTGGCTGGCCCGGTAATCGAGCAGGGGTTGCAGGGCCGGATGGAATTGGGCCGGAGCAATATAGAGTGCATCCGTGTTCAGAAAGGGCCGCAGGTCGATGGGGGGGCGCAGTTCCAGACGGGGCGCGGATCGTAGTTCGGCTTCGGCTGGCAGTCGGGCTTCTGGCGCGGCCGTCGAGCCGCCGCCGATCAGCGGTAGATAGAGACTGGTCTGGTCGGTGTCGAGGAGGAAGCGGCTGTGGGGCGCGCTGGACAGAAGCAGCGTGCTATTATTGGTCACGGGTATTTCCACCCGCACGGGCTGGCGGGGGTCGGTGATGTCGTAGAGACGGCTGCTCTTCGCCAACTCGGCCAGTTCCAGATGTGTCTCTGTGGCCCCGTTGGCAAAGAGGCCGCCTGTGTAGCCAAAGCGCAGGGCCACTGGACGCTGCCAGGCCAGGGAATCGAACATCACCCCATCGGGCGCGGCCCCCTCCACTGTCATCAGCGCCAGGCTTTGCCCGCGGGAATCCACGGCAAAGGAGAGACTGCGCTCACCGCTTCCTTCCCAAAAAAGCTGTGTCTCTGTGAAAGCGGGCGAGGACACACGTAGCGAATGATCTCCCTTCGTGTAGCCCGAAACGTAAAAAGTGACAGTGGCGCTGGCGGCCAGGGGCGGCAGAAGCGATGGGATGGGCAGGGTGTGGGTAATGACAGGTAGTTCGGGGCCGCTGCGCAGGTCCAGACTGAACCAGTGGTCCCCATCCTGACCTGCCTGGGTGGAATCGTAGAGCGCGGGACTGGACCAATTGCCTGTCTCCCAGGCCCAGTTTTGGGTGGGGAGGGTGGCGTTTTCCGGGTCGGTGGCGGCGCGGGTTTGCATACGGGGGCTGGGGCTATCGTCCACCACCAGCCAGTAGAGATCGGCCTGGTTCCAGCGGTCGCCAGGCGGCGGCGCGTAGAAGCGGAGCAGGTCGTCGGTGATTTCTATGGCCACACTCTGGCCCCGGTGGGTCAGGTGCAGAAGAGGCAGTTGGCTGTTGTCGCTGATCAGTTTGTGGCTGACCAGCGCGGCCAGGGGAATCTCCTGTATGCCCTGTTCGGTGACCGCGATCTGCAGGCGGGGCAGGGCGCTGAAAGGATCGGGGCCGACAGGTGTGTCGGAAATGTCGGAAATAATGGAGGGGGTCTGGGGCAAGCCGCGATCGGCTGTCCACAGGCTGGCCCCGGTGACAGTAAAGGCGAGATCGGTAACGCTGCGTATGCTGCCCCCGCGGCTGAAGAGGGGGCTGACCGCAACGACAAGCAGTTCTGTCCCGGCCATCCGGCCCCGGCGCAGGGCAAGCACCGGCGTCTCTGGGAGCGCGTCGTTGATGGACTGGGCCAGGTCTGGTCGGGGGGCCATTCCCAACGGCTGGGGAATAGACGCTTGAACGGTCTGGCCGGGCAGGGTGCGCAGGGTGTTGGCCTGGCTGGTCAGGCTGTCGATGATGAGTTGGGGCGAGGCGGGGCCGGTGGCAGCAAAGGTGAGCAGCCGTGCGGGAAGCTGGCGTCCTGCCAAAGTGACGAGAGGCCAATCCTGCCAGAGGGGCTGGGCGCTGCCGCTGCGGGAAGTTGGCGTCCACTGGACGCTTGTGCTTGCGGCGGTCTGGTCGATGCGCCAGCCTTCGCCGGGCGTGGGGATGAACGGCGCACTGTCCCCGGCCTGGCCTGGGGTGTCAGGCGCAGGCCGGGGCAGTGCGCGGGTTGCTTGTGGGATCAGCAGCAGTCCAACAGAGAGAAGGAGACGGGCAAGTGCGCGTGCAAGTATGCGTACACTGGTGTGCGGTTGGTGTGGCCTAGGCACGGTGTTGGCGGCGCAGGAATAGACCCAGCAAGAGCACTGCCCCGGCGATCAGCCCCAGCCAAAGGGGGCTACTGCTGGCCGGTGCAGAACCACCCGTTTCGGGCAGGGTTTCCGGCGGCAGGGGTGTGGCCGTTGGGTCTGGCGTGGCGGGTATGGCCGTGGCTGTGTTGACCGGCTGGGAAACCGGCGGCACGGGTGTGTCGGTGGCTGGCACAGGCGTGGCCGTGGGCGGTACGGCCGTGGGCGGTACGGCCGTGGGCGGGATTGGCGTTGCTGTGGGCGGCACAGGTGTGGCCGTGGGTGGGATTGGCGTGGCCGTGGGCGGCACAGGTGTGACGGTTGGCGGCTCGGCAGTTGGGGTCAATGCCGCGGGCATGGCAGCCAAAGCTGCCCCATTGTGGCCTACCGTCAACAGCAGAGCCAGCACCAACCCCATCAGGCCGGAAATCAGCAGAACCGGATATGTCTTTTTCATTGTGCTGCTTCTCCCTGGGAACGAAAAAAGCATCCGCTGGATCAGAGAAATCTTCTCGGCCAGCGGATGCGATCAGTACATGAAAATTGTGGCCTGCCGATTCTAGCGGGTTTCCCGATAGATTACGTGGCGGCGCAAAGTGGGGTCATACTTTTTCAGTTCCAGCCGCTGGGTGTCGTTGCGGCGGTTCTTTTCGCTCAGGTACATGTGGCTGCTTTCTGTGCTGCGCAGCTTGACGAGTACGCGGGGGCCTTTCCTAGCCATTGTGCTTTCTCCTTCGATCGGTCCATAGCGGGCAAAAATCTAACTGATCTATTATAGCGCAGGTCTGCACCCCGTGCAAATGGAGGGGAAAGCAAGAAAGCAAGGGTGCATCTCAGAAATGGGGATAACCGATTCCCGGAATCAGCCACCGCACCCCCAATCGGGGATGCACCCGGAAAGCAAAAAATACGCGCCCATCTCTGGTCGTCCTCTCCTGCTTTTTGCCATCAGCGCGGCGTTGTGGGATAGCCGATGGGATCGATGTGGGCCTCCACCAGAAAAGGGCCGCGGCTGGCGACGGCCAGGGCCAGGGCCGCGTCGCATTCGGCTTCGCTGGTGGCGCGGGCGCTGGGGATTCCGTGGGCCGCGGCAATGGCGCAGTAGTCGGGCGCGGGGAATTCAGTGCCGTGGACGGGCGCGCCCTGGCGCTGCTGGTGGGCGCGGATGAGATCGATGGCGTTGTCCACAGGCACGACGACAGTGACGGGCAGTTTCAAGCGGGCCAGGACGTTCAGTTCGCCCAGACACATAGCCAGCCCCGCGTCGCCGATGAGACACATCACCGGTTCGCCGGGCCGGGCCAGGGCCGCGCCGATGGCCGCGGGCAGGGCGAATCCCATACAGGAGAGTCCGTTGGAGAGATAGAAGCGGTTGGGGTGCAGCGCGGGCCATTCCAGGCTGCTGAAAATTTTGTGGCTGCCCACATCCACAGCCAGCAGACCGTCCGCGGGCAGGTGGCGGCGCATGGCAGCCAGATAGTGCTGGGGCAGAATCTTCCCCGCTTCAGGCTCCGGCAGGGTCCGAGCAGCCAGCTTCTCCCGCAATTGTTGGACGCGGATCGCGCCCCAGGCCGGGTCGGTGGCAAAGCTGTTGTCGCTCAACTGTTGCAGGATTGGACCAATCGGCCCGACGTACTCCGCGACCGCGGGCAGCACCGGGTCTTCGTTGGCCCAGTTGGCAATCCAGAGCAGCGGCGCGGGATGCTCCCATTTTTTCACCAGTTCCACCACATCAAACCCGACAGCCAACACACAATCCGCCTCGTCCAGAATCGCGTAGGCCGGGTCTGTGCGGGTCAGGCCGAGGGTTCCCGCGGCCAGCGGGTGGTCGTCGGGGAGCGCGCCTTTGGCCTTGGGCAGGACAATCACCGGCGCGTTGGCGGCTTCGGCCAGTTCTTGCAGAGCAGCGTAGGGCGCGTCGGGTTCCAGGCCCAGGCCGACGAGGATGACAGGATGACGGGATGACAAGATGTCAGAGAAGTCTGGCGATTGGGTGGTTGGATTATTGGGCAGAGGGGGTGCGGCGACACCCGACACCGGATACTCGGCACCTGATACTTCTTTGACCGCCTCTTCGTTGCTGATTTGCAGGTGAACGGGGCCGGGCCGCCCGCTGCGGGTGAGGGCAATTGTCTGCGGGATAGCGCTGGCCGCGTTCCCGGCGGTGACTTCGACAGTGGCTTTGGTGATGGGCGCAAAGATGGCGTGGAGGTCCACCACCTGGTGGGTGTAGTCGGGCAGCAGCTCCGCGGGCTTCTGCGCGGTGATGACAACGACGGGCGCACGGTCCAGCCAGGCGTGGGCCACACCGGCCACCGCGTTCGTCGCGCCGGGGCCGAGGGTCGTCAGCACGCAGCCGATGCCCCCGCCCCTATTCCCGGTCGTGCGGGCGTAGGCGTCCGCGGCAAAGACCGCGCTGGTTTCGTGGTGCATCAGTTCAAAGCGAATGCCCCGCTGACGCATGGCTTCCAGCACGGCCACGACTTCGCCGCCGGGCATACCGAAAACAGTATCGATGCCCGCGGCGTAAAGGGCATCGGCCAGGGTTTGGGCGGTTGTGGGCATAGGGGAGTCTCGTTTCCTGGGGTTTATTGGGTGTAATTGAGCGCAGACCGCGGACGGCTGACCGCAGAAAGGGAGCGGTCCGCGGTCTGCGGTCCGCGGTCGCTTTCAGAACACCAGCACCCCCCGCGCCACCTTCCCGGCCTCCATATCCTCAAAGGCCAGGGCGATGTCGTCCAGGGGATAGCGTTTGGTGATGAGGCTGTCCAGGTCCAGCTTGCCCGCCAGATAGAGCCGTTGCAGATTGGGTAGGTCGATGTCGGGCCGGGCAGAACCGGCGAAGGAGCCAAGCAGGGATTTGTTCTGGAAGATCAGTTGGCCCGCGGAGATGGTCACATCTTCCAGCGCTGAATGGAGTCCCATCACTGTCGTGACACCCGCGGGGCCGGTGGCGTTGAGGGCCTGGGAAATCGTGCGTGCCGAGCCAACGCTGTCGAAGCTGTAGTCCGGGCCGCCGCCGGTGATGGTTTTGAGTGCTTTCACCGGGTCTTCCTGGCGGGCGTTGACGGTGTGGGTCGCGCCCAACTGCTTGGCGAATTCCAGCTTCTCGTCGAAGACATCGACGGCAATAACCGTATGACAGCCCGCCACTCCACAGCCCAGCACCGCGCTGAGGCCGACGCCCCCACAGCCGATGACCGCGGCGCTGCTGCCGGGGCGCACTTTGGCCGTGTTGATGACCGCGCCCACGCCGGTGATGACCGCGCAGCCGATAATCGCGCCCACCTCAAAGGGCACGCCGTCGAAGAGGGGCACCGCGCCGTCTTCGGGGATGACCGCGTAGTCGGCCATTGTGGAAGAACCCAGGTATTGCTTGACCGATGCGCCTTCCAGGGAATGGAGGCGGGACGTGCCGTCGATGAGCGCGCCTTGATAGGTGGTGGAGGCCAGCCGCTCGCACAGATTGGGCCGCCCGCGCTGGCATTGGGTGCAGATGTGGCAGGCGGGCAGCCAGTTGACCAGAATCCGGTCGCCCACCGCGAAACGGGTGACGCCCGGCCCGACTGCCTCCACCACCCCCGCGCCCTCGTGGCCCAACACCAGCGGCGGCACTGTGCGCAGTTCACCTTTCAGTGTGTGCAAATCCGAATGGCAGACCCCCGCGGCGTGGATGCGTACGAGCAGTTCTTTCTCCTTCGGCGGGTCCAGTTCGACTTCAGCGACGGTCAGCCGGTTGCTTTCGGGGACGTAGGCAGCGCGTATTTTCATTGGGCACACTCCGGGGCGATTGGGTGAACGGGTGGTTCGGTGAACGGGTGATTTTCGTTGGGGGTATTGTAGCGCAAAAGGAGCGGGGAGGAAAGAAGGCGCGCTTTTGTCGCTGCGCCGCTGCGTCTCTGCGGGAGATTATCAAATTTTCTCGCAGAGACGTAGGGAACTTACACTTGAACGCTTCTCTACGCAATGCTATACTTGCGCGTGCTGGGGAATGTCAGTACCCATTGGGAGTCGTGCGCGGTCGGCGAACGCCGGTTGCAAACCGGCGTCTGCTACGGAAAGTGCGTTGAAACGCACTGCCGGCGCATTCCGAACCCGTTTCAGCGGGTTTCCCGTAACAGACGCCGAATTGATTCGGCGGGCCTATCCACCCAACACCTGAAAACCCTTTCCATGCCCAATCCACCCACCTACGACCTGTTCATCGCCCACAGCCCCGCGGAGGAGGATTGGGTCCACAACCGGCTGAAACCGGACCTGGAAGCCGCGGGTCTCGCCGTCGCCACCCAGGAGGGTTTCACGCCGGGCCGCCCTCGGGTGGAGAACTGGGAAACGACGCTGGCTGCCAGCCGCCGCCTGCTGCTGGTCATCACCCCGGCCTGGCTGGACGACAACTGGCAGCGCTTCGCCGAACAACTGGCGCACCAGTTGCAACTGGCCCACCAGTTGGATGTGGACGGCGGCGACGGACGAGTGATTCCCCTCCTCTACCAGCCCACAGCGGACCTGCCCGCCCGCCTGGCCCGACTGGAACCCGTAGACTTCAGCGACCCGGCCCGCCGGGCGCGGGAGTGGCCGCGCCTGCTCAAAGCGCTGGGTGTGGCAGACGGCGTCGCGCCGGGCGATCTCCCCACAGACCACTTGCCGCCCCACGCACCCCTGCCCCCCGGCTCGCGCATGCCCTATGGCCGCAACCCCCTCTTCACTGGACGGGAGCGGGAACTGCTGGCCCTGGCCGGGGCGTTGCGAACGGGCAGCACCGCCGCCATCGGCCAGATCGCCGCGGCCACGGGGCTGGGCGGCATCGGCAAGAGCCAACTAGCCGTGGAGTTTGTCCATCGCTACGGGCGCTTCTTTGCCGGCGGCGTCTTCTGGCTCAGTTTGGCCGACCCCGGGGCCGTACTGGCGGAGGTAGCGGCCTGCGGCGATTTCCCCGATCTGCCTCTGCCCGAACAGGCCGCGCTGGTCCAGCGGCGCTGGCAGGAGGCCACGCCCCGATTGCTGGTCTTTGACAACTGCGAGGAAGAGGAACTGCTGGACTGCTGGCGACCCCGCACAGGCGGCTGCCGGGTGCTGGTGACCAGCCGCCGCGCGGCCTGGGACCCGGTGCTGGGGGTGCAAACCCTGGCTCTGGGCGTGCTGCCCCGGCCCGAAAGTGTGGCCTTTCTCCACAAATTCCGCCCGGACCTGCCCGCCGACGACCCGGACCTGGACGCCCTGGCCGCGGAGTTGGGCGATCTGCCCCTGGCCCTGCATCTGGCGGGTAGCTATCTGCACCGCTACCGCCACAGCGTCACCCCCGCCGCCTATTTGGACGCCCTGCGCCGGGTGGATGTGGTGCATCACCCCTCCCTGCAAAGCGGCGGCATTTCGCCCACCGGCCATGAACAGCACGTGGCCCGCACCTTCGCCCTCAGCCTCGACCGCCTGCACCCCGACGATCCGGCAGACGCCCTGGCCCTGGCCCTTCTGCAACGCGCCGCCTGCTTTGCCCCCGGCGAGCCGATTCCGAGGGGCCTCCTGCTGAAGACTGTGGCAGAGGCAGAAGAAAACGGGGAGGCCGACCGCGGACCGCAGACGGCAGACCGCGAAGAGTCGGCGGCGGTCCGCGGTCCGTCGTCTGCGGTCGAGGCGCTCCTGCGCCTCTCGGAATTGGGCCTGCTGGACGAGGCCGACGACGGCAGCGTGCAGATGCACCGGCTGTTGGCTGCTTTTGTGGGGCAGGGGGCGGAAGCGGTTGGAGCTGTTGAGTCGGCTCTCCTGTCAGAGGCAAGACGGTTGAATCGAGCGGGCGATCCGCGTCCATTGCTGGGATGGCAATCCCATCTGCGTCATCTGACCGAACGGGCGAACGAACGGGAAGACGAAACCGCGGCCAATCTCTGCAACGAGCTTGGCTTCCATTTGAACGCGGCGGGATATCTGGCGGGTGCGCGGCCCTACTACGAGCGTGCCCTGGGGATTGTGGAGGAGGTGCTGGGAGAGCGCCACCCGGATACAGCGACGAGCCTGAATAATCTGGGCTATCTGCTACAAGCGGCGGGATATCTGGCGGGTGCGCGGCCCTACTTCGAGCGTGCCCTGGGGATTGTGGAGGAGGTGCTGGGAGAGCGCCACCCGGATACAGCGAGTAGCCTGAACAATCTGGGCGCACTGCTGCGTGCCCAGGGAGATTTGGCGGGGGCGCGGCCCTACTACGAGCGTGCCCTGGGGATACGGGAGGAGGTGCTGGGCGAGCGCCACCCGGATACTGCGCAGAGCCTGAACAATCTGGGCTATCTGCTGCGTGCCCAGGGAGATTTGGCGGGTGCGCGGCCCTACTACGAGCGGGCGTTGAGGATATTTGAGGAAAGATTGGGGTCACAACACCCCAATACGCGGGTTGTGCGGGGCAATTTGGCCCGTCTGCTGGTGGAGATGGGGGACGGCGAGTAGCCCTCACCCCCGCCCCCTCTCCCGGCCGCGGCGATGGTTGATTGGGGCTGTTTGGTGGGCTGGGAGAGGGGAGTCTGTCGATGGCGATTGGGGCGGGTGGGAAAGCGGCGGTGTCGATGGCGAAACGGACCAATCGTCCCGAACCCCCGCCTCTCCCAGCGCAGACGACAACATAAACGAACCTATTCCATCTCTGGGAGAGGCGGGGGCGTCCCTCAAATAACTGGCCTTCCCGTCAATGGCCAGGGGGCGGTGAGGGCTTTCTCCCCGCCGAGAATCACTGCCCCACACGTCCGCCACCCCCGCTCACTCATCCGCCAGCGGGGCCAGGGCATTCCAGGCGCTGTCCAGGGCATAGAGACATTTGTGCAGATTGTAGATGGCGTTGGACATGGCGTTGCGGGCTTCCTGGACATCGGCGCGGCTGCCTTTGGCCGCGGCTTCCGCCCACTGCTCTGCCATTTCTGATTGGACGACCGCGCAGGCGCGAGCCGTGACCGCCATCTTTTCGGCTGCTTCCAGGTGGCTTTCCAGCAACTCCGCCACAGAATGTCCGTCCCCGGAGTCGTCGTCATACTTGCGGTTGGGCTGAAAACGGGGGGCTGCCCGCTCCTCGCCCTGGGGACGGCCCGTGTGGGTGGGCTGGATGTGGGGTGTGACCGAAAGATACATTATTGTCGGCTGGTCGGGGAGCAGATTGCGCACCTGGTGGATCTCATCCACGTGGGCAATGCACATCTGGCCTGGCCCCAGGACTTCTGTGTGGCCGCTAATAGTAAACTCTGCCTTGCCTTCCAAAATCAGAAAAACTTCGTGGCCCAGGTCGTGGCTGTGGCGGCCATCCACCTGGCCCGGCTCCATACGATACAGCCGGGCGCGGATCTCCGGGGTGACCAGGACATTGCGGTTGGTGGTGCGATAATCGTAGACTTGAAAAGCCACTGGTTTCGTCTCCTTGGGTGGGGTGGGTTAGGACACGGCTGCATTATAGCGCGAACTGCTCTGGATGGAAATCTGTGTTTTCGGCCAGCCTGACAGGATTCCGTTTTTTGCGCTGAATCGGTGAGTCTACTGCCAAAAGCCTGCATATCCACCGCGGAGACGCGGGGAGCGCGGAGTTTCGCGGAGCTTTTCTCCTGAATCTCTCCGCGAAACTCTGCAAATCCGCGGTGACATTGACCTTTTTGCAGTGGAGTCACTGGTGACCACTGACTTGGAAATAGCCACGGATGAACGCGGATAAACACGGATTTAATCTGCGTAATCTGTGTCTTCTGCGTAAATCTGCGTCCCTATTCTCATTGCTGGTTGTGCCCCATCGGACATGTACACTGGCTTGAAAATAGCCACGGATGAACGCGGATAAACACGGATAGAATCTGCGTAATCTGTGCCTTCTGCGTAAATCTGCGTCCCTATTCTCATTGCTGGTTGTGCCCCATCGGGCATGAACACTGGCTTGAAAATAGCCACTGGTAGACACTGATACAGAGAAATATCAGCGTCTACCAGTGTTTATCAGTGGCTCAACGCTGGCAGTCGAGTGGGAGATCAGCTTGCCGTGCTCCAGATAGAGCACCTGATCCGCGTACTGGGCGATCTGGGGATCGTGGGTCGCCATAATCAGCGTTTTGCCCGCGCCGCGTGTCAATTCCAACAACAAATTCAGCACCGCGTCCCCCGTCCCCTCGTCCAGATTGCCCGTGGGTTCGTCGGCCAGAAGCAGCACCGGGTCGTGGACCAGGGCGCGGGCAATGGCTACCCGCTGCTGTTCGCCCCCGCTCAACCGGTCCGGATAGGTGTCCAGACGATCGCTCAGCCCCACCCGCTCCAACAGTGCCTCGGCCCGCCGGTGGCCCTTGCGTTCGTCACCAGCCAGTTCGATGGGCAAAGCCACATTTTCCAGGACAGTCAGCGTGGGGATAAGGTTGAAGAACTGGAAGACAATCCCAATGTTGCGGCGGCGAAAGAGGGTGCGGTTGTGTTCGCTGAGACCGGTCAGCTCGACAGATTCCCCGTTCTCCTGCACAAAGACCTGCCCCCCGCTGGGTTTGTCGATGCCCGAAATCAGGTTGAGGAGTGTGCTTTTGCCGCTGCCCGAACGGCCAAAGAGACCGGTAAACTGGCCCGCGGGGAAGGACCAGTCGATGGCCTGCAACACGGCCCGCTCCTGGCCCGCTTCGGTATAGGATTTGCTCAGCCCGGTCAGACGTACCAGCGGCTCCATCGGCAACACTCCCTTTGCGGAATTTGGCATAAGTCAGGGTGAGTATAGCATAGATGGCTGCTCTGACGTCTGTAGGCACCGGCCCGTCATGCACCACCTCCACTTACCGCTTTACTTCCGGCAGGTAGAGATAGGCCCGGCGGGCCAGGGGCGCGGGCGGGACACTGACCGGATCGCTGTTTGTCACATTGACCGTCAGCGGCGGCAGACTGACCAACTCCTGGCCCGGCGGTAGCTGCACGTCCAGGGCATACTGGCCCACCGGCACATCCTGGAAGGTGTAGACGCCGTTGGCGTCGGTGGTGGTGGTGCGCGTTGCGTCGCTGGAACGGTTATTGTCCCTGAGTTCCACCTCGGCGTCGGGGATTCCCTGTTCGCCGCCAAATGCATCCTTCCCCTACCCCCTGCACCCATCCCCTCATTCCTGCGCAATCAGCGTCATCGCCGCCCGCATCCAGCCCAACGCGTGGGCCATACTGGCGTGCCAGGGCGCGTCACATTCCAGCAGGGGCGTGTGGTCGGGGATCAGCACCCCATCGAAGCCGTTGCGGTGCAGAATGCGCAGCACCCGCAGCATATCTGTATCCCCGTCGTCGATGAACATTTCCCGGTAGTCGGGGGCTTTGCCCCGCACATTGCGCAGATGAACGTAGGCGATTTTGCCCGCGGCGCTGTAGCGTTCGACGGTTTGGTAGACATCCGTCCCCGGCATTTCGCTGATCGTCCCCACGCAGAACTCGATGGTACTAGCCGGGCTGGGGTGCAGGTCCAGCACCCGCTGGAAGTGATCGCCGTGATAGACCAGCCGTCCCGCGCCGCGCAGGGTGGGCAGGGGCGGATCGTCCGGGTGAAAGGCCAGTGTCACACCCGCCTCCTCAGCCACCGGCAACATCTCGGCCAGGAAGCCGTCCAGCCGTTGCAACACCTCCGCCGACGAGACCGGCGGCAGCACATCCGCGGGGTCCGCGGCGTTGAAGCGGTCCACGTCGTAGATCATATTCCAGACCATTCCACCGGGAATGGGGGGCTGGGCCGGATTGTGAAAACCCACGGAACGCGCGCCGCCCCGGGCCGCGGGGGATTCGCTGCGTCCCCACGTGCCCGCCACTGTAAAGCAGTAGCCCATTGTGGGAATCCCCAGCCGCCCCAAATCCCGCACAATCCGCTTCAAATGAGCCATCTGTTCGTCCCGCCGGGGACCGTCCAGGAGTACGTCGTACCAGTGGGCGGGCGCGAAGTTTTCCAGGGCTTCCAGCACCAGCCCTTCCGATTCGACCAGCGCTTTCAAATCCCGCAGCCCCTCGTAGGTCCAGATGGGATCGTCGGCTTCGGAGATGCCAAAGCCCGCGTCCGCGTTGTCCGATGTGATGATCTTTGCGCCGTCCCGCACAAAATGGCCGGGCAGATGGGCGACGATATGGGTGCAGCCGGCCTGCCGGGCAAAACGCAGATTCTCCGGCGTCAGCAGCGCGCGGTAGAGGCCAAGACCGAGTTTCATAGGAAGCTCCTTAAAGAAGTGGACAGGGGATGCAAGAATAGAACGCGGATGACGCGGATTTGACAGATAAACGCGGATAAAAAACAAGAGAATCCGCTGCTCTATTCATTTTCAATTTGTGTATAGTATACTCTTTGACAGGTGGTTCGGAAACTAATCCGCATCATCCGTGTTCCATTCATTCAGGAGGCAGACAATGCCGTTTGCGACGATTCGCGACGAAACCAATTTTGACGAAGTGAAAGCCGGTGTCTTTGCCAGTCTGGGGCTGCAAAGCGTCAACTCCGGTCTCTACGACGGCGTGTGGGCCGAGACCGCCGGGCGTAAAACCATTGCCGTCCACTCCCCTATCAACGGCGAGAAACTGGCGGATGTGGCTGTGGCTGGCGAAGCCGACTACGAGCGGCTCATCGGCAACGCCTGGGACGCCTACAGCGCCTGGTCCCGGGTGCCCGCGCCCAAGCGGGGCGAAGTGGTGCGGGCGATTGGGGATCGGCTGCGGGAATATGTGGACAGCCTTGGCCTGCTCGTCTCCCTGGAAGTGGGCAAGACGCCCAGCGAAGGCAAAGGCGAAGTCCAGGAGATGATCGACATCGGCGACTTTGCGGTCGGTCTTTCCCGCCAGCTCTACGGCGTGACGATTGCCAGCGAGCGCCCGGAGCATCGCCTCTACGAACAGTGGCACCCCTACGGCGTCGTCGGCGTCATCACCGCCTTCAATTTCCCCTGCGCGGTCTGGTCGTGGAACGCGCTGATTGCTTCGGTCATCGGCAATGTGGTCATCTGGAAGCCCTCGCCCAACGCCGCGCTCACCGCCATCGCCACCACAAATATTGTCAACCGCGTGCTGGACGAGATGGGGCTACCGCCTCTCTTCCTGCTGGCTGTGGACGAAGGCCGCGCCATCGGCGAGAAGCTGAGCCAGGACAAACGCATCCCCCTGCTCTCCTTCACTGGCTCCATCCGTACGGGGCGGCGGGTGGCCCAGGCGGTCTCGGCCCGGTTGGGACGCTCTCTGCTGGAATTGGGCGGCAACAACGCCGCGATTGTCACAGCCAAAGCCGACCTGGAAATTGCCCTGCGGGGGGTAGCCTTTGGCGCGCTGGCCACCGCGGGTCAACGCTGCACCACCACCCGGCGACTGATCTTGCAGGAGAGCATCTACGACGAATTTGTGGACAAACTGGTGCGGGCCTACGAAACGGTGAAGGTGGGCAACCCGCTGGAACCCGGCGTGCTGGTCGGCCCGCTCATCAATCAGTACGCGGTGATGGCCTACAAACAGGCCATCCAGCGCGCGGTGGACGAGGGCGGTCGGGTGCTGGCGGGCAATCGAGTACTGTCTTTGCCGGGGCTGGAAGGCGGCCATTACGTCGCGCCCGCGCTGGTGGAGGGCATGCCCGATTTTGAGATCGTCTGCGAGGAGACTTTCGCGCCGATTCTCTACGTCCTGAAGTATAAGGAACTGGACGAGGCGCTGGCCATCCACAACGGGGTGGACCAGGGCCTGTCATCGGCCATCTTCAGCACGGATTTGCGGGAGGTGGAGCGCTTTCTCAGCGTGCAGGGCAGCGACTGCGGGCTGGCGAATGTGAACACAGGCACGGCCGGCGCGGAGATCGGCGGCGCGTTTGGCGGCGAGAAAGAGACCGGCGGCGGACGGGAGAGCGGTTCGGATTCCTGGAAGGTCTACGCCCGACGCCAGACAGTGACGATCAACTACGGGGAAAGTCTGCCCTTGGCGCAGGGCGTGCGCTTTGATGTGTAAGTAATTGTCCGAAAATACCTGGGGCGATCCGACTCTGGAAATCGGCCAAACGCGCAGAAGAATTCGAGTGATTTTGTGGCCGCTACCTCTGTGGCCGGGATGCTGCTCTCATACGACAGTTTCACTGCTTCCTGCTTGGATTCTTGCGTGTACGTTCTTCGTTCCATTCGACACCTCCTGTGGGTAGTTTACACTCTTTTCTCAGTGTCCATTTTATCGGATCATATCCAATCGATTCCTTCTTACGCGAACACCCAATAAATGCCCCCTCTCCCAGTCCAACCAATAAACGCCACCGACCAACCCCACGGCTGGGAGAGAGGGCCGAGAGCAAACCCCAGTTGCCCCGCGCTGCGCCTTGTGATACATTTCCCCCTATCGTTTCATCAATCCGCAACCCTGTCATCCCCCGGAGAACTACCCAATGCACCTGCTCATCACCGGCGCTGATTCCCTTCTGGCCCGCGCCTTTATCGCGGCTTTGCCGTCTGACGTTTCTGTTCGCGCCGTAGACGCGACTTTCAGCACGCCCATTCCCAATGTGGAAACCCGCACCGGCCATCTGCGCGACACTGATTTTCTGGCCGCGGCCCTGGCTGACATCACCCACATCGTCAATCTGACGCCGCTCTACACCCGGCTGAGCAATGACAACACCCGCCGGGACAACGCCACGCTGGACGAGGCGACCCGCGGCTCTTATCAGCTTGCCAATGCCGCGGCAGAAGCGGGTGTACAGCGACTGATTCTGGGCAGCACATTGGATTTCTTCGCGCCGCTCTGGGATGACTTCCGGGCGGACGAAAGCTGGCGGCCCCGTCCCCAGCCCACACTGGAACAGTTGTGCCCCTATCTGGCCGAAGTGGCCCTGCGCGAGGTGGCGCGGGTGACAAATTTGACGATCGTCTGCTTGCGCCTGGGAGAAGTGGTGGACGACGCGCACGCGGCCAGCCACCCCTATGACCGGCGCTGGCTGCACGTGGAAGATGCTGTGTCGGCTCTGTTGCGGGCACTGGAAGTCGAGGCCGACGGCTGGAAAATCTATCACATCGCCGCGGCGGGCGAGCGAACGCGGGTTCCTGTGGCCCAGGCCGGGGATGAGCCGTTCGGCTATCAGCCTCGCCACGACTTTGCCGAGCGCTGGGCCAGCGAAGTCATTACGCCCGCTTTTCAAAAGCCATCGCCCATTCCCGCCAAACCCATTCGCAAAGTCGTCGTCTTCGGTGCAGGCGGTCCGTTGGGCGCGTCGTTGGCCGCAGAATTGGCCCCCCACTACACTGTGCGCCTGACGGATGTGAAGCCGGTAGAGGAATTGATGAACATTCCGCCCCAGTCGCCGGGCGCGCCCCTGCCTGTGCCGCCCCAGCCGCCCCACGAATGGCAGGTGGTGGATGTGCGGGACGCGACCCAGGTCCACGCGGCCTGTGCGGGGATGGACGCGATTGTCAATGTGTCGGTGGTGCGCCACGACCCGGTGGACGCCTTTCGGGTCAATGCAATCGGCGCGTTCAATGTGATGAACGCGGCAGTGGCCCACGGCATCCAGCGGGTGGTGCATACAGGGCCGTATATGCTGGGGCAAAAGGGTGGGGCAGGCTATGGCTGGGACGACTATCTGGTGGACGATATCCCGCCCCGGCCCGGCATCTGGTGGGTCTATCTGCCCAGCAAACTCCTCGGCCAGGAGATCTGCCGCCTCTTCGCCGAGCACTACGGCCTCTGCGTACCGACACTGACCTTCGCCCAGTTTGTCAATCCGAAAGTGCTGCCCAAACGCGTCTCCACCCTGGCCGTCTCGTGGATGGATTCGGCCAACGCCATCCGCTGCGCGCTGGACATCGACGGCCTGCCTTCGCCCTACGAGTATATGCACATCGGTGCGGACACACCCCTGGGCGTCTTCCCCAACGACAAAGCCAAACGGCTGCTGGGCTGGCAGCCCCAGGACGATTTTCGGGATGTTTATAGCCGAAGAAAGGACGAATAGCCCGCGGGTCAACCGAGTGTATTCGTAGAACAAAAAGTTTGCGGGCTAAAAAAGGAAGGACAGCGGAATCTTACCCTTCCCCGATTATTTTCTTGAGCCACAGCGTCTTTACATTGACGGATTGTCTCGTCTTCTCTCTGCCACCTGCAATGGACTGATTCACTCTTTTCCACCCCACCGCTGGACAGGATTCTACTGTGTTCCTATTATCCTACAGAGGCGCTTTGTGTCTTAACCCATTCTCCGGTACAATAGAACCGCACTTCCCAATGTGTATTTGTTACGCGCATTTTCTTGCCCACCTTTTCTTGCCCACCTTTTGTGCGTGTCCACTAACCACGAATAATCACACAATTCACTGGAGGTCCGCGATGTCCACACACAGAGTACGATTGTTTGTTTTTCTCACACTGCTCGCTGCACTGGTAATTTCTGCCTGTGCCGCGCCACCGCCCCCCAACACGGGTGCTGAGACAAGCACTGAGACGAATGCAGCCGCGCCCGCGGCTGAACCCACGGCAGCCCCCGAGGCCGAAGGACCGGTGACGATTACCTGGGCCATGTGGGGTAGCCCGGCCGAGGTGGAAACCCACCAGCGCGTGGCCGATGCCTTTATGGAAAGCCACCCGGACATTGCCGTTGAAATTATGTCCGCGCCGTGGAGCGACTACTTTACCAAAATCCAGACCCTCTGGGCCAGCGGTGATTCTTCCGTCATCCCTGATGTGCTTTTCCTATGGCCCACCCCCCGCTACGCGGCCGACGGTGTGCTGGAAAATCTGGACCCGTATATCGAGGCCGCAGGCTATGACCTGAACGACTACTGGCCCGCCCTGCTGGAATCTGCCATGCTGGACGGCAGTGTCTACGGTTTCCCCCGGGACATCGGCCTGGAGGTACTCTACTACAACAAAGATATCTTTGACGAAGTGGGCGTGGCCTATCCCACCGACGACTGGACGTGGGACGATCTGCTGGCTGCCGCGGAGCAATTGACAGTTGTCGAAGCCAATGGCCGGGTTTCCCGCTATGCACTGGGTATGGAAGGCGGCAAATACCAGCGCTGGATCGGCCAGAACCACGGCTCAATTTTGGATGATATGCGCAACCCCAGCAAATGTACCCTGACCGAACCGGCAGCGGTGGAAGGTCTGCAATTCTTCGCTGATTTGATGGAGAACAACTACGCCATGCGCGACGCCAATCTGAGCCAGGCCGGCGGCGACGCGGCTGTCTTCCAGAGCGGCCAGGTGGCGATGATTATTCAGAACGCCAGTCGGGTCGGATCGTTCAACGCGGCAGAGATGAACTATGACGTCTCCACGCTGCCCATTCCCGCCGGTGGCCAGCGTTCGGCCAGCGCGGGGGGCGCGGCTTGGGTGATGAGCTCGGGCAGTGACAACAAAGACGCGGCCTGGACTTTCCTGAGCTGGCTGCAAAGCACGGACGGCGGTCAATATCTCTACACTGCCTCCGGCGAAATCTTCCCGGCGCTCCAGTCCACGGCCCGCTCGGATGCCTTTCTGAAGGCGGATGCGCCCCCGGCCAATCGGCAAGCCTTCCTGACCGAGGGCGAGAATGCCAAAGTGGGTGCGTTTGGCTACTTCCCCGAATGGGGTGAACTGAGTGGCTCCATCATCGATCCCGGCCTTCAGTCCATCTGGACAGGCGAGTCCAGCGTCACGGATGCTGTTGCCAGCATCTGCGCACAGGTGGATACCTTCCTGGCCGAGAACGAATACCCCAAGTAAAACCATAGGATAGCTGTGTGATCGGATGGCAGGGAAAGGGCGACCTCATTTCCCTGCCATCCGTCTATTCCGGCGGCGAACTTCTCCCATGACAACAACCTCACGCCCGTCAAAGACGCCCTGGTGGCGGCGCTATCGCCCAGACCAGCAGTGGGAAGCCTATCTCTTCCTCGTGCCCAGCTTTGCCGGGTTTTTGATCTTTGTGGCAATTCCCGTCGCCGCGGCCCTGCTTCTCAGTTTCTACGACTGGAATCTGCTTTCTCCACCGGAATTCGTCGGGCTGAAAAACTACAGCCAACTGCTGGTGGGGGATCAGGTCTTCCGCAAAGTGATGAGCAATACCCTCTACTTTACGGTTCTGATTGTGCCTCTGCAATTGGCCTTTGGTCTGGTGCTGGCCCTGGCCCTGAACCAGCCGATTCGGGGCGTGGAATTTTATCGGTTGATCTACTTTATGCCGGTGGTGACGACGATTGTGGCCGCGGCTCTGGTTTTTCAGTGGTTTTTCAACCGGGATTTTGGTGTCCTCTCCGCCTGGATTTGGGAACTGGGCACGCTGACCGGACTCCCCATCCAGCCGCCAGACTGGCTCAACGATAGCGCCTGGGCCAAACCCGCGGTGGTCATCCTTACCCTGTGGAAGAACACCGGCTTTACAATGGTCATCTATCTGGCCGGGCTGCAAAACATCTCCCGCGAACTCTACGACGCGGCCGAGGTAGACGGGGCCAATAGCTGGCAGCGGTTTCTGTATGTGACCTTTCCTATGGTCAGCCCCACCACTTTTTTCCTACTGGTCATTCAGATGATCGGCGCTTTTCAATTGTTCAGCGAGGCCTTTGTGATGACCCGGGGCGGCCCGGCCCAGGCCACTCTCACAATTGTCTATTATATCTATCAGGTTGCCTTCGATTTCAGCAGCCGTATGGGCAAAGCATCGGCCATCGCCTGGGTTCTCTTCATTTTCATCTTCATTTTCACCTTCATACAGACCCGACTCCAGCGCCGCTGGGTCCACTACGAAGCAGGCGGGGAATAACCAATGACTGCCTCTCCTCCTACATCCGCACCCCCCAAACGTCTATCTGCGCCTGACGCCCGCGGGGGCGGGCAGAACCGGCGCTACCTGCTGCTGCACGTGGCCCTGATTCTGGGCAGCGCGGCCATGCTTCTTCCCTTCGCCTGGATGCTCTCCACCTCTCTGAAGTTGCCCAAAGACATCTTCACCTATCCGCCCACGTGGATTCCCGATCCAGTGGTCTGGCAGAACTACGCCGAGACCTGGCGTGCGATTCCTTTTGGCCGCTTCTACCTCAACAGCCTTTTTGTGGCGGTGAGCGTGACAGTCATCCAAATTGTCACTGCTTCATTGGGCGCGTTTGCCTTTGCCCGCCTGCGCTTTTGGGGCCGGGAACCGCTCTTCCTCGCCTATCTCATCACACTGATGATTCCCTTTCAGGTGACGATGATTCCCAATTTCATTATTGTCCGCTATCTGGGCTGGTACGATACATTCTTGGCGCTGATCCTGCCCACAGCCTTTTCCGCCTTCGCTGTTTTTCTCCTGCGCCAATACTTTCTGGGCCTGCCCATGGACCTGGACGAAGCCGCGCGTATGGATGGCGCGGGTTCTTTCCGCATCTGGTGGCAGATTATTATGCCTCTCAGTGGGCCTGTCCTGGCCGCGCTGACGATCTTCGTCTTCCTCGGCTCGTGGAACGACTTTCTCTGGCCGCTGGTCATCACCGCGTCGGAAGAGATGCGCACCATTCCCGTGGGGCTGGCCGCGTTTCAGGGGCAGTTCAAGACAGAGTGGCATCTGTTGATGGCCGGATCGGTGATTGCTCTGCTGCCTGTGCTGCTCGTCTATATTTTCGCCCAGAAGCGCTTTGTGGAAGGGATTACTCTTTCGGGCATGGGCGGGCGGTAAGGCGGGGATTCAGTCTGTTAGCCGCCATTATTCGCGGCTTTCCTCATTTTCCACTTTCTTCTCTTGCGCAATAGATGGGGTTCGTCAGTGCCCAACGCCAGCCCCGCAGATCGAGATCAGCCGGGGCCTGGGGCGGAAGAAGCGCTGGCGGACAATCACCGATTAATTCGGCGCGGACAGAACGTCCAGGCTCGATGGAAGCGTGGACTGTTGTCTCGTCGTCCAAAACCCTCTGCTCGAAGGCTGTGTCGCCATCAACCACCAAGCGCAAGACCAGCCCTTTTCCTCGCCAGACTCTTGCCGTTACGGCCACCGGCTCGGCACCGCCAACCGCCAGTGCCTCACCCATCTCCGCCTCACCCACCGATGATTCAGCCCGCATCTCCAGCCGGGGCCCATCCGGGCTGGCGCTGATACTCACCCAGCCCTTGCGTATTCCGGCCAATACCCCAGCCACAGAATGCTCTGTCACCCGCACCCAAGTCGTCGGTTGGCCCAGACGCAGGAAATTTGTCTCCTCCCTTGCCGGGCAGTGATAGTCGCTGCCGCCTACCACTGGAATTCGCCAGCCCTGGGCCAGCAGACGATCCCACAGGGCCAGGCTTTCTGTGTTGCGATAGGGCCAGGGACCCTGCCAGACTTCCAGCGCGTCCACGGGCAGATCGAAGCCATATTCCCAGGCGGGGCCGCCCTGCTTGGGGTGATTGATGGAACAGAAACCGCCGTGCTTGTGGGCCAACTGAATAATGGCCCGGATGTCGTCGGGCGTGCGGCAGCGGAAATCACACCACTGGCCTGTACCCCAGACATTCATATGGCCGTAGTAGGTGGTCACTTCCTGGCCGGGGATGAGGAGGAGCGAGCCGTCGTCCAGCGCGGCCAGCGCCCGGTGGTGGCTGGTGTTGTTGTGGTCGGTGACAGCCAGAAAGTCCAGTCCCAGCGCTTTGGCTTTGTCCAGCAATTGTCGCGGTGAGCCTTTGGCATCGCTGTGAAAGGTGTGACATTGCAGATCACCCCGCAGCCATTGCCCAGAAGAACGGAACGCGGATTTGGGTGGAAAGGACGGATTGGTGCTGGTTGAGAAGTTCGACTTTTCTGAAAAGTCGAACTTCTGATCGGACAGTTCGGCCTCAATCTGGATTTCGTAGTCCGCGCCCGCGGGCCAGACGCGGTAGAGGCCCAGAATCACCTGATAGCGCCCGGCAGGGAGGGGGCCGGGCAGATAGCCGGGGGTGGCGTCTGTGGGCGCGATTGTGAACTCGTCGCGGGCCGAGCCGCTCCATCCCCGGAAGCCGAGACCACCGGGAAAGTCAGCGCCGCGGGGATCAAAGAGGCCGATGTCGATGACATTGCCCCCTTCCGTCTGATTGGAGGACATGGCCGCGGAATAGCGGTAGCTGACTGTCAAACGGTTGGCTGGCTGGGGCAGATGGAAGGGAATATAGGCGTAGTCGGAACGGCTTTTGTCAGCCGGGGTGAGATGACCGTTGAGGGTGAGACGAAACACGACTATCAGCTTCCTGTGAGAGGCGCGGCGAGCATTCCAGCCAGAATCAGCCCCACCTGCCACGCACTTATCTTTACAAAACGAGACCAGAGCAGCCTCTTCGCCAGGCCCGTGCGATACCAGTGTTCTGTCAGAATTACAAGAACCGCCCCGGCCAAACCAAAGAGGAGAACGCTCAAACGGTCGATAAAACTCACCTGCCAGTAGCCCAGCCCGGCCAATTGTGCCAGCGCGACGGCAAAGATACGGCCAAAGAAGAAAT
The DNA here is from genome assembly GCA_019637685.1 of Caldilineaceae bacterium. Lineage (GTDB taxonomy): Bacteria > Chloroflexota > Anaerolineae > Caldilineales > Caldilineaceae > JACQGT01. Next base: position 14,249 of record JAHBVF010000021.1, on the reverse strand, counting down.
CGGCCACGGCCAACCCCAGACTGATCAGCCAGAGCGTATAGGCAATCGGCAAATTCGTGGGCAGACGCTGCAAGAACGGGGCGGAATCCTTGGGCAACGGATGGCTCATAACACGCCGGTCAGGCTCAGTTCCTTGGCAAAATGGCAGGCTGCCTGATGGCCTGGCGCATACTCCTGCAGTGGGGGCGATTCCTGGCTGCAAATCTCTTTGGCATAGGAGCAACGGGGATGGAAGTAGCAGCCGCTGGGCGGGTTGGCCGGATTGGGTACATCTCCTTCCAGAATGATACGCTCTTTGCGTTGGCGAGGGTCCGGGTTGGGAATCGCTGAGAGGAGGGCTTCGGTGTAGGGGTGTAACGGGTTGCGGAAAAGTTCTTTCGTTTCCGCAACCTCAACAATCCGCCCCACATACATCACCGCCACGTGATCGCAGGAGTGTTTGATTACACTCATATTGTGGGCGATGAAGAGGTATGTTAGATTGAACTCCTCCTGCAGGTCTTTGATCAGATTGAGTACCTGGGCCTGCACTGACACGTCCAACGCGGAGACTGGCTCGTCGGCCACAATAAATTCCGGGTTCAGGGCCAACGCGCGGGCCAAACCGATGCGCTGGCGCTGGCCGCCGCTGAAGGCGTGGGGATAGCGGTTCATATACTCCGGGCTGAGGCCCACGGAGCGCAGCAATTCCGCGACCCGGTCTTCCAACTCTTTGCCCTGGCTGACTTTGTTGATGATCAGCGGTTCGCCCACAATCTGCTTGAGGGTCAAACGGGGGTTTAGCGACGCATAGGGGTCCTGGAACATAATCTGCATATCCCGGCGAAAGACACGCATTTCATTCGGTTCCAGGCTTTCGATGTGGATGGGGCCTTCGGTGCGGTCGTAGTAGACGATCTGGCCGTCTGTCGGGTCGAGAAGACGCATCACACAGCGCCCGGTGGTGGTTTTGCCACAGCCACTCTCTCCCACCAGCCCAAAGGTGTCCCCTTTGGCAATGGAAAAGGTGACGCCATCCACTGCCTTCACATAGCCAGCCACCCTGCGCAGAAAGCCCCTGCGGATGGGGAAATGCATTTTCAGGTCGGTGACTTCCAGAAGATTTGTGCGGGTATCTGCCCCACCGCCGTTGACTGTTCTGGTTTCCATCTCGGCCATTTATCGACTCTCCGCAAAGGCTGTCGGCGTGGTAGCTTGCGCCATCAATTTGTCATCGTGAAGCAGGCAGCGGACCTGGTGATTGTCTCCTATGGAGATCACCTCTGGGGTGTATACTTCGCACAGGCCCGGCACCATTTCCGGGCAGCGGGGGTGGAAGGGGCAACCAGAGGGAACCACCGAGGGATCGGGAACCCGTCCTTTGATGACATCCAGCCGGTATTGGTTTTCCGCGTCCAGCCGGGGGATGGAGCGCAGCAGGGCACGGGTATAGGGATGCTGGGGGTTGTGGAAAGTCGTGTCCACATCGGTCCGTTCGACAGCCTTTCCCAGATACATCACTGCCACGTCATCGCACATTTCCGCCACCACGCCCAGGTCGTGGGTGATAAAAATGATGCTCATGTGGGTCTCTTCCTGGAGCGCACGCATCAGGTCCAGAATCTGGGCTTGGGTCGTCACATCCAGGGCGGTAGTCGGCTCGTCTGCAATCAGAAGTGTGGGGTTGCAACTGAGGGCAATGGCGATCATCACCCGCTGGCGTTGTCCACCGCTCAATTGGTGAGGATAGGCGTCAAAGATGCGGGCCGGTTCGGGCAGGTTGACCTTTGCCAGCGCGTCAATGGCAATCTCTTTCCCCTCCTGCTTTGTCACGTTTTGGTGTAGGGTAATTGCCTCCATCAGTTGGCTGCCCGTCGTGTATACCGGGTCCAGAGAGGTCATGGGTTCCTGGAAGATCATCGCAATCTCATTGCCCCGGATGGCGCGCATGGCCCTGCCTCGAGGTGGCAAGGAGTTGATATCGATAGCTTCGATCTGATTGATGGCGGGGTCCTGGCGATAATAGGTGATCTTGCCCTCAACGACCCGCCCATTGCTGGGCAGCATATTCATGATGCACTGGGCTGTGACGCTTTTGCCACAGCCACTTTCACCCACAATACCCAACACCTTGCCCCGCTCCACGGAGAAATCAACGCCGCGCAGGGCGCGTATAATGCCGCTTTCGGTAAAGAAGTGGGTATGCAGATTTTCGACCTGCAAAATTGTATTCTGGTTGTTGACCATGCGGATAATCCCTGAGGATGATTTCGTTGGGGAAAGAGACAGGCTTAGATGGAAAAGGGGTCGGCCGCGTCCCGGATGCCGTCGCCGATGAAGTTGAAGCTGAGGACCGCGATAATGACGAAGAGGCCAGGCAGCATCAGCCAAGGGAACTTAATCACGACGGCTACGGTCTGCGCATCCTTCAGGAGTGTGCCCCAGCTGACTGCCGGGGGCAGAATCCCCAAACCGAGGAAGCTCAGGGCAGTCTCGGCCAAAATCATGCCGGGGATGGCCAGGGTGGCCACTACAATAATGTGGCTCAGCGCGTTGGGCAGCATATGTACCAAAATAATGCGCCAATGGGACGCGCCCGCGGCTTTGGCCGCCGACGCAAAGTCCATCTCTCTATAGGAGAGCACTTTGGCCCGCACCTGTCTTGCCAGACCAGTCCACCCGATCAGCGACAAAATGATCGATATCAAAAAGAACCGCGTGATGTTGGATACATTGGATGGAAGGGCCGCGGCGAACGCGGCCCACAACGCAATACTGGGGAAGGACATCAGTAATTCAATCACACGCTGCATGACTGTATCCACAATGCCGCCAAAATAGCCAGAGGCCGTCCCCAGGACGGAGCCAAAGACAATAGTCAAAGCAACCCCAATCAATCCTACTGTCATGGAAACACGTCCGCCATAAATAATGCGCGATACCATATCGCGTCCGTTGCGTTCGGTACCCAGCAAAAAGATAGTCCCAGGCTCATCCACACCAAAAAAGTGGATGTCAGTCGGGAACAACCCCAAGAGTTTGTAGGGCCTTCCGTGGACAAAGAAGCGAATGGGATATATCTGCTCCGTATCATCTTCATGGATATATATCAGATTTTCCATATCCAGCACAGTAGTCGTGCCATAGACGAAGGGTCGATGGAAATTGCCTTCCGAATCAATGATACGCGGCAGTTGGGGGGGCCTTGTCACGAAATCCTCGTTGGAGATCGTATGCTCATAGGGCGCGAAAAAGTCGGCGAAAATAATGATAGTGTACAGGATTATCAGCACAATACCGCCTGCTACGGCCAGGCGATTGCGCAAAAAGCGCCGCCACATCAGACGACCAACCGATAGCTGTCCAATATCCCCGGAAACGTTGGCCGCTTTGGCATAGCCAATGGCCTCGGCTGACTCTTCTTCGATTTCTTCCATCACAGGGGCAAGAACTTGCTGGTGTGCCATAAGATTACCTCAGGGAAAGACGTTCATCTCTCTATTCGTAGCGGATACGCGGATCAACAATAGCCAGAAGCATATCGGCCAGAAAATTGCCAATGACAAGCATCGCGGCCAGCATCACCAAAAAGGTGCCGGCCAGGAACATATCTTGCTGGCGCAAGGCATTGAAGTAGAGCGGTCCGGTAGTGGGCAACCCCAGGACAATGGAAACAACCAGCGAACCCGAAATGATTTGGGGGAGGCTCATGCCCAGCAGCATGATCAGGGGGTGCAGAGCATTGCGCACGGCGTGTTTGACAATTACAACCGGTTCGCTCAATCCTCGTGCCCGGGCCGCCTGCACATACTGCATATTTAAGATGTCCAAGAGGTTGCCACGCATAATGCGCATCAATCCTGCGGTGCCTGCTGTGCCCACCACAAAGACAGGGACCCACAGGTGTTTGAGCAAGTCCACAAATTTGGCAAAACTCCAGGGCGCGTCCAGATATTCTCTGGAAAAGAGGCCACCCACCGAGAACCCAAAGACCCGTTGGGCGATTACCATCAGCACCAGCGCCAACATAAAATCGGGGATCGACAGACCTGTCATGCCAATAGTCGTCGCAATATTGTCGCTCAATTTATATTGGTGGGTGGCGGAATAGATGCCGATGGGAATTGCTACCAGCCAGGTGAAAATCAAAGTAGTGGTAGCGATGACGGCGGTGTAGCCAAGACGCTCCCAAATCAGGTCTTTCACCTCTCGGTTGTACTGGAAAGAACGGCCAAAGTCCCCGCGCACGAAGCCAGAGACCCATTTCCAGTATTGGACATAAATAGGCTTGTCCAATCCGTAGCGCTGTTTGAGGGCATTCAACTCAGTATCAGCTGTATGGGTTCCCATGTTCTGGCGCTGGGCCTGGTATACATCCAAATAGCTGCCGGGGGGCAGATTGATAATGAAGAACCCAATAAACGAGATAAAGATCAGTGTCGTAATCATATAGATAAAACGACGAACAATGTAGACGAACATTGACAATACCCCACTGGACGTGCAGCTATTTGATAAACACTTTGGGTGGATGGATTGTGGGGATACATCTGTATCCCCACAATCCATCACCTCTACCTGTTCCGGACTTCTACCGCTTGTAGTACATCTGCTCGGGGTAGACAGCGCCAAAGTAGGACATAATCCACGGGCCAGTGAAACCACCCGTGCCTGTCTGTTCTCTGGTGGGCCAGTTGCCTACGTAATCCAGGCGGCTGACCATTGTCACCTCGTTGCCCACTGTACCCAAGAAGAAGGGGCCGTCCTCGATATGCACACGAATGATGTCCTGGCTCAGCTTCAAGCGCTTGGCATCATCTGGCTCCTGGCGGGCTGCGTCATAGAGTGCCCACAGTTTCCAGGCGGGATCGTCGGCTGGCGGCTCTTCCCGGGGCGGGTTGCGATCCAGCGGATCCTTGTCCAGCTCTGTGCCCTCTTTGTCTGTGCCGATCACCTTGTACCACGCGCCATAGAGGGGCGCTGTACGGTCGTTATCAGTCCAGACGACCCAATTGGGGAAGACCAGGAAGTTGGGGCCATCGCCTACACCCCAGCAACCGCGGATATCGATTTCCGAATTGTCCTGCATCACTCCCAATTGCTCGCTGGGCACAGCATTGACTGTCACGTGGAGGCCAGCAGCCTCCCAGCCCTCTTTGATGATCTCGATAGCGCCGGATGTGCCCGTATTCTGCAGGCCATTGGCGTCACAGTCGATGCGCAGAGTCAGTTCGTCACCGCTGGGCAGATCGCGGATACCGTCGCCGTTGGCGTCCACAGCACCGGCGGCATCAAGCAAGGAATTGGCTTTGTCCAGATCGAAGTCGACGGCCAGATCGCGCCATTGTTTGTAGAGTTCTTTGCCTTCGTCGTTGGCGTTGAACTCAATTGCCTTGGGACTCATGGTGCCAGTTGTCTTCTCACCCGTGCCAAAATAGACGATCTTCTGAATCTTGTCGCGGTCAATGGCGTGGGAGAGGGCCAGACGGAAATCCCGATTGTGGTAGAGCGCCCGCTTCTGTGGGTCCAGATGGGTCCAATTGGGGTAGACCATCTCACCCGTGCCGCCGCCGCCATCCCACAGTTCTGTGATGAGACCGACGGTGTCTTCTGCGTCTTTGAAGACGGAAAGCTCGCTCAGCGGCTGGTATTTGCAGGGACGTCCGCAGATTTCCTGCTCACCGGCAATCACCCGCAGCTTGGAAACTTCCAGATTTTCAACAAAAGTGACATCAACCCGGTCGATATAGGGCAGTTGGTTGCCCCCCTGATCCACTGCATAATAATAGGGGTTGCGTTCGAGAATCAGGCGTGTGCCAGGCTCATAGGAGACTGGTGTCCAAGGCAGCACGGTGGGGATTTCCGGGTTCACGCGCCAGTCAATCTTCTCGTCGTGTTCCTCGTATGTGGTCACAGCGTCGTTGTATTTGGGATGGAACTGGGAGGCGTAGTGCTTGGGCACGAAGAGGCGCTCGCTGTCGGGCACGACGCCATTGGGCCACATAGCCAACCGATCCAGGAAGAGAGGCGAGGGGGCTGCAAACTTGAAGTTCAGGGTGTAATCGTCAACCTTTGTAACCTTCGCCGTCTCACCACCTGAGATCAAATAGTCCGGCGGGCTGTCGGGCTGATCCGGGTTGAGGGCCATATCTTCCCACCAGTACATAAAGTCATCGGCGGTGAATGGCACGCCGTCTGACCATTTCATGCCCTCGCGCAGATACAGATTATACTCAGTCTTCTCCTCGTTGAAGTCCCAGCCTTTGGCCAGGCCGGGGCGTTTGTCCAGGCCATCCCGCACCCAATGAACGGGGGAATAGGCGTACATGGCCATAGCCAGATGACTGCCATCGGTGCTGGTATCGTATCGATGCCAAGTGCCCCCGTATTGGCCAATCTCGCTATAGGTTTCAATGACGAGCGGTTCCGCGGGGATACGCTCTTCCAGGGGCGGGAGCGTGCCGGCCAGCACCATTTCATGCAGTTGGGGTGCTTCGTGGGTATCATCCATAGCCGAAGAGGTTTCGGCTGTCGGTGCTTCTGCCGCGGGTGCCTCGGCCGCGGGTGCTTCGGTTGTCGGTGCCTCGGCCGCTTGTTCGGCAGCCGGCGCGCCTCCGCACGCTGCCAACGCAACCGCCAGCAAGGCGATCAGTAAGAATTGCCACCTACGATTCATCTGTTTACCTCCATTGGTGTTACTGCGTGGGTTTTGTTGTTCACACACTGCTGCCGGGGAATGGGCAATCAGACTGAACAAGCGCTTTCCATCCTACGTCGTGGGCAAGTCACCTCCTTATATTTTTTGACTGGCATCGGTTCGATTTACCGTTAAAAGCCATCAACGTCGATACACTGACAGGAAGTCAATTGTCGATAAAACGGCAATGTAGCACGCTGTTTGGCTGGAACAAGATTCTCTTGAAATATACTGCCAGTCTTACATTGTGGTCTTGAGGCCAAATAGGATCCAACAGACCTGTGCGAGCTTCAAATGTGGAAAATGTGTTAATCAGAGGAGTGTAGTATAGTGCTAGCCGAGAGTATAAACTGAGATTTATCGTATGTCAAACTCAAAAAAAACAGCCCCAACCGGCTAATCAATTCAGGAGGAAGCCATGCAAAAAGTTCGTGTCGCCATTGTGGGAATGGGAATCGGCAAAGCCAACGCCCTGGCCATCACCCGCAACCCCAGAGGCCGGGTCGTTGCCCTGTGCGATCTGCTGGAGGATCGGATGGTTGCGTTTGCCGCGGATTTGCCCGAACCTGTGCAGATGTTTACCGATTACAAAGCGATGTGCCGTAGCCAGGAAATCGACGCAGTTTTTGTGGGCACGCCCAATCAGTTCCACGTGCCTGTGGCTATGGAGGCCCTGCGCAATGGCAAGCACGTCCTCGTCACCAAACCCCTGGCCGACAGCGAAGGAGCGGCCAAACAGTTGGTGGAACTGGCCGAATCCACCGGTCTGGTCAATATGATGTCCCTCTCCACCCGTTTCAGTGTGGGTGTACAACATTTGGGCCAGATGAGGCAGCGGGGGGATTTTGGCGAAATCTACTATGCCCGCGCCCGCAGCATCCGTCGCCAGGGCATCCCCGCCTGGAGTCCGGGCTTCATTTTGAAGGGCGGTGGCGCGTTCCGGGATATGGGCGTCCACGTGCTGGACTCGGCCTGGTGGCTGCTGGGCATGCCAGAACCCGTCAGTGTGACGGGCGTGGCCGGGGCCAAATTCGGGCCGTCGGGCAAGGGTTACTGGGGCAAAGGCGCACCGCCTGAACCGGACTATTACAGCCAATTTGCCGCGGACGACTACGGCGGTGGTTTTATCCGTTTTGCCAACGGCGCGGGATTGCAGGTGGAGAGCTTCTGGGCCAGCCATCAGCCCGAAGAGTTGAATATCGAACTCTTTGGCACAGAGGCGGGCGCGCAGTTGCGCCCCTTGACGATCTATCGTATGAACGGGAGTCTGGAAGAGAACACAACGGTTGCGCTGCCCGAAAACGTCAATCTGCTGGCCTGGGACAATGTGGCCGGCCACTTCATCGACAGCATTCTGGACGGCACGCCCTGCATTGCGCCTTTGCGCCACGGCTGGCTGGTGCAGCGAATGATGGAGGGACTCCTGCGCAGTGCGGAGACAGGCCAGGAAGTGCGGTTGTAACGGGACTGAAGGTCTCTGACTACCCATCAAACCACACTTCCCGGCCCCTTTCCGCGCTGGGTTTACCCCTGTGGGGCAGCACTCCTTACCGCGTGCTGCCCCACGTGTCGCTTCAGGCGGGTCGTTCGTTTCCAGGCGGATGTACTGGCTGCGGGCGGATAGTGCCCGGCCATTTTCAACAGAAGCCTGGCGAGCATAGCGTCCGCCTGGGGTGACACACCTGCCGCGCCCTTTTTGCGTATGGGCAGAAATCCCGTTGCCTGTTCTTGCGGGCGGGAGGGGTGTCGTTCAGAACTTCTTGCTCTTCACCAGTTCCAGGTGCTCCGGCAGATAATCCACATCTTTGCGATCCCAGGAAGCCCGGCCTTCTACCGCGTGGATGCCCATCAACTGGCGTTTGTGGGGTGTGTCGGCCCAGTCGATGATGGACTGGTGGGGGCGTTCGCTGCCATACTTTTTGACCCAAAAGGGCATATAGCCGTAGATGGCAATGCGCCGATCCCGCTGGCTGGTGTTGGCAAGCCCTGTGTGCCAGCAGAGGACATTCCAGACAATCGCGCTGCCCGCTTTGCCCACAATCCTTTTCAGGCCGGGCATATCTTCCAGGGTTTCGTGGACGTACTGGCCCCGGGGCGGGCCGTCGTCCAGCTTGTGGGTTCCGGGAACCAGTGTGAAGCAGCCCATATCCGGCGCCTGATCGTCCAGAAAGTAGAAGACTTTGGCCTTCAGCGTGTACTGGGGATGGGTCCAGGCGGGCCAGTCCCGGTGCCAGCCCGTGTGGGCTTCTGTGCCCGCGTGATGACAGTGGGCGACCATTTCCATCGTCTGCACGTCGATCCCGACGATCTCTTTGAGCAGGGGCAGAATGCGGGGATTGGCCGCGATGTCCAGCCACAGATTGTCGTACTGATAGATGCTGTCCATTGTGTGGGCGTCCGGGCCGTTGCCATAGCCGCCTTTGTAATTGCCCTCAACCAGCGAACGCCGCCAGGCCGGCTCGGTGAGGCTTTGAATGTGCTCATAGGCAGTCTGGACGCGGCCCAGGCCGAATTCGTCCAGGGCGTTGTCGATCATCACATAGCCGTGTTCGTTGTAGTGGTCGAGTTCCGATTGGTTGAACATTTTGTCTCCTGTGGATTCTTTGCAGCCGGGGAAAGGACAAGAATGGAATGAATATCAGATCCCTCAGATTGTAGCACAGACGGACACAGAATTATCCGCGTGAATTCCGGCCCATCCGTGTTTATCAGTGTTCATCCGTGGCTATTTTCAGGACAGACCCGCTTCACGATCCCGTACTTTGATAGCGGCGGATGGCCCGACTCCATACCCAGAGAGCCAGGGCCAAAAAACCGATGCCCATCAGCGGCGCGATCAGCCCGTAGACGCGGTACTCCTCTCCCCGGAGCAGAAAGGCCGCGGGATAGAAGCCGATCATGGCAAAGGGGATGATCCACGAAAAGACAAAACGCAGAGGCAGGGTGTAGATCGTCACCGGGAACTGGCCGAAGATAGCCGTCCAGGAGACGGTCGTCAGGGCCGAACTGACATTCGTAAACCAGAAGCTCAGACAGGCCAGCATCAGAAAGAGACCGAAAACCATCAGTGTGCCGGTCACAGTCACCAGCGGAAGATAGAGCGTCCACCACCAGGCCACGGGCAGGGACGGATCGCCCAGGGCCATCACCAGCGCGGCGATCCCAATCACCGTGCGCCCGATGGAATTGACGTTGATACCAGCCTCGCCGGACATCAGAAAGAGTGCGTTGGCCGGGCGCACCAGCAGCATATCCAGCCCGCCGCTCTGCACATACCAGCTCACCCGGTGGGGGACATCAAGAATGACATCCCGCAGGCTGAGGCTGGTGACGGTCAGCCCGTAGATGAGCAGCATTTCGCTGTAACGCCAGCCGTCCAGTTGGGGGATGCGGGCGAAGACCACAGCAATGAAGACCAGATAGGACCCCGCGTGGAGCAGGGATGTGACCATTCCCAGCAGAAAATCGGCCCGGTATTGGCTCATCGCCTTGAACAGCAACTGCCAGTAGGTCAGGTAGAGATCGGCGTAGTAGCGCATCTCAGCCTCCCTGCACAATCAGGCGGCGGCGCGCCTTCAGCCAGAGCAGCCGGGTGAGCAGAGCCAGCCCGATGGCCCAGGCCAACTGCACGCCGATGGCCGACCAGATGGCCGGGCCGGTCAGCGTACCCACATAAATCGACAGCGGGGTGTAGGCGATGCCCTGGAAAGGCAAGGCCAGCGCCACCCGTTGCAGCCAGTCCGGGAAGAGGGAAAGGGGGATGAGTGTGCCCGCCAGAATGTCGATCAGCGCGATTTTGGCATAGCCCAGCCCCCATACGCTGAAGGTCCAGAAGGCCAGCACGCCGATCACAAAGTCCAGGGAAAAGGCCAGCAAAAACGCGGCCAGCAGACTGACCGCAAAGCCCAGCGCGGCCTCTGCTGAGGCGGGTGGATTGATGCCAAAGACGAGCAGAGCCAGGGCATAGGCGGGCAGAGAGACAAAGGCCGTCTCCATCAGAAAACTGCCAAAGGTTTCGGAGAGCCGCAGCAGTTGAAAGTCGGTGGGCCGCAGCAAGTCCAGGGCCACATTGCCATTACGAATCCCACTGGCAATGCGCATCATCATCCGCCGTTGGCCGGGGCGGGCAAAGCTGAACGCCTGGCCCAGCACCACATATGTGATCAAATCCGTATAGGCCATCTCCATGGACAGGGAACTGCGGTAGATGGCTGTCCACAGATAGTAGAGCATTACTGTCGTCAGCAGCGTGCCCACAATGCCGGTGATAAACTCGAAGCGGTAGGCCAGTTCGCCTTTGACCGCTGCCTGAATCACCCCTGTATGGCGCACCGCACCTTCCCGTGCCTGGGCCAGCACAGAAGCCGAAGCGGTCATTGCCCCTCCTCCCGCCGGTAGATGGCCCGGATGATCCCCTCCAAATCCGCCTCTTCCACGGCCAGATCGGTCACATCCAGGCGGTTGACAATCAGCTTTGTCACGGCAGAGGCAGGCACGGAATGGGGATCAAAGCTGACCGCAAAATGGCCCGCGTCCTCGCCGTCAGCCAGTGTCACATCCGGCCCCAGGGCAGAGAGCACGCCGTCCAGACCGTCCAATGGGGTGGCCGCGGCCACGGAAAAGCGCACCCGACGCAGCCGCCCGTAACGCTGTTTGATGGCAGTCAGGCTGCCGTCGTAGAGCAGTCGGCCTTTGTCGATAATCAGTACCCGACGGCACAACTGCTCGATGTCGCCGATGTCGTGGGTGGTCAGGACGACCGTCGTGCCCCGTTGGCTGTTGACGCTGCGGATGAACTCCCGCACCCGTTCCTTCGCCACCACATCCAGCCCGATCGTCGGCTCGTCCAGATAGAGGATCTTGGGGTCGTGGAGCAGGGAGGCCACCAGTTCGCAGCGCATTCGCTGGCCCAGACTGAGCTGGCGCACGGGCCGGTCCAGCAGCGGCCCCAGTTCCAACAGTTCGGTGAAATAGGTCAGATTCTCCGCGTAGCGTGCCGGAGGGACCGCGTACATCTTGCGCATCAGTTCAAAGCTGTCTCTGGGCGGGATGTCCCACAGCAGTTGGCTGCGTTGGCCGAAGAGGACGCCGATCTTCTTGCTATTGGCCTGGCGCTGCTCGTAGGGGATCAGCCCGTCCACCAGCGCCGTCCCCGCACTGGGATAGAGAATGCCTGTCAGCATTTTCAGCGTCGTGGATTTGCCCGCGCCGTTGGGGCCGATATAGCCCACCAGTTCCCCCGGCTCGATGGCAAAGGAGACATCCTCCACCGCGCGCACTTCCTCGTACTCATTCGAGAAAAGCGTGCGAATCGTGCCGACGAAACCGGGCTGGCGTTTCAGTGTGCGGAACGTCTTTGTCAGGTTGTGGGCTTCGATGATGGACATCGACTGCTCCATTGGACTCTGGCAGGCGCTATGGCGGCCCACTCGTCAAGCTCTATTTGTGGCCTATTCGGGCGGATGGCGTCGCACCGCCACCCATACCGCACGCGCCGACAAAATCAATGGGGAATTCATGCGCAGGAGTGCAACAGTGCCTCGTCCACAGGGCGTCAACCCTTCCAGCCGGGTACCCTCCGGGTCCCAGGCAAAGTGTTCACCCCATTTGTCCACGCGGGGATTGTACAGGGGAATGGGTTCACCGGAGTCCGGGTCAAGGACGTGGGTTTGGTCGCTCTTAAAGCCGTTGCAGGTGGCGCAGGCAAGACAAAGATTGTCGAGATGGGTTGCGCCGCCTAATGAACGGGGAGAGATGTGGTCGATCTCGTGGCGCTGACCGCTCGGCCACTCGGATGTTCGGCAATACTCACAACGATGGCCAGCCCGGTCGCGTACCTGTTGAGCCAGCGTTTTAGGAGTCGAGGCCATCGTCGTCAACGTCAGGCTGGTCAGGCAGATCGGCACGTTCCGGGAGGTCGTAGCCGCGATAGGCAAGGAGGGCGAGGGCCTGTGCCCGTTGCAGGACAGAACGCTGATAGAGTTCAAGCAATTGCGCCTGTTCTCGCTCTTCGCTCGACGACAGCTTGCGTTCTCCTGCCGCGTGGTTGAGTTGACGCAAACGCCGCTGTTGCGCTGGCGAAAGGGTAGATTCGCTGGCCGCCCACAGCCCAGCGTCGCTGAGCATTCCCATCGCCGCCAATTCTGCCTGACTCTCTGCTGGCAGATCAGGCGGTAGTCCCAGCGCAACAGTCAAGGCACTGGACAGAATCTCATCAATCGGACGATACGTCAGCTCGGATGCTCGCTGCAACCGGCGATAGACTGGTTCGGCCAGCTCAATTTGGATGGTTTGGGGCGACGGGGCCATTTGTTCCCTCCAGCGCGACTGATCGGGCGTAGGCTTACGCGAACTACGCAATAATTATACCACACGGGGAAAACAACCTGGGACGTAACTACTCAGGCTTTGGGTGCGTCGCACCTGAGCAGTTACCCTAGGACAAGGGCAGGTGACACCGACAAATCTGCTTTGACTGAATCCAAGGGGGACGTGAAGCGTGAGATCGCTCGACCTTTCTCACGCTTCACGTTTCGCAAACTCTACAGGGCCGAACTCTCAACCAATCACCGCCAACGGCTTCTCCCCACTTTCCACCCGCTGCAAATTCTCAAAAATGAACGCGCCCCGCCGCTGCCAGGTGTCGTAGGTGACGCCCGCGCTGTGGGGGGAGAAAAGCACATTTTCCAATTGCAGAATCGGGTTGTCCGCTGTGGGCGGCTCTTTATCGAGCACATCCAGCCCCGCGGCCCGGATGCGCCCCTCTCGCAGCGCTGCGGTGAGCGCGGGTTCGTCAATCACTGGCCCCCGACAGGTGTTGATTACGACCGCCGTCGGCTTCATCAGGGAGAGGGCGCGGGCGTCGATGATGTGGCGGGTCTGATCGTTGAGCGGCACGTGCAGGGTGACAATATCTGCCCGGCGCAGGAGATCGTCCAGTGTACAGCGCTCCACACCCAGCGCCTCTTCCACTTCCGGTTTGGCCGGGAAGGGATCGTAGTAGATCATCTCCGCGCCGAAGGGGGCCAGCCGTTGAGCCACCTGCCGCCCGATGTGGCCCAGACCGATAATGCCGACAGTTTTGCCGTGGATGGTGAAGGTGCGCAGGCCGCTGTCGATGGCCTTCCAGCCGTCGTTGCGCACATTGCGGTCCATCTGGGGCATCAGCCGATAGACGCCCAGCATCAGGGCGAGGGTATGCTCGGCCACGTCGATGCTGTTGGTTCCACCGTTGTTGGCCACAGGAATTCCTCTGGCAGCGATGGCGTCCATGGGCATCTGGTCAAAGCCCGCGCTGACCAGTTGGATCAGTTTCAGATTGCGAGCCGCGTTCAGCACTTCCAACTCCAGCAGGCTGGGAAAGAGAATCAGAAAGTCGGCGTCGGCGATCAGATTGGCTTTTTCTGCCACCGGCAGTTTGGCCGAGTGGACCTGTACATCCCAGCCCGCGGGCGCGGGCGCGACGATCTGCCCAGCCAGTTCCGGGACGAGATTGGTGAAGAAGATTGCTTTGGGCATTGGTTTTCCTTTTTGTAATGCAAGCTGTTAGCTTGCGCTGGTTGCCGCAAGCTAA
>JAHBVF010000020.1 GCA_019637685.1 Caldilineaceae bacterium | reverse complement strand
CGCAGAAGGCACAGATTACGCAGATTCTATCCGTGTTTATCCGCGTTCATCCGTGGCTATTTTCAGGTCAGGCGGCACGACCGGCTGACACCGATAGCAGTGAAAATCATCCACAGATAGCACAGATTCTCACAGATTGAATCCGTGTTCTCTTTTATCCGTGTATACAACCCTATTTTCAGAACAGTGTTTGCGCTCACAACCCGTGCCCGATCCCCGCTCCTCTACACTCTGTCCAGTACAATCAGACAGCGTTCAATCTCGTCTTCTGTGTTGTAGTGGGCCAACCCCAAACGCAAGAACCCGCCGCTCTGCTCCACACCCATCCGCTCGCTGACCGACAACGCGTAGAAATTTCCATGCCAGGCAAAGATATTCTCGGCAGCCAATGCCATTGCCAACTGCTCCGGAGTGGTCCCTGTCTTGCGCAGGGCAATGGTGGCGACCCGCCGCTTCCAATCATCCCGAGCGGTCAGGCCATAGATGCGCACGCCCGGTATGGCCTGTAAACCACCCAACAGCCGGGACAGCAGCCGTTCTTCGTGGGCTTGCACCACAGGCCAGGCCGCGATCAGCTTCTCCCGGCGGCTATCCCCGCCGCGCGCCATGCCATATTCTACGCCCAAACTGGCCAGATAGTCGATGGCCGCTGTGACACCCGCCATTCCTTCGTGGTTCTGTGTGCCTGTCTCCCATTTGCCGGGCAGCTCCTCGCCTGCCGGGCGCACCCGATAGGCCTGAAGACGGCTCAGATGCTCGCGTTTGCCATACAGATGGCCCGCGTGGGGGCCAAAAAACTTGTAGGCCGAGCAGCCCAGGAAATCGCAACCCAGGCCGCGCACATCGATCAGTCCGTGGGGGGCGTATTGTACAGCGTCGATAAAGCTGTACGCGCCGGCCTCTTTGGCCCACGAAACAATCGTCGCCACGTCGTTGATTGTGCCCAGAGCATTGCTGGCATAGCCCACTGCCACCAGTTTTGTGCGCGGGGTGATCTTGCGCCGGAAATCCTCCATATCCAGCGTGCCCGTCTCCATATCAATATCCACCCATTGCACAGTGGCCCCCCGCTCCTCTGCGGCCAGCGCCCAGGGCATCACATTGGCGTCGTGATCCAGTCGAGTCAGGACAATTTCATCGCCGGGACGAAACTCTCGGGCCAGCGACCGGCTGAGATGGAAGGTGAGGCTGGTCATATTGTTGCCAAAGATAATTTCGTCCCTGTCACAGCCCAGCAGGTCTGCCACTGCCTGATGGGCAGAGGTGATAACCGCGTCTGTGCGCAGGCTGGTTTCAAAGCCCCCGTGGGTGTTGGCATTGCGCCGGGTCAAATAATCCACCATTGCCCGGATCACATTCGTGTGGACCTGTGTGCCGCCAGGATTGTCAAAGAAGATTGCTGACCGACCGTTGAAATCTTCCTGCAGGGCAGGGAATTGTCTGCGAACCGCACGTACATCCAGCATAGCATTCTCCTGTTTTGTATAGAGATGTGTGGTGATGTTGTGTAGAGAGGAGCGCGGCGGACGACCAAAGAAAGTGGATCGGAAAAGAGTTGGCTCGCCGTTCTCTACTTGAGACGGGGCAACCCATCGGCCAGCAACCAGATGCGGTCCTGCCCCAAGAGACCAGACCAATCCCGCCCCAATACAGCGAACGCAAAATCGGCCAGTTCGGCCAAGGAAAGGGGCTGTCCCGGCAGGTCCATCTCCCTGGTGGAAAGGGGCATCCGTGGCCGTTCTGTTTCCACGGCAACGGTCAAGACTGTGCCATCGGTGGGCAGCTCAGCCAGACGGCACGCCTCCTCCACCGCCGCGCCAAAGTCGCCCAAGACATCGACCAGACCGTTCTCTACCGCCTGGCTGCCTGTCCACACCCGCCCCCCGGCCAACTCTTCCATCCGTTGGCTCGGCAGGTGGCGGCCCGCGCAGACCCGTTCTTTGAAGGTTTCATAGCTGGAAGCCACCGAATCTTCGATCTTATCCCGCTGCTCGCCCCGCCAGGGACGGCTGTCTGTGTACAGGTCTGCATTCTTGCCCCGCCGCAAAGAGACCCGATTGACTGCCAATTTGTGATAGGCGTCCTTTGTGATCAGTTTGGCTGTGATCACACCGATGCTGCCGGTCAATGTGGCCGGCTGGCAGACAATTTTGTGCGCGGGCAGGGCAATGTAATAGCCACCGCTGGCTGCCACATCGCCCAGATAGGCCACCAGCGGCTTTTTGCGGGCCAGCAGAGAGAGTTCCCGCCACATCAGATCGCTGGCCAGGGCAGAGCCGCCGCCAGAATCGATGTGCAGGACAACCGCGGCCAGGCTATCATCTGTGATGGCCGCGCGCACCAACTGCTGCACACTGCTGCTGCCGATGGTGCTGTCGCCCAGAATAGGCAACGCCGCGGGGAACTGGCGGCTTTTTCCGCTGGTGACAGTGCCCGAAAGGCTGATGACGCCGATCTGCTGGCGATGGGTGGCGCGGGGCTTGTGTTTCAAATAGCGGCGGGCCTCGGCATAGGGCAGGAGCCGGGCTTCCCTTTCGCCTATACCGAGCAGGCCTGGCAGCTCGTCCTCATAGGCAACGCCATCAATGAGCGTTTTTGCCAGCGCGTCCTCGGCGGGCAAAGGGGCCTGATCGATAAGCGAGCGCACCTGATTTTCGCCCAACACCCGTCCTTCGCTGATGGCGGTGACCATCGAATCAAACCAGCCATCGAAGAGCCGGTTGATCTGCTCGCGCTCTGCCTCGCTCATTTCGCTTCTGCTCAGACGGTCAAAGGCGGTTTTCCAGGGGGCAACCCGCACCACATCGGCTTCCACCCCAATGGTATGCAGGGCATCGGCCAGAAAGGCTGGTTCTGTGTGCAAGCCCAGCACATTCCAATCGGCCTGCGGTGGCATCAAAATCCGGTCCGCCGCGGCCGCCATCAGATACGAGGCATTGCCGCTGCTTTCCAGAAAGACCACCACATCCTTCTCGATTGCCCGTTGGGGGCCATTTTCGGCGGCATCCCAGGCCCGGAAGCGGTGGAAGAGGGTTGCCAGACTCTGGGCCTGGGCCAGGCTGATGGGGGCATTGCGCACCAGAAAGAGAACGCCATAGACATTCGGATCCGCGGCGATGGCTGCCAGGGCTGTCGATAGGGATTCCAGCGTTATGGGCGGGGCAGTGAAGGGCAGAAGGGCGATGTACCAGGGACGAGCCGGTGTGCGCTCGGTGATCTCGCCATCCAGTTCAAAGACCACATAATCCGCCCATTTGCGCCGAAGCAAGCTGCGCCGCCCATTGAGCAATCCATAGAACAGCCAGCGCCACAGCCGCCCAATCTGGCGGATGAGGAAACCAAAGGCGCTACCGATGGGCTTGAGAAGATTCATAACGCTTGCTTTCGTCGGGCTGAGAATAGGTGGAAAACCGGCGAATCGGCAGGGCAATGAGTTGGCCGATGGCGGGTTTCTCGCGGGTTTTCTGTGGATAGCGGTCCGCAGCCTCTCTATACTACTTTCCCGGCGCGTTGCACGCAAAAACAGGCAAGGGCAGCGCTATGTCTTTCCGCTTACTGTCGACGCCTCCGTTTTGTGAGATACTGGTACTATCCTCCTTGTGCCGGATTCATATTCTGTTCGGCCTCTGCTCTTTGTGCAAACTGCTGTCTTATTGTGTGGTTTTTTCATCAACTCCTACAGGGCGTTGTTCTTGTTTCCAAAGGTTGCCTGCTGTATAATTAATGACGTATTCTGCTTGTATGGAAGGCTGATTGTCTGGACATTTTTCCAGACCATTGAGCAAGGAATAGGCCAATGATACGCAAACTGCCCTCTCCAAAAGTCGGCCACGTGCGAATAATTTTTGAACTCCCTGCCTGTGTTTGGGCGGATCGTATTTTTCTGGTAGGCGATTTTAATGAATGGAATACGATGATTTCCCCCTTTGCCCAGGGACGTGACGGCGTGTGGCGGGTCACAGTGGACCTGCCCGGCGGTCGAGAGTACCAGTTCCGGTATTTGGTAGATGGAACCTGGCAGACCGACAATCACGCGGACGGGTGGGCCAGCAATGAGTACGGCAGCCAGAACAGCATTGTAAATGCAGTTTTGCCACCCACGGCTTTGCCCAGTCCAGGTCCCACCAGTCTGCTGCACGAGAAGACCAGCGAAGCATTGCGTCCCTTTGCCAAGGCCGATATCCACGGGCCGCGGAATGTGGTTTCCACCCGTACCAGCGCGCCAAACCGCTTTTTCCCGGCCCAGACCCGCATCGCTGGATAGATTCGCAAAAGTAAGCGTCAATCGCAGAGCTTCAAGCAGCACAGATAGAAAGGAGCGGGCACGGATGCCTGCTCCTTTTTATCTGTGCTCATCACGCAGATCCGATAGCCCCAAATTAATCCTCACCCAGCAACTGCTGAAAGAAGACTCCCCGGCGGATGTGGCGCACCTGATCCCCTTCGGCCACCACCAGCACCTGATTTCCCCAAACGCTTGCTCCCAGATAGAGAGTATAGCGCTGATTGCTGTGCCCAATCCATCGGTGTTTGTACATCAGATTGGCGATACGGGGGTCCTCTGCAATCGGCTCGTCGGGCATAACGACCTCCCGATAGCGGGTGGGGAATTCCCGGCAGGTTTCACATCTCTCCCCATCCTCCACACAGGCCGTGCAATAGATTTGCAGACAGAGGGCGCAGGCAGCCGCGTGCTCGGCGCAATGGCTGTAGCCGCAGCCAGGGCAGTGATTATCGCAGGCCGGGCAGAGGGCCTCCTGGCCCAGCTCGCAGAGAGCCGCGTGCGCCGCGCACAGGGCATCCCCGCAGCCCCGGCAGCGCAAGGTGTGCTCCGGGCAGAGCAGGCCGCCGCAGCTTTGGCAGCGCGCCCCGCAATGGCCACAGCAGCCCGCGCCGCACGACTGGCATACCTGTTGATTCTCTTTGCCCACCAGTTGTCCACAGCCCGCGCAGGGGACAAGACAGTCGGCACAATACGCCCGGCCATTGGATGGGTCTGTGGTGACAAAGGCCGGGCCGACCAGACGCCCACAATCGGCACAGGCCACAATGCAATTGTTGCAGAAGCGCTGACCACTGACGCTGCACGAAGCCAGATGGCTGCTGTCCTGCTGGCAACTGGGGCAACGCACGGCACATTGACGGCAGATCAATTGGCCGGTCACGCCGTCGATGCGCAGATGGGTGCGACACTGGCGGGTGGAACAGGTGGCGCACACTTCCTGGCAGGCGTGGCAGACGTGGTCCGCACATACAGGGCAGCGGCTGCTGTGTTGGGCACAGGCCCGCAGCCCGCAGGACCAGCAATAGCAACTGCACGACTCGCAAAGCTGTTCGCCGCAGACCGGGCAGCCGTGCAGGCCGCAGCGCTCGCACAGAATTTCCTGACAGCCGCTACACTGGCGCAGACACGCCTCGCACAAAATGTGACCAGCCCTGTCCAGCACGAGCGACGAAATTCCCGTGCCACAGGCGTGACAGGCTGGGCGCTCCATTGCCCCTGTGTACAGGTTGAGCGTCACCCGCAGGGCTGTCTCCTGCTTGCCATCGCCCAGGCGGATATTGGCCGCGGCCACAGGCATCTGCAAAATCGCGTAGCTGAAGAGGCGCACCTGCACCCGCAATCGGTGGTTCTCAATCTCCTCTTCAATTTTGCGCTGCAAATCTTCTTCCAAGGCCAGGCGTTTCTCGCCTTGGGGGTCGTGGCTGTCATAGACTTCGCCGATCTGTTGCTCGTAGTAGCTGGTCAACCGGGAGAGGACTTTGTGCAGCCGGGGCAGGATACCCGATTCAAAGGCCACGCAGCGCATGTCCGCGTGGAAGAGGGCAAATTTGCGCGCGTTTTCGGCCAGACGGCTCAGGCGGGTCATCGGTGGCAGACGGGGCGGCTGGGGCACGCCCGCCGCGTCTTTCTCGCCAGCCACCGATTCGCCATCGGCCAACAGTTGGCCCAGCGAAATATCCTTTTCTTCCTCGTCGCGCAGGGTCTGCTGGTGGCCGTCTCCGTCCAATACAACCGTATAGAGTTCCTCCCGTTTGTCGTCCGAGCGGTAGGTGATGTGCCAGTTGAAGATGAATAGGGGCTGCTGCTCTTCTTCCAACTGTAATCCCAGCACAGCCGCATTGCGCGGCTGAACAGCACGCAGCAGTTTGTCTGCGCCCTGATGGCGGCGTGGCAGTTGAAGCAGAGTGACGCCGCCCTGACGATCCAGAAAGTCCATCATCTGGTCAAAGAGACGGCTGCCATAGGCGACCAAATCTGTGCCCGATGTCTGTTCGCTGTTCTGAAAGACCAGATGCAGGGCCGGTTTGCCGAAGTGGATACTCAGATTTTCGGGAAGCGTCACCCACAGACTGCTGTCCGCATCTCGCTGGGTGATCCCTGCGCCAAAGGTGCGAAAGAAATGGATTGCAAACTCTTGCAGGTTCTGGTGTCGCGCCGATGGGAGTGCAGAAGCTTCGATGTTCAAAGTCATTCGGATTCGATATCATTCAGGCAAATTGCCCGAACGAAATGGGCGATTGGTATCAGAGAAGTATAACACAATTTGAATTGGTTGGTTATGGAAAGGCGTTTGTGATAAAATGCACCAGTGTCCGCAAACAACCTGCCTTCTGGCACACGCTGAACTATCTGTTACAATCGACGAAAGCTATGCCCGTTGTGAGCAAACGAAAAAGTAAAGAGATCCCGGATATTGTGATTGGTCGTCTGCCAGTCTATTTACGCACCCTGCGCCTGCTGGCCGACGAAGGACGGGATGTCACGTCCAGCCAGGAGTTGGGCGAACATTTGGGGATTAGTTCCGCTCAGATTCGCAAGGACCTGAGCCATTTTGGGGAATTTGGCAAACAGGGCACGGGGTACAACATCACATTCCTTTGCAATCAATTGCAGAAGATTTTGAATGTGGATAGGGTCTGGCCTGTGGTGGTGGTCGGGGCTGGTTCTTTGGGCAATGCCATTGCCAATTACGCCGGTTTTGAAAGCCGTGGATTCCGCATTGTGGCTATTTTTGATGAAGACAGTGAGAAGATCGGGCACCCAATGGGGCCGGTAGTTGTGGGCGATTTTGCCAATGTCAAACAGGTTGTGGCAGAGACCGACGCCCAAATTTCGGTTATCGCCGTGCCTGTCCACGCGGCCCAGCGGGTGGCGGATCAACTGGTTGAGGCGGGGCTAACCAGTATCCTCTGCTATGCGCCGACTACTTTGACTGTTCCCCCCCACGTGCGTGTGGAATACATCGATCCGGTGATCCACTTCCAGCACATGACGTACTATCTGGGCTGAGCAACTGGCTTTTTCTGTGAGCTTCGTGTTATCCCAGCGGACTTTTGCGGGGAAGTCCCTGGCCTCGGGGATATTGGGCTGGGGTGCGGCGCTGCTTTTTGATCAACAGAATACGCCGCTCTTCTTCCAACAGGGGCACTTGCACAGGCGCAAAACGGGCCACCTCTCCCCCCAGCAGATCGATAGCCTTGCGGGCTTCCATAAATTCCTCGGCCGCGCCCGGTCCTTTGTAGGTGACCACAAAACCACCCTGGCGGGCAAAAGGAATGAGATATTCCACAAGGGTGTTCAAACGAGCGACAGCCCGGGCCACTACCAGATCGAATTTTCCTCGATAGCGCTCGTTGTGGCCCACTTCTTCGGCCCGGCCCTGCACCACCTCCACTTGGGAAAGTTTTAGAGCTGCAACGACCTCTTCCAGAAAGCGCACCTTTTTGCCGGTCCCATCCAGCAGGACGAGCTTCATATCAGGACAGGCGATCTTGAGCGGGAGGCCAGGAAAGCCAGCCCCGGACCCCACGTCGATGGCCCATTGAGGCGTAGCTTTCCCCTCGCCCATTTCCTCCTGAATCAGCGGCAATCCAACCAACGAATCCAGGAAATGCTTGGTCTGGACACCGGCCAGATCGTCGATGGCCGTCAGATTCATCTTTTGATTCCACTCGGCCAGCAGATCAAAATAAAGGCTGAATTGTCCGATCTGCTTCTCGGAAAGAACGATTCCCAATTGATTGCACCCGCGTACCAATAAATCCATCTGTCACCTCGAACAGTGAAAACCCAATCGGCTAGGCATTGTACCATACTGCCCCTTCCTTTTGACAGGGCAAAGAGCCAGCAAGTATAATGGGGATCGAATTTTATCAATTTTTCTATAAAAATCCCCAGCGTAAATACTAATGCAAACCTTTTGTGGCTTGACAACCGATGGAATGCTGGACTATCTGGCCGCCATCTACAAACTGGACAAACAACCCGACCGGGTGACTACGGGCGCGTTGGCCGCGCGGATGAGTGTGTCCGCAGCCGCGGTCAGCAGTATGCTCAAACGTTTGGAAGAGGGAAATTTTGTCGAACGATCCAATGCGGATGGCATTCTGCTGACCGAGCAGGGACGCTTGGCCGCGCTACAACTGATCCGCCGCCACCGGCTGCTGGAAGTATTCCTGATTCAGGTGATGGGCTATAGCTGGGATCAGGTGGATGTGGAAGCCCACGCGCTGCAACACTCCATCAGCGCTGCTTTTGTGGAGCGGATGGATGCACTCTGCGGGTATCCGACCCATTGCCCCCACGGCGATCCCATCCCCACCAAAGATGGCGTATTGCCCAAGGACGATTTGGTTTGCCTGCTTACGGTAACGCCATCCACCACTGCCTGCATTCGCCGGGTGGCCACCGATGATTCCCGCATCCTGCGATATCTGGCCCGCCTGGGCTTGATGCCCGGCACATCCATCGCCCTGCACGATATTGCACCCTTCAATGGCCCGGTGACAATTGAACGGCTGGCAGCCGCTGTTTCGGACAGTGAGGAGGAAACCAGACAGATCCTGGGCCACGAATTGGCCGGATTGATCTTTGTGGAGCCTGTGCAAGTCAGCCAACCCCTGGCCATAGCTGTGTAGCACCTTGCAGTGAGATT
Organism: Caldilineaceae bacterium; assembly: GCA_019637685.1. GTDB lineage: Bacteria > Chloroflexota > Anaerolineae > Caldilineales > Caldilineaceae > JACQGT01. The sequence continues at coordinate 113,311 of JAHBVF010000020.1, read as the reverse complement.
TTTGTATACACGGATTTTTCTGATCTGTTGAAAAGGCAGGAGAAATGGCATTCCATCACTATAAGGCTGCCGGTGGTGTGGTCATCCAACAGGGCATTATCGACGGGCTGGACGCGGCCCAAAATTATGTGTTGGTACTGGACAGACCAGGCCGCAATGAGGTGCGTCTGCCCAAAGGCCACATCGACCCGGGCGAAAACCCCCAGGAAACAGCCGTACGGGAGACCCAAGAGGAAACAGGCTTTGTCGATTTGCTCGTCTTGGCCGATCTGGGCGAAAGGCAGGTCGAGTTTGACTATAGGGACAAGCATTACATCCGGGATGAGCACTACTTCCTGATGAAATTGACATCACCCCGTCGAATCAAACGCCCGGCCCAAGACGAGGCCCAGTTTCGACCGCGCTGGAGTAGATTGGGCGAAGCAGCGGCGGCGCTTACGTATACAGCCGAACAGCAGGTTGTGGCTGCTGCTGTGGAAAAATACCTTTCGCAGGGTAAATAGGCAACCGAGCGCGATTGCCAGAGTACGTCAAAAGGCCCGGAACAGCATCTGTTCCGGGCCTCTGTGATCAATCATTCGGCTGTATTCGCCCAGGACGCGCACTGTGTCCGGGCATAACTCGTTGGGCGGGTGTCAATGATTTCTGATCGACGCCAGACCCTTGTATAGAACCGCACAGGTTCTACCCGGGCCTTTTCTGCCAGAGCTAATCGCCCTATTTGAAACGATATGTGATCCGACCGCGGGTCAGATCATAGGGACTCATTTCCACCTTCACCTTATCGCCCAAGAGCACACGAATATAATATTTGCGCATCTTTCCAGAGAGATAAGCAAGCACATTGTGCCCATTCTCCAGTTCGACGCGGAAATTTGCATTGGGGAGGGTTTCAGTGATCTTTCCCTCGAGAGTTAATGTTTCCTCAGCCATATATCTCCATTCAAAACAACTGTTTCCTACAGGAAACGGGTCGTGGTTCGCCGCGCTTTGCGGATAGCCTTTTGCTTCTTAATCCTGCGGACTTCGCTTTTGGAGGTGAACCAGCGCTTCTGACGCACAATCGGCAAAATCCGGGCTTCGGCCACAGCTTTGCGGAAACGCTTCAGTAGGCTCTCCTGAGATTCACCCGGTCGTAAATCGACGCTCATATGTTTCACCTCCCTTCAGGCGTATACTCTATCAGCCAACGGTTAAAAACCAGAGACCGACAAATTGGCAAAAACAATCCTGCCAGCTAATCAACAGAAGCCAGAACGGCTTCGATAGCTGACAGAGTTTCTATTATACGCCAGAATGGAGGCAAACAGCAAACCAGCGAGCCTGCGCCTTTCGCTCGTTTCCGCCACAGGGATACCAGTGGGATTATTCTTTGTCGTTGTCAGCCAGAAAAGCGACATCCTTCCCTTCATCAGCAGGCACAGCTTCTGTGGCGGATACGGATGTCTCCTCTGCCACGGGTGTCTCTTCTGCTGCGGATGCTTCCTCTGCCACGGGCGCTTCTTCTGCTGCGGATGCCTCCTCTGCCACAGCCTCTCCCAAATCAGCCTTTGCCTCGGACTGCTCGTCCATCTCGCCGATTTCGGCCTCCAGCAGGGCCTGACCAACAATGTCGTCGGCTTGACGCCGGCTCAAGCCGATGCGCTGACGTTCCGGGTCCACACGCAAAATCTTCACGGCCACCCGGTCCCCAGAGGCAATGCTCTTGAGCGGTTCTGCGATTTCAATTTCGGCCAATTCACTCACGTGGATCAGCCCTTCCACGCCCGGCTCCAACTGGGCAAAGGCACCAAAATCCACCACCCGTGTGATAGTCACCAGCACTGTCTCGCCCTGGCCATAGCGCTCTTCAATGCTCTCCCACGGGTTGGGCAGCAGCTTTTTGCGGCTGAGACCGATCCGGCTGCGATCCGCGTCCAGACGCATGACCTCCACTTTGATCACATCCCCCACCTGCAACACATCCCGGGGGTGGCTGACAGGTGTCCAGCCGATCTCGCTCACGTGGAGCAGACCGTCGGCCCCGCCAATATCCACAAAAGCACCAAAGGGGCGCAGGCTGCGCACTTCGCCTTCCACCACATCGCCCACTTTCATCTCTTCAAAGAGCTGGGCCTTGCGCTCTTCCCGGTATTTGCGTTCGGCAAAGCGATGGGAGAGCACCAGCCGCCGCCGTCGCCGCTCGACTTCAATTACTTCCACCGGCAGTTCGTCGCCGATCATTTCATCAAAGCGCTGGTTGCGTTCGTCTTCGCTGAGATTGCGGGGCAAGCCCACAACGTGAGAAGCGGGGATGAAGCCGCGCAGGTGGCCGTATTCCACCAGCAGGCCGCCTTTGTTGTAGCCCACCACCTGGCGCACAGTAATTTCGCCACTTTCCAGCATTTTTTCCGCGGTCAGCCAATCCCGTTTTTGCAGGGCATCCGCAATGCTGAGAATCAGCATTCCCTCGTCGGTCGTCAATTTGCTGACAACGACCGGAACCATTTCACCGACCACCAGCGTTGCCGCGTACTCTTTGTCCAGACGTGCAATGTCGGCTTGGGGTACCACTCCATCGCGTTTGGCACCGATATTGATGAGTATTTCGCTGGAGCGGACTTCAACAATCATGCCCTCTCGCAGATCACCCCGCTCTGGCAGGCTCAGATCGTCTTCTTCGGCCAAATATTGCTCGAAAAGATCGTAATCTGCCCCATCTGCAGATGTGTCGCCAAAGTCGTCAAACTCTTCCGAATACCTGTCGTTATCCGTCTTCGATGAACCCGCCATATCCAGTTTCCCAAGTTACGATGGTGTAGAGTCGCTGACGACTGCACCGAGTCTACGGACTCGACACTGTGCGGTCGCGAACACTTCTCTACGGGATAGAAGACAATCAATGCAGGGTTTACAGTGATTTCCCACAAATTGTCTACAGAATATCAATTGTAAGCTGATTATAGCAGGCTCGATAACGAGAGTCAAGGCGGTAAAAAATGTCAAATTAAAGGTCCGATAGATCGTCTTCAGTCTCTTTGCTTTCCCTGTTTTCCCGCAAATTGTCCAGCGCCCGCTGGATGTGCTGCCACAGGCGTTGGGCATAAGTGGCTGATTCGTCATCGACTGTCTGCCCGGCGTAGTGGATTTCGACAAACTCTTCAGTTAGTTCGGAGAAGGGGCGACCGTCGCTCTCCCCTATCTTCTCCTCCAACCGGGGGGCAAAGCGCAGCGGTGTTTCGCCTGGTTTACGGCCAACCCCTTGTTCCTGGGCCTGATCCAGCGTTGCCAGGTAAAAGTAGCGAATACGCTGGGTGGGCGACATCCGCCCCACCTGCATCCGACGCCACCATTTGGGCCCCCGCCGGCCCTGGGCCTTCTCCTCTTTCTCCTCTGGAAGAACAGCCACGCCGGTTCGCCAACTGTCAAATTCGCCCCACAGTCCCCGCCACGCCTGGAGAAGACGATTCCAGAATTGTGTGAGCCAGGCAAAGTTGACGCCCCTGTCCTGGAGGTAAAGATAGGCGGCATAGCCCAGCAGAAGAGCCAGAATGATCCAAAAGATTGTACCGCCGATCCAGGGGGGGACGCCCGCGGCCTGCGGTCCTGGCTCCATCTGGGGCGGTGCCATGGGCGGAATGGCCTCTGGCGCTTCAACGCGCTGCGCTTCGGGCAGGAACTGGCTGATGAAAGCCATTATCAGGCCCAGAATCGTAAATACGACCACGTAGAGCGCCTGGATGATCCAACTGAGAATTTGGGCCAGACGGAATGTGCCTCCCAAAGGCAGAATCGACGCGATTAGTCCGACAATCAGCAGCAGCCCGCCCGTGTAGATAGGCCAGTTGCGGGTGATCGCGCTTTCCGCGGGGATGCGCTCCAATTGCCACTGGGCACGGAGGACAGCCAGCCGTCCAACGGCAATCAGAATCAGGCCGATGAGAAAATAGACAATCGTCGCACCGATCACAAGGGGATCGATGGCTTGTCGGGCGATGGCAAAAAAACCATTGGCCCCAGCCCCAATCTGGCTGCCTGCTGTGAAAAGCAGCATCACTACGCCGCCGCCGATCCAGCGCTGGGTGAAGCGGGCGAGCAATCCCTGACGGTCGCTGCGCACGTGGACTTCGGGCGACCAGCGGCTCTCTCCCCGGCCCTCGCGCACAATCAGTTCGTCTGGCTGCAATCCCATCTGCAAAAAGTCGTCCGTGACCAGCACCGACAGAATCCATGTGCCATAGACCAGCGCGGCGGAGATCACAAAGGGAGCGGACAAGAGCGTGGAAAGGGGATTGTAGAGGGTGGATTGCAGGGTGGGCAGCCCTTCCACCAGCAGCCAGATCGCCAGGCGCAGCACAAAGAGAATCAGCCCCACCTCGGCCGCGCGAAAGGCCAGTGTGCGCCGGTGTCGCTGCGCGGGATCGACGAGAAGGGTTGTGGTATAGCTGCCGATAAATGTGGCGGCCAGGGCGATCACCAGTGTAACCTGCACGTAGTAGCCGATCAGCGCGGGGGAGAGATGGCGCAGAAAGCCTATGGCCGCGATGGCAATACAGCCCACCAGAATGGTGATGAGAAAGGGGCGAAGCAGGGAGCCGATCCAGGCGCTGTCCGTTTGGACAAGGGTTTCGGGTTCCGCTGTGGTCTCTGTTCCCGCTTTGGCCTCGGGGGTAAAGTCAAAATTATAGCCCATTGAATCCGCCTTGTTGACCCAGCCGGGCCAGGTCCGATTCCCAAAAGGTTGGGTGTACACCGATGCCCATTGCTTCGGCCTGCTGGCGCATCCTGTCAAAGCCCGGCTGGCGCACGCAGGCCACCACCTGCACAGTCAGCCCCCGCCGGTTGAGCGCGTGCAGGCTCCAGAGCAGAGGATCGCTGATGTGGGGTGTCACCAGCAGTAGTGTTGTGCCCCAGCCCAGGGATGTGATATGGGTGGGCAGCCAACTGTGCAGGGCAAAACGGGAAGGCGAAAGATGGCCCTCTTCCATCGGGTCATCGGCGTCCGGGTCACGGCGCAATTGAACGCGGGCCAGCAATTCCAGAATCCCCATCAGGTGGCCCTGGCCGTTCATCCCCGGAATGGGGTTGGCATCGCCGTTGCTGAACGGGTCCAGCCCATTTGTCAGCAGACCGGTCTCCTGGCGCTGGCTGATGATGTGGTTGGCCAGGGAGGCAGCTACCACAACCGCCCATTCGCTCCCGCCCAGCCGTTCGCGCGGGGGATAGGAAAACTGGTCCAGGTCCAGCACAATCATTGTGGTCAGGGCCATGGATGGCTGAAACTTTTTGACCAGCAAAGTGTCGTCGTGGGCGCTGGCACGCCAATGGATGTGGCGCATTGTGTCGCCGCTGGCATAGGGACGCACCCCGGCCATACGTGTGGGGTCCATAAAAATCCGCTGCCGGGAACGCAGTGTGCCAAAGGGCAGGCGGCTGGGCAGCCCCAACTGTTCCAGTGTGACAACTTTGGGATAGACAGTCAGATGGACCTTTTCGCCCTCTTCCCAGGAACTTTGGGCAAAGCCAAAGAGATCGCCGGTGGTCAGGCGCAGGGGGCCGAGGGAGAAGTAGCCCCGGCGATGGCAGAAGAGGCGAAAGCGACGCACGGCTTGGGAACGCCCCCCCACACTGGCTACCAGTCGATAGCTCTCCCCGGTCTGGAGGTCCAGCGGCACGCTCTCCTGAATGCGCACCCACGGAATGGGCAGCAGGCTGCGATTGTGCAGAACAATTTCCGCGTCTATTGTCTCGCCGGTGAAGGCCCGGCTGGGCACGCGTCGCCGTACAAGCAGTTTGCTCAGGCTGCGGCGGGTCTGCCAATGGCTAAAGGCCCAAATACCGCCCACCACATAAATAAGATAGTATATCCAATCCAGCCGCAGAAAGACGGCCAGAATAAAGAGAACCACAATCAGCAGAAGAAAATCAAGCACAACGGCCTCTATTCTGTGTCGCCCAAAGCCAGGGGCACACTCTCCAATAATTCTCCGATAATCTGTTCGGAGGTGCGCCCGCGCAATGCCGCGTCGGGCCGTACAATACAGCGGTGGGGCAGGGCCAGGGGAGCCAGTGCCTGCACATCATCGGGCAGTGTGTACTCCCGTCCACGCAGGGCCGCCCGGGCCTGCGCGCCCCGATAGAGTGCCAGCGCGCCCCGGGGGCTGGCGCCCAGGGCCAGTTCGCCGTGCTTGCGGGTGGCCTGCACCAGGTCCACAATATAGCCGCGCACGCTGTCTGCCACCTGCACTTTCCAGATGGCCTCTGCCAATTGTGGCCCGACCAGTCCATCCACCACCGGTTCCAGTGTCTCCACCGGGTGGCGGTTACCCAGGTTCACCAGCATTGCGTTTTCCTGCTCGGGTGTGAGGTAGCCCAGACTCAGCTTAAAAAAGAATCGATCCAATTGGGCTTCGGGCAGGGGGAAGGTGCCTTCGTATTCCACCGGATTCTGGGTTGCCAACACCAGAAAGGGACGGGGCAAGGAACGGGTAACGCCGTCCGCTGTGATCTGGCGCTCTCCCATACACTCCAGCAGCGCGGCCTGGGCGCGGGGCGTGGCCCGGTTGATCTCATCAGCCAGCAGAATGTGGGTGAAGGCTGGTCCTTCGATGAACTGGAAGTGGCGAGTCTCCTGATTGAAGATACTGACACCGGTAATGTCGCTGGGCAGCAGGTCTGGCGTGCATTGCAAACGGCGGAAATCCACGCCCAGGCTGATGGCAAGGGAGCGGGCCAACATTGTTTTGCCCACGCCAGGCACATCTTCCATCAATACGTGCCCTTCGCATAGCAGGGCGATAATGAGAGTTTCGATCACATCCTGTTTGCCGACAATGACTTTGCCCACATTTTCAGTGATGCTCCGTGCAAAATCCTGAATCTTCTGCATAGCTTGGCTTTCGTTATGGGGGGATAGGGACAACGAATCTGAACCCACTGATTGTACCCGATGGGTCACACATACTCAACTCGACCAAATTGTAGGGGCGCAATTCAAGTTGGGGACACGCGTTGCTGATTCCGGGAATCGACCAAACCCGGTGTGAACGCCCTCGATCGCCTGGTCGATTTCCGGAAAGTGTTCTCTGGTCAGTGGTGCTGGCTGAGTCTGTCGAAACCGGGGCACATCTCAGGTGTACCCCCTCGGTTTCCACAGACTCAACCGGCGCTTCTCAAACTTTGGTCTTCAATCGAGTTTCACGTTAGTGTCCATACCCTTAAAAACACAACCAGCAATGAAAATAGGGACGCAGATTCTATCCGTGTTTATCAGCGTTCATCAGTACAGTGTAAATTAAGTTTTTGGTGATTTCGTAGAGTCAGCAGCGAGACGAAAAGATAGGCCAGTGAGCGCTGATTGAGTAGCCGAGTCTTCGAAGCGTATCGAAATCAAGCGAACGGGTACTCGCAAAAACTTAATTTACAGAGCAATCAGTGGCTATTTTCAAGTCAGGCATTGTGCCAGGACATAGCCTCGCCCCGCACAATGCGCGCCCGGCTTTCGTAGCGCCCCGGCCATTCCACAGGCAGGTCGCCGTTTTCCACCATCAGTTTGAGCGGGTTGACTTTTGTTTTCAGTGGCAGATAGATGCGCTGGCGTTTGCGGGCGGATTCAAAAAGGGCCATCATCACCTCCTGCACAGCCCGCGCGCGTTCCGCACCGCTGACGGGCCTGTCGATACGCCCTTCCACCCAGTCGATGGCCTCCTGGCACTGGCGGCTCCAGCAGTCGTGCCAGGGCGCTTCCACCTGCTGCCAGCCGTTGGATGTGCCGTTCAGATAGCGGACTACGCCGATCTCGTAATTATAGCGGGCCGACGGTCCTTCGGGCGCGTACATCGGCGCGTCCGTGGGGATTTCCTCGTCCGGGTGACGGGTGGTGGTGAATTCCATCACCCCGTCTGTGCCGATGACCCGGCAGCCCTGGCCCAACCCGCGGATCAGATTTCCTTCGATGAGAATCGTGGCGCCGTTGTCACAGCCGGCGATGCCCATACAGGCATCCTCGGCAGGCAAGCCGCGTTCCACTCGGTCGGTGGTGCGTTCGACAGATCCCAGCACCCATTCCACCTGGGGTTCGTCCATCAGAAAGAGGGCCAGGCGGATATTGTGGGAATTGGTGTTGAGGATATTGCCGCCGTCCTCCACCTGCACTTGCGTCACTTTGCCGATGACGCCCTGGCGGATCATCTCCCGCGCCTTTTGCCACGTGGCGTGATGGGGGCGCTGGTAGGCGATGAGCAGCTTGACGCCGTTGCGCTCGCAGGCGGTGAGCATCGCGTCGGCCTCGCCCAAATCTACAGCCATGGGCTTCTGGCAGATAATCGCTTTCGGTCGCCGGGCCGCGGCCGCAATCACCATTTCCGCGTGCTGCTGGTGCCAGGAGCATACGTCCACAAAGTCCGGACGCTCTGCATCCAACATTTCCCGATAGTCGGCATAGCGGTTTTCGTCGTTCACGTCGAAAAAGTCGCCGTATTCCTGCCGCGCGTCCGGATTGGTGTCGGCGATGGCTCCGATGCGGGTCGGCTGCCCGGGGACGCCAAGCCAGCCCCTGGCGTGGACACGGGCGATGATGCCGCAGGCAATGACAGCGGTACGATAGTGGGACATTGGGGGAATCTCCTGAATGGGTCGGTGAAGATGACAGTCGTGGGTCCAATTCTATGCCCCCTTTGCCTGCCTGTCAAAGCCGCATCCGGCGGGTGCAGTTCAGATTCGGCGCGAATTATTCCCGCCGGGAGGGCGGACGGCTGGCCCACTGATGGCGGATATGGATGGCTGCGCGGTCTTACCAGCTTCCCTACGCCAACCGGCTAATTGTTGATCCCCGTCTGCCTGTGTATAATTTCACTTGTTCGCCGCGTCTGTTGACCGGTTCTGAACCGAACGCCAACCGAACGCCAACCGAACGCAGTCTGGTGATGTGCATCCGTCAGGCTCTGTATATTTTCTCGAAAGCACCTGCCCATGGGTTTTATTACTTCAAATACAATAGGCCCACGAATCCTCTTGCAGATATTTTCTGGTCTGTTGGCTCTCTGTATTACGCTGCTGATCGCGGCGAATGGGCAGTCCCCGGCCGTGGCCCAGGTGTCACCGCTCTCCCCATTGACAGTCGCGACACCCGTGCCCCAGAACCAGCCCCAGATTCTCCCAACCGACACCCCTGTGTCCACTTCTCCGCTGCCGGCGGGGGATGCCGAAACAGTTCGCGACCCAATCCAGCCCCTGGCCGAAACACCTGTGCCGGCATTGGGCGAGCCTTTCCAAGCCCCGCCCAGTCTGATTTTGGTGGGTGGTTTGCTGGTTGGCCTGGGCTTGCTGATCATCCTCGTGCTCGTTGTCCGGCGGCGGGAGTAGACGGCTGTGCCCGGACTTTTCTCCCGATCTCTGCCCCGCTATGTGGGTCTTTTATTGGCCGCGCTTGTCACCCTGTGTCTGATGACCTGGCTCGCCACCAGCCAAAGCCAGGCTGTCGGCTTGGGGCAGGAAAACTCTCCCATCTCTCCCGGCGAACTGCCCACAGCCACACCCTTTGACACCGCGACCGACACACCCGTTCCACCGGTCCAGGATCAGCCCGACGCAACGCCGACGGATACACCTGTCCCAGACACACCCACGCCGGAACCACCGACAGCGACGCCCAGCGACACGCCCACAGCCACACCCACCGACACGCCGACGGATACACCCACGCCAGAGCCAACCGCGACATCGACGGCTACGCCCACCGCGACCCCCACGCCCACACCCACTGTGCGCCCGATTGTGATTCCCACCGCGACACCCGAACCCACTTTGTTCAGCGTGGCCGGGCAGGTTATCGATGTCGCGCTTACATCCGCGGCGTGGATTTGGCTGACCTGTGGCTCTCTGGTCTTTTTCGCGGTGGCCGGGGCCTTTGCTGGCTTCAGCTTCTATCGCCAGAGCCGTCAGCGCTACAACCTTTTTGAAATTGTGCCAGAAGAAGAGGCTCCATCCGTGCCCAAGGGCCGGGACCCGTCCCCGCCGCCCGACGAAGATTCCTGGCCGTCGTCTCTACCGTAAAGAACAGTTTGTTGGTTTGGTAGTTGAATGGTTGATTGGATAAGCAGCCGAGTGGGTCTATACCCATTCCCGCCCAAATCAACCAGTCAACCGGCCAATGATTCCCAAATGAACAGGTATACGATTTCCAATCTCAAGCCCTCTATGCGTGCTGAAATCGCCCAGGCCGCGGCGCTGTTGCAGCGCGTCTTTGCTCCCCAGGGGTCGTGGGTGACTCAGGCTGAGGCTGATGAAGAGGTGGCAGAGATGCTGGCCCCCGAACGCATTTTGCGTGTGGCCCTGGCCGAAGAACAGGTGATCGGCTGGATCGGCGGCATCCCCGGCTACGACGGCAACGTGTGGGAACTGCACCCGCTGGTGGTTGCGCCCGAATGGCAAGGGCAGGGGATCGGCACAGCCCTGGTGCGGGATTTCGAGGTGCTGGTGCTGGCGAAAGGCGGTCTGACTATTCAATTAGGGTCGGATGACGTGACCGGAGCCACATCCCTCTCCGGTGTCGATCTCTACACAGACATCTGGGAAAAGCTGCGTACCATCCGCAATCTGAAACGCCATCCCTTCGAATTCTACCAGAAGCAGGGCTACACAATTATCGGTGTTGTGCCAGACGCCAATGGACGGGGCAGACCGGATATTCTGATGGGCAAACGAGTCGGCCAATGAATGGGCTAATGAATGGAAAGGCAAATGTCGCCCCAAAAACTTGGGAAGAACGGATCGGGCTGTTGATCCTTCTGCTGGCCGCTTTTGGCTGGCGGCTGGCTGGTCTGACCCAGCAGAGCCTGTGGCGGGATGAAGTGGATGTGATCTGGCTGGCGCTGCGCCCGCTACGCGAGACAATTTCGATGTTTGTCTCGCCTGCCCAGAATGGCCCGCTCTACTTTCTGCTTATGCGTCCCTGGTTTGCCCTGGCCGGGACGTCGGAATACGCGCTGCGCTACACATCCGCCCTCGCCAGCCTGTTGGCTATTCTGCTGGTTTGGCAAGTGGCCCGACGGCTGCTCCCCGGCGCGGGGCGTCCCGGTTTGGCAAACATTCCTTTGCTGGCCGCGTTTTTGATGGCTCTGCACCCCTATCAGTTGTGGTACAGTCAAGAGGGCAAGATGTATGCCCTCATTGTTGTGCTGGTTTTGGCCTCCACCTGGGCCTGGCTGGAGGCCATGCATTTGGGCGGCTGGCAGCGTTGGCTGATCTATTTAATTGTCACGTCTTTCTGCATCTACACACACCTGCTCAGCGCGCTGATTTTGCCTGTCCATTTCTTCTGGTTTGTCCTGTCCGCTCCCCTCAACCGGCAGCGCTGGCGGGGATACGCTCTGACACTCAGCGGGTTTGTGCTGCCCTATCTGCCGCTCATCTGGTGGCAGTGGCATTATCTGACCGCACTGGACTACGAGACTGGCTACGCCTTCACTCCTTTTGCCGATGTGGTGCGTACGCTGCTGCTGGACTACACAGGCGCGGCCCAGGTTCGGCGTTCTGTCTATTGGATTGTGCCGCTCGTCTTTCTCGTCTTGGGTGGGGCGCTGGTGGGCGCGGCAGAGGATGACGCCGGGACAAAAGCCGGGCCAGAAGCCGGGCCGTCCCAACCAACAGTGCTTCTGCCCATTGCCCCGGCCCGGCGTGTGGGAATGCTCGTGATCTGGCTGGTGGGGCCTGTGCTGTTGCTCCACGGGGTGAGCACAATCAAACCTCTCTTTGTGGACCGCTATCTGATTTGGATCGGCCCGGCCTTTGTACTGCTCCTGGCCCTGGGGCTTCGGGTGGTCTATCACAGCGGGGGGCGATGGGCCCGTTTGACGGCGCAGGTGCTTCTGCTCTTTGTCGTCGGCCTTTGGGCGGTCAACGGCTGGGAACAGACAGCCATCCCCGGCAAGACGCAACTGCGGGAAGCAGTCACATTTGTGGCCGAACATCGCCAGCCCGATCAGTTGCTGATTCTGCAGATTCCCCACACTCACTACGCGTACCGTTACTACACAAGCGATTTTGGGAGCGATCCCTTCTCCCAAAGCGACGAACGGTTGGCTCCCTGGGCCGAGGGGCTGTGGACCCAAAATGGATTGTCGGACGAGCAGGCCCAGGCCGAAGTGGATGGATCCATGCGCCAGATGACGGACGGCTTTGATGAAGTGTGGGTGTTGCTGGTCGAGGCGAATTCGTGGGATGGGCGGCGTCTGATGGATGCCTGGCTGGACGCACACGGAACGCTTGAAGAACTGAAGTCCTTTCACGGGATCGAAGCCCGCCGCTATCGGTTGCGTCAAGAATAAAACAATAGGCTGCCAGGGAAGACGGATCGCGCCCTCCCAGCAACCTGTCATTCCCTGCCTGCGAACGCAGAAAGCGAGAACAGAAATGTATCCCAATTCACCCAACCGGGGCTGGAACTCACTCAGCCGCACCCAACAGATCGGCGTGGCTGTTGTTGGTCTTCTGGTCCTCTATGCGTTGCTCTCCGGGGCAAGCTCCATTGGCCGCCTGGGCGATCCGGACTGGATCATCGCCGTGGCCGCGATTGTCTTTGTTGCCTTCCCCGTCCACGAAATGGCCCACGCGGCCATGGCTGTGGCGCTGGGCGATCCCACGCCCAAAGATCAAGGCCGTTTCACCCTCAACCCGCTGGCACATATCGATCCCATCGGTGCGGTGCTGATTCTCTTCACCGGCTTTGGCTGGGCCAAGCCGGTCCAGTGGAATCCACGCAACGCGAAAGTGGATGTGCGTCTGGCTGTGATTCTGGTGGCCCTGGCAGGCCCGATCAGCAATCTGATTCTGGCCACCATCTCTCTCTATTTTCTCGACAGCGCGCCCAATGAGATTATCTCCAATTTTCTCTTCTTCTTCACGCAGATCAATGTGCTGCTTTTTGTCTTCAACCTCATCCCCGTGCCGCCGTTGGACGGTTCCCACGTGTTGTTTGCCCTCTTGCCCGGCAATACGTATGAACTACAGGTAAACCTGCAACGGTATGGCTTTTTGTTGCTGATGGTTGTGATTTTTATGGGTGGCTCCGCCATCTACGGGGTGGTGCAAGCCATTATGCAGTTGCTTTATCGCCTCGTCGCCTGAGGGGGATCTATGGCGGTTCGCGCCGCGGGCGCGGTCCAAACTGCACCGTAGCCTCCCCGATTTTGTCGATTATCGACCTTTCCGGTAAGATCAACAGATTATGAGTATTGATATTGATATTGACATCAACACATCCTCTCCGCTCTCTCGTGCCTACGCCAATCGGCGTCCGCACACCAGCCCTATCCCGGTCCCGCAGAGAAAGGCACTGCTTCCCGTGCGCATCTTTTGGCGTATTCGGCAGTTTGTACGCGGGGTAGTGGCCCATGTGGACCCGGATGAAATGCTGGAAGTATCCCGCGCCCTTCCCAAAGGTGCCCTCAGCCGTTTCTGCGAAATGCCCTTGGACGGGCAACGCCACAGCCTGAATGTGCTGTACAGCTTGCAGGCCGCCGGGTGGCACGATCCTGACCTGGCCGCGGCAGCCCTGCTCCACGATGTGGGAAAAGTGGCAGGCGACGAGGCCGGTATCTTCCTTTCTCCCTGGCTGCGGGGACCGCTGGTGTTGCTGGACACTTTCTTTTCAGCCTGGATGAAGGCGTTGGCCTCGGACGCGCCGACAGACGGGTGGCGTTATCTGCTCCACGTCCACAGGCAGCATCCAGCCATTGGCGCGGCCTGGGCGGCTGCCGATGGCTGCTCTGAATTGACCTGTTGGCTGATCGCCCATCACCAGAATAGGCCCGACCACAAACCGCTGGACAAGCGAGAAGAACTGCTCGCACTCCTCTATTGGGCAGACAGTCGCAACTGATTCCTGGCAGCGCAGGCATACATTCCACACAAGCAGCAGCTCTCCCCCGTAGCGCCAATGGCATTTGAGCACTAGCGCTATTTTATCGGGGGATAGGCGGTTATAGATTGGACGAGATCGATGGCAAAGTCACAAATTACGATTATCGGACTGGGGCTGGGTGGCACAAGCTTGGGCTTGGCCTTGCGCAAGAGCGGGGGGGATTTCGAGGTTGTGGGCCACGACAGAAGCCCGGATGTGGCTGGCCGGGCCAAGCAGGCCGGTGCGCTGGATCGCACGGAGTGGAATCTCCACCGGGCCTGTAGTGGTGCGGGTTTGATTATTATCGACACACCCCTGGCCGAAATGGAGGAGGTGTTGGGCCATATCGCCGAAGACCTGGCCACAGGCGCGGTGGTGGTGGCTTTGACAGAGGTGATGCAGCCCGCGCTGGAAATAGGGACCGCGGCCCTGAAAAACAACGCCTTTGTGGTCGCCCACCCGGTGCTGAATCGAGTGGGTGGCGATTTGGAAGCTAAAGTGGACCTCTATGCCGATAGCCAATTCTGTATCGGCTCCGCAGTGGACACCTCTCCCCAAGCCCTGGAACTGGTAAACAATCTGGCCTTGCGCGCCGATGCAACCCCATTTTACATCGACCCGGCTGAACACGACGGCATCATTTCCCTGCTGGAGCAGACACCCCGTCTGTTGGGCGCGGTGATGATGCAGGCCGGCAGCAACTCGTCTGGTTGGCGGGATGGGCAGAAACTGGCCGGGCGCACTTTTGCCAACAGCACAGAGACCGGCGAAGACCCGGACGCGCTGGCGGGCGCGCTCTTTGCCAATCGGGAGAATCTTTTGCGCAGTCTGGAACAGATGGAAGATGTCCTGGCCGAGTGGCGGGCGTTGCTCTCCGGTGAGGACGCCGCACCCCTGGCCGCGGTCCTTTCCGAAATGACCGATCGGCGTCTGCGTTGGCAGCGGGATGTGAAATTGCAACGGTTCGATACGGCTGACGAGCCTGTCAAAGAAACCCAGCCCGGTCTGCTGCGCCAGATGTTCTTCGGTGATCTCTTTGGCGGCCGCAAGCGTAGAGAAAATAACGACGCTTAGTACTACAACGAGACTTTGAAGAAGGATGGTGAATCTGGTAAAACTCCTGTAAAAAGGGGCGGGGGAATGTACCAGATCATTGAAACAGCACCGAAAATGGAATTGACAGGTAAAGACCTACGTGAGCGAATAGTGCCGGAACTGGCAAACTACCACGAAATCTACAATCCTTTGTTCCAGCGACGAGAGCAAAGGGAACAGAGCGAGAAATATCTACAAGGTTTGCTATCAGAAATTGAGAACAAGTCGGTCGAAGCCATGATATTGCATAGGGAAGGCGATAATCCAAACGCTATAAGAGCGAGTCAGCAATTCCTGGGCCAGGGGGCGTGGAAAGACGAACCGATCCTGAGCCGACACTGGCAAGAAGTAGACAAGGACATTGGGGATGAGAATGGCGTACTCATCACAGATGGTAGCGATTTTCCTAAACAAGGGCAAGAGTCAGTAGGCGTCAAACGCCAAATGTGTGGTCAACTGGGCAAAGTAGCCAATTGTCAGGCTGGTGTGTTTCTGAGTTATGCCAGCCACAGAGGGTATACACTCCTGGACCGTCGCCTGTACCTGCCGATTGAATGGATAGAAGCCGAAAGTTATGCTGACCGCCGCCAGCAATGTGGCATCCCTGAAGGTATTTTATTTCAAACAAAACCTGAGTTGGCTGCAGAGATGATTGAAGCCGTTCATAACGCAGGTACACTTCGGCATCGCTGGTTGACCTGTGATGCGGCTTTTGGCCGGGATACGGCCTTTCTGGATAGGGTCGGCAAGTTGCTCTTCTATTTCGCTGAAGTGGACGTGGATACCCAGGTCTGGCTCACCCATCCCACCACAGCCGTTCCGGAATGGTCAGGACGAGGAAGAAAACCGACACGTCGTAAACTGCTGGATGGGCAACCAACTGCCCAAACCGTTACATCATGGGCGGAATCGATAGATGCCGATAGTTGGATTCGTCATACCATCAAGGAAGGAGCTAAAGGCCCCCTCGTGGCTGACTTCGCCTGCCTGCGCGTCGTTGCGGTCAGAGATAGTTTGCCTGGACCTGCTGTTTGGCTCGTCTTTCGTCGCAATCTGGGTACAGGTGAAATCAAATACTATCTCTCCAACGCACCGGTTGACACAACTTTACAAACCCTTGCCTGGCTGAGTGGGATGCGTTGGCCCACAGAAAGTTGCTTTGAGGAGAGTAAGCAAGAACTTGGTATGGGTGAGTATCAGGTCCGTTCCTGGAAAGGCTGGCACCACCACATGACTCTTGTCATTCTGGCCCATTTCTTTTTGGTGCGCATTCGTTTGAATCTTGCCGATAAGTCACCAGCCCTCACCCTCCCTCAAACCGTATCTCTGTTGCGCTCAGTCCTATCCAAGCCCGACTTTGACGAAGAACTCGCTATCGACATCGTTCGCTATCGCCAGCGTACTATCCATGCAGCTTACCTTTCTCATCGTAAAAAACGCTTGCAAAAACTTGCCGCCCTTTCCAACACTTCCGAAGTCTCGTTGTAGTATTAGTAACTGTCCGTTTTTAAGTTAGCGGTTTCGATGCCACGATTCCGGGAATCGGCCACAAAATCACCCGAATGCCGCTTCATCTCTGGCCGATTCCCGGAATCAGATCACCCCAATTGTTTACGGACAGTTACTTAGCCGAAAGGCCCCTGACTACAAGACGGGCGACGCGTCGGGGAGTATGTGGGGCAAAATCACCCGGCAACTCTGCTTGGCCAGGTGCTGACGCAGGGCTGCCAGCGCGGTCTCATCGGGATAGGTTCCCACAATTGCACCGCCGGAACCGGCAAACTTGGCACTGGCCCCACAACGCCGGGCCGTCTCCACCATTGCCACCTGCCAGGGGGGCAGGCTATAAATGGTGCGCCGGGTGTCGAAATTCTCATCAATCAGCCGGGCCAGACGCGCCACATCCTGCTGTAACAGTGCTTCTCGTCCCTGGGCAGCCAGCCCGGCAAAATGTGCCATTGCCGAGACAATCCCCGCTTCGCCCCGGTTGTAGCGTCCCCGAATGTCGTTGTGAAAAGTCTCTGTCGGTTCGCTCATATCCGCGTGATAGGCGATGTAGAGCGGTGGCAGCCAGTCGGTGGGCAGGCGTTCGTAGGCGTAGGCGGTCAATCCCTCCACAGTCTGCTCTGCAGCCCGGTCAAAATCCATGTAGACCAGCCCCTCGTAGCACTGGATCACCCGGTCTTGCAAGCCCGCGGCAATCCCCAGTTCGTCCCGCTCCACCGACAGCACAAAGCTGGGCTGGGCGGTCTGGGCAATCGCCACCCCGTAGAAAGCGCACAGCGCGCGCATTGTCGCTGTGATGATGGCACTGGAACCGGCCAGACCCACCTGCATGGGAATATTTGTGCTGTAACGGATGGAGAAAAGATTGTCGTGCAGGACGATTCCCTGCTGCTGGCAATGCTCCACAAAACGTTTGATCGTTGCTTTGACCAGCCGAATGCCGCCGTAATAGCCGTGCAATTGTACATCCCGCGCCAGGTCGTGTACAGAGCGAAAGCGCGCCCGGTCGTGCTCGGCCAACACAATCTCCACCGTATCCCACTCGTACAGCACCACCTCTGCCCAGAAGTTGCGCACGATCAGCGAAATAGTTTTGCCATTGTAGCCGTCAGACGGGTTGCCCAGCAGACCGGCCCGGGCATAGGCCCGTTTACGGATGATCTGCACGAATCACCTCCTCCAAATAGCGGCGCAGGCCAGGGCCGTGTTTTTCGTCGGCCAGGGCAAACTCCACAAAGGCCCGGAAATAAGAGTCGAAATTGCCGATGTCGTAGCGTTTCTCTGCTGGGTGTAAACTCATTCCATAGGCCGGTGCGCCCTCCTGAATTAACAGGCGAACGGCGTCGGTCAACTGAATTTCGCCACCCTTGCCCGGCTGGGTGCGCTGCAACGCCTCGAAAATGGACGGTGCAAAGACGTAGCGGGCAGCGATGGCGAAGTTGCTGGGGGCTTCTGCCGCGCTGGGCTTCTCCACCACATCCGCCAGTTGAAAGACCGTACCACTCTCTTTGGGCTGGGCAATGCCGTAGTGATGAACCTCGTCGTCCGGCACTTCCTCAAAGGCAATCACCGCAGCCGCGCCTTTCTCCTGAAAAAGTTGGGTCATGCGGGCAATCACATCGCTCTGCGCGTTCATCCCAATGATCGAGTCGCCCAGAGCTACCACAAAGGGCTGGTTGCCCACAAACGGTTCGGCACACAGCACTGCGTGGCCCAGCCCCAGCAGTTGGCGCTGGCGGGTGAAGAAGTAGCGGATGGGCGCGCGCTCGAAGTCCAGTTCGGCCAGCAGCTCTTCCTTGCCCGTCTCGCGCAGGGTCTGGATCAACTCCTGATTCAGATTGAAGTGATTTTCGATGGATGTTTTGCCTGGACCGGTGACAAAGAGCAGACGGCGCATCCCCACACGGGTCAGTTCGTCCACCACATATTGCACCACAGGCCGTCGACCCACGGGCAGCATCTCTTTGGGCTGGGATTTGGTGGCGGGCAGCAGACGGGAACCCAGCCCGGCCACCGGCACAACGGCAATATCTATCGTCACGCTACTGTCCTCCTGCTTCTGGTCCTTTTCCTTCATACGTTTTCGGATCCCGGCCAAAAAGAACTGTGGCCTCCCGCAGCCGTGCCACTGTAGTGGCGTCTATCTGCCCGGCCCGGAAACGCCACTGCCAGTTGCCTTCCCGGCTGCCCGGTAGATTCATACGGGCATCGGTGTCCAGCCCCAATACATCTTGCAAGGGCATCACCGCCACCTGGGCCACACTGCGCAGTGCCCCTTCGATGAGCGTCCAAGCCACGTCCTCCCCATCCGTGCGGAAATAGCGGCGCAGGTGGTCCCGTTCCCGCTCGGCAGAGGAATGGCGATACCAGCCGAGTGTTGTGTCGTTGTCGTGGGTTCCTGTGTAGACGATAAAGTTGGGCGTGTAGTTGTGGGGCAGGAATTTGTCCGCGGCGTCGGATGCAAAGGCGAATTGCAGAATCTTCATTCCCGGCAGGTGAAAGCGGTCGCGCAGTTCGATCACATCCGGCGTAATCTCGCCCAAGTCCTCAGCGATAATCGGCAATTCGCCCATCTCCGCCTGGATCACCTCGAACAGGCGGCTGCCCGGCCCGGTGACCCAGCGCCCGTTGATGGCTGTGGTTTCAGCAGCGGGCACTTCCCAATAGCCGGCAAAGCCCCGGAAGTGGTCGATGCGTACAATGTCATAGAGTTGCAGGCTGGCCCGGATACGGGCGATCCACCAGGCAAAGTTCCGCTGCTCTATCTGCTGCCAGCGGTAGATGGGGTTGCCCCACAGCTGCCCTGTGGCGCTGAAATAATCCGGCGGCACACCTGCCACAACCGTCGGCTGGTATTCGTCGTCAAAGAAGAACTGGTCCGGGTGGCTCCAGGCGTCCGCGCTGTCCATCGCCACATAAATGGGGATATCCCCGACAATGCGCACGCCCCGCTGGTTGGCATATTCCTTCAGCGTGCGCCATTGGCGAAAGAAGAGCCACTGGATAAAGCGGTAGGCGTGGATGCGGGTGTTGTGTTCTGTGCGGGCTGCGGTCAGCGCCTCCTCTGCCCGGCTGCGCAGGGGCATCTCCCAGTGATTCCAGGCCGCGCCGTCGTGGGCATCCTTCAAGGCCATAAACAGACTGTAGTCGTCCAGCCAGGCCGCCTGCGCGTCGCAAAAGGCCGCGAATTCTGCCTGCTCGTCGCGCTGGTCGGCCTGGACAAAGGCTGCCGCGGCTCGAAAGAGGAGGGGCATTTTCCATTCGTAGAGCGCTCCAAAATCCACCCGGTCATCCGAGAAATGGGGTGCGTCGTGCAATTCAGCCGGGTCCAGCAGCCCTTGCCCGGCCAGCGTTTCCAGGCAGATGAGATAGGGGTTGCCCGCAAAGGTGGAAAAGCTCTGATAGGGGCTGTCGCCATACCCCGTCGGCCCCAGCGGCAGCACCTGCCAGATAGTCTGTCTGCTCTCTTCCAGAAAATCCACCCAGGCATAGGCTGCCCGGCCCAGCACACCCACGCCATAGGGTCCGGGCAAGGATGTGGGATGCAGGATAATTCCGCTACAGCGGGGAATATTCATTGGGTAACTCTCCGATTTCTATCTGAAATAACCTGAAACAGCCATATAGCCCAAGGCTTATTCATCTTCTACCTGTATGGTCTTCCAATGTCCCCGACGAAAGAGAAGCCAGAGCAGAATTGTGCGTCCGGTCCAGTCGATGGCCGTGCCCCACCAGACACCGGCCAGCCCCCAGCCCAGCTGAATCGCCAGAAAATAGACCGCGGGCAGGCGAAAGAGCAACACACCGGCAAAGGTGACATACATGGGCGTGCGTGTGTCCCCCGCGCCCCGCATCCCACCGGCCAGAATCATATTAATGCCGATGCCCAATAGCTCCGCGGCAGAGATGGCAACGGCCATGCCAGCCAGGGCTAATACTTCCGGCGTGCTGCCGAAAATAGAGACAATCGACCCCGAATAGAGTATAAAGGAAAGCCCCAGCAGCCCATTAAAGGCCAGGGAAAAGAGAGCCGTGCGCCGGATCGACGCCTCGGCCCGCTCCACATTGCCCGCGCCCAGAGATTGCCCCACAATTGTCGTGGCGGCCGCGGCCAGACCCCAGGCCGGCATATAGCTCAGGGACTCCACCCGCAGCGCGATCTGATGGGCGGCCAGCGTGGCTGTTCCCAGCGAAGCCACCATCCGGGTGAAAATGATGAAGCCCGACTGGGCTACACTGCCTTCAATCGCTGTGGGGATCGCCAGTTGCAGCACCCGGCGGGCCACCCGCCCGTTCCACTGCAAAAGGGCACGCCAGGAAATGCGCAGGGGTGTCCGGCTCCCCAACAGCGCGGCCAGGGCCAGGATACCCCCGACGGCCCGGGCTGTGGTTGTGCCGATGGCCGCACCCGCTAACCCCATTTCGGGAAAGCCAAAGGCGCCGAAAATCAGGACATAACTGACGACGATATTCCAACTGTTCATCGCCAGCGTATTCCACATGGGCGTGCGCGTGTCCCCCGCGCCCCGCATGGCCCCGTTGGCCACCATCATGGGAAAGTTAAAAATGGACGACCAGAGCACAATGCGGATGTAGAGTGTGCCCTGGCGCACCACCTCCTCGTCGCCGCCCATCAGCCGCAGATAGGCTGGGGCAGCCGGGAGCAGGAGCAGCGTGCCCGCCACGGACAATACCACACAGAGCAGCAGGGCCTGGGCAGCCACTGTCCCGGCCCGCTCTTTGTCGCCCGCGCCCCAGGCCCGTGCCACCAGCGCGGTAGCACTGACCGCCAGCGCGCCAAAAAGTGTCATCAGCAGATAGAAAAGCGTGCCCGCCAGCCCCACCGCGGCCAGCGCTGCCGGGTCGCGAATCCAGCCGATCATCACTGTGTCGCTGAAAAAGACGACAGTTTGCAGCAGATTTTCAATGACCGCGGGCAGGGCCAGAACCAGAATTGCCCGGTTGAGCGAAAGGGCGGGAGCAGCCAGGGCCGGCGTGTCCGGCAAACGGAGTTGGGTCAATGCCGGTCTCCTGTGGGGGGTGATTAACCCAGGGGTGGGCCGGCCTGCGAGGCCAGCCAGAAGGCGAGGACGAGCAGAAGTAGAGCAAGGACCGTCCACCCGATTTGGAGCGTTCGGTTGGCCTCTCGCACAAGGGGAATGCGGCCTGACTGAATGGCCTCCAGGGATATGACCTGGGGGGGGCGGTAGGTGGGGAAGAGACCAGCCGCCACCAGCACGCCGCCGAGCAGCCCGCCGACGTGTCCCCAGTTGTCCACATTTGCCACCGTGCCGCCCAGCACCAGATTTAACACCAGCACCACCAGCATCGAGCGCAGAATCTCTTGGCCCCGCTGCCCAAAATTTTCCCGGAAGCGGAAGAAATAGAGAACGGTAGCCCCCAGCAGCGCAAAGATGGCACCGGACGCGCCCGCTGAGAGCGCGGGGGAAAAAGCATAGCTGGCCACGCTGCCAAAGAGACCGCCGATCAGATAGATGGCGGCAAAACGCCAATGGCCCAGATGTCCTTCCAGAATTGGCCCCAGCATAAAGAGACCAATGAGATTGGAGATCAGATGGGTCGGGCCAATATGCAGGAACATTGCGGTGAAGAGCCGCCAGACCTGGCCGTTGAGGATGTCAATGTTGGACTTCATCCCCAGCAGGTAGAGTACACGAATATCAACTGGCCCGGTCCACGTGCCGAAAACGACCAGGCCAAAGACAAAGGTGGCTGCAAAGGCCAGTAGATTCAGACCGATCATCGTCCGGCTGACCACCGGTTTGGTCAGGGGCAGGTAGAAGTCGGGCCGGGTTGGGGCTGGGGCTTCGATGGCTGGCCTCCTATAGCGTTACAGGACGCCAGTCGACCCGGCATTTTTCGGCGAGAATAATGCTGATCACCTGGTCCACTGTGTGTTCCAGACAATCTTCCCGGTTGACCACCACATAATCAAAATCGTTGATGCGCTTCATCTCCTGGCGTGCGGTGGCAATACGCATTTTGAGCCGATCCGGGGTTTCGGTCTTGCGTTCCTGCAAGCGCATCACCAGTTCCTCTTCGTTCTCTGACGCCAGAAAAATCGTCACTGCTTCGGGGATCAGCTTGCGAATGGTAGCCGCGCCCTGCACATCTACCCGCAGCACCACATCCTTGCCGCTGGCCAGGGCCTCGCGCACATGTTTTTTGGGAATGCCCTTATAGTCACCGTAGACCACCGCATGTTCCAGCAGTTCGCCTTCTTCGATCATCCCGGCGAATTCTCCCACAGAGACGAAGTGATAGTCCACGCCCTCTTCTTCGTTGGGGCGCATGGGCCGGGTTGTGGCTGTGACCACGAAATGGAAGGGCTGCTCCCGTCGTTTCATCAGCTCCAGGGTTGCATCCTTGCCCACGCCGCTGGGGCCAGAGATCACCACCAACACAGGATGTGGTCCGTTGACCCGGGCATAGATGGCTTCTACGTCGTCAGCCTGCTGGCTGTTTGTTGCTATCTCATTAGTCACTGCGCTTGTTCCACCTTGCATTTGCCAAGTATAATGTTCAATGAAAGACGTTCAGTATAGACCACCTCCCAATCCACGGAGAAATTGGGAGGAAGTTGGCTTGAGTCCACTGCAAAAAGGTCGATTTTACCGCGGAGTCGCAGAGGGCGCGGAGGCAACGCGGCGAGATTCAGGAGGAAAACGCCGCGAACCGCCGCGTTCCCCGCGGTGAGTTTAGAGGCTTTTTGCAGTAGAGTCTGGCTTGATTCTCAGAAGTTGGCCTGATTTTTAAAAGGAGCGATTTGTCATGCCTATCTACGAATATTACTGCTACGATTGTACAAAGCGAGTGAATGTTTTCTTCCGCACAATATCGGAAGCCAGCGACGCGGCCTCGGCCTGCCCCACGTGCAACGGTCGTCGTCTGCGCCGTCTGGTCAGCCGGGTGCGTATGCTGCGCTCGGAGGATAGCCGTATGGAATCACTGGCCGATGATTCGTCCCTGATCTCCGGGCTGGAAAGCGAAGACCCCCGCGCCCTGGCTGGCTTTATGCGCCGGATGAGCGAAGAAATGGGCGAGCCGCTGGACGGGGAGATGGCTGAGGTGATGGACCGCCTGGAAGCTGGAGAAAGCCCGGATTCCATCGAGCAGTCCATGCCTGACATGGGAGCGGATGACGGTGGAATGATGGGCGGAATGCCGGGATTGGGTAGTATCGCTGGGGGAGAGTAGGGCAAGGGCATCAGCCCCAATCTATTCAGGGGAAATGAGGCGTGAAACGCGAAAAGCGCGCCTGTTAGGACGTTTCACGCTGGCAGCCGCGCCAGCTCATTCGGCGGAAGATTCCAGAACCCGTCGGTCTACACCTTCTCAAAATGCTCCACATCCACCACAAAAATGGTGGCTCCCCCCACATGCTTTTCCACAGGCGTGGGAATGTGCATCTCGCCTGGCTCCATCACCGGGGGCAGGGGGGTAATGAATTGCACACGGCTGGTGCAATTCTCCCGGATCACAGTCAGCGCGTCGGGCAGGTCGTTGTCATCTACGCCGCAAAAAATAGTGGTGTTGCTTACATGCAAAAAGCCACCCGCCGAGCTGGTCACAGTGGCCGAAAAGCCCTGACGCCCCAACCGTTCCAGCAGGTTGCGGCTGTCGTCACTGTTGACAATGGCAATGATCAATTTCATAATGCCTCCTCCACCTGTGCGGGCAGCCGGGAAGCCACCAACTCGACAACGGCCCGGTGTACGTCCTCTGCGGGCGATTCGCTCCTGATCACAGCCCAGCGGTCCGGCTCTGCCTGTATCAGCGCTGTGTAGCCCGCCTGCACAGCCCGATGAAAGGCCACTGTCTGGGCATCCAGCCGATTCCATTCCTGGCTGCTGCCTGCCTGTTTGCGGGCCAATCCCACCTCTGGCTGCACATCCAAATAAATCGTCAGGTCTGGGACCAGCCCGCCGGTGGCATAGCCAATCAGCCGGGCCAATTCCTCCCTGTTCTGTCCGTAGCCATAGCCCTGATAGGCCAGCGTGCTGTCGGCGAAACGATCGCACAGCACAATCTGCCCGGCTTTCAGGCTGGGCCGGATCACCTCGTGGACGATCTGCGCCCGGGCCGCGTTGAAGAGCAGCGTCTCGGTGCGGGGGGTCATTTCCGTGTGGTCAATGTCCAGCAGCAGGGCACGAATGCCGTTGCCAATGCGGGTTCCGCCCGGCTCCCGGGTGGTGACGACGCCAAAGCCGCGGTTTTCCAGCCATGCGGCCAGCAGCCGGATTTGGGTCGTTTTGCCGCTGCCTTCCGGTCCTTCAAAGGTAATAAACACGGGTTGCTTTCTCGTTTTGTGCAAAGGATAGGCAACCACAAAGCCACGAAGAGACAGAGGAAAGAAAACTTGCTTTTTTGTCTCTTCGTGGCTTTGTGGCGATTTCGACTATTGGCTGAAGATACGCACCCGGCGGTGGGGTTCCCGCCCGTAGCTGTGGCTGACCAGATTGGCCGCCCGTGCCAGTTGGTGTTGCTGGCTGCGGATGGCTGCGGATTGGGGCTGTAGCTCCGCCGAATCCGCGCCTTTGAGCAGCCGTTGGATGGCATCCTGGGTTTCCCGCATGGCCGTGTCAAAGGCTACTTCCGAATTGGGCGAATTGAGATGGAATACGTCCAGCAGACACTGCTCCATCTGCGTAACTGTGTTGCTGCGCAGCACATAGACAGGCACGTTGCGTCGCTCCGCGTCGGCAATGGGCTGGGGTTTCTGCCGATAATAATTCTTCAGCGTCATCACAATGTCGGCGTCGTTCATCTCCGGCACGATCTCCACATTGACATTCAGATTCTTTGCCGCGGAGCGCAGCCGGTTTTGCCCGATGCCATAGGGGAAGATGCGCACAGGCCGGGCTGTTTTCTCTGTCACCGCTTCGATCTGGGCGCTGCCATTGCGGACCGTTTCTCCGGTCTGCCCGGATTCTCCGCCCTGTCTGCGTCCAGAACGGCGTTCACCGTCCAATCCCCGATGCCCATTTGGGCGTCGTCCATTTTCCCGCCGGCCCGGGCTGTTGCCCACGCGCTTCTCGCCAGAATCAGCCAGGGTTTCGATGTGGACGACCTGGTTCTGGTCAGTCCAGCGCACCTCTGGGCTGAGCGTCCAGCCGCGCAAAATTGAGTCCACAGCTTCGGAGACTTCGTGATGAACGGTAATCCGTTTGCGGTCCTGGATTTCGATGAGCACATCAAAGGTGGGCGGGGCTTTGCGTTCCAGCACAGTCTTCTGGGTCCCTCGCCGCCGCGCCTCCTCATCCGACAGGGTAACGCTCTCGATGCCGCCCACCAGATCAGAGAGAGTCGGGTTGAGCAACAGGTTTTCCAGGCTGTTGCCGTGGGCTGTGCCGATAAGCTGCACCCCCCGCTCGGCAATGGTGCGGGCCGCGATGGCCTCCAGTTCCCGCCCGATTTCGTCGATGACAATCGCCTCAGGCATGTGGTTTTCCACGGCCTCGATCATCACTTCGTGCTGGAGTTCCGGTTCGGCCACCTGCATTCGCCGCGCCCGCCCGATGGCCGGATGGGGAATGTCCCCATCCCCGGCAATTTCGTTGCTGGTGTCCACAATGACCACCCGCTTCTTTTCGCTGAGCACCCGGGCCGCTTCGCGCAGAAGCGTCGTCTTGCCCACACCCGGACGCCCCAGCAACAGAATGCTCTTTTCGCTGAGCACGATGTCCTGGATGATTTCGATGACGCCGTAGACAGCCCGGCCCACCCGACAGGTCAGGCCGATGACCACGCCTTTGCGGTTGCGGATGGCCGAAATGCGGTGCAGAGTACGTTCAATCCCGGCCCGGTTGTCCGAGCCAAAAGCGCCGATCTTCTCAATAACATTGCGTATGTCTTCATCGGTAATTTCGTCGGTGCTCAGGTAGACTTCGCCATCGGTAAAGCGGGCCTCGGGCAAACGCCCCAGGTCCATCACCACTTCGATCAGTTCGGATGGCCGCCCGATCTCGCGCAGGGAATCCTGGATGCGGGTCGGCAGCACATCCAGAAGCAGGTCCAGATCGTCCGTAATGCGCAGGGTCATTTTGCCCTGTTCTTTCGTGTCCAATTCTGCTATTGCCGTACGTGTGTCAGTAAGGTTGCTTTGTGTCATAAGTTCCTGTGCTGATTGGTGTACTGTTTCACAGTTTGCTTTGCTCAATACTATTGCTTGGCGCGGATAGCGGCTGTCACGGATGGTACACATCCACTAGTACGCATCCACGGGGCGAGAAGTTCCACTGTTGCCTCTTTCTACCGGCTGTTCATTGCCCGGCTCTGCTGCTCATTGCTGCGCTTATTGTCACGGCCCGTGGCCTGGGGCATAACCAACGAACCGGGTACGGCCTCTCGCACGGGTTCCAGAGAGGAGAGGCGGCTGTCCACCGTTTTCTTGGCCCGCTGCCAGATAGAGCGCACCATCCGCACTCTGTCGGTAAAGGGGGCAAAGCCATACTCTTCCAGCACCGAATTGAGTCCGTTCTGATACTCCCGCACCCCAATATAGACCGGGCCACGTTGGGATGATTCATATATTTGTTGCAGGGCATAGCGCAAAAGCAGATGGACTTGGCTGGTATCCGGGTTGTTGCTGTCCACCCATATACGCATCCACACCCCCATTTTGCCCCAGATAATCTGCACGCAGCCCGCCACATCATCAGGTCCATCCAATACAAAGCTGCTCAACGGTCTGTATTGATGGCGATTGGTCAAAATGGGCGGCGCGGATGGATCGCCTTTGCCGTCGTGCTCGCCGTCCGCCGCCTCGGCCTGGCGCACAGGCGCCGGTGTGATCCGGGCGTACAATTGTTCCAATGCCCACTGATCTTCGGCTGTCTGCGGGCGCAGTTCGGTCCCATCCAGTGCTGGCGCGGAAAGCGATTCTCCTGTCAAACGCCAGACGGTTTCCCGGGCATACAGATGAAAGCCCGCCTGCATAAATGTGTTTATCAACAGGGGTTGATCCGACAGTTCGCTGTAGAGACGGCGTATCTGCTGATCGGCCAGGGCGAGGGCGCTCTCGGCCAGCAATTTATGCCAGATGGCCGGGTGGCCTTCCGGCGCGTCCAAGGCAGGGCTAAGAAGCATCAAATCAGCCTCGGCCCGGCTGGGGTGCAATTGCCATTGGGCAAAGCCAGCCCGGACCAAACCGTGCTCCTTCTGGCGCAGAACAAAGGTGAGATTGCTCTTGAACGCCCAGGGCAGATAGGCGCTGAAAGCAGCCTGAAGTGGGGAAGAGGGCTGTAGTAGAAATCTCCCAATATGAAATCTGGTGGCATACCGGCTCAGGCGTTGGACAAGCAGAGCATCGCCCGGAGCAAAGGGCCGAATTGGCAAACGCAACTCCTGCAACAGAAACGGAACCAGCAAGAATCCAGTTGAATCAAAGGTGACGGATAATCGAAAGTACAGGGCTATTGTACTGGAAAGCGAGCAGGCTGACAAGTAGGTTTTGTCCCGTTTGGTCTCTTCCTTTTGGCAATCCCTCTCCTTCCCAGTATCCTATGTCTACATTTATTGGCTCTACTGGCCTGTCCTCCCAACGACCCGAGGTGATATCTGTGGAAACTCTGCTACTATCCCGCAAGAATGGCGTGGCAACGCTGACTATCAACCGTCCAGGCATGCGCAACGCCATCAATCTGGAAATGTGGCGTTCTTTGGCCGAGATTGCAGCCCAACTGGAACAGGACAACAGTGTGCATGTGGTGGTCTTGCAAGGGGCTGGCGATGAGGCATTCAGCGCGGGGGGTGACATTGCAGAGTTCTCCGCGCAGCGCAGCGATCCCTGGCAGGCCAAAATTTACAACGGCAAAGTGGAACTGGCCCTGAAGTCCATTGCCCGTCTCTCCAAGCCGACGATTGCACTGGTGCGGGGCTTTGCCGTGGGCGGCGGGTGTATGCTGGCCGCGCATTGCGATCTGCGCATCTGCGCGGACAACGCGATCTTTGGAATGCCCGTGGCCCAGCTCAGCACACTGGTGGGCTATCGGGAATTGCAGCGTTTTGTCCATCTCATCGGGCTGGGCGCTACCCTGGACCTGTTGCTGACAGCACGACTGGTAGAAGCCGCGGAGGCCCAGGCCATCGGTCTCTGCTCCCAAATCTATCCTCTGGGCGAGATCGACGAAAAGGTGGCTGAAATGACGGAACGTATGACGTCGTTGGCCCCTCTGGCCCAGCGCTGGCACAAACAGATGCTCCAGACGCTGCTGCGCAAACCAGACCTGCACGATTTGACCCCGGAGGAGGGGATGCTGCCCGATGCCATCTACGACAGCGAAGACTACGCGGAAGGCGTGCGTGCTTTTCTGGGCAAACGCGCCCCAAACTTTCGGGGGCGGTAGAGACGCGGCCTTCCCCGGAAAGCCTAGATTTCCACGGCGGCCGCGCCATCAGAGATGCTCAGCGGCAGCACTGTATCCGCGGCAAACAGCGGCGGGATGTCCAGCCCCAGCCGCTCGTACAGCGCGGGCGGCACGCTAATATCCGCCAAATAAAGCTGACCGATGGCGCTTGCCGCCCCGGGCGCGAGCAGACCGGTCTTGGGCAGGGCCAGCGTCATTGTGGCCGCGGCCACAATGTGGGGGCTGTATAGCTGACCGCTGGCCGTGTCCAACCCACTGGGCGCGTCCAGGCTCAGAATCGGGGCCACACTGCTATTGGCGAGCGCAATGAGATTGGCTGCTCCTCCTCGCGGATTGCCCTGCAGCCCATAGCCGATCACAGCGTCGATGATCAGGTCTGCCGGGGGCAGTTCCCAGCCGTCTTCGGCCCAGGCCAAAGGCGCGTCCATTGCCTGCAGAATGGATAGCTGGTGGGCTGGCACGCCGCTGTATTCCTCTGGGCGATGGGTCAACAATAGCTGAACCCACGCGCCCCAATTGAGCAGATGGCGGGCTGCCACCAGTCCACCCCCGCCGTTGTGGCCGCGCCCGGCCAACACAACCACAGGCCGGTCCGTCACGTCCTCATCCAACAGCCGTTTGGCCAGCAGGGCCAGATTGCGCCCGGCATTTTCCATCATTTGGATCAATTCGATGTGATATTCTTCGATCATCAACCGATCCACTTCGCGCATCTGATCGGTGGAGAGCAGGGGGAGAAGAGTCATTGGGCTGCCTTATCGTTTGTCATCGGTTTGTTTGTTGTTTGTGGGGACAGAAAGGGGGCGAGAATCGTCAACGGGAATACGCGGCGGAATGAGCAGATAGCTCAACAACAGACCGGCAATCCCCGTCAAAAAGATCGACCCGCTCCACAGATGGATGGACCAGCGGGTTCCTTCAGTCATCATCAGCGCGGCAAAATAGGCGCCAAAGAGCAGCAGCGGCGCGGCAAAGGCGAAGATACGCAATCGGTCGTGCTGGCGACGGCTGGGGCGCAGCCAGACGAGCAGCAGATCGCACAGGACAGCCGCGCCCAACATCGCCGCGCCCAGCCAGAATTGCTCGATCTGTTCGTAGTCGATAATCGTCATCGCCGCTGTGTTAAGACCCCAAATCAGCGTCAGACTGCCAACGGGCAGCGACCAGCGGCCCAGGAGCAGCAACACCGGCCCCACCAGCAACCCCGCAATGACAATCAGCCCCAGCATCCCCGCCACAATCCCCACGTCGTTGTTGAAATAGCGGTGCAGTCGGCCCGCCACCACTTGGGTGACCGGATGGGAGAAGAGCATAAAAAAGGTGCAAACGCTGATGAACAGACTGGTGGAAAGCAGCGCGGGGCCAAGAGTGGACCAGGTGCTCCGCTGGCCTCTGGCGTTCCAGGCGGAACGCAGAGGGCCAGTGACAACCAGCGCCAGCCCAATGCCCAGCAACAGATGGGTAGGGCTGAAGAGCGCTTCCACATCTTCTTCAATGCCAAAGGCCGAGTGCCAGGCCAGATCGCCCACGCCACCCGCGGCAAAGACAAAAAGACCAAACAGACTGGTGCGATAGCCGGTAGGAATGGCATTGGAGAGACTGTAGCCCCGGCCGCGGTTGAGCAGCACAGCGCCCACCAGCGCGGCCGCGGTCAGCAGAAAGCCGCTGTAGAAAAAGGCGTGCCAGGGCGTGAAGAAGGACTGGTCCACTTTGCCGTGATTGTGCGCCCATCCGTCCAGGAAGAGACCGCCGACAAAGACAGTGCTGAGAATAATCATCAGCCAATCGAAGCCCAATCCGGCAATTTGGGCGCGGTTGGATTCGCTGGCTGTGGTGGAAGCAAAGGAATGGGTTGGGGCTGCGCTCATTGTTCCTCCTTCGGGTCTGGTGTCCTGCCTGCGTATAAGTGCAGTTTACCACATTCTGTCCTGCCAAGCGTTTTCTCCCGGTTGAAAACTGGGCCGGGATCGGGTATCATTCCGAGAATTGGAACTTCTGTCCCCCATTACCCACGAAGAGGCCCCTATGACACAACCGACCGATCTGCTTACTGGCAACGGCGCGCGCGAACTCGTCCACCGGATGGGCGAAGCCGCCACCAACTTTCTCACGTCCCTGGCCCCCCACCAGCGCCGCCAGGCCCACTTCTCCTTCCCGGCCCAGGACGCGCGCACAGAGTGGCATTTTACCCCTGTGGCCCGGGGCGGTCTGCCCTTTGCCAATATGGACCGCCACCAGCGACGCAAAGCCGAACAGCTAATCGCCACCGGTCTCAGCCGTACGGGCTATGTCACCGCCTCGACAATTGTCGGCCTGGAAATGACCCTCGACTTCAAGGAGGGCTGGACCTGGCCCGACACCGGGCGCAATGGCGAACTCTATTACGTCTCCATTTTTGGTCAGCCCAGCCCGACAGAGCCGTGGGGCTGGCGCTTTGAAGGCCATCACATCTCTCTCAACTTCACAATTGTCAAGGGGCAGATTGTGGCCCCCACGCCCACTTTCTTCGGCGCTAACCCCGCGGAGATGCCCCTGAGCGCGGTGTCCAGTCTGCGCCCCCTGGCCGGTGTGGAGGATTTGGCCCGGGATCTGATTCATTCATTGGACGAAGGCCAGCGGGCTGCTGTTATTCTGGCCCCCACCGCGCCGTCGGATATGGTGACATCCAACCACCGGCAGATCGCCGACGGTCAGTTGCATTTGGCTGAGACCGCCATCGAACAGTGGCGGAAAGAGGCCGGTCTGGAACATCACCACATCGACGCGCTGCGCTACAGCAGCCAGCCCAAAGGACTGGCGGCCGCGGCCATGAACAGCGGCCAGAGCGAGATTTTGCAGGCACTCATCAGCGAGTACATCCACCGCATGCCCGACGAACTGGCCGAGATCGAGGCTGCCCGGCTGCACAACACCGGCATCGAGCAGGTCCACTTTGCCTGGGCCGGTGGCATCGAGCGACGCCAGGGCCATTACTACCGACTGCAAGCGACCAACTTTCTGGTGGAATACGACAACACCCAGAACGACGCCAACCACATCCACAGCGTCTGGCGGGACCCGGCCAACGACTTCGGCGCGGATATTCTGGCCCGGCACTACGCCCACGACCACTAGAATTCGCTAAAAGAAAATAGCAGGCGACGGACGACGAACCGATTCTCATCATCATTCGTCGTCCGTCCGTCGCCTGCTCTCATTCCAACACTTCAATCCGCCCGCTGCTCCCGTCCACCCGTATGTGCATTCCCGTCTCCAGGCGTTCGGTCGCCCGCTCCACGCCCACCACCGCGGGGATGCCGTATTCCCGCGCCACGACAGAGCCGTGGGTCATCAGACCGCCCACCTCCATCACCAGACCGCCCGCGCTGAGGAAGAGGGGCGTCCAGGCCGGGTCTGTGCCGGGGCAGACCAGAATTTCACCGGGGAGCAGATGGGCGGTGTAGGGGTCAAAGATCACCCGCACGTTGCCCTCCACCACCCCCGCGGAAACGGGACTGCCCCGCAGCACACCCTCGACCGCCTCGCCGTCACTGCTGTCTGTGAAGCCGTCGTAGTAGGCTGTGCCATCGCTGAGAAGAACGCGTGGAATCTGGCGACGCCCCAGCTCCCGGTCGTATGCCTGGCGACGCTGGGCAACCAGAGACCGCCAGGCGCTTTTGTCCATCTGCTCCAACGGCGTGGACGCCAGTGTACGCAGCTCAGTCACCCGCAGAAAAACAATATCTTCGGCCTGGGTCAACACCCCAACTTCTACCAAGCTCTCGCCCATTGCCAAAATCGCCTTGCGCGCTATTCCCAAGAGCCGAATGATCATAAATTTGGGGCTTTCGCGCAGACCAGAAAGCGCCCGCGCCCGATAGACCATCCCCCGCACCAGCCGTTCCTTGAGGAATCCCAGGGGACCCGACTGTCGGGCTGCAGTGACCAGCCGGTCTACGGTTGCCTGGGCCGCGGCCACGCCCCGCCCAAAGACCGCGTCCGGGGCCATTGTGGGGTCTTCGATGCGCAGATAGTTCTGCACCATCTGCATCACCTGGGCCGGATGTTCCCGCCAGCGGGGACGGCCAAAATCGATCTCGGCCAGCCCCCGCATCCCGTAGCGGTCCATAAAACCAGCGATGGCAGCCTGGGCCGAATAGGGCAGCGTCCCGGCCAGATACTCAGCAGCCAGCGCGGGTGGTTCCGACCGCGCAAAATGGGCCGCGGAGTCCGGATCGTCCCGCACCACCTGGGCCACCGTCCACAGGGAGAGGTCCATCTCCGTCGTCACATTATGGGGCAGGCCGCGGGTCACATCCATCGCGGTCTGGCCGGTGATGGTGGGGTCAATCCTCGTCAGCTTCTCGGCCATCACCGTCAACCCGCGCAGACCGGCCATCCCGGCCAGAATACGGGGGAGCAACTGGGGAATCATCACCCGAAAGGCCGCGTGGGCCACATCTTCCAGCAACTGCACCTGATCCGTCATACTCTTGGCGGCCTGGGCCTGGGCTGTGAAGCGGGCGAGGGTCTCGTCGATAACCTGCTGGGCTTCTGCCCGGTTCTGGTCGGGGCGAGCCAGCGCGCCCAGCATCGTACGCAGCAGGGGCAGTGCGAAACGGACAATTCGACGCATTGTCTCCGGGCGCAGGGGACCCGGCTTGGCCAGGCGGCCCGGTTCCGTCAATAAATTCGTGAGAGTCGCTGCGGCCCCCGGCTCCACGCCGTTCATTGTGCCGCTGATAAGTTTACGCCCCCGCTCGTTGTTGAGAACCGGAGTCAGATCGCCCCACAGTCGCCCGCCCGCCTCGTAGAGCACTTTCTGGTTTTCCGGCGTATTCCCATAGAAGCCAAGCAGCGTGCCGCCGCCGATAAAAATGGCTTTGATCACATCCCGGCCCAAGGGCGTCATGGGGTCCAGCATTCCCTGGATCGCGCCAAAGGAGAAGTAGACGGCCAGTTCATCCGTCGGTGCTTCGGTGGGCCGTGTGGGAACCGGGAAAAGGGAGGTGATGGCCCGGGATTGAAGCAGATAGAGCTGCCCGTCCGCGTAGCCCCATTCGATGTCCTGGGGGGAACCGTAGAAATCGGCCACCCGTTTGCCCAGCGCCGTTACTTCCCGAATTTCGTCGTCGCGCAGGGCCTGCTGGCTGTGGGCGTCCGCGCTTTCGCTCACAGTGCCGCCGCCCTCCACACCCCGAATGACCGTCGCCTTCGCGCCCAACTGCTTTTCCACAATGCGCCCGGTGACCGTCTCCACGACGTACTGGTCCGGCTCCACCTGGCCGCTGACCAGCGCCTCGCCCAGCCCGTAGATGGCATCGATGACCGTCTCTGTGCGTCGCCCGCTCAGCGGGTTGGCTGTGAACAGCACGCCGGATGTGTCGCTCTGCACCATCGCCTGCACCACCACCGCCAGGGAGACCGCCGATTGGTCGATGCCGTTGCGCGCCCGATAGCCAATGGCACGGGCCGTCCACAAACTGCTCCAACACTCCCGCACTGCGTCCAGCAGCCCGTCGTCCCCCAGCACATTCAGGAAAGTATCCTGCTGCCCGGCAAAGGAGAAATCGGGCAGGTCCTCGGCGGTGGCAGAGGAGCGCACAGCCACTTTGGGTTTGCCCAATACCCCATAGGCGGCGCGAATCGACTCGCCCAGCGCGGGGGGCATTGTGCTCTCCCGAAAGCGGGCACGGATGCGTTCCGAAAGCGCGTTCAGGCTCTCCGGGTCGCCCGCGTCAATGGCGGCCACTTCGCTTGCCATCCAGCCTGCCAGCCCCGCACCGGCCACAAACGCGTCGTAGCCGGCAGTGGTCACAACAAATCCACCGGGTACAGGAAAACCGGCCTGGGCCAACTTTGTCAGATTCAATCCTTTGCCGCCTGTGGTTGCCAGTGTCGCGCCGGGCGCGTCCAGAGGCAGGCAGATACCTCTTTGAATTTGGGTGTGGGTGGGTGGTGCCTGCATTGATAGCTCCTCTGCTACAAGTCTGTTTTCCCGCGCAGTATTCCGTGCAGATAAATGTCCATAAATTCGTCGATTCCGGCCAGGGCGATGGCCGGCGCGCCCGCGGTTGCCAGAAAGCGTCGGGTGAAGACCGTCGCCAGCACAGTGCCCACAAATGTTTGCAGCAGGCCAAAGGGTGTAATCCCCGGCGGCGTATCTGTCGCGGCGTGGAGTTCGGTGACAAAAGCCAGCGCTTTGGGCATCAGCGTTTCGGATAAAAGTGCCAAGTGTTTGCCCTGGCATTCGATCATTTCAGCAAAGAACAGGTTGAGCAGCTTCTCATCAGCTTCCAATTCCGCCGCAATCGCCTGGGCCGCGTTGCGCAGCCGTTCCTCGGCTGTGTGGCCGGGGGCCGCGATCAGTTGGGGAAAGATACGGGTCAACGGGTGATGGGCCAGCACCACCGCGGCGAAGAGATCGTCCTTGCCCGCAAAGTGATTGTATATGCCGCCGGGGGTGATCCCCGCGCCATCCGCGATGGCGCGCATGGACGCGGCGTGGAAGCCCCGCTGGACAAACTGCTGATAGGCCGCGTCCAGCAAAGCCTGGCGGGTGCGGTCGCCTTTGGTGGGTGGGTCGGGGATTGGGTGATCGGGTGATTGGGCCATTGTGCGCTTCGAATATGAAATAAATGAACGTTCGTTTATATTCTCGCGCAGGAAAAACAAGTTGTCAAGAGGTAAATACAGAAGAAGCTGACGGGGCTGCCCCGTCAGCTTCTTCTGTACAAATGTGAATGGCAATGAGTGCGTTTACACCCCAACCGCGCCGGCATCCTCCCACATTCTGGCTGTTGTCACTCCTGCGCGCAGATCAAACGCCAGCACTGTGCGTTGCCCGTCCACCCAGAATGTGTCGGCGCGCAGGTCCCGGCGTGCGGAGACCGGGTGCAGGTCTGTGCCATCGACCTGCACCCGAACCAGCGCCCGGTCGACGCTGAGGGTGAAGTCAGCCGTGGGGAAGCGGGTGTCAACGGTCAATTGCCAGCCGCCCGCGTCCAGGGGTGTTACTGCCAGATCGCTCAGTTGGCGGGCCATCCAATAATGGCCGATCTCCGATGTCTTCATCCAGCGAGTGCGCGTGCCGTCCGGGTCGTAGCGGTCCAAACGCCGCTTCACCTCTTGCAGCACCCGCAAGCCCACCTCCTCGCCGCCAAAGTAGAAGCCGGGCCAGTGGCTGACCAGCACACAGGGCAGCTCCCTTTCCAGCACAGGCGGCAGACAGCCCCCCTGCAAATCCTCGGTAATAAAGCGGTCCGGATCACCCGCGTCGTAGCCAGTCCAATTGCCAAACCAGTCGTCCGTACAGCCGATAATACTGGCGATGGCAATGCCCTGCTCCTTCTGTGAATGCCAGATGGGCACATCCGGCCAGGCGTCGGGGGCCACATTTACCCGCATAAAGTAGAAGGGACGGCGATTGCCATTGACCCGGATGGCCGCGTCCAGCGTGGCCTGGGCATAGGCGGATTCCTGGCGCGATCCAAAGCCACCGGGACTGGTCACCCCCTCGCAGGGGATGCCCACATTGCGCAGGAGCGTCATGGCCGTGGCAATGTAATCGGTCAGGGGTTCCAGGGGTGGATCGACCCATTCGTACTGCTCCCAGGCTGGGGTCATCGCCCAGCTTTGCAGGTCCAGCACGTGGGTGTGGGTAATCATCTCGCAGGTCAAATCGAAGTTGGGCCAGATGATCTCCCGGTAGGCCCGCATCCAATCCTCAAATTCCTGGCGGGAATAGCCGGGAAAGCCCTCGTCCACCCGGGCCACGCCCGCGGGATAGGGGACCAGACTGAATTTGCCCCGGATGCCCTGCTCGCCGCACCATTCGCCCCATTTCACCGCGAAGTCGGCGGGAATCGTTTCTGGCACACGGCTCAGCTTTGCCGGGTCGCCGTCCGAAGCCCGGAACGGGGCATTGGGCGTATACCGGGCTTTCCACGCCTGGCGCTGTTGAATCCAGAAATGGGTGAGATTGATGACCGGGCAGGAATCATCGACAATCAGACTGAGGGGTGTACGCAGCAGTGGATTGGCGACAGAGATTTGGGGGTTTTCCATTGGACAGTTTTCCTTCTGCTGGGGTTTTTCGATTCCAATGGGGCCACTCTATCACAGCCCCGCCATCTGGGAAAGCAACCGCGATTGGATGGCTTTGGCCTCCATTGGGTCCCAACTGTCCTCAGATTTCCAACGAATCTGGCCCGCTGACCGTCGCGGCCGCGGCCAGCGCGCCCGAAGCGATCAGTTGGCCCAGCGTTGTGAAAGTGTGATCGCCCAGACTCGCGGTATGCTCCACCACCGCGTCCACCAGGCGGCAGGCGTGGCCGAAGTCGTCGGCGATGCCGTGGGTGTGCATGAGAATCACTGCCACTGGGCTTTCCGTGACGATGCGCGCCGCATCCTGCCGGGCCAGTTCGATGAATTCTGCGCTGCGCGCGCCCGCGCCCCGCCAGGTGTATTCGTTGAGAATTGGCGCTTCGATCACATCCGCATACCAGCGGTAGGGGCGGTGAGGGATGGCGTCGGTCCAGACGGGTGTCAGGTCGCCGCGGTTGTGGGGCAGGTGTTCGTAGCCCGTGGCGCTGATATACTGGCAGGAGTGGTAGCCGATGCCCAATTCCGCGAGGGCCGCAAACATCGCCTGGGAGATGGCCCCACAGGGCGCACGAAAAAGCACCGGCTCAATCGCCAGCTCCCGCTGAAAAATCTCCATCCCTTCTTCGATACGGGCGCGCAGATTGTCCACCGAATAGCGGGGCAAGAGTTCCTCCCGCCGTTGGGCAAACTCCTCCACAAAGGCCGGGCGAATCGCGGTGGCTGGCCAGGCGGGCGGGCCAAACTCGAAGCAGTCGCCGTGGGTCAATCCGTGGAGTTGCAGGTCGTGGCCCGCGTCCCGCGCCTCGCGCAGAACATCCAACCACTCGGCGGAGAGGGGCTGGCCGCCGGGTTTAGGAACCACCAGCCAGGTGGCACGCAGAGAACGGCTTTCCAGCCAGCGGGCAAAGCGTCGGGAGACCGCCGCGGCTGCCTCGCCGCCGGTCCCCGCGTCGTCGATACTCCACACAAAGTCGGTCATTTCCCATTTCCTTTCTTCACAGAGTGCCGTATGCCATCGATCTGCTCTCTCGCATACCAGAGATAGGCAATCCCAAACATCAGCCGTTGCAGCAGTCCATCCACAACCTGCGGTTTCTGTGTCATCTGTGCTCTCATCTCTGGCTGGCGCACGTCAGAGGAATCAGTGCGCAGGCCTGATCGGGAACGAGCGGCTCTGTCACCTCTACGAAGCCGAGGGGGAGTTCGTTTCCAGCGGGCTGTCCGTCCGGGCCAAAGGCGGCCAACCGTTCGCCGCCGGCGGGATCGTAGACACCGATGACCACCGGATAGCTGCCCGGTTTCAGGTCCGCGGGGAGGGCAAGCTGCCGCCAGTCGGGCGTCACCGGGCCGGGGGGGACGGGTATGAAGTAGCGGGGGCTGCCGTCATTTTGGGCGATGTTGCCGTCGGGTCCGCGCAGATGGACAAAAACCTGATGGCGGGCCAACAACTCCGGCGTATCTGTGCGCCATTCCAGACGCAGATCGGCCATTTGCCCGGCAGCCGCGGATGTGTCCAACCGGACAGCTACGGTGATCCGTTCGCCCGCCGGTCCTGCAAACCAGCCGACGGGTGGTCTATCAGCCAATGATTTACTGCTTTCCCCGCTGTCGAGTGTGTCATCAGGCTGGCGGCTGAATGTGCCGGCCCGTGCGAGTGGCTCTTTTGGATTCACCGTTTTATTGGTTATCCCCACAGCCACACCCCATTCGGCGGGCAAAAAAAGCCAGAGACTTTCCAGCCGAATGATTTCGCCCACCTGCCAGCGGGCCGGGGGATACCAGACCGCCGCGGGGGAAAGCAGTTGGCTGTCGTCCAGAATCACCCCGCCGGATGGCGTGCGTATCTCTACCCGCGGGGCAATTTGCCCGTCAAATCCTTCCTCTACCCGCCACAGGGTCGTCACTTTTGTCTGCCGCCAGCGGGGCCAGTCGAGGAGGTCCATGCCCAGGAATGTGAGGGGGCCGAAGGCGTATTGCGGATTGCGAGTTGCGAGTTGCGAGTTGCGAATATCCGCGACATTTGCGGGGTCAGGTTCTCGCGCAAAATCGTAGAAGACGTCGGGAATAGTTGTCTCTGGCGCGCCGTGCTGCAAAAGAAGGAAGCCGTCGGCCCCGTCCACAACGCCCCAACCCGTGGCCAGCATTGCATCCACTTTCGCTTTTACGTCACCGGGAGCCATATCCGTGTTGCTGGTCACATCCAGCAGCGCCCACTGCGCGGGGACCGCGGCGTCTGGCCCGAAGGGAAACTGATAGATGTAGCGCCGGTGGCTCAGATGGGGGTGGACCGCGGCACTGGCAGTGAGGGCTGCGTCGTCAGGAATTTGGGCGACAAAGCGTTCCAGCAGCCGGTGGTGGGCCGTGACAGGTGTGGGGTCATAGCGTCCGCCGCCGGGTCCCCGGCCCGCGTTGGCATAGCCGATTCCAGCCCAGATCAGCAGCCAGAGGGCCAAGCCCCAGGCCAGCAGGGGGCGCAGGCTGG
Source organism: Caldilineaceae bacterium (assembly GCA_019637685.1). GTDB lineage: Bacteria > Chloroflexota > Anaerolineae > Caldilineales > Caldilineaceae > JACQGT01. Next base: position 73,875 of record JAHBVF010000020.1, on the reverse strand, counting down.
AACGGCTGTTGGTAAAAATGGAGACCAGCGCCATCACCCCCGCATTGGCCGCGGGCAGATGTTGAAAACTGGCCGATTCCCCGACAAAACGGCGACCCACCCCGCGCCAGAACCGGGCCAGACCGTAGACCCCAGCCACGGCAAAATAGGGCACAAGCGGCGCGCTGTAGTGGAATTCGCCGTAGTATTGGGCCGGGTAGGCGCTGAGCAGATTGGCAAGAAAGACGGGCAGGCAGAGCAGGAGAATCTCCGGGGCCAGAAGACTGAAGAGGCCAAAAGCGGCCAGCAGATGCCAAATGTAGGCGACCCGGGCCGGTTCGCTGGCAATCTCCCAGACCGCGCCCGGTTGGGTGAAGAAGCTCCTGGCAATGTCCAGGGGTGAATTGCCCAGCGCGCCGAAGCGCTGAAAATAGGCACTTTCGGCGGTCCCGTACACGGGCGCGGCGTGGGCAGGGACAATCACAAAAGTGGCGAGAAAGAACCAGGCAAGAGAGAGAAGGAGAATGGAGATTGGGGATTGGAGATTGGATAAGCGAATGGCGAATGGCGAATGGCGAATTGCGTATGTGTTCCGCCAGATTCCCCACACGCCCAGCCCCGCGGCCAGAAGCGCGGCCTCTTCTTTGACCGCGGCCAGCAGGAGCGCGGCCACGAAGAATTGTCGCCAGCGGCGCTTTTCCACAGTCCAGAAAGCCCAGACGATCAGCGGGGCCGAGAAGGGGATAGCGTGGAATTCGGTGAGCACTGCGGACTGGAGTTGGGGCGAGAGCAGCCAGCACAAGGCCACAGCCAGCGCCAGGGGGCGGGTCATCAGTTGCAGGGGTTCCCTGTGCCAGATTTGGGCGCGCTGGTGGGTGGGGAGCATCTGGTCCAGCTTTTCCAGCGCCAGGGCATAGAGGGGCAGCGCGCCCAGGGCGACTGCTATCACCTGTACCAGCAGCAGCGCGCGCACGTCGTCCCACGCCCAAAACACCGGGCTGATCAGCGCAAAGATCGGCTCCACGTGATCGGTCAGCCGGGTAGAGACGAAGTCGTCCTTCACCTCCTCCACAAAGCGGCCCTGGCTGGTGTTCCAGATGGCCTGATCCATCTGGCCCAGATCGGCCTTGTGGGTGCGCATCCCCGCGTGCTGGGCAAAGGCCAGACCCGCGAAAACCCAGACATACACAAGTACAGCCGCGAAAAGGAGTGTCCGGTAGGGGTCGGAGAAGAGATTGGAGATGGGGGATTGGGGACTGGGGACTGGGGATCGGCGGGACATCAGTCTCTATTCTCCACTCTTGGAGAGTTGGGAGAGTCGGGAGCGTTGGGGATTCCTGGCTCTTGTCCACAGCCCGACCGCGCCTGCCACCACCACTTCCAGAATCACCTGCCAGAGGCGAATAGCCAGGGCCGCGACAGTTGTGGGTCCGCCGCCCAGAACAGGGGCGAGGAAGAGGTAGAGCGTGCCCTCGCGCACGGCCAACCCGCTGGGGGTGATGAAGCTGAGATAGCCCACTGCATAGGCAATGGGGAAGGCGGCCAGCAGGTGGGGCAGGGCCGCGGCCATTTCGCCCGCCGTATAGGCTGCCAGGCCAAAGGTGAGGGCGGCAAAAGATGTGCCCCAGCAGAGCCAGGCCAGCAGCGCGACCAGCAGCAATGCCAGCAGATGGCGGGTGGTCAGCGCCGCGCGCAGCCGGGGCCGCCCCGCTTTGGTCAGCGCCCAATTGAGCAGACCGATCAGCCAGCCGGGACGTAACAGAAAGAGTGCTACGCCCAGGCCAGCCAGGGCCACCAGCCAGCCAGTGGCAGCGCCCAGCCAGGGTTCCAGCAGGCCAAAGTCGCCCACAGTGAGCAGATAGAACGCGGCAATCGGCAGGACGGAAAGCAGATTCACCGCCTGGAAAAGGGCGATGCTGCCCACTGTGGCTTCCACCTGCACGCCCTGCTGCCGGGCCAGTACAGTCATGCCCAGGGGCTGCCAGACGTTGCCGGGAATATAGCGCACCAGAATACTGGCAAACCAGATACGCAGCGCGTCGGGATAGGCCAAATATCCGCCCAGACAGGCCAGGGCAAAGCGCCAGAGCCAGACCTCCACACACCAGCCGCCTATCATCAGCAGGCCGGAGAGGGCCAGCCAGCCCGGGTGCAGCCGCCAGGTGTGGCCCGATAGTTCGCCCCATTGGCTGCGCAGCAGAAGCGCAATGAAGACGAGGGCCAGGACCAGAAAGAGGGGCTGGATCAGTTGCCAGCCACGACGCAGGGGGGAGGCGACAGCGCTCACCGGCTGGCCTCGAAGCCGCGCACAAGCCCAGGCAATTGGCGCAGGTCGGTGCAAACGGCATCGGCAAAGGCGCATTCGGGCCAGAAGGGGCTGGGTCGATAGATTGTCCGCATCCCGACGGACTGCGCGCCCCGCATGTCGGCTTCCGGGTTATCGCCCACAAAGACAGCCGTCTCCGCGGTCACGTCCAACCGGCTCAACGCCCGCCGAAATATCTCCGGGTTCGGTTTGCGCATGCCTTCGTGTTCGGAGACCAGCACCGCGCCAAAGCGATCCGCCACACCCAGGGATTGGAAGTTGTGCCACTGGAAGGGGTAGCGACCATTCGTAATCAAGCCCAACTGTCGGCCGTCGGCGAGCAGTTCGTCCACCATTTCCGGCAGCCCCGCGAAGGGATGGCAATGGCGGTGGAAATCAGCGATGTATTCATCCACAAGCGTCTGGGGTTCGAGAGAAGTGATGCGGTTTTCGTCTAAAATTTGTTGGTATACTTCGGCTTTCCACAGCGCGCCGTTGTTGTCCAACGCCAGGAAGCGCTCGACAAAATGGGCCACAGGCACTTCGCTGAATGCGTCCGGATGTGCGCGGTGCTGGGCCGCGGCAAAGGCCCGCAGCGAACTTTGCCGGTCCAGCAGCGTCTCGTCCATATCGAAGATGACGGCGTGAATCATAGAGTTATACCCTCGTTCGGGTGCAGGTTGGGACAGATGGGATGGATGGCGTGCACGGGTTCGTGCTGGCTGGCCAATGTGTCCAGAACAGCGTTGCCGGTTCCCCCCCGGTTTCGACGGCGAGAATCATTGGGGGATCATTTTGCCATAAATTTACTGGCCCTGGGCGGCCATTCCTGGACAACGGGCTGCATTGTATACGGGGTGATAGCTGTTTCGCGCTGGCGGGGCATAGGCGCTCCTTTCATTCAAACCGATGATTGCTGGAATCCATTGTACAACAAAATTGCGTATTTCGTGTGGCGCAGACATTGGCCCCCGGCATGCGAAATATCCAATCGGGCAAGCTCTGTGCTTACGTCTGGCGCTGTGACCTCTGCTCTGATTTCTGTTGTGTGCGGCTGATCTGCATTGGGGTCAGCGTTGACAATCTATCAGGGCTACGGTATAGTCGCGTATAGGATTTATACACCTGAGAAGCACCGACGCTTCCCCTTCCCCGATGTTTGTGGTTCTTCTCGTTGCGCACAATACTTTCTGTGCTTGACGTATCGACTATCTCTCGCAATTTTGTTTGCAAAACCACCCAATCCCATTTGGCTAAGGAGTAAGAACCAATGAATATCCGTAGAGGAATGCTGTTCAGCATTATCGCCCTCTTCGTTCTGCTGGTGAGTGCCTGCGCCGCGCCGGTCGCGCCCGCTGCTGCACCGGCTGGCGAAGCACCCGCCGAGGCCCCGGCCCCGGCCGCGCCCACCGCCGCGTCCAGCGGTGGCCTGCAGATCCCCGATGTGATGGAAGGCAAGTACAACGTGGCCTTTGTCTATGTTGGCCCCCACGACGACGGCGGTTGGAGCCAGGCCCACGACGTGGGTCGCCAGTATGTGGAAGCGAATGTGGCCGACGTTCACACGGCCTACATCGAGAATGTGGCCGAGGGCGGCGACGCGGAACAGGTCATCCGCTCCCTGGCCCGCAAAGGCTTTGATGTGATCTTTACCACCTCCTTTGGCTTTATGGATGCCTCGGAGGTTGTGGCCGAAGAGTTCCCCGATGTGGACATCATTCACATCAGCGGATTCAAATCCAATGAAGCCAATTTTGGCAACCTGATGGGCGCGATGGAAGATATAAAATATCTGGCCGGGATGCTGGCGGGCAGCCGGGCCAAGATGGATGGCAACCCGAAACTGGGCTATGTTGCCACCTTCCCCATCCCCGAAGAATTGCGCCTGGGCAACGCGTTTGCCCTGGGTGTGGCCAAGACCTGCCCGGATTGCAAAATTGACGTGCGCTGGATATTCACCTGGCACGATCCGATTGTGGAAAAGGAAGCTGCTTCGTCCCTCTTTGACAGCGGCGCGCAGGTGGTGATGACCGGTGCTGACACACCCGCGCCCGCCGAGGCCGCGCCCGAGGGCAAATGGGGCATTACCTACGACTACTCCGGCAACTGCACAATTGATGCCTGTCTGACTTCCATGTACTGGAACTGGGGCCCGGTCTACGCCCGCATTGTGGAAGATTCCAGAGCCGGCACGTGGGTGGGCGGCTGGGAATACTTCGACGCGGACAGCGGCGCGCTGGGTCTCTATGGCTTTATGGACGGCGAGACGATGCAGCCCGGCGTGGCCGACCTGCCCGCCGAAGATCTGCAACTGGTCAACGACACCCTGGCCGCAATGCTGGCCGGTGAGTTTACCCGCTTCGATGTCTTCAAAGGCCCTATCACCGACAACCAGGGCAATGTGATTCTGGAAGAGGGTGTGAGCCTGGAGCAACTCGACCTGGACGGCTTCGCCCAGTTCGGCAGCCCTTGCACCACCTGTATGTATTGGTGGAATGAGAATGTGACCGCGGAACTGCCTTCGCTGGACTAAGTAGATGATGCGTGCTGCGTGAAATCATACCCCGATCTCACGCAGCACGCTTTCAGAATCATCCCCACCAACCGCCGAGACCCTCCCATGCCCGACGTCCCCTGCGCCGTCCAGATGGAAAATATCGTCATCCGCTTCCCCGGCGTGCTGGCGAATGACCACGTAAATTTCACGCTGAAGCAGGGCGAAATCCACGCGCTGTTGGGCGAGAACGGCGCGGGCAAAAGCACGCTGATGAGCGCACTCTCCGGGCTGTACAAGCCCACCTCCGGTGTTATACGGGTCAAGGGCAAGCCAGTCAGCTTCAACTCGCCCAAAGATGCCATTGCCGCGGGCATCGGAATGGTGCATCAGCACTTTATGCTCGTCCCCACCCAGACCGTCACCGAAAATATCCTCCTGGGGCTGGACACGCCCCGCTTCTGGATGAATCTGCCCGAATACGACCGCAAAATTTTGGACTTGCAGGATCAATTTGGCCTGCGCGTAGACCCCACAGCCAAAATTTGGCAACTGGCCGTGGGCGAGCAGCAGCGGGTGGAGATTCTCAAAACCCTCTACCGGGGCGCCAATGTGCTGATCTTTGACGAGCCAACGGCTGTGTTGGCCCCGGCGGAGATCGCCGAATTTATGCAGACAATGCGCTCGCTGGTGGCCCAGGGCAAATCGATTATTTTCATCAGCCACAAATTGCACGAAGTGGAAGCTGTGGCCGACCGCATCACTGTGCTGCGCAAGGGCAAAGTGACCGCGGAGGGGTTGGCTATGGCCGGGCTGGACAGGGCCAAACTGGCCCAACTGATGGTGGGGCGGGATGTGATCTTTGCAGTGAAGAAGGAAAGCCAGGAAACTGGCAGCACAATTTTAGAGGTGAAGAATCTCCAGGCGACCAACAACAAAGGCACGCCTGCCCTGCGCGGGATCGACTTGACCATCCAGGCGGGGGAGATACTGGGCATTGCCGGGGTGGCGGGCAACGGCCAGAGCGAACTGGCCGAATGCATCACCGGGCTGCGCGTCTGCGAAGCGGGCAGTGTGCAGGTGGACGGTCGGGAACTGGCCAACCAACCGCCCATCGCGGCTATTCAGGCGGGTGTTTCTCACATCCCAGAGGACCGCAATCGCATTGGCTCCGCGCCCAATCTGACCATCACCGACAATGTGATTATGAAACATTACCGGGCCGCGCCCATCGGCAAGCGTGCGACGATTGACGCTGGCCAGGCCGCCGACTACGCCCAGAATCTCAAGAAGACCTACGATATTTTGGCCCCCAGTGTGCGCACCCAGGCCCGCAAACTTTCCGGCGGCAATCTGCAAAAAGTGATTTTGTCCAGAGAGATCACCGCCAACCCCCGGCTGATTGTGGCTGTTCAGCCCACCCGGGGTCTGGATGTGGGCGCGGTGGAGGCCATCCAGGAGCATCTGCTGGACCAGCGGCGACAGGGCGTGGCCATTCTCCTCATTTCGGAAGAGTTGGAGGAACTGCTCGCCCTCAGCGATCGCATCGCGGTTCTTTTTGACGGACGGGTGATGGGGGTGGTGGAGGGCGCGACAGCCAGTGTGGAGGAGATTGGGCTGATGATGATGGGGACGGAAAGAAAAGAGGCGTGAAACGTAAAACGTGAGATCGCTCGCTGAATCTCACGTTTCACGTTTCACGCTTCCTCTGAACGAGGAAGCCTATGCGATTGCCTTTTGCACTCTACGTTGAGAAACGCACCGACGAAATCCCTGGCTGGCTGCCCGCGGCCACGTCGATTGGTTCGGTCATCGCTGCCTTCGTTGTCAGCGGGATTGTTCTGGCGCTGATTGGGGCCAACCCGCTGATCGTCTACCAATTCTTCTTCAAAGCCACCTTTGGCAGTTGGCCCGCGTTCTCCGACACAATCGTCAAAGCCACGCCGCTGATTATGGTGGGGCTGGCCTGCGCGGTCGCCTTCAAAATGAAACTGTGGAATATCGGCGCAGAAGGGCAGTTCTATCTGGGCGCATTCTTCGCCAGCACAGTTGTGTTGATTCCGATTGTGCCGCCGGGCAGCCCCAAATGGCTGGTGCTGACCGCTATGGTTGTGATGGGTATGCTCGGCGGCGCGCTGTGGGGTTTCATTCCCGGCTATCTGAAGGCGAAATTTGACGTCAACGAAATCATTAGCACACTGATGCTCAATTATGTAGCGATCCTGTGGAACAATTTCTGGATCTTCGATCGCTGGAGCGACGGGGGGTTTCAGATGACGCCCACCTTTGAACGCACAGCCTGGCTGCCCCGTCTCTCCGACTACGCCAGAGAGTATCGTGCCTTTTCCGGCATTACTCTCCATTTGGGGGTGATCTTTGGGCTGGTGGCCGCGATTGTGGTCTGGTGGGTGCTGAGCCGCAGCCGCTGGGGCTACGAAATCCGGCTGATCGGCGACAACCCCCACGCGGCCCGCTATGCCGGGCTGAACATCGCCCGCAATATCGTGTTGGTGATGATGTTCTCCGGCGCGCTGGCCGGCCTGGCCGGGATGGCAGAGGTGAGCGGTGTCGTCCATCGCTTGCAGGAGCGCATCTCGCCGGGCTACGGCTTCACGGGCATTATTGTGGCCTGGCTGGCAAAGTTGAATCCCTTTGCTGTGATTCTCGTCGCCATTCTCTTTGGCGCGCTGATTGTGGCCGGGCGGGAGGTGCAGCCGTCGGGCATTTCCCAGATGATCCAGGGCTTCGTCCTCTTCGCGGTCATCAGCAGCGATGTACTGTTGCGCTACAACGTGCGTCTGATCCGCACCGCGCCGGTGGAGGAAGCCGTATGATACGACTACATAAAACGGAGATTCTCCCGCAAAGGCGCAGAGACGCAGAGAAAAACCAGAGAACTATCCGCGTTTATCAGTGTTTATCAGTGGCTCAAAAAGCGCTTACGGGAGCCGCCCTATGAATCTGGAAATTATCCTGCACGCGGGGCTGGCAACCGGCACAATTCTGCTCTTTGCGGGCATCGGCGAAATCCTGTCCGAGCGGGCGGGTATTCTCAATCTGGGCGTGGAAGGAATGATGCTCCTGGGCGCGATGGCCGGTTTTGGCACCGCGCTGGCCACGGGCAATCCCTGGCTGGGGCTGCTGGCGGCGCTGCTGGCTGGGGGTGCACTCAGTCTGGCCCACGGATTGGTGACCATCCACTTCCAGGCCGATCAGGTGGTGAGCGGTCTTTCGCTGACATTTCTGGGCACGGGGCTGGCGCTGGTGCTGGGCAACGGGCTGACCGGCCAGACAGTCGCGCTGATCCCGGATGTGGATATTCCGGGGCTGGCCGCGATTCCTTTCTTTGGACCAGCCTTCTTTGCGGACCACAGCCCACTGGTCTATTTCGGCTACCTATTCACGCCGCTGGTCTGGTATTACATCCACAAGACCCGGCCCGGTCTGCATCTGCGCGCGGTGGGCGAAAAGCCCGCGGCCGCGGATACGATGGGCATTGATGTCTATCGCACCCGCTATCTGTACGTCTTTGTGGGGGGCTGTCTGGCCGGGCTGGCCGGCGCGACGATTAGCCTTTCGGTTTCGCCGGGCTGGTACAGCGCCCAGACCACATCCGGCCAGGGCTGGATCGCTATCGGGCTGGTCATCTTCGCCCAGTGGAATCCCTGGCGGGCCGCGCTGGGGGCCTATCTGTTCGGCGCATTGCGTCGGGCCATCCTGGACCTGCAAGGGCCGCGGATGCTGCTTGGCTTCACCAACCCGCTCTTTATCAACTCCAACTTCGGCTTCTTTCTACAAATGGCCCCCTATCTCCTCACAATCCTCGCCCTGATGATCGGCTCCCGGGCCGCGGCCCGCAAACGGCTGGGCGCGCCGGCCGCGCTGGGCGAGCCGTATGTGCGGGGAGAGAGAGGATTATAACTGGAGTCCGTCAAATTCCCAGTCCCTAATCCCCAATTCCCAATTCCCAATTCCCGATGCCTAATTCCCAATTCCCAATTCCCGATGCCTAATTCCCAATCCCCAATCCCCAATTCCTAATCCCTATGCTCCCTCAATCCCACATCGCTTATACTTGGGCCGCGCTGAGTCTGGCCCAGGAACATCTCGATTTTGCGCCTGACGCGGACTACCGGCTGGTGGCTTTGGCCGCGGCCGGGCCGGACCTCTTCGACAAACCCCTGGCGCTGGCCTATTTCTACAAAAAGTATAAATCGGCGGTCCTCTTCGCCCATACCCTCTGGTCATTTTTGCTCGTTCTCTGGCTGGGGCTGCGGGGGACGATTGGGCTGGTCTATGCCCTGGCCTATGGCGGCCACGCGCTGTTAGACCGGCTCTGGCACTACCGGGACACTTTCTACTGGCCCTTGCGGGGCTGGCGTTTCCACGTCTGGGGCAAGCGCGGGTCCGAGCAGGAGAAGATCGGCTGGGCCTATTGGTACGCCTTCACCCGGCGGCCCGAACTGTGGGGGTGGGAACTGGGCGGACTGCTGGCTCTGGGCTGGTTTGTGTGGCGGCACAGATTGTACCGGCGGGAGAATCTGTGGGTCTTTGTACTGACCGGAAAGGTGAAGCGTGAAAGGTAAGGCGTGAAAGGTGAAACGTGAGATCGCTGTCGATCCCGCGCGTACCGTTTCACATTTCTCCTGGGGCAATGCTACAATTCCGCCTATGACCGCACCCGCCGACGCTACCCCTCTCCACGCGCAGACCGCCACATCCCGCACCGACCGGCGTATTGTTCTCAATACGGGCGCGCTGGCAACTTCCAGCCTCTGGCGGATTGGCATCAGCTTCGTTCTGCAATTGGTAATTGCCCGGCTGTTGGGCGCACAGGGATTGGGACAATACGCCACGGCTCTGGCTTGGCTGAATGTCTGCCAAATTCTCAGCGAATTGGGGCTACCCCAACTGCTGGTGCGGGATTTGGCCCGCCATCCGGAGCATCGCCGCGCCGCTTTTCAGACCGCACTCGCCGCCCAGATCACAGCGGCCTTTCTCATTTGGGCCGGTGTCTTTGGGCTGACAGCCATTCTGCCCTATCAGCCGGACACCCGTCTTGCCCTGCTCCTTATCACGGCTTCTTTGCCCCTTTTTGCCATCACTTCGGTCTGCGAAACGCTCTTTCAGGCCAGCGAACGTATGGAACTGGTGATGGGCGTAGAGGTGGCGATCAATACACTGATTGTGGCTGCCAGTCTGATTGTCCTGTGGCAGGGGGGCGATGTGATTGCCCTTTCAGTTGTCATTATTGCCACCCAGGCAGCCTCGGCGGTTGTCTGTCTGTGGTTGCTGCGCCAAAGCAGGCTGTTGGGGGCAAAGGGGGGGCATCCGACGCAGAATGTCGTCGGGGCTGTGGTTGCTCTGTGGGGCCAGGCCCGCCCTTTCTACGGTCTGGCCTTGGCCAATGTGCTGCTGCATCGCCTGGACATTCTGCTGCTCAGCGTCTTTGCCGGGGAGACGGTCACGGGCATCTACAGCGCGGCCTATCTGATCGTGCGGGTGTTGATTATTCTGGCCCAGACCTGGTGGCAATCCCTCTATCCCACATTCAGCCGTCTGCGGGTGCAGGCCGAGGATCAATACCGGCGGCTGTCTGCGTTGTCCATCCGTTTCGGTCTGCTGGCGTTTCTGCCGGCAGCGGCCCTGGGCGGTGGGGCTGCGGATTGGCTGTTGGGCATTGTCTATGGGGGGGAAGATCACGCGGCCGCGTTGAGCGCGTATGGCGTGCTGATCTGGGCTGCCCCCATTTTCCTTGTTGCCACCTACGCGGTCAATCTGTTGCTGGTGGAAAAGCAGCCCCGGGGCAGTCTGCTGATTGCTGGAACCCATATCGGCGTGGCCCTTTCTCTGCTGCCGGTGCTGACTACCCACTGGCAGGCGTGGGGCGCGGCGCTGGCAATGGTGGCCGCAATCAGTGCCAGCGCGCTGGTTGGGCTGTTTCTGCTCCGGCGGATGGCTGTGCCCGCGGGTCTGCCCCGCGGCTTGCCACTCTTGCTCCTGGCTACGCTGATCGGGGCGCTGGGCCAGACAGCGGTCGGAGCTTTTTCTCCCTGGCCGTTTTTTTGGCCTGTCCCGCTGTTGGTGGGCGGACTTCTCTATATTGCGGTGGTTTGGCAGGGGGGCGTGCTATCGGGCGCGGATATCGTTCTCTTTCGCAATGCCTTGCGCCGCTAAAAGGGTTTGGCCCTGTGGTCGTCTATCCGCTACAATGGGGACTTGATTTGCCACGTCTGGGGAAAGGGAATGGGCCGATGGCCTCCAAAGGCAGTGAGCAGGGATTGACGAAACCCACAGAAAACGAGACTCTGGAAACTCGCAGTTTCCGGGTTTTGATGATCGCTCCGACCAGCTTTTTCGCCGACTACGGCTGTCATGTGCGCATTCTGGAAGAGGCCCGCATCCTGCAGAAAATGGGCCATCAGGTCACTATTGTCACCTATCGCAATGGCAACGACGTGCCCGGGCTGGATATACGGCGTACATTGCCTATTCCCTGGCGGCGGGAATATGAGGTAGGATCGAGCCGCCACAAAATTGCGTTCGATGCACTGCTGGGGCTGAAAACTCTGGAAGTTATGCTGCGCGAACGTTTTGATGTGATCCACGCCCATTTGCACGAGGGCGCGCTGATTGGGTTGATTCTGGGGCGTCTTTTCCGAATTCCTGTGGTCTTTGACTTTCAGGGCAGTCTGACGGCTGAGATGCAGGACCACAAGTTTTTGAGCGAGAAGAGCCGCTTCTTTGCGCCGTTGCTGCGGCTGGAAACCTGGATCAACCGTTCGGCCCACGCGGTTCTGACCAGCACCACCAATGCCCAGCGTCTGCTGGTGGAGCGTTTTGGCTGTAGACCAGAGCAGGTGCAGACTTTGCCCGACTCGGTCAATGGGGATGTTTTCCGCCCGGCCAGCACCTATGCGCCGGGGGAACTGGACGGTTTGCGGCGAAGTTTGGGCATCCCCGACGGGCGGCGTCTGATCGTCTATTTGGGGTTGCTGGCCGAACATCAGGGAACCAGCCATTTGCTGCGGGCGTTGCAAATAATCGTAGAGAAACGGCCTGATGTGCATCTGCTGTTGATGGGTTTTCCCGGTGAAGCCATTTACCGCCAAGAAGCACAGGCGTTGGGAATTGGCGATTTTGTGACAATGACCGGGCGGATTCCCTATGCAGATGCACCGAAATACCTGGCCCTGGGCGATATCGCGGTGGCTCCAAAACTGAGCACAACGGAAGGCGCGGGCAAACTGCTCAATTATATGGCCGTGGGGCTGCCCACCGTAGCCTTTGATACACCGGTGGCGCGGGAATACTTGGGTTTGGATGGCGTCTTTGCCCGGCGGGGAGATGTGGAGAGTTTGGCGGAGTGTCTACAAAAATTGTTGTCTGAGTGCGGCGAAGATCGAACCCAATGTCGTGCAAGGTCTGCTCGTCTGCGCCGGCGTAGCATGACGCAATATAGCTGGAATGGGTCTGGATCTCTGGTGGTTCAGACTTATATTTCGCTCGTATCACCCCGACTACCAAGACAAAAACAGCGAAACTTCTGGTTTGCTGGTTATTGATCATAGGATTTTCATAAACTGTGCCTTTGCGTTCCAGGTGGGAGAAATGTAGATACTTATGGGTAAACCAATTGCAGTAGCACAACCAAAGATTTTCTCGCTGATAGGCATTGGTATTGGGCTGTTAATTGCACTACTTGTCATTTCCGGCTCGATGGTGGAGCCACTGTCTGCGGAGGCAAGCGGTAAGTCCAGGAATGAGAACCTGCCGGCCTGGGAGATGGAGGTACCAGGGGCGGAAAGTACAGAGCCTTCCTCAACTACTGTCAACTTACCGGTGGTGAGTGCTGACCCTGTATCTACGACGAATACATTGTTCATCCCTTTGGTATCCAGACAGGTGCAACTGAGTACGCGCTTGGGTTTTGGCCAAACTCAGGGAACGATCACTCGTTATCCAGAGATTGAATCCCTGCGGGCTGGCTGGTATCTTAATTGGAGCGCCAATCTTGTACCTGTGCGGCCTGCGGGTATGGAATACGCCCAGATGATTCGGTTACACCAGGACCTCGAGTGTCCGAATGGGACGAATCCAGATCGTATCGTTTGTCCATATACCGTTCCCTACAGCTACACTTATAGGCCCAGTGCTACAGAAATTGCAGCGAACGCGGCTGCTAATCCGGGTTCGCTGTGGCTCCTTGGCAATGAAATGGATCGCATGGATTGGTTTGGCAGCCAACAAGATGAAATGCTCCCAGAGTTGTACGCTGTAGCCTATCATGAGCTATACACCTTGATTAAGGATGCGGATCCAGTGGCAAAAGTTGCAATTGGGGGCATTGTGCAGCCGACGCCTTTACGGCTTGAATATCTCACCAAAGTTTGGGATACGTATCAATTGCTCTACGGGGTGGCAATGCCTGTAGATGTATGGAATACCCATGCATTCATTTTACGCGAGAAGTTAGATGAGTGGGGGGCAAGTATTCCACCTGGAAGCACAGCAATCGTCGGAGAATACGATTTTGGACCGTTACCCCATCCTCAACACATTGATATGACTATCTTTGACAAACAAATCCGGGATTTTCGTCGCTGGATGAAAGAGCGAGGTCAACAGGAGAAACCGTTGATTATTACTGAGTATGGTGTACTTTATCATAATTGGATGCTGGGAATTCCAGACGAAGATTCCCAAACTCCTATCAATTTTATGCTTGATACTTTTGATTATTTTCTGAATACAGCGGACTGCTCTCTTGGTTATACAGCGGATGATTGTCGGCTTGTACAGCGTTGGGTATGGTTCAGTCTGGATTATAAAATTGATTTCAATAAATATCACTACCTATTCGATCCAGACACTCTGGAGATCACAGCGACGGGCAAAGCCTTTCGTGAGTATTCTCTCCAGCACATGAGTCAACTGTCGAAAAAACCCTATTAATTCACTGAGGGTCCCAAACTGTTTGTAAGCAGTGCATTCCATTGACCAGAAACGAAACAGCGATTACTTAAGACCATTCCAGGATTTTAGCTATCCACGAAGATACACGAAATTTTACAAAGTGTAGAGCGCTTGTTACTCTTTTGGGCGATCCTTTGTGCCCTTCGTGGATAACTATTTCTTTGGGTGCGTCTAAGCTGTCTAGACAGTGGAATAGAAATCTCTTGTCTATCAACAGGAATGCACTGGCAATATATGAAGGAGGATGTCTGCTTTGCAGATGAATGCAGTGAAGCGTCCCATGACACATACGCCCCCTGTGCGTCAAAAGATTAGTATGTGGCAGCGTTGGCAAGAACTAGCTCGGTATCGGGATTTGCTCTATTATATGGTTGTACGTGAACTAAAGGGACGATACAAAAGTAGCGTTCTGGGGTTTGTGTGGAGCTTGCTTAATCCCCTGTTGATGATGCTTGTTTTTACGGTTATCTTTACGCTGATTATGCCCAACAACCAGATTCAAGCCTATCCTATTTTTTTGTTGTGTGGTCTGTTGCCATGGAACTACTTTACATCCGGTGTTTTATCCAGCGTTGGTAGCGTTATTGGCAACAGTAATCTCGTGAAGAAGGTCTACTTTCCCCGCGAAATATTGCCCATCTCCGCTGTGTTAGCTCAATTGATCAACTTTCTCCTCTCTCTGTTGGTAATTTTTGTCCTGCTCATCGTTTTTCGGATACCTCTTAGTCCACAGCTTTGGCTTCTCCCTGTTGTCATTGTAATGCAAACCTGCTTTATCATCGGGGTCTCCCTGTTTTTAAGCGCCATCAATGTCTACTACAGAGATACGACGATGATTCTGGACGTTGTTTTGATGGCGTGGTTTTTTCTTACACCTGTATTCTATCCAATAGATATTCTTCCCAAAGCCTATGAGGCATTCGGACTGGTGCTAGATGTCCATCGGCTCATGAATATCCTCAATCCGATGGCCTCGATTGTGAACACGTACCGGGATATTCTGTACTTGGGTACATACACATCTGGTGACTTTTTCCTGCGAACCGCAGTAACTTCGGTTGTTGTGATGCTCATGGGGTATTGGGTTTTCAATAAGGTGAGTGGGAATTTCGGTGAGGAACTTTGATGTATATTCGTACAGAGTCCTATTCGGAAGGACAACCACTGGTTGAAGTACAAAATGTATCCAAGCGTTTTGTGTTGCGTCAGGAGCAGCAACGATCATTCCAAGAGCTTTTTATCGCTCTCTTCAACCGGCGCGGCGATTCAACAAAGAAACTATTCTGGCCCCTTAATGATGTCTCTTTGTCTATGTCCAAAGGCGAAAGTCTGGGGATTATCGGCCCCAACGGTTCGGGGAAAAGTACATTGCTAAAGCTGATCGCCGGTGTTTTAGAGCCTACGTCCGGTGACATTATCACTCGTGGGCGGGTTGCCGCTTTGCTTGAATTGGGAGCTGGTTTTCATGGAGATTTGACTGGGCGGGAGAATATCTATCTAAACGGTACAATGTATGGCTTGAATCGACGTGAAATCGAAGGGCGTATTGACGAAATCATCGAATTTTCCGAATTGGGTGAATTCATTGATATGCCCATCAAGCATTATTCATCGGGTATGTATGTACGGTTGGGCTTTGCTGTCGCCATCCACACTAAACCTGATTTGCTCCTGGTTGATGAGGTTCTGTCGGTGGGTGATGCGGCATTCCAACACAAATGTATGAGCGCCATCCAGGATTTTCGGCGCGATGGTGGCACTCTGCTCTTTGTCTCCCACGATCTGGGCACGGTTCAAACTGTATGTGACCGGGCCATATGGTATGAATATGGCAAAATTCAGACCATAGGCCACCCAACCGATGTCGCAATGGCTTATCTCAATCATGTGGCAGAAAAGGAAGAATCAGCCCACCAAGAACGGGTGAAGGACGAGCGGCCCATCATTCGGGATGAACAACGCTGGGGGACAAAGCGTGTCGAGATCACTTATGTCGATTTGTGTGATCGAGGAGGCGAGACCCGTTCTATCTTTATGTCAGGCGCACCAATGGAGATTCATATCCACTACAATGCCCCTGTCCGTATCGAACATCCTGTCTTTGGGCTGGCGCTCCACCACCAAAACGGAACCCACATCACAGGACCTAACACGGATTTTGCTGATCTGGATATTCCGTTTATCGAAGGCAAAGGCAAGATGGTCTTTCATGTACCTGCCTTGTCACTCCTAACCGGTGAATACCTCGTTTCGGTTGCGGTTCACAACCAGAGCGACACGGAGATGTTCGACTATCATGACCGCAGCTATCGCTTCCGCGTCAGTGCAGGCCAGGTACGCGAACGCTACGGACTGATAACCCTGAATGGTCAATGGACGCAAGTTTCGGCTACTCCGGTTGAGAAGGGCGGGACCCCGCATCAGCCCACTCTAGCGTTACAGAAAAATTAGGTCTTTTTATGTCTGCTACACCGCCTCTGCCCAAGCCAACCGCTCTCCTCTTCTCTGGCGATACCCCCGGTCACGTTTGCACAACGATTCGAACAGTCTCTCCCTTGCGCGCAGCTGGATGGACCGTCTTATACGGTGCAGTCCCAGGTCAACCAGACGCATCCATCGAATGGGACAGGGTTCAGGATGCAGATGTTATTCTGATTCAGCGAGATTGGCCGACGAACTCTTCGGCCTATCAACGGTTGATCCAGCAGGCGCGCCGACACAACAAGCCAGTTATATACGATCTGGACGATCTTCTTATCGCTCTGCCTGACTCCCATCCAGATTACAAGCGATACCGCGATTGCCGTCCACACATCGCGTTGGCATTGACCGATGCCGATCTGGTCACCTGTAGCACAGCTACCCTGGCTTCGGCTATCGGCGCGTTTGCATCCAAAGTGCAGGTTCTTCCGAACTTTCTTCCTGACGATATCTGGCAACCGGTTCTTGAGAATTCCCAGCCCAATCTGACTCCATCCCCGCCTTTGCGTATTGGTTATTGCGGCGGGCACGCACATGGCGCGGATGTAGAAATGATAGAAACGGTGCTTCTCGATATACTGGACGAATTTTCCGGACAGGTTCAACTCTGGTTTTGGGGTCTTCCTCCTTCGCCAAACCTTTTGGCGCGGGAGGACGTCATTTGGGAATCGGTGGCGATTGAGAATTATGCAGATTTCGTGAAATATTTTAGAACACAGAAATGTGATATTTTCATTGCTCCTCTTGCTGACACGCTCTTCAATCGCTGCAAAAGTGGTTTGAAATTTCTGGAATATAGTGCGCTGGGTATACCAGGTGTTTATTCCCGGCTGGAACCCTATCAAGAATTGGTGAGCCATGGCGAAACTGGTTTTCTGGCAGCAGATCTGTCGGAATGGCGTGAATCCCTCCTCCGCCTGATTGTTGAACCAGAATTGCGTTTGGCTATGGGCAAAGCTGCCAAAGAAAGCGTGGCAAACCAATGGCTTCTCAATGCTCACGTGTCCCAATGGCCGAAGATTTATGCTGAGGTGATGGCACAGGTTGTCGTTGGAAAACAAAAGAACTTCCAAGTGCATCTGTCAACGATGGTTGCCTGGCACGATGAGATACTGGATGCGCTCAAGCTGGCGGAAAGTAAAAGTCAACAACAGATGGCTGAGAAGGCGGTGTTTGAAGAGCGCACAGCGCTGGAAGTGGCACACTTGCAGCATTGTATGACCGAGCTTGAGGAACGCTTGGAGCGATCCCAAGATGAAAATGCGGATCTTTATCGATTGGCCCACGAACAACGTCAATCCCTCGACTCTCTGCAACATCAGCTATCGATTGTACACGGGTCATTGGGCTGGCAACTGCTGCAAACAGTGACACCCCTGCGCTACCGACTCCTGCCTGGTGGCAGCCGCCGGGAGCAGGCCCTGCAATCGGCATTTTCCCGCTTTCATGCATTGCGCAACGAGGGGGTTCGGGGCTTTCTGCGCAAGCCGGCCACCCAAGTGCGGGCCGATGGCGTTCTGCGCGGTCATCATCAGGACAGCCACGGCCATAGTTTTGCCATCGAGATTCGCGATGATGAACTGAATGTAGACCCAACGGTCAGCGTCGTAATTATGCTAGACCAATTGGCAGAGCTGGATATGATTGTTGCCGCATTACAAGAGTGGCAGAGTGTGCAGTCTATGCCAACCGAATGTGTAGTTTGGGATACTCAAAACAGGCTGGGGTGGATTCTCGGTGAGCCGAAGCAACTGTGGCCCTGCGAGAATTTAGCAGAGTTAATCGAAAAAACCCGAGGAACCTATGTTTGCCTGGCCTCACCTGAATTGGCCCAGGAGCGGGCGACGTTGGTTGAAGAAAACCTGGTTGCGTTGTTGAGCGAAAATCTGGCATTTACTCTCAATGTGAAAGACAATCCTCTGTTGATGGAAGCACTGATCCGTATGCAGCGGATACCGGCCAGGGTACAATCGCCATTCGGCCCTTCTTTTGTGCACCGGAGCTGCTTTGATACAACTGGACGTGTCGATCTGACTACATGGCTGGCAGCCACAAATGGGATACAATCAGCCACCTGCGTGGGAAAGTTACTGGTCCACACGAGCGATGTCACTTACATTGTACAGGAACCCGTTTTGATCGATTTGGTACAACCGCGTTTGCGACAAATGGGCCGCTATTTTTATTCTGTTCCTGCCAACTGTTCCAGTGTAGACGGGGCGCTTCCCACCCATCTTCTCTATCCGGTCGATTCCGTTCTGTCTATGGACCCTTTCGCCACAGACAAGCCAACAGTGCTGATGATCATGCCTGTCCTTGCTGTAGGTGGCGCGGAACAAGTTCACCTATATATGGCAGAGCAACTGCAGAAGGATGTTCGTCTTGTGATTGTGGCTCTGGAGCCACACACCCACGGTGTGGGAACATCGGCGGATCAGTTTCGGCGCTATACGCCCTATGTCTATACAACCGATGATTTCCTCATTTACCCTCTCCTGTATTCCTGGATCAGTTACTTGATCCAGCGGTTTCAACCTGAAACACTCTACATCGCCAACGGCACGAATTGGATCTACGATGCGATTCATGCGTTGAAGGAGAACTATCCGGGTCTGCGTGTGGCGGGTCAGGTCTACGATGACAAAGCGGGCTGGATCAATCGGTACAACCCAGCTACGATGAAGGCCATCGATGTCCATATCGGCACGAACCAACACATCTGTGACGAATACCTCCGCCGTGGGGCGGCACAAGAACAGGTTCATCTAATAGAACACTGCGTTGATGTGGATACATTTTCCCCGGACCGCTATTCAATTGGCGAAATTGAATCTCTGCGCGAACGTTTTGGTATTCCACCCGGCAACCGGGTGGTCACCTTTATGGCGCGCCTGCACCAGCAGAAACGGCCAATGGATATTGTCGAGTTGGCTCGCCGTTGTGCCAGCGATGAGAGCATTTCCTTCTTAATGGTAGGCAACGGACCATTACAAGAAGCAGTTGATGGGGAGATCGCACGTACTGGTCTGCAAAATATCATCCGCCTGCCCTTCCACAAACCCAGCAGCGAGGTTTTCGCTGTTACTGATGTTTATGTGCTACCCTCAGAATACGAGGGGATGCCATTGGTTATTTTAGAAGCACAGGCGATGGGGATTCCTGTCGTCGTTACAAATGTGGGCAATAATCGGGAAGTCATTGAGATTACCGGGGGCGGTGTTGTGGTAGATTCGGTTGGGAATGTCGCCCAACTGCGCGATGGTGTGCTTTCCATGCTTGCGTCCCCACCCTCTCCAGCCGATGTGCGCGTCCGCACAATCAACGATCTAAGCCTGAAGTTCGGGATTTTGCCTGAGCAGATGGCTGAAAAATACCGGGCAGCATTGTTGTCGCGCACGGAAGGCTAAAAGCATCTTTATGCCCAAAGTCTCTGTTGTCATCCCCTCCTACAATCATGGCCGATTTATCGAAAAAGCTGTGCGTAGTGTTCTGGATCAAACTTACAGAGATCTCGAACTAATTGTTATCGATGACGGCTCCCAGGATAACTCATTAGCGCGTTTGGCCGCTATCACAGATAACCGATTACGGGTGATAGCACAGGAAAACCAGGGTGCACACGCTGCCATCAATCGGGGATTGGCTGAAGCGCAGGGGCATTATCTCACGATCTTGAACTCGGACGATGTGTACGCCCCCAGGCGCTTGGAGCGCATGCTTCCCATTTTGGATGGCAACGCTGCCATCGGTCTGTTGTCGTCCTATATCGAAGTCATTGATGGCCAGGGCAAGGCGGTGGGCGTCAAGCGCGGCTATGCCAATCTGGAGCCGTGGCCGTTGCCTCTTGTGGCGGAAAGTTTTCGTAGCGGTGTGGACAACCGGGCGGCGCTGCTGACCGAAAACTATCTGGCAACCACAAGCAATTTCCTCTTTCGCCGTAGCTGGTATGAAGCCATTGGTGCTTTCTTGCCACTGCGCTATACCCATGATTGGGACTTTGCCCTGCGTATGGCGTCTGTCGCAGACATCGAGATCATCCCAGAACCGCTTCTCCAATACCGGATTCATGGCAATAATACGATCCATGAAAACCGGGCGGCGATGGTTTTCGAGATTTGCTGGTGTCTGGCCGTCCACTTGCCCAAACATAGAGCCGACAGCCGATGGTATGACAAAGAGCGCCCGGAACGGCGTGTTTCCCAATTGCTCCATTCCATTTACACCTACGGTAATGAGCGAGTTTTGACTGTAATGCTGTTGGAGAAATTGGCCGAAAATCCGGTTGATGCTTTGGAGTTGTTGGGAATGGAGAGTGCTCGACGGCAACTCTATTTGGAGCAGATCCGGCGAAACATGAGTGAAAAGACTGTAGCCGACCTGCCACGGACTGATAGTTCGGCTCCTGCTCGACTACTGTCCCATTTGCGGCGACTGGCTTCTGCGCTACTCAACCGGGCATAGGTCTCATCGCATTAGCTAGAGAGAAAAATGCCAACCGTTACCGTCATTATGCCCTGCTATAATCGTTCCTATGATCTTCTGCAAACATTGCAGGCATATGAACGCCAGGACACAGACGAACCTTTTGAGATCATCGCTATCGATGACGGTTCCCAGGACGCGACCTTTGAAATTCTGCATAGCTATCAGCCCAAACGCTTTCAGCTAATCCCCTTGCAGCTTGCACAAAACAGTGGACCTAGCGTCGCTCGCAATGTGGGCTTGAAGCATGCGTCGTCGCCTTTGCTGATTTTTGTAGGGGATGACATTGTGCCGGACCCTGACTTGATCGAAGGCCATCTACGTGCCCATCGCAATCATCCGGACCCAGCAGTCGCCATTCTGGGCCGAGTGTGTTGGGCCGAGGATCTGCCACAAAATACACTGATGAAGCATATCGATGGACCAGGCGCGCAACAGTTCAGCTATTATTATTTGCAGGACGGCCAAGAATACGATTACCGACATTTTTATACTGCTAACATATCCATTGCACGTCAGATGTTCGATGCACTTGATCACTGGTTCGATGACACGTTTGTCTATGCTTATGAAGACCCGGAACTTGCCTATCGCCTGAAAAAGCATGGCGGACGCATCATTTATGACGCCAGTATAGTTGGAAGACATTATCATTACCACTCTATATTGAGCTTCTCTACACGCCAACAAAGGTGTGGCCGTATTGCTTGGATATTTGAAAAAAAACATCCGGGCGTAAAAAAAGATATTCTGCCTGGTTTGCATTGGCATATCGGTTTGGCATTTTCACGTATTCTCAACGCTAGTTGGTCGCCTACGGTGCTAGATCGATTGGAATCACAGGCGCTCCATCTCGCTTGCCAGTACGAATGGAGTCCAAACCAACTCCTAGACGTTTTGTATCTATCGGTGTTAGACTATTTCTATTATAAAGGGGCACTGGAGTCTATTTTTGCACAGTCCTTTGTAAAACAACGCCTGCTGGCGGGGTATGCTTTGGGGCGACTGTTGCCAGCGCTGAAAAGATTTGTGCGAGAAGCACATATGACAGGGATCGAACTGCCAGCGGGTTTTGATCCGCTCTAATCCCTGCGATTGTTTTCTTAAGTGTCGTACTTTTGTAACGATAGTCTGATATACTACAAACAGCTTGCTTCAAAAATCATTTACAAGAATGGCTGGATTTAGCAGCCGAGCCTGACCTATTTCTATGCAGCCATGGAGAAGATATTGTGTCCATTTTGTGGAAGCGTCCCCTCCCGCTCGTTATATCGATCCTTCTGACTTTTTGTGCCGCACTTGTCATAGGCCAGGGAGATGCCAGCGCCAACCTGTTATTGAATGGTAATGTGGCGCGGGATCTAATCCGTGTACCAGGCGATGTTGCGACGATTGCTGACGCGGTAAAGGCGGTCAGCGATGGTGGCACCATTGAAATTCAGGGGGGAGAATATACATCGGCCGGTGCCCCGCTTTTTTTAAATAATTTGAACAAGTCCTTCACCATCCGAGCTGTGTCAGGTCAGGAAGTGATCCTGAAAGGCAATGGAAGCCAAGATATACTACGCGTCCAAAACACCCCTGACCAGGAAAACCGCAATCGAATTATCTTTGATGGGCTGACTTTTTCTGGCGGAAGATCGGCTGTGGAGGGTGTAGCCGGTGGTGTGACTATTCATCGGGTCAGGGTTGATTTTCTTAACTGCCGTTTTGTGGATAATCAGGGTAGACAGACAACGACAGGCGGTGGTGCGCTTGCCATCGGTGAGAATGCCATTGTCACTCTTACCAATTGCACATTTGAGAACAATTCTGCCCAAAATGAAGGTGGGGCGATTGGGATCAACTCGAATGCAAAAGTTTCGATTTCATCTTCCACCTTCACCAATAATCGTGTCGATCTGCCGAACCATCGAAATACGGCAGCTGGTGGAGCAATTCACATTGGAAATTCGACCGTCTACATTACGAACTCCGTTTTTACTGGCAATCGGGCGGGCTATGTGGGAGGGGCCCTGTATGCCATCGGCACTTGGGCTGATCCAGTTTCCACACCCCGCGCGCTGGTTTACATTACCGGCTCAACCTTCTCCCGAAATGTTGCCAAACGCGATCCTAGCGTGAACTTTACAAGCCCAACAGAAGGGGGTGGTGTTCACTTTGAAGATCAAGCCACCGGTATCATCAGAAATTCAGTCTTTAATAATAATGAGGCGAATATAGGGGCGGGGGTAAATCTGTACCGAGCCACGGTTGAAGTGTACGAAAGCACCTTTAATGGCAATCGTACAACAAGCACACAGGCTGGGCAAGGATTTGGTGGAGCAATTTCTGCCACATCGAATGACGGGAATGACAGCACAACGGGCGGTGGCACTATAAATCGCCCGTCTGCACATTTAACCATCGACAAGACCCTTATCATCGGTACACCGGATTCACCAACAAACTCAGCAAACGGTATTTATGTTGCCGGTGATGGGTATCGTGTATATGGCCTCGGCGGCGTTCCGCAAATGGGTTCTGTAAGCGAAAATCGAGCCATCGTTAATATTACAAATAGTATGATCTACGATACAGATGTACAGGACACAGGCGTCCCTGGAACTGGAATTGGTGGCGGCATAACGACCGATTTGGCTCACATCACAATGGAGGATGTGATTGTTTATGGGGCTGATGCAAAAGGATCAGCCAATGCTTCCGGTGGAGGTATGGCTCTGCTTAATCAGACATTTGCCAACCTGAACCGTATCACGGTAGCCAAGAGTTCCTCTGGTTTATACGGCGGTGGAATCCTTGTCCAGGGATCAACGATGAATTTGAGCAACTGTCTTCTTGTGGACAATGAAATCAGCCCTGGTGTTGATGAGACTGTCGGGCAGTCTTTTGGCGCCGCCTTGTTCTCTGGACCTGATGATGGCCGCAAGCTGGGAGTTGATGGGACAGTCAGTAACTGTATCATCAGTGACAATATAGGATTACCCATTTTCGATGATGACCGGCAGAATGGCCCTGTCAATGAGATGCGCTACAACAACAATCAGATATTCTCGACTACTTTTGGGGATATCGTCTATACAGATAGCATTCCTTTTCAATGTTGCAAGACCGTTGCCGAGCTTAATACATTGATTGTGCCTCGCAATACAGGCCTGCCAATGACAACGAAGTCTCAATCACCGAATATCCACCTAAAGGTAAAACCGGATGTAGGTGCGCTGATTCCGCTGGTGAATAATACCCTTGGCATCAATGCCCCACCTTATTTGCTGGCCTGGGCTTGGAGTGGAAGTTCAGCAACCTTGGATGGGACTGCTCTGGGTGTCAATGGGGGCACAACATTGATATCCACCGCAGTAAGCAGCCGTAAATTGTCCAGGACGATCACCCATACACTACTTGTCGGCAGAAATTCTATTTCTGTGAACTTGACCAGGCTGGATGAGTATGGCCTGTTCTTGCCCAGTGTTGTGCGTTAGACTATTGTCGACGGCTGTTTTAGATGAAGCTCTTTGCCGGAAAGCGTGAGATGCTGTGCTTGTTAGTATTGTGGTGATCAATCTCAATGGGGAACGCCATTTGGCCCAATTGATCGCTGCATTGCAGCGACAGACCCTGTGCGAATTTGAGTTGATTTTTGTTGACAACGCTTCTACCGATCGCTCTATTCCTCTCTTTGAAGAATTATGTGTGCAACATTCGTTGACCTATCTGGTGCTCCCCAATCAGTACAATGTGGGGTTTGCCCCTGCCTGCAACCAAGGCATCGCTTCGGCCAAAGCCGAATGGATTGCTCTTCTCAATAACGACGCTTTCCCAGAACCGACTTGGCTTGAATATCTGTACAAAACCGCGATGGCCGCAGATGATACGGGGATGGTGGCGTCAAAATTACTTTTTGCCCATGCCCCAGAGCGTATTAACTCTGCCGGCATCGCCATCGATTGGGCTGGGATTGCCTGGGATTGGCGGGGGGGCGAACTGGATCAGCTTGGCGAAACCCAACCAGTGGACATTTTTGGCCCGTGTGGGGGAGCTGCCCTCTATTCCCGTACTATGCTGGACGAAATCGGTGGGTTCGACGAGGACTTTTTCGCCTATCTGGAGGATGTCGATTTGGCCTGGCGAGCGCAACTGGCTGGTTGGCGCTCTGTTCTGGAGCCAAAGGCCCGGGTCTATCACATTCACTCTGCCACATTGGGCAACGGCTCCCCCTTCAAAAACTATCTTTTGGGCCGAAACAAAATTTGGCTCATCATCAAGAATTATCCAGCGCCGTGGCTACTTTTCTACCTGCCGGTTATCCTGGCTTATGATTGTATGTCCGTGATTGGTAGCACCCTCCGTACCCGCAATTTAGCGGCTCTGCAAGGCCGTCTGGCGGCTCTGCGTCAGCTCCCCCTTTTTCTGAAAAAACGGCGTGCAATTCAGCAAAGATGGCACGATGCAAATAAGTGGCAGATGCTGATGTCACCTCTTGCCTGGCCCAATTCCATACTCAAACGGTATGCCCATCTCCAATGATTCTTCGATGCCAGATAGTATTCCTAGGATTATTCTTCAATCTCCTCCTCTCCGGTTGCGTTGCGAATAGCTTTACAGACACGATTCAACCACAGGACAGCGTCTATATACCCTTCGATCACAAAGTAGGCCAAACGTTCATCGCACAGCATGCTGGCTTGAAAGTGATCGAATTATCCCTTGCCTCCTCATCAGCAGACAATACCACACCAATATTACATATACGTTCGAGCGTATCCAGCCAAGATGATTTGGTAATGGTGCGCCTAGATAACTCAATAGACGCTCCTGGGATTGTTCGCTTTTCATTTCCAATCCAAACAGACTCCCACGGCCGGCGTTATTATTTCTTTGTCGAAGGCGCTGATCTTCTAATCAGTGCATCAAAGCAAGATGTATATTTAAATGGTACGATGTACAAAGATGACGTGGCCCAAGAAGGCGATGTCGTCTTTGCTGCTGTGTATGAAGGCCAAACGATTGTTCTTGATTTGCTTCGGTTTGGGTTACATCTGCTAAGCATTATTGGGATCGGCCTGTTTCTCTATGTGGTTCCTGGGCTGGCATTGGTGAATTGGCTTTTGGCGAATTATCCATTGCATTGGGGAGAGCGCTTGGGTCTGGCCACAGGTGTAAGCATTGCCCTTTACCCACTTATCTTCTTGGCGAATCGAGTGATGGGTCTTGCCATTGGAGAATGGCTGGCTTGGATTCCCGGAATGATTGGTGGAGTGTGCGTTCTATGGATCGGGCGAACACAGATCGCTGCGTTGCCAGGTAAATTGCGAACCGTGGGTGAAGCTAAGCGATTGCCTGATTGGGTTCTCCTCGGGCTGCTTATTCTGTTGATCGTTGTGCGTATTTTGCCAGTACGAACTTTGCCCGCTCCCATGTGGGGCGATTCAGTTCACCATACAGTCATTGTGCAACTGTTGGTAGAAAATGGCGGGCTTTTCGATTCCTGGTATCCTTACGCGCCTATCCAGACATTCACGTATCACTTCGGATTTCACACCGCTGCCGCCGTTTGGGAGTGGATCACCCGTATGGATGCCCCACAGTCTGTCTTAATCGCGGGACAAATACTCAATGTTCTTGCCGTGCTGGCGCTGTTTCCTCTGGCGTTTCGCTTGAGTAGCCGCCGCCGATGGGCTGGCATTGGGGCTGTGCTGATAGCGGGCTTTCTTTCCCAAATGCCTGGGTACTACGTCAACTGGGGGCGATATACGCAATTGGCCGGTCAGATAATCTTCCCCGTTTTGTTGTGGTTCATTGATCTATGGCTGACCGAGCGGATACGGCCGAAAGTGCGTTTGTTGTTCCTCATAACGCTGCTTACCGCTGGTTTGGTGCTGACTCATTATCGTGTGGCTACCGTGGCTGTTGCTGCCGGGCTGGCATGGGCACTTTGGGGGCTTTGGTTATTTAGAAATAATCTACGCGAGTGGGTGCTTCGTCTGTTAGGGCTAGCCGGGGTTGCTTTGTTTGCTGCGTTGTTAATCATACCTTGGGTAATAATCATCAGCAATGGGCGACTGTCCAGCGCATTTACAACGGTCGTAACGCGGGATGTAAACACCAATGCGGCGCTATGGCAAGAACTTCAAGCTTGGTCCAGCTTTGGCGAATACTATCCGCTTTATCTCTGGATCGGGGCCTTAGTTGCTTGGCTTGTCGCCTTCTGGAAACGACGTGAACTTGCTGTTCCTATGGTGTTTTTCGCTCTGTTTGTTTTTATAATGACCAATCCCTTCCTGCTCGGTTTGCCAGGGACTGGGTGGATCACCAATTTTTTGGTGATTATTGGCGCCTATATCCCGATTTCGCTACTCCTCGGCTGGCTCTTCTCCTTTTGCATTGCCAAAATTGAACACTTCCCTCTATCATCGTATGCTATCTTGGCCCTGATTTTTGTCGTCATACTCACCGGCGCAAGGACGCAATTTCGTATCATCGATACAGCATCCCATCAAATGGTGACTCAATCTGATATCGCCGCGTTCCGGTGGATTACAGCGAATGTCCCGGATGATGCACACTTCCTGGTGAACGGCTTCCTGGCTTACGATGATAGCATGGCTGTTGGATCAGATGCTGGCTGGTGGCTCCCATTCTATACAAAACGAACGAACAACATTCCACCAATGCCTTACGCAACGGAGAAGATTACACCCCAAACCGACAGAGCAGAAATTCGTCAATTGATCGTAGATGTGTCTCGCAGTGCTGGCAACCCAGACCACCTGAACCCAATCCTTTGCAGTGCAGGCATAACCCATGTTTATATTGGGCAGCGCCAAGGGCAAGTCGGTTATGGCTCCCAATCTCTCATACCTGCAACATGGCTGGAGGGAAACCCTGACTTCAAGTTGCTTCATCAGGAAGACCAAGCCCAGATATGGCTGTTCGAGCGGGGGCATATATGCTCAAATCCATGAAACAGCCAATCCTTGGGATATGTCTTTTCTATCTCATACTCGCCAGTAGCTATGCCATTGCCGTCCCGTTGTGGGAAGCCCCGGACGAACCGGCCCATTTCATCTATGCTGATCACTTCGCCCGCTATGGCCAACCTCAGCCTCGTGCGGCTTGGTTGCCAGGTGGATGGTTGCAAAATGTAATTACAGGCTACGAATGGTACCAGCCTCCCGCATATTATGCGTTTAGTGGTTTGATTCTAAAGATGAATCGTACTCTAAGTTTTCTTCCACCCTTCACAGACTTTCCAACAGTCATAGCCACACAAAACCGTGTCTTTGCGCCTACAATCCCTCCTATAACCGAACCTCATCTGTTACGTCTTTTTTCTGTTTTGCTTGGGTTGGGGACGGTTCTCCTTGTCTTCTGTCTATCCAAACGGATTTTGCCCAAAGAACCTTGGCTACCAGAACTGACGGCTGGTTTTGTTGCCTTCATTCCTCAATTTATGTTTCTTCATGCCTATATAACCAATGACACACTTGCAATCTTTTGCACTACGCTAGGTATCTTTGGCCTTCTGAATAGTGTTGTGCTTCAGAGTGTCCCTGAGCGCCGTGATTGGGTCACCGCAGGATTTGCTTCTGCGCCAGCGGTGGCAGTGAAGATGACAAGCTGGTTCCTCTTGCCCCTTGCCGCAGCCCTTGCTCTGATAAATCTCACAAAAAAGCGTCGGTCTTTTGTCAATACAATAGTTCATTTCGTCTTTTATCTACTCTCCGCTCTATCTCTTTTTTTTATCAGTTGGTTGCTATGGCCCGATCTTTTCGAAAGGTTGCTTGGTTCACCCAATGCTACTGGAATTCGTAGAGACTTTTTGATTCCCACTCACTTTATCGATCTGATCCCTCTGACCCACTCCTCATTTTGGGGGCGCTTTGGCTGGATGAATCTTCCCGTCCCCGTGCCTTTGCTTATTCCTCTAGATAGTATTGGCCTGACAGGTTTGTGTTTTGGGATATACGCTTCTGTACGATCTGCAGACTCTTTCACAAGCAATCAACGGAATGCAATCCTGATTTTTTTGCTTTCTATCATTTTTGTCTTGATAACCTTTCTTCTTTTTAATCTAACTACCATCCAGCCCCAAGGCAGATACTTCTATCCTGCAATTTCATCAATTGGTTTTTTTGTCGCCTATGGCTGGATGGCTTTGGCTGGAAAATACCGAAAAACGGTCGTGTTAACGATTCTCAGTATGATGATTTTGATAAACATTTTTGTTTTGACAACAGTGATTTTGCCCGCCTATGCGCCACCGTTGGGATGATTGCTGGTGACTGGACATCTTCCCCACCACTCTGATGCACTATACCCGGAGACCGAGCGTATCCGAACCGACCCTCTGGTAGAAGCCTACCGACAAGAGATTGCTGCCCTGCGCACAGCAGCTCGCCAACAGGACACCCGTCTGGCCCAGCTAACCCATTTGGCCCTGGCTCTGGAAAAAGAGATGCTGGCCGCCCGCCAGGCCGAAGAGATGTGGGAGGCCAATTATCACAGCGAACTGGCCGAGTGGGAGCGCCTGCGCCACAGCCCAGGCTATGCGTTGTTGGGATTCTTGCAGCGGCTGCGCGCCCGTACAGTGCCCCCCGGTTCCCGGCGCGAGGGGATGCTGCAGATGGCCGCGGGCTGGCTGCGCATTGCCAACCAGCGGGGAGTAAAGGGGTTGCTCGTGCATCTGCGCGGCGAAGCCCGCTGGCGCTGGAAAGCCTTTACCCGACGCATCGGCCCCCGCCGCTGCTATCGCAATCAGATCATCGAGATTCCTCTGCCCCCGACCCGCCCGCCGATTACGCCCCACACCCAAGCCGTCGATCTTGTCGTCTGCGTCCACAATGCCCTGGAAGATGTACGGCGCTGTCTGGATTCTGTGCTGCGCCACACGGCCCAACCCTATCGGCTGCTGCTGGTGGACGACGGCAGTGACCCGCCTACCCAGGGTTTTCTGGCCGACTTCGCCCGCCAGCACAGCCACGCCATTCTCCTGCGCAGCGACGAGGCCACTGGCTATACCTTCGCTGCCAACCGGGGGCTGCGGGCCAGCACTGCGCCTTTTGTCCTGCTGCTCAACAGCGACACAATCGCCACCCCCGGCTGGTTGGACAAATTGCTGGCCTGCGCCGATTCCGACCCGAAAATCGGGCTGGCCGGTCCCCTCTCCAACACCGCCTCCTACCAGTCCATTCCGGCTCTGTCCGCGGGGGGAGACTGGGCTGAAAACCCCCTGCCCGACGGCTGGGAACTCGACGACTGGGCCACAGCCCTGACTGTCGGTTCGGCCCGGCTCTACCCGAAAATGCCCCTCCTCAACGGCTTCTGTCTACTCATCCGCCGGGAGGTCATCGACGCCATCGGCTATTTCGATGAGGATGCTTTTGGCGCGGGCTACGGCGAGGAGAACGACTACTGTCTGCGTGCCCAGGCCGCTGGCTGGCGGCTGGCCCTGGCCGACGACACCTACTTTTTCCACGCCCAATCCCGCAGCTATTCCCATAGCCGCCGCCGGGAACTGAGCCGGCGCGCCAGCCGGATTTTGACCGAACGCTACGGCAGCGCTCCCATCGCCGCGGCCGAAGATACTATGCGCAACGGGCCGGTCCTGCTGGGCATTCGGTCGCGGGCGGCTGTGCTGGCGGAACGGTTTGCGCTGGTAGAGGAAGGCCGACAACACTTTTCCGACAAACGGCTGCTCTTTCTGCTGCCGGTGGACGCGCCCGGCGGCGGGGCAAACGTTGTCCTGGCCGAGGCCGGTGCAATGGCCGCAATGGGTGTGGAGGTCCATCTTTTCAATCTGACGCAGAACCGACAGCTTTTCGCCGCCGCCTATCCAGACAACAGACTCTCCGTCCACTACGGCAGCCCAGAGAGCGCGCGCGTTTTGGGGCAGACTTTTGATGCCGTCATCGCCACCTGGCACGAAAGCGTGGAGTGGCTGCCTCCTTCTGCTCCTGCTCTGGGCTATTACGTCCAGGACTTCGAGGCTCACTTTTTTGCCGAGGGCAGCGATGAACAGCGCCGGGCCGCGGCCAGCTACACCGCCCGGCCTGCTCTGCGCTGCTTCACCAAAACCGGGTGGAACCGGCAGGAAGTCCTGGCCCACACAGGCGTAGACTGTGCAATCGTCGGCCCCTCCGTAGACATCGATCGCTTTCGCCCCCTGGAACATCCGTGGGAATCTGCTCCGCCTGTGTCATCCGTGTCCGTTTCGTCTCCAATTCGCATCACCGCGATGATTCGGCCCAACTCGCCCCGCCGCGGCCCCCGGCTGACAATGGAAACCCTGCGCCGTCTCTCCCGCCACTACGGCGAACGGGTCGTCATTACCCTCTTCGGCGTCTCCCCCACCGACCCCGGCTTTGCCGAATTGCCCCAGGGTTTTGATTGGCAACTGGCTGGGATGTTGGAAACAGATCGGGTGGCCGTATTGTTGGGGGGGACGGACATTTTTGTCGATTTCTCCACCTATCAGGCCATGGGCCTGACCGCATTAGAGGCGATGGCCTGTGGGGCTGCGGTCATCGTCCCGCAGAAGGGGGGCGCGGGCAGCTTTTCCCGTCACGGTGAAAACGTACTGATGGTGGACACATCTTCCGCCGAGGCGTGCTGGCGTGCCCTGCGTTCCCTGGTGGACGACGAATATCTGCGTGCCCGGCTGCGGACCAACGCCATCCGAGATGTCTGCACCTTCTTCCCGGAGCGGGCTGCGCTGAATATCTTAGCCGTTCTCTTTGGCAAAGACAGCGAAAGCGGGGCGCTGTGATTATCCCCCGGCTTCTCGTCCTCTACGAATACAGTCCGGTTGGCCTGCCCCACGGCAGCGCCTACATTCGCCTGCTGCAACCCCTGGCCCACCCATCCATCGCCGAGCGTTTCTACGTCACTATCTCTCCCGTCTACTACGGTCAGGAAGCTGAGATTGTCGTCGTAGATCGTCTCTGGCGGCCCGATTGCACACCAGAGATGGCAGCCATCTTAGCCGAGGATGTACACCATCGTGGGGCGAAACTGATCTATCAGATCGACGATGATCTGCTGGCTCTACCGGGCGACAGCCCAGCCGCGCAGACCAAGCGAGAGATCGTCTCCATTTTTCTGCACGAAGCCCATGGCGTGCTGGTTTCCACCCCGGCCCTGCGTGCCCGCTACGCCAGCCTGAACACGCAGATTCAGGTGGTGGGTAATGCCCTGGACGAGCAACTGATTGTCCAGGGCGTGCGGATGCCCCGCAGGGATGGGGCGCGGTTCGTCCTGGGCTATATGGGGACAAAAACCCACGACAGCGATCTGGAGATGATTCTGCCTGCTTTGGCGGAGATCGGGCAGTCGACGCGGCTTCCGCTCGAGTTACAGATCATTGGCGGCATAAACAGAGACAATCTCTGGCACGACCTACAATCCCTGCCCTTTCCCGTCACCCACCTGACGCCGCCCACCCCGGAATATCCCCAATTCCTGCCCTGGTTCACCAGCAACGTGCGGTGGGATATGGCCCTGGCCCCCTTGCAGGACACACCCTTCAACCGGGCCAAGTCGGACATCAAATTTCTGGATTATGCCGCGTTGGGCGCGCCGGGCATTTACAGCGATCTGCCTGTCTACAGCAGAAGCGTGCGCCACGCGGAGACGGGTCTGCTGGCTGCCAACGATACGGCCAGTTGGGTCGCCGCGCTGGGCAGGCTTATGGAAGAGGCCGCTCTGCGCGGGGAACTGGCTGCCAACGCCCGACGCTATTTGTACAACGAGCGCGTTTTGGCTGTGCGCGCTGGCGACTGGGCCAACGCACTGGAGGCGATTCTATGAGCGCAACAGGAGAATCCACAATGAACCGACGATCGCCCCGGGTACTGGTTACCGGAGGGGCTGGCTTTATTGGCTCCCACATCACCGACGCTCTGCTGGGGCAGGGGTACGATGTAACGATCTATGACAGCCTGGACCCACAGGTCCACGGCGCAGGGCGTAAACGGCCTGATTATCTCCATCCGGATGTCCGTTTGATGGTGGGCGATATCTGCGATCGGGAGCGCTTGCAAGGGGCTTTGGAGGGCATGGAAGTCGTCTATCATCAGGCCGGGGCAGTGGGTGTTGCCCAATCCATGTATGATATTCTGCGCTACACAAAAACGAATACATTGGGTGCTGCCACGCTGCTCGATATCGTTGCCAACGAGAAGCACACTGTGCGCAAAATGATTGTGGCTTCTTCCATGACCATTTATGGCGAAGGGGCATACCGCTGCGCCACTCACGGCATTGTCTATCCCCAACTGCGCAGGACTGAACAACTGGAACAACACCAGTGGGAATTACACTGCCCTCAGTGTGGCGTGCCAGTCATACCCCAGGCCACAGGCGAAGAGAAGCCCATTCATCCCACATCGATCTATGCCATCAACAAACGGGATCACGAGGAGATGTTTCTCAGCATCGGCCGCGCCTATGGCATTCCCACGGTTGCCCTGCGCTACTTTAGCGTATACGGCCCCCGTCAGGCCCTTTCCAATCCCTATACGGGTGTGGCGGCCATCTTTTCCAGTTCTCTCCTCAATGGCAATGCACCCCTCATCTACGAGGACGGTCTGCAAAGCCGAGACTTCACCCACATTTCCGATGTTGTGCAGGCCAATCTGTTGGCACTGGAAAAAGATGAGGCCAACTATCAGGTGTTCAATGTGGGCACAGGTCGCCCTTTTACCATTTGCGATATAGCCTGTGCCCTGGCAGAACATCTGGGGGTGAAAACAGAGGCCAATATCACCCATAAATTCCGTGCGGGTGATATCCGACACTGCTATGCGGACATCAGCAAAGCCCGCCGTCTGCTCGGCTATGAGCCGAAAGTGAGTTTCGCGGAAGGCGTGGCAGAATTGGTCGAATGGGTGCGCCACCAAAAGGCTGAGGACAATCTGACAAAAGCTGCCAGCGAACTGGAACAGCGCGGCTTGGCCCGCTAGGATACCCCCTGCTGCGTCAGAACAGGGATATTTGTCCGGTTTTGTACAATCAACCCAAAGCCCGCCTATGAATGCTGTCACAGTAATAATTCCCCTCTGGAACGGAGAAAAGTGGATTCGCGCCTGTCTGGCCGCGTTGGCTGATCAGACCGACCCGGCATCATTTGCCCTGGAAGTGGTTGTGGTGGACAATGGGTCTGCCGACGCATCCCCAGCCATTGTGGAGAAGGATTTCCCCCGCGCGCGGCTAATCCGTAACGGGCGCAATCTGGGCTTTGCCGGGGGCTGCAATGTGGGATTGGCCGCCGCCAGCGGGGATGTGCTGGTGCTGCTCAATCAGGACACAGTTGTGCAGTCCGGCTGGCTGGCTGGGCTGGTGACGGCGTTGGCAGAACCCGGCGTGGGTGTCGCGGGATCCCTAGCCCTGTTGACAGACGGCAAGACAGTGCAGCACGCGGGCGGCGTTTTGGAATGGCCGCTGGCCGTGGCCCGCCATCGGGGCTATGGGGAAACGCTGGATGCCCAGGGGACCCAACCCCGCGAGGTTCCCTTTGTCACCGGTGCATCGTTGGCTCTGCGCCGGGATGTGCTGGAACGCATCGGCCCACTGGACGCAGGCTTCTGGCCTGGCTATTACGAAGATGTGGACTATTGTTGGCGGGCGCGGGCCGCGGGCTATCGCGTGGCTCTTGTGCCCCAATCGGTGCTGATCCACCCAGAGAGCAGCTCATTCACCGATCCGGTCTACACCGCCTGGGCGCGGCTGCGGGGGCGACTGCGCTTCTGTCTCAAGCACCTGTCCCCCCAACATTTTGTGGATGAATTCCTGCCCGCCGAGGCCGCCTATCAGCCCACTGTGCTGGCCGGTGATAGGCAGGGGCAGATTACCCGGGCCTATTTGGAGGCTATCCCTATGGCAGTGGACCTGTGGCACACATCCGAATGCACCCGGGATCAGCTTCATTCCGCGGCCCGCGCTTTGGCCGCCCTCTGCCCCCCCCTGACGCCCCAGGCACTTTGGGCAAATGCCGGGAATCCCCTGCCCCCAACCCCGCAGCCAATGCTCACCCCTTCCCCCGTGGACCGAATCCCCCTGCTGGGCGCGGCCCGCCGAGGGCTGCACCAACTGACAATCTTCTATGCTGAACGCAGACAGCGGGAACTCCTGGCGGTGATTGAGAATCAGCGCGCAGCCATCCAGCGGCTGGAAGGGGAGATCGCTCTATCCCAAGCCAATCCCCCCCTTTGATGCATATCGCGTTTGTTCTCCCTGCCTACGCGCCTTTTGTGGGGGGCGCGCAGACCGTCTGCCGCGCCCTGGCCCAGCGACTGCGGATGGACGGCCACCGGGTGATTGTGCTGACCAGCAACGCGCAGCAGGCCGATGACTTCTGGCGGCCCCCGCCGTCGATCCGGGCTGATCTGCCTTCCCGCGAAGAGCAGGACGGCGTGCAGATCATCCGTCTGCCGCTGACCTATCCCTGGCCAGCGCCCTACCGCTTTGGGGTGCTGCGCCGGATGACCCACCTTTTGGCCCGCCTGCCCTTGCCCGTGGCCTGGCTACAGCCCCTGCTAAGACATTTCACCCCTTCCCTGCCACCCCTTTTGGAGCTACAATCAGTTCTGCTTCCCCTGCTTGCCGACGCGGACCTGCTCGTCGTACTGGATGCCGGGTGGGACGGTCTCTTTGTGGACGCTGCCCAGGCTGCATTGGCCCAGGCCACACCGGTGATTGTCATGCCGTTGATCCATACGGGTAGCCCCGCCATCAAAGCGCGTTTTTGTATGGCCCATCAGACAGCCGTCTATCAGCAGGCCGGGGCAACCGTTGCGCTCTCCCAGTCAGAGAAGGCGCTGCTGGCCGAATGGGGTGTGGCTCCGTCCCGCCTGCACTGTCTGTCGCTGGGCGTGGACGCAGTCGATCTCGACGAAGCCCGCCAGGATGGCGAAGCCATACGCCAGCGTTATGGACTGCCCCGGCAGTTTGTGCTCTTTCTGGGCGCGGCCACCTATGACAAAGGCGCGTTTACGCTGGCGCAGGCCGTGGCAGATCTGATCCGCCAGGGCGAAGTCGTGGACATTGTCTGCGCAGGTCCCCAACAACACCAGTTGGCTGTGTTCCTGGACATATTCCCCCCACGTGTGGGTGCTATTCTCAGGGAACACATTCATCTGTTGGGGGTGGTAGACGAAAGGACAAAACAGGCGTTGTTGGCCGAGTGTGCGCTCCTCGCGCTCCCCAGCCGGGTCGATTCCTTTGGTATTGTTCTGTTGGAAGCCTGGCAACACAGCAAACCGGTGGTGGCCGCGGCCATCGGTGGCCCGGCAGCCCTTGTCCGCCACGAGGAAACCGGGCTGCTCGTTCCCTTTGATGCGTCCCTTGCCCTGGCCGCGGCCATCCAGCAGATTCTAGCCAAGCCTGAACTGGCTGAGCGTTTGGGCAGTGCCGGACACCGGACGCTGACTGAACACTACACATTGGACAAGTGTTATGACGCTTTTTCTCAGATTGCAACCCGAATCTCGTCCCCCACAGACGGAGCAAGCAATGAGTGTCTCTAGGACCCCCCTGACGCCGGGCGCGCAGGTGGCCGGTTGGACAGTCAGCCTGCCGCCCACACCGCCAGAAGAGCGGCGGCGCATTGCCTTTGTCGTTCACAAATTTCCGCCGGAGAGTGTGGGTGGTACAGAAATTTATACGTGGGGTTTGGCCCGGGAGCTGGCCCAGGCCGGCCACGAAATTCACATCTTCTATCCCGCGCCCGATCTGTTGCCCGGCGACGAGCGCATCCTTCGGGAGGGCGTCCATCTGTGGCGGATTCCCCTGCCCGCCGACCGCATCCACGAAGACCCGGTGCGCCAGTATTGGCACACTTTTCGGGATGCGTCCTTCGAGGCGCACTTCCAGACGTTTCTGGCTGAAATTCAACCGGATGTCGTCCATTTCCAGCACGTTCAGGGCGTCTCGGCCCGGCTCATCGAATTGGCACAGGACTATCCCCAAATCGTCACCCTCCACGACTACTGGTATTTCTGCGCCAACAGCCAGCTT
Organism: Caldilineaceae bacterium; assembly: GCA_019637685.1. Lineage (GTDB taxonomy): Bacteria > Chloroflexota > Anaerolineae > Caldilineales > Caldilineaceae > JACQGT01. The sequence goes on along the minus strand of JAHBVF010000020.1, from coordinate 37,144 downwards.
ATCCGCCCGGATCATACCCCGTGCAATGGCCCCTCTGCGGGCTGTATGAACTGTGTGGATTGTGCTACGGAGCGCGCGGACCTGAGTTGGATGCGTTCCATACGTCCACTGGTCGCTGTCCCTTTCGTCTACCGCAACCGCTATCTGCGCAAAGTGACCGAATCGGTGGATCTGTTTGTGGCCCCCAGCGCCTTTCTGCGTGACCAGTATGTGCGCCACGGCTTTCCGCCAGAACGAATTGTTGTGCTGGAGAATGGGCTGGACGACAGCAAACTGGCACAGCGGGCAACGATACCCCTGCCGGAGCCGCCCGCCCATCCCCATTTTGGCTTTCTTGGCTCCTTGGCCTGGCAAAAGGGCGTGCACATTTTGATTGAGGCTTTCAATCGACTGGGCGACAATGCGTCCCTGACCATTTATGGCAGCGAGCAGACCTTCCCCGCGTATGTGGAAGAGTTGAAAGCGCTGGCCCGCCATCCCAACATTCGTTTTGCCGGTCTGCTGCAACCCCAGCAGGTGGGCGCGGCCCTGCGCCAGATCGATTGTCTGGTGGTTCCTTCCCTCTGGTACGAAAATTCCCCGCTGGTGATCCAGGAGGCCTTTGGCGTGGGTACGCCGGTAGTGGCCAGCCGTTTGGGCGCGCTGGCAGAAAAGGTGGAAGAGGGGCGCACAGGCCGGCTCTTTGCCGCGGGGAATGTGGACGCGCTGGCGGGTGTGCTGGCCGAGATCGCCGCGGCCCCCGAATCCCTGCGCGCGATGTCCCGGATGATCCGCCCCGCGCCGGTGATGGCAGAACACGCGGCCCGGCTGCTGGAGATGTACGCTCACGTCAGCCAGACAGGGCCTGTGGCCTAGCCCGCGCAAGGAATAATAAGGTGCAGAGGGAAAGCGTAGGGAGAGAATCAATGTGGCACAGAGGGAGAGAGGGATGCCTGAATGGGTCCCTCTCTTTTTGCGTCTCCGGTTTGTATCCCCGGGTGCAATTCAGATTGGGAGCAACCGATTCCGGGAATCGACCAAACCTGGTGCAAATGCTCTGGATTGTCTGGTCGATTCCCGGAATCAGCATATCGCGCCCCCGACTTGAATTGCATTCTGTATCCCCGATTCGGTTTCTATCTGGGCGGAAATGCTGGTATGATAGACGGACATTCAGCCCAAAAGCCGGGGTTTCTTCTATGGATATTCTGATCAAAATTGGCGCGATACTGCTTCTCTTGGCCGGAGCCATCTATCCGATGGCTGCGATTTTGGGGCTGATGCAGCGGATGAATCGCAAGCCGGGTCCTTTGCCCGCACCGGCCCAAGTGATGGTGCGGATGCTTCTCATCGCCAGTGTCCCTTTGGCTGGGATTCTGGGCGGCTTTGCCGGGCTGAATCCGTCTGTCTGGGAGAGCGGTGTGCTGCGCGCAGTGATTGTGACTGGCGTGGCGGTGTCGGTGATTGGATTTGTCGTGCTGGCTTTTTTGGTTCGTGCTGACAAGCCCGGCGTTGACGACACGCCCGCGCCAACAGAACAATAACTGCAACCGGAGTCAACCCATTGGCGACCATACATGCACCCCTTGTCCCTGTCCACATCGCGGCCATTTGTGGCAGTATGCGCGGTGACCAGAGCTATACCCGCATGGCCCTGGAACTGGCCCTGGCCGCGGCCAGGAGCGCGGGCGCAACCATCGATCTCATCGATCTGGCTGCTTTTGATCTGCCCCTGTGCAGCAGCCCCCAAGACCGGGACGACAATCTTCAGGTTCAGGAAATGAAGGCGCGGGTGGGCGCGGCCCAGGGCATTTTTCTGGGTTCCCCCGAATACCACAATAGCTTCAGCGGCGTGCTCAAAAATGCGCTGGACCTGATGGGAGGCGACGAGTTTCGGGGCAAAGTTTTTGGGCTGCTGGGGGTGGCTGGCGGCAACGCGGGGGCAGCCAACACACTGAGCCATCTGCGGGTGGTGGTACGGGGCGTGGGCGGCTGGAGCCTGCCTGTCCAGATCAGCATTCCCAATGTGCGCACGGCCTTTGTGGACGGCCAATTGGTGGACAGGGGGCTGGAGGATCGCATCCGTTTTCTGGGGCGGGAGCTGGTGCGTTTTACCCGGCTGCACAGTATGGTCCCTGAGCTGGAACACCGCCTGGTGGAGATTATAGACGAGGATGTCTGATGTCCAAGTGTTTCGCCCCCGGCGTTCCTATGGGGCGATGGCCGGGATCGGCCTTTTGGTCGTCCTGCTTTTTGCCTGGGAGCTGACCCGAAACTTTGCCGGTGGAACGCTCTTCTTTATTGGCTGTGCCCTGCTTTTTGCGCTGGTCAATTTGGGATGGGCCGTCAGCACAGTCGAACTGACTGAGACGGGACTGGTGCGCCGCCGCCCCCTTTCTGGCCCGTTGCCCATTGCTTTTCGCCAGATTGCCACCTGCGAAGAATCCGGGCGTATGGGCAAATCCATCAGTCTGATCTACTATCCCTTGGCCGACAATGGCCTGCTCGATTTGGACACGCCCCGCTCCTGTTTTCTGCCTGGCGTAGAGCGTCAGGACGAGTTGCTGGCGATTTTGCAGCGGAAGATTGTTGACTAACCGATGGCCTCCGAACGGTTCTACGCCCGTCTTCTCTACCCTCCCGACAGCCATCAGATGCACGCGCTCCTGGCCCAGACCCTCTCCGGTGCCCTGTTCACCTGCCCAATGGATGACGCGGAGATTCAGGCCAATTGTTTTCAGCCAGAACCGTCCAGCCTGCATTCGGTTCGCTGGCTGCGCCACCAGATATTCGGCGTGCTGGCCGAGGAGCGGCTGCTGGGATTTATCGACGTGGGACTGGGCTACGATCACGCCACCCAGCATTTGATGGACGACCGCCCTCTGGGGCTGTTGCGTTTTCTGGTCGTGCCCACCGATTACAATTTTTCTAGCCGGGTTGCCCGCCTGCTATTGCAGACAGCCGAGACCTTCTGGCGGGAGCAGAGCGTGCGCCGGGTGCGGGCCTTCTCTTTCAGCACAGGCTATCCTGCCTATCAGATGGGCGCGGGCATTCTGCCCTCCACGTGGGAAGACCACCAGCGCTGGCTGAACCAGGCCGGCTATCGCCCCACTGAGCGCTACTACTGTCTTGCCTATCCTCTGAACCGGCTGGGGCGGGAGGATGTGCCTGTTGGCAGCTACACTCTCTATCCCGAAAACGATGAAACTGGTCTGCGCTATCAGATTTATGAGGACGATGAGATGCGTATTGCTGCCACGCGTATGATTGAGCGGCAGGTGGTCAATCCCAAGGATGCCAACCCCGTGGCCGGTCTGGTCGAGCTGATTGTGGCTTCGGCCTGGCGGCGCAAAGGCATTGGGCGCTGGCTGCTGCGCCGGATGATCAACGACGCGCATCAGCGGGGCAACCACACGCTTGTCACTTTTGTGGCCCACGCCAACCGGGCTGGACTGGGGTTGTGCCGCCAAGCCGGTTTTGAGGAGATAAACTATCGGGGCTATACACTGGAAAAGCAGCTCTGATGCATATTTTGCTGGTGACTGGTGAATATCCGCCTATGCAGGGCGGCGTCGGAGCCTATACGGCTGCATTGGGCCAGACATTGGCCGGGCAGGGGCTGGCAGTGTCGGTCATCACCCATCGGCGTGGAACATCACTTTCGCCTATCCCCCCACTTTCCCCGGATTATCCCCGGACTTATCCACAGATCAGCCGCTGGGATTGGCGCAGTCTGGGCCGGATTGCCACACTGGCAGATGAATTGGCCGCGGACTGGGTTCACGTGCAATATCAGACCGCTGCTTTTGGAATGCACCCGGCCATCAATTTCGGCCCTCTTTTCTGGCGTCGGCGGGGGTTCCGGGTGGCGTGGACCTATCACGACCTGCTGGTTCCCTATCTCTTTCCCAAGGCCGGTGCCAGGCTGCGCCGCTGGGTGACAGAACGCCCGGCCTTCAGCGCGGATGCTACAATTGTCACTAATGAGCAGGACCGGCTGGCACTGGTTGGGCGGGTTGCCAATCTTTCCGCCATCCCCATTGGCAGCAACATCCGGGGGGTGACACTGCGCGCGGGGGAACGGCAAGGGGAACGCGCCCGATTGGGCTACGGCGCGGACGATCTGGTGATGGCCTATTTTGGCTTCCTCAACCGTTCCAAAGGGGGAATCACACTGATTGAATCCCTGCATCGGCTGGTGACACAGGGGCGCAACGCCCATCTGTTGATGATAGGCGAGCGGGTGGGGGCCAGCGATCCCACCAATTTCGCCTATTTGCAGGAAGTGGAAGCGCGCATCGGCGCGCTGGGGCTGAGTCCGCGGGTGCAGTGGACCGGGCGGCTGGACGACGACGGCGTGGCTGCCAGCCTCAACGCCATTGACGTGCTGGTGATGCCCTACAGCGACGGGGCCAGCCTGCGCCGGGGCACACTGATGGCCGGGCTGGCCAACGGCTGTGCGATTGTCACCACCACCCCCCAAACCCCGCTGGCCGAACTCCGGGATGGCGAGGAGTGGCTGACTGTGCCCCCCGGTGATGGGGACGCAACCGCCCAGGCCGTGGCCCGCATTGCCGATGATTGCCAACTGGCCGGTTCGCTGCGCGCCAATGCCCGCGCAGCCAGTCGTCTGTATGCCTGGGAGAATATCGCGGCCCGCCATCTGTCCATTTACGGGCAGAGCAGCGGTTTGGCCGATCCCCGTCTTCTGCCAGATAATCGGTTGTGATGAACACTGCCCAACCGCTCGCCGCCCCCCCAACATCTTTGGCGCGTTTCTCCCCTTTCGGACGCTGGCTGCTTCTTATTCTCATTCTTCTGGCCTTTGCCCGGCTCGCCTGGCAGTTGGATGCCAAAAACCTCTGGTGGGACGAGAGCCTGAGTCTGCAGCGGGCCGAATCCGGCTGGGTGGATCTCTTGGCCGGGCGTATTGTCCTCTCAGATACCATCTCCGAACGGCCCACTGTCGATCAGCACCCCTTTGCCTATTTTGCCTTTTTGGGCCTCTTTGTGCGGCTCGCGGGGCAGAGCGAATTTGTGCTGCGCTTTCCATCGCTGATGGCTTCCACACTGCTGCTGCCAGGGCTGTGGGTGTTGTCCAGGGCCTTTATCCGCCGGGGTGTGCTGCCACCACAAACCGCGCCCTTTGCGCTTCTGTTGGCCGCGTGCAGCCCTTTCTACCTCTGGTATGGCCAGGAAGCCCGGATGTATACGCTTGTAGCCCTGCTGGCGGTGCTCAGCAGTTATCTGCTTGTCCGTTGGGCCGATGAGAGCGATCCCCGCATGCGGCTGCAACGCTTGGCTGCCTATTGCGGCGTCACACTCGTCTACGTGTTCAGCCACTACTTTGCCGCGCTGCTGCTGCCTGTCCACGCGCTTGTGCTTGTGCTGGGCGTGCGCCACAGACGCCGATTGGCCCTGCTGCTGGTGGGGATCGGGGGGGGGCTGGTGGCTGGCGGAATCGGAGTGGCCGCCTGGTTCATTCTGCGCCAGCCCCACAGCGGAGCTAATTTTGTCTCGCTGCCTTTTTCGATTCTGCTGCCCGATCTGCTCAACGCCTATAGCCTGGGGCTGAGTGTGAACATCGAGCAGGTCTGGTGGCTCGATATGATTTTTGGCGGACTGGCGCTGTTGGGCGGGCTGTGGGCGATGCGTCGTCCCCTTTGGGATCGGCAGGGCTGGCTGCTGCCCGCGCTGCTCATCTGCCCGGTGCTGCTGCTGGTGCTGGTCAATCAATTTCAGCCAGCCTATATGAATGCCCGCCATCTGTCGATAATTTCTGGCTTCTTTTTGCTCTGCGTGGCTGGTGGTATGGCGTTGATTTGGCAGCGCCAGCGGATCGCAGGGGGGCTGCTCTGTCTGTTATTGGTGGGTGGCGCGGCTTATAGCACAATCAACTATTTTTCCCTGCCGGAGTATGGCAAGGATGACTTTGTGGGGGTGGGCCAGGTGCTGCGCCGGGAGATGATGCCTGGGGATGTGTTGCTGCTGAACCCGCCCCATATGCAGCGCCTTTTCCGCTACTATCTGCCCGTAGACCGCTTGGGGGCGGCTGAAAAGGCCGGGCTGTCTGTCCACTGGTGGGGGATGCCTCTGTTCGGCGAATGGGGGAATACCGAGTCCCTTTTGGGCGGACTGGCAGGCCCCTATCGCCGGGTCTGGTTGGTCACTTCCCAGATGTACCCCTTTGCAGACCCGGAACGGCGGGTGGAGGGCTGGCTGGCTGAGAACAGTCTGCGCATCCGGGAGCAGAGTTTCCACAGCCCCAATTCGATTCTGAAACTGGACCTTTTCCTGTTGGGCGGGGCCGTGGCCGACGCATTGCCTGCCAACGGGATTCCTGTGGGTGCGCGCTTTGGGGACGCGATTGAACTGGTGGGGTATGAGGTGGGCCGCCCCCTGTGGGCAGGGGCAAACATTCCGGTCACTTTCTATTGGCAGGCGTTGCGTCCTTTGGACAAACGCTACAAATATATCGCCGGGCTGGAGCCGCGATCGAGCGTGGCGTCTGCCGAGCCGCTCCCCGCGACCGAACGGGAATTCTACGATGGATTCCTGCCCTCTCTCTGGTGGACACCGGGGACGCTTATTGTCGAGCAGAGCGAAGTCTGGGGCGAGCGGAATGTGCTGGGAGACGCAGCGACTCTGTCCCTGCGTCTCTACGCGGCCGATTCTCTTGAGAAGCTACCGGTCGCCGCGGGCGGCAGCGGCACAGTCTCGGCGGATGGTCTTTCCCTCCAGTTGCCTTTCCCCCTATTTTTGCCGGAATTTGGCGAGTAACCTGAAAACTGGGATAATGGGCAACGGTATATGCCCACTAATCAGCGCGATGATTTTCCATGCAAAGCCCTTCTGTGACAAATTTAGTTCCATTGCCCTTTGGCGAAGCGACTTTGCACCGTCTTGGCTGGTCGGGGCGTCGGTTGGAAGCGGCGGTCGTTGGCTCCACGCTTCTGATTTTTCTGCTGATGGGCTTTTGGTATAGCCTGGCTGTCCCCCCCTTCGAAGCGCCGGATGAGATTCACCACTACGCGTTTGCCCGCCATCTTTCGCAGGGCAACGGACTGCCTGTGCAGACCCGGGAGAGCGCTGGCCCCTGGGAGCACGAAGGAACCCAGGCGCCTCTCTATTACTTTTTGGTTGGACGGCTGATTGCCCCTATCGATCAGTCGGACTTGGCCCAAATCAGCGTTTTGAATCCCCACGCCAATTTGGGCGATCCTCTTTTTCCTGGCAACAAAAACCGGATGCTGTACAGCGCCCGACAGCTGCCTCTGGTCGGCGCTAATCTGGCCATGCACGTGGGCCGCTGGTTTTCACTGCTTCTCAGCCTGGTCACGCTTCTCTGCACCTATGGGATTGCCCGGCTGGCTTTGCCCGGTTCCCGCGTTCTGCCCCTGCTGGTCCTGTTGACAGTGGCGTCCATCCCCCAGTTTCAGTTCATCAGCGCCACCGTCTCCAACGACAATCTGGCCATTGCGCTCAGCACAGCCACACTCTATTGGCTGGCGCGCCTGCTGGTGCGGGAAGTCAGTAGCCGGGAATGGCTTTCCTGGCTGGGGCTGGGGGTGCTGGTCGGGCTGGCTGCCCTGAGCAAACTGCACGCGCTGGGGTTGCTTTTGCTGAGCGTTTTTGTGATTGGCTGGCTGGCCTGGCAGCGGCGGGATCGATGGCTGCTGGTGCGGGCCGGGTTGCTGGTTGTGGTTCCCTTTCTGCTGATTGCCGGCTGGTGGTATTGGCGCAACTATACGCTCTATGGCGAATGGCTGGGCGTGGAGCAGCTTCTCACAATCAACGGTTTGCGGGTGGAAACCCGCAGCCTGGACGATCTATTGGGCGAGCTGCGGGGGGTGCGCTATTCTTTCTGGGGTCTGTTTGGGTGGTTCAGTATATTGATGCCCAATTTCGTCTATGCGGGTCTGGATGGGGTGACGCTGCTGGTGGTGAGTGGCGTGGCCGTGGTTGTCGTTGGCCTGTGGCCCCGGTTGCGGGCTGCGTTGCAGCAGAAACACCTCCAGGTTCAGGCACTGCTGTTGCTCTGGGTGTTGATGCTGACCGGACTGATGTTCTATTGGCTGACCTTTGCCACCAGCGGACAGGGGCGCTTGCTGTTTCCTGCCATCAGTGGCTTTGGCGTGCTGATTGTAATCGGTTTGGGCACGTGGATACGGCTGGCTCCGCCGGGCTGGCGTCTGCCGCTTTTTCTGCTTTTGCCCGCCGGATTATTTGCGTCTTCCCTCTACGCATTGACAGTCCTGCTTCCGGCCAGCTACCACCCATCCGCCCCGCTGACAAATGTGCCCCCCCAGGCAACCCCCTATCACGTCATCTATGGAACGCCCCAAAACGATGAGATTGAACTGTTGGCCGTGGAGGTAGCCAGCGGACGATTCCACCCAGAAGATCAGGTGGATGTGACGCTCTATCTGCGCGCACCCCGGCCTGTGAGCCGGGATTATCCCCTCTTTGTACAATTGTTGGGCCAGGAGGAACTGGTGGTGGGCAATGTGACCACCCATCCCGGCTGGGGGCGATTGCCCACCACTCTTTGGGTTCCGGGCGAAATTTATGCAGATCGCTACCGGGTCCCGGTCTGGGACAATATGAGCAATCGATCCCCTTTGATGGCAAAAGTTTTTGTGGGTTTCGTCGATCCGAAGAGCCGGCTGCCTCTGCCCATTCGCACGGCAGATAACATTCCCGTCGATCGCGCCTATGTGGGCCAGGTCTCTGTGGTGGCAAATCAGCCGCTGGACCCCAGTATCTTTTTGCTCCGCCCAGACAATGCGGACTTTGCCGGGCAGCTACAGCTAATCGGCTTTGAATATCCCCAGATAGCCACAATCGGGCGGGACCGGCAGCTTTCAGTAACTCTGCTCTGGGAGGCCACGGCCCAACCAGCCAAAGACTACACTGCCTTTGTGCATCTGGTGGACGAAAATGAAAGGCAGGTGGGGGGATTTGATCAGCCACCAGCCGAGGGCCGTTTTCCCACATCTGCCTGGCAGACTGGGGATCGCAGTCTGAGCCGTTTCCCCATCGAAATATCCCCGAATCTGGCCCCTGGACGCTATACTCTGTGGGCGGGGCTTTATGCGGATGACGCCGGTCTGGAGCGTCTGCCGGTCGTCTCCTCCTCTCTCCCCATCCAGGATCAGCGCGTGATGCTGGGGTTTGTCGAATTGAGGTAAGAGCCACTTTTTCCTGCTTTTGCCCTTGCTTTTCCCCTTCTCATTCTTAAGAATGGACTGTGCGCCCGCAGGATGCGCCAAATTCCCCATGCAAAATCCATAGGTTTATTACGACAATAGAATAGAGTGTATTGTCTCTAGGCACTCCCCGTTTCTGCCGATCCAAGAGGAGTTCACCCATGACCGCTGCTGTCCACCTCGCACGCGCGGATGCGCGGAAAAGCACCCCTTCGCTGGCGCGGGCTGCCGAAGCCGCCCGGCCAGAACCCGAAGAGCATCTGGTGATCTTCACGCTGGGGAATGAGTGTTACGCGGTGGACATCGGCGATGTGTGGGAGATCAATACAATGCAGACGATCACGCGTGTGCCCCGTGCTCCCCATTTTATTGAGGGCGTGATCAACCTGCGCGGGGACATAATTCCTGTGATGGATTTGCGCAAGCGGCTGAATCTTCCCCAACGGCCCTACGATCGTAAGGCCCGTATTATGGTCAGCCAGTCTTCGCACAATCGTCTGGGCCTGATTGTGGACAGTGTGCGGGAGGTGTTGAAACTGCCCAGCAGCGCGATCAAACCAATCACAGAACTGGGCGCGCTGATCGATGAGAAGTTTGTGCGGGGTGTTGCCCAGCAGAACGAACAACTCATTGTTCTCATTGATTTGCAGCAACTTCTGGATGAAGATGAACAGGATGGGCTGGAGAGACTCGATTCGGTTTGATACGCTCTGATCACAACCGGGCATCTTTCGGCAGGCAGTTGCAACCAAAAAGGTTGATCCAATGCAGCACTACGATCTGACAACCGACGAGGCAGTGGTCTTCTTTGAAGAGGCCAACGAACTCCTGGAGTCGCTGGATCGGGACCTGGTCGCGATTGAAGATAGCCCGGACGACGAGCTGATCCACCGCATTTTCCGCGCGCTGCATACATTAAAGGGGGCGGCTGGGAGCGTAGGTCACGATTCTATGGCCTTGCTGGCCCATGCCGCAGAGACCCAATGGGAGCGGGTGCGCAACCACGAAATTTCTGTGACGAAACAGATGGCGAATCTGCTTTTTGTGGTGGTCGAGAACCTGCGCCTCTTTCTGGAGGATGTGCTGGCGGATCGCCCCGCGCAGGTGGATGTGGCCGAGCTGATCGAGCAGATCAACGGTTCAACGACGGAAACCGCGCAGGCTGCCGACCCAGTCCTACCCTCTCTTCCCACGATTGATAAGGCGGGTTTTGCTGCCATTCAGGCCGGATTGGATGACGGTCTCAATCTGCTGGTGGTCTATGCCGAGGCAGATATGGCGGGCATTGCACCGATGGCCCGCCTGCTGCAAATGTATATGCACGGGGAACAGGTGGCCCAGATTGTGGCTTCGTCGCCGTCCGGTGCTGCGTTGGAGCAGGGCGAGGGGACAGGCGCGCTTGTCCTGGTGTTGATGAGTGATTTGGACCGGGCTGAGATCGAAGCTGAGCTGTCGAATATCTTTGAAATCGCTGTGCTGCGTGTGGCGGATATGTCCAGCGCAACCCATCTGTTGCAGAACCAGAGCGTGACAGGCGAGGAATTGGTCTCCGATCTGCTGGCATCTTTGGAAGATATGGTGGCTCCCGAATATCTGCCCGACGCGTACGGGGGGGATTCCCGCGGACGTACGGGGGAGCCGGCCGCGCCGCTGCGTCCTTCCCCTGGGGTACGTACTGTGCGCACCAATGTGGAACGGCTGGACAATCTGATGAATCTGGCCGGGGAATTGGTGACTGATCGCAACCGGCTTTTTCAGGTATACGAGGACTTGAGCCATTTGTTGGATGATGAACAAATGGCTGAACTCAATGATACGATTACCCACTTGTCAAGCATTACGGATCGGATTCATGACGAGATTTTCAAGGCGCGGATGCAGCCAATTGAATTTGTCTTCAATAAGTTCCCCCGCTTTGTGCGCCAGATATGTCAAGAATTGGGCAAAGATGTGGAGCTGGTTGTGACCGGTCAGGAGACAGAAGTCGATCGGTCCGTCATTGAACAGATCGGGGATCCAATTCTGCACCTGGTGCGCAACGCCATCGATCACGGCATCGAGACGATCGAAGAACGCCTGGCCGCGGGCAAAGAAGCGAAAGGTTGTCTGTCGTTGAGTGCTCGCTCGGAAGAAGGCAATATCGTTGTTTCCATTATGGATGACGGACGCGGGGTGGATGCGGAGAAAGTCAAGCGCAAAGCTGTTGCGCTGGGGCTGATTAGTAAGGACACAGCCGATTCCATGAGCTATGCCGAGGCCATCGACCTGATCTTCGCGCCTGGTCTGAGCACCTCTGCCCAACTCAACGATCTTTCGGGCCGGGGTGTGGGGATGGATGTGGTTCACAACAATATTCAGCGGTTGAATGGCTCGGTGGTCGTCTACAGCGTGCCCGATGTTGGCACCACTTTTGATCTGCGCCTGCCCCTTACGCTGGCAATTATCCCTACTCTGTTGGTGGAAATTCACGAGCAGGTGTTTGCCCTGCCCTTGTCAAATGTGGTGGAGATTTTCGATCTTTCCCCGATGAATATTCAATATGTGCGGGGCAAAGAAGCAGTCTATATACGGGGCGAAGTGCTTTCGCTCTTTCGTCTTTCCCAGCTTTTCGGACTGGAGAGCACCGGTTTACCACCGGGCAGAAGTGACAGAATGACAGGCGTTTCGACATCCTCTTCGGCTGGCTATGTGGTCACTTTGTCATATCGTGACCAGCGTCTGGGCGTCGTTGTTTCCGGGCTTTTGGGGAAACAGGACGTTGTGATCAAAGCGCTGGGTCATCCGATCAACAATGTGCGGGGTTTGACGGGCGCAACACTTTTGGGGGACGGAAGAATTGGGCTGATCGTCGATATTGCGGCTCTGGTCGAAATGGCGTCGGAAACAAAGCCTACACCGGAGATAGTATTTCCCGATGTGTAAATTTTAGATGCGTATGTCTGAGTAGTGTAAATTTGAGTAGTGTGGGGCAGGGATGCAATTGATGAAGATTTTTCCTTTTCAAGGGAGATGAAAATGCAGCACAAAATTCTCATCGTAGACGATGCCAAGTTTATGCGGGTGCGTTGTGCGCGCATTCTAATTGAACGGGGATTTATTGTTATCGAGGCGGAAAACGGAATCCAGGCAATTGAGAAATTCCAGAATGAGGCGCCGGATGCTGTGCTTATGGATATCAGTATGCCAGAAATGGATGGCCTGAATGCACTGCGCGCCATCCGGGAATTGGACCCAACGGCCAGGGTGGCGATGCTCACTGCTATGGGCCAGCAAAATGTAGTGATCGAAGCAATCAAAGCGGGCGCGCGGGATTTCATCGTCAAGCCCTTTGAGCCGGACCGGGTTCTAAAGTCATTGTCCAAGCTGTTGATGTAAAACGCGGTCTCGGCACAGAGGAAGGCAGAAAGACCTATGATTCGCCAGGAATACTCCCAAAAAGAATCAATTTCGGCACAGAAGTTTCCTGGGAAGGAACCTGGTATCCGGGTTATCACCACAGACGACTCGGCTTTAATTCGCCTGACGCTCAAGCGCTATTTGAACCAATTCTCAGATATTGAAGTCATTGGCCAGGCCAGCAATGGCCTGGAATTGTTGTCTATGGTGGCAAGCACGACACCTGATGTGGTGGTGTTGGATGTGGAAATGCCCGTAATGAACGGAATTGAGGCACTGGAACAGTTGATGTGTACCCATCCTGTGCCGGTGATTATGCTGAGCAATCTGACTCTGAGTGGGGCGGAGGTGACGCTGCATGCCCTGGAGTTGGGCGCGGTCGACTTTGTGGTCAAGCCCCAGCCAGGCGTCACAATGGCCGAAACGGTCGAAGTGCTGGCACAAAAAATTCGCCAGGCAGTCCATGCCCGGGTCCAGCAGCGCCCCGCCCTGAGCACCAGCCGGCAAGAGCCAAAAGACAGCGAGGCAAGAAGTAACCATTCCTCGGAGCCAAACGAGTCCAGACGACTGTCCCCCTTGCAGCCGTCTGACAGGCTGCTGGCTGTTGCCAGTTCCACAGGTGGCCCGTCCGCATTGACCGCGTTTCTTTCTGCCATTCCCCAGGGATTGCCGCTGGGGGGGGTGATCATCCAACACATGCCCATGGGGTTTACCACAATTCTAAGCCAGCGCTTGAACAGAATTGGTGACTATACAGTGACAGAAGCGCTGACAGGCTCCCGATTGATGCGGGGCCAGTTTCTGGTTGCGCCGGGTGGCTATCACCTGACCTTTGATGAAAATGGTGTGGCTACGCTGAATGAAGGCCCCACTATTAACGGCGTGCGTCCCTCCGCGGATGTTACCTTTCGCAGTCTGGCCCAGAATTTTGCCTCCCAAATCACTGCCGTGATTCTGACCGGTATGGGCCAGGACGGTTTTGCGGGGTCAAAAGAAATCCGTCGTCGGGGCGGGCGTGTCCTGGCGCAGGACGAGAGAAGCGCGGTGGTTTTTGGAATGCCGCGGAAAATTATCGAATCGAATCTGGCTGAATATGTGGCTTCACCGGCGCAATTGGGGGCCTATTTGGGCGAACGGGTGGTTCAATGACATATCGACGTCGCCCAGGTGAATCCACACATCTGTCGGGCGGGCCGGATTGGGAGAGGCCCCTGGACTTTGAAGGGAATTCACGGCCCATTGCCGATGAATGGGCGCGCTGGCATATTCCAGATTGTGACTATCTTGTTTTGCGGGATGCCGTGCTGGCGTTGATGTCCATTGATCTGCTGCATTACCGGACGTTGCAGATGGAGCGGCGCTTGGCGACCCATCTGCAGCGCAGTGGCCACGAGAACTGGACGCTATACGCTCAGTCTTTGCGTCAGCAGCCGGAAGAGGCGAGGCGTTTTCTGAAGTTTTTGACAATCAACGTTTCGTCGTTCTATCGGGATAGCGACAAATGGGATTATCTGGCAGGCACGATTTTACCGAAACTCCTCAGCCGCTGTCAGCCCCGCGGGCTGGAGGCTTGGAGCGTCGGCTGTTCTATCGGTGCCGAACCCTATACGCTGGCGATGCTTTTGCGTGAGTTGGCCGGGCATCGCCGCCACAGAATTCATGCGGGTGATATTGATCCGGTGATTCTGGAGATGGCCCAGGCGGCCGGCCCCTACTCCAACAATGACATACGGGAGCTGCCTTCGGATCTGGTCAGCCATTATCTGCTGGCAAGGGATGATTCCCACTACCGGGTATGCGCAGAGATTCGCGGGATGGTTCACTTTGCTCGTTTTGACATTCTGAAAGATCGAGCTGTCCAGATGTATGATTTGGTGATCTGCCGGAATTTGGTGATTTACTTTACCCCGGCAATGAAGGAGCGAGTCTTTCTGAATTTGGCCCAGTCTGTAAGACCCGGTGGGGTATTTTTTATTGGCAGCACGGAGACTATACCCAATTATGGGCAATGTGGGTTTCGCTATCTCGCGCCGTCCTTTTATCAGCGCATGGAATAGTGTTCGTTCAATGTGCACGTGCGTGCTGCACGGTTGAGGGTGGGTTTCTGTGACAGCAGAAGCGGCATCTGCGGGCGGCTGTTTCTCGCCCATCAAGTGATTCCTGGCATGGCGTCGGCCCAGCTGTGGGTCGGGCTATTTACCGATGTGTTGCGAAATATTGTGAGGAGAGGCCCTGGTGAGTGTGAATTTTCTGAACCCTTTTCTAAATGCAGCAAAGTCTGTTCTGTCTGTCGAAGTGGGCATGGAGGTGGACAGAGGCGCGGTGACGATGGAAACGGACTGTTACACATCCCAGGATATTACGGTGCTCCTGAGCATTGTGGGGGACATTCAGGGCATTGTGTTGTACAGCATGGACACGGGTATGGCGCTGGCGATGGTGTCCCATATGTTGGGTGAGCCGCAGGAGGAGTTTGACGAGCTGGCCCAAAGCGGGATTGCCGAACTGGGCAATGTCATTACGGGTGTTGTCACCACCTATCTGGCCGAATCTGGCTATCACTGCTCGATCTCTGTGCCCACATTGGTGATTGGCCGGGGTACGGTGCTCTCGACATTGGGTTTCAAGCGGGTTGTCATCCCCTTGACCACCGAGATGGGCCATATGTCCATTCATATTGCCTTGCAGGAAGCTTCTGCCCAGGGAGGGTTAAAGCGGCACAGAAGCAGAATGTAACAGATGTAATGGGCTGTACCCAATCGAGAACTTATCTGCGTTCGGCACAGTGGCGTGCCGAACGCTTTTTTGTTGTGTAGACCGTCGCTATTCTGGAATGTATTGCTTTGACTGGTTCTTTGGTACGGGGGACAACTAAGACAATTGTCCCATAATCAAGATGTAATAGTTTTGTTATCCTCAGTTACAGGAAGATATCGAGCGAATAGGGGCAAAGAGTACACCCCATAAATGTGACTATTTTCCCATAATCAACACGTAAATTATTTGTTATTATCTTTTATAGAAAAGCGTCTGGCACGCACTTGGACGCAGGGCCTTTCTACTGCCGGTTTGAACGGTTGGTTCAGCGGTTCAGCACTCATTCGCATATATTGAGGAGACGGATTATTATGGCACGCTTGCTTGTTATTTCCAGCGATGCAAAAGATTTTCATTTTGTCCAGGCAGCGGTCATTGGTGAATCGCATTATGTGAGCCACACAGCCAGCGGTTTGCAGGGCGTCAAATTGGCCCAGGAGACAATGCCCGACATCGTATTTATTTCGGATCGGGCTGAGGATTTGGATGGGCTGAGCCTTTGCGAGTATCTGCGCCAGAATTTGCAGCTTCCCTCGCTGCTGGTTCTGTTGCAGGAAGAACACTCCTCGGAGACTCGTGTGGCTGGCTACAAAGCCGGCGCGGATGATATTGTGGCCAAGCCCATGAATTTGACCGAAATGCACCTGCGCCTGCGTGCCCTTATGCGTCGGGTTCCCCACGCCGAAACCCAACAGGACCGGGTGTCGGTTGGCTGTCTCACCCTCGACCGCACAGCCTGTATGGTCTATGTCAAGAACCGGGCAATTCAATTGACACCCAGCGAATTCAACTTGCTCAACCATCTGATGAGCAGCCCTGGCCGTATCTTCAGTTCGGAGGACCTGTTGCGGGATGTGTGGAACTACTACCCCGGCACAGGGGACCCGGCGATTGTGCGGATGCAGGTGATGAAACTGCGCCACAAAATTGAGCAAGACCCCAGCAATCCCAACTTTCTGCAGACTGTCTATCGGCACGGCTACCGTCTGGTGGGCGCGCTGGACAGCTGAGTCAACTGCCACTTTGCCATATTCAGGCCGGTCCGAGGCATCTCGGACCGGCTTTTTTTGGGATGAGAGATTTCAGGTTCTTTCAAAAAAAGACTATCCACGAAGTACACGAAGGAGCACCAAGTTTTCTTTGTTCTTCGTGCAACTTCGTGCGGCTTCGTGGATTATTATATGTTTTCGGTCGCCCAAGTGCCCAAGGAAGCGAAATTCTGAAATCTGGTTACGCACCTGTTACAGCGAACATACCGTCTAGGAATGAACATTCTTTTTGGGCGCGGCTATAGTGAACCCAGACCAGGAAAGATACGACAACAGCACAGCCTTCCTGGATAGTGTCTTTCATCGGAAAGGTGGTTGCCGTGATTAGTGTCACCCGGCTGGATGGCCGTGAGTTTACTCTCAATGCAGACCTGATCGAATCGATCGAGTCCAACCCCGACACTTTTATTCGGCTGGTCAACAGCAACAGCTATGTTGTGCGAGAGTCCCGGCAAGAAGTGGTAGAGCGGATTGTCAATTTCCGTCGCAGAGTCTTTCAATGTGGCATGCGTCCCAGCGTAGAAGCTCCGTCACACGCTGCCAGTAGTGCAGGCAAATAGCGGATGTCCTCTGCTGTAAACCGGCAACCAAAGACGAAGTAGAGAATGAGGAATAGAGAACAATGAATCTGTTAGCACTGGGTGGCTTGCTCATCGCCTTTGGCGGCATCGTATTTGTGATTATCGTGGCCGGCAGCAGCCCCGCCGCGCTGTGGGACCTTTCTTCCTTTGTACTGGTTCTGGGCGGGACAGTTGGCATTACGATGATGACCCTGCCTTCCGAGGATGTGATCATTGCCCTGAAACTCATGGGCAAAGCCTTTGCCAATGCCGATGCCAAATATCAGGAAACGATCAATCTTTTTGTGGAGCTGGCTGAACAGGCGCGCAAGGATGGACTGCTGAGCCTGGAGGAACGCATCGCCCGGATTGAGAGTCCCTTTATCCAAAAGGGGATGCAGTTGCTGGTGGATGGAACAGACCCCAGCCTGATTCGACAGATGCTGGAAATGGATATCGATCAGCTTTCCTCCCGACACGCCCGCCGCTACAGTGTGCTGGAAACAATGGGCGCGTATGCGCCCACAATGGGTATGTTGGGCACAGTTATCGGCATTATTTTCACGCTGGCAAATCTGACTACACCGGACGAAATCGGCGCAAAGGTGGCTATTGCTTTTATTACAACGCTGTATGGCGCGCTCTTTGCCAACTTTATCTTCCTGCCCATCGGTGGCCGCCTAAAGCAGATCAGCAAACTGGAAGTTTCCGAGCGGGAACTGGCGCTGGAAGGGATGCTGGCGGTCCAGGCTGGCGACAATCCTCAGATTGTGAAGCAGAAACTGGAAGCCTTCCTGCCTGTGGGCGCACGTAACAATCCTGCTGGTGAATAATCCGTCCCGTCTGCTGATGGATGTGGTTGTACAGATACTGGAATAGATACCAGACGAAGGAATAGACAATGGCCCGCAAAGGTCCGGTTGAAAAAGAAATCGATACTTCCAAACGTTGGTTGGAAACATTTTCCGATCTGATGTCTCTTTTGCTGGTGTTTTTTATTTTGCTCTTCGCGTTTGGCCAGGCTGACCTGGAACGGTTCCGTCTGTTATCGGGCAGCCTGCGGGCAGCCTTCAACGGTGTAAACGTATTTGCCGGCGGGCTGGGGTTTGGCGACGGTTTTGACTCTACCAGTATGCAGCAGGGCAATTCCAATCTGCTCAACCTGGGTTCACTCCCCACCAGAGACAGGACTTTTCAGAAGGTTGCCAATGAGATCAACCAGCACGCCATGGCGAATGAATTGTCCAAGGAGATCGCTGTCAATATTGGGAAAGAGGGCATTTATATCAGCCTTTCCAGCGCGTTGCTTTATCCTTCGGGCAGCACAGACCTGGGCGAGGATGGCAAAACTACGCTGCAAACGATTGCCACATTGCTCAATGAAATTCCTAACAATATCCGCGTAGAAGCCCATACAGATGACACAGCAACCGGCAGCCCCATCTATCAGACCAACTGGGACCTCTCTTCTGCCCGTTCTGTTTCTGTGGTACGTTTTTTGGCTGATGTGGGCCAAGTCAGCCCGGAACGGATGTCGGCTGTGGGGCTGGCGGAATATCATCCGCTCTACCCCAACGACAGCCCCGAACATCGCAGGCTGAATCGGCGGGCTGATATTCTGATTCTCTATCCACCTGAGGAAGAGCCGCCAATTATTGATTTGGGCCTGCCTGTTACCGGGCCATAGATACACACAGCAGAGTAGACAACAGAGCAGACAACAGTCCAGCCATTGCCTGGTTTTGAAAGGATGAGCGATGAGTGCAGTAATGGGGATTCTCAAAAAAATAATGGTCCCAATCGTGGCCGTGCTGGTCACTGTCGGTTTGGGGATTGGTCTGCTTCTCAGCGGCCTTTTGCCCTTCTCCATCCAATTGGGCAATGGCGATGAGCCTGTCCTGGAAGAAGGCGTTTCTGCCCAAGCGGCCCCAGCCGAGGTCGCCAAAGACCTAGGCTACTATCAGGTTCCCGAACAGTTCGCTATGGTGGGCGGCATCTATTATGAGACGGGACAACGGATCGTAAATCTTGCAGACCCCGGTGGTTTTCGCTTTTTGCGGATATCCATTGTGCTGGAGTTCTTGCCGGATAACTCGGAATACTACAGCCTGGCTGGCGAAAAACTGATCGCGGCCCAAGACACTTTTCGGGCTGGAGTTGATCGCCAGCGCCCTCTGATCGACGATGTGGTTCTGAATGTCTTGACGAGCAAGAAATTCGACGAGGTGTTCACTGTAGAAGGCAAAGAGAATCTTCGCACACAGCTACGGGAAGAGTTGAACAGGGCCATGCCCAACCGCCACGTCCAGCGGGTAATGATCACCGATTTTGTAGTGCAGTAGGCTTTGAGGCGCGGTGGGTTTTACTGCGTGGCAGGCAAGAGAAATCGTTATCAGCGTTGTAGCATATGTGGTGTGGGGTGAATAGTGACAGACGGATTGGCAAGCAATGTGACCAGTACGCTGCTCTCTCAGGACGAGGTGGATTCTCTTGTGACGATGTTGGACGATGAGCCGGAGGGGATGGAAGTCTCGCCTGTCAGTCGCCTGGATGTCACCAGCGATGTGATGCGTCGCTACGACTTTCACCAGCCGGATCGGTTCAGCAAAGAGCATCTGCGCACGCTGCGGATGATTTACGAAAATTTGGCACGCCGCCTCTCTTTGCAGCTCTCCACCAAACTGCGGACATCGGTGGATGTCAAGCTGGCCTACATCGAGACAGGCCCTTATGCCAACTTTATCACTGCACTCTCCGCCGCGCCCAGCGCCATGCACCTGATCAGTATGAAACCGCTGCCGGGCCGCTTTCTGCTTCAGTACGACAGCCGTCTCGGGGACATTCTGGTGGACCGTCTGTTGGGCGGCAACGGCATACCCCTTAGCGACAGTGAACGAGAATTGACAGACCTGGAGATGGAACTGCTCTCGTCTATCACCGAGGATATTATGGATGCCATCCAGGATTCCTGGGCTGGGACACTGGAACTGACCTGCAAGCTGGAGGAGATGCTCACTAATCCCTATTTTGTCCAAGTGGCACTGCCGTCAGATACCTGTGCCTGGATTTCCTTCGAAATGACAGTCAATAATCACGGATCGAGCCTGAACTTCTGCATCCCGGCCTCTGTGTTGAAACCGATCACACCCCGGCTCAGCCCCCAGGCCTGGATCGCCGGGACAGGCCAGCAGAACGACGAAGAAGATTTGGGCATAGTGCGCAAGCATGTGCGCCGCCATCTGGAAAATATGGATGTGGAGCTGACCGCACTGCTCCAGGGCGGCGAACTGATGTTGTCCGAATTGATGGCTCTGGAGATCGGCGATGTGATTCCCTTGCAGCGGCACATCAGCGAACGGGTCATTCTGACAATGCAAGAGAAAGAAAAACTGCAAGGCCATTTGGGAGTGTATCGGGGCAAGATGGCTGTTGAAGTGACCGAAGTGATCGACGAGGACCAACTGGGTTATAAGAATTCCTAAAGTCGTTGGGTTGTATAGCAATTTCACAGAGACAGGTTTCAAATGAGCAAAGCACAGGCAGACGAAACTGTAGAAGAGACTGTAGACGAAACGACAGCCAATTCTGAACCAGAATTGACCGCTGCGCCGGATACCCAAAAAGGGGATTCCTCTGAGCAAGAGGCCCCTGCGCCAAATATCGCCAAAGGCAGGGAAGCCAACGAAGAGGTGGACGTTCCGAAAAAGCCCAAGCGGCAGCCATCGGCCCCGGACCCGGCTGATGTGACTGTGAATCCGGCCAGTTTTGCCGACCTGCACCCCCAGCCAAATGGGCGCAAGGAAAAGGCCAGCCTGGATATGCTTCTGGACATCGGCCTGCAAATTACAGTGGAACTGGGCCGGACAAAGATGAATATCCGGGATGTGCTTTCGGTGGGGCCGGGCACAGTTGTGGAGCTGAACCGGGTGGCTGGTGAGCCTGTGGATATCCTCATCAACGGCAAACCCATTGCCAAAGGCGAGGTGGTTGTCATCGGTGATATGTTTGGCGTCCGTGTGACCGACATTTTGCCCCCAGCCCAGCGCGTACAGAGTATGATCTGAGATGAAGACATCGAACTGGCAGACAACCATCAGCACACAAATAGCCAAAAAAGCGGGCCAGCGCAAATGGTCACGCAGCAGAACGCTGGCCGTATCTGGTGGTGTGCTGTTCTTGCTCTATGCCGTATTGCTTTATGGACTGCCTGGCAAAGCGACCGCTGCCCCCCTGAGCAGTGGCCCTGGCCTTTCAACGCAACCCCAATCTCAGCCCGCCCCAACGGTTACACCCGAAGCAGCAGACGAAGGTGTGGTCAGCCCTGCACTTCTGGCTGAATTTGATCGGCTGGCGGACAAGGATGGCGCGGCCGTGCGGGAGGAATTGGGGGGGGAGAGTACGGAGTCGAGCAATCTGCCCAGCACAATGATCTTCTCCCTTTTGTTGATTGTGGCGGCCATCTATGGCGGCGTCTGGCTCTATAAACGGTATGGACGCCCAGGCAGTGGTGAGGGTCTGCTGGCCGGTGGACGCCTGCTGGCGGTGCAGGAAAGCCAGTCGATTGGCCCTAACCAGAAGCTCCATCTGGTGCGTATGGGCGATGAGGTGTTGCTGATCGGGGCAACGGATCAGAACATCTCCTTTTTGGCCCGTTATGATGGCGAAGTGGCCTCGAGTTCCTTTGCCGACCAGCTACGGAGCGCTGTTACACCGGAGAGTGGCGCTGTGGGCAACAGCCTGGATTTGAACGAAGGGTTGCAGCGCTTGCGCGGGCTGGGCCGTTCGGATCGGCAGGGTGGCTCCCATGACTAAACGCAGGCTCTTGCTGGCCGTGCTCTTTGCCCTGTTTTTGGCTGGCTGCGCGTCCGATGGCTCTCCAGCATCCGGTGGTTTGCCTTTGTCCGGCGGCAGTGACAGTGTGGCCCTGACTCTCAGTATGCCTGACGGCAGCGGTTCTCTGAGCAACAGTGTGCAGATGATGTTGCTGCTCAGCGGTCTGGCTTTTTTGCCCAGTGTGCTGATTTTGATGACGGGTTTTGTGCGTATCGCGGTTGTGCTGGCCAGTTTGCGTACAGCCATTGGCGTGCCCATGCTGCCGCCCAATCAGGTAGTGATCGGGCTGGCGCTGCTCCTTAGTTTTTTTGTGATGGCCCCCACCCTGGAGGTGATGAACGAAAGCGCGGTGCAGCCATATCTGGACGGTGAGATGGATATTCAGGACGCTCTCACAGTGGGTGCAGAACCTCTGCGTGACTTTATGTTCAAGCAGGTGGGCGAGCAGGACCTGGCTCTTTTTGTCTATCTCTCTGGTCAAGACCGGCCCAACACTATGGCCGACATCCCCACGTATGTGTTGATGCCTGCTTTCATCATCAGCGAACTGAAGATCGCTTTTCAGATGGTCTTTATTATCTACATTCCCTTTCTGGTCATCGACATTGTGGTCTCCAGCGCGTTGATGAGTATGGGTATGATGATGCTGCCACCAACAATTATCAGTCTTCCATTCAAACTGCTGCTCTTTGTGATGGTGGATGGCTGGAACCTGCTGGTGCGCAATCTGGTCCTGAGCTTTCTATCGTGAGGTATGTGCAATGACAGAGACAATGATTATTGATTTGGGTCGCAACGCGCTGACAATGATGCTCATTCTCAGCCTGCCTTTGCTGGGCGTCAGTTTGGTAATCGGGCTGGTCGTCAGTCTCTTCCAGGCCATCACCCAGATTCAGGAAGTCACGCTTACCTTTGTCCCCAAAATCCTGGGGGTGATTGTGGTCACCGCGCTGCTTGGGCCGTGGATGTTCCAGCAATTGCTCACCTTTACTACAAATCTATTCGACATTATTCCCCGGTTGGCTGCCTAGGGTCTGTCCCCCGGCCCAGGGCAGGCCGTTGATTTCTGCGTCCGCCTCGTTACGCCCCTGTTACACCCCCCATACCCAAACGGATTGTTCAGCCGCGTACACTATGCGCATGAGCATCCCGATTGGCTATCCTTACCTCTTCTTTCTACTCTTTGTCCGGATTCTGGCCTTTCTGGCTTCCGCGCCCTTTTTTAGCCAGCGCGTTGTGCCCACCCAGGCCAAAATCGGCCTGGCCTTTTTGCTCGCGTTTGTGCTTGCCCCGTCATCGCCAACGCCCTTTGTGCCGGATAGCGATATGGCTTTCTTCGCTGTGCTGGTGCAGGAGATTTTGATCGGGCTGCTTCTCGGCTTTGTGGCAATGTTGCCTGTTCTGGCTGTTGGGCTGGTGGGTACACTGGTGGCCGGGGCCATGGGAATGAGCTACGCTTCCTCCATCAGCCCGCTCTTTCCGGAGTCCACCACACCTATGAGCCAACTGTATACACAGTTGGCGATTCTTGTTTTTCTCCTGGTGCGGGCAGATCACGTGCTGCTGATTGGATTGCAGCGGATGGTGGACCTGATGCCACCCGGCCAGTTCCTGTCGGATGTGATTGGCCTCTCTGATGGTCTTCTCATCGACCGGATTCTTGCCTTTACCAGCCGGCTGTGGGAGGTCTCTCTGCAGATGGCTTTGCCGGTGATCGGTGTGGTGCTGCTGGCCGACTTGGCGCTGGTGTTGATCAGCCGGGCTATGCCCCGGATGAACGTCTTTTCCCAAAGCCTGCCGCTTAAAGTGGCTATGGGGTTGATCGCCATTTTTCTCTCGCTGCCCTATTTCTGGCCCCAAGTGGCCGCGGAGATGGACAAGACCGGGCAGCAGATGTTGATGCTCTTTCGCTAAGGAGCACTGTTGGGCCTGTTCGTGTAGCCCGGCCCCATTCACATTTGTCAGTATTCGTCAGTGGCTGTTTTCACAGCAGAGGAAACCGTGGCCGGAGAAAAGACCGAAGAACCAACAGCCAAACGTTTGCGCCAATTTCGGGAAGAGGGCCGAATTGCCAAAAGCCAGGAACTGGGCGGAATGCTCGTTCTCTATTTTGGCCTCTATTTTCTGGCTGTCAGCGGGGTTGCCATTACCAGCAGCATAACCCAAGTGATGCAACGCAGCTACGCCTCCCTGAGCCACGTCGGCCCAGAAACCCTCGACTTCACTGCTCTGCGCGAGATGATCAGCCAACCCGCCTTGGGCGTAGGGATCAGATTGCTTCCCTGGCTGGGGCTGGTGATGCTGGTGGGGGTGGGAGCGAATCTTGTCCAAACCCGGGGATTGGTCCAGCCTCGCCTGCTCATCCCCAAGTGGAATCGTATGAATCCGCTCAGCCGGGCCAAGCAGATTTATGGCAAGCAGATGTTTGTGGAGGCAGCCAAAGGCATTGCCAAGCAGTCGGTGATTGTCATAATTGTCTACTTTACCATCAGTGGGCGGATCGGCGAGCTGCTGGCCGCCGCCAAGACCGGACTGGGGCCGGGGATCGCGTCCCTCACTGCCATCACCTATACTATGGCCTTACAGTCCGCTGCCGTGCTGCTGGTGATCGCCATCTTTGATTTTATTTGGCAGTTCTATCAGCACCGCCAGAGCCTGCTGATGACCAAACAGGAAGTTCGGGACGAATCCAAACAGCAGGACGGTTCGCCGGAAGTCAAATCCCGGATACGCCGCATCCAGCGCGAGATGTCCCAACAACGGATGATGGCGGAAGTGCCCACCGCGGATGCTGTGATCGTCAACCCCACCCACTTTGCGGTGGCTATCCGCTACGACAAACAGAAGATGGCTGCTCCCCAGATCGTCGCCAAAGGGCAGGACGAAGTCGCGTTTCGCATCATCTCGCTGGCTCGGCGTCACGGCGTGGTGGTTGTGCCCAACAAGCCGTTGGCCCGTGCCCTGTACAAGCTGCCGTTGAATTCCCAAGTACCCGCCGAGTTTTTTCAAGCCGTGGCCAAAGTGCTGGCCTTTGTCTATAGCCTGCGTAAACCGAAACCTGTGGCTCCATCCCAGACCTTGCAAGGGACAAACGCATGACAACTGCAAACCCTGTCGCCAATACTGCTGCTGGCACAAAATCATCCTTTTCTATCGGACAGCTTGCCGTTTTTCTGGGCAAAATATCCCAACATACTGATATTGTGTGGGCCGGAATGGTGGTGATGATCGTCGGTATGATGATTATTCCCATGCCGCCCATGCTGTTGGATCTGCTTCTCACGTTCAACATCAGCGTCTCTATCACTATTCTGTTGATAGTGATGTATGTGGAAGAGCCACTGGAATTCAGCGTCTTCCCTTCCCTCTTGCTGGTGGTCACGCTCTTTCGCCTCTCTCTCAACATCGGCAGCACCCGGTTGATTCTGCTGGGGGGGCAAGCGGGCAAAGTGATTGAAGCCTTTGGCGACTTTGTGGTGGGGGGCAACTATGTGGTCGGTCTGGTCATCTTCCTGCTGCTGATGGTCATCCAGTTTGCTGTGATTACCGCGGGCGCAGGTCGTGTAGCCGAAGTGTCAGCTCGTTTTACGCTGGATGCCATGCCCGGCAAGCAGATGGCAATTGATGCGGACCTGAATGCTGGCCTGATCAGCGAGGATGTAGCCCGCAGCCGCCGGGAGAAAATCGCGCACGAGGCCGACTTTTACGGCGCGATGGATGGCGCGAGCAAATTTGTTAAGGGCGATGCGATGGCGGGCATCATCATTACGATCATCAACGTTCTGGGCGGATTGGTGATTGGGATGCTCCAGATGGGAATGTCCGTGAGTGAGGCTGCCCAAACCTTCACGCTGCTTACTGTGGGTGATGGGCTGGTCAGCCAGATACCTTCGCTGCTCATCAGCACGGCCACAGGCATTATCGTCACCCGTGCCCGCTCGGAAAACCACATGGGCGCGGATGTTTTGAAGCAGCTCTCGGCCAGCCCCCGTGCCCTGGCAACAGTGGCCGTCATCCTGGCCGGATTTGCCATCGTGCCTGGGCTGCCCACCCTGCCCTTTTTGACACTTTCCGGTCTTATGGGTGGGTCCAGCTATTTTCTTGGGCGTACGCGACCAGCCAAAAAGGAAAATAACCAGCTCCCTGGCCCGGTGGCGGGCAAGGGGTTGGCTCTGCCAGGGGCCAAAGCAGAGGAAGCGGGGGACGAGCCAGAAGTGCTCTCGCTGCTGCGGGTAGACGTGCTGGAATTGGAGATCGGCTATGGGTTGATACCGCTGATCGATCAAAATCAGGGCGGGGACCTGTTGGAGCGGGTGGGCTACATCCGCCGTCAGGTCGCTTCTGAACTGGGCTTCATTGTGCCCAAAATTCGCATCCGCGACAATTTGCGCCTGGCTCCCCAACAATATGTGATCAAACTGCGGGGCGAAGAGATCAGCCAAGGCCAGATTCAGCCCCGCAATCTGCTGGCGATGCCCGGCCCCGCTGTCAGCCGGGATATCGAAGGAACCGAGACGACTGAGCCGGTCTTTGGTCTGCCCGCTATCTGGATCAGCCAGGAGCAGCGGACCGATGCCGAAGTCAGTGGCTATACAGTTGTGGAACCGCCCAGCATTATCATCACCCATCTCACCGAAGTCATTCGTCAACATTCGTCTTCCCTGTTGGGGCGCCAAGAAGTCCAGGAGCTTCTGGAAAATCTGCAACAACACTACCCCGCGGTGGTGAACGAAGTCCAGAATACGCCCGGCCTGGGCACTGTGCAGCGGGTTTTGCAGGCACTCCTGCGCGAGCGCATTCCCATCCGGGATATGGTAATTATTCTGGAAGCTATCGGCGATCACGCCCACGAGACTTCGGATGCAGATGTGCTGGCGGAACGGGCCAGAGGCTATCTGGGACGCACAATTGCCAACCAATACCGCAGCTTCGACGGCGCGCTGCACGTCTTCACCCTGGCCCCGACTGTGGAGCACGCGGTCTCCGAACATTTACAGCAGACCGCCCAGGGATGGATGGTCAACCTGCCGCCGGACACGGCCCAGGAACTGATGTCTGAGATTGCCCACCAGATGGAAGCCCTGGCAACCCAAAGCCACGAACCGGTACTGGTCACCAGCCAACGGATCCGTATGCCCATGCGCCGCTTCACCCAACGCACATTGCCCACCCTGGCTGTGCTTGGTTTCAACGAGTTGCCAGCCGAGATGGAGGTTCGGGCCGAAGGCGTGGTGGAGCTACGCCGACGGGCATAGGCCAGAGGTACTCCTGGGCCAACAACGGAATTTTTACGCCAGCCAAACGCAGCATTGATGCACACTTCTGTTTGTGTTTGTCACAATAGAGCGGTAGACCTTTCTTCGAATTCGGGAGCAATGCACAATGAAAGTCAAACAATACCGAGCGGCTAATCTTCAAGAAGCATTTGCCCAGGCCCAGGCTGAACTGGGGGATGACGCTGTGCTGCTCCACCAGAAAGATGTAGTCCAGCCGGCCCAGGCAGGACGCCGGGCCGCGACACTCATCGAGATTACTGTGGGTGTGGACGAATCCGGCTCGCAGGAAACTGCGAACCGCGCTGAACCTTTCCGTCAGGCGTCTATCCATCAAACACCTCTCCATCAGACACCTCTCCATCAGACACCCGTCCATCAGACGCCCGTCCGTCAGACACACACACCAGCCCAAAACGAGCTGCGGCCTACGCCTGTCTTTGCTGATTATGGCGCCACACCGGGTCGGGAGAAAAATGATTTTGATAGCCTACGTCGGGAGATAGCCCAGATACGTGCCCTTTTGCAGCGCCGCGGTCGGGGCGAGACCGAACGGCCCGAAGCGCTGTTCAGTTGGGCAGATGCCCTGCAAGAGTCCGCGCTGCCTGCGCAGTGGGTTGACAAGCTGCTGGATGGGCTGGATGAAATGCTCACCCCCACCGCGCTCCGTCGGGATGATATGGTGGGCGCTGCGCTCAGCCGCCGTATGGTGGCTGAAATGACTCCGGCAATTGGCCCCATTCAACCGGGCAAACCGGGCAAGCCTTTGGTCTTTGCGCTGGTGGGTCCCACGGGCGTGGGCAAGACGACAACGATTGCCAAACTGGCAGCTCACTATTCCCTGCAAAAACGGCTGCCCATTGCCATTATTACTGTTGATACCTATCGGATCGGCGCTGTGAATCAACTGCGCACCTACAGTGAGTTGATGCAATCTCCTTTGGCTGTGGCCTACACACCCGATGAGCTGCGCCAGTCGATCGCGGACCACCAGGACAAGGCGCTGATTCTGATTGACACGCCTGGGCGCAGCCCTGCGGATAACGAGCAGTTGTCTGTTTTGCGCTCTTTCATAGACGTTCTGGAGAATCCCCATTTGCAGATCGCCCTGGCCGCCGGGACACCGCTGCAGGATGGCCGGCGCATTCTGGACCGTTTCTCTGTCCTGCCGCCGGCGGGCATCATTCTGACAAAGGTCGATGAGACAAGCCAACTTGGCTCTGCCTGCGGCTTGCTGGCAGAGCGACAACTGCCCCTCTCCTATTTTACAACCGGACAGCGGGTTCCTGAGGATATTGAGATTGCCACCAATGAAGCACTTTTGGAACGGCTGCTGTTGCTCACACGGGGCTGGCTGCCGGAAACCAACCCCCAGGCTGCGGCCACACTATTTCCGGTCACGTCCCAATTCCAGCGTTTTTCCGACTTCACTCAGTTGCAGTGAGATAAAAGGATCAGAGAATGAGCGCAGCTTCTTCCCCTGTTCACGCAGAGAAAGTCACTCAGTCAGCCCGAAATTCGGCCAGTGACGGACATGAACTTCCCCCGCCTGCACCCTTCGATCCCTCGACATGGCGGAACTTCTACTACGCTTGTATGGTGGCGGCCATTGTCGTGGGATTGGGCACGCTTGCGAATGGCGGGGCTTGGACCGATGCGATTCTGCGTATGTTTATCACTCTGCTGGGCGGATCGATTCTTGCGATTGCTTTTCTGACATTCGTCGTTGTGCCCCTGCATGTGAACCGCTACGAAGCGCTTATAGCCGCTCAAAAGGCTGCCAAGGCCGCGATACGGGTCAACAATGCCGCGGCCAGGCGAAGAATGATCTCCGATGAAGAGAAGGCAGAATTTCCGGACGAGGCAAAATCCAACGAACCGGGCGAACCAGAAGCAGATTTTGCGGCCAGCCCGGACAAAGCAGCCGAGATGCCTGAGGTGGAGCCGGACGGACGATTGTACGACGATCAGGCGGCCAGTCTGCGCCGAATGGCCGCCGACAGCCATTGAGTCTACGGTAGCTGTGTGATTTGTACCCTAACGACTTTTCTTACAGAGAGACAGGCCGCAACAGGTGGAACGTATGATGCCGGATTCAGCCACAAAAGCCGACAGGCAAGCGAAGATCGATCTGCTTTGGCGTCGCTACAAAGAGAACGGCGATCCCGATATTCGGGAGAAGCTCATCGTTTTCTATGCACCGATGATTCGTAAAGTGGTCGGGCGCATGGGCCTGCGCCCCGATGGCGCCATCGAATGGGAGGACCTCCTCAACTACGGGGTTCTGGGGCTGATCGATGCTGTGGAACGCTTTGAACCGGAGCGGGGGATTACCTTTGAGACTTTTGCCAGCCTGCGGGTGCGGGGCGCTGTGCTGGACGCGCTGCGTCAGCACGACCCCCTGGGCCGGTTGGCTCGTCGACGTGTGCGGGCTGCCAAAGAGGCTATCCAGCAACTCACATTTGAACTGGGCCGGGTCCCTTCGGACAGCGAAGTGGCTGAAGTGATTGAACTGAATGAGGAACAGTACAGGCAGGTCTTGCAGGATGCCAGTTTTATGATTCTGAGTCTTGACCAGCCTATGCGCAACAGCGACGACGGCCAGGCACTCAATCTTTCCGATGTTTTGGAGGACTCCCAGGCCACTTCAGTGCTGGACCGGGTGGAGGAGGAAGAGTTGCACGAACGTCTGATGCACTCCCTCAAATCCCTGACCAAACGGGAGCAGATTCTGCTTTCCCTCTATTATTCCGAAGAGCTGACAATGCGTGAGGTGGCGGATGTGATGGAAATCAGCCAAACCCGTGTCTGTCAGATTCACGCCCGGGCTATTATGACGCTGAAAGCGTTGATGGCTCCGCCCAAGACCGCTGCTGAAAAAGCGAAAGAAGCCCAGGACGCGGAGCCAAGCTCGGATCGACCAGAGCCTGTCACCGATCTTCTGGAAAAACGGCTGCTGCAGCCAAAAGGCAAACGAAACGGTCGCAACCGTTTCCCCCACCACTGGTCCGAAGAATCTATCTACCACCAATCGTTTGACAGCGGATAGGCAGCGAATGACTGAAGTTGTTCACCTTCTGCCGCTCACTTTATACCAGGAGAAATTCGTATGGATAACCTGCTGATCGTTTCTATCATTCTTGCCGCTGGCGTTGCTGCTGGCTGGTTCTATTGGCAAACACAAAAGACCGAACGCCGTATGACTGAAGTTGCAGCCAACCTGGCCCAGCAGGCGTCTCTGGTGGGGGAGATGGTGGATGAGGTTTTTGCGGCCAGCCAGTATCTGTATCAGGAAATGGATCGTTTGCAAGCCCTGGTGGATCAGGGGTTGATGGCCTCTCCGTCCCTGTCGAACACCCGTTCTGGCGAATTAGAAACTCAAACTGATCTTCCGTCCATGCAAATGGACCCGAAGCCTGTCTCGGACGCTGTTGAAACAGTGCCTCTGTCAGCCGTACCCACGCCTGCCCAGGAAAATTCTGTGGAAAATGCCCCTGTGCTGGCTTCCCCGGCGGAGTCTTTCCCCGCCGAGTCCTTGCCTGCGGCTGAAGCCGATCTCTCGCCCCATCTGACCGCGTTGCGCATGGCCATGGACAAGACCGCGCCGGTGGAGATCGCCCGTCAGACTGGTATTGGTATCGAAGAGTTGCGCCTCCTGCTTCGCTTTCAGGATGCCGTCAACAGTGTAGCCGGCTAAGTCGTCCGAACCTCACCGGCAGAATTGAGCCAGCATTGAACACGCCCACAGGTGCAGGCCCGGTCTGACTTCGGCCTCTGTGTGGGCGTTATTTTTTTCTTTTTTTCTTGTAGCCAGCAGCGTGGCGGAGTTTACGCGGTTTTGACAAGCCCCCCTCATAAATTTACGGAATTTCCCGGCTTGGTGGGCTAAGATGTGTCCAGAAATGGAGTGGCTATTTCCCGATGGAGAATCACAACCCGATGAAATACAGCACATTGCCTCGGATATCAGATCAAAACCCTGCGGAGTACCCTTTGCTGGGCGGTGCTCCGCTTGTCAGCGGCCTGGGACAGTGGACGCTGGTGATGCTGCTGGCCCTGCTTTTTCTGTTGGCCTGGGTCGATGGAGCCAGTGCCAATGGTATCCCTGTTCAGATTTTTCTGGATCACGTGCCTGTCAAGACCACCTGGGCTGCTGCCGAGGGCGGACGTGGCGTGGCCGTTGTCGCCTCCAACGATGAACAGGTGCGGGTGATGGCCCAAAATTTGCCTGCTCCCCCCAGCGGCAGCAGCTATTACGCCTGGCTGGAAAAAGATGGCGGTGGATTTCTGCCCGTGGGCGCGCTGATTTATCAGAACGACGGCACGGCTTCGTTGGATCAGCCCATGCCCGGTCTGCCCTACTCGGAAAATTTTTTATGGGTGCTTATCTCTTTGGAGAACCCCCAGGCTATCGGTTCCCAGCCCAGCCCCGACATTGCCCTGGCTGGCCGTTTGCCCAATGCCGAAGCCTTGCCTCTTTCGGGCAATGATGCGCCGGCCTTGCTCCCGATCACCGGTGCGCAATCGTCCGGGCCGTCGCCCACAACAGTGCTGCTCATTGCCCTGCTCGCAGCCGTCGGGTTGATCGGGACGCTTCACCTGACGAATGCGCAGAAGAGAGCCGTCCGCTCACAGGTGATTCCGAGTGAGGCTGCCACGCAGCAGAAAACCGAGAAGGCCCAATGATCAGAGGCATCTATACGGCCACATCCGCGCTGCGTGCCGCCACAATGCACCAGACCCGTCTGGCCCATAATATATCAAATTTGCAGACAGCGGGCTTCAAACAGATTCTTACCAGCCGCCAGGCATACGAGACCCAGCGTATGGGTGAGTATGACGGCGATACGGCCACACTGATTCGCGGCTTGGACGGGGGCCTGGAGCAGGGCCTGCTGGTCCCAGAAGAGATCATCGATTTTTCTCAGGGCACGCTGCAAATAACAGATCGTCCTCTGGACATAGCCCTGGAAGGCGAAGGTTTCTTCCGCGTGCAGACCGACGAGGGCGAACGGTATACCCGGGACGGCTCGTTTCACCGGGACGGCCTGGGGCGTCTTGTCAACCGAGACGGTCACTTTGTGTTGGGCGAGAACGGCCAGCCCCTGGTTTTGGCTGCTGGTCCTGTCGGTGTCAACCCGGATGGGGTTTTTGTGGCCGGGGGCGTGGCCGCGGGTCGTCTCGGTTTGGCTGCTTTTGGCGACAACGCTGGGCTGATTCGGGAGAATGGCAATCTCTTCCGAGCCGAGGCAGCGCCCCAGGCAGCCACCAATGTTCGGGTGCAACAGGGCTATCTGGAAGGCAGCAATGTGGACGAGAATATACAGATGCTGGAGATGATGCGGGTCATGCGTCTGTATGAGGCCAGTCAAAAGTCGCTGCAGACCCAGGATATGACACTGAATCAGGCATTGTCTGTGGGCGAGGTGTAGACGTCTGTTCGGAAAGCACAATTCGGAGGTAGAGTATGCCAGCCAGTCTGAATCAACTGTGGAACGTAGCCGGGAGCGGCGTGCATAGCCAACAGCGCGCAATGGAAGTGCTCAGCAATAATATTGCCAACAACAATACCGTTGGCTTTAAGGCCAGCCAGTCCCGTTTTCAGGCGGTGATCCGAGAGGTGACGCTCAATGAAGATGACGCGGGCCTCTTTGTCACTGCCCAGGCGGGGGACGTGATTCAGGAGGGAATGGGGACGCTGCTCACCGAAACCACCCACATCTTTTCCCAGGGCACAATGCAGCGCACGGAACAACCCTTTCACATGGCAATCAGCGGAGATGGCTTTTTTCAGGTGGTCAATGGAGATGGGCAGGTGCGCTACACCCGCGCAGGCGATTTTCGCCAGGATGCAGATGGTCGTCTTGTCAATAGCGAAGGGCACTATTTGACGCCTGCGATTACAATTCCAGCCGATGTCTCCGAGACATATGTGGATGCCAGTGGCCGGGTTTTGGGCCGCCCTGCCCAGGCGGGCGACGAACCGTTACTGCTGGGCACAATCGAAATCGCCCAGTTTGATAATCCAGACGGGCTGATAAACGGGGGGCAGAACGGTTTTATTGCCAATGATGTCAGCGGTCAGGCCCAGTTGGGCGCACCAGGTGAAGAGGGCAGGGGAATACTGCTCAGCGGTTTTCTGGAAAACAGCAATGTGGATTTGGGCCGAGAGATGGTGACAATGCTCCGCACCCAACGCACCTATTCGCTGAGCCTGCGGGCGCTCAATCTGGCCGACCAGATTCACGGCATGGCGAATGAACTGCCCCGGACATAGTATTTCTGAGTGGTGGGTTTTGAACGGGTTTCAAATTAGATGATAAATTGAACTGTTCAAAGACAGTAATTTTGCCGATATATCCCATACGAGGATATTGCTCTGGGTGTTCAGGAGGATGATATGAAAATTTCAGGATTGCAAAACCAGAGTCTGCAAAATCTGTACAAGCAACAGGTTGACCGTACCGGTTCGGCGGGTGCTGTCGGTGGCAGGCTGGAGTCAGGGCAGCGAAACGAGGGCGATTCAGTCGAGCTTTCGGCCAATGCCCAATTGCTGCATAAGGTATTTCAGGAGATAGGACGGGGTGATGAAGCCTCGTCGGAGAAGGTGGCGTTGCTGCGCCAGCAGGTGCAGAACGATACCTACGAAGTGTCGCTGCAAAAGCTGGCTACGTCCCTCCTTTCCGAACTGCAGTAATCCCACCCCGGCATCTTTTGCCTGGGTGTGGATAGAAATAAGAACAACGTCAGCGATTGGCACAGATGCTTTCTGTGCCAATCGCTGGCTACTGCACAACAGTTGCAAAATAGTTGACGTTCATGGGGTCTGCTATGCCCGGAGTATCCTCGTTTTCTGCACCTTCTACTGGCCGTCCGGCGAATCGTTTCGCCCACATCGATCAGCTATGTCGCATATTGTCGGACCAGGAAGAGACCTGCCGGCAATTGGCCGACTGCGCCCAAGAGCAGCAGGACGCGCTACGCAAGGGCAACGGCTCCGACTTTGTGCGTTCTTCACTCACCCAAGCCCATCTGGCGCGCAGGCTCTTTTTTCTGGAAGAGGAACGGAGCGCGGCTGTGGATTCCCTGGCCCAGGTGCTTTCGTCCACCTCTTCTCCCACTGATCTGGCCAGCCTGATGGAGCGCCTGCCCGAGGACGATTCCGAGCGTTTGGCCGCCCATTCCAGGGACATACAGCGCAGCGCGGATCGGGCCAGCTCTGTGCAGAAAGTCAATGCCCAAATGGTGCAGACAAACATCCAACTGGCTGCCGCGCTTACCCGCCAGTTCGTCGATCCGGCCGAACATTACAATCCAGGCCGACCAGCCACCCGGGATATCCGGGCCAGCCAACTAGACCAGAGAATCTGAACGATGACGCTAATTAGCGGTTTGCAAATTGGGATAAGCACATTGATGACCCATCAGCGGGCTATCGATGTGACCAGCCAGAATATCGCCAACGTAAACACGCCGGGCTACCAACGCCAGCGTGTCAACTTTCGTGAACTGAGCGGCCCCAGCGGCGTGAAGAACCCGCCGATAATGGGCAATGGCGTCCATGCCCAGGGGATTATGCGCTTTGCCACGCCCTTTGTGGACGAACAATTGCGCCGCCAGCGGGGCATCAGCCAGGAGTCATCTACCACCGAAGAGCTGCTGCGGGACATCGAATCAGTCCTCACCGAGCCGAGCGGCACAGGCATCAACAGTGCATTGGACGATTTTTGGGGAGCCTGGCAGGATTTGACAGTGTTGCCTGTGGAAGATGCGACACGGGTTGCCCTGCTCCAAAGCGGAAACCAATTGGCCTCTTCTATCAATGAAGCCCAGACATTCATCCAGCAACTTCAGGACAATCTGCGCAGTCAGGTGACGGCCAAAACCCAGCGTATCAACGGGATTGCCGCCGAAGTAGCCGATCTGAATAAGCAAATTATTCAGGCCAATGCCACCAATGGCGGACCGGGCGGCGCCATTCCCCTGGAACAGCGCCGGGATCAACTGTTTTTCGAGCTTTCGGATATTGTAGATTTTCGCCTGTCCCTCGACGATAGCGGTATGTCCCGTATTACCATCGGCAACAACGCGCTGGTGGACGAAGGCGGCGCGCGGGGCATTGAGATGGACGAAAATGATACACCGATTTGGTCTGCCAATGGGCGTTCGGTGGATGTTAAATCCGGCCAACTCAAGGGGATTCTGGATATGCGTTCCACCGCCATCCCCCGGGTGTTGGGGCATTTGGACGATCTGGCTATGGGGTTGCGGGATCAGGTGAATGGGTTGCATCAGGCCGGCTTTGGGACGGATGGTTCCACGGGGCTTGATTTCTTTGTGGGGGAAGACGCGGCCACATTTGCGGTGAATCCTGTGCTGCTGGCATCTCCTGCTAAAGTGGCGACCAGCAGCCAGCCCAACAGCATTGGCAACATTTCGGTGGCCATGGAGATCGCTGAGCTTGCCACCAAGCCGTCTATGGGCGGCAATCCACCCACTGTATCCATTAGCGGCTTTTTTCGCGGTGCTGTCACTGATTTGGGGCTGCGAATTCAACATGCCAATAACAACTTTGAATCCAGCGATATGGTTTTCAACCATTTAACCGATCGACGACAGGCTGTAAGTGGTGTTTCTATGGATGAGGAAGTTGCCAACCTGCTCAGTTATGAGAAAGCCTTTCAGGCAGGGGCGCGCATTATCAATGTGGTAGACGAAATGCTCGATCAGGTCATCAACCGAATGGGCCTGGTGGGGCGATAGGGAAGAGAGGCATTTATGCGCATTACTGATCGAATGGTTATCAATCACTCAATCTATAACCTGCAGGAGAGAAGGCAGCGGCTGGGTGATGCCCAGACGCAGGTCGCCACGGGTCGCCGTCTGCAGCGCTCGTCCGACAGCCCCGCTGATGTGGAGCGGGCCATGACGTTGGCCAGCGAACTAAGCGGGGTGCAGAACCAGGTGAGCAATCTGGCAACCACCCGGGATTGGCTCAATGGCACTGATGTGGCGCTGGAAGGCTTCAATGATCTGATGATTACAGCCCGTAATCTGGCCTTGCGGGCCGCCAGCGATTCCAATTCGGAAAATGAAGTGGCCGCGATGACCAGCGAAGTGGAGTCTGTCCTGCAGAATGCCATGGCGATCGCCAACACCAACCAGGGCGGATACTATCTTTTTGCGGGTCATCAGGTGCGGACACAGCCTTTTTCGCAACAGGGGAATGCCATCGTCTATCAAGGCGATAATCAGGAGATTCGCCATCAGGTGGAGATCGGCCAGACAATGCCTGTGAATATCACCGGCGTAGCTGGGAAAAATGGGGGCATCCTCAATGGCTTAACCCGTTTGAAAGAACTGCAGGAAGCGATGGCCAGCGATGACCGGGACGGGGTGCGCGCTTTTCTCAGCCAGAGTGAAGAGGTCAATGCCGACATGTATGCATCTCAGAGCGCGGTTGGAACGCGTATGCAACGAATCGACAGAACGACTGCTCGCCTACAGGATCGGGAAGTCGGCCTGAAGCAGTTGTACAGTGGCCTGGTGGATGCAGACATGGCCGCGACTATCGCTGAGATGAGTGCAGAGGAGCAGGCCTATGAGATGACTCTCGCCACTTCGGCCAGGGCTATGCCCCGCAGTCTGATGGACTATCTGCGCTGATTCCAGAACGACATTGCGTATACAAAAGAGCCGCCCGGCCAATCCCACTGAGATTGGCCGGGCGGCTCTTTTGTTTGACATTGCCCAGTTGTCTGGGTACATACGCAAGTCCGCAATGTGAATAAAAACAGTAGCTGTACGCCGTCTATCTGTGTATGACGTGTGCGGTAAATTCCCTAATTCTGTGCTGATCAGGCTGATGATGAAACAAAAAAATGGGACGCTGGTTCACGCAGATAGACGCTGATCCAGAGAAAAAATCTGCGTTCCTCTGCGTGAATCAGCGTCCAGCTTCTTTCACTATTAGCCATCACTACTCGACTTTAGCCAATTAGGCCGCTCTAGCCACGAGAGAGACAAGC
>JAHBVF010000002.1 GCA_019637685.1 Caldilineaceae bacterium | reverse complement strand
CCAAAAAAGAAAGATATGGATTTTCACGGATTCAGAGGATGTACACGGATATTTCATCCTGTCGCCCCTTCACTCCTCCGTTTCGTCCCACGCCTCCAACACCAATTCTTCGTCTACACCTTCCCCGGCGCGGATGGCCTGCTCGAAGCGGCGCAGGGCTGTGCGCATCTTCTCCTGGCGCATGGCCATTGTCAGATCGCCCCGGGTACGTTCCAGCACACCCCGCAGTACATCCGTCT
The DNA here is from genome assembly GCA_019637685.1 of Caldilineaceae bacterium. Taxonomy (GTDB): domain Bacteria; phylum Chloroflexota; class Anaerolineae; order Caldilineales; family Caldilineaceae; genus JACQGT01. Next base: position 296,698 of record JAHBVF010000002.1, on the reverse strand, counting down.
GGCGGCGCAGACCCATTGTCACCGCGTCGGGGAAGTCCACTGTCACCTGCAGGGAGTAGACTTCATCCATCATAGCCAGAAAGGGTTCAGCGGCCTCCACCTGATCCCGGCGCATCAGGTCCAGGGCAAAACGGCGCATCTCCGTGGCCGCCTCGGACATCCCCTTCAGGTACGTCGCGCCGGTCACTTGCAGATCAGCCGGGGTGGGGAAGTCGCCGCCGGTGATGAAGGCGTAAACCAGATGGGCTTCCACCACTTCCTTCAGCGCGTCCTGGGTATAGCCCGTATAGTAGAGGTCGGGGAGATCGGCCAGGGGCGCAACCATTGCCCTGGCATCCGCCTTGGCCTGGGCCAGAAGGCTGGCGGCCTCGTCCATCTCGTGGCGGTGCATAGCCCGGATGCCGTGGGCACAGACGCGGATCAGCGCCCGGCTGCGGGTCAGTGTTTCGTCCCGCACCGCGTTGATGCGTTCCATTTCCTGGATAATGCCGTCCACGATTGGGGAAAGTCCATTCTCAGCCATCGGGGGTGTCCTTTGGGGGAAAATATTGGGCAGTAATGGGACTATTATACTCTACAAAGCAGAATTGGGAGAAGGTTTGAACTGATCCGCCAGCGCCGCGGCCCACTGCTCGTTGGCGTGGCGGGTGCGCCCTGCGTTGTGGGGCGAGTGGACGACGTTTTCGCGCCCAAGCAGGGGATCGTCCAGGGGCAGGGGTTCCACATCGAAGACATCCGCGGCCAGGGCCAACTCGTCGGCCAGCACCCGTTTGCGCAGGGTGGGCATATCACAGATATTCGCCCGCGTGGCCAGCACCACCAGACAGCCCGTGGGCAATGCCCGGATGTGCTTTGCCGTCACCAGCCCACGCGTAGAATCGGTCAGGGGAACCATCGGCACGAAAATCTCCGCGTCCTGCACCAGCCGGTCCAGGTGGAACTCTCGCCGGGAACCGGCCCGGTGAAAGGCAGGCTCGGCCGCAAAGGGGTCCCACACGGCCACATCCCCGCCCAGCATTGCGACGAAGCTGGCGTAGCGGCTGCCGATGTTGCCCGCGCCCACAATCCGTATGCGCTTGCCCGCCACTGTGCCATTTGTAAAGCGGGAATCGTCCCCGTACTGTTGCCCCCGCTGACCGGGCAAGCCGACGCCGTCCGCGGGCGCGTAGTCCCAGGGCGAAAGGTCCGTGAGAATCCGGTGGTGCAGTTGGGGAATCCGCCGCAGCCCGCACAGCGTCAGGGCCAGCGCGTACTCCGAGACGCTCTGGCCCCAGAAGCCCTCGCTGTTCTGGCGGTAGACCGTTACCCCTCTGGCCGCGAACAGTTCCCCGCTCTCCCCATAGGCTTCCTGGCAGGCCACTTCTTCCAGAGACGTGAATTTCTCCACACAGTTTTCGGTCACGGGCACGCCCAGCACAACCATTCGTTTAACCTGAGCGGGCGCGTCCACCACATCCCCCAACGGGCGGGTTTCGTCGGGAGCCAAACGCAAAAATATGACTGGTCCTTGGGTCTGCCAGCGGCTGTGCATAGCGTCCGCGGCCAAGGGCCAGACGCCGTCGAATTTGGGGTGGACGACAATCAGGCTGGTCACAGGAGTTTTCCTTTTGTGGTGTTTGGAAGGAGATGGGACGGGCCATTCATTTCTACCACAAAGCCACAAAGACACAAAGAAAGTTCCAAAACAGACTGCGTTTCTCCGTGTTTTTGTGGCTTTGTGGTTGGAAACCGCTACACCACCAAATGGAATTCCTTCCCCCATTGCCGTATAATCACACATACATACAGTCCTGTCCACCTTCTATCAGACGAGCACCTCTTATGCAGATTACCAAAGCACTCATCACCGCGGCCGGGCGGCGACAACGCACCCTGCCCCTGCAAACCCTCATCGACCGGGACGGCGTGGAAAAGTCGGTCCTGCGCATTCTCGTCGAAGAGGTCATCGCCGCGGGGATAGACGACATCGGCGTCGTCATCCGCCCCGGCGACGAGAGCGCCTACGCCGATGTGGTGGGCGAACACACGGGCCGCCTGCATTTCCTTCCCCAGACAGAACCCCTGGGCTACGGCCACGCGGTCTACTCGGCCCGTGACTTTGTGGGCAGCGAACCCTTTCTGCATCTGGTGGGGGATCATCTCTACGTGAGCCGGGACGGCCAGGGCTGTGCGCAGCGGCTGGTGGAAGTTGCCACCCGCCAGGGCTGTGCGGTCTCCGCGGTGCAGGCAACCCGTGAGCATCTGCTGCCCTACTACGGCGCGGTGGGCGGGCGGCGGCTGGCGGGCCGGGACGATCTCTACCGCATCGAAACGGTCATCGAAAAGCCCACCCCCACCCAGGCCGAGCAGCACCTCATCGCGCCCGGTCTGCGCGCCGGCCACTACCTCTGCTTCTTTGGGATGCACGTCCTCACCCCGGCGGTGATGGAAATTCTGGGCCGTTTGCTGGCCGCGGACAACAGCGCGGGCTTGCCCCTCTCCGCCGCGCTGGATGAGCTGGCCCGGCAGGAGCAATATCTGGCCCTGCAACAGAACGCCCAGCGCTTCGACGTAGGTGTGAAATACGGCCTGCTCACCGCGCAGATGGCCCTGGCTCTCAGCGGGAAAGATCGGGACGAAGTGTTGGCCCGATTGCTGGAACTGTTGGCATTGCGGGAGGTGGGCGGATGAAAAGGATGATTCGACTGAACGAATTGCGAATTGCGTATTGCGAATTGCGAGGCGTTTCGGTATTTCGGAGTCTACTTGCGTATGGAGTCGCAGCTAAGGCTTTTCCAACAAGTAAATTCCCCAAATTGATTTGGAAAAGCCCAAGCCGTTCAGGGAAATTGTCGCCGGATCGGGGATTTATTTTCTTTGAACGGCCTAAATCTGCGGTCACTTCTCTCTGCGTCTCCGCGTCTCTGCGGGAGATACCCCAGCTCGTTCCCCACCTACGCAATACGCCATACGCAATACGGGGGTGCGCGCAATGAGCTACCTCATCCCCATCATCACCTCCCCCGATCCCGCCATCCGCGACCGCTCGCTGGAAGGCTTTGCCCGCGGCGCGTCCCTGGCCGAGCTGCTGGACGAGTGCGCCGCGCTGGATCAGATGCGCCGGGAGAACGCCAATCTCTACGAACGGGTGCGGGCGCTCTTCTTTCTTTACGCGCTGCATCGCTTCCACCTGCCCGCCGCAGCCGACCTGCCCGGCCAGGGCCACATCCCCTTTGACGGCTACGAGCATCTGCTCCGCCGCCGCTTTGACGAGGCCATCGATTGCTTTCTGGCCCAGCAGACCAGCGACGGCCCCAACGCGGCCATCTCCAGCGCGCTGGCCGCGGCCTATCACCAGTTGGCCTTCCAGACCCTGGCGGATCAGGTGCGACGCAGTGTACGCAGTGTGCGCGGCAACCGCTGGATGTTCCGGGCCGGCCACCCCGCGGATCACCCCCTGCGGGTGCGGCCTGAACTTCTGCGTCCGTCGGCCAATGGACTCTACCCGATTCTGCGCGAGCGCACGCCCGTGCGTATGGACCTGACCCACAGCGGCTGGAGCGACATCTTCTTTCTGGGCATGGATTTCCCCGAAGGCGCCCGCGTGCTCAACATTTCCATCGATCTGAGCGTACGCGGAAGCACCGACACAAGTTCCCCCCAGAATGGGGGGCGGAGGGGGGTTCCCCAGCCTCCGGTGGAAGCCTGGCTCCGTGTCATCGACCGCCCCGTGCTGCGGCTGACCAGTGTGGATTTGGGCGCGTCCGTGGAGATCACATCCCTGGCAGAAATCTTCGACTTCGCCCGGGACTATCTGGGCCTGCTCAAAGCCGCGCTCATCGCCGCGGGGATTGTGCCGCCGGGGATGGAAGGCGCGCAACAGCCGCTGAGCGAACTGCTGGCTCGTCTTGTCGGCGGCCCTGCGACAGGCTCAGGACAGGGGTTGGGCCTGGAACTGGTGAGCAAAGTCAACGACATTCCCAAAGGCTCCCGGCTGGCGGTCTCGACCAATCTGCTGGCGTCGCTGATTTCTGTCTGTATGCGCGCCACAGGGCAGACCCGTTCTCTGACCGGCGGGCTAGACGAGGCCGAACGGCGGCTGGTGGCGGCCCGGGCCATTCTGGGCGAGTGGCTGGGCGGCTCCGGCGGCGGCTGGCAGGATTCCGGCGGGGTCTGGCCGGGGATGAAGCTGATCCAGGGCGAACTGGCCGCGGAGGGCGACCCGGAGTTCGGCGTCAGCCGGGGGCGGCTGCTCCCCAGCCATCACGTTTTTGGCCGGGACGAAGTGAGCGACGCCACCCGGCGCAAGCTGCAGGAGTCGCTGGTGCTGGTCCACGGCGGCATGGCCCAGGATGTCGGCCCGATTCTGGAGATGGTGACGGAAAAATATCTGCTGCGTTCCGAGGCCGAATGGGTCGGGCGCAAAGCAGCGATGGCGACGCTGGACCAGATCACCGGTCTGCTCACCGCCGGGGATGTGCGGGCCATCGGCGCGGCCACCGAAGCCAACTTCACCGGCCCATTGCAGACGATTATCCCCTGGGCAGGCAACCGCTATGTGGACACACTCATCCGCCGGGTGCGGGACGAGTTCGGCGAGAATTTCTGGGGTTTCTGGATGCTGGGCGGGATGTCCGGCGGGGGGATGGGGTTTATCTTCCACCCGGATCACAAAGCAGCGGGACAGGTGCGTTTGCAGGCGATTATGGACGAAACCAAAGCCAGCCTGGAAGGGGCCGTGCCCTTTGCCATGCAGCCAGTGGTCTACGATTTTGCCATCAACGAGCGGGGCACGTGGGCAGAACTGCTCGCGGGCGAAATTGCGCTGATGCCCGCCAGCTACTACACATTGACCGTCCCGGAACTGCTGCGCCAGGAGCAGCGCAGCCTCTCCCCTTCTCGCCGGGCCGAGCTGGACCGTTTTGGCGCGGCCTGCCGCACAGACCCGTCCCTCTCCGGCACTGTCCAGGCTCTCTTCGACCGACTGCTGCCCCAGGCCGAGACTGCCGCACCGGGCAGCGGTTCTCTGGAGGAACTGTTGGCGGCCAACGGCTTTGACCGGGCACAGCACGAGCAGATCCGGGCCGAACTGCGCTCCGGGCGCATCGGTCTGGCCCAGAACCGGCTGCCCAGCCGCACCCGCATCGAAGACGTGCAGCCGGGGGATGTGATCGACGCCACCGCCAATCTGCCAGAGGAATTGCGCCGCGTCGGGCTGGACGCATTAGCAGCGGGCGAAGTGGCGGTCGTCTCTCTGGCCGGGGGCATCGGCAGCCGCTGGACCAAAGGCGCGGGCGTCGTCAAAGCGCTCAATCCCTTCGCCCGGCTGGACGGCAGCCACCGCAATTTCGTGGAAGTCCATCTGGCCAAGAGTCGACGCATCAGCCGTTTGGCTGGAAGAGCGCTGCCCCACATCTTCACCACCAGCCACCTGACCCACGCCCCCATCCGGGACTTTTTGGCCACGGAAAACCGCTACGGCTACGACGGGCCGCTGCTGTTTTCGCCGGGCCGGGCCATCGGCCTGCGTCTGATTCCGATGGCCCGGGATTTACGCTTTGCCTGGGAGGAGACGCCCCAACAACTGCTGGACGAACAGGCGCAAAAGGTGCAGGAGTCGCTCCACGCCGCGCTCATCGGCTGGGCGCAGGCCGCGGGCGAGGGCAGCGACTATACGGATAACCTGCCCAGCCAGTGCATCCACCCGGTGGGCCACTGGTACGAACTGCCCAACCTCCTGCGCAACCGCGTCCTGGCCGATCTGCTGGACGAGCGACCCCAGCTACGCACGCTTTTTATGCACAACATCGACACTGTGGGCGCGGATGTGGACCCGGCCCTGCTGGGGCTGCATCTGCGCAGCGGCGGCGCGATGACCGGCGAGGTCATCCATCGGCTGCTGGACGATCGGGGCGGCGGGCTGGCCCGTATCGACGGTCGCCTGCGTCTGGTGGAGGGACTGGCTCTGCCCCACGAGCGCGCCGAATTCGGCCTGCGCTTCTACAATTCCAGCAGCTTCTGGATCGACATCGACCGGCTGCTGGCTCTCTTTGGCCTGGGCCGGGGCGATCTGCGGGACGAGGCGCGGGTCTCGGCTGCGGTGCGGGCGATGGCGGCGCGGATGCCCACGTATGTGACGCTGAAGGATGTGAAGAAGCGCTGGGGCAAAGGCCAGGAGGACATCTTCCCCATCACCCAATTCGAGAAGCTGTGGGGGGATATGACCGCCCTGCCGGAGTTGGATTGCCGCTTTGTGGCCGTGCCGAGAGCGCGGGGCCAACAGTTGAAGGAGGTGGATCAGCTCGACGGCTGGCTGCGGGATGGGTCAGCCGCGTATGTGGCGGGGTTGTGTGATTGGGGGTGAAAGATCACTCATCCTCGACGAATGAATCCAGTATCTGCTGAATCTGTTGCTTGAGAACGGGGATATCTTCCTGGGCTGTTCGCCAGATGACATCAATGTCAACGCCGAAATAGCCGTGAACGACAATATTGCGCATTCCGATGATGTCATCCCAGGGCACGTCAGGATGCTGTTTGCGGAATTGGGGTGACAGGTGATTGGCTGCTTCGCCGATGATTTCCAAAGCGCGTGTAACGGCGAACAGTTTTTCCACATTCGAACGAAACCCGGCCAAGTCAATACCCCGAACAAAGCTCTCGGCGTAATTTGCGTGTTCGACTATATCGTGGAGGTAGTCTTCTTGGAGTCGTTTCGCCATACGGGGATCACTTCCGCTAGGATTCGCTCACCAATCTTCGGTTTCAGCGCACTCTTCATCACCAAATCCACAGGTGTTTCTAATAGTTCACTAAGATAACGCTGTAAGCGGATGAACTTAAGTAAAGTCGGCGTCTCTTGATATTCAACCAGGAGATCGAGATCGCTTTCCGCGTTTGCCTCGCCGCGCAAGTACGAACCAAAAAGACCGAGGGACAAGACACCAAACTCGTCCGCAAGGACTGCGTGGCGACTACGGATACGGTTGGAGATTGTCCTGATTGCAGGAGTGTGGGTGAATTCGACTGTCATTTGCGCTGATCCTTACGTGAAGCCAGATGAATTTATTGTACGACCAATGCGGGTGGTCGTCAAACGACTTCCCGCCTGTACACCCCGTAGCTGAAGGAGGTGAATCAGCTCGACGGCTGGCTGCGGGATGGGTCAGCCGCGTATGTGGCGGGGTTGTGTGCGTGGGAATAGGCTTGATTCCGGGAATCGACCTGGCCATCTCTCGAATGCTCCAGATGGCGGTGGTCGATTCCCGGAATCAGTTTGACCGGACGAATGGGGGTAGGGCCGATTCCGGGAATCGACCTGGCGATCTCTCGAATGCTCCAGATGGCGGTGGTCGATTCCCAATCAGTTTGACCGGACGAATGAGGGTAAGGCCGATTCCGGGAATCGACCTGGCCATCTCTCGAATGCCTCATCTGGTGGTGATCGATTCCCGGAATCAGAAAGGTGTCGTTATGCCTGCAAGAAAACTGAAGTTTGAACCCGGTAAGTACTATCACATCTACAACCGCGGAGTGGGGAAACGGTCGATCTTCTATCGACACGAAGACTATATGAACTTTCTACAGCGTTTCAAGGAAAACACAGCCAAGACAAACGCCAGTATCATTGCCTACTGTTTGATGCCCAATCATTTCCACTTTCTGCTGCGACAGAATGATGAAATGTCGGTGGGTCTCGCTGTGCAACGAATCTGTCTGGGATACGCCAAGCACCTCAACATCAAATACGAGGAGCAGGGCGCACTCTTTGCCGGACGATTCCAGGCCATTCTGGTCTCGACAGATGAGTATCTACGCCATCTGTGTCGCTACATCCACGCCAATCCTGTGATCGCTGGGATTGCTCTCACGCCGGACCTTTGGCCGTATTCGAACTATTTGGAGTGGATCGGTCAACGGCAAGGGACATTGGTGGACCTGGAGTTTGTTCAAAAACACTTTCCAACGCCAGAACATTACATCAGTTTTGTGAAAGGCTATTTGACCAACTCCCACGCCTTGCCGGAAGCGTTACAAAATTACCTGGCCGCATTGTAGGTAGTCCGACTCCGGAAATCAGCAGCACGACGACGCCACGGACCGCCAGATCGACCGCCTGGTCTACGCGTTGTATGGGTTGACGGAGGAGGAGATTGGGATTGTGGAAGGGCGAAGGGTGACCGATTCCGGGAATCGACCGGCGGGTGATGGGAATTTCGCGAGAATGTGGGGTCGATTCCCGGAATCAGCAGCGCGACGACGCCACGGACCATCAGATCGACCGGCTGGTCTACGCGTTGTATAGGCTGGCGGACGAGGAGATTGGGATTGTGGAAGGGCGAAGGGTGACCGATTCCGGGAATCGGCCGGCAGGTGATGGAAATTTCGCGAGAATGTGGGGTCGATTCCCGGAATCAGCAGCGCGACGACGCCACGTACCATCAGATCGACCGGCTGGTCTACGCGTTGTATAGGCTGGCGGACGAGGAGATTGGGATTGTGGAAGGGTGAGGGATGACCGATTAATCATCGCCCCTTACAATTGCCGGTTCATCTCCGCCAGGGACAAACCTGCTTCATCCGTATAGAGCCAGCGCTCCAGATTGGCTTTGATGCGCGGCCAGTCTCCGTCGGTCATGGCAAACCAGGCTGTGTCCCGATTGCGGCCGCGCACAATCAGATGCTGGCGAAAGATGCCCTCGTATTGAAAGCCCAGGCGCAGCGCGGCCGCGCGCGAGCGGGCATTGAGGCTATCGCACTTCCACTCCACCCGTCGGTAGTGCAGGTAGTCGAAGGACTCACAGAGCATCAGATAGATAGATTCCGTGTTGATTTTCGTGCGCTGGGCCTCCGGTGCATACCAGATGTGGCCCAGTTCCACCCGGCGTTGGCTCGCCACGATATTGAGGAAGCTCACAACCCCCACCCGCTGCCCCGCGTCCCGATCTGTCACTGTAAGAAAGAGTGGGTCAATGGACGCTTGGCACTGCTCCAGCCAGTTCTGCATGGCCGCTTGATCCACAAAAGGACCGTAGGGCATATACGTCCACAACTGCTCGCGCACCGGGTCGCCGTGGCTGGCCGCGTAGAGTTCGGCAATGTCCGCCGCTGGATCGACCGGTGTCAGTGTGACAAACTGCCCCGTATATATCTGGCAACGGGGCGGGATGGGGTTGTCAATCGGTATGACCAGCGGACCGACGGGCAAAGGGTTTGAAATGGAAGTGCTGGGTGTCATCGGATATCGCGCCTTTTCGTGAGGGATTTTCAAAAAATTGGGGTTGACCCGATTGATCAAAAAGGGGAGAACCCATCGGCTCCCCCTTTTTTGTAGTTTCATGCGTTAGATTCCTATGTTGATGCCAGCCCGACTCGTATCCGAATCTTACCCCTTCACCGCACCGGCGGTCAAACCAGCCACCATAAAACGCTGGCCGACAGAATAGAGGATGACAACGGGAATGGCCATTAGCAGGGCTGCGGCCATCAGTTGTCCCCAAGGCAATATGTCTCCGACGATCATCTTAGCCAACCCAACGGATAGGGTCAAGAGTCGCTCTTTGGAGAGAAAAACGTAGGCGAAGATGAATTCTTTCCAGGCCCCGGTGATAGAAAAGAGAGAGGCAGCCATCAACGCCGGTGCGGCCAAGGGCAACACAATGCGATACCAAGCTTCAAAGTGGTTGCAGCCGTCGATTAAGGCAGCTTCCTCCAATTCCTGGGGAATGGAGGCATAGTAGCCCATCATCAGCCAGGTGGCAAAGGGCAGGGAGAATGTGGGATAGGCGATCATTAGTCCGACCAAATTATTGGTCAGATGTAGAGCACTGAATATCTGATAAATGGGGATAAACATGAGTACCGGTGGCATCAGGTAAGCAATGAGGACAATGCTGCTGAAGAAATTTGCGCCCCGCCAACGCAGCCGGGTCAACCCATAGGCACCCAAGGATGCTACCACTACAGAGACCACAGTGCTGACCAATGCCACAACAATCGTGTTTTGGTACCAGAGAATGAAGGCCCGGGTCGGACCAAAGAGGATTTTGAATTGCTCCAGGGACCAGGGTTCGGGCCAGAAGACCGACGTGAATGTCGTATATTGAACTGTAGTTTTGAAGGCAGTGATCAACACCCAATAAAAAGGAATCAGTTCAAAGAGCAGAATAAGCGTGAGAACGACTCCGGCAAAGATGCCTGTTCCCCTGCCAGGGCGATACGCCCGCTTGCTCTGGCTCGTCGTGCGGCGCATACCGCGGACCAGGCTTTCCAAAAGAGTCTCAACAGCATTGTTCACCAGCCAAAATAGCGCGAGAAAGAACTGTGCCACTCTGCGAAAGGGCCAGGAAATCAGCGTACCCAGAAGGGCACCCGTCCCCTCCTTTTCTGCCATACTCTTCTCTTCGATCTGCCCACCAGGTGACATATACTGGCCCAAGAAGAAGATGATGATCCCCAAGAAGGGAGCCATTGTCATTGCCACGGCCACACCGCGCCCGATGCGAAATGCCTGCACAGCGTATTCGAAGGCCAGGATGGAGTAGACGCGAGTGGCACCAGCCGGACCACCGTTGGTGAGCAGGAAGACATCTGTAAACCCGTTGAAGGTCCAGATCGTGGAGAGCAGAGTGGCCACGATAATCACATAGCGCAGGCCGGGTAGAGTCACATGCAGAAAGAGCCGCCAGGCACTGGCGCCGTCGATGCGCGCTGCCTCATAAAGTTCGGCATCGATGGAACTGAGACCTGCCAACATCATAATGGTGAAAAAGGGAATCCCCTGCCAGATATTGACCATAATCACCGAAGGCAGAGCCGTGCTGTAGTCCCCCAGCCAAGGGAAGCCCTTATCAATCAATCCGAATTGCAGCAAAAACTGATTGACGCCGCCGTAGATGGGGTCCAGTAAATTGCGCCAAGTAATGGCAATCACAATCGAGGGCACGATCCAGGGCAGGAGTACCAGGGCTGTGAGTATTTCGCGAAAGCGTTTGAGCCGATTGAGCAGGATAGCGGCTAGCAGCCCCAACCAGAATTTGAAGAAGACGGAGCTAAGCGTGTAGACCACCGTGTTGCTCACCGACTGCCGGAAGACGCGATCGGCCCAGATGGATGTGTAGTTAGCCAGCCCTACAAAGGGACCCGTCTCGAGGGAAATCGTATTAGTGAAGCTCAAGTAAAGTGCTTTTAGAAAGGGATAGGCGATCAGTCCACCCAGCAGCAGAATAGTGGGTAGGACGAAGATATAGGCCGTTTCCCAATCCCGACCCAGGATATCGCGTAGGTGTGCTCTTGTCGCCCTGCGCAGCCGATATGTGGCGATATTCGGCCCAGTATGGGTCGTCTGGCTCATAGATCCCCTCTCCTTACCTGTTTTGACTTTCCACTCGCTGCAGGGTGCTGGCGCTTGTACGCTGACAGCCCAGCAGGAACATGCCCGGCGCTCCAAATTAGGTGGGACGCCGGGCATGTTCCTATTAGCTCGTGTTGATTGTGCCTATTCGCCGGCAGCGCCGAACTCTTTGAAGATGGCAATGGACTTCTCGGCAGCATCCGTGACTGCCTCGGCTGCGGTCATCTGGCCGTTGAGTACATTGGCGATCATATCCGTGTGCAGGCTGGCCGTTCCAACCGCGCCCATTTGTGCTGTGCTTGGACCAGGCCAAGAGAGGCCAGTCCAGGCGGAGGGATCCAGGGCTGCGGTCTGCAGGGCCACAGAAATAGGTTCGCTGCTGATCTCGTCCCAGTCCCACATAGCATCGTAGCCAGGCACGGCGTAGGCTGTGGCCGCCTTGTACAGGCCCCTAAGCACATCCTCTTCTGTAAAGCTGAGAATCAATTCTTTGCCACTGGTAGCACTCTTGGCACCCTTGATCAAGTGCATATACATACCGCCCAGTCCGTTGAAGTCCTTGACAACCGGTCCACCCTTGGGAGGATCATAGGCGGTTACAGGAGCCACCGGGTTGCCATCTATCACCGCCTTGGCATAGACAGTACCGGCATTCTGGGTGTAGGCAACCTTACTACCCAGATATGCCTCATTGTTGGAGCCGTCAGTCCAGCTTAATACACCGGGGGGCAGCATGGCTTCCCAGGCTGGATTGGTATAGGTGTCTACCAGCCATTCTACAGCCGTCACAGCCTCCGGAGAATCGATGGTGACCTTCGCACCGGTTTCGTCTGTCCAAGTGGCACCCCAGCCGTTGAGAACTCGGTTGACCAGATAGCCGCCATCACCGCCCCGGTTGACAGTCATCCCCCAACCCCACATTTCGGCGGCGGCATCGGAGACGGTCATGGCTGCGTCACGCAGTTCTTCAAATGTACGCAGGCCCGCAATGTCGATACCGGCTGCTTCAAAAATATCCTTGCGCGCCCAGCCGCCATCGCTGCGGCAGTGCAAAGTGACGCCCATATACTCGCCATCCAGGAAGGTTTCCCTCTTGGGCCGGGGATTGGGTTCGCCATACTTGGCGCTGACTTCAGCCTGTAGGTCGCTCAGTGGTTGTAGCACGCCCAACTGTTGTAGCTGGAAGGGGTTAACGTTGTCAATCCAGACATCAGGCGGATCTCCGGCCTGAACGGATGCAGCGATCATCGTCAGGTCGCCGCCAGTCTGGAAGCCAGCGGTGAAATTGACATCTAGGGTCAGCCCTTTGGACTCGGCGAACTGTACAATGTGCGCCCGCATAAAGTCGTTGTACTCGGGCTGGAAGTCCTGCTTGTGCAGCACCCAGAGGGTCTTAGGCTCGGCGGCGGGAACTGCTGTAGCGGCAGCGGCAGCATCACCAGCAGCGGGGGCCGCCGGGGCCGCGGCAGGTGCGGCTGGGGGTGCGCACGCGGCCAGGGCCGTTACGCCGATGGCACCACCGGCCAATCGCAGAAAGGAACGTCGTGACAGGGTCTTTCGGTCCACAGTTTGCCTCCTTAAGACATGCAAATGGAACAAAGATAGGGAAAACCAAACGCGAGAGCGTCTGAGGGCACGACAACAAAAAGATCGCTGTCGCGGGCAACACATTTGTTACTCGAACTACTGGGGCACAAAAAAAGTTGGACAGAATCTATCTATCAGGTTAGGGGTGTTCTGTCCGCAGACAAAACCCTGACATCAGTATGCGGGCAAACTATAACAGAGAATCAAATAGGCGTCAACTGGCAAAAATTGCGGCAAGCCCTCGATTCGACCTGAAATTCAAGGGGCTTTGCGGCAAGTCATACTTTCCTTGGATGACTCCACTGCAAAAAGGCCCATTTCACCGCGGGAGCGCAGAGTGTGCGGAGTTTCGCAGAGAGATTCAGGAGAAAACCGCCGCGTAACTCCGCGATCCCCGCGTCTCCGCGGTGGTCTGTAGGCCTTTGGCAGCCGACTCTTGGATGGTTAAATATGAGTCCACTGCAAAAAGGCCAATTTCTCCCGCGGAGACGCGGAGTCGCAGAGAATTTCAGGAGAGAATCCTTCTGTTTATCAGCGTTTATCCGTGTCTACCAGTGGCTCAAAAGGCTTTTTGCAGTAGAGTCAAATATCTTTCTCTTTACGCCAACGTTCAAATTCGGACAAGGTTGCTTCGTTCGGGGGGTATGTACCGATGATACTCGCGCCATTGGCGATCTTCTGTAAGAAGAATTCCTCACGGATTTCCTGTTCGTGGGCGGCGTGGGCCACGGATTCGGCTATCTGGCTGGGGAGCACGACCACCCCTTCGCCGTCGCCCACGATCACATCGCCCGGCACAACAGCCACCCCCGCGCAGCCGATGGCAACCTGCATCTCGGCTGGATGGTGGACGACAAAGGAGGTGGTGGCGTGGGCTGCCCGGATATACGAGGGCAGGGCCAGCTCGCGAAAGCCGGGTGTGTCCCGCAGCGCACCGTCGGTCACCAGCCCGGCCGCGCCGCGCATTGTGATGCGTGTGCCCAGAATGTGGCCGAAGGAGGCCGCGCCGATCTCGCCCCGGGCGTCGATCACCACCACATCCTCCGGGCCGACCGCCTCTACAGCCAGCCGCTGGATATTTTTTGTGTTGTCATAGAGTTCGTCGGCCAGGTCTTCCCGCGCGGGAATAAAACGGAGAGTAAAGGCGTAGCCCACCATCCGCATATCCGGGCGCAAGGGATACAGCCCAGCCAAAAAAGTGTTTCGGAAGCCGTGTTTCTGCAACTGGGAAGTCAGCGTGGCCGTGGAGACCAGGCGTAGCTTTTCTTTGGCTTCGTCCGAGAGCAGGTGGGGACGGGGAGAAGCGGACATAGGCTATGTGTTCCTTTTGGTGAGTCGTTGATGTGCGGCGCGTTTCGTCAGTCCTTCAGCCAGGCGGCCCGGCCAGACTTGGCCTGCACGTAGACATATTCGTCCATCTGTGGGTCGGAAATATTGCCCGTGGATGGGTAGTGGACAATGGCGTCCTCCACAATGTCAATGCCAAGACCGGGCGTATTGGGCACCACAATCGCGCCGTTGACGATTGTGGGCTGGGGTTGCATCACCTCATAGCGCTGGGGCGCGTCATCTTCCAGATGTTCCAGAATGAGGAAATTGGGCAAAGTGCTGAGCAGATGAACCGCGGCCATCTCGGCCACAGGCCCCAGGGAGCCGTCGTGGGGGGCAAAGCCAATGCCGTGGGCTTCTGCCATCGCGGCCTGTTTCTTCATCTGCAACAGACCACCCGCGCGGCCGGTGTCCGGCTGGATCACATCCACAATCTCCCGTTCAATCAGCTCGCGCACGCCGTAGATGGTGGCGTGGCGTTCGCCCGCGGCAATGGGCAGATTGACGGCCCGGGCCACTTTGGCGATATTCTCGATATTGTCCGGGGCCACCGGGTCTTCGTAGAAGAGCAGGTCGTACTCTTCCAATGCCTTGCCCAGACGGATGGCGTCGGGCACTGTCAGCCAGGGCGGGCCGTGGACATCCGCCATCAGGTCCACATGCGGACCCACTGCCTCGCGGATACACTTAATCCGTTGCAGCGGGTCAACAACGCCGCCGGTTTTGAGACCAGTGAAGCCGCGCTCTACCAACTCTATAGAGCGTTCCGGTGTGTGGGCGTGGGCATAGAGACGAATGGTGTCACGCATTTTGCCGCCCAGCAATTCATAGACGGGCACGCCCAGGGCTTTGCCTTTGATGTCCCACAGGGCCATGTCGATACCGGTGAGCGCGCCACCGCCGACAATACCGGTCATGCCGTGGCCCATCATAGCGATAAAGAGCTTCTGCCAGAGTTTTTCAATGGCGAAGGGATCTTCGCCGATGAGAAGGGGGGCCAGGTCGTGGATGGCGGTCTCGACCACCCGAGGCCAGCCGCTGGCTTCGCCCACGCCATAGATGCCTTCGTCGGTGAAAATTTTGACAAAGAGCCAGTTGCGTTTTTGCCAGCCGCCGCCGGCCACGCCCGCATTCATCAGATAGGTTTTGATTTCGGTGATTTTCATAGGGGGGTTCTTTCCAGTGGTGTAGGGGAAACTGCCGCACAGGGGGAGTATACCGGCGTCAGGCTTTGGATGCAAGCGCTGAAACCGGGGCGAGCATTCTTGATCCTGGGCGCGTACACGCAGGGCATTTTGTGACGCTGGATTGGCCCTCGCTCCCTTTGCTTTGGCTGAAAAGTGACTGTTTAGGCTGTGGATGCGACGCGCTCGCCACACAATCTTTGCACAGAAATATTCTCCTGGCGAGCGCGTCGCGCCTGAGCAGCGACCCTGTAAACAGTAAGAAAACCTGAACGTTTGACACGATTCCCCTGCGAGAACGCCTGAGAACGCCTGATGCCCATTTGACAGCCGCCGAGAATTAGGATATTTTATCGAATATAGAGCCTCTTCTATGACTCAATCCCGATTGTCCGTCTCGATTATTTGCAGCCCGTCCCCACAATCTGGCAGAAAATTCGCCTGTTTCGGGCCAATGCACGTAGTCGTTGTTCACCGCCACAAGCGCAACCTAATACTCTTTCGCAGACAAATCCGAATCTCCGTATATCCCAAATAGATTCGATCTGCGGGTTTCCAAAGGATATACGCATGAATAATGGGTCGGCCAAAACCGATTCAGACTCTCTTGAGTGGGGGAAAGTGCTGCGATATATCGCAGCCTATCTGCTTTGGTTTCTCTTTTGCGGTCTCTCTTTTTGGGCCATTTGGCTGGTGCGCACCAATCTGGTCGACGACATTTTCTTCGGGCGGGTTGATCCCTGGCAGCTACGGGCCATAGACCGGGGTTCCGTCTGGCTGATGGGCGGGGCCTGGGTGGTAGGTATCTTTCTTTCCGAAGGATATTTGCGCAAAGGAGTAGAGAAAGGCCGCTTTCTTCTCTACTCCAGACGACTTTTTGCCATTCCGTTAATTGTGATTGCTCTGTCGTATCTCATCCACGCATTGTAGGATACGGCACTCATCCCACGTTATTGTCATCCATTTCTCAGGAGACAGGCAGTTGAGCCAGCCCAAAGTGATCGACCCGACAACTACCCCATCTTCTGCCACCAGCGAGCAGAAATCACCTTTGCTTGAAGTCAAGGACCTGCGAAAGTGGTTCCCCATCAAGCGGGGGCTTTTCAGCCGGACTGTTGGCTATGTGAAGGCCGTGGACGGTGTAAGCTTTTATGTGCGCCCCGGCGAAACCCTCGGTCTGGTGGGCGAGAGCGGCTGCGGCAAGACGACCACAGGCCGGGTGATTATGCGGGCCTATGTACCCACCGGCGGAGAAATCTGGTTCGACGACCAGGACCACGGACGCATTAACCTGGCCGAGGTGGAAGAGGGCGATATGAAGGGCTATCGCCGCAATATGCAGATGGTCTTTCAGGACCCGTACTCGTCGCTCAACCCCCGCATGAACCTGCTGCAAAATGTGGGCGAACCATTGCTGGTCCACGGCGTTGCCAGCGGCCAGGAGTTGGAAGATCGGGTGGCGGAACTGCTGCGGGTGGTCGGCTTGCGCCCGGAGTATATGAACCGCTATCCTCACGCCTTCAGCGGCGGCCAACGCCAGCGCATCGGTGTGGCCCGCGCCTTGGCCCTCCACCCCCAGTTGATGGTGCTGGACGAGCCGGTCTCCGCGCTGGATGTGTCTGTGCAGGCCCAGATCCTCAATTTGCTGCAAGACTTGCAGGATCAGTTCGATCTGACCTACATTTTTGTGGCCCACGACCTGAGCGTTGTGGAGCATATCAGCGACCGGGTGGCGGTAATGTATGTGGGAATGCTGGTGGAGAGCGCAACAACAGAAAAACTCTACACCCAGCCCATGCACCCCTACACCGAAGCGCTGCTCTCGGCTGTGCCCAAGCCCGACCCGCGGGATCGGGGTGAGCCGATTGTGCTGGAAGGCGATGTGGCGAATCCTGCCAACCCGCCCAGCGGCTGCTATTTTCACCCCCGTTGCCAGTATAACGACAAGGACCGCTGCCAAAAAGAGACACCCATCCTGCGCGAAGTAGAGAAGGGCCACTTTGTGCGTTGCCACTATGCGGGCGAGTTGAATTTGCGCGGTGTTACCGCGTAGATTCTTGAATCGCAGGCCAGGCTTCGTGCCTGCCCTGCTGAAATGTGAATTGATGAACGATAACCACCAGACAAACGGCAACATTACACTGGAAGGGCTGATGCCCTCCCCATCGGCGCGCCAGGGACGCACGCCAAAGGTGATGCTGCTCTTCCCCCCCAACTGGACACCCACAATGCCCCATCTGGCCCTGCCCACGTTGACCGCGTGGCTGCGCCAGGAAGGGATTTCCGTGATCCAGCGGGATTTAAATGTGGAAGTCTTTGACTACATTTTGACCCGCGATTTTGTCGAGGAGTCGGTGGAACGGGTGCGCGCGGTTTTTGGTCCCCGGGGCAGCGCCATGCGCCGGGCCGGGCCGCCGCCAGAGATGGTGCGCTGGGCGTTGGAGGCTGGCCCGCGTTTGGCCCGCCAGGTGGAAAAGGCCAAAGACATTGTGCGCAGCGATGCCTTTTTTGACGGGCCGACTGGTCTGCGCAATTTTCAGGTTGTGACCCAATGTCTGGAAATTGCGTCCCTGCCCTTTCACCCCACCAATCTGCACTTGCAGGGCTATGTCCCCGCTGGTCCTTCTGACAGCAGCCGCTTTCTGCTGGAAGGGGTGAAAGACCCGCGCCACAACATTTTTCTGGAAATCTATCGACGCATTTTGCTGCCGGATATTATCGCCGAGCAGCCGGATGTGGTGGGGATTTCCATCCCTTCTATGGCCCAGATGTTGCCGGGGCTGACCGCGGCCTGGCTGGTGCGGGAAGCCGGCCTGAAATCACATATTACCATCGGTGGCCCCCACATTAGTATGCTGCGGGCAGAGCTGCCCAAAGTGCCGGCAATGTTTGAACTCATCGACAGCGCGGTCATCTTTGATGGCGAGCGCTCTCTGGTTCAGTTGGCCGAAAGCGTAACCAACGGTGGAGATTTGGAGCAGATTCCCAATCTGGTCTACCGGGACTGCGCAGAGATTCGCACGACTTCCCGCAAGGAGCCGGAGAAGATTGCCAATCTGCCCATGCCCGATTTCAGCGATCTACCCCTGGACCGCTATTTGGCCCCCCGGCTGGCCCTGCCATTGCTCACGGCCCGGGGCTGTTATTTTGGCAAATGTGCCTTCTGCAATGTGGGCTATGGTGAGGCGGAATCTTTTAGCCAACTGCGCGCCCAGGCCCTGGCCGACCAGATGCTGGCGCTCCACGAAAAATATGGTGTCAAACATATTTTCTTTTCAGACGAGGCTGTGACACCCCGCAACCTGCGCGGCCTTTCCAAAATTATGCAGGCAGAAGGGAGTCCGGTCACGTGGGGCGGCTGCGTGCGCTTCGAGAAGATTATCGACCGGCCTCTGCTCGATTCGATGGTGGCAGGCGGCTGTCGAATGATTCTCTTTGGCCTGGAGAGCGCGTCAGAAGCGATTATTGACCATATGAGCAAGGGCACGCAACTGCCCCATATGAGCCGGATTCTGCGGGAGAGTTCAGAGGCGGGCATCTGGAACCACACCTTTTTCTTCTTTGGCTTTCCCGGCGAGACGATTGAAAACGCCCAGGACACAGTCAATTTTCTCTACGCACACAAGCCGTATATTAACTCGGCGGCTATGGGCACGTTTTTGATGGAGCGCTATTCACCCGCCCACCGCTACCCGGAATCCTTTCACATCAAGCGTATTATCGAAGACCCGACCAAAGACCTGGCGATCTATTTCGACTACGAAGTGGTGTCGGGGATGGACGAGCAGATGGCCGAACTGATCCACGACCGCTTCTTGGAGACGCTGCCGTCTAAATCCTACCCTCAATATTATGTGAGCGATGTCTACCGTTTTCTCTACGCCAGTTATCTGCCGGAAAAGGGCCAGCCCCATCCGCCCTGGCTGATACCGGAGGATGACAAAGTGATGCGTGAAACGTAATGCGTGAAAACGGCCGTTGATCTCACGCATTACGCATTACGCTTTACGTTTCGATAACAGGTTTACGAAGCACGCAGTATCTTTCGGCTGTACTGTGCCGTGTGTGACACCCCCTCACACTCTCGGCATGTCCAAATACAGTAGGTAGTTTGTTTGGTTTTTCCAATTTTCAGAGGAGGTATTCCATGAGAAAGCTCGTCAATCGGGGCGTCTCTCGGCGAGAATTTCTGCGGGTTTCGGCTTTGGCCGGCGCAGGCGTTGTCACCGTGGCCTGTGGTGCAGCCGGTGAACCGGCCCCCGCCACAGCAGAGCCAGCCCCAGCCGCCACAGAAGCACCCGCTGCCGCAGCACCTGCGCCGGCCCCCGCTGCTTCTGCCTCGCAGTATTCCGAAGCCCCTATGCTGGCCGAATTGGTCAAGGCCGGTTCCTTGCCCCCTGTGGACGAGCGTCTGCCCGCCAACCCGATGGTCATGCCTGTGGCTGAATCCATCGGCACCTATGGCGGCACCTTCCGCCGGGGCTTCAAGGGCGTCTCCGATCGCTGGGGACCCACGAAGCACATCGATCGTCTGCTGGCCTGGTACGATCAGAGCCTGAATTTGCAGCCGCGCATCGCCGAGTCCTGGGAAGTCAACGCCGACGGCAGCGAGTGGATTTTCCATCTGCGCGAGGGCATGAAATGGTCGGATGGCGCACCCCTGACCTCTGCCAATGTGGTCTGGTGGTGGGAGAATGTCATCAACAATGCCGAAGTCACCCCCAGCGGCCCTTCTGGTGCCTGGGTCAGCGGCGCTGAGAATACACCGATGACTGTGGAGGCTGTGGACGACTACACTATCAAACTCAGCTACGCAGACCCCAAGCCTTTGCTGCTCTACAGCCTGACCCGTTCGAACCGGGACTTCTTTTCACCGGGCCACTATCTGGCCCAGTTCCACAACGACCTGACTGAAGACAAGGCAGCCCTGGAAGCCGAAGTCAAAGAGGCTGGTCTGAATGCCTGGACCGAACTCTTCGACGCCAAGCGCTACTGGTACAACGGCGGTGAGACACCCATGTTGGGCGGCTGGCGCGCCATGAATGAGTTGTCTTCCGAGCTCTTCCTGATGGAACGCAACCCCTACTTCTTTGCGGTCGATGCCGAGGGCCAGCAATTGCCCTACGTGGACAGCGTGAACCATCGCTTCTTCGAGGCCAACGACGTATTCGATCTGCGCATCATCAACGGCGAGGTTGACTTCCAGTCCCGCCACGTGCAGACCCCCAACTTCACTCTGTATAAAGAGAACGAGGCCCAGGGCGGCTATCAGGTCTTTGTGGGCAAGAGTTCCGGCCATGTGGCTATGCAGTTCAATCTGACCACACCGGATGACAAGTTGCGTGAGTTCTTCAACAACCGGGATGTGCGCATCGCGCTCTCGATTGCTGTGGATCGCAACGCCCTGAATGAACTGGTCTACGACGGTTTGATGGTTCCCCGACAGTACAGCCCCCTCAGCGTCTCTGCCCAGGCCTACCCCAAACAGGCCAATGCCCACATTGAGTATGACGTGGACGCGGCCAACGCGCTGTTGGACGGCGCGGGCTATTCGGAAAAGAATGCCGACGGGATGCGGGTCTGGCCCGGCACAACCGATGCCATCAGCTTCATTATCGAAGGCACGGATGCGGCGGGTTCTGTGACCGAAGATGCAGTGAACCAGATCGTCAAGTACTACGCGGCTGTGGGTATTTCGGCGGCCTACAAGTACTCCGAGCGTGCGCTCTATACCGAGCACTATCAGTCCAACGCCATTGAAGCGGCTTTCTGGGGCGGCGACCGCACAGTTGTGCCCCTGGCCGCGCCGATTATCTGGACCTGCGAACAGCCGGATCGTCCCTGGGCCGCGGCCTGGGCACTGTGGAAGACCACCAACGGCACCGACCCCAACGGCCAGGAACCGCCGGCGGATCACTGGGTCTGGAAAATCTGGGGTCTGTGGGACCAGATTCAGGCCGAGGCTGACCCTGCCAAGCAGAACGAACTCTTCTTCCAGATTCTGGATATCTGGGCCGAGGAACTGCCGATGGTTGGCTATCTGGGCGAAGGTCCCACGCTGATTATCGTCAAGGATGGCGTGAAAAACTACCTGCCTGGTTTCCCCGTGGACGACCCGACCGGTGACGAGCATCTGCTCAACACCGAGACCTATTACTGGGAAGCATAAGCAATTTCTGTTCTGGTACGCCGCGGCAGTCAATAAACCAGCGGGTTTAGTGGTGCGTAGTGCGTGATACGTGAACTGGTACACGCACTACGCACCACATCAGAGGCCATCCGGTTGTTTCCGTCGGGCTGTACTAACAAAGAGACCTGCCAGGTTTTTGAAATCTGGCGGGTCTCTCGTACACTTCGCAATTTTCTGGAGAGCATGAAATGACTATCTATATTATCCGGCGTGTGTTGTATATGATCCCCACACTGATCGCCATTTCGATCCTCTCTTTTGTGATTATCCAACTGCCGCCTGGCGATTTCTTGACATCCTATGTGGCCCAGCTGCGCCAGGAAGGGGACAACATCGACCAGACCCAACTGGATTCCCTGCGCGCGCGCTATGGCCTGGGCCAGCCGGTCTACGTCCAGTACGGCAAATGGATCTCCGGCATCTTTCTGCGCGGGGATTGGGGCCAATCGATGGACTGGCAGAAGCCCGTGAAGGAACTGATCTGGGAGCGGCTGGGGCTGACGATGATCATCTCGCTCTCGTCACTGCTGGTCAGTTGGTTTATCGCCATACCCATAGGGGTCTATTCGGCGACCCATCAATACTCGTGGCTGGACTATACAATGACCGCGTTCAGTTTTATTGGGCTGGGCACGCCCGGCTTTATGTTGGCACTTATTCTGTTATTTGTGCTTCAGTCCAAGTTTGGGCTGAATGTGGGTGGTCTCTTTTCCGAAGAGTATATCCTCGCGCCCTGGAACTGGGCCAAAGTGGTGGATATGCTCAAGCACATTTGGGTTCCCATGGCGATTGTGGCTGTCAACGGCACCGCGGGCAACATCCGCATCACCCGGGCCAATCTGCTGGATGAATTGAACAAACCCTATGTGGAGACGGCCCGTGCCAAAGGGGTCAAGGAAAATACACTGATCTGGAAATACCCGGTGCGGGTGGCCCTCAACCCTTTCTTCAGCACAGTGGGCTGGTCGCTTGCCAGTCTCGTCTCTGGCGTCACGCTGGTGGCGGTGGTTCTGAGTTTGCAGACCACCGGGCCAATGCTGCTGCGTGCCCTGACCACCCAGGATATGTATCTGGCGGGCAGCTTTATTCTGCTCCTCAGTGTGTTGACCGTCATCGGCACACTAATTTCCGATATTCTGCTGGCTCTGGTGGATCCTCGCATCCGGCTTCAATAATTGTATGGCGGAGTGGGATTCCGTTCCGCATCACCCATTGCAATAATTATCGAAAACAATAGGCTATCTGCGGAGAAACGCTATGCAGAGGGTAGAAAAATCCTGGATCGAACGGGCTGATGAAGAGGCCGAACTTCCCCAGCAAGATTTTATTGAGGAAGTAAAGGGGGATGAGAAGATTTTTGTTGCCTCCTATTTTCAGCTAATGTGGTGGCGTTTTCTCAAACACAGAATGGCGCTGATCAGTGCTGTGGTGATTATTTTGTTCTATTTTATCGCCATCTTTGCCGAATTTGTCGCTCCCTACATCCCAGACAACTCGTTTGTCCAATACAAATTGGCCCCGCCCACGCGGATACACATTGTGGACGCGACCGGCAAATTACAGCGCCCCTTCATTTACAAGACCATCCGTGATCGGGACCCTGAAACCTTGCGCATCACCTATGTGGAAGATACGGATACGATCTATCCGATTCACTTCTTTGTGGAAGGGCCAGAATATAAGTTTCTGAACCGCTGGAATTCTTCCCTCCATCTGTTTGGGGTGGACGCGCCCCGGGATGAGATGGGCTTCTTCCTGCTCGGTGCCGATCGGCTGGGGCGCGATCTCTTCTCCCGCGTCTGCTACGGTGCGCGTATTTCTCTGACAATTGGCCTGGTCAGCGTTGTCATCAGCCTCGTTGTCGGCATTGTACTCGGCGGCATCTCCGGCTATTACGGCGGATCAATCGACAACGCGATCCAGCGCCTCATCGAATTCATTCGCTCGGTCCCCGAAATTCCGCTGATTATGGCCCTGGCCGCGGCCCTGCCCGCTGATCTGCCTGTGGTGCAATTGTATTTTGGGATTACGGTTGTTCTGGCCTTCGTGGGCTGGACAGGACTTGCCCGGGTTGTGCGTGGGCGTTTCCTCAGTATGCGCGAGGAGGATTTTGTGATGGCGGCCCGCTTTGCAGGCTCCAGCGAAATGCGCATTATTCTGCGCCATATGATGCCCTCCTTCCTCAGCCACATTATCGCCTCCCTCACCCTTTCCATTCCCGGCATCATTCTGGCCGAGACCGGGCTGAGCTTCCTGGGGTTGGGGCTGCGTGCCCCGGCCATCAGTTGGGGCGTACTGTTGCAAGAAGCCCAGAATATCCGCTCGGTGGCCCTGGCCCCTTGGGTATTGCTGCCCGCGCTGGCTGTGATTATCACCGTCCTGGCTTTCAACTTTCTGGGCGACGGCATTCGGGATGCCGCGGACCCGTATGCGAAGTAAAATTTCGTAGTGCGTCGTACGTGAATTGGCAGTGATATTGGTTCACCCACTACGCACTACGAGAAGTGGCCCAATATGTCAATTTTGCGCTGGTACGGAGTAATACGCACTACTCATCATTTTTAGGAGACCCCAATGGCAACAGTGCCTCTTGGCGACCCCCAAAGTCGCACCAAAAGTGGGAATACCGCAGATGTGCTGCTGGAAGTGAAGGGACTAAAAACTCACTTTTTCTTGCAACAGGGCGTTGTGCGCGCGGTGGAAGATGTGGACTTTACCGTCCACAAGGGCCAGACCGTGGGTATTGTGGGCGAGAGCGGCTGCGGCAAATCAGTGATGGCCCGCTCGGTTATGTCGATTGTGCCCCCGCCCGGCCGCATCGTAGAAGGGGACATTCTTTTTCACCTGGACCGCGGCGACGGCAGCAAAGAAGTCGTCAATATGGCGACTATCGACCCTATGGGAGACAAAGCCCGCTCGATTCGCGGTTTCGAGATATCCATGGTTTTTCAGGAGCCAATGACTTCCCTCAGCCCGGTGCATACAGTGGGCGACCAGATTATGGAAGCCATTCTGCTGCATCAGGACGTGACAAAGGAAGAAGCCCGGCAGATTGCCATTGATACCCTGCGCCAGGTAGGAATGCCCGATCCCGAACGGATTGTGGACCGCTATCCCCACCAGTTGAGCGGCGGTATGCGCCAACGGGCGATGATCGCGATGGCCCTCTCGTGCCGCCCCAGCCTGCTGATCGCGGACGAGCCAACCACCGCGCTGGATGTGACCACCCAAGCCCAAATTCTGACGCTGATGACCGACTTGCAAGAAGAATTAGGAATGGCCATTATCTTCATCACCCACGATTTGGGCGTGATTGCCCAAATGGCCGATTATGTGGTGGTGATGTATCTGGGCGAAGTGGTGGAGATGGCAGATGTGGATACGATTTTCTACGATCCCAAACATCCCTACACCCGTTCGCTCCTGCGTTCCATCCCCATGTTGGGCCGCCGATCTGCCGAACACAAGACCAGCCGTCTGACCGCCATCCGCGGCACAGTGCCGGACCCCTACTCCATCCCAAAGGGCTGCCCCTTCCATCCCCGCTGCCCCCAGGCCATCCAGGGCGTCTGTGACACAACGGCACCACCCTTTTTGGAACTGGAAGGCGGCCACAAAGTGCGGTGCGTGCTGTACGAATAGCGTGTTTTATGGAGAAGCCAGCCAGATTGTTGACTTCCCTATAGATAGTTTCTGTTTTGTCTTGCTCACAGATCATTCGTTCAAGAGATTAGGAGACAAACCATGCGAATGAAAATGCAGTCCGAACGTGTGTCCAGACGGCAGTTCCTGCAACTGTCCGCGGTTGCTTCGGCAAGCGCGCTGTTGGCAGCCTGTGGCTCATCACCCACGGCAGAAGCGCCGGCGGCAGCGCCCGCTGCGCCGACGGCAGCCCCAGCGGCTGGTGAAGCGGCTGCGCCAGCCGCGGCTGCCTCCCAGTACAAAGAAGCACCAATGTTGGCCGAGATGGTCAAGGCCGGCACTTTGCCTCCGGTGGACGAGCGCCTGCCCCAGAATCCTCGTGTCATTCCGGTGGTCGAAGAGATCGGTGAATACGGCGGCACCTGGTATCGGGTGGCTGTTGGCCCCGGCGATGCCGGAACCGTCCAGAATCGTCTCTCCTACGAGAACCTGCTGCGTTGGAACGAAGATGGCAGCGGCGTGGTCCCCAACATTGTCGAGAGCTATGAAGTCAACGGCGACGCGACAGTCTTCACTATGCACCTGCGCCAAGGCATGTTTTGGTCCGACGGCGAGCCATTTACCGCGGATGATTACATGTTCTGGTACGACGATGTCCTGCTGAACACAGACCTGACACCGAGCATTCCCAGTTGGTTCAAAGACCCGGTCACGGCCAATCCGGGCGTGATCGAAAAGGTGGATGATTTCACCATCAACTTCAAGTTTGAAAATCCTTATGGACTCTTTCTGCAGATGTTGGCGGGTCCGTCCACCAGTTCCATCAGCGACTATCCCAAGCACTACCTGACCCAGTTCCATCCCACCTATACGGACGAAGCAGAACTGGCCCAGAAGACCAAAGACGCGGGCTTCGACGAATGGTTCCAGCTCTTTGGGCAGAAGCGCAACTGGCAGAACCCGGAGCAACCCCACATCTGGGCATGGGTTCCGACACGGGTTCCGCCGGATGTGCCGGTGGTGGCCGAGCGCAATCCCTACTTCTACAAAGTGGATACAGAAGGCAATCAGCTTCCCTATCTGGACAGCATCACCTGGGATGTGGTCGAGAACGCTGACCTGGCCAACTTGAAGGCGGTGGCCGGTGAGATTGATATGCAATTCCGCCATATTCTGTGGCAGAACTACCCGCTCTTCATCGAGAATATGGAAAAGGGCGACTACCGGGTGATGAAGTGGGCATTGGCCGAAGGCTCTGATTACCTGCTGCACCCCAACTTCAACCACAAGGACGAGGGACTGCGCGATCTTTTCCGCACAAAGGATTTCCGTATTGCCCTCTCGTTGGGTATCAACCGTAGCCAGATCGCCGAACTCGCCTACCAGGGCTTTGGTACCGGCCGTCAGGCAACAGTGATCAAAGAAAGTCCCTACTACAAAGAAGAGAACGCGACCCGTTATGCGGAGTACGATCCGACCCAGGCCAATAGTTTGCTGGACGGGATTGGCCTGACCGAGAAGGACAGCGAAGGCTATCGTCTGCGCGCCGATGGCACGCCATTAAGCATCACCATCGAATACTCGCCGATCTTTGGTCCCTGGCGCGACACTACACAGATGATCAGTGACTCTTGGAAAGAGATTGGGATTCGGGCCATTCCCAAGGAAGAGGATCGCACCCTCTTCGCCCAGCGCGGCCAGGCCGGCGAAGAGATGGATATGGGCGTCTGGATTATGGACCGCTGTCTGACCCCCCTGATCGAGCCGTGGTCCTTCCTCCCCTTCCGGGGTAGCACACCGCCCTCGACCGGTGGTCTCTGGTGGGATTGGTATCAGAGCCAGGGCGCACAGGGCGAGGAACCCCCCGCAGAAGTCCAGGCTCAGTACGAGTTGTACGACCAGATTCGTGGCGCATCGCCCGATGCCCTGCCTGAACTGGCGCAGAAGTTCTTTGACAACGCCTCCGAGAATCTCTGGTTCATCGGCACAGTAGGCGATCTGCCCCACGTGGGTGTGGTCAAGAACAACTTCCGCAACGTGCCAGAAAATGCAGTCTCCGACTGGCTGCAGCAGACCCCGGGCAATACGAACGTCGAGCAGTACTTCAAAAGGCAGGCATAGTCAGAAGACAGAAGTTCAACTTTTTCTGGAAAGCCGGACTTCTGGTTCTGCTATGCGCAATATCCTGTAAAGATTGGCGGGCGGTGTCCACCCAGGCCCGCCCGCCAATCTATGGAGAATTTGAATGCTTCAATATATCATTCAGCGTCTGCTTCTGATGGTGATCACCCTTGTGGCGGTCTCCCTCGTCTCTTTTGTGATTATTGAGTTGCCCCCCGGCGATTATGTCACTTCCTACGCGGCCACGCTGGCCTCATCCGGCGATTCGGTGGATCAGGCGCGGCTGGATTCGCTGCGTAAACAGTTTGGTCTGGACTTGCCCATCTATCAGCGCTATTTTAAGTGGAGCTGGGATATTTTACACGGGGATTTTGGTTATTCGTTTGTATGGAACAAACCCGTCTCCGAACTGATCTGGGAACGCATTGGACTGACCTTTGTTATCTCTGTCAGCGCACTGATGATAACCTGGATTCTTGGCTTTATTATTGGCGTTTTTTCTGCTGTACGCCAATACTCCTTTGGTGATTATCTGTTCACCACTTTTTCATTTATCGGTCTGGGAATCCCAGATTTTCTGCTGGCACTGGTCCTGCTCTGGATCGGCTTTCGCTATTTCGGTACGAATGTAGGCGGCCTTTTCTCCAGAGAATACCAGGCGGCCGCCTGGTCCTTTGCCAAATTTGTCGATCTGCTCAAACATCTGTGGGTTCCACTGATTGTGCTGGGCGTAGGTGGGACAGCCGGTCTCATCCGTATTATGCGCGCCAATCTACTGGATGAACTACGCAAACCCTATGTGGAGACGGCCCGGGCCAAAGGCGTCTCGGAGACAAGACTGCTATTACGCTATCCCGTGCGCATTGCCCTCAACCCGTTCATCAGCACGGCTGGGTGGGCGCTGCCTGGGCTGATCAACGGTGCAACGATTATTTCGGTCGTTCTCAGTCTGCCCACGGCCGGCCCACTGCTTCTGAATGCGCTGTTGGCCCAGGATATGTATCTGGCGGCCAGTTTTATTCTGATTCTGAGCGCGCTTACAGTCATCGGCACGCTTATATCGGATATTCTGCTGGCCTGGCTTGACCCACGGATTCGCTATCAATAACGGCCTGAAAGTTGCCGGAAGGACTGATTATGGCACAGGAAACCCACAAGCCGCGTCCCGCATCCCCGCTTCCGGATGCGCCTCTCTTCAGCACCACCCTGGGTGAAGATATCGATCCGCCCCTGGCGTTGAACTATCTGGAAGATCAGCGGGACGAAATTTATACAGCCACCCAATGGCAGTTGACCTGGTGGCGTTTTCGTCGCCACAAAATGGCCATGGCTTCCCTCTGGCTGTTGGCTATTCTTTATCTCGTGGCGATCTTCAGCGAATTTATTGCTCCCGCTGATCCCAATGTTTACGATGAAAAGTATGCCTACGCGCCGCCCCAGGGCATTCACTTTATCGATCCGTCGGGCACGTTTCATCTGCGTCCCTTTGTCTACGGGTTGAAATCTGAGCGTGACCAAGAGACGATGCGCATGGTTTTTGTGGCCGACAAAGAGGCGATGTATCCACTGGGTTTCTTTACCGTAGGCGAGCCGACCAAATTCTGGGGCATCTTTGACATGAACCGCCACCTGTTCGGCCCGCTGGACCCAACCGCAGCCTTCTTTCCCCTGGGCGGTGATCGGTTGGGCAGGGATATGTTCTCGCGCATTGTCTATGGCACGCGCATTTCTATGTCCGTGGGCCTGGTGGGTATTCTGATCAGCCTAGCGCTGGGTATCTTTTTTGGGGGCATATCCGGCTATTACGGCGGCATTTGGGACACGATCATCCAGCGGGTGATCGAGTTTTTCCGGTCGATTCCCACCATCCCGCTGTGGATGGGCCTGAGTGCAGCCGTGCCCAAGGATTGGTCGCCCCTGCGTATGTACTTTGCGATTACGGTTCTGCTCTCGCTGATTGGATGGACCGGTCTGGCACGCGTAGTGCGCGGGCGTTTTCTGTCCCTGCGCGAAGAGGACTTTGTCCTGGCCGCAAAACTCGGCGGCTCCAGCGAGATGCGCATTATCTTCCGCCATATGGTTCCGTCCTTCGCCAGCCACATCATCGCATCCCTGACCCTGAGCATCCCCAGTGTGATTCTGGCCGAAACAGCCCTCAGCTTTTTGGGCCTGGGCCTGCGCCCACCGGTCATCAGTTGGGGGGTACTCCTGCAAGAATCGCAAAATTTGCGTGCGGTGGCCACCGCGCCCTGGCTACTCGCGCCCGGCCTTGCGGTGGTGATCGCGGTGCTTGCCTTCAATTTTGTGGGCGATGGCCTGCGCGACGCCGCCGATCCCTATGCGCTTTAATTCAAATCCTAAGCAGTTGCCAAGGTATTAACTCTATTATGACGAATGTACAGACCGTTGCAGAATCACCCATTTTGCAGTTGGACTATGCGCTACAAAATGGGTATATCCACCACTGGCTGGTGGCTGGCCCGCTGGCGCTCCCCGTTTCCAATCTGGACGATTTCCCCGGCATTGATTTCAAATCCCAAATTGCCCGTCACCGTTACCGCGCGGAGACGGGTCTGTCCGTCGCGCCTGCCGAGTTGCAGAAATTCACCCCTTTCGACGGCGAGAACGAACTGATCTGGAAAATCTATCACACAGAGGACGACCACTTTGTGGATCGCTCTGTTTTTCACCACACCTGCCATCACCTGTACACCTGGGCCTGCTGCACGGTGGAGAGTCCCCGCGCGCAAACAGTCAACGCCACCCTCACCACCAACGGCCCCGCGGATATCTGGCTCAGCGGCGCGCATGTGCATCGGGTGGAGCATTTCTGCCACCAGTTGCCCGGCCATTCCACCTGTGCGCTCGATTTGCAGGAAGGGCGCAACGAAGTGCTCGTCCGTTTCGAGGGCGTGGCCGTGCGCGAATGCCCGTATGTGATGGCCCTGCATCTGGACAGCGATGAACTCTCTGTCTCACTGCCCACAACAATCCAGTCGGTGAACCGGCGTCAGAAACTGGAGAGCACCTTTGCGAGGGCCTACCTGACCCAGGATATCTATACCCGGGACCAAAAAATTGTCGTCCATTGGCCCGAAGGCGAACCCGCGGCTGACAACATCAGCATCCGTCTGCGCCGCAAGGATGGCCGCATCTACTCGGACTTTTTGAGCGAGGGCAAGTCCATCCAGACCCAGCCCGTGGGCCTTGGCTACCAATTTCCCGCGGGCGAATACGAAGTTGTGCTCATGCCCCATCCCAACGAGTATTACGAATGGGGAATGCGGGTGGAGCGCTGTTTGCCCCTGCGCATTGTGGGCAACCACAAATATTCCGCTGAACGCTACGGGACCTATCCCGAACGGCGGGAAGAAGCCCTGAAAGCCGCGGCCCATCGGGGCGTCAACGTCTTCTCGGAGATCGCCAAAATGGAGTTGGGCTGGTTCGATCTGGTCGACCAGAAGCCGATTGTGGAAACAATGGAGATGGTCAACCGCCGGGCCGATTGCAGCGACTTCTATCTGGTCGGCCTGCTGGGAATGGTGGGGCGTTACATCGAGACCCCCGGTTTCCCCCAGGAACTGGTTGACCCTCTGCGCGATTGCTTTCTCAACTTCCGCTATTGGATGGACGAACCGGGCAGCGACGCCATGTGCTTCTGGTCAGAGAACCATCAGATTCTCTTCCACACCTGCGAAGTGTTGGCCGGTCAATTGCTGCCCAACGAGACTTTCACAAACGCGGGGATGAGCGGCGAGGAACACCGGGAAAAGGGCGAACGGATGGCTCTTTCCTGGCTGCGCAAGCGGGCCAGGGGCGGCTTCCGGGAGTGGGATTCCAATACCTATTTTGAGGAAGACGTACTGGCCCTCTCCCATCTGGCCGATCTGGCCGAGAACGATGAACTGCGGGAACTGGCGACGGTCGTCCTCGACAAGCTGTTCTTCAATCTGGCGGTCAACTCCTACAAAGGCGTCTTTGGCTCCACCCACGGACGCAGCTACACGCCCTTCCTCAAAGGCGGCTATCTGGAGCCGACCTCCGGCATCTCCCGGCTGCTCTGGGGCACGGGCATATTCAACGATCACATTTTGGGCACGGTCAGCCTGGCCTGTGCGGTTGGCTATCTGCTGCCGCCGGTCATCGAAGCCATCACCCTGGACCCGGCAGAGGAAATCTGGAGCCGGGAGCGTCACACCGGCACGCTGGAGCAGTGGTGCGATGTGGCCGAAGGCGACTGGGAGATCAACAAAGTCACCTACAAAACGCCGGACTATATGCTGGCCTCTGCCCAGGACTGGCAGCCGGGTCGGCCGGGCTATCAGCAACACATCTGGCAGGCCACCCTCGGCCCGGAGGCGGTGGTCTTTGTCACCCACCCCCCCTGCATCAGCGAGGACGGCTCCCACCGCCCCAACTTCTGGCACGGCAACGTTGTTCTGCCCCGCGCGGCCCAGTGGAAGGATGTGCTGGTCTCCCTCCACAATCTGCCTGCGGACGACTGGCTGGGCTTCACCCACGCCTATTTCCCCACCTACGCCTTCGACGAATGGACGCTGGAAGGGGGCTGGGCCTTCGCCGCGGTCGGCGAAGGCTATCTGGCCATTACCGCGGGCCAGGGCATTGAACTGACGAAGCAGGGCAAGAGCGCCTATCAGGAATTGCGCTCCTACGGCCACAAAAACGCCTGGCTGGTGCAGATGGGCCGGGCCGCTATCGACGGCAGCTTCGCCGATTTCCAGGCCAAAGTGCTGGCCCTGGATGTACGGCTGGCCGGGCTGTCTGTCCAGGCCGACACCCTGCGCGGGGAGAGCATGGACTTCGCCTGGGAGGGTCCTCTGCTGGTCAACGAGCGGGAGCAGCCCATCACCGGCTTCCTCCACTACGACAGCCCCTACGCCCAGATGGAATTGGGCGCGGAGAAGATGGAACTTCAGTTTATGGACCTGCTGGTGCGGCTGGACTTTTCGTAGGAGAAGAACGGGGCGCGGGTATTGACGATTTTGATACCGATCAATTGCTTGGCTATAATAAGCTTTGCAGAGTTTCTGAAATGCCAGGCGTTGATAAGGAGGGTGAATATATGGAGACGATTCTTCTTCAGATACCAGACGATTTGATTGAAGAGATACGTCCACACCGTAACGATCTGGTCCAGATATTGAGGCTCGGTTTGGGCCAATTGATGGCGGCTGAAGCTGAGACTTCACGGGAACGAACGATGCGGGCACTGATATCTACTGGTCTCGTCCGACCCATCGCGCCAGGTTTGGTGAGCCGCTACGCAACCGAGCCAGCCACACATCGCCATACACCCCTTTCCCTGCCAGGGACGCCGTTGAGCGAAATCGTCATTGAGCAGCGGGGCCGATTGTGAGCGAAGAAAATGCTGTTCAGGTATACTTTCTGGACAGCAGCGCGATTGTCAAACGGTATGCTCTCGAAGATGGCACAGGTTGGGTCAATGGAATTTGCGATCCAACAGCCGGGAACATCATCACGATTTCACACATCGGGCTGGCTGAGGTTGCCGCCGCACTGGCGGCCAAGCGACGCGCCGAAGCGCTCTCGACCCAAGACTACGAACAGACGATGGCCGACTTCATCAGTGACGCCCATCGTCAATATACTGCGGTGATTGTGGACGCATTGCTTGTTGATCTGGCTGTCGATCTGACTCGAAAGCAGAAATTACGAGGTTGTGATGCGATTCAGCTTGCGTCTGCGCTCACCATCAACACCAGCCTGACTTTACAGCAGTTGCCACCCCTTATCTTCGTTGCAGCGGATTCTGATTTGCTGGCAGCAGCCTCTGCAGAAGGTCTTACCGTTGAGAATCCCAACGCGCATGTATGATGATATCAGCGATACACTGTACATCTCCTTCGCTCCTGGCGAAACCGGCACAGGTGTGGAGATCAATGAAAACCTGCTACTGCGTATCAACAAAGCGGAACGCAGGGCGGTTGGTCTGTCGATTTTCGACTACTCACTCTTGGCCCAACCGACGGAAACAGGGCGGCGTAGCCTGCCGCTGACAGGTCTGTCCGAAGTATCCAGAGAAACGCGTGCAATCATTTTTGATATCCTCTCCCATCCACCCGTAGCCGACATTTTGACGCTCTCCTCCTACACGCCGTGCCTGCATGAAAGTATCCCGCTGGTCTCGTTTCGCGATGCCATTTCGCCAGTGACGGCATAAGAATTGGCCTGCTGCTAACGCCAATCCTTTGCTGGCTGCTCTCCATTGAATAGCCGTCACCCCAGTTATCGAAAGCCCATGCCCTACGAAACTCGCTTCTACAACAACCGCTGGTGGGTATTGACCGATGATCAACTGGTCGGCGGCTACAACGCCGTCGAACTGCGCTCGTATGTTTTCCCCCTCTACACACCAGCTGGCGTCCTCATCATCCAGGAAGCCCCACCGGATCACCCGCACCATCAGGGCATCTGGGCCGGGCTGGAGATCGACGGTCACGACCTGTGGAATGCGGGCAGCTTTGGCAAACCCCGCCACCGGCAGACGAACCGTGCCCCGTTGGTGGAACTTTTGCCCGCGGTTGAGGGGAACGGCGTCACCTTTGTCCACGAAGTTGCCTGGGAGACGGCGGATGGCACGCCTCTGCTCCACGAATGGCGCACTGTCCGCTTCTCGACGAGAGACAATTGTACACGGGTGGACTGGTATGCCGAATTCTCTGCGCCGGATCGGCCCGTCAGCCTGGGCCAGACCAAAGAGGCCGGGCTAGCCCTGCGCGTCCCACCCCATTGGGAGACTCCATTTGGCGGTGTTATCCGCAATGACCTGGGCGGGGTGGGCGAAGCAGCCTGTTTTGACCAGCATTCCCTGTGGCTGAATATCGAGGGCAGTGCAGGCAACGGCAAGACAGCCGGCGTCGTGCTCCTGCCCCGCACGGAGCCGTGGCCCTGGTTCACCCGGGACTACGGCTGCCACGTCTACAATCCTTTGCGTCACCAGAGCGTCGAGTTACAGCCGGGCAGGTCTTTCGCTCTTGCCCTGACGGTCCTGGCCTACGACGGCAGCCGCTCGGCAGAGGATATCGACGGGCTGGTTGCGGCACAGGCGTAGGTTGGGTTCTCCCGGCAAGGAATGACACCTGACCCACCAACGAGCGCTGGGAGAACCCAACACGGCAAGCGTCTACTGTTGGGTTGTCTCGGCGCAATCCGATTGGGCATTCAATGACTGCTTGCCGAGACAACCCAACCTACGGAAATCGTCGATGAACCGCCCCAACATTCTCCTCATCCAGGCCGACCAGCACCGCCACGACTGCATCGGCGTCTACGGCAACCCGGACGTACAGACGCCCCACATGGACAGCCTGGCCGCAGACGGCGTGCGCTACGACAACAGCTTCTGCCCCTACCCCGTCTGCACCCCCTCCCGCTACTCCTTCCTGACCAGCCTCTACCCCCGTCAGCATCTGGGCGGCAGCAACCACTGCACCATTCCAGCGGGTCTGCCGACTTTCCCCAAATTGTTGAAGAAGAGCGGCTATCGCACAGCAGCCGTGGGCAAAATGCACTTCACCCCGACGTATCTAAACGTGGGCTTTGAGCGGATGGCCCTGGCCGAACAGAACGGAGCGGGCCGCTACGAGGACGACTATCACGCCTGGTTGCGGGCCGAAGGGCTGGGCAACCGGGTCGATCTGGTGGATCAGGAGCGAGAGTTTCGCCAGCACGCGCCTGATGAATACTGGCAGAACTTCGGCGCGCTGGAATCGGATTTGGACGAGGCCCACCATTCGACGACGTGGATCGGCGACCGCGCGCTGGAGGCGTTGTCCGGCTGGGACAACGGCGGCCATCTGCTGATGGCGAGTTTCATCAAACCCCACCACCCCTTCGACCCGCCCGCGCCCTGGAGCCGGATGTACGACCCCGCCGCCCTGACCCTTCTGCCGGGCTGGACCGACGCCTGCCTGCCCGCTGATCTGGCCTTCCGTCCCGGCTACTTCGACAACACAGCCCTGACCGAAACGGCCCTGCGCCGGGTGATGGCCCACTACTACGCCACCATTTCCCAGATCGATGCGCAGGTGGGGCGGCTGTTGGCCCTGCTGAAGAAAAAGGGGCTGTACGACAACACACTCGTCGTCTACAACAGCGATCACGGCGAATATCTGGGCTTCCATCACCTGCTGCTGAAGGGCAACCGGATGTACGACCCGCTGGTCAAAGTGCCGCTGATTGTGAAGTTTCCCAACCAGGCCCGGGCAGGGGAAGTGTCGGAGGAACTGGTCAACAGCCTGGATGTGGGGCCGACGCTCCTGCGCTGGGCGGGCTGTGACGCGCCGCAAAGCTGGGCAGGCGCGGACCTGACAGACGGCATCGGGCGGCAGGTGATCTTTGCCGAATCGGGCCGGGGCCACGAATATATGGCCCGCACCCGGACGCGCAAACTGCTGCTGACCGCGGACCTTGACCAGTCACTCTTCTTCGATCTGCAGAACGATCCGCTGGAACTGGACAACCGCTTCCGCGACCCGGCCTGTCAAGCGGAGATCGCTGACCTGCGGGAGCACTTGTTACACTGGGCATTGTTCGACCAGCCCAACCCCGTGCATCTGGACGAAGCCGCGCCGATTATTGCTGGAGAAAATGTCTACCGCCCCGACGATCCCCGCGCCCAGCGACAACGAGCCGAACGGGTGGAGTGGTTTGCCAAAGAGATGGAACGCGGATGACGCGGATTTGGCGGATACCCACGGATTCAAACAAAAATCTGCTCAATCCGCGTCGTCCGCGTTCTATCCAGACCTGTGCCATCTATCGATACCCCCAGGAGATTACTGATGAACAGCCTGCACTTTGAAAAACTTTCCCGCTTCGACCGGGCCGCGGAGCCGGTGACGGTGAGTATTCCCTTTGCCCAGGGCAGTTTGGCAGACCCGGCCCATCTGGTCATCCGGGACGGGCTGATGCCCTTGCCCAGCCAGAAACGGGCATTGGCCCACTGGCCCGATGGCAGTGTCAAATGGCTGCTGGCCCACATCCAGCCCAACCTGCCGGGCAACCGGGACAAGACACTCTCCTTTGCTGTGGATCCCGCCCGCGCCGCGCCGCAGGCCGCGCCGCGTGTGACCGTTTCTGAGGGAGAGGCGGGCGTGCGTGTGGAGACTGGCCCGCTCTCTTTCCAAATTCCACGCGACGGTTTCTGGCCCGTGCGCGATGTGATGCTGCACGGCGAGCCTCTGTGGTCTGGACCCTTCACCGGCTTTCATATGGTGACAAACGACGCGACCGTCGCCACGAGTGGTCCGGTGACGCTGGAAGTAGAGGAGGCCGGGCCGCTGGTGGCGGTGATTCTCGTCTCTGGCCGACACCGGCGCATAGACGGCAGCGGCTATATGGAATTTCGGGGGCGTATTACTGCCTATGCGGGCAAACCGTACATCGAAGTGGAGCATCAGTTTTTGCACACGGAAGAGGCCGCCGAGATCGATTTGCGCTCCCTGTCGTTGGGTTTTGTGGGCAGAGAAGCCCAGGGCACGCCCCGATTGGCTCTGGGCGAGGGCTACTACCGCACCCGCATTCAGGAAAGTACCGGCGAACTCTCGATGGACCTGGACGCGGAGACGCTGCTCTACCAGTCCAACGAGCATTTTATCGACAGCTTCTACGGGGATTTCTGGACAGACTGGCGGGATGCACGGGGCGGGGTGGCGCTCTCCATCTATCAGGCCCACCAGAATTTTCCCAAACGGTTGGCTGTGGATGCCGAGGGCGCGGTTTGCTGGCTCTATCCCCACAACGCGCCGCTTGCACGCATTCTGCAGGGGATGGGCAAGACCCACCGGCTGCTTCTCCATTTTCACGGACCGGACACGCCCCTGGAGGAAATCAGCAGCCGCAGTCTGCAATTTCAGATGCCGGATCGCCCCAAGCTGCCCGCCGCGTGGTATCGGGCCAACAATCCCTGGGTGGAGACTTTCTTCCCGGAGAAGCTGCCGGGCAAGCTCTTCACTTTCCTGAATCAGTTGCACGACGGGCGACCCGGCGCGATGGGAATGATGCACTTTGGCGACGCGCCCGACGCCAACTACACGGATCAGGGGCGGGGCGGCGGCGAGATCGTCTGGGTGAACAACGAATACGACCGACCCCACGCCTGCGCGCTCTACTACGGGCTGAGCGGCCAGCGCCGGGTGCTGGACTCCGCGCTGGTCTGCGCGCGGCATTGGCTGGATGTGGACTTCTGCCACCACCACCCGGACCCGCTGATCGCGGGCGGGCTGCGCATCCACACGGCCTATCACGCCACCGGGCGCTGCACGCCTTCCCACGAGTGGACCGAAGGCTTTCTCGACTACTACTTTCTGACCGGGCGGCGGGAGGGGCTGGACGCGGCGATTTCAGTCGGGGAGAATATCCTGCGCATTCTGGACCAGCCCGCCATGAAACAGCCGGGGGAGACCGCGGTGCGGGAAGGGGGCTGGGCGCTGCGGGCGATGGTGGGGCTGTGGCTGGGCACGGGCGACACCCGCTGGCGGGACGAGGCCACCCGGCTGATCGAACTCTTCCTGGCCTGGCGGGACCAATACGGCGCGCTGCTGGCCCCCTATACCAGCCACACAATGCCCCGTGTGCCTTTTATGATTTCCCTGACCGTCAACTCCTTTGCCCGCTATCTGCTGATTGACGACGACGCGCGGGTCAAGCGGTTGATTGTGGAGGTGATGGACGATCTCATCGAACACTGTCTGGGGCCGGACGGCATCTTCTTCTACAAAGAGTTGCCCTCACTGGGGCGCACAGCACCCACCCCCCACGTGCTGGAAGCCCTGACCTACGCCCATCGCATCACCGGCGACGACCGTTATCTGAAAGTGGCGGCCAACACCTTCGCAGCGCTCACAGCCGCGCCCGTGGGCCGCACCCACGGCAAGAAATTCTACGATCCCTGCGGCGCGGTGATTGTGGGCGAAGGGGGCGGGCGCATCTTTGCCGACAAATATACGTCGCTGGTACTCTTCGCGGGCGCGGCCAGCGCGCGGGGATTATTGGATTGGTATGAGTATCCATTTGGGGAGGGGTGACGGCGGACGACTGACGACAAACCGATACATTCTTAGCCGATCTGCGCCGCCAAATCCTGCTTTGCCTGAAAAAAAGCAGCTTCCTCCAACTCAACGCGCTCCTGAATTACCGAGGCAAGCCATTCATCGAGACTCTCTCTTCGATGCAAACGGGCGAGGAATGCAGCCCGTGCAGCCAGGTCCGCGGGGATGGACAGGGCAGTTGGGCTGCCTCTGCGCACCTGGACGCTTTCTTCCCAGGCGGATTCGTCGTCTGCCTGGGCGATAACGATTTCATCGATCTCTGCGTCTGAAAGTTTCATTTGATTTCTGCCAGTTTTGCTCATATCTCCCACCCCGTAATAATACGGACGACATTCCCTGGCTTCAATTGAAAGATAATCTTGAGCCGTCGCCCGCCAAGCGTTCTCCCCCAAAGCTGATAGCGGTCATCGTACGACTTGTTGCGGCGTATCTCAAAATCCGAGTAGAAGCATTCAACGGCTTCCTCGAAGGCAATACGGTGAACGGAGAGTTTGTCCCGTTTCTTGGGCTGCAACAGAAAGTAAATCGCAATGCATATCCGCCGATTCCCCCAGAACCCCATCATCACCCCTGCCCACGACCCGCACATCGGCCAGAATATCAACGGTCCATCGCTGATCCGCGTGCCGGAGTGGCTGCCCAACCGGTTGGGCAACTACTACCTCTACTTCGGCCACCACCAGGGCGAGTATATACGCCTGGCCTATGCGGATGGGCTGGAAGGGCCGTGGACGGTCTATTCTCCCGGCACGCTGCCACTGGACGCGACGCCCTGCTTCGGCCATATCGCCAGCCCGGACGTACACATGGACGCGGCCAACCAGCGGCTGGTGATGTACTATCACGGCCCGGCCCTGGGCAAAGAGCAACTGCTCGGCGATCCCCTGACCGAGCGCTATCCCATTCTGGGCGGCCAGCGCACTTTTGTCGCATTCTCCGAAGACGGCATCCATTTCACCACCCACACAGAAATCCTCGGCCCCAGCTACTTTCGGGTCTTCCGCCACGGCGGCTGGACCTACGCGCTGGGAATGCCGGGCATCTTCTTCCGCAGCCGGGACGGCATCACCGGCTTTGAGAGCGGCCCGGTCCTCTTCAGCCAGGACCAGCGTCACACGGCGGTGCTGGTGGCCGGCGACACCCTCTCCGTCTTCTACTCCCAGGCAGGCGACTGCCCGGAGCATATCCTCTGCGCTACAATTGATCTGACAGGCGATTGGCGGGAATGGCAGGCCAGCGAACCCGTATCAGTCATCCAGCCCGAAACCGAATACGAAGGCGCGGACCTGCCCCTGGAACCGTCCCAGCGGGGCGCTATTCACAGCCGGGCGCGCCAACTGCGGGACCCGGCCATCTTCCAAGAGGAGGGGCGCACCTATCTGCTCTATTCCGTCGCTGGGGAAAATGGCATTGCAATTGCAGAGATACACCAATAGCTTGTGCTGATCAGGCTGATAATGGAACAGAAAATGGGACGCTGATTCACGCAGATAGACGCTGATCCAGAGAAAAAATCTGCGTTCCTCTGCGTTTATCAGCGTCCAGCTTCTTTCGCTATCAGCCTGATCACTACAGATACACCAATAGCTCCATTGCGGGTATAATAGGGCTGTCTCAACGCAAAGGCGCGAAGAAGTAAAACGGCCATAGGACCGTTCTGTATTTGCTTCGTTGCGCCTTTGCATTTCCAATCCCCCGTTGCGAAAAAGGAGTTCCCCCATGCGTAAAGTGCTTGTGACCGGCGCGGCCGGTCGAATCGGTAGTGCCTTCCGCGCCTATGCCGCCGATCGCTATGACCTGCGGCTGGCCGACCGCCGGATGGAAGGGCTGACCGCACCGCCCGTCGGCGAAGTCGTGCCCCTGGAGATCGCGGATTTGGATGCCTGCCGGGCTGTCTGCCAGGGCGTGGACGCGGTGCTGCATCTGGCCGCGGATCCCTCCCCGCGCAGCGACTTTTACGAATCTTTTCTGGACAACAATGTGAAGGGTGTCTACAATATTTTTGAGGCAGCCAGAGAAGCGGGCTGTCGTCGGGTGGTCTATGCCAGCAGCGTCCACGCCATCGAGGGCTATCCGCTGGACGAGCAGGCGCGCACAGACGGCGCGGTACGTCCGTCGAATATGTACGGCGCGTGCAAAGTTTTTGGCGAGGCCACAGCGCACGTCTACGCTTTGAACCACGGCCTGTCCAGCATTGCTGTGCGCATCGGCAGCTTTGAACACAACCAGGCCCAGTTCGGCGTCAACTCCCGCAACCTGAGTACATTTGTCAGCGCCCGTGACCTCTGCCAGCTTTTCGTGCGTTGTATCGAAGCCGAGAACGTGCAGTTTGCCATTGTCCACGGCGTTTCAGACAACCGCTTCAAACGCATGGACCTCTCCACCACCCGGCAGACAGTCGGCTATCAGCCCCAGGACGACGCCTTTGTAAAGTTTGGCATCGGTCTGGTGGAGACCGAGCGCTGGCTCGAAGAGCATTCGCGGAAGGACGGAGAATGAACAGACTGCCAACCATTGGCTTCATCGGCCTGGGCGCGATGGGCGGAGCGATGGCCCGCAACCTCTTGGCCGCGGGCTATCCTCTCGCTGGCTTCGATCTGAAAGCAGAATTGACTGGGGCCATTGCCCAGGCCGGTGGGCAGATTGCAGCATCGGTCGTCGAACTGGTGGAAAACTGCGCGGTCATCTGCACCAGTCTGCCCAGTTCCCAGGCGTGGGTAACAGTGGCTGAAACGGAGATTCTGCCCCATGTGCGACCGGGGCAGGTGCTTATCGACTTCGGCACAGTCACCCCGCCGGAGACCCGACGGCTGGCCGTGGCCTTTGCTGAAAAGGGCGCGGCGCTGATCGACGCGCCGGTCAGCGGCGGCCCCGGCGGCGCGCAGAAGGCGGCTCTCTACTGTTTTGTGGGCGGCGAGCCAGCGATTGTGGCGCAAATGCGGCCTCTGCTGGAGACAGTAGCCGGGTCGGAGATGCTTACGTATTGCGGTCCAGCGGGCTGCGGGCAGGTGGTGAAAGGGGTCAACCAACTGATGATGGGGCTGGCCGACGCGGCCTATTTGGAGGCGTTGTCGTTTGGGGTGAACAGCGGCGTGGACGCGGCGATCATCGAGCAGGCACTGGGCAATACAGGCCGCTGGCGGGCGGACATCAACCGCACAGCCCAGCGGGTTGTGGCCGGGGAAGGGGAGAAGGTGGGGGTGAAGTTCCGGGAGTTGCCCTATTTTCTGCGTGCCGCCGAAGAAGCCGGTTTTGAACTGCCCATCACCGAGCGGCTACACGCGGTCTGCGATGCGGGGGAACGGGTGGTCATCGACGACAATCGGCCCGCGCCGTCGTTTTGGCGGGAGTTGACGGGGGAGGAATGGCTATGAGTACGATGGATTGGAAACAGGTGGGGCGCAACGACCCCTGTCCATGCGGAAGTGGCAAGAAATATAAACATTGTCATATGCAGATCGACCGGGAAGCCGCTCAACAGGCGGAGATCGAAGCTGCACAAAGAGCCGAGGAAGAACGACTGGCGGAATTGATCGAGCGGACAAAGGCTCGAAAGCTGGCGCAGAGCACCCTTGCCCTATCGGATGGATTCGATGACGAAGCGGATGAGGATGATGTCGATCCCAACATTGAATATCTTGACAGGATGTGGGAACTGTTTGAACAGGCAGAGGGCGACCGCAAGTGGGAAATCTGCGAGGCCGTAATCAATGACCAACTGATGGATAGCGAACTGGTGTTTGAGTTCTTCATTACACTGCATCGGGATGCGTTGGAGCGCGGGTTGGAAAGTCGTTTCGTGCAGTTGGTCTTGCGGTTACGCGAGCAATGTTTGGATGCCTATCAGAAGCAAGTCGCCTATCTGTTTGAATGGACATTCCCTTTCCTCTCTCCATCCGAACGGGAGACATTTCTACCGAATTTGGCAGCGGATTTAATCGCAGACGGCCCCCGCAAGAGCGAGGCTTTTCTCAATGTTGTGGATATGCTGGCCGCCTTTGGCGAGAGCGCGTTGTATGCCCAGGTGGTCGGGGCCACTCAAGAAGCCATTAAGATGGCTGGCCTATTTGAATGGGCTGTCGATAGATATGAAACCCAATTAATGGATATCTATCTGTTTGAATACCTGGACAATACACCGCCAGAGCTGCGCACAGAGCCGGCGCACATCAATGAATGGATAGAAACGCTTCCCTTCCAAGATGAATTACTGAAAGATGCGTGACTATTCAGGCTGGGAAGGGAGGGGCAGGTGGAATGAAGGGTTGGCCATCCAAAGCGGACTGAAGAGCAAAGATAACATTGCCACCCTGCTTGCGGACGGTGGAGATGTAGCTGCGAATGGCACAGAAAGAACTGGCGCCACTTGGGGTACGGAAAGCACCGGACACCTTCTGTTTGACCTTGACCATGCGGACATCGCGTTCGACCAGATTGTTGTCAAAGGGCACGCGGAAGTCAGACAAGTAAGTCAGGATAGAAGACTGGTGACTATTCAGGCTGAACTGAACGCAAGAAAGATCAAACAAAAAGCAAATGTGAACTATGGCTAGATTCGGCGAAACTAAGGCACAGAGCGATTTCCCCAGAGTCACACGTTAAGAGTTAGAGAAACTGGATAAGGCAGCACTCATCAACTTGGTGCTGTTGTTTCAGGCACAATCTTGGAAAAACTGAGTCAACGCGCCCATCATTTCGAAGCACCAGGTGGCGAAGAACAGTAGCAACAGCAGCAAAACCATCGGGCAGCGAGGGTTGACAAAGCTGAAAACCCAAAAAGTTCTGGCAAAGGTCAGAAGGACGCAAGCCGGAGGTCAAGAAGGACATGAAGGGCACACATTGCAGGGTGGATAAACCGGAATTCATAGCAAGTGCATGGATTGAACAGTTGCCCCCATCGCGAGAATGACCTGGTCCCATGTGGCGGTGAGCGGCTGGGAATCACGCCAGGTCTTTGATATTCCCCGTCCGCTGGAAGTGACCGAACATCAGGCCGAAATCAGAATGCCCAGCCTGTGGCAAGGAAGCACGGGCGACGTTTCCAGCCGGTGTGACCCAGCCGGTGCAGTACGGTCCGCGACTCCAGGTGCAAGCCAGCTATCTGAACAACTACCACATTTCATCCCGATTGCCCGTACCTGTGAGTTGCTCAACGATTTCTATGGGCAAGCACCAGTATATGCCTTTTTGTGGCGTGTAATAATCAGTCTGTCGAAACAAGCACGAACCTGCTCTGACCAAAATTCGAGAGCAACTGACCCAGGCGGATGTGGTATTTCTGATGAACCGGGATGCGGGTCGCAGGTCAAACCTAATGGGTTCATGCGGCGGCTACGGACTCCTTTGACTTACTATGACATCCATCAGAAGCGCGGGGCAGACGGCCATACCGCCATGGGCATCCTGCCCAACTTCCGCGGACGTAGCTCCACGACTCATTGGAAGCCCTATCAGAACTTCTCACTGAATGCGCACACGCCTTCTGCAATGCCCACCATCTGCAAGTGAACTGCAATTGCCACGACCAGTACGAGCAGGCTTGGGCTACGGAACTGGCCCAACTCCTCCTGGATGGCAAAGCCGAGGTGGGCGAATGCTGACCCTGAGGCAACTTCATTATCGCCAGACCGTCTTGACTATTGGTGACCAACGCCAGCCGCCATTTCTGCAACAGGGTTATGGCCAATCCACCGCCTGAACAAAGAACCGCGAGGACGTCCCAGTAAAACACCGCCGAAAAACCTGCTTCGACCGGCTTGACAAGCATCAGTCTTCTATCCTGACTTACTTGTCTGACTTCCGCGCCCTTTGACAACAATCTGGTCGAACGTATGTCCGCATGGTCAAGGTCAAAACAGAAGGTGTCCGGTGCTTTCCGTACCCTGCGGCCAGCCTTCTGTGCCATTTCCGCAGCTACATTCCACCGTCCGCAAGCAGGGTGGCAATGTTATCTTTGCTCTTCAGTCCGCTTTGGATGGCCAACCCTTCATTCCACCTGCCCCTCCCTTCCCAGCCTGAATAGTCACGAAGACTGATGCTTGTCAAGCCGGTCGAGCAGGTCTCTTCGGCGGGGATTAATAAATGTCCGTGTTTGCCACAAGCGTTCAGGTGCAGGATTGGCCTGCAAAGCCCTGTTGCAGAATGGCCCGGTGTTGGTCATAATAGTCAAGTGACACCATGATAATGAAGTTCCCTCAGG
Organism: Caldilineaceae bacterium; assembly: GCA_019637685.1. Classification (GTDB taxonomy): domain Bacteria; phylum Chloroflexota; class Anaerolineae; order Caldilineales; family Caldilineaceae; genus JACQGT01. The sequence goes on along the minus strand of JAHBVF010000002.1, from coordinate 252,021 downwards.
GCCAGCATTCGCCACCTCGCTTAAGCATCCAAGAGGAGTTGGGCCAGTTCCGTAGCCTGCCTGCTCGTACTGGTCAGTAACGAATTGCAGTTCGGGCGCAGATGGTGGGCATTGCAGAAGGCGTGCGACCAGTGAAGTTCTGATAGGGCTTCCAATGACGTGGAGCACGTCCGCGTGAAGTTGGGCAGGATGCCCATGGCAGTCATGGCCGTCTGCCCCCGCTTCTGATGGATGTCATAGTAAGTCAAGGTCCCAGCCGCTGCATGAACCCATTAGTTTGACCTGCGACCCGCATCCCGGTTTCATCGAAATGCACCACATCCGCCTGGTCAGTTGTCTCTCGAATTTTGGTCAGAGCGTATTCGATGCTTGTTTCGACAGACTGATTGGCCTTGCCTACAAAGGCATGGTACGCTGGTGCTTTTGCCCATAGAAATCGTTAAGGCAACTCACAGGTACGGGCAACCAATGAAATGGTAGTTGTTCAGATAGCTGGCTTGGCACTCTGGAGTCGCGGACCGTACTGCACCGGCTGGGTCACACCCGGCTGGAAACGTCGCCCGTGCTTCCTGCCACAGGCCGGGCATTCTTGGATTTCGGCCTGATGTTCGGTCACTTCAATTTGGACGGGGGGAATATCAAAGACCTGGCGTGATTCCCAGCCGCTCACCGCCACATGGGGACAGGTCATTCGCAGTGGGGCAACTGTTCAACTATGCACTTGCCTATGGTCCGGTTTGAACCACCCTGCACAATGTGTGCCCTTCATGTCCTTCTTGACCTCCCGGCTTGCGTCCTTCTGACCGCCGCAGACTTTGGGTTTTCGGCTTGTCAACCCCCTCGCTGCCCGATGGTTTGCTGTTGCTACTGTTCTTCGCCACTCGGTCTTCCAGATGATGGACGCAAATTGACTCAGTTTTTCCAGTTGTGCCTGAAACAACAGCACCAAGTTGATGATGCGCTGCCTTATCCAGTGCTTCCTCTAACTCTTCGCGTGACTCTGTGGAAATCGCCTTTCCTATTGCCTTAGTTTCGCCGAAACCTGAGCTGGATTCACATTTGCTTTTTGTTTGATCTTTCTTGCGTTCAGTTCAGCCTGAATAGTCACAAAGATGCGTTCATCGCCTACTTGGAACGTTTGGCAGGCCAACGTCGTACCTGGGCTTTGGAAGACTTTCCCGTGCGCACCAGTAGACGTAAGGATACCCGCATCCTTGAAATAACTGATGAGAACCTGGCCTATTTGTGTCAGGAATTTCTTGCCTATTTGCACTGGGAGAAGGGGGTTGCTTTTGTAAAAGGTGAGTTGGCAAGGAGGGAATTGCAACTCTTCCTCGCCAATCAGGAGATACCTTCTCCCACGAGAAAATCGAAGAGCAAGAAAAGTCGAAATGCACAAAAGAAATCGGCTTCTGTGCCGGTTCTGCCACTCTGCCCGGATCGGGAACAGCTAGACAAATATCTGCATAGCCTGATGAGTTTCCTCGGCTACCAGCCCTACAAAGGGATCGTTTTGATGGAGATGATTCCGTTCTGGCTGGAATTTCTGGAAGAGCGCGGATTGATCGACGGTGAATCCCACGCGGCATCCCTGCGCTCGCTGGCTGATCTGGTCGAGGCCGTACAAACCTACATAGCGCATGAGTCGCTGAGTCCCCAGTTAATCGAGAACCTGGCGGTGGCTTGGGCTACGCCGGTGGAGGAGTAACGATATACCTGATTAACTGCACCTTCAGACGCTATTGCCCCAGCGAAAGAGCGACAAAATTGTTGACCCAATGGGGCAGAAGCGAGGCCCACAGGGAACGGGTGGTGGTGACGAGTAGGGCAAAAACGACGCCGTAGGCAAAGATTGTGGCAAAGGAGGTGAGCAAAGCCAGACCCGACTGGTGGCTGAGGATCACCCACTGGGGAAGGTGCAGCAGGGCAAAGGCCAGAGAACTCACGGCGATCGAACGGGCTGTTCCCATCAGCGGCGATAGTTCTTTGAGGAGAACGCCCCGGAAAAAGGTTTCCTCGGCGATAGGCGACCCCAGGATAAAGTTGAACCAGACCGCGAAACTCTGGGGAATCTGAAATGTGCTCTGGTTGGTTCGATAGCCGCTGAGCCAGCCCAACAGGAGATAGGCCAGCACAACACCCCCACCGACCAGCAGCCCCTTTCGCCAGTGAGGGCGCAGTTGGAAATAGTCCACAAACGATTCTTGCCGCGGGCCGCGCAGGTAGTAGAGGACGGCTGGCACAAGCACCACCGAAACCCGCACCAGCGCCCGCAGCAATGGAATGTCGAAAAGCTGCGGCCAGGCCGCCATCAACGCGCAGTAGCCGGTCCAGAGAGCGATGACCGCGAGCAGGTATTTTCCGCAGCGGCTACCGGTCGTTAACGGCATTGTATTTGTCTCAGCCAATTGGTTTGTCTTTCAATTGTTCGCCAGTGACAAGCAGACTATTATTACCAATTGCCAACGCTATCATTCTGGCTGTAAGACTTGGCGGGGAAGCGATTTAAGCATAGACCGCGGCCGGCTGAGACTCCACATAAGCCAGTGGTCTCTGCTCGTGGGGTGAAAGTTGAAATTGAGAAAGTTTGAGGAACTGCCTCACTGGCAGGGTGGTCAACAGGCGGAAAACGAGTTCTCGCAACTCCTCCGGCAGTCGTTCCAGCGTATCGATGGCAAAGCTGCGCGGGCCATATTCGGTCTGTTCCGAGAGAATGGAAAAGTGCAGAAACATCAGGCTGAGGGCGCGTTTTTGCTTCTGATCGATACGCAAAACCATCTGGTCCGTTAACTCAATACCCGTAGCCGGGCCATTCTCGCCAAAGAATATTTCCAGGATGTCGGCTTCTGGATCGTAGACCAAGCGAACAGGCGTTCCATCTCGCGCAATCAGTTCACTCTTCTGTAGTTTCAGTTCGTTCATATTCTATCCCTGTGCCCACAAATAGTTGGCCCAACCAGTAACGACAAAGTTGTTTGTCATATATTCCCCGTCGTCGTCGAGTTGTCTCTTGAACACGACAATCACCACCAGATGGCTGTTCACTGGAAGCAGTTCATCAAACGGTTGGTAGTAGCGATACTCGTTAGGAATCAGCGAGTCCTGCTGGCGACGGCCTCTGCGCAAAGTTTCCAGAAAGAGATCAAAATATGGCTCCAACTCCGGTCGTGATTCCAGGATATGCTGCCACCGTTCTTCAGTGAAATAGATGCGGTTGCCATAGCGGTCCTGGACTGTCCATTTACGCATGAGAAACTCCCGGATGGAATCGCCTGTTTGCCGAATCCCGATGACATTTGCTATTCTACCACAGAATGAATCGTAATCGATCTCCCCAATTACCCAACCACCGAGCCACCCGATGAACTTCATCTTCTTTATGCCCGACGAACTGCGCGCCGAGAGTGTGGGCTGCTATGGACATCCCCTCGCGCCCACGCCCAATATGGACGCGTTGGCTGCCGAAGGAACCCGCTTCGACCAGTGCCACGTCCAGCATTCGGTCTGCACCCCCTCCCGCTGTTCGCTGATGACCGGCTGGTATCCTCATGTGCGGGGACACCGCACCCTCTGGCATATGCTGCGCCCGGACGAGCCAAATCTCTTCCGCTATCTGAAAAGCGCGGGCTATGTCGTCCACTGGTACGGCAAGAACGACACCCTCAGCCCGGAAAGTTTCGCCGACAGCGTGGATGTGGCCGAGCGCCGGGGGAGCGGAATGTTCGGCCCCAATCCCTACAGCCTGGACGACCCGGAGTACTACAGCTTTCTCTACGAACCCTATACCGGGCCGCTGGAGGAACACAGCGATTATGCCAATGTGCAGGCGGGCATCGACTTTTTGCGTAGCAAACCGCAGCAGCCCTTCTGTCTCTATCTGCCCATCACTTCGCCCCACTGCCCCTACTCCGCACCCCAGCCCTGGCACGACCTGATCGCTCCCGACGATCTGCCACCCCTGCGCCCCGCGGACCTGCCCAACCGGCCCGACTTCCACCGTCTGATCCGGGAGACCCGCCGTCTGGACCAGATCAACGAGGCCGTTCTGCGCAAAATTCAGGCCGTCTATCTGGGCATGACCGGCTATGTGGACTGGCTGTTGGGTCGTCTATTGAATGCCCTGGACGCAAGCGGACTGGCCGAGGAGACGGCGGTCTTCGTCTTCTCGGATCACGGGGATTGGGCCGGGGATTACGGGCTGGTGGAGAAGTGGCCCAGCGCCGCGGAGGATGTGATCACCCGCGTGCCGCTCATCGCCCGCATCTCCGGCGGCGTGGCCGGGCACAGCGTGGACGCGCCGGTGGAACTCTTCGATGTGATGGCGACGACCCTCGATTTGGCGGGCATCGAGGCCCAGCACACCCACTTTGCCCGCTCGCTGACGCCCCAACTCCACGGCGCGGCCGGCGATTCGGAGCGGGCCGTCTTCTGCGAAGGGGGCTATGCGCCCCACGAACCCCACTGCTTCGAGGGCCAGCCCCACCGGGACCAGTTCGCACGGCAGCCAGACCACATTTATTATCCCAAAGGCCGCTTGCAGCAGGACCACCCCAACAGCGTTTGTCGCAATGTGATGATGCGCACGGCCAGCCACAAACTGGTCCATCGGACCACAGGCGTGGGCGAACTCTACGATCTGGCCGCGGATCCGCAAGAGCTGCGCAATCTGCACGATGTGCCTGAATATCAGGGCGTGCAGGCGGCATTGGAGCGGCGTCTGCTGGACTGGTATGTGCAAACCGCGGATGTGACACCGTTTGGGGAAGACCCGCGGGGACACGCGCCAAGTGCGTAGTACGTGAACTGGTAGCTATACTGGTCCACACACTACGCACTTGGCCAGGCACTGGTGGGTTGTTATTGTGGATTGCTCTGGAATTTCGCTCCAGGCAATCAGATCGCCCGCTCCTCCAGCCACTCCTTTGTCACTTCAATGCCGAAGCCGGGCGCATCGCTGGGGATGAGATAGCCGTTTTTGATGACGGGCGTTCCTGGCAGCACTACCCGCTCTTCCAGGGGCACACCGGGTGGCGAGACCCCCTCGGAACGCTCGCCCCACTGGATGGCGGGCATTGCGTAGGAAAGATGCTGGCCGTAGGGGTAGTTCATTCCCGCGTGACAGATGACTGTCTGCCCGTGGGCTTCGGCGATATGACAGATGCGCACCAGAGCAGTAATGCCCCCGGCCCAGTTTACATCCGGCTGAAAGACGTCTACCAGGCCGTGGCTGGCGGCCAGAGCAAAGGGGTGAATGGTATACCAGTGCTCACCGGTAGCGAGCGTGTGGCCGGGCAGCCGCTGGCGCACTTTGAAATAGCTGTCCATATCTTCTGGGAGCAGATAGTCCTCCAGCCATTTCAGGCGATAGGGTTTGAGCGCCTCGGCCAAACGCACCACATATTCCACATTGAGGGAAATCCAGCCGTCCAGCATCAACTCCACGTTGTCGCCGATCTGTTCCCGGGTGCGGGCCACCAGTTCTTCGGTCTTGCGGATGCCTTCGATACCCGATTCGGGTCCGTGGCGGGCGAAGAGTTTGACTGCTTTGAAGCCCAGTTCCAGAAACCAGTCAATGCTGTTTTCTGTGCCATAGGAGATGTCTGTGTTGCTGGCATAGCAGAAAATCTTGTCCTTCTGCGGCCCGCCCAGCAGTTCGTAGACCGGTCGCCCCAGCAGCTTGCCCTTCAAATCCCACAGCGCGTTATCAACGGCGCTGATCGCGTAGCTGGCAAGACCCGCGGTGTGATAAGGGGCCGACGACAGACGCATCAAGTCCCACGCCTTTTCCGTAGCCATACAATTCTGGCCGGTGAGCAGCGGGGCAAAATGATCGTTGATCAGGCTCAGCACAGGCCCGCTGTTGTTGGTCAGCCCCAGCCCCCAACTGCCATCCTCGGCAGTTACTACGCAGGCAACCCGCGTCCAGGGGGGAGACCAGTCCCGCCGGCCCAATTCGGGATAGCGGGCCATAGGGCTGATGAATCCATCGGTCTTTTGTTGGGGCACACGGGGCTTTGTTGTCTCTTTGGGCGTAAGATCAACGGCCACGGCGCGGATATCTTTGATCTTCACACTCTCGCTCCTTATGGGATGGATGGGGTCGGGTTGGCGCAGGTCCATTGCGCGGCTTGACACTCGGATCATACACGTCTTTGCCCAGGCTGGCAACCAACTTTCCCAGAACGAATTGCTCTGGTACACTTCGCCCCACAGATATTTTTGCCATTATGTCCACAGGAGAGAACCAATGACCGACCGAACTGTTGGAATCCTCAGCCCCGGCGATATGGGCCACGCGGTGGGGCGGCGATTGGCAGAAAACGGCCTGCGGGTGGTGGCCGCGCTGGGAGATCGCAGCGAACGCACCCGGCGGCTGGCGGCCCAGGCAGGTCTGGAAGATGTGGGCGACTACGCGGGCCTGGTGACAGCCGCGGACGCGATCCTCTGTATTCTTGTCCCTGCCCAGGCAGAAGCCACAGCCCAGCGGGTGGCAGATGCCCTGGCCGCGACGGGTACGTCCTTGCTCTACGCAGACTGCAACGCCATCGCGCCCCAGACCGTCCAGCGCATCAGCGAAGTGATTGCCGGCGCGGGCAGCCGCTTTGTGGACGCGTCGATTATCGGCGGGCCGCCCCGCCCCGGCTATACCCCCCGCTTCTACGCCTCTGGCCCAGGGGTGGACGAGTTTGCTGGGCTGAACGACTTCGGGCTGGAAGTGGTCGCAATGGGCAAACGGGTAGGGGATGCGTCGGCCATCAAAATGTGCTACGGCGCGCTGACAAAGGGCCAGAGCGCGCTCTACACCGAACTGCTGGTGGCCGCCGAAGCGCTGGGTGTCTCCGATGCGCTGACCGCAGAATTTCGCAAAAGCCAGGCCGACGCGCTGAAACGAATGGACGGGCTGCCGGGAATGCCACCCAAGTCCCGGCGCTGGGTGGGCGAGATGGAGGAGATCGCGGCTACCTTCGCCGCTGTCGGCCTGACGCCAAAGATTTTCGAGGGGGCAGCCGACATCTACCGCTTTGTGGGGGGCACGGCGCTAGCTGACCGCAATCCCGAAGACGGGGGAAAGCCGTCCCTGGCGGAGATGATTGATGGGCTTGCCGTGGCTCTGGAATAAGTGGAGCTACAGCGTTCATCCTCTGATTTTGATCGTTCCAACCACTTCCGAAAGGCTCTCTGATGTCCTCCCGACCCAATATTCTCATCTTTATGACCGACCAGCAGCGGGCCGATGTGGTGGAAGCCGACCACCCTTGTCTGACGCCGGTTCTGGACCGTTTCGCGGCGGAGGGGGTGCGCTTCCGCCGGGTTTACACGCCCACGGCCCACTGCTGCCCGGCCCGGGCCACATTTTTCACGGGCCTCTACCCCAGCCGCCACGGCATCTTCAACAACATTTTCAACAACGCGGCCATCCACACCGAACTGGCTTCGGGGGTGCAGACCTTTGGCGAACAGCTAAAAGAGTCGGGCTATCGTATGGCTTTCAGCGGCAAATGGCATGTGAGCACCGCCGAAGACCCCAAGGATCGGGGCTGGGAGGAACTGTTCACCACGGCTACCGGAGCCACCCATCACGGACGCAGTGTGGACGATTGGCGCGCTGCCCCACCAGAGCCAGCCGCGCGGAAACGGGGCACTGTCCAGCGTCCCGGCTGGGGACCCTTCACTGTCTATAGCACTCTGCCCGATGGCGGGCCAAAGGGATATGAGCAGGACAACGACTACAAAGTCATTCGGGCCGCGGTGGATGCTCTGCCCGATCTGGCGGCGGGTGACGAACCCTGGGCGCTGTGGGTCGGTCCCATCGGCCCCCACGACCCCTTCAATGTGCCGGAGAAGTTTGTGAAGATGTACGACCCGTCCCAAATCGAGCTGCCCGCCAGCTACGCTGACCGGATGGAGGACAAGCCCCGCATCTACCAGCGCATGCGCCGCCAGTTCTGGGATCAACTGAGCGAGGACGAAGTGCGGGAATCCATCGCCCACTACTGGGCCTATTGCACAATGATGGACGCACTCTTTGGCGAAGTGCTGGACGCGCTGGAAGCCACGGGCCAGGCCGACAATACCCTCGTCCTCTTTCTATCGGATCACGGGGATTACTGCGGGGATCACGGCCTCTATCTGAAGGGTGTGCCCGCCTTCCGGGAAGCCTATCACGTGCCCTGTGTGGCCCGCTGGCCCAGGGGCATCGCCCAGCCGGACCGGGCCGTGGACGAGTTCGTCACCCTGGCCGATTTCGCGCCCACTTTTTTGGAACTGGCCGGAATCGAGCCGTCGCCGGCGCTGACCGGGCGCAGCATCGCCCCCTTTCTGCGGGGAGAGACACCGGAGGATTGGACGGACACTTTTTATGCGCAGATGAACGGCGTGGAGTTGTACTACAGCCAGCGGGTGGTGGCGACGAAGGAATACAAGTACGTCTACAACGGCTTTGACTTTGACGAACTCTACGACCTGGCCGCGGATCCCCACGAGATGCACAATGTGGCCGAAGAGCCGGCCTATGCCGAGATTAAACGGGACCTGGTGCGGCGGATGTGGCGTTTCGCCGCGGCCCAGGACGATCAGATATTCAATCCCTACGGCACAGTGGCCTTTGCGCCCTGGGGGCCGGCGGACGCGCTACGAGAATGACAAGATGACAAGAAGAAGGGATGACGCTACTCCCGTCATCCCTTCTTCTTGTCATCTCTTCACCCCTTCTTCCCTTCTCTTTAGATTTTCAACCCACTCAACACCACTCCCTGAATGAAGTAGCGTTGGGCCACGATAAAGAGCAGAATGACCGGCAGAGTCATAATCGCGGCGGCGGCCATAAGCAGGTGATCCCGCGGGTTGGTGGTCTCCATAGGGATATTCTGAAAGACGCGCATACCCACCGCGGCAGGGAAGAGGTTCATCCGGTTGAGGTAGATAAAGGGGGCAAAGAACTCATTCCACTCATTCATAAATTGCAGAATGGCGACAGTCGTCAGCGCGGGCTTCATCAGGGGCAGGATCACGCTCCACAGAATCCGGAAGGGCGACGCGCCGTCGATATGGGCCGCTTCGTCCAGGTCCCGGGGGATGCTCATAATGAACTGGCGCAGGAGGAAGATCATAAAAGCGCCACCGCCCAGCCATGCACCGATTGTCAGGGGCACGTAGGTATTGATGAGCTTTAGCTTGAAGAAGAAGATGTACTGGGGAATCAGTGTCACCTGGGTGGGAATCATCAGCGTGCCCAGCATCAAAATAAACCAGACGTTCTTGCCAAAGAAATCGAAGCGGGCAAAAGCATAGGCTGTGATCGAAGCAGTGATGACTGTCCCTGGCACAGTGATAGCCACTAGAATAAAGCTATTGGCCATCCAGCGGGCAAAAGGCACGGTGTCGAAGACGAGCGCGTAGTTCCCCCATTGGGGTACGTCGGGTATGAAATGGATTGTGAAGGAGCGCAATTCTTGCCAGGTTTGCAGAGAACTGGAAACCGTCCAGAAGAGCGGAAAAGCGAAAATAAGCCCCCCCACTGTGAGAACAATGTAGGCAATGATGATGCCTATACTGGAACGTCCGGGACGCTGCAATGTCACAGGCGCACGCTGGATGGATGGAGTGTCGTACGTGGTTGCCATTGGGGTTTACCCTCCGTAGTAGAAGACCCAGCGAGAGGAAAGGCGCATCTGCCATACGGTCAGCGCCACAATAATGAGGGCGAAGAACCAGGCCAGCGCCGCGGCATAGCCCATATTCCAATAGTCAAAAGCCTGTTTGTAGAGGTGCAGACTGAAGAACCAAGTGGCAAAGCCAGGCCCACCTTCTGTGGCGACAAAGGCAGCCGTAAAGGTCTGCAAACCGCCGATGATGCCCAGAATCATATTGAAAAAGATGGTGGGTGTCAGCATTGGAAGTGTTACGTTCCACAATTTTTCCCAAGAGCCGGCCCCATCAATCGAGGCCGCATCGTAGAGTTCTTCCGGGATGCCTTGCAGACCAGCCAGGAAGATGATCATCCGAGTGCCACCCACGCCCTGCCAAAGCCCCATTAAAATCAATGAGGGAATGGCCCAGCGCCGGTCGCCAAACCAGCCCGGCGGATCCATCATGCCCAGACCGCGCAGGGTCTGGTTGACAATACCGAAATCGTCGTTGAGCAGCCATTTCCACAGCACCACCGAGGCCACAATCGGCACAAGGGTGGGCATGAAAAAGAGGGTACGGTAGGCGGGCAGGGCACGGATTTTGTTGTTGAGCAAAATCGCCAGAAACATAGAACCCAGCACGCCCAGTGGCACGCCCACACCGGCAAAGTAGACTGTGCGCAGGATGGAAGGCCAGAATTGCGGGTCATTGGTGAACATTTTGACAAAGTTGTCAAAGCCGATGAATATGGGCGGGCTGAGCACATCGTATTTGGTCAAACTAAGATAGAGAGAGTAAAGTCCTGGCCCAAGAAAAAGACCCAAGAAGCCCACCAGCCACGGGGTCAAGAAAAGATAGCCATACAAGTTCTGTCGGCGTTTGCGGGGAGCAAATTCTCGCCGCACCACAGCCGCTATATCAAAACGCGAGGTCGTTGCTGCCATCGGTTACTCCTGATAGCGGAAAACGTGAAACGCGAGATAGGCCAACAATCTCACGTTTCACGTTTCAAAATCATCAATGAAACAGGGAACAGATATTTTGGTATCTGCCCCCTGCCACTTTCCATTACGCCGCATCCATATCCAGCACGGCCTGCACATTGTCGTGCAGGTTCTGCAAGCCCTCTTCAAAGTCGACTGGCTGGTTCGGGTCCAGCAGCAGATCGGTGTATTGGGCCACCGCATCGGTGAACTCACGTCCACGGGAATTGACCGGGGCATGGGCCGGAATGCCGTTCTCCAGGCTGCTCAGGAACCATTCGTGGATCGGGTTATCAACGATCAGCTCTGCGACGACATCCGGGCGCACAGCCGCAAAGTTGCCACCCACCAGATTGAAGCCAACGCTGCCTTCTTTGCCCGCAATGTGGCGAATGAACTCATAGGCCACATCGGCGTGTTCGCTGGCTTGGCGGATATTCCATGTGCCGCCGCGCAGTTGAGAGGGGAATCGGCCATCGGGCAGGGTAGGCAACAGAATCTGCCAGACCTCGGCCACAGAGGGGTCTACGCCGGCTGCTTTGATGTCCCGGTCGTAGTTACGCACGTTGAGCGAACCACCCCAGTTCATCGTGACTTTGCCTTCCACCTGGGCAGAAGCCACGTTCTCAATCGCTCCGACGGCTGGGAGCACTTTGTCCTCCACAGCCAATTTATAGGCCCAACGCAGAGCCTCCACCGATTTGTCTTCCAGCAGCATACTTTGGGTTCCATCAGCGTTGATCAGATCGCCGCCGAAAGCACGGGTGAGGGTGACAACGCTGCTTTCGCCATGACCGATGGACAGGCCATAGCGCTCGTTTTCCACATAGAAACGATGGGCCCATTCGGCGATGGTGTCCATAGAGGTGTCCCGAGCGTTGACATCGGGCAACTCGATGCCTTCGGCTTTGAAGTGCGCGGCGTTGGTGACCAGCGTGTCGAAACCAGCCCAGCCCCAACTGGGCAGGCCGTACTGTTTGCCCTGGTAGGATTGCAGGCTCATAAAGTTCGCGTACCACTCGCTCAGATCAATATCAGAGGCAGCAATCAGGTCATCGATGGGCATAATGACGTTCTTGTCAATGGCCCGCCAGAATTGGAAATGGGACGGGTCAAACGCGATAATCTCGCCCAGATCGTCGGCAGCAAAAGCGGCATACATCTTGGCGTAGGAATCCTGCTGGGCAGTACCGACAATCGGACGCAATTCGATGGTCACATTGGGGTGCATTTCCTTGAAGGTGTCGATACGTTCTTCGTTCCAGCCCGTACCGATGCCGCGGAAGGTGTCCCAACGCAGCAGAATGTCCTCTGCGGCCGGGGCCGCGCCAGCAGCCGGCGCGGCTTCGCCACCGGATGAAGCCGCGGGCGCGGGTTCCGAAGTTGCGGGGGCTGCACAGGCTGCCAACAGACCGCCGGTTACAAGCAAGCTGCCGCGCAGAAACGCACGTCGTGAAATCTGGTTTTTCATTTGGTTCTCTCCTTGTACAAACTGTGTGGGATCAACAGTGATGAAGTGTCGGACTGATGGGTGCTGATGCAAAAAATAGATGTAGGGCAAGGAAGTTAGAAGGCAGTAAATCTGATAGGCATGGAGTGGGTGAGGCTGTAGTTGAAACGACCGAACACACGATAATTGATTATCCTACACTTGTCAAGTCGCTTTTGCGGCACTGGATGCAATTCAGATCAAGGGCAACCGATTCCGGGAATCGGCCAAATCTGGTGCGAATGCCTTGGATCGTCTGGTCGATTCCCGGAACCAGCACCGCGCGCGCCCAACCCTTGCGACACGCTGTCGGATGGATTGATTGTCCTGCACGGTATTGTGGCGTAGAATGATCACCGGGCTTGGTGTCAAAGCCAGTCGCTCATCTTGCTGGGTGGCGGGTAACTTCTGGATATGTGTTTTCGGGGCGCAATTGTCAGGGGAGATTTCAACAGAATCTCTCCCTCTGGGTCTACGTGAGAGGAATCTGCTATGTCTGTGCTGGAAAAGTTTCGCGGCTGTCTGCTGGGGCTGGCGATTGGGGACGCACTGGGCGCGCCCGTCGAGTTCGAGCAATTGACCGGAATCCGCGCACGCTTTGGCCGCGCCGGCATCACCGATCTTGTCCCCTGGCATAGCCTGCCCGCAGGCTCATATACTGACGACACCCAAATGGCCCTGGCTACTGTGCGGGGAATGTTGGCCGCACACGAACGGGGCCGCACCAAAGGGATCGTCCACGGGCCTTCGATGGTCTATCGGGCTTATCTGGATTGGCTGGCGACCCAGGACGATCCGACGCAGAGGCGCGCGCCGGGCAACACCTGTCTGAGCGCGCTGCGCAGTGGCAAAATGGGCACGCTGGACGCGCCCCTCAACTATAGCAAAGGCTGCGGGGGGGTGATGCGGACCGCGCCCGTCGGGCTGGCCTTCCGGGGCACAGAGGCTTTCCGCCAGGGCGTGGAGTATGCGGTCATCACCCACGGCCACCCATCCGGCTATCTCAGCGCAGGCTTTATGGCTGAGCTGATCGGCCATCTGGTGGACGGCACGTCGCTCGACGACGGGTTGGATCAGAGCAGTGAAACTCTGCGCATCTACGCTGGCTATGAAGACACACTGGAAAAGATAACCCAAGCGCGGGTGCTGGCCGGAAACAGGACAGACCTGGAGACAGCCATTCGGGAGATTGGCGAAGGGTGGGTGGGCGACGAGGCGCTGGGCGTGGCGATTTTCTGCGCGTTGCGCTTCCCGGATGACTACCGGGCCGCGGTCATTGCCGGGGCCAATCACGACGGCGATGTGGACTCTACCGCGTCTATGGCCGGGGCAATTCTGGGCACAATGCTGGGCGCAGAGGCCATCCCTGCCGAATGGATTGCGAAAATTGAAAACCGCCAGGAGATCGAATCCCTGGCCGCGCGGATGCACGAAATTTGGGGATGATAAAGATACCAGATACTTGGGTATCGGTGACTATTCAGCCATAAGCCAGCCGGTTAGCAAACGTCGGTTGAGTAGCCTGGGGCTGTTTCCAGGCGTATCGAAACCAGTTTGCGGGTCTACCCGCTTTGGTTTCGATACGGCCACATACTGCCGTGGCCTATTCAACCGGCGCTGGCCTGAATAGTCATGGGTATCGGATATTTCCGAGGCGTGCGAGGGCCTGTTACCACGAAATATCCAATGCCCAATATTTGAATATCTACTGTCTACCCCAAACCGGACAGAGTCAAAACCAAAGAGGATTGCATACACGGATTCTCTGATCTGCGTTCCTTTCTATTACAGCGTCAACAAAGTTTTTTGGGCGTAGAAGTTCGACTTTTCAGAAAAGTCGAACTTCTGTAGTCGAATAATTTTGTTGTAGGCGCTGCTTATAGCTGCGCAAGGGACGAATACCCCTTCGGCTGCCTGTGCAGTTCAAAACTGCACCTACAGAAACGTCAAATCACTTAATTTACAGTGTACTATCCGTGTATACAAAAACTTATTTCTTGCACAAAAAACAAAAATTCCACTGGTCAGGTACTAACTGCCTGAAGCGCTGATGGCGTGAGCAAAGATGCGTTGCAACCGCTCGGTGACCGGTGCAGGCAGAGGCGGGCAGAGGAGAGAACGGACATTTGTCTCCAGATGATGGATATTGCCCGTGCCCATTAATACTGTGTCCAACCCCGGCTCGTGGCGGCAGAAGCGGTAGGCAGCTTCGGTCAAATCCCGGGCGTCGCTCTCGGCCAACACAAAGCCCAGGGGATCGTCCAGGTCGATCTCATCCGCGGGGATTTCTCCCTTTTCCAGCAGATCGGCCAGCACCGCCCGCAGATGATCCGGGCGGCTGAAGGCTTTGCGCACGGCAAACATACACTCTGTACCGATTTTCCTGGCCTGGGTAATGGGAAAGATCGTCCGGTTGGCGGTCTGGTTCAGAATATTGTAGCCAATCATTGCAACATCCCAGACATCTGCCTGGAATAGCTCCAGCAGTACGCTGTGTTCGGTGTCTGTGCTGAAATTTTCGCTAATGCCAGTGGCGCGGATTTTCCCCTGCTCCTTCAGCGTTTGCAGCGCGGGGACCAGTTCGTCCAACACATGTTGGATCTGGTCTTGCTTGGGGCCGTGGATGTGATAGACGTCCACGTAGTCGATCCCCAAACGGCGCAGACTGGCCTCGCAGCCCGCGATCAGCTCGCTGGCCGAGACAGGGACATCGTTTTTGTAGGGAGCTTTTTTGGTGGAGAGAACGATCTGATCCCGGGGCACGCCAGCAATGGCTTTGCCCACAATTTCCTCTGTGTGGTAGGCCTCTGCGGTGTCAATATAGTTGATGCCCAGTTCCATTGCCCGGCGCACCACAGCCACAGACTCGGCTTCGCTGTTGCCATAGGTCTGGCCCAGACGGCTGGCCCCGCCACAGCCCATGCCCACGACGCTAACCCGCAGGCCCGTGCGCCCCAAAGTCGTAAATTCCATACCAAACTCCTTTCGTTTTCGCTGTTGGGGGATGCTGCCCCACATATTTACCGGGAACAGGGATTATACTGTATCATATTCCCATATCTATTGACGACCCATTTGATGTACCCATTCAAAAGGAGAAATACCAATGGCTGAACAAGAGACCGTCAAAATGGTCGAAGATATGGTTGAAGAGACGCTTGAAGAAGCGATGGAAGAGATCGAAGAGGTGGCGACCCACCCGGCTTCGGAGCCAGCAGAAAAGCCGGGGTTGTTGGGGCAGACCCCGTCTATGTGGTTTTTGATCGATTCCGCGGTGGTGCTCTTGATTGTGATAATTATGCGTGTGGCCGCCTAGCACGACCAGGCGGTTTGTTGAGATCGGACACCTGCGCGAGCAGAAAGGGTGTCGGGATAGATTTTCCCGGCATCCTTTTTCGATCTGCGCCTTTCGCCAAGCGCTTTGACGTTTTCAACGCCATCCATAGCCCTCCGGCTACAATCCATTCGGAATCCGCCGCCTGTTTGCGTGGCTATCCGGCCCGTGATAGACTGGACGTATTCGGTTACCCACCTGTTTTTCCACCGGCGGCAGCAAAACCCATGCGCCTGACCTGCCACGACTGCGGCTCTGCGATCTACATTTCAGCCGAGGAACCCAACTGCCCCTCTTGCGGAACAGAATTGGGCAGTTATTTGCGTGCGCTGGAATATGTGCGCGAATGCTATCAGCAAGCGTCCGAGGAGACATTGGCGGGCGATCACGACCGCGCGCTGTCGATTCTGGCTCAGGGCCTTTCTGCTGTCAATGCCTCCGAACTCCACCTGCTGGCTGCACTGATCCACCGCAAACAGGGCGAATACGACGGAATGCTCCGTCACGTGGCCGCGATTCCTGTGGATGATCCCCTGCGATCCGAAGGGGAATGGCTGTTGCGTTCCCACCAGCAAAAGCAGCGGGCTGTGCGCCAGTCGCAAAAAGAGTTCAGCCCACCCGCGCACGCGGGCAAGGCCGCGCGCCAGCTTTCTCCCGAATTTTACTCTGTGCCGCCTACCCTCAGCTCACCCCTGCGTCCCCGCCGGACCTCCCTGCGGCGTTTCTGGCGGGTGGCGATTCCGCTGGTGGTGTTGGCATTGATGGCCACGCTGCTTCGCCAGCCCCTGGCCCAGGGCATAGCCCTTCTGACATCGCGCCCCAATGTGCCCGCCGTTGCCCAGCAGGACGCGATCCCGCCAATCACAGCCGTTGTCCCACCAGCCATTGACAACGCAGCTACCGCCCAATCCAACGCGGCTGTGGTGGCCTCTCCACAACCAGCCGAGCCGACAGCCGTCCCAACCGAAGCGCCGACACCCCTGCCCACGGCCACACCACCTTTGCCCACGCCACCTTTGCCCACGGCCACGCCCCTTCTGCCCATGGCAGCCGAACCCGAACCCATCGCAGCCGGGAACGCGGCGCTGGTGGCCGCGGTGGCCACAGCCGCGGCCACACAGGTGAACCTGGCCGGTTATCTGGCCCAGGCAGAGCGGGGCGATTTGGCAGCGCTGCCTGTCCAGGCGACGCTGAAAGATGGCCTCCTGAGCTTGAGCGGTGTGGTCTCTTTGACCTCCCAGCGGCTGGAATTGGTGGAATTGGCGGCTGCAATGCCGGGCGTCGCGGAGGTAAACGCCATCGATCTGGTGGTGCGTCTGCCCGAAGTCTACATTGTGGCCGACGGAGATACCCTGTGGACGATTGCCTATTATCTGTATGGCGATGGAACCCGCTGGGAAGACGTGTATGCCGCCAATCAAGAACTTCTGGGCAATTCGGTTTTGCTGGATGTGGGTATGGAACTTCAGGTTCCGGAACGGTAGTGTCAGATGAGTCGATCCAAACGTACGAAACAGAAGAACACACGTCAGCCCCAAATCCGCGGATTGATCCGCCTGCCCGACTGGTGGCAGAAGATAGCCCATCGGCTGGATTGGGCCGGTCATCTGGCCGAGCGCTGGGAGCCGAGCTTTCATACCGGTTGGCTGGCGTTGACGGCGGTTGCCTTTCCCCTGCTTCTGATTCTCCTCGCCTTTTTGCTTACCTCTTTTCGCTAAAAAATGGATCGCCTGATTCTGTTGGCCCAGCCCTTTTGGAATCTGATATGGTGGGTGGCCGGATGGCGATACCCCCAAATGGCCGGAGCACAAGCCGCAATTCTCCAGGCGGTGCTGGCCTGGGAGGGCGTGACAGCGCGTCCCCATCGCTTCGGCGGTGTGGAGTTTGGCCTGGGCCGACGGGAGATCGGCCACATCCACGGGGATTGGCTGGTGGATATTCCCTTTCCCCGCAAAGTGCGGGATGAAGTTGTGGCGGCCGGCCTGGCAGCCCCCCATCACATTCTGCCCAAGAGCGGATGGATCAGCCGCTATCTGCGTCAACCCGGCGATGTGGAAACCGCGATTGCGTTGCTGCGCCGATCCTATGCGATTGCCCTGAAGCAGCGCAGCAAGCGCGGGCTGCCCCATCCCCCTTCAGCCAGCCAGAAAGAAACGCCATGAAACTTGGCTCCATTGACCGCCGCCTGCTGACGGTCCTGCTTATCGTCTTTGTCAATATGCTGGGATCGTCGCTGATCCTGCCCATCCTGCCCCTCTATGCCCAGCGCCAGTTCCATATGTCGCCCCAGACGATTGCGCTGCTGGTCTCGTCCTTTTTCGCCGCCCAATTTCTGGTCGGCCCCTATTTGGGACAACTTTCCGATCGCTATGGACGGATCCCTGTGTTGGTCATCAGCCAGATCGGCACAGTTCTCAGCTTTGTGATGATTGCCTTTGCGCCCAACACTGCCTGGCTCTTTGTCGCCCGCATTCTGGACGGTATCACCGGCGGCAATATTATTGTGGCCCAAGCCTATATCACCGATGTGACGCCTCGGGAGAGGCGCACCGAATCCCTGGGCTATATCTTCGCCGCCTTTGGGCTGGGGTTTATGTTTGGCCCGGCTTTGGGCGGTGTGTTGGCCGCGGCCTATGGCATCCGCGTTCCCTTTCTGCTGGCCGCGCTGGCCGCGCTGGTTGTGGTGATAATGACCTGGCGTCTGCTGGATGAGACGCTGACACCGGAGCAGCGCATTGCCGCGCGGCAGCGGCGGGGCGGGTCCATCACACCCCGGGCTGTCCTGCGCAACGGCCCGCTGTTGGCGGTGTTGGGTATCGCTTTTGTGGGGCAATTCTCGCTGGGGATGCTCCAATCGACTTTTGCCCTCTATGGCGAGGCCGTGCTTTTTCAGAATTACAGCGAAGACGCCACAAACATCGGTGTCGGGCTGCTGTTGGCTGCGGTGGGTGCAGCCCAGTTTTTCACCCAGACGTGGCTCCTGCGCCGTCTGCTCAAGCGCTATCCGGAAACATGGCTGGTGGTGGCCGGCACAGCCTTGCGCGCGCTGGGCAGTTTTATCTTCGCCGTAATCACATCGCCCTGGCTTGGCCCCTTCGGTTCGATCTTCTTTGCTGTCGGCATTGGCATTATGATGCCGCCGCTCCAATCTCTGGCCACAACCACTGTGGACGATCAGGAGCGGGGCGGTGTGCTGGGTCTCTACCAGTCGGCCATCAATCTATCCACCATTTTTAGCACTGCTCTGGGCGGATTGTTTTTCCAGATCAGCCCGACCCTGCCCTACTGGTTGGGCGGAATCGTCTCGCTGCTTGTGGTTATACCGGCGATAGGGCTGGTGCGCTGGCGACAGAAACAACCCGCGCACGAAAAATAGGAGTGTCATTTGTAGTTTCCCTGTTCTGCCAAAAGCGTTGACACATCTTTCCCCTTGTGGGAAAATGGGAGAAAGTTGTGCGGAAGTCAGGCTATTGGATAGGAGGCAAGGATATGCTTGTCAATGTCGAAATACGTGAACGAACACGAGAACTGTTGGCGGAATCAGTATTGGATGCCCCCAATACCGATGCCAAGATTCGGCGATTGTTGCAAGGCGAGTATTTACGAGAAACAGCGCGCTACCGGCGGCGGGATCAGGAATTGTCTCAAAAATATGGGATGAATTTCGACGAATTCTTCAGCCGAGGGATCGTGAAAGAAAACAACTATTCTTGGGAGGTTGAGCAGGATGCGATGGAATGGGAGACTTCCATCGGGGGATTACAGACGATGGCGCGCAAGCTCAACGAAATCCAAATGCTCCTGAATGAATAGCATCGAGGAACTCCGTTTTGAGGCATATGACGCCCTTGAAAGAATATGGTTCCTTCAGACAGTGGAAGAGAGGGAACATACGGATATATCCCTCTCGTTGCGTCTGCACATCCGTCCAGGTCTTTTTATCCAACTTTTCTGCGGTCAGCGAACAAATTCGCTCTTCTTTGCCCTAGTCGAACACGGTGAACGGGTGTTTGGTATGGATCGTGAACGCGACCAATGGCATATCCACCCATTTGGAAGTGCCACTGAACACCAGCCTGTAACGGAGGATGTGGGGCCAAGACCGTTTTTTGAATTCTTGGCCATGGTCGAAACGTTGCTTGTCAGTCGTGATCTTTTGTAACTCGACTATATTTTCGATGTAGCGTTCCATTGCTTCTGCGAAAACCCGGTTCTTTTCATTGGAGTCATTGAATGGAATGGCAGAACTGGGCGGGCAACGTCACCGCTACGCCCCAACAAATCGCCCATCCTGGCAACGAAGCGGAATTGGCTGGGCTGATACAGAAAACCGCCTACGCTGGGCGACCCGTGCGCGTTGTGGGCAGTGGACACTCCTTCCAGCCCCTCTGCGCCACCGACGGTCTGCTCCTCAGCCTGGATGGATTACAGGGCGTTATTGCGGCGGACTCTTCCACCGGGCGAGCGACTGTCTGGGCAGGGACGAAACTCCACGCGCTGGGTGAACCGTTGCGGGCCGCGGGTCTGGCCCTGGAAAATATGGGGGACATCGACCGGCAAAGTGTGGCCGGAGCCACCGCCACCGGAACCCACGGCACTGGGCCGACGCTGGGGAATTTGAGTTCACAGGTGGTTGGGCTGCGGTTGGTGACGGCAGCAGGCCAGACTTTGGACATCAATGGCACGGATCAGCCTGCACTTTTCAGCGCGGCGCAGGTGAGTCTGGGCAGCCTGGGCGTCATCACCCAGGCCACATTGCGCTGTCTGCCTGTCTATCGCTTGCACGAACGCACCTGGGCCGAGCCTTTCGCCGACTGTATGGCCCGGCTGGACGAACGCATCGCTGCCACCCGACACTTTGAATTTTTCTGGGTTCCCCGCGAGGATGTGGCCGCGTGCAAAGCCTTGCAGCCGGTGGAGTCTGAAAGCGGGCAGGCTTCGGAAAACCCGCCCGCTTTGTCGGAAAGGCTACGCCGCTACATCGGACCGGAGCGGGTGGACTGGAGCTACCGCATCTTCCCGTCGGAACGCAACAACCGCTTCGTCGAGATGGAGTTCGCCGTCCCCGCGGCAGATGGCCCGGCCTGTATGCACGAAATCCGGGCGCTGATGCAGGAGCATCACCCGGCTGTCCAGTGGCCTGTGGAATACCGCACTCTGGCCGCCGACGATAGCTGGCTCAGCCCGGCCTACCGTCGGCATAGCGTGACTATCTCTGTTCACCAGGCGGTTGACCTGCCCTACGCCGACTTTTTCGCCGACGCCGAGACGATCTTCCACCGCTACCGGGGGCGTCCCCATTGGGGCAAACTCCACAGCCACACCGCCGCCGACTTTGCCGCGCTTTACCCACGCTGGGACGATTTTCAGGCTGTGCGGCAAGAACTGGACCCAAAAGGCCGCTTTCTGAACGATTATCTGCGCCGAGTGTTCGGTCTGATATGAGCAACTGTTTGTATACAGAACTCTCATCATCCTATAATCGCAAAGGCTTTCCTATGTCCACTCCACTCGTCCACCTCGCCATTACTGATTCCATCGCTACTGTCACCCTCAACCGGCCCGACAAACTCAACGCGCTGAATGGGGAGATGCTGGCTCGGTTGGACGCCATTGCCGACGAACTGGACCGGGCCAACGACGTGCGGGTTGTGCTGCTCACGGGCACGGGCAAGGCTTTCTGCGTGGGCGCGGACATCTTCGAGTGGAGCAGCCTCTCTCCCCTGGAGATGGGCCGCCGCTGGATTCGGGACGGCCACCGCATCTTCGAGCGCTACGCGCGCCTGCCCCAGCCGCTGATCGCTGTCCTCAATGGCTATACCTTCGGCGGCGGGCTGGAACTGGCCCTGGCCGCGGATCTGCGCCTGGCCGCCGCGGGCGTGCAACTCTCCTTCCCAGAGGTGAAACTGGGCATCATTCCCGGCTGGGGCGGAACCCAGCGCCTGCCTGACCTCATCGGCAAAAGTCGGGCCAAGCAGATGATCTTCAGCGGGGCACGGGTGGATGCGAGTGTGGCGGAAAACTGGGGGCTGGTCAACGAAGTGATGGCCGGGGAAGAACTGATGGAGCGGGCGCAGGCTCTGGCCGGAGAGATCGCCGCCAACGGCCCGGTGGCTGTGCAACTGACAAAGCAACTCATCGACGGCGGGGAAATGGCGTCGCTGGAGGCGCTGGCGGGCACTCTGGCTTCGTACACGGAAGACGCGCAGGAGGGCGTGGCGGCCTTTCGGGAACGACGGCCACCCAATTTTACAGGTGGGTAGAGCGTTGACGGACTGATAACTGTCGGATATACTTTTTGTGGAGATGGTCTATGCCGCCTGTATCTCATCCGTTTAAACGCGGCGCGCTAGTGATTTTGATGTATTACAACGATCACGCGCCGCCCCACGTTCACGTGAAATACAGTGCAGATGTACGCAGTTATCGAATTGAGATTAGAAGCCGCGCTTGGATGCGGCCAGGCAAACCTTTGCCAAGTGCATTGCGCTCCCTAGTTGAAGTCTGGGTGGCTGCCCACGAGGATGAATTACTTGAACAGTGGAAAAATGCCCGTGCAGGGCAGCCAATTCAAATTGTAGGGTAACCTAATGAAGAGTCTTTGGCAGGAATGGCAGGACGCAGCCAGTGATGAAAATCGCTGGAAAGACAGACAAGAACGGGGGCTGCTCAAAGCCGAACACATCCAGGACTTCGTATTGCGTCTCTGGTTTGAAGAAGAATTGGATGTCTCAATCTACGAATTGGATTTCCGGCCTCTATTTGTTGACGAGAATCCTGGCGGCATCTTTGCAGCCCTGCGCGATCAGAAACGCTTTGAACTGGTATCCGGCGACTATACACTGAATTGGCTCAATCCAGACACTGGCACATACGATGAAACTGCAATTGACATCGCGCCGGAGTGTATTCGCTTCTTTTGCGAGCGTTACGGAAAACTGCTCAAAGCAGCCTCGTCAACAGAAGTGGTTCCGGCATAACTACATCACAACCATCAGTCCTGTCAGCGTGACCAGACTGAGCAGTGTGGAGAGCAGCACAGTCGGCGTCACGAAGTCGGGTAGCAGGTCGTGTTCCAGCGCGATGATCGATGCCAACACCGCCGAAGGCATGGATGCCTGCAATATCCCCGCGCCCCGTTCCAACCCGGTCAGCCCAAAGGGAATGACCAATAAAAGTGCCAGCAGCGGCCCGCCCAACAGCCGCACCCCGCTGGCAATGAACATATCCGCGGAAAAGTGAAAGTTTTTCATTTGGGCCAACTGCACCCCCAATGTCACCAGCATTGTGGGGACCATCGCGCTGCCCAACAGCCCGGCGATCCGCTCCAGAAAGAGGGGCGGTCCGCCGGTGGCATTGAAGAGCAGGGCAAAGGGCAGAGCGATAATGGCGGGGGTTTTGAGGACAGAGAAGAGGGCGTTGAGTTTGCTGCCCTGGCTGCCAGTGGCCGCGGCCACGCCAATCGTAAAGGCAATCATCGAAACCGACACAAAATAGACAGTCGCGGGAATGAGCGCGTCTGGTCCCAGGCGAAATTCGATGAGGGGCAGGCCAAAATTGCCCACATTGCCAAAGACCGCGATGAGAACATACGCGCCCACCAGCTTGCGGGGACGGCGCAGCAGCCGAGCCACGACAAAGCCCAGCAGGGCCAGCCCGATTTCCACAACAGCAATGAAGCCGATCATCCGCAGGGCCAGCGCGGCGGAAATATCCGCTTTGCCGATGATATTGAAGACGAAGGCCGGGGTCAGCAGAAAATAGGCGAAGCGGGTGAGGGTGCGGGTCTCCAGGTCCAGCCAGCGGCCCGCCAGCGCGCCGATGAGGACAAGCGCGAAGACGGGAGTGACAACATTCAGAAAGATAGCGGCGAGTTCGGGAAGCATCGGCGACTCCTATATCGGTTGGACAGAAAGAAACGTGAGGCGTGAAACGTAAAAAAGTCCGAACGATCTCACGTTTACGCCTCACGTTTCACAAACCCGACGGAATACGCACTGCACAACACACAGTTCCCTACACCCCCCAGGCCACCCGCGCTTCCTCCATCGGGCGCATCTCCTGCTTTCCCAGCAGCGTATGCCCCGGCCCGTCGCCCACCCAGCGTTTGTCCGCGGGGTGGCTGGCGGGCTGGAAGCGGATGTCACAACTCAGGCGGAAACGGTTGGTGGTGTTTGTGGTGGAGGCGTGCATTGTGTGCATCCCAAAGAGGATCACATCCCCCGCGAAAAACTCGCCGGTCAGCCAGTGGCCGCCGAACTTTTCGACAATTTCCAGGGGGTCTCTGGTGAACCAGCCCTCGATCCCGTCCCGGTCCACATCCATACGGCCGTAGGTGTCGCGCAGGCGGGCAAAGCTGGGCAGATTGTGGGAACCCACGCACATGGCCAGCACGCCCTGTTCGATGGGGATATCGCCAAAGGGAATCCAAGTGGTGTGCAGTTGGGCCGACCCCTGGCCCATATAGACGAAATCGTAGTGCGCGCCGGTGTACTGTTCGTTGCCCACGCCCCGCAGCCATTTGTAGTTGAAAGTCAGGCTCGGCTCGGCGAAGTAATTATCGAAGAAGCCGAAAAGTTCTTCGCCTTCCAACACGGACAGCACATCCGGGTGATGGGCAATCCCCTTGCGTCCCATCATCGGCACACTGCGTCCACCCTTGGGCATCACCCCTTCCAGCAGGGGTGTATCCGGCGTCAGGGCCTCATTCTCGCGCATGTGGGCCAGAATCGTTTCCCGTGCGGTCAACACTTTCTGCCGGTCGATCAGCCCGCGCAGGAGCAGGTAGCCATCCTCATCCATACGCGCGTGCAGGGCCGTCACATCGCCCAACAAATCGTTGCTATCCCGCAGAACCCCCAGCATCTCGCTGGGAAATGCCACATTTCGATAGCCAAATCTCACATTCATTCCCTGTCTCCTCTTCTCACTGTCTACAATTTTTCCTGCGCCAACCGTGCCGTCAATCGTTCCAACGCCCCTGCCAGTGGACCCCACAGCCGATCGTCGTCTATCCCTTCCAGCAGCAGCACCAGCGCGTCCTCTTTGTCCGGATAGTAGCGTTTGCGCCGGCCAATCAGCACAAAACCCAGTTTCTCGTAGAGGTGAAGCGCGGCCTCATTGCTAGGGCGCACCTCCAGCACTACATTGACACAGCCCTCGGCCCGCGCTTCGGACAAGAGGTGGAGCAGCAGCCAGCGGCCGATCCCCTGCCCCCGAAATTCAGGGCGCACGGCAATGGTGAGGACGTGGGCCTCGTCGCCAAAGAGCATCCACCCCGCCTGGGCAAGGACCGCGGAAGAAGTATCTTCTCCCGCCGGAACCACCACCCGATAGCGGCTGAGCCGGTTGTCGCTGAGTTCGTATTCGTAGAGCGCCCGGGACCAGGGCGTGGGGAAGCTCTGCTCTTCCAGCAGCAGAACGCCGTCCAGATCGTCGGCTGTCATGGGGCGAATGCACAAAGGGCGAGGCGGTATCGGGGGCAGGGACATGCGGTTATGGCTCGCGCAGGTAGATGGGTTCCAGGCTGTCCAGGCTGTCGGCGTGACCCGCGGCCAGATGGCGCGATGCCAACCGAGCCAGCACCCCCGCCCGGCGCAGGCCGCTCACCCCGTCCACCGCGGTCACGTGGGGCAAATCCGCCACAGACGCGGAAACTTCTGTTGTCATTTCGCCCACCAGCCAGACCGGCGCTTTTGTCGCGGCCAGCGCGCTGTGAAAAACATCGCTTTTGCCAAAGCTGTGCTCGTCGGCGGCAGGGCGGTGAAGCGCAGGGGCCGGGGGAAAAAAGACCCAATTGTAACGCCCGCGCCCAGCCTGCAGAAAGGCGCAGATCGTCGCGCCGGTGCTTTGGGCCGGGGCCAGGAACGGACCAGCCGTCACACACAGCGCGGGCAGCCCGATAATCGCGGGCGGCTTGTCCAGCCCCAAAGCAATGCCTTTGGCCACGCTAATGGCAATGCGCACACCCGTAAAGCTGCCCGGACCGGTGGTCACGGCCAGGGCGTCGATCTGTTGCGCGTCGATTTCCAGACGGGCCAGCATCGCCTGAATCACCGGAATTGTCTCTTCTGTCTGGCGGCGGCGGGCCTGCCAGGTCTGCTCGTCCAGCAGCAGATCGGCGGTACGGTCGTAGAGGGCGACGGATGCGGTGTGGGTGGCGGTGTCGAGAGCGAGCAGCATAAGCGTAGGCAAGTGGGCTGGTGAATGTGTAGCAAGAGTATACCACATCCGGCCCCAAGACTGCCCCGTTGGCGGGTGACAGATGACAGAATTGGCGCGACAATTGGGCGCGACGTACGTAGTGTCTCTTGGCGTGTGGGGCGCGCGACAGATCTGCCAGCCCCTCCCACATCTGCCTGGGAACGAGAGCGATAAGGCTTCGAAAGGAACTGAGTGATGAACGATACAAAAAAGAAAAAGTGGAGCGAACTGTCTGGCCCAGTCAAAGCAGCTTCGATTTTCATGGGTTTGGTACAGTTTGGCCTGCTCCTTGCGGCCCTGGCGGACATCCGCAAGCGGAACGCCGAGGAGATCAACGGCAGCAAAGCAATGTGGATTGGCCTCTCCTTCATCAACTACGTGGGACCGATCGCCTACTTTGTCAAAGGGCGCAGGCAGTTGCCCGCGGCAGAAGAGCCAGCCGCCTAGCCCAACAGAAAAGACCTGCCGGATCCTCCAAATCCGGCAGGTCTTTTCTGTTGGGCAGACCCCTCCGTTCCGCGTCCGACTTCCCCGATCATTGGGTATCATCTGCGGGTATCATTCGCTCAGGTTTTCTTCCTGTTTCCGGGGCAGATATTGGGAGAGATCGTCCAGCACGGCCTGCGCCCAGTGACGGATGTCGGCACGATAGTTTTCGGCGTCGTCCAGGCGGATGTCACCAATCGTCCGCGACCAGATGGTGTCGACCAGATTCATCGGCTCGCCCGTGCGGAAGCTGAAATCCCGTTGGCCGCTGTCCAGCGTCTCTGTCGCACGGCGGCGCATTTCTCCCACAGAGACGCCATCCACAAGAAAAGCGGAAAGGGTGGCGCGCACCTCTTCCCAGCCCCGGCGGGAGAGCAGGCTGGGGTGTTGGAGATAATAGGCGGGAACAGTCAGGTTGTGGACTGCGCCGTAGGCCGGTTCGCCAAATTCCAGCGCCAAACAGGTGTGAAAAAGCACCTCGCAGCTTTGGCTGTCTACCAGTGCCGCGCCACATTCAGAACAGGCGGCTTCTTCTGCGGTAGATTCGTAGCAATCCGTCTCGCCCGTTGTCATCCGTCCCCTTCTTTCATTCTCCAAAGACCCCCACTGTACCGAACTTTTCGTCCCCCTTGCCACCGGTTATATACAGCGAACCGCAACGCAGCCAGGCGTGGGCTTCCAGCCCGGATTTGTCCTCGCTGAAGGCCGCGCCCAAATAGAGAGTGCTGGAAATGCCCAGGCGTCGCAGCAAAATTTTGGCCGTCAATGCCTGGGGAAAGCAATTGCTCGTCCAGGGAGTGTAGGGGCTAATCCGGCGGATGGCCCAGGCGATGTGTCGGGCCGTGGCCAATTGTTCCGGCGTCGCGTCCGCGGGCGTTTCCACTCGGAGGGGACCGAAATGCCGGGCCAGGCGAGGGAAAGAGAGGGTGAGAATCGCCAGCCGTGTGAAACCGAGCAGCACAAAAACCTGTACCAGCAGCCATTTGTCCGCCCAAGGGCGACGCCAGAGATTATGGATTTTTCGGGAAGCGCGGGCAGCACGCGAGGGCATCTGTCTATTCTCCTGCCATCAGCAACGTCAACTCGTACCTCGCCAGTGACACTTCCCCGCCGTTGACAAATTCCGTCTGCTCCCGTGTGGCTGGGACTACTCCGTTCAGGTCATCGTGCCAGAACCAGAAGGGGATGACCGTGAATTCGGTGGGTGGGGATTGGAGAACGGGCCAAAAATTGGGCATGGGATTGCTCACAGGGGTTCAGATTCCAGATCTGTCTGCCGCACGACTCCGTTGCAATATACCAGAAGCAGACTGACAAAAGTAGCCCGTAGAACTGACACGCAGCACGCAGCACGCACTACACTCATCTGTACCACTCGGCCAGGGCTGCGCGGGCTTCGGTCTGCCAGCGTTCGGCTTCGGTCAGCGTCTGGGCGCGGAAGGCAAAGGGCGCGTCGTCGGGGGTATACTGCTGCCAGAGGCTGTGGGCCGGTTGGAGTTCGGGCTGTTGTGCAGGATTGAGCCGTTTGGATGTCATTCGCCAGCGACCCCCAGTTCTTCTGCCACTTCCTGCATGGCGGCCAGGACCCGGCCCACGTGTTCGTCAAAGTCCACGCCCAGATCGGCGATGAAATGGGCATTCTCGTCCCGGTCAATGGCTTCGGTGAACTTGCGGTTCTTCCACTTTTTCTTGACCGAACTGACCTTCACATCCCGCAGGTTTTTGTCCGGGCGCACATAGGCACAGGCCAGAATCAGGCCGGTCAGTTCGTCGCAGGCCAGCAGGGCTTTGTCCAGCCGGGATTCTCTGGGCACGCCCAAAAATGTGGCGTGGGCTTCCACCGCGTGGATCAGTTCGGCGGGATAGCCCCGCGCGCGAAAGAGGCGCAGTTCGGTGCGGGGATGGCCGTTTTGCGTGTCGTCCATATCCGGGTGGCGTTCGTAGTCCAGGTCGTGGAGCAGACCTGTGATGCCCCACAGTTCTTCGTCCTCGCCGTAGTGGCGGGCATAGCCGCGCAGGGCAGCCTCCACCGCCAGGTTGTGACGGCGCAGACTTTCCGATTCCACCCATTCGCAGAGCAGGTCGTAGGCTTCCTGGCGGGATGGCAGTGGCATGGGTGCTTCCTTTCGCTGGGAATTGGCAGGATTGGTCAATGACCAGTGTAGCACGGACGCAGGGCTGAGAAAAATCTGCGAGAAAAGCAGAAGGGGAGACGGCTGCCTGAGACAACCACCTCCCCTTCTGTTGTGACTTGACCAGTTTATAGGCCGATCAGCCGCTCAACTAATAGCTGTCCGCAAACTTGTGAATGCGATTGACCTTGCGCAGGGTGACAAAGACCTGATTGGTCACGGGATTGATCGCGACTTCGTAGGGGTCCTCTCCGGTGGCAAGCGTTGTAATCACCTGACCCGTCTTGCCCGAGATGACACTGAGCGTCTTGTCAAACGTATTGACCACAAAGAGATTGCCGGTGGCTGTGTTGACTGCCAGACCTGTGCCGCCCACATCCCCGTCCCGGTCGCTGCCGCTGCTCCCAACCCGTACGGTTGCCTGTTGGACAACGTTCGTCGGCGAATTCTTCTGGAAGATGTCCACATACCAAAGGCCATTGGCTTGCATATAGATGACGTAGAGTTTGCGGTTGATGGGATCGAATTCGGCCTCGAAAGGCACCACCCGATCGCCATTGGCCCCAAAGGTAATTGCGTTCCCTTTGTGGTTCCAGGAATTTTCGTGGCGATAGAGCACAAACCCGGTCCCCGCGTCTCGGTTGATGACTGTGAAGTCCTGGCTGATGGGATCCGCGGCAAGGCCGTAGGGACCGAATCCACCCGAATCCACAATCTCTCGCAGTTCTGTGCCTTCGATAATGGCGACACCGTTGACCTTGCGCACGGCCACAGCCACTGTGTCCAGATCAGGCAGAATGTCCATCACCGCCGGCTGGCCGCCGATGTGAATCTTCTTCAGCACAGCCAGAGAAGTGGCATCGTATATCCAGACGGTTCCATCCGCGAAGTTGCTCACATAGGCCCGATTGGTCTTCTGATTGATCACCACATCCCACGGCTCCGCGCCTGTTGCCACAGTGATAATAGGCGCCAGGGTGCGCGCATTGAGCACAATCAGTTGGTTGGTGTCCCGGCTGCTGATATACAGTCTATTCAGCCCCGTGTGGACAGTAATACCCTTGGGATGGGCCAGACCCGCCACCGGGCAGCCGGGCAGTGGGCAGGGTGCTTCCGCGTTGTCCACCACAGGTGTCGGCGTGGGGGTCGGCGTGGGCGATGGCGTAGGCGTAGGTGAGGGTGTGGGTGTCGCCACCGGTGGCTGATCCAGAATAATGGGCATATAGAGTTTGGAGGGGCCAACGACCGGCAGCACTGTGGCATCACCCAGACCGGCTGTGGACGGATCGTCGGTAGGCACATCGTCAAACCCTGTGCCGCTGATCATTGCCTGATTGGCAATCTGCGAGATGTTCTCCGGCAAAGAATCGTTGATCCGTGTTTCGAAGGAGATGGTAACGGTTTCGCCCGGCGGCAGATCGCCGATTGCCACCTCGACCGACCGGCTGCCCGACAAATTGCCAAGCACAACCGTGCCCCGGCTTGTCTTGACCGTCCCCACAATTAGCGTTGTGTTCGCATCCGGCGTGTCCCGAAAGACTGTATCCGCGGCCACCCGGTTCCCTGTATTACGGGTCGAGAAAGTGTAGAGAATTATGTCCCCAGAACTGATTCCGCCATTGCCATCCGTATCCTGCTTGAGGGTTGCCTCCTTCAACGCGTTCAGCTTCGGCTCTGCGGTCACAGGCGTAATGGTTGGGTCGCCCTGCTGGGGCGTGGACGGATCGTCTGTGCCCGTGCTCGGTGTGTTATTTCCGATCACAAAGCCCTGGTTTGCCACCTGTTTTACATTGGCCGGCAACGGATTGACGATCTTTACCTGGAATGTGATGGTTGCCTGCCCACCCGCGGGCAGATCGCCCACACGCACCCGGATCGAATTGTCGCCCGTGTTATTGCCCACCTCAACAACGCCCTGGGATGTCTGCACTGTGCTTTCCACAAGTGTTGTATTGACGTCGGGCGTGTCGGTGAACAACAGACCCGCTGCGCCCTGATTGCCTGAATTGGCGATGACAACCTGATAGAGCAGTGTGTCGCCCGGCCCGCTAAAGCCGTCTGTATCTGCGTCTACCAGCAGGGAAGCCCGCTTCGTAGCATGGATGACTGGCTGAGCCGTGACAGGCGTAAGCGTTGGGTCCCCGCCTGTGGCTGTGTCCGGATCGTCGCTGGATACAACGGGCAGTTCCGCACTTTCAACCGTTGACTGATTGGCAATCTGCGTAACGCCTGCAGGCAGAGGATTTCTGACGATTACCTGGAAGCTGACAGTCACACTTCCGTCGCCGGCAAGCGTCCCAATGTTGATAGCCACCGACGTATCGCCAATTCCGTTGCCCTGGCTCACAACGCCTGCGCTGGTCTGCACCGAACCGACTGCCAGCGCTGTGTTGGCGTCGGGTGTGTCACGGAAGACAATGCCAGTGGCCGCGCTGTTGCCGCTGTTGTTGATGGTAATCTGATAGAGCAGTGTATCGCCGGGACTGGCCGAACCGTTGTTGTCCGCATCCACAGCCAGGCTGTCTCGCTTGCTGCTCGACAGAACCGGTGTCGCCACGACAGGTGTAATCGTAGGATCGCCGCTCGCGCCTGTGTCAGGGTCGTCCGTGGAGATAGTGGGCAGTTCCGCGCTGGCAACTGTGCCCTGGTTCACAATTTGGGCGACACCCGCGGGCAGGGGATTTCTGACGATCACCCGGAAGGTAATCGTCATGCTGCCGCCAGCCGGGATTGTCCCGATACTGACGCCAACACTGGTATTGCCGCCTGTGTTACCGGTGGTCACTGTGCCCGCGCTTGTCTGCACAGAGCCGATCGCCAGGGCCGTATTGGCGTCGGGAATATCGCTGAAGACAACGCTTGTGGCCGGCAGCCCCCCGCTATTGCGCACAACCACCTGATATTCGATTGTATCGCCAGGGCTAGGCTGGCCGTTGCTGTCCGCGTCGGCAAAGAGGCTGTCCTGTTTGCTGCTCGACAGGACCGGTGGGCCTAAGGGTTGATAGCCGTCGAAGCCCAAGTCGGAGTTGCTGCCTGCGGGCACAGAGAGCGTTGTGGGATCACTGCCCGCGGTCTGTGTCACACCGGCGGGCAGAGTGGCTTCCACCACATCGGCAGTGGTGGCACCCGCGGGAACGGTCGCGGTATAGTTGCCGCTGCTGTCGGAGGTGACCGTCTGGGCCACGCCGAGGCTGTTGGTGATAACCACACTCACACCGCTCAGATGTGGCTCGCCGGGGTCCTGCGCCCCGTTGCCATTCGTGTCCTGGAAGAGATGACCGAAGACAGTGGCCTGAGGCTGATAGCCGTCGAAGCCCAAGTCGGAGTTGCTGCCTGCGGGCACGGAGAGCGTTGTGGGATCACTGCCCGCGGTCTGTGTCACACCAGCGGGCAGAGTGGCTTCCACCACATCGGCAGTGGTGACACCCGCGGGGACAGTGGCGGTATAGTTGCCGCTGCTGTCGGAAGTGACCGTCTGGGCCACGCCGAGGCTGTTGGTGATAACCACACTCACGCCGCTCAGATATGGCTCGCCGGGGTCCTGTGTCCCGTTGCCATTCGTGTCCTGGAAGAGATGGCCGAAGACAGTGGCCCGTTGAATGTCCAGGAAATTGTTGTTGCTGGATGTCTGCCCTGCGGAGACAGTGACAGAAATGCTGTCGTCGTTGGCTCCCTGCGTGTCGCCAGTGGAGGTGAAGCCGCTGGGGTTCGTCTCCACAATCGTATACGAGCCGGGGACAGTGAGGGTGAACGTATACAACCCGCTGGCATCGGTATTGGTGGTCATGCCATTGGAGAGGGTGACGAGCACGCCGGGGATGCCCGGTTCGCCTGCGTCCTTGATGCCATCGCCATTGGTGTTGTCGTTGTAGACGCCACCGCTGATGGTGATGGGCTGGATGTCCAGGAAATTGTTGCCACTGCTGGTTTGTCCCGCGGAGACAGTGACGGTGATGCTGTCGTCGTTGGCTCCTTGCGTGTCGCCGGTGGAGGTGAAGCCCGTGGGGTTCGTCTCCACAATCGTATACGTGCCGGGGGCTGTCAGTGTAAACGTATACAACCCGCTGGCATCGGTGTTGGTGGTCATCCCATTGGAGAGGCTGACGAGGACGTCGGGGATGCCCGGTTCGCCCGTATCTTTCGTTCCATCGCCATTGGTGTTGTCGTTGTAGACACCACCTGTGATGGTGATGGGCTGGATGTCCAGGAAATTGTTGTTGCTGCGGGTCTGCCCCGCGGAGACAGTCACAGAAATGCTGTCGTCGTTGGCCCCTTGCGTATCGCCGGTGGAGGTATGACCGCTGGGGTTCGTCTCCACAATCGTATACGAGCCGGGCACAGTGAGGGTGAACGTATACAACCCGCTGGCATCGGTATTGGTGGTCATGCCATTGGAGAGGGTGACGAGGACGTCGGGGATGCCCGGTTCGCTTGCATCTTTCACGCCATCGCCATTGGTGTTGTCGTTGTAGACACCGCCTGTGATGGTGATGGGCTGGATGTCCAGGAAATTGTTGTTGCTGGAAGTCTGGCCTGCGGAGACAGTTACAGAAATGCTGTCGTCGTTGGCCCCCTGCGTGTCACCGGTGGAGGTATAACCGCTGGGGTTCGTCTCCACAATCGTATACGTGCCTGGGACGGTCAGTGTAAACGTATACAACCCGCTGGCATCGGTGTTGGTGGTCATACCATTGGAGAGGCTGACGAGCACACCGGGTATGCCCGGTTCGCCCGCGTCTTTCGTTCCATCGCCATTGGTGTTGTCGTTGTAGACGCCGCCTGTGATGGTGATGGGCTGGCTGTCCAGGAAATTGTTGTTGCTGGATGTCTGCCCCGCGGAGACAGTGACAGAAATGCTGTCGTCGTTGGCTCCCTGCGTGTCGCCAGTGGAGGTGAAGCCGCTGGGGTTCGTCTCCACAATCGTATACGTGCCTGGGACGGTCAGCGTAAACGTATACAATCCGCTGGCGTCGGTGTTGGTGGTCATCCCATTGGAGAGGGTGATGAGCACTCCAGCCAAACCCGGTTCGCCGGAGTCTTTGACGCCGTCGCCATTGGTGCTGTCGTTGTAGACACCGCCTGTGATGGTGATGGGCTGGATATCCAGGAAATTGTTGTTGCTGGATGTCTGCCCCGCGGAGACAGTGACGGAAATGCTGTCGTCGTTGGCCCCTTGCGTGTCGCCGGTGGAGGTGTAGCCTGCCGGGTTCGTCTCCACGATTGTATACGTGCCGGGGACTGTGAGAGTGAAAGTGTAGACGCCGTTCACGTCAGTCGTCGTCGTCATGCCATTGGAGAGGGTGACGAGGACGCCGGGGATGCCCGGTTCGCCCGCGTCTTTCACGCCATCGCCATTGGTGCTGTCGTTGTAGACGCCACCTGTGATGTACGAATAGGTGACAATCTGCAGCGCGGCCTGGCCTGTGGCCGGCGCGGTGGGCCGGTCATAGGCATCCGTGCCCGTGGCCGTCACCACATTGGTGGTGCTGGTGGTGATGGCGGTGGTGGTAAAGCCCAGGGTGAAGGTGAGGCTCTGGCCCGCCAACAGCGGCGGCTGGTCGGGTATCAGCGGACTCCACAGCACCAGACCACTGCTGGTGCTGGTCGGCGTCACCGGCTGGACCGCGGCCAGACGCTGGAAGGCGCTGTCGTAGGTGTCGGTTAGGACCAGACCGGTGAGCGCGGTGGGGCCGGTGTTGGTGATGCGCACGGTGTAGGTGATGCGTTCGCCCACCTCGGCCACAGCGCTGACCGGCGAGAGCAACTGCTTGCTCACTGCCAGGCTGGGCGCGGCCACCACTGTGGTGACCTGGTCGTCGTCCTGGGCCGGGGGAACCGGGTCGCCGTTGACATCCGTGGCCGAATCGACTGTGGCCGTATTGGTGGCCGGGGCACAGGGGCCGATGACCGTAAAGTTGACAGTGACAATTGTGTTGACACTGGCCGCCAGGGGGCCGATATTATTCCAGCCGATGCTGCCGCCCCCGGCCGATGTCTGGGTGGGG
Source organism: Caldilineaceae bacterium (assembly GCA_019637685.1). Lineage (GTDB taxonomy): Bacteria > Chloroflexota > Anaerolineae > Caldilineales > Caldilineaceae > JACQGT01. Next base: position 217,759 of record JAHBVF010000002.1, on the reverse strand, counting down.
GTGGCCGAGGCAAATTGCAGGCAACTGGCCGGATAGCTGTCGCTGAGAGGCAGGGCGGTGATTTGGGTGTTGCCGCTGTTGGTGACCTGAATCTGAAAGGTGACTGTCTCGCCCAGATTGGCCGTGGCCGGGCTGGTGCGTGTCTTGACAACTGTCACGCCCGGGTTGGTGATGGTGACAGGGGCGCTGCTGGTCTGGGGACCCACCCCCGCGCTGTTCTGGTCCACACCGGTCACGCTGACGCTGTTGGTGGCCGGGGCCGCCGGGGCAATGGCCCGGAAGAAGAGGGTGATGGTGCGCTGCTGGCCCGAATTGAGGCCGGTCAGGTTCCAGCGCAAAGTCGGCGTAGTCACGCTGCTGGGCGCGAGGGAGGCGCTGACATAGGCCAGGCTGGCCGACGGGAAGGTGTCGGTGATGATATACGTCGCAAGATTCGTGTCGCCGGGGTTGCTGATTTGCAGACGGAACTCGACCAAATCGCCCACCAGGGCTGTGCCGTCGCTGGGGCTGATCCGGGTCTTGCTGACGCTGATGGCCGGGTTGGTGGCGATGATAACCGCGTCGTCGTGGCTGGTGTCGCTGGGGTCGTCCGGGTCGGTGTACTCCGCGTCCAGATTGTCGCCGGGGCTGAAGGGGTCGCTGGCCGGGCTGCCAAAACAGTGGCGGAAGAGACCCGTGTCTGGCCCGGTCTCGGTGAAGACGTAAGCCGCACTGGCCCCGCCCTCCACACCCACGGTGGCCGAGAGGGTCTCCGCGCTGCCGGGCAGGGTGTTCTGGTCGGCGTCGGCCACCTGAACACAGACTTCCTGGGCCGGGTCATAGCTGGTGACCAGCTGGCCGCTGGTGTTGATGAATTCGATGACGCCCGGTGTGCCCAGGTCCTGGAAGGAGAGGGCGAGGGGGGTGGTGCGGGTGTCCACAATGCCCTCATAGCCCTCGTGGCCGGTGAGGCTGAGGGGGTATGTGCCGGGGCTGGCGGGGGTGCTCCAAGGGTATTCGTAGGTCTTGCTGCCGCTGGTGGAGGCCACCACAAACGTGTCGGTCAGGATGACGGACGTGCTGCTCAGGTTGAGGGTGGCGCTGATAATATCCGCCGCGCCGAAGGGGTCGCTGACTGTGGCCCGGATGTAGACGGTCTGGCCGTTGAAGCCGCCGTTGATGCTGCTGCCGGCGGGGTAGGCCCCATCGTAGACGGCCAGGGAATCCACGGAGATGACGGTGGTGGTCGGCAGGTGGACGCGGGACGGATAGGTCCCGCTGTCGTAGAGAATCTGGAAGGGAACTGCGATCCCCGATGTCACGGTCAGGCTCACCGCCTGGCCGGTGGTAACTGTCCTATTGCTGCCCAACGCACCACTCCAGGTCAACCGGTAGATGGACGGGGTTATGGCCGGTTTGATGGGAACGGCTATGATGGATGTACCGTCGTCACTGATTGTCCAGCTCAATGTGACGGAGGCCGCCCCCGGTTTGGTGGCCGCGCCACCGGTTATACCGTCATTCGATCCCTGTGAGTTGGACACATCCCATCTTTCGGACTGGCCGCCAGATGTGGACGAAGTGAGTGATCGAGCGTCGTCCAGGGCGATGACGCCAAAAACCAGATCATTAGCCGCCGCGGACACAGTAATTGTCGCAGGTGTGGTCCCGTCATTGGATGTGGCAAAAGTGCCCAGGGGCGCGCTCTGATTCACGCCGGTGAAAGTGGAGACACCAACCACAAAAGCATCTGAAGAGCCAGCGCCGGAAACACTGGCTACAATACTTGCAGTGCCGCTGGCTGGATTGACCAATCGCCATATCTGCGCGTGGGCTTCGCCTGATACAGGAGCTTCGCCCACAAAGGTAAGAGCCTGGCCGCCGTAGGAGACAGCCGTGACATCCGCATCTCCCCCTTCGTCCTGTTCGATGGAGATACCCACCAGCATCAGGCGGTTGCTCCCCACTCCGGTCGTGTGGTTCAGGGAGATGCTTGATATCGCGCCGCTTGCCATTTGTGTCGAGCTTGCGTCGTGGGCAATTGAGGCTCCGCCGCCGCCACTCAGAAGGGTGGCGCTGGGAGCGGTCAGGGTTGCGAAAGTTGTGCCGTTGGATTTGAGGGTTGATGTGATAGCTGGATTGGCGCTCAGTGTGCCGGTCACATTAGCGTAGGCGGTGACGCTGACCACCCCGCCCACGGGCATGACAAAATCCGACGCCATCGCCAATGTCTGGGTGAAATCTGCAAATTCTCCGCCTGTGCTCAAGGCCAGGCTGGAAGCGGTTGTCGTGTCGCCTGTCGCCACCGGATCGATACGATCCAGGCCCTGGCCCGGCTCGCTGAGATAGAGGATTTTCGTCTGGCTGGGCGCGGCCATTGTGGGCGGCGTGGGGTCGGTGCAGGTGTCACCAAACACCGGGTCTGCATAACTGACGCTGAGAGTCTGGCCCGCCAATGCGTAGAGCGTGCCATCTTCCACATTCTGCCCGCCGGTGGTGGACGAAGGCAGGCTGCCCTCAAAAACGCCACTGCCACCGGTCGTCTCTGTGAGCGAAATCACCTCCCGATCGCTGGTGGTCGGGTTGTGTACAGTAACAGAGACCACTTCCTGACCGCCGGAAGTGTTTTTGTCCCCATCGGTCAGGCGCAAAAAGATTGTGCCATTGGCCTGATAGAAGGAGGCAGAACTGCCCCCCAGCGCGGTGAGAAAATCAACCGAGCAGGCAGTGATATTGCCCTGATCCACCGGTACAACCAGTTCAGTGGTCAGTTGGAATACATTGGCCGTAGTGCCTGCCGCGTTCGTCACGCTGCTCACATTGCCCACCACCGCGTGATAGGCGAATACCACCGACTGGTCCACAGCCAGTACGCCGACAACCACGCCACCTTCGTCCATGGGGAAGCGGGTGACGCCGGTCAGGTCATCCGCCAGAGGGCCGCCATCCTGTGTGGTGGAGTCGTTGACATACGTGAGGCCCGCCGAAAAGCTGTCGCTGACCACTACATTGCCCGCAACCACAACACCCGTATTCTTCAGTGTCACGGTGTAGACGAGTGTGTCGCCGGGGTTTACTTTGCCATCGCTGCCCACATCGATGAGCAGTGCGTAATCCTTTGTAAATTGCACGCTGGGGAAGGGCAGCACAGTTGTGCCCATATCCAAGAATGGATTGCCTGGCCCTGCTGTGGCCGGGTCCTGGCCCCAGGCCGCGGTGATGCGTGTGCCATCCACTGTAAAGAGACGCATACCCGTCTGGTCTTTGTCTCCCGTGGGGTCATAGACTGTTTTGGACTGGAGCGCAGAGAGACTGAAACTGATGTCATAGCAGTCGCCATTGATGGTGTTGGGGCAAGTGGCGCTGCTGCCGTCGTAATCCACATAGACGGTTGTCGCCTTGGCTGCCATCACCCAAATGGGGCTGCCATTTTGGGTTCCATCGCTGCTGCCTGGCCCCCACCCCACCACCACCACCGGTGTCAGGTTGCTCTCCGGGACGAGGCTGTATCCCCAGTCGTGGGTCAGATTGCCCGATCCGCTCTGGTCGCTGTCCACTGTGCCAATGGCAAAAAAGGGCGCGCCGCTGGTGTACAGATGCGCGCCTGAATTGACGGCCATCTCCACGCGCACCGCTGCATTTGGCCCCACAGTGACGCTGCTGGAGCCGCTCAGTGTGTCCACTGTTACAGCGATCGACGAGGCGTCGTTGGGGTTGTAAATCCAGACATCCGCGGGGTCGGATGAGACTGTCGTGCCCACGGGCGCGTAATAGCTGGCGCTCCACTGGGCATCGGGCACAAGGGTAAACCAGCGGGATTCGTAACTGGAGTTGATGTCACCGGTCATCAAATGGGCCTGGACGGGCTTGTCGCAGACCAATTTATCCCCGGCATTGACCCCGCCCGCTTTGTGATAGTTCTGACCGGCGTTTAAGTTGAAGCCTGCGCCTTTGAACGTGCAGGCCGTGTTGTCGCTGCCGGCCATGACAAAGAGCGAAGAGTATTCGAACATCTGATTGGAGGAAAGATTTTCGCCCACGGGCATTTCGTAAGCCATGCCATATTTGGCGACGGAAAGCACCTCCACCGCGCCAGCCAGCACTGTTCCTGGTGCTACACCCCACTCGGCCCGGCTCACCGACACGGCCTGGGACGTAGCCATTTTGTCCCGCCCATCATAGAGAATCGTGCTGCTGTTGCGGGGCAGGCTCACATTGTTGCGCAGGGCAACCACCGCGCCTGAATTGATAATATCCCCGGCACAGGCCGCGCCACATACCGACGAATCGGCCGCGTTGCCGTTGGCTGGATTGCCGTCACCCCAAATCTGGGTGGTGGATTTGGTGGGATTGGCAATATCCAATTCATAGCCGTCTTCCCAGTGGTCGTAGTAAATGACCGTTCCATTGCCAGTGGCGACAACGGAAATGACGCTGTCCATCACATTCCCCACCCGGCCCTGGTTATCAATACTTGCCAGGGATGTCCGCGTCTGCTGCTCTGGCAGGGGGATGAAAAATGTCTGCACAGGGGATGCGGTGACCGCGCCGATGGCCCGCACGCTCATCAAAACCAGAAGCAATGAAAACACAGCGGGTAGTGCTTGCCGGAATGCTACCTGCTGCCAGGATGGGACTCTTCGCATTTACATTTTCTCCTGCTGGGTGTATCAGATTTCAAACGGAAGTTAACATTCTCAGTCTACTATCGGGGAGGCGACTAGAAAATAGTACAATCTTCTGGATATTCGATGACTACCAATGCAGAAAGGGCAGTTTCCAGATGTGTAAATAGCCACGGATAACCGCGGATGGGACGGGGGGAGACGGATTCAATCTGTGGAAATCTGCGTCATCTGTGGGTGATTTTCATTGTTATCGGTGTCAGCCGGTCGTGCCGCCTGATGTGCAGATAGCTCTCGCAAAGGCGCAAAGAAAAGCCTTTTTGGCTTTTTGGGATCTCATAAGGAAGGATTCTCTCCTGAAATTCTCTGCGGCTCCGCGTCTCCGCGGGAGAAATTGACCTTTTTGCAGTAGAGTCAGACAACGCCACACTGAAATGATGACTGCGAACCAAAGTTGTTTTTCGACCACAGAAGTTCGACTTTTCAGGAAAGTCGAACTTCTACGCCCAAAACTTTGTTGACACTGCACTACCAGCCTATGCAGCCTGTATTACGGAAAATATGACAGCAGAGGGGGATGTTTGCCTGTTTGTCCATTAATCAGTATTTCCTCGCAAAAATAAAGGGCAAAAAAAACAGAGGCGCTGATCTCGCGAGATCAGCGCCTCTGTACGGACTCTATCTATTTCGACAGGCGTGTGTCTACTTCTCGCCCTCTTTGAAAATCTCTTTGATACCCCCCAGCGCGCCCAGCACACCGGATGCTTCGAAGGGCAGAAAGACTTTCGTGCTCGTCCCGTTCGCCATCTCTTTCAGCGCTTCCAGGTATTGGATGGCGATGAGTTTGTCATCCGGGTTCGAAGCAGTGATGGCGTTGTAAACGGTTGTGATGGCGCTGCCCCGGCCCGCGGCTTCCACTTCCAGTTTGTAACGCTCGGCATCGGCCACCCGGCGTACTGCCTCGGCCTGACCTTCGGCGGCCAGAATCGCGGCCTGGCGGCTGCCCTCTGCCGCCAGAATCGCGGATTGGCGTGCGCCCTCGGCTTCCAGAATCGAGGCCCGCTTCTCCCGCTCGGCCTTCATCTGCCGGTGCATGGCCTGGGTGACATCCGCGGGCGGGTCAATACGTTTGATCTCCACACGCACCACACGCACACCCCACTTGTCTGTGGCGTCGTCCAGCACTTCCCGCAGCTTTGTGTTGATATGCTCGCGAGAGGTGAGCGCACTGTCCAGTTCCATCTCGCCCACCACATTACGCAAATTGGTCTGGGCCAGTTTTGTGGCAGCCTGATAGAAATCCGCCACATTGTAGACCAGCTTCACCGGGTCCGTGGCCTCAAAATAGACAATAGCGTCCACCGTCACCACCACATTGTCTTTGGTGATCACCTCCTGGGGTGGCACATCCACCACCTGCTCCCGCATATCCACCTTTTGGATGGAATCCAGGAAAGGGATAATGAGTGTCAGCCCTGGCTGTGCGATGCGCTGATAGCGGCCCAGCCGTTCGATGACGCCCTTCTGGTATGGGGAGACAATACGAATCCCCGCGATGGCTACAACAATCACAAAGATGGCAATTAGCCCCAGCAATAGAATCGCGCCTACACCGTCCATGAGAAGTCTCCTATGCAATAGGTCTGCTTTTTTCAATGAAGCACAATCAACAAATCGATCAGTTTACTGGCTGGCTGATTCCCTTATCTATTCGGTGATACGCCGTACCTGCAAACGCACCCCATCCACACCCATCACCTCCACCACACTGTCCTTGGCAATACTTCCGTGATCCACACTCTCAGCCCGCCATTCTTCGGTGTCCACCCGCACCATCCCCGTGTTGGCGATTGGGTCAATGGCTTTCAGCACCACAGCCCGTTTACCCAGTACCCGATCCACTGCCACCTGCTGGGGGCCTGTGGATGTGACGCGCTCGGCAAAGGGGCGGGAGAGCAGGACCGCGGCGATCGATGCCACGATAAAGGCGATCAATTGCCAGCCCAAACCCAGGCCCAAATAGGCGGCCCCTGCTGCGGCCAGCGCGCCGACGCCAAAACAGAGAAGCACAAACCCAGCCGTGAATATCTCAGCGGCAAAGAAGATCAGGGCCAGCACAATCCAGCCCCACAAGAGCAGGGCATTATTGGAGTATTCAAACATCAGACACCTCCCGGGTGGTTTGGTCCGCGGGTTCGTGGGTGGTCAAGCGAAAATCAACGGTGAACAATTGCCATTCTACCAGAGCACCCACACTGTCGCCGGACAGCGGACTGACACCCAGCCGACGCAAAAAACCACCTGGCTGCTTGGCATCTGGGCCAACCACCTGTAGTATACCCCAGACAACCACCACACCGAAGGAGCACAGATATGGCCGCAGTGATTAGCGTAGAAGTTTCTCAGATTGGCCTCGCCACATCCGAAGGAAAGGTGCGTCAGCATTCCGTTCTGGTCGATCGGCCTGTTGCCAAGGAGGGCGAAGATCGGGGGGCGATGGGGGGCGAACTGCTGCTCGTCTCTTTGGGCGGCTGCTTTATGAGCAATCTGCTGGCCGCCATCAAAGCCAGAAGCGCGGATGTGTCGGATGTGCGGATTGAAATTGATGGCACACTGGAGAGCGCGCCCGCCCGTTTCAGCGCCATACAGATGACGATTCACGCCCGCTATGCCGACAGGGAACTGTTGGAAAAGCTGATGCTTATTTCCGAACGGGCCTGTATCGTTGCCAATACCCTCAAACCGGCTGTCGATCTGACGATTCGGATCGACGAACCGCTGGCCGCGTAGATCAAAAAAGACCTGCCAGGTTTCGGAAAATCTGGCAGGTCTAAATGTTTCCTCTAAATCCAGCCCTGATCCCGCAAAAAACTGGTCAGGCCAGGGATGCCAAAGCGCTTGCCCTGATAGGACTGGAAGCCGTAGTAGCCCACGGCAAAATAGCCCATCAGCACCGCAATGGGGCTGAGGCAGAGAACCGTCAGGCCGATGAGCCAGCCCACCACCGGAATGACACTGATGATGGCCGTGCCGATAGTGACCAGCAGGCTGACCAGCACAAAAAGGCTGACCAGGGCCAGGCTCTGCACCGCGTGAAAGCGCTGGAAGGGCCGCTTTTTGCTGCTCTCGCTCATCAGCACCAGCACAGGCATCACCAGCGGGATGACCATTTGGGTCACATAACAGAGCAGGGCGATCAGCCGGTCGTCGCTGTTCGCCTCCGGGTCCACCGCGGCGTCCCGCATAAACTCGCCCCGGCGCAGGGCATCCGCCGCCGCGCTCGCCTGTTCTCTGGCGCTGGAAGCCACCCGCTCTGTGGGGCTGGCGGAATCGTCGGCCCAATCGTTCACATTTTCTACATCCATTGCCACTTCTTTCTCTGCTTCTTTCTCTGCTTCTTTCTCTACTTCCTTCTCTATTTTCTGTTCTGTTGCCTGCTCTGGCGGCTGGGCCAGCCCTTCGCTCAGCACTTCATCCCGGCTATCCACTGTTTCTCTCCCGTTGTCGCTCTCCACACGGACCTCCTGCGTCATCGCTTGCGCGTTTGCTTTATCTATTCAGTGGGTTTCTGTCTTCGAGGGAGAGGACAGAATACCCGTCGTTCAGCAATACGCAGCCGGCAATGGAAAGTTTCGCAAAGAAGAGGGAGGCGCCGTTTGTGCTACAATGGGATGGGCTTAAGGATTTAAAGATTTGTGGACAGCCATAAGGGGGCGGCAATGGACAGGGAAACCACACGCATTGTTTATATGGGCACACCAGACTTTGCCGTGCCTGCCCTGGCCGCGCTGCACGAAAGTGGCAAAACCCGCAATTGGGAGGTTGTCGGCGTTGTCACCCAGCCGGACCGACCCGCGGGCCGGGGCAAACGAATGGTGATGAGTCCGGTGAAGGAATACGCCCTGGCCCACGACCTGCCTGTGCTACAGCCGGGCCGTCTGCGCCGGGACGCGCAGGCCATCGAAGCCTTGCGCGCTCTGGCTCCCGATGTGATGGTTGTGGCCGCCTACGGCCAAATTTTGCCCCAATCCGTGCTGGAGATTCCCACCTTTGGCTGTCTGAACATCCACGCCAGCCTGCTGCCCGCGTGGCGGGGCGCGTCCCCCATCACCGCCTCTCTGCTGGCGGGCGAAGCGGAGACCGGCGTCACACTGATGCTGATGGATGTGGGGATGGACACTGGGCCAATGCTGGCCCAGGCCAAAATGGCAATCAACCCAGATGACACCACCGCGTCTCTCAGTGACAAACTGGCTGCCCAGGGCGCGGCCCTGCTCATAGAATCTCTGCCCCGCTGGCTGGCCGGAGAGATTGCCCCTGTGGATCAGGCGGAGCTGCCCGGCGCTGTTTCCACCTGTTCGCTGGTAAAGAAGGGGGACGGGCGGATCGACTGGACGCAACCCGCGGCCCTCATCGAGCGGATGGTCCGGGCCTATACGCCCTGGCCTTCGGCTTTTTCCCTGTGGAAGGGGCAGAACTTCAAGATTTGGCGGGCGACGGTTCTCGAAGGGCGCGCACAGCCCGGCGCAGTTGTGGCTGTCAGCGATGGGGTGGCTGTGGGCACGGGCGACGGTCTACTGGGGCTGGTGACTGTGCAGCCCGCGGGCAAACGGGCGATGGATATCAACAGTTTTCTCAACGGCGCGCTGGATTTTGTGGGCAGCCGGTTGGAATAGAAATTGTAGAGCGGAGGAGCAAAAACCATGCGCGCAGTCGGCAGCAGCATCCAGCGCCGGGACGCGGTGGAAAAAGTGACGGGCCGGGCCGCCTATGCCGGGGACATCGACCTGCCGGAACAGGCGTGGCTGGCGATTGTCTACGCGCCCGCGCCCCACGCCCACATCCACCGCATCGACACCGCCCCCGCCCTGGCCGCGCCCGGTGTCATCGCTGTCCTCACCGCGGCGGATGTGCCGGTGAATGAATACGGGCTGATTCTGCCCGATCAGCCCGTGCTCTGTGGGCCGGGCAGCACAGCCCAGGCCCAGACTGTGCGCTGGGAAGCGGATCACCTGGCGGTCGTCGTGGCGGAAACCGAAGCCCAGGCCAAAACCGCTGCCCAACGGGTGATTGTCGAATATACCGAACTGCCAGTCGTCACCGATCCGGTGGCCGCGCTGCAAAGCGACGCACCGCTCATCCACCCCCACCCCTTCAGCCGCTTCCCCTACGGCCAGCGGGACGCCTCTTCCAATCTGCTGCTGGAATATCACCTGCGCCGGGGCGATGTAGACGCGGCTTTTGCCCAGGCCGATGTAATTGTGGAGGATACCTATCGCACCCACGCCCAGGAGCACGCCTATTTGCAGCCGGAGGCCGGGCTGGCCTTTGTGCGGGAGGACGGGCGCATCGAAGTCATTGCCGCGGGCCAGTGGATGCACGAGGACCAGGCACAGATCGCCCACGCCCTGGGCTTGCCCGCCGAGCAGATCGTCGTGCGCTATCCAGCCATCGGCGGCGCGTTTGGCGGGCGGGAAGACCTCTCGGTGCAGATCGTCCTGGCCCTGGCCGCCTGGAAGACAGGCCGCCCGGTCAAAATTGTCTGGAGCCGGGAGGAGTCCATCCGCGGCCATCACAAGCGCCATCCGTTTGTGATCCACGCCCAATGGGGCGCGACGAAAGAGGGCAAAATTGTGGCCGCGCGTATGGATGTGACCAGCGACGCCGGGGCCTACGCCTATACCAGCACAAAAGTCCTGGGCAACGCCACGCTTATGTGTCTGGGGCCGTACGAGATTCCCAATGTGTACGTGGACGCCCGCACCGTCTACACCAACAATTGTCCCAGCGGCGCGTTTCGGGGCTTTGGCGCGCCCCAGGGTCATTTCGCCGCCGAAGGGCAGATGAACAAACTGGCCGCGGCCCTGGGCATCGATCCGGTGGAACTGCGCATGCGCAACGTCCTCCACGACGGCTCGATTCTGGCGACGAGAAGCCCTGTCCCCGCTGGCTGTACCGCGGAGGAAGTCTTGGCTGAAGCAGCCCGGCGCGGCGGATGGCGGAAATTGGGGACTGGGGACTGGGGATTGGGGATTGGAGACGGGACATCCAATCCCCAATCTCCAATCCCAAATCCCTCTACGGCCAAAGGCCGGGGCATCGCGCTCTGCTTCAAAAATGTGGGCTTTAGCCTGGGCTTCCCAGAGGAATGCCACGCCTGGGTGGAACTGCACGGCGGCTCTGTTGTTGAGCGGGCGCGGGTGGGCTGTGTGGGCGCGGAGGTGGGACAGGGCGCACATTCAGCCTTTGCCCAGATTGCCGCGGAGGCATTGGGGCTGGATGTGGACGCGGTAGAAGTGGTGGCCCACGACACGGACGTGACCGGCTCCAGCGGCAGCGCGTCGGCCAGCCGCATGACATTTATGGCGGGCAACGCGATTCTGGGCGCGGCGACGCAGGCCCTGGCCCAGTGGCGCAACGAAGAACGGCCAGCGCGAGCCGATTTCGTCTTTCACCCCCGGCCCACCAGCGGCTACGACCGGGAGACCGGCGAGAGCGACCCCAACATCACCTACGGCTATTGCGCGCAGGTGGCGGACGTGGAGGTGGATACGGCGACGGGCCACGTCACCGTCAAGCGGCTGATCAGCGTCAATGACGTGGGCCGGGCGGTCAACCCCGCGCAGGTGGAGGGGCAGATCGAAGGCGCGGTGGCCCAGTCTGTGGGCTGGACGCTGCTGGAAAACTTTATCCAGCAGGACGGGCGCACCCTGACGCCCCATCTGAGCAACTATCTCATCCCCGGCGTGGCCGATGTGGTGGAGGAGATTGTGCCCGTGATTCTGGAAGTCCCCGACCCGCAAGGGCCGCTGGGCATCCGGGGCATGGCCGAAATGCCTTTTATCCCCACCGCGCCCGCCATCGCCGCGGCCATTCACAACGCGGTGGGCGTCTGGTATAATGAGCTACCGCTGACGCCGGAGCGGGTGTGGCGGGGATTGAGGGAAAACCTCTCCTAATTCAGGGCACAATTTCGTTTTAGAAACGTGATGGGTGAAACATGAGATCGCCGAACGTTTTCACGTTTCAGGCATCACGTTTCCGGTTCGACAGATAAAATCGATGTACGATTCGTATTCTCTTTCCCCAGGAATCAACCCGCATGTTCAGCATGACCGATGTGATGATCGACGCTCTCTGGATTCTGGCCCTGGCCGGTGTCTTTGCCACTTTCAGCTACACCGACTGGCTGCGCTCGGAACAGAAAGGGCGTTGGCGGGATCAGTGGGGATTGCCCCGTTTTTTGGTTCCGCTCAATCTGAGTTTGACTGCTTTCTGCGTCGGCGTCGGCCTGAGTGGAGCCACGGCCTACACGCCGGACCCCTGGTGGCAGACACTTATCTGGGGGGTGCTGGCCCTTCTCTTTGGCTTTCAGACTTTCACGGCCTGGCGTTTTGGCAAAGCGAATGGCTGGGAGACGCCGATTGAGGAAAAGCCACAAGCCGCCAGGAATGGGGATGAAAAGCAGGACACAGATTTCGCAGAAACCACAGATTGACACAAGTTTTGTAGGAATCAGGCTGATAGTGAAAAAGCTGGACGCTGATAAACGCGGAGGAACGCAGATTTCCCCTCCGGATCAGCGTCTATCTGCGTGAATCAGCGTCCCATTTTTTGTCCTATCATCAGCCTGATCAGCACAGATTGACGCAAATTTTGTCCCGCCGTGTCGATCCGTTCCATCCGTGAAAATCCGTGTCCTTATTTTTAGATCGGGAGCCAAATGGCAACACAAAACAGGAACGAAGACAACCGCGTCGGCAGCTTTACCTGGGCCGGGGCTTTTGTGCTGGGCGGGCTGGGGCTGCTGCTCTACAATCTCGGCACTTTCACCGCCTGGGAGCCTTATCTTCAATACGTTCTGGCCGGGCTGTTGGGGCTGGCCAGTATCGGCTTTTTTGCCAGCTACTTTTCCCAGACAAGCAATTGGTGGCGGCTCATCCCCGCGTGGACGCTGCTGGCCCTGGCCGGGATGGTCTATCTGACGACAGTTCAGAGCCTGGACCAGCGGGTGACCGCGGGTCTGCTCTTTGTGGGACAGGCCCTGGCCTTTGCCCACATCTATCTGCTGGACCGGGACGAGCGCTGGTGGGCGGTGATTCCCGGTGGTTTTATGCTGGTGTTGGGCGGGGTGATTGCCCTGAGCAGCCGCACAGAAAATCCGGACACGCTGGGCACGCTTCTGTTCGTCGGGCTGGGCGGTGTCTTTTTCCTGCTCTATCTGTTGGGACGGCGCGCCCGGCTCTGGTGGGCGCTGATCCCCGGTGTGGTGCTGGTGGTTTTCGGTCTCTTTCTCTTTTCGGTGGAGCGCAGCCAAGAGAACGTCTTTTTGGCCTGGTGGCCTGTGCTGCTGCTGCTCTTCGGCCTTTTTCTGGGCTGGCGGGCCACCGCCCGCAAACCGGGCAAGGAGAAACTGACGGTCAACAGCGCCTCCAATCTTTCCCGCCACGGCACGGCCAAATCCGGCGCAAGCAGTGCCAGCGGCCCACCCCGTCTGGGGGAGTACAAAGGCCCTGCGCCCGGCGCAACAGTAGATGTGCTGGCCGATCCGGATGAGTAGCGACCGATAGGTAGCGACAGATGAGTCGCGATGGGCGAAGGGTGGCTGATTGGCCCGGATTGTTCTGTTCCACACTATGCAAGTAGAATAGAGAGACGCCCAGCCATCCTTCATCACCGGAGAAAACCATGCCCACCTACACACCCCTGCTCGCCACCGCCGATCTCGCCCCCGGCCACGTCACAATCGTCACTGTCAATGGACGGGACATCTGTCTGGCCAACTACGACGGCGACTTCTACGCCCTGGACAACCGTTGCCCCCACCGGGGCGGTCAATTGGGCGACGGCAAACTGAGCGGCTCCGATGTCATCTGCCCCCTGCACCAGTGGGATTTTGATGTGCGCACGGGCATCAGCCGTTATGATCCCAGAGACCGGGTGGAAACCTATCCCGTGCGTCAGGTCAACGGCCAGGTGGAGATCGACGCGGACGCGGTGCAGCCGATTCCTGTGGTGGAAGGCTATCTGAAGCGCTGGGAACGCCACGCGGAAGCGGACATCGAACCGGCCATCAAAACCATTCACAAATTGGCCAGAGGCAGGTGGAAAGAGACCGAACCCCTGCGCACCACCCGCGCCGTACCCGATTTTGACGACCTCTATTTCCTGCCGGGCCAATTGGCCGACCCGCCCCTGCTGGACGACGAGACTGTCTCCACCGAAGTCGTCATCGGCCCCCAGGCTGCCCGCCCCATCCGCCTTTCTTTGCCCGTGTATATCAGCCACATGAGTTTTGGCGCGCTCTCCAAAGAGGCCAAAATTGCCCTGGCCCAGGGCGCGGCCCAGGTGGGCACAATGAATTGCAGCGGCGAAGGGGGGATGCTGCCAGAGGAGCAAGCCGCGGCCAAATACTACGTTTTCGAGATGGCCTCCGGCTATTTCGGCTGGAACGAAGAAAACATCCGCAAGGCCGATGCCATTGAGATCAAAATGGGGCAGAGCGCCAAAGCCGGACTGGGGGGTATGCTGCCCGGCGCAAAAGTAACGGAAGAAATTGCCCGCGTGCGGGGATTGGAACCGGGCCAGGACGCCATCAGCCCCAGCCGTTTCCCGGACATCGCCACCCCGGCCCAGATGCGGGAACGCGTGGATTGGATTCGTAGCGTCAACCCCGGCATTCCTGTCGGCATCAAATTTGCCGCGTCCAAACTGGAGGCCGATCTGGCCGCGGCCTGCGAACTGGGCGTGGATTTTATTACTATCGACGGGCGGCCCGGCGGCACAGGTGCGGCCCCGGTCCACGTGAAGGACCACATCGGCATCCCAACTGTCTATGCCCTGCCCCGCGCCCGCCGCTGGCTGGACAGCCACGGGATGGGCCACATCACCCTTTGCGTCACCGGCGGTTTCCGCACGCCACCGGACATTGCCAAAGCCCTGGCTCTGGGCGCGGACGCGGTCGCCATTGCCACCAGCGCAATGATGGCGATTGGCTGCCAGCAATACCGGGCGTGCAACAGCAACAATTGTCCAGTGGGCATTGCCACCCAGCGGGCCGATCTGCGGGAGCGTTTTGAGATTGCCCAGAGCAGCAAGCGGTTGGTCAATTTTCTGGAAGGAACCCGCCACCAGTTGCAGGATTTTGCGCGCATGTGTGGTCACCGCAGCCTGGCCGACCTGGGCTGGAACGATCTGGTCACCTACAGCAATGATCTGGCCAAGCACACAGGCATCCGCCACGCGGCAGAGGCGTATGGGGGGTAGCAAGAATTCCCGAATCCCGACAGGGGCTGCTGAGCCAAAAAAGTGAAGCGTGAAACGTGAGAAAGATCGAATGATTTCACGTTTCACGCTTCACTTTTTTCCACCCGTCCCCCTACCGCGTCGTCACCAGCTCCCGTAGCTGATCAATCGTCTTGGCCCCAAAGCCGGGAACCCGGTCCAGATCGTCCACCGCATCATAGGGCCGGTTGGCGATGATGGCCGCGGCTTTGCTCGGCCCGATTCCCGGCAGGGACATCAGCCCTTCCGCGCTGGCTGTGTTCAGATTGACCAGACCGCTATTCCCGCCTGTTGCCGCGCCGTCCGCCGGCGCGGCCAACGCCATATTTCCAGATAGACCGGGGGGCGGCCCGTTTGTCTCCGCTGGCCCAACGCTCTCTGTTGCTTGGGGCACGTGTACCTGTGCGCCGTCAAAGAGCCGTTCGGCCTGATTCACCTGCGCGCCATCCACGCCGGCGGCCAACCCACCGGCAGCAGCCAGCGCGTCTCCCACCCGGGCATCCCACCCCAACACATAGACGCCGGGCTGGACTACCCCGCCGCTGACGAAGACTGTCAATGGGCTGGGCGTAGGCGTGGGCTGTGGCGTGGCTGTGGGCGCGGGTGTGGGAGGCGGATGCAGCGCAATCGGCGCGGGGTCTGGCTTGTCCAGCAGAAAGAGGAGTACACCGAGCAGGATCGTTGCCAGCAGCGCGCCCAGCCCAATCAGTTGGGCCGCGAGCAGAGGCGTCAGAATCATCGGTTGGGGTGTAGTCACCTCTGGCGGGGGCGACGGCATCGATGGCGTTTGCATGGCCGATTCTCCAGTAGGAAAGATATGGAGTTTGGGCTGCTCATACAGCCAGGGGGATGGCTGTCGATTCACATACGATTGTATCTCGCCTTTCTCTTTTCTGTCAAGCATAAAAAAAACGCACGGACGCATAGCTCAAAAATCAGATGAGATGGCTGAAACGGTCATAACGTTTTGGGCGTGAATGGTGTATGATTTATAGGCAATGCTCTGGGAACCGCCACGCATAAAGCAGCCGAATCACCGAACCGTCACAGGAGCCTGCCGATGGATGATTTTAGACACAATTGGGCTGGAAACGTTGTGTACACGTCCAATACAGTCCACCAGCCTGAATCGGTTGAGCAGTTACAGGAGATTGTGGCCCGCGGTCGTCGGGTGAAGGTTTTTGGCAGCCGCCACTCCTTCAACGCCATCACCGATTCCGCGCACGAACATATTTCCCTGGACCGAATGCCTAGCCATCTGGCGATTGATCCAGCCCAGGGAACGGTCACAGTCAGCGGGGGCATCACCTACGGCGATCTGTGCGCGCAGCTTCACCGGGCAGGACGAGCCATACACAACATAGCCTCTCTGCCCCACATCACAGTGGCCGGGGCGATTGCCACGGCCACCCACGGCTCCGGCGACAGCAACGGCAATCTGGCCACGGCTGTGACTGCCCTGGAACTGGTGAAAGCGGACGGAGAGATTGTGCGTCTCTCCCGGCAGACCGATGGGGAAACATTTTTGGGCGCTGTGGTCGGTCTGGGCGCGCTGGGCATTGTGACACAGATTACTTTGCAGACAGAGCCGGCCTTTGAGATGCAGCAGATGGTCTACGAAAATATGCCCCGTGCCCAGGCCGATGCCCATTTCGACGACATTTTTGCCAACGCCTACAGCGTCAGCTTCTTTATCGACTGGCAGCAGGAACGGGTCAATCAGGTCTGGCTGAAGCACCGGTTGCCAAGAGAAACGGGCCAAATACCACCGTCCACTTTCCACGGCGCGACCCTTGCCACCCGTCACCTGCACCCGGTCACCGCGATGGACCCAGCCCCCTGCACAGCGCAGATGGGGATTCCCGGTCCCTGGCACGAACGGCTGCCCCATTTTGTGGTGAATAGCGTACCGGCCAGTGGCAACGAATTGCAGACGGAGTATTTCGTGGCCCGGCGCGATGCGGTGGCAGCAATGGCCGCGATCACAACCCTGCGCCGGGAGATCGAGCCGCTGTTGCACATCTCCGAAGTGCGCAGTGTGGCCGCGGACGATCTGTGGCTGAGTACAGCCTATGGCCGGGAAACAGTGGCCCTCCATTTTTCGTGGAAGAAGGATTGGGCCGGTCTGCAACGGCTGTTGCCTGTGTTGGAGGAGCGACTGGCTCCTTTTGCGCCCCGCGCCCACTGGGGCAAGCTCTCCACTCTCAGCCCGGCCGCGATTCGGGCTGGCTATCCCCGCCTGGCAGATTTCCAGGCCCTCTGCCGGGTTTACGATCCCCAGGGCAAGTTCCGCAACGCCTTTTTGGATGAAGTGCTGGGCGCGGTCTGATCTGGAAATAGCCCTTGTAATGCAAGCTGACAGCTTGCGCTACCTCCCATTTTCATTGCCGTTTGTACTCAATTCGGGCATGAATACTGTTCTGAAAATAGGGTTGTATACGCGAATAAAAGGGAACACGGATTCAATCTGTGAAAACCTGTGCTATCTGTGGATGATTTTCACTGCTATCGGTGTCAACCGGTCGTGTCGCCTGATTTGAAAATAGCCACGCAACGTCTTGGCAACCATTACTCGGAGTCGATAATGTCCCAACTTAGCGTTACACTCGTTCAAATGGACTGCGTTCTGGCCCAGCCCGCCCATAACTTTGACAGGGCCGCCGGTTTTGTGGCAGAAGCTGCTCGACGCGGCAGTCAGTTGGTGGTGTTGCCCGAACTGTGGAACACGGCCTACGATCTGGAAAATGCCGCGGCGCACGCGGCTCCCCTGGCCCAGACCGCGGACGAACCCGGCGCGTTCGGTGACTTTGCCCGGCTGGCCCGTGACAATCGGGTCTGGCTGGCCGGTTCTCTGCTGGAAAGCCGCAACGGACGCTACTACAATACGACCGCGCTCTATTCCCCGGCAGGCGCACTCCAGGCCAACTACAGCAAAATCCACCTGGTTCCCATGCTAGACGAGCATCTCTATTTGACCGGTGGCGAGAAGCGCACGCTGGCCGACACCCCCTGGGGCAAGGCCGGCCTGGCTATCTGCTATGACCTGCGCTTCCCTGAACTTTTCCGCCGTTATGCGCTGGACGGCGCGCGGCTGATGATTCTGCCCGCGGAATGGCCGCGGGTTCGTCAAGCCCACTGGCGCACACTGCTGCGGGCGCGGGCCATCGAAAATCAGTGCTATGTGCTGGCCTGCAATCGGGTGGGGGAGAGCAAAAATGTGGAGTTTGGCGGCGCGTCCGCGGTCATCGATCCCTGGGGGCAGGCGCTGGTAGAGGGGGGCGAAAGTGAGGCGCTGCTGACGGTGAGCTTTGACCCGGCCTTTGTGGACGAAGTGCGGCAACGCATTCCCATCTTCGCAGACCGGCGGGAAGAATTGTACGACTAAACCACAAAGTCACGAAGAAAAGTCAGAAATCTTCTTTGTGTCTTCGTGACTTTGTGGTTATTCTTCCGTCGGGTCGCGCACGACAATACTCTCGCCTTCCATACTGTCGATGATAGCCAGGGTGACAATCGGCGCGCCCAGATGCGCCAACTGCTGGCGACCCGACTCAAAAGACTTCTCCACCAGGCAGCCGATGCCACACAGAGTGGCCCCACACTGGGCAATCAGATCCGCCAGCGCGTTGATAGTTTTGCCGGTGGCCAGGAAGTCGTCGATGAGCAGCACCCGGTCGCTGGGCTGCAAATACTCTGGCGAAATCATCAACTGGATGACACCGCCTTTGGTGTGGCTGGGGGCCTGGGATGAATAGAAACCGTTGGGCATTGTAATGGGCCGGTGCTTGCGGGCATAGACCACTGGCACGCCATAGGCCATTGCCACTGTCAGCGCGGGTGCAATACCACTTACTTCGGCAGTGACGATTTTTGTCACATTTTCCACCCCTGCCGTGGAAAAACGCCGGGCAAATTCTTGCCCCATCGCGGCTGTCAACACCGGGTCTAACTGGTGGTTGATAAAGCCATCCACTTTTAGAATGCCCTGCCCCAGATTGCGTCCTTCGTTGCGGATGCGTTCCACCAATGCACGCACGTGTTTCTCCCTCGCCCTTCTGGAAAGCAAACATTTGTCAGCCGCCGAGCGTTACTGATGGCTGCTGACTTTGTCCGCTTTTGCTGCTAATAAATCTTCAGATATCGATCCAATTCCCACTGGCTCACAAATAACTGATAGTCGTTCCACTCCTGGCTTTTGGCTTCCACATAGCGCTCATACACGTGCTGCCCCAATGCTTCCTGAATCACCGGGTCTTTTTTCAGCGCGTCCAGGGCATCCCCCAGACTGCCGGGCAATGTCTCCAGACCGGCCCGCGCGTCGTCCATGTGGAAGAGGTCCTCCTCCGAAGGCAGCGGGGGAGCCATGCGCTGTTCGATACCGTCCAGCCCCGCGGCCAGCATTACTGTATAGGCCAAATAGGGATTGGCGCTGGGGTCTGGGCAGCGCAGCTCGCAGCGGGTACTTTGGGGACGATTGCGGGATGTGCGGGGAATGCGGATCAGCGCGCTGCGGTTGGTGCGCCCCCAGGAAAGATAGATCGGCGCTTCGTAGCCGGGGACCAGTCGTTTATAGCTGTTGACCAGCGGGGCCAGAAGCGGGGCCATGGCTTTGGCGTGGGCCAATTGGCCAGCAATGAATTGGAGCGCCTCCTGGCTCAGGTCGTAATCGTTCTCCGGGTCGTACATCGCGGTGATACCCTTGCCTCTGCGCCACAGGCTCTGGTGTACGTGCATCCCCGAACCGTTGATGCCGGTGATGGGTTTGGGCATGAAAGTGCAGTGCAGCCCATTTTTCTGGGCAATGGCCTTCAGCGTCATCCGCAGGGTCATTGTGTAATCAGCAATCGAAAGCGCCGGGCCGTACTGAAAGTCGATCTCGCTCTGGCCGCTGGCAACTTCGTGATGGGCAGCTTCGATGCGAATGCCCAGCGCGCTCAACGCATCGATCATCTGGCGGCGCACAGAATGGGAAAGATCGGTGCTGACATCGAAATAGCCGGCTTCGTCGTGGGGCTGCAAGGGAATGAGCGAACCGTCCCGGTGGGGGCGAAAGAGGAAAAATTCCAATTCGGGGCCGATCATAAAATCAAAGCCCATTTCCGCGGCCCTGGCCAACTGGCGTTTGAGCACAAAGCGGGGATCGCCGGCAAAAGGTGTGCCGTCCGGCGTATACACATCACAGATCACCCGGGCTGTGGACAATTCCATCTCCCAGGGGATCGGCGCGAAAGTGTCCAGATCGGCCACCAGATACATATCACTCTCGGCCACCCGGGCAAAACCTTCCACCGCGCTGCCGTCAAACCAGACGCCGTTCTCCACTGCGTCATCCCAGTGGCTGATGGGAATCGTCACCTGTTTGGCGCTGCCCACAATATCGCTAAACTGAAGACGCACAAAACGAATGTCCGCGCGTTTGATAATTTCGTCGATTGCGGCCAAACGTTCTCGGCGCTTGTCGCTCGCCATCACATCGTTCTGCATTCGTCCCCCCATCAGATAACTTCCCTAAAAAAAGCCAGACGTGACGCCTGTGGGCCTCGCGATCCCTTCGGCTGTCTGGGGCACTTCTGGTTGCATTGTATCACTGGCTTGCCGTTGCCGCCAGATAGACCGCCAGATAAAAAGAGAGCAGCAGCGCGTAGCTGCTGCTCTCTTGAATTTTGTCCCTATAGGCGTTTAGACGCCGAAATACATCACAAATTCCTGGGGATGCGGGCGCAGGCGTACGGCATCCACATCGGCCAAGCGACGGGTGGCAATGTAATTGTCCAGCAGGCCCTGGCTGAAGACGCCGCCTGCCTGCAAGTAATCGTTGTCTGTTTCCAGTGCGTCCAACACCGCGGACAACGAGCCTTCCACTGTGCGCGCGGCTTGCATGTTTTCGCTCTCAAACATATCCATCTCGGACGGGTTGCCGGGATCGATCTTGTTTTTGATGCCATCCAGACCGGCCATCACCATCGCGGCAAAGGCCAGATAGGGATTGGCCGCGGCATCCGGGCAGCGGAACTCAATACGCTTGGACTTGGGCGAAGAGAGACCGCCAGGAATACGGCAAGCAGCCGAGCGGTTGCGTGCGCTATAGGCGATGACAACGGGCGCTTCGTAGCCAGGAACCAACCGGCGGTAGCTGTTGGTGGTGGGAGCACAGAAGGCCAATAGGCTGTTGATATGTTTCAGGATACCGCCAATATACCAGATGGCCTCCTGGCTGACACCCGCATATTTGTCGCCGTGGAAGAGGGGCTTGCCATCTTTCCACAGGCTCTGATGGGTGTGCATGCCAGAGCCGTTGTCCTCAAAGAGCGGCTTGGGCATAAAGGTAGCCGTCTTGCCATACTGCAAAGCCACATTCTTGGCAATGTACTTGTAGAGCTGCACATTGTCGGCTTGTTGGAGCATGGGCCGGGACGTCATATTGATTTCAGTCTGGCCGGCAGTGGCAACTTCGTGGTGGTGCTTCTCAATGGGCAGACCCGCGGAAATCATTGTGCGCACAATTTCCGAGCGGACATCCTGCAGGGTGTCGAAGGGAGCGACGGGGAAGTAGCCGCCCTTATAGCCCACTTTGTGGCCGGAACCCCATTCGCCCGAATTCCAGGGAGCCTCTACGCTGTCTACCGCGTAGCCGGATGCAAAGCGGCCCGTCTCATACTTCACCTGATCGAAGATAAAGAACTCGGCTTCGGGTCCCATATATGCTGTGTCGGCAATGCCTGTGGACTTCATATACGCATCTGCCATCTTCAGTACATTGCGGGGGTCCCGATCAAAATTGCTCCTCGTAATTGGATCGATAATATCCCCAACCAGACAGAGGGTAGGGTGCTCGGTGATGGGATCGATAAAGGCTGTCGTCGGATCGCTGACCAGCATCATATCGCTGCTCTCTATCGACTTGAAGCCACGGATGGATGAGCCATCGAAACCCAATCCATTTTTGAAAATGTCGTCTTCGTCATAGGCTTCTACGGGCAGCGAAAAATGTTGCCACTGGCCGTACACATCGGTGAAGCGCAGATCGATGATCTGAATGCCATTCTCTTCAATCGCCTGCGCTACATCCGCCGCAGAGGTACAATTCAAAGCCATGTTCTGGAATCCCTTTCCTGGATGACTACAGGTGTGCCACCTGTCTTATCCGAAACTAACCAATCGATGCCCTTGCAGACATCGTGAAGAATTATACAAACAGATAGCCAAAAACGCCATTGTTACATCTGCCCATACTATTCCACTGGTTTCTTGTGCAACTTGCACAGAAAATCAGCGCTTCTTGCAGCCTTTTGTCAGGAATGGCGACTGCTGGTACACTCACAGAACTCGTCATCCGCTTCGTGTCCCGATATTATGCGCGATCTCACCGCGCGAGTTAATGTGGAGGATTCCTATGTCCCGCATCCATCTTTATCAGAACAATCCGGCCATCGATGTGGTTACTGGCGCGTGCCCCCACGACTGTCCAGACACCTGTTCGTGGCAGGTGGCTGTGGACCAGCAAACCGGCCAGGCCATAGACATTTGGGGCAATGCCAGCCATCCCATCACCCAGGGCCGCCTGTGTGGAAAGGTGGACCGCTATCTGGAGCGCACCTATCACACAGGGCGGCTGACCACGCCCCTGCGCCGGGTGGGACCAAAGGGCAGCGGGCAGTTCGAGCCGGTGTCGTGGGAGAGCGCGCTGGCCGCAATCGGGACCCGGCTCGCAGCGATTGTGGAAGAGTGGGGCAGCCAAGCCGTTCTCCCCTATTCCTACAGCGGCACACTGGGCTATTTGCAGGGCGAGGGAATGGCCGCCCGCTTCTTCAACCGGATGGGCGCATCCAAACTGGCGCGGACAATCTGTTCGGAAGCAGGCTTCGAGGGCTATCTCTACACCCTGGGCGCGACGCTGGGCACGGCCCCGGAGGACTTTGCCCACGCCCGGCTCATCCTCATTTGGGGCAGCAACACCCTGACCAGCAATCTGCATCTCTGGCAGTTTGTGCAGGCAGCCCGCAAAAAAGGAGCGCGGGTTGTCGTCATTGATCCTGCCCGCACCCGCACAGCAAAGGCAGCGGATGAGTGGATAGCCATCCGACCGGGCACAGATGCCGCGCTGGCGCTGGCGATGATGCACGTGATTATCGACGAAAATCTGCACGACACTGACTACGTGGAGAAGTATACAATCGGTTTTGAACAGTTGGCCCGGCGGGTAAAAGCGTGGACGCCCGAACGGGCCGCGGCCATCACCGGCATCCCCGCCGAACGCATTCGTGCCCTGGCCATTGACTACGCCGCTGCCAGCCCCGCGGCCATCCGCGTCAATTATGGAATGCAGCGCCACGCGGGCGGCGGGATGGCCATGCGCACGATTACCTGTCTGCCCGCGCTGGTGGGGAGCTGGCGGACACAGGGAGGCGGCATCCAACTCAGCGCCAGCGGTGGTTTTCGGCGGCTGGACCTGAGTGGTCTTCAGCGGCCCGATCTGCGCCGGGACCCCGCCGCCCGCACAATTAATATGAACCGGCTGGGCGACGCCCTTTCGCTGGACCCGGCCCGTGTGGCCCTCTCCCACTACCGTCCGCGGCCTGTCGATTCTGTCCCCAGCCGCGAGAAAATCGGCCCGCCCGTCAAGGCGCTGATTGTCTACAACGCCAACCCGGCCTCTGCCACCCCGGACCAGTCAGCCGTGACCGCGGGTCTGGCACGCGAGGACCTCTTTACTGTTGTGATGGAACAGTTTCAAACCGACACAGCCAACTACGCGGATTACATTTTGCCCGCCACCACCCAATTGGAACAGTGGGACTTGCACCGGTCCTACGGCCACAACTATCTCAGCCTCAACCGGCCCGCCATCGCGCGGCTGGGGGAATGTCTGCCAAATGCGGAGATTTTCCGCCGTTTGGCCGCCAGCCTGGGCTATACGGATGACTGTTTCCAGACAGACGACGAGACGATTTTGCGCGAACTCGTCCAGTCCCAGACCCAGCCGGAGTTTGATACCTGCGACTGGGAGACGCTGCTGCGGGATGGCTATGCCCGGCTCAATCTGCCCGATCCCTATCTGCCGTTTGCCCAGGGCAACTTTCCCACCCCCAGCGGCAAATGTGAATTCTACAGCCAGCGCATGGCGGATGACGGGTACGATCCCCTGCCCACGTATGAAAGCCGGGACTGGGGGAAGATTGTGGATGGGGTCGGTGCTGATGCGCCCGAACCCCAATTTCCGATCTCCAATACCCAGCCCCTAATCTGCATCTCGCCGCCCGCCCACTCTTTTCTCAACACATCTTTTGGTGTGGTGGATCGGCTGCGCACGCGGGAGAAAGAGCCAACATTGCAGATGCACCCAGCCGACGCGGCGGCCCGCCAGATCACCGACGGCGAACCCGTGCGGGTTTGGAATGAGCTGGGTGAAGTGGCGCTGATTGTGCGCGTCACAGACGATCTGATCCCCGGCACAGTCCTGGCCCCCGGGGTCTGGTGGGCCAGCCACAGCCCGGATGGCCGCAACATCAATCGGGTGGTGGGCCAATACGAGGCCGATATGGGCGCGGGTGCCTGCTTTTACGATGCCAGAGTTTTTGTCGCCAGCGCGGCCCCCGACCACGCGGATGCGCTGGTGCCGGCTGTGCGAGAAGTGGGCTGAAGAAAAGGAGCGAATCAATGTCTGCCCCAATTTGTCCCATCTGCGAGAGCCATCTGACCGGCGACGCCCAACGGGAAGGCCGTTGTCAATGCTGTGGCAGCCCGTTCCCGACAGTGCAACTCACCGTTCAGCCCAAAGAGGAAGCCCAGGGGGATACAGCAGAAGACACCCCAGAAGCTGACAGCCAGTGAATTCTCAATCTGTGCGCCGGGTTCTCTTTCTCTTCCTGGACGGTGTGGGCCTGGGCAGCGACGACCCGGCGGTGAACCCTTTGGCCGCGGCCCATCTGCCCACCCTGCGCGGTCTGATCGACGGACAGCCCCTGACCGCGTCCACCGGGCGCTATGCCAACGGGCGTGCCCACCTCATCCCCACGGATGCCGGGCTGGGCGTTCCTGGCCGCCCCCAGAGCGCGACGGGGCAGACAGCCATCCTCACCGGAATCAACGCGCCCGCCCGCCTGGGCGAGCACTATGGCCCCCGGCCCAACCAGCTCGTGCGGGATATTTTGGATGAGGCCGGTCTCTTTGCCCGGCTCAACCAGAGAGGGCTGCCCAGCTACTTTTGCAACGCCTATCCCCAGGGCTATTTCGACGCGGTGGACCGGGGCAAGCGGCTGTTGAGCGCGGTTCCCTACGCCGCCACGGTGGCCGGGCAAACGCTCCTGACCGCGGCTGAGATGCGGGGAGGCACAGCCCTGAGTGCCAACTTCACCGGCGAAGGTTGGCGCACAGAATTGGGGTATACCGATACACCTGTTTATGGGCTGGAAGAGGCCGGAGCCAAATTCTGGGAGATCGCCCAGCCCTATCGTTTTGTCTTCTTTGAGCATTGGCTGACGGATTTGCTGGGCCACAGGCGCAATCTGGCCGGGGCAGTGGAAAATTTTGAGCGCATCGACCGCTTTGTGGAGGGGATACTGGCCGCGGCCGATTGGCAGGAGACGCTGCTGATTATCGGCAGCGATCACGGCAATGTGGAGGATTGCAGCCTGCGCACCCATACCGAAAATCCGGCCCTGACGCTTCTCTACGGCGCGCACAGCGCCCGCTTTGCCCAGCGGATTCAGGGCTTGGATGATTTCGCTGGTGTGATTAAGGATTTTCTGGGGGAGAAGTTTGTGCCTGCACAGGACACAGGCAGCCAGGAAAATCAGCCAGAACCTGTCCACCGGGACGGTTGAACCGGGCACAAATTCTGCTGCACGGGACTGTATGGAACGGACAACTACTGCCTCGCCATCTACAGAGATTTCCCCGCGCCGTTTCCCGTTGTATCTTTTGGGCGGGCTGGTGGTTTTGCTCGTCCTCGGCTGGATTGTGTGGCGGGGACTGCGCCCGGCTATGCACGCAGCCCCCATCTCTTCTGTCCCCGAGAATTTCCGGGCCATCTGATGTCTGCCCTGCCGCCGGCAGATGGCCGCGCTGGAGGTGATCTGGCAGCAGCACAACCGGAATATGTGGCTGTGCTGGGTATAGATCAGCGCTTCCATTGCCTTTCCTATTCCTCTGGAGCGCTTTCCTCGCGGCGTTGCCGGGTGCGCCGGATAAGCCAGCGGAGCACCCAAATCAGCACCACCACAGGAATGGCCGCCACCAGCGCCAGGGGCAGGAAGAAAATGAGCAGCCAAATGGCCGCGGAGCCAAGCCACTGGAGGGCATTGACCAGCCCGCGCAGAGCAGAACGGGCCACACCGGTCGGCTGCCAGCCAGCCTCGACGATGGGGCGGTTGAGCGCGTCGGGAGTCAGGTTCACCTCTACCGTTGCCAGGCCGATGAGATTGTCCAGCATATTCCTGCGGCCCTGCACCACCTCCAGCTCGCCCCGGATTTCACTCATCCGCGCGTGGACCTGCAAAATCTCTTCGGCAGTCGCGCCGGGACGCTCCCGCACTTCGGTCAACAGGGCGAGCAACTCCCGCTCCGTTGCCTGCAAATTGGTCAGCCGAGCCGTCAAATCCGTATACTGATCGGTCACGTCCTCCCGGCTGATAGTGCGGGACTCCACGCTCAGAGCCAGCTCTTCCAGCTGGGCCAGCAGCGCGTCCAGCCCCTCGGCGGGCACGCGCAATGTCATTGATCCGGCCAATGCCTGGCCTGTGCTGGGGCCGCTTTTATAGAAATTGGCGTTGGCCACAAAGCCGCCGGCCTGGGCCACTGTCTGCTCGATGGCCTGGGCCGCGCTTTCTGTGTCCGCCACCACCAGCGAAAGGGAGGCCCGCCCGATCACTTTGCGCTCGATCCCGGCGTTCAGATTGTCGTTGCCGTCGTAGGCCAGGGCCGTACTCTCTCCTCCCTCTGTCCGGGGCATTTCAGCCGCGGGTGCTTCACTTTGGGCCATTTGAGGCGCGGCCGCACAGCTTGCCAGCAGCAGGACTGCCAGCAACCACACAATGCGCCATCGCGTTCTGATTCTATTCATTTTCTCTTCCTTCCTGTGGGGATTCCCCTGCCCCGCGGAGTTCCGGGCGCAAGGGTCAAGACACAATAATCAAATTGTACACGCAGATTGCCGACCGGACCTACAAATGATAGACTGCGTTCCATCTCTCTTTGTTCCGCCTGATAATTGTTCCCACCCCCAACCAAAGGAAGACCCCCAATGCGCTCTCGCACTCTTCGCTATCTGGACGACGGCACAATCGAATTGTTCGAGCAGGAAATCGGTGATCCCCAGCCGGGGGAAGTACAACTGACCGGTGGTGCCTGCGGTATCTGCTCCTGGGATATTGCCACCGCCCGCTATGGCAAAGATATGCACCCCAAGGCCCCGGCCGGACACGAGGGTGTGGGGTATGTGGCAAAGGTGGGCAAAGGCGTCACCGGCCTGCGCGAAGGGGACCGGGTGGCCGGCGGCGGCTTTGCCACTGTGCGCAATCTGGCCGCGGGGCGGGTCTACAAAGTGCCCGATTCATCCCTGGCCGATGAATTCTGGATTGTGGAGCCGGTCTCCTGCGCGGTGACAGGGCTGGACCACTGCCGGTTGCAGCCCGGCCAGCGGGTGGCGCTGATCGGCTGTGGCTTTATGGGCCAGTTAATTTTGCAGGGGTTGCTCCACGCGCCGCTGGCCGATCTGGTGGTGATTGACATTGCGGACAACCGGCTGGCTCTGGCCCGGCAGCAGGGCGCCACCGAGACGATCAACAGCGCCCAGGTGGATCGGGCCGAACTGGCGGCCAGCCTGAAAGCCCGCAACTTCGATGTGGTGGTGGACAGCAGCGGCAGCCAGGCCGGTCTGGACCTGGCCACGGATATTGTGCGTCGGGGCGGGCTGATCAATCTGTTTGGCTGGATCAAAGGCAGCCAGGCCACCTTCGATCCCACCAAATGGCATCTGGGCGGTTTTTCTCTGGTCAACTCTGCGCCTGGTTCCCAACTGCGCGACCCCTTCCCCGCGGCCATCGATCTCATCCACCGGGGCATATTCGATCTGCGCCCTCTGGTCACCCACACCGTTCCCCTGGCCGACTACCAGGACCTGATGGCGGAGATTCTCTCTGGCGGCGGGGGATATGTCAAGGGCGTTGTCGCGCTGGGTGAATAGGACAGGTCAGACAAAATAGGCCCGATAAGTCCAGGCCAGATAGCCGGGTTTTCTCCACGGAGCTTTTTCTTTGCCAATCAAAACGTTTGATTCCATCGCTGATTTGAGCGAATACTACGACAGCGAAATCTTTCGCTCCATCGACGACGACACGCTTTTTGTCTTTGACAACCGGCAGTACCAGTGGCTGCGCTACCGCTGGAGCCAGGGACGCCGGGAAGTGCGATTTGTCGAGGCAGTGGCTGGCGGGCTGCCGATTGTGACGCAAGTCTATCCCGCGCGGGGATAGAGATTTGTCCTTTGTCAAGTGTATCAAAGCAAGAATCTTTCAAAAGAGCGATTGGGGTGTGTAATGCAAGTTGGGGGTGCTGCGGCTAATTCCCGGCATCGGTTGCACCCATTTCTGAGATGCACCCGGCCGTTGACGCGGCTTGACCTCACCTGTACAATAGGATCACCGACGAATGCGGGCGCGGCCCCCTGCGCGCCGACGCCAGGAATCTGCCGGACACGCACAGTTCGGGACGAACTCTGACATTCCAACCACCACAGGAGGCATTCTATGAACAACCCGCGACCCACCCTCGGCAGGCTGCAATACGGCATAATTGTGCTGACGCTTCTCACCGCGCTGCTCCATCTGGTCCTGGGCGTCCGCTTCTTTCAGGATATGCAGGGCAAACTCTTTATCCTCAATGGCCTGGGCTATCTGGCCCTGCTGGCCGCCCTCTACTTTCTGCCCCAATTCGCCGACAAACGCGGGCTGGTTCGCTGGGCACTGATCGCCTTCACCGCTGTGACGATTGTGGCCTATTTTGTGATAAATGACCAGGCCATGACCAGCCCGCCCGGTCTGGTGGACAAGGCGGTTGAGGTTGCACTGATTGTTCTTCTCTTTCAGGAATCACGCAGTTGACACCCGCCACCACTTCGAGTAAGATTCCAGAACATAAGTTCTAGGCAGCGAAGGCCAACAAGCGTCCTGGCATCTGCCGGGTCGACAAAAACAGGTGATTTGTGGCAACAAAAGCAAAAGTACGCTACGTCTGTTCGGAGTGCGGCAGCGTGCAGATGAAGTGGATGGGCAAATGCCCGGACTGCGACGAGTGGAACACGCTGGAAGAGACGGTTCTCCAGCCACCGGCGGCGGGCAGCAGCAACGGCAGCGCACTGGTGGGCGCGCCCGAACCCCTCTCCCTGCCTGCTATCCCCGCGGAGCCATCCCGGCGGCTGGCGTTGCGCAACGGCGAGCTGAACCGGGTGCTGGGGGGCGGCATTGTCCCCGGCGCGGGGATTCTGGTCGGCGGCGATCCGGGCATCGGCAAGAGTACACTGCTTCTGCAAATGGCCGCGGATGTGGCCGGGCAAGGGGGCAAAGTCCTCTATGTGAGCGCGGAAGAGAGCGCCTATCAGATCGGGCGGCGGGCTTCCCGGCTGGGCATCACCGACGAACGGCTCTACATTTTGGCCGACACAATTCTGGAGCAGATTCTGGAGCGCATCGGCCAGATGAGACCGGCACTGGTAATTGTCGATTCGATCCAGGCCATCCACAGCAGCGCCAACACCAGCGCCGCGGGCACTGTCTCCCAGGTGCGGGACTGCACAGCCCATCTGCTGCGGCTGATCAAACAGGAAAATATTCCCCTCTTTCTGGTCGGCCACGTAACGAAGGAAGGCACAATCGCCGGCCCCCGGGTGCTGGAACATATGGTGGACGCAGTGTTGCAATTGGAGGGCGAACGTTTTCACGCCTACAGGCTGCTGCGCTCCATCAAAAACCGCTACGGCAGCACCAACGAAGTGGGTGTCTTTGAGATGAGCGAAGAGGGAATGACGGAAGTCGCCAATCCGTCCGAACTTTTCCTGGCCGAGCGGCTGCCCAACGCGTCGGGCAGCGCCATCGCCGTGCCGATGGAGGGCAGCCGTCCCCTGCTGGTGGAGGTGCAGGCCCTGGCCAGCGCCACCGCCTTCAGCCAGCCCCGGCGCACGGGCAACGGCGTGGACTTCAACCGGCTGCTGCTGGTGACGGCTGTGCTGAGCAAGCGGGTGGGGCTAAACCTGAGCACCCAGGATATTTTTGTCAATGTTATCGGCGGCATGAAAATCGGCGAGCCAGCCGCGGATATGGCGATTGCCGCGGCCATTGCCAGCAGTTATCGCAATGTGCCTGTGGCCGCGGATATGGCGATTCTGGGCGAAGTGGGGCTGAGCGGGGAGCTGCGCAGCGTGGGCCATCTCCCGCGCCGCCTGAGCGAAGCGGCCAAGCTGGGCTTCAAACGGGCGATTGTGCCCCGCAACGCGCTGCGGCGCAAAGGGGGAGACGATATTCCCAAAGGGATCGAAGCCATCGGCGTGCGCACACTGGTGGAAGCGCTGGATGCCGCGCTGGTGAAATAAGGCCGTTCAAAGAAAATAAATCCCCGATCCGGCGACAATTTCCCTGAACGGTTTGGGCTTTTCCAAATCAATTTGGGGAATTTATTTGTTGGAAAAGCCTAACCGGTGCAATAAACAGAAGAGAATCAGCAGGCGAAATGACTTTTCGGCCTGCCGCCTGCTGTTCACCCGCTCACGCCGAAACCTTCCACTTCTCTGCCACCTGACTTCTCCACCACCTGGGAATACAGCCCCCAGAACTGTACCATCCGTTCCCGGTTCGCGCCCATATCCCCATAGCCCATTCGCGACGCAGAGCGGTAGTGGATTACCCCGTCGCTTTCGTCGATGGCGAATTCCATATCATCCACAAAACCCAACAGTCTGCTCTTGGCTTCGGCGTGAACGTAGCCCGGTTCTGTCGAGACAACCTCCACACCGTCCATCTCCTCCAGGGCAGCCACCAACACATCCTGGGTTTCATCCGCGGGCAGGCTCAATGGAATCGGTTCCATTGCCGGATATCCGTTTTCCACCTGGCTGGAGACGCAGTTGGGTGAGTCTGGGCAAGGCGTCAGACGGCCATCCGTCATCCCCAGTGTGCTGGGCGCGTCTCCGCTACAGCCGGCCAATCCCAGGGTTGCCATACACAGGGCCAGGTACCACATTTTCCGAAAAGTCACAATTTTCCTCCTGATTCGTGGGTAGGACGCGGGCGATGCGGGAAGGGCGGACTGACGCAGATTTTCTCAGCATCAGCCAGTTGTGCCAGCATGGATTCGCGTCCTATTCTTAGGGCAGACCCACTACTTGCAACTCGCCGCCTGCAACTTGCCACTTGCCAACCAGCCCTCTATACTACTACAAGCGTGTCTCTCCAATATGTGAAAAAATTCTCATTCTATGCAATTCACCGTCGATCTACAGCCAGAAGAATACCGTCGGGCCATGCTGTGGCAGCAGTTTGCCAGCACAATGGGCAAGCGGGTGAACGACTGGGCGGCCTGGGCTATTCTTGTCCTCGTGCCCCTGACTCTCCTGCTGCTGGTCATCTTTGCCCCGGATGCTCTCTCCTTTTGGTTTTGGCCGGTGGCCCTGCTGGCCTTCGTCTATTCGCTCTACAGCACACTGCTCATTCGCTATCAGATTGGACGCCAGGCCGCCAGCCTGTGGCAGACCAATCCGGCCCTGGCCCACAGCCATTATCACATCCATCAAAAGGGCATACGGGTGACAGCGACAGGGGATGGGCCTGACGGCGAGGGTCTTTTTCTCCCCTGGAAGGAGATCAAACGGGTGGCAGAATCCAGCGAAAGTTTTCTGGTTTTTGTCACCGATGAACAGATTTTGATCCTCCCTAAACGCTGCGTAGGCGATTGGGAGCGTTTGCGTCGGCTGATGAATAAGGGCATGGAAACAGCCCTTGAGAAGAGAAACTGAGCTTTATGGAAAAGTCCCAACCACCCGCGCCGGGGGAAGAGAGGAAGCCAGAACCCATCTGGGCGCTACTGCCTTTGGATGAGTTTCGTCCTCCTGCCAGCGCCGCGCCCGAAGTTGTGCGCAGTGGCCTGGCCGATCTGTGGAAACGGCTGGTGGGCCGCGAGCATCAGGACGACGACGACCCGCGGGCCGCGGCCTCCCTCCGGTCCCCTTCCCAGGAGTTGCTGGACTGGGCCGCGCCCGCGCCTGTTTGTCCCGTGGACAGGCTGGCCGGGGCCGATTCCGCGCTGGCGGCTTGGCTGGAACGAGAACCGGAGAGCGCAGGCGTGCTGTCGGTGGTGGACAGCCCGGTTGCCAATCTCGATCAGGACTTATCCGAATGGGCAGCAGCCGAGGGGTTTACCCTTCTGCCGCCGCCCACCGCCGCGCAGACTTTGCAGGGGGACACCGACTGGCTGGACACGCTGCCGCTGAATAGCCCCAAGCGGCTGTTGCTGCCCAATCTGGAGCGCTGTTTTCTGCGCCATCACAACGGACTGGACCTGCTGCGCGGGCTGATAGACCGCATCGATCAGCAGCAGCCCGCCCTGCTGATCGTCTGCCAAAGCTGGGCCTGGCGTTTCCTCTCACTGGTGACGCAGGTCGATGCGCTCTGTGGCGCGCCGCTGGTCCTGGCCCCTTTTGATGCCCGGCGACTGAATCGATGGCTGAGCAACTGCGCCGAGGCGTCCAGCCCGTATGACTTTGTGTTCCGGGAAGCGCGCACGGGAAAGACTGTGCTGGAGAGGAGTGGTGGGGACGGCGAGGACCCACCCGATCCGTCGGCCTTTCTCAAACATCTGGCCGCGGCCAGCCGGGGCGATCCCTACCTGGCCTGGCACATCTGGCGGCGCAGTCTGCTCACCGCCAGGGACGAGAATGTGGACAACGCGGCCAAAGAGGCCGCGGCGGACGACGCGGGCTACACCATTTGGGTGCGCCCGTGGGAAGAAGTCAAGCTGCCTGACCTGACCAGACGGGCCAGCAAAGAGGATGGAATGTTCCTCTACACGCTTCTGCTCCGCGGCGCGCTCTCCTTTGATTTGGCCGTGGCGCTGTTGCCCCATTCGTCAGATCGACTACGCCATTCTTTGCAGCATTTGAGCAGAGAAGGGGTGATCCGGCAGAAAGATGGGCTTTGGCATTTGGCCCCAATCGGCTATCCAACAGTGCGGCGTCTGCTGATCGATGAAGGCTATCTCAGCGATGAACTGTAGAAAGGCAGAGCGGAAATGGCTGGACTGACTGAACTGTGGCATAGCATTGCGGGGGATCTGAAGGTGATGCCTCTGGTAACGATTTTCCTGCTGCTGGTGGGCGGATGGGTGGTCACGACTCTGCTGCAACGCTACCTGCCCCGGCTGGCCAATCGTCTGCCCAACCGCACCCGTTCCCGCCTGCTCTCGGCCATTCCCGGCATTTCGGTGGTGCTGAATGTGCTGGTTCTCCTGACCGGGCTGGTGATTCTGCTCAGCAGCTATGAAACATCCAGCATCGTCTCTTTGGTGGGCGCGGTTGGTCTGGGCATCGGGTTTGCGCTGAACCCTCTGGCCACAGGCATTGTGGCCGGTATCGTGGCGATCTACGAGCAGGCCTATCGCACAGGGGATTGGGTAGAAGTGGATGGCGACTACGGCGTCGTCACGTCCATTGGTTTGCGTTCATTCAAAATGATGACGCCCGACGACACAGAAGTGACAATCCCCCACAACCGCATCTGGACCGAAAATATTGCCAATGCCAACGCTGGCAGCCCGGATCACCTGGTGGTGACGGATTTCTATCTGTCCCCCACCCACGACGCGCGCCGGGTGCGCCAGAAGCTCTGGGATGTGGGTGTCACCAGCCCCTATACCCAATTGAGCAAATCTGTGACAGTTGTCCTGTCGGAGAAGCCCTGGGGCACACACTATCGGCTTAAAGCCTATCCCATCGACGGCCGGGATGAGTTTCAATTTGTCAGCGACCTGACTGTGCGGGGCAAAGCAGCCCTGGCGCAAATGGGTGCGGAACCGGCCAACGCACGGGCTATCGCGGCGTAGCGGACCGAATCGAAGCAACAGGTTTTCTGCAAAGACAGGGGCACCCATAGGCACAACCCCGACCCAATTCTGTTCAATTTTCACCCAAACACTGGAGCCAATTGAATGTCCAAACTCAACGATCTTTCCCCCTACGAGCAGTTTCTGCGCGACACCTTTCACGCCGACGACGCGGGATTGCAGCGGCTGCAATCCGAAGCTGAAAAAGCGGGTCTACCCGCCATCAGCATTGGCCCGGAACAGGGCAAATTTTTGCAGGTATTGGTCCAGTTGACAGGCGCACGCAAAGTGTTGGAGATCGGCTGTCTGGGCGGCTATAGCGGCGCGTGGATCGCCCGCGCCCTGCCCGCGGGTGGCAAGCTGATCAGCCTGGAATTGGAAGAGAAGCACGCCGCCTTCACCCGCAAGCAGTGGGCCAGCCTGGGCCTGGCGGACAAAGCAGAGGTGCGGGTCGGCCCGGCCCTGGAAAGTCTGCCCGGTCTGGCCGACGAGGCCCCCTTTGACCTGATTTTTATCGACGCGGACAAGAACAATTACCCCGCCTATCTGGAGTGGGCACTGCGCTACAGCCGGCCCGGCACTGTTATTCTGGGCGACAATGTGAGTATGGGGGGACGGCTGGCCGACCCGGATCGTCAGGAAAATCCGGGGATTCGGGGGATGCGCGGTTTTGCCGAAGCTATGGCCGGGGATGCGCGGCTGGTGAGCACAGTCGTTCCCTACGCCGACGGCATTGCAATGGCGGTGGTGAAATGACAATCGCCATCCACTCCATTTTTGTCGGCCAGCCCCAAACCATCAACGACGATTCGGGCACGTGGCATTCGTCCATCTTTCGGGAAATGGTGGAAGGACCTGTGCGCTTGACCGAGCAGGGGCTGGCAGGGGATCGGGTGGCGGACACGGACAACCACGGGCTGGCGGGCTATCAGCAGGTCTGCTGCCACCCGCTGGCCCACTACGCCTATTGGAACAAACGGCTGGATATGCGTCTGCGCCCCGGCAATGTGGGGGAAAACTGGACGCTGGAAGGCGCGGACGAAGCCGCCATCTGTCTGGAGGATATCTATCGCGTGGGTTCTGCAACTGTGCAGGTGAGCATTCCCCGCGTCCCGTGCAGCAAGCAGGCCAAACGCGTCGGGCGTTCGGATTGGACGAGACTTACCATCGGGGCACTGCGCACTGGCTTTTACCTGCGGGTGCTGGAAGAGGGCGAAGTGCAGGCCGGGGACGAATGGGCCTTGCTGGAACGCAGCCAGCCCTGGGCAACCGTCTACGCCCTCAACGAATTGGGCTATCGGGGCGGCGACCAGCAATTGGCAGAACAGTTTTTGACCATTCCCAACTTTCATCCCGGCTGGGTGGTGCGCTTGAAACGGTTGATACAGGAAAAGACCGGCGTGGTCTGAGCCAGCAGCCATTCGCCGCGCCTCCGTCGACAAGCGCTTGCAAAACTTACGTTTTCGCTGTTCCGTTGGTCAGAAAGAGGCTCTTACAACCGCGGGCGCGGTGGGACCGGGGCTGCCGCCCGCGGGTTCCGGGGTGACGCCCATCCGGTCGTAGCTGCCCAGCCCCAGGGGCGCGTCAATTAGCAGCAGACCGTAGCCGTTGGCATCCACCTGAAAAAGGCCGCCGCTGATACGGTTGTCATCCTTGACCAGCCAGAGCTGATAGACCTGATCCGGAGAGAGCGGGGGCAAGCCCTCGGCGAAGAGCAGGGCTTGCTGGGCTGTTGGCTGATACATCAAAATGGCCCTGGATTCGGGCAGGCCGCCGGACGCGGAGGCGAGTTCCCGCCGCTCCATCTGGCCTGCGCGCAGGAATGTGACCAGTGTCGTCTGTTGCTGCAACTGGCGTTGGAGCAACGATTGCTGGGCGGCCAAGTCGTTGTAGCGATTGGACCAGTAAAGATTGGATGTGATCAGCAAAAGCAAGGCCAGGGCAGCCGCGGCAAAGCCGAGGGAAGGGAACGTCCAAAGCTGGCTCAAGCCCCCCCGCTTGGGCTGTTTCTCAACGGTCTTGGCTGTGTGAGGCGTCCCGGGCGGGGCACTTTGTGGGGACAGCGCGGCCTGCAACCGCTGGGCCAGGTGTTCGGGCGCGGCCACCCGCGGCGCGGCGAAATGCATCTGCTCGGCCAGCGCAGTGTAGTCGGCCAGGGCTGCCGCCGCGTCGGGACAACCGGCCAGCCCCATCTGCACCAGACGTGTCTCTTCCGGGTCGGTTGCGCCCAGGGCATAGGCCGGGATCAACGCCAGCACTTCTGCGCAGAGGTTTTCCGGCGTATTTTGATTCGGTTGGGCAGCGGATGGTTCTGTGCCCGGTGTCATCGCCATTTTAAGACCATTTCCTGCAAAATTATCACACACACCTACCAATAGAAACGCACGCATCCCTGCATATAGATTTCTGGGCGCGTCAGCACTTTCATCTACCCCTCTCCCATTTCATCCACAGCCTCTTGCCAGAGAACCTTCAGCTTTTGCAGACCCAACCGCAGACGGGTCTTGACCGTACCCAACGGCAGGTGCAGACTTTCGGCCAGTTCGCTGTGGCTCATACCCTGATAGAAAGCCAGTTGCACCAGATGGGCCTGCTCCGGCGGCAACTGGGCAAACAGACGGGCGAGGAGTTGGCTGTCCGTCCATTGCGGGGTGTCGACCAGAGCCATTTGCCCCAGTGTCGATTCTGCCTCTTCCCACAGGTCGCTCACCGCGGGCCGGCGCTGGAGTTTACGGTAGCGGTCGATGGCTGTGTGCCGGGTCACCGTCAGCAGCCAACTGGTCAGCTTGCCTTTGGCTGAGTCCCAGCGGTCGGCCTGGTTCCACACTTTCAGAAACGTGTCCTGGGTCACCTCTTCGGCCAACCCCGCGTCGTGCAGAACGCGCAAGGCCAGGCCATAGACCGCGCTGCTGTGGCGCGCATAGAACACCATCAGGGCAGACTGGTCTCCCTGGCGGATATACTGCATCAATTCCCCGTCAGGGGTGTCTGGGTGCAGGTGGGAATCAGAGGGCATACGATTGGTTGGATGATTGCACAACAGGTACGTTCGTGGGAAAGTTTATCACAGGGCAACTGGTTCCGACAATCTGCCCAAAAGATCTAACCCGCTCTGCCGGATGGGGCCAAAATGGAACAGTTTTCCACAGACATACATCCAATCTGCTGCTGTTGAACGTTACTTGATCAGAGACGAAAGCAATCCACATAGCGGAAGGTAGAAATCCCGTTTGTCAGGGATTTGGGGATGCTCCATAATAGAGGCAGCCCGTCACAAGTACAGCCTGCGCAGATGGCCGTGTAGGTAGCGAGTCTGCAAGACAGATAGAAGCCCCAACCGCGTAACGCCAAACAAAAACCAATCTTTCTCCTGGCATTTTCCATGTCCCAACTCTTCGGCCCGGCAGCCAATACCATCGCCAGAGCGTCTATTATTGGTCTCCTTGCCCTCCTCATTGCGGGCGCGGGTCTCGGCTATCATCTTGTGAATTCGCCCTACAACACCGCTGTGGGCATTGCCGTGGCCCAGCCCGTGCCCTACAGCCACGCCCAGCACGTGGGCGGCCTGGGGCTGGACTGCCGTTACTGCCACACAGCAGTCGAGACCAGCAACAGCGCAAGCATCCCCCCCACCGAGATCTGTATGGGCTGTCATAGCCAGGTGGCGAAGGATT
This sequence comes from Caldilineaceae bacterium, assembly GCA_019637685.1. Taxonomy (GTDB): domain Bacteria; phylum Chloroflexota; class Anaerolineae; order Caldilineales; family Caldilineaceae; genus JACQGT01. The sequence goes on along the minus strand of JAHBVF010000002.1, from coordinate 180,114 downwards.
CCCCCGCACTGGAAGCCGTGCGTGCCAGCCAGGAGACGGGCCAGCCGCTGGAATGGGTGCGGGTCCACGACCTGCCCGACTACGTCTACTTCAACCACGCCATCCACGTGCGCCAGGGCATCGGCTGTGAAAACTGTCACGGACGTATCGACCAAATGGCGGTGGTTGCCAAAGCGGAACCCTTGCAGATGGCCTGGTGTCTGGACTGTCACCGGGACCCGGCGGCCTACATTCGCCCCCGGGACGCGGTCACTGTCATGGGCTATCAGCCACCCGTCGAACAGAGCGTCCTCGGCCCGCAACTGGTGGCGGAGTACGGCATCGAGACCGCTCGGCTCAGCGATTGTTCCACCTGCCACCGATAAAGATGTGCTGCGTGCTGCGTAAAATCACACGGCCTTTCCCATGCAGCACGCAGCACGTATTACCGGCCAGAAATCAATGGAATTTTCATGACTACTCCCCCCCTCACTCTCTCCCAAATTCAGCAGCAACTCACCGCCAATCGGGGCCGGGAGTACTGGCGCAGCCTGGACGAACTGGCCGCGACGCCTGCTTTTGAGGAGTTCCTGCACCGGGAGTTCCCCCGCCAGGCCAGCGAATGGCAGCCCAATATGAGCCGCCGTCGCTTTCTGCAACTGATGGGCGCGTCCCTGGCCCTGGCTGGTCTGTCGGCCTGTGCCAGCCCCGCAGAGAAGATTGTGCCGTATGTTTCCGCTCCAGAGAGCAGTACACCGGGCAAGTCTCTCTACTTTGCCACGGCCATGCCCCTGGGCGGTTATGGGATGGGTCTGCTGGTACAGAGCCATGAAAATCGCCCCACAAAAGTGGAGGGCAATCCGGATCACCCGGCCAGCCTGGGCGCGACCGATGCCTTTGCCCAGGCGTCGGTGCTGACTCTCTACGACCCGGACCGGGCCAAAGGCATCACCCGACGGGGGGAAGAGAGCGATTGGCCCGGCTTTTTGGCCGCGTTGCGAAAAGCAGTGGCCGGGCTGCCCGCGGACGGCGCGGGGCTGCGCATTCTCACGGAAACGGTCACATCGCCCACCCTCGCCGCCCAATTCCAGACGATTGCCGCTGCTTTCCCCGCCGCGGTCTGGCATCAGTACGAGCCGGTCAATCGGGACGCTGTGTATAGGGGCGCTGCCCTGGCCTTTTCCAAGCCGGTGGAGAGTGTCTACCGCTTCGATCAGGCCCAGGTCATCCTCAGCCTGGACAGCGACTTTCTCACCGCGGGGCCGGGGCGGGTGCGCTATGCCCGGGATTTCGCGGCGGGGCGCCGGGCCGAGAGTGCGGCGGAGGGGTTTCGACAGGCTCAACCGGCCTCCGCGAGGCGCAACCGGCTTTACGCGGTGGAATCGACGCCTACCCTCACCGGCGCGGCCGCGGACCACCGGCTGCCCCTGCGCGCCAGGGAGATCGGCGACTTCGCCGTCGCCCTGGCCCGCCAGGTGGGGCTGGATGTTCCCGCGGGGCCGGAGAACCCGAATATCCCCACAGCTTGGGTGGCAGCCGTGGCCGCGGATTTGCAGGCCAATGCCGGGGCTGGAGTGGTCGTTGTCGGCGATCACCAGCCAGCGGAAGTCCACGCCCTGGGCAACGCCATCAACGCCCAACTGGGCAACGCCGGACAGACGGTCGTCTATACAGAGCCGGTCGTCGTCAACCCGGACGTGCAGGGCGACTCTCTGGCCGCGCTGACAGAAGCGATGGCCGCGGGGGAAGTCGAACTTCTGCTCATTCTGGGCGGCAATCCGGTCTATAGCGCGCCCGCGGATGTGGATTTTGCAGGCGCGCTGGGCCAGGTAGGCTTGAGCGTCCATCTGAGCCTGCACATGGACGAAACCGCGGCCCTCTGCGACTGGCACGTGGCCGAGTCCCACTTTTTGGAATGCTGGGGCGATGGGCGGGCCTTTGACGGGACGGTGACGATTCAGCAGCCGCTGATCGCGCCCCTCTACGACAGCCACGACGCCCACGAACTGCTGGACGCGCTGCTCCACGACGAGCCGGGCAGCAGCCACGACACGGTCAAAGGCTACTGGCAGACGACCCGCGGCGACGCTGGATTTGAGGATTTCTGGCGCACCTCCCTGCACAGCGGGCTGGTGGCGGATAGCGGCCTGCCCGCATTGAGTGTAGAAATGCAGTTGGATTTGAGCCAGCTTTCCCTGCCGTCCCCATCCGGCCCGGGGCTGGAAATCAACTTCCGGCCCGACCCGACGCTATGGGATGGGCGTTTCGCCAACAACGGCTGGCTGCAGGAGTTGCCCAAGCCGTTGACAAAATTGACCTGGGAAAACGCGGTACTGATCAGCCCGTTGACTGCTGATGGACTGGGTTTGACAAACGGGGATTGGGTGGCTGTGGACTATGCCGGGCGTTCAGTCGAAGGGCCGGTCTGGCTGCTGCCCGGCCACTGCGCCGATGCAATTACTCTCCATCTGGGCCACGACCACACCCACGCGGGGAAGGTGGGCAACGGCGCGGGCTTCAACGCCTACGCGCTGCGCACGGCAGCCGCGCCGGGATTTGGCAGCGGCGCAAGCCTGCGCAAACTGCGTTCGGGCTACGTCCTCGCCACCACCCAACAGCACCACGCGATGGAAGGGCGGGACCTGATCCGCGGCGGGACAGTGGCCGAGTTTGCCGAGAATCCCCATTTTGTGGAGGAAATGGGCAGCCACGGGGAGGAGATTTCTCTTTACCCCAAAGTGGAGTATGCGACGGCCTGGGGGATGGCAGTGGATATGAGCGCGTGTATCGGCTGCAACGCCTGTGTCACTGCCTGCCAGGCCGAGAATAACATTCCGGTGGTGGGCAAGGAAGAGGTGGCGAAGGGGCGGGAGATGCACTGGATTCGGGTGGACAGCTACTTCCAGGGAGATCTGCTCAATCCGCAGGCTCTGCACCAGCCGGTGATGTGTATGCACTGCGAAAACGCGCCCTGCGAGGTGGTCTGCCCCGTGGCCGCGACCGTCCACGACAGCGATGGGCTGAATGTGATGGTCTACAACCGCTGCGTGGGAACCCGCTATTGCTCCAACAACTGCCCCTACAAAGTGCGCCGCTTCAACTTTCTGCAATACACGGATTTGGAAAGCGAGAGTCTGGCCCTGCAGCGCAACCCGCAGGTGACTGTGCGCAGCCGGGGCGTGATGGAGAAGTGTACCTATTGCGTGCAACGCATCAGCGCGGCCCGTATAGACGCCAAAGTGGACGGGCGAGAACTGGCCGACGGCGATGTGGTCACAGCCTGCCAGGCTGCCTGCCCGACCCAGGCGATTGTCTTTGGGGATCAGAACGATCCGGGCAGCCGGGTGGCCCGGTTGAAGGCGTCGCCCCTGAACTACGGGCTGCTCACAGAATTGGGCACGTCGCCGCGCACGACATATCTGGCGAAGCTACGCAACCCGAATCCCGCGTTGGGGAAAGAATTGTAGGTTGGGTTCTCGCCGCTCGGAATCGACGAATACCCGTGTACGTCTGCGACGAGAACCCAACATCGGTCAATGTTGGGTGAATGCCCAGTTTCTCTTTTCTACCGTCTGATTGGATACGGGGCATTCACCCAACCTACACGATACTGGCGAAACTGCGCAACCCGAATCCGGCGTTGGATTCGTAATTTGTAGGTCCGGCTTGCAGCCGGACAACACGCTGACTGTCCCTTCTCATCGAATGGCGGGCAGATCGTCGGGGATTCAACCCGTAAAGGGGTGCGGGATGTCCGTCACGCTGCAAGCGTGACCTACGGGTTGGAATCCAGAACGCGGCCAATGCCACTACCTGCGAAATACGCAACACGCAACACGTAATCCCACGAGAGAACGCAATGAAGGCAGATTTGCACAAACCCACCTCCCACACCGGCTATCTCATCGGGCCGGGGCATAGCTTCGGTTCCATCACCGAAGCTATCACAGGTATCGTCCTGGGCCGCACGCGGCGGGCCTGGTGGGTGGGCGCAGCCATCGGCTTTGGGTTGCTGATGCTGCTGCTCTACAGCGTTGCGATTCTTTTTGTCAAAGGCACAGGCATTTGGGGCATCAACATTCCCGTGGGCTGGGGATTCGCCATCGTCAATCTGGTCTGGTGGATTGGCATCGGCCACGCGGGCACGCTGATTTCCGCCATCCTTCTGCTCTTTCGCCAGGAATGGCGTACGTCCATCAACCGCTTTGCCGAGGCGATGACTCTTTTCGCGGTGGCCTGCGCCAGTCTCTTTCCGATTCTGCATCTGGGCCGTCCCTGGCTGGCCTATTGGCTCTTTCCCTATCCCAACACCTTTGGCCTCTGGCCCCAGTTCCGCAGCCCGCTGGTGTGGGACGCCTTCGCCATCGGTTCCTACGCCACAGTCTCCCTGCTCTTCTGGTTCGTTGGGCTGATTCCTGACCTGGCGGCCATGCGGGATCGGGCGGGCAACCGGCTGCTGCGTTTTGTCTACGGGGTGCTGGCCCTGGGCTGGCGGGGCGCGGCCGACCACTGGCAGCGCTATGACACGGCCTATCTGCTCCTGGCCGCGCTGGCTACCCCACTGGTGGTGTCGGTCCATTCGGTGGTCAGTATGGACTTTGCCGTCGGTGTGCTGCCCGGCTGGCACTCGACGGTCTTCCCGCCCTATTTTGTGGCCGGGGCCATCTTCTCCGGCTTTGCAATGGTGGTGACCCTTCTCGTCCCCCTGCGCAAAATCTATCATTTGGAAGATTTCATCACCCAGCGCCACCTGGACAATATGGCGAAAGTGATGCTGGCGACCGGCCTTTTCGTGGCCTATGGCTACGTGACCGAAGCCTTCACCGCCTGGTATTCGGGCAACCCCGCGGAGCATTTCTGGCTCTTCAACCGCTCTTTTGGCCCCTTTGCCTGGGCCTTCTGGGCGCTGATGCTCTGCAACATTCTTGTGCCCCAGGCCCTCTGGTCGGCCCGTGTGCGCGCCAGCCCGGCCCTGCTTTTCGTCGTGGCGATTGTCGTCAATATTGGGATGTGGCTGGAGCGTTTTGTGATTATTGTGGGCAGCCTGCAACGGGATTTTCTGCCTTCGTCCTGGGGCAGCTACGCGCCCACCGGCTGGGATTGGGGTCTTTTTGTGGGCACAATCGGCCTCTTTGTCACGCTGATCTTTCTCTTTGTGCGGGTGCTGCCGATGATTTCCATCTTTGAGATGCGCCATCTGCTGGCGGAGACGGAAAAAGACGGGGACGCTACCTCCACGCACGCGACGGAGACCCCTTCTGCCATCGCCGCCCCGTTCCAACCGGAGGGGGGCAGTGGCGCGCTCTACGGACTGATGGCCGAATTTGTTGACGGAGAAGAATTGGTGGCACAGGCGCAGCAGGCCCGTGCCGCGGGCTATCGCAAGCTGGCCGCCTACAGCCCCTTTCCCATCGCCGAATTGCCCGCAGCGCTGGGCTTGCGCAGTTCCCGGCTGCCCTGGCTGGTGCTGCTCAGCGGTATCGCCGGGGGCGTGGCCGGTTTTGGGATGCAATACTACGCGTCGGTCATCAGCTATCCCCTGAATATCGGCGGCAGACCCCTGAACAGTTGGCCCGCGTTTATAATCGTCACCTTTGAACTGACAATCCTGGCCGCGGCCGGCGCGGCTGTGCTGGGGATGCTCCTGCGCAATGGACTGCCCCAGCCCTATCACGCGGTCTTCAACGCGCCGGGCTTCGAGCGGGCTTCCCAGGATCGCTTCTTTCTCTGTGTGGAAGCCACAGACCCGGCCTTTGATCGGGACAAAACCCACGCATTTTTAGAAAGCCTGCATCCAGCCCGGATTGTTCCGGTTGAGCCTTAAATGATGACGAAATCCTATCGAGCACAATTTGGCGAAAGTAATCCGGCAGTTTCTGTCGCAGCGCGTAGCGCGTATACCGGTTCACGCACTATGCACCACGCACTACGCAATCTGCTGCTGCTGCTTCTGGCCGCGCTGCTGCTCTCTGCCTGTGCGATGACGCTGGAGGATCAGCCCCGTTTCGAGGCCCAGGAGGCCAGCGCCTTCTTTGCCGACGGCGCGGCCAACCGCCCGCGGGTTCCCGACACAGTGGCCCGGGGCGAGCTGCGCCTGGACCCGTTGCTGACCACCGGGCAGGTGGGCGGCCAGTTTGTGGACAGCTTCCCCTTTACCGTCACCCAGACGATTCTGGAGCGGGGCCAACAGCGCTTTGAGATTTTCTGTGCGCCCTGCCACGGGCTGACCGGCGACGGGACGGGCGTCATCACTGAATACGGGATGCCCCAGCCAGACTCTTTCCATTTGCCCGATCTGCGGGAACGGGAGGCTGGCTACTATTTTGCGATTATCACCGACGGCACGCGGGTGATGCCCAGCTACGCGGCTCGCGTGCCGGTGGAGGATCGCTGGGCGATTGTGGCCTATATCCGGGCGCTACAATTGAGCCAGAATGTGAACGCGACGGAAATCCCGGCGGAGAAGCTGCCGTAAAGAATGGAACGCGGATGACGCGAATCGGGCGGATTGGCACGGATTTTGGCAGACTGCGGATAATGAGATGACGAGTCAAGCGATACTGGCAGAAACAAATAGGCCCGCCGATGCTGGGGGGCAGAGAATAATTCCCCGCTGGCAGCGAGTCGCGCTGGTGGCCCTGGCGGTTGGCGGGCTGGCCGGGATTGTCGGGCTGTTTGTAGATAGGACTGAGTTCTGGCGGGCCTATCTCTTCGCCTGGCTCTTCTGCGTGGAAATCGGGCTGGGCGGGCTGGGGTTGGCGCTGCTCCATCGGGTGGCCGGTGGCCGGTGGAGCGCCAGCGTGCGCCCCATCGCCGAATCTGCCGCCCTGACCCTGCCATGGCTGGGGCTGCTCTTCCTGCCCCTGCTTTTGGGCCTGTCCACCCTCTACCCCTGGGCGGACAGCGGGCAGGTGGCGGCCAGCGAACTCCTGCAACAGAAAAGCGTCTGGCTGAATGTGCCCTTTTTTGTGGCCCGGACGCTGCTCTATTTTGCGGTCTGGATCGGATTGGCCTTTGGACTGCGCCGTCTTTCAACGCAGGACGCAGATGGAGAGGGAGCGGGTCGGGGGCTGGGCGCGGTGGGAATGATTTTGTATGTGGTGACGACAACCTTTGCCGCCTTCGATTGGATGATGTCCTTGGAACCTGCCTGGTTTTCGTCCATCTACGGGCTGCAATTTCTGGCCGGGGCGGCGGTTGCGGGGATCAGTCTGGCGGTGATTGGGCTGGCCGCGGGATCCCCTCCCAGCCTCCCCCTTTCCGGGGGAGGGGCTGTCTCCCCTTCTAATGACCCACATTTCGAGAGTGGAGATACACTCTCTTCCAACGACTCGCATTCTGAGGGAGCAAAGACATCTGCTCCCTCCCCAGAATGGGGAGGGCAGGGGTGGGGTATTCAAACTTTCAACGATCTGGGCAATCTGCTCCTGGCGGCGGTGATGATCTGGGCCTATTTCGCCTTTTCCCAGTTTCTGATTATCTGGTCGGCCAACATTCCGGAGGAGGCGGTCTGGTATGTGCATCGCAGCAGAGGAGGCTGGCAGTGGGTGGCAATGGGGCTGGTGGTGTTGCACTTCGCACTGCCTTTTGCCCTGCTGCTCTCGCGCAGCCTCAAACGCAACGCCCGGGTGCTGGCGTGGCTGGCCGGGCTGCTCTTTTGCGCGCGGGCGCTGGATGTCTACTGGCTGATCGTGCCTGCCTTTCACCCGGATGGGGCTTTCTTCCACTGGCTCTACCCGCTGCTGCTGCTGGGGATGGCTGGGGGATGGCTGGCATTGTTTGTGCGGGAATGGCAGAAAGACACGCCACCGGGCCACTGATTGAGACTGTTGGGAGATGAGAATGAGCGTTCACGACAGGCGCACACAAAAGAGATTCGGCGGTTGGACCGGGCTGGCTGCTGTGCTGGTGGCCGGGCTGCTGGTAGTATTTGCGGCGGCGGTTCTTCTGGCCGGTCCCCAATTGTTGGCGCGCACATTGCCGCCCACTCCTGTGGTCGCGGAAAATGTATCGGCCCAGGCAGTGGCAGCGCAAAAAGCAACGGAGCGCGGGCAGTTGGATAGCTACGGCTGGGTGGACAAAGAGACTGGCCTTGCCCACATTCCTGTGGCCGAAGCCATCCAGCAGATGGCCGAAGCCGGGTTGCCCGTGGGCGCGCCGAAAACAATCGCCGCGCCCACGGGCGCTGAGACTGCTGCCCTGCCTGTCGGCGAGGTGAGCTTTTCCAGCGATGTGCTACCCATTTTTGTGGAACGTTGCAGCGAGTGTCATGGGGATGACGACCCGGAAGAGGGGCTGGAAGTGACCAGCTACCGCACACTGATGCTGGGGTCCATCTATGGCTCTGTGATCAAACCGGGGGATGTGGCAGGGAGCTATCTCTTCGATCAGGTCAACAGCGGGAAGATGCCCAAAAAGGGCGACCGGTTGACTCCTACCCAAATCGAAATCATCCGGCGTTGGATTGAGGCGGGGGCACAGGACAATTGAATGGGGCGTGCTGAGTGCAGAATACGACTTTGCAGATCCTATCTCTGGTGTAGCAGGCATCTTTTTCGCTGAGCCATTTGTCATCCAATATCTGCCAAATCCGATATCTGCCAAATCCGATATCTGCCAAATAAAACGCCCCGGTCCGCTGGTTGGACCGGGGCGTTTTATTTGGCAGATACAGGGACAGAAGTTCGGCTTTTCAAAAAACAGATTTCGAAGCCGGTTTACTCGAACGGATCGTGGTTGACAGCCGGAATACTCTTCAGATAGGCGGCAATTGCCAGGGCGTCGTCTTCGGTCAGGAGATTGAAACGGCGCTCGATCTGCTGGGCCATCGCGCCTTCCACTTCGCTGCCATCCGGTCGTGTGCCTGTGCGCATCAGTGTGGCGATCTCTTCCACTGTCCACTTGCCCAGACCGGTCTCGTCATCGGGGGTGATATTGGCGGCAATGGAATCGCGTACAGTCGCGCCGGCCAGCATCAGGTCCATATTGGGACTGCCGTCTTCGTTGTTGGGGGTGTGGCAACCGCTACAACGGGCAATGGTTACCAATTCCTCGCCGCGGGCCACTGGCTCTGTGGGTGCTTCGGCGGGCGGGGCCACGGCCGGGGTAAAGGGAGCCGGATCGCTGGTCAATTCCCGATCGGGAACGGCATTGGCAATAGCATCCAATGAATGCAGATAGGCTGCTACATCCAAGGCTTCTTTGTCTGAGAGAACGCTAAAAGCCATATAGGGCATGACCGGATGCAACTGCCAACCGCCGGGGCCGGCACCGGTCCGCAAAAACGAGGCAATCTCTTCCTGGCTATAGCCGCCAAGACCGGTTTCCATATCCGGAGTGATATTGCGGGCATAGACCACACCGAAGGGGCCTTCAAATTTGTTGCCACCGGCCAGACCGCCCAGCTCCCGGTTGAAATGGCAGCCACAGCCGCCGGTCAGGGTGGCGATATACTGACCCGCGTCCGGGTCGCCGGTGAAGGTCATGGCGGGTTCTTCCGCGGCCGCGGCCGTGGGTTCCGGCTCCGGTTCGGCTGTGGCGGTCGATTCCGGTTCCGGCGCGGTCGTGGCGGTTGGCTCGGACTTGGGAGCTTCGGTGGGCGCTGCCACTTCTGCGGCTGGCTCGGCTGGGGCTGGTGTGGCTGGCGAGCCGCACGCCCCAATGGCCAGCACAAGAGCGGCCAGCAAGGCCAATCCTATGCTCCATCGCACTGGCTTAGACCTGTTTTGGGTGTTAAGAAATCTCATACGCTTGATCCTCCTGTGTGGGAATAAGGTTTTTTGGGGGGCAGAGGTGTGATTATAGCACAGACCGGGAGTCGAATAAACCGAGTGATTGGATATTCTCCTGCTCGATAGCAGCCCATTGGCGTGGGAAATGGACGAACAGGTTTCCCAATACAACCGATTGCTATGGGAATGCGGTTTAGAGAACGCAGCTTTGGTTTTGTCTCAAGGGAAAGATTGGGAGGTTCGCCCGTTTTCCGCGTCGATTCACTGAAAACGGGTTTCCTGATTGGATCAACGCCCGTATGGATGGCAATGGATTGGTGCGAGCAAAAATTGGTGGGCAGATTCCATTGGGTCCCGTCTGTGGCGATTGCTTTTTGACAACGCTCGATCCATCGGTGCATCTTGCGGCTTTTCAGCGCTTTGCGGTACACTGTCGCACACAGACAGTCCCATCTCCACCCAGAAAGAACACCTTTTTTCGTTCCCTTTCTGGCTCACCTGTTTTCGCTACCACGCAAGTCACAATACAAGTCTAATTGCCGGTCCCTAACACAGCGGAGGAAGACCCATGCAGCCGGTTTCGCCCCACTTCACCCCCATCGATCTGGCCGATGTCTACAATTGGGATCGGGAATCGCTCCCCAGCCCCGCGACAACCCCTGGCGGCCACGGCCTGCTGCGGGGCAGCCAGTCCTTCAGCGGGATTCCTTTTGAACTCGCCCAGGAAAGCGCACAGGAGAATGTGATTTGGCTCGACGCTTCGGAGGTGGCTCTCCCCCTCCACAACAATCACGCCACCTGGCTGATCTTTCTCCACGCGGCCGAGGACAGGCCCACCAACTATCTGGACGACTTTGCGGATAGCGATGTGGACGGCAATGAACTGGGCGAGCATGTGGCTGACTACACCCTGGAATACGCCGACGGAACCCGCCACGAGACACCCATCCTGCGCCGCTTTGCCATCCAGCAGAGCCGCATTGGCTGGGGAGCCAGCCCTTTCCTGGCTATGCCTGCCCTGTCGCCCCAAGTTTTTGCCACAGTGACCGAAGACGCGGCTTTGGGCAAAATCGCCCGCTCCTATGGCCGGGGCGAAACCCGTGTCCATTCGGGCCGGGAGCGCACAGCCGAAAAGCTCTGGCTCTACGCGCTGCCCAATCCCCACCCGGACAAGCCCCTTCGCCGCCTGCTGCTCACGCCTGTCAAAGAACGGGCTGTCATCTACGCCATCAGCGCCACCCAACTGGCCGAGCATCCCCTGCGCCCCGGTCTGCGCCACAAAGTGCGGGTGACGCTGCCCGACGGCGTGCAACTCAACGCGCTGGGCGAATGCGATGAACTGTCCATTGATTTGGGCACAGTCATTTCGGCCCGGGCTGTGCTGGAATATGACCATTCGGCCTGGCTGGGCGGGGAAACGGTGGATGTGCAGCCCACCCGTTCGGAGCGGGAGATCGTCGTGGAATACTCGGCTCACCCCGCGGCCCGGCTGTACATCGGCGCAGAGACAGTCTACGATCTGGCCGCACTGCCGGGGAAAGCGGCCGCGGGAATCGTCGAAGTCCCGCCCGCCTATCGACCGGTCAACCTGCGGGTGGTGGAGAAGGGCAGCACGAGGCAGGTGGCCGTGCGCATCCACCTGCACGGCGCACACGGCGAGTATCTGCCGCCCCGGGGCCGTCACCGCAAAGTCAATCCCTACTGGTTCGAGGACAACTACGGCGAGTTCGTCAACGGGCGCAACCAGTACAGCTATATCGACGGCCACTGCGAGGTGGACCTGCCCCTGGGCGAAGTCTATGTGGAGATCACCAAAGGCTACGAGTGCGCGCCCATCCGCACAAAAGTTGTGGTCGGCCCAGAGACATCCGAACTGACTTTCGAGTTGGAGCGGGTGTTGGGTTGGCGGGAGAAGGGCTGGGTCACAGCCGACACCCACGTCCATTTTCTCAGCCCGACCACAGCCCTGTTGGAAGGCCAGGCCGAGGATGTCCACGTCGTCAATCTGCTCGCCAGCCAGTGGGGCGAGATGTACAGCAATGTGAGCGATTTTGACGGCAGGACGACGCTGGGCGCAAAGGAGTTCGGCGGCGATGGGGAGTTTCTGGTGCGGGTGGGCACGGAGAACCGGATGCAGGTGCTCGGCCACATCTCTCTGCTCGGCTACAGCGGACAAATGATCCACCCCCTCTGCACCGGCGGCCCGTCCGAGTCGGCCCTGGGCGACGCGCAGGAGGTGGTGATGGCCGAGTGGGCGCAGCGCTGCATCGAGCAGGGCGGGCTGGTGGTCATGCCCCACGCGCCCAACCCCCAGCTGGAACGGGCCGCGGATATTGTGCTGGGTCTGGTCAACGCCATCGAACTGATGACCTTCAACCCCCACGACGCCCAGCTCAACCCCTATGGCATTGCCGACTGGTATCGCTATCTCAATCTGGGCTATCAGGTCCCGCTGGTGGGCGGCTCGGACAAAATGGCCGCGGCTTCGCTGTTGGGCGGCGTGCGCACCTACGCCCATCTGGGCGGGCGGGAATTTTCCTACGAAAACTGGATGGCCGCGGTGCGGACGGGCAATACTTTTGCGACGGTCGGCCCGCTGGCGGAGTTGCTGGTGGAGGGCGTCCCACCCGGCGGTCAGGTGCGGCTGCCCGCGTCCGGCGGCTCCATCGATATTAGCTGGCGGGTGGAATCGACCCGGGTTCCGATTGAATTGGTCGAAACGGTCATCGACGGCCACGCGCTGGACACCTGGCACGCCAACGGCGAGATGGCCGCGGAGGGTAGTATCAGCCTGTCCGTCACCAAATCCTGTTGGGTGGCCCTGCGGGTGCGGGGCAGCTACCGCGGCACAGCAGGCGACATCGCCGCGCACACCAGCGCGGTGCAGGTGTTGGTGGGGGATCAGCCCCTCTTCAACGAGACCGACGCCGACGCGGTGCTTTCCCAGATCGAAGGGTCCATAGCCTATCTGGACGTTCTTGCGCCCCGGCCTGCGGACGCGTCCCGCCTGCGCCAGATGCGGGCCACTCTGGAAGGCGCGCACAACCGGCTGCACCAGCGCATGCACCAGCACGGGGTCTATCACAAACATACGCCTCTGCACAAGCATCGAGAATAAGAGCGGAATGATCAGGCTGGCACAAGGAACTTTCTGCTTTCGTGCGTGGTGCGTGAACCAATATGACTACCAGTTCACGTACCACGCACTACGTAGAAGCTGCATTGATGTGTAGCCGCCCAATAATTAACCCCGCTTAACCTATCCCCCAACGCCTCTTAACCCATCTGTTCGCCATTGGCGCACCGCGATCCGTCGATTTTTCTCCCAATACCCCTTGATTTCACACCTGTGCTTATGGTACTGTCAACCCGGCGCGGCCTGTTTTTTGCCGGCACAGACGCCCATTTTGACAATTTTCTGCCGGATGACACCGGATTCACACAAGAGGAGTTGTATCGATGATTTTTGCGACGCGCAGACGTACCACTGGGGGCAGCATTCTCCTGCTGGTATTGATCGTCTCGGCACTGGCTGGCTGCGTAGCCGGCACGCCCCCCCCCGCCCCAGCGACCGCTGCCACCGCCGCCCCTGTTGCGGGACCGAGCTTCGCGCCGGAAACACTCAAGCCTGCCGTGGCGTTGGATGAAATGGCCGGCCATCTCTACACCAGTTGGCAACTCTGGCAGGTGGAGAACTATCCCCTGGCAGCCATGCACGCCGGTCACACCTTGGGCGAGTCTCTGCCCCAGACCGAGGGTGCGCTGCCTGCTGCCAGCGCAGACGCTCTGAAGGCTGCCCTGACCGCCTACCAGACGGCTGCTTCCGCCGCGGGAGATCAGGCCACAGTTCAACAGGCCTATGACAGCGCGATAGGGGCTATCAATACGGCCCGTCAGTCCCTGCCTGCCATAGACGATATTCGCTTCCAGGCGGCTGTCCTGCGCGAAGTGGTGGCGACTGTAGGAAAAGAGTATGCCGAAGGTGTGGACGCGGGCAAACTTGCCAATATCGCCGAATATCAGGACGCGTTTGGTTTTCTGTCGGTGGTCCGGGAGCGCTATGACTCTCTCTCCGCGGCTGTACAGGAGCGGGATGCTGAGGGAGCCGATGAAATCGTCGCTGCTCTTCAAGAAGTGAACGAAGCCTTTCCCTCTGTGATGCCTGGGGAGCCACTTATAGCAGCGGATGTGGTGGCCGAGAGCGTGAATGAAATTCGCGCCGAGTTGGGCAAAATCTTTGAATTGACTGATGCCGCAGCCCTCAGCACAGAAGATATCATCGCCCAGGTACGCAAGATGACCCAAAACGCGGTGGACGAATACACCGCGGGCAAAAACGATGAAGCCTACGAAGAGGCGGCCAATGCCTATCTGGAAGGTTTCGAGCATCTGGAAGGCCCTCTCTTGGAAAAAGATCGGGAGCTGGTCACGACTCTGGAAGGCCAGTTTAAGGAGCTACGCGATCAGATTAAAGCCGGCGCACCCCTGGCGGATGTGGAGGCCATTGCCGCGGCCATCAACGAAAATATGGACAAAACCGAGGCGTTGCTGAAATAAAGCGGCGTGGGCCAGCAAGAAGTTTCGGCTTTTCCAAAAGGCCGAAACTTCTTGCCCCAAAGCGCACCGAAATTTGATCGAATCCCCCCTTCCGAGTACCCTGAGAGAAGGAAGCTCCGATTGATTGTTCAGGAGATTGCATTTTATGAAGCTGTCAAAATTACTCGCTGTTGTCGCTCTCGTCGCTGTTTTATGTCTGACACTGATAGGGCCGGTGACAGCGGCCCCCACCGGCCCTGCCGACGTGAACGTGCCCGCCGAGCTGGCCCAGATGCGGGACCTCCTCCAGGAATCCATGCGGGCCTACCGTCAGGGCGACTACGACCAGGCCTACAAGCTGGCCCGCGCCGCCTATCTCGACCATTTTGAGCTGGTGGAGATTCCCCTGCGTGTGGTCAACGCGGATCTGACGCTCGAAATGGAATACCGTATGGCCGATCTGCGCACCAAAATGCAGGCCGGCGCGTCTGCCGCGGAGGTGGAAGCGTCGGTGCGATTGGCCCGCGAGGGTCTGTTGCAGGTCGAGACAATGTATACCGAAGTTGGCGCGCTGGTTCCCGCCTTAGCCTTCACAGGCTCCTTTACGATTATTTTCCGGGAAGGGCTGGAAGCGGTGCTGGTGATCGCGGCCCTGCTGGGCTATCTGCAAAAAGCAGGTGGCGGGCGCAAGAGCCGCAACTACATCTTTCTGGGCATTGGCGGCGCGGTGGTCTTCTCAGTTATCACCTGGCTGCTCTTGCGCTTCGTCCTCAGCATCGCCCCGGTAGGACGGGAACTGCTGGAAGCGATTGTCTCGCTGGTCGCGGTAGGGATGCTCTTTTGGGTCTCCTTCTGGCTGGTCAGCCGCCTGGACCGCAAACGCTGGATGGAGTTCCTCAACGCCCGCTCCTGGGCGGCTATGACCAGCGGCAGTTCGTTGGCGCTGGCCGGGCTGGGTTTCACCGCCGTCTACCGGGAAGGCTTCGAGACGGCTCTCTTCTATGAGGTGCTGTTGGGGCTGAGCGCCCGGGCGGAGGTGTACGTTTTTTACGGCTTCATCGCGGGTCTGGCGGTTCTTTCCGTTGTGGCCTGGCTGATCCTGCGCGCGGGCCAGCGTATGCCCGTCCAGAAATTTATGACCGCCGCGGTCAGTGTGGTGATGCTTCTGTCCGTCGCCTTTATTGGCAATGCAATACAGGAACTCCAGAACACCGGACTGCTCGGCGTTACATCGCTGATGGGCCTCGTCCCGCGTTTGCCCACTGCCATCGCCAACTTCACCGGCATCCATCCCACAGTGGAAACCCTGGCCGCGCAGGTCATTCTGCTAGTGATTTACATCGCAGGTGGCGTGTGGATGTGGTGGAGTGGCCGCCCCAAATCCATAGCCGCCAACGCGGAGAACAACCCCAATGTGATTCGGGGAGCCGCTTGATGAGGACCATCCGCCTGGGTGTGGATGTGGGGGGGACATTTACCAAAGCCGTGGCAGTGGGCAACAATGCCGATGGTCATTCTTTGCTGGCCCAAGCCATTGTGCCCACCACCCACACCGCCAGCGAAGGTGTGGCCCTGGGCGTCGTTCAGGCTCTGCAAGCCCTGCTCGATCACCCGGACGTGCCCGCCGCTGATGTGACACTGGTGGCCCACAGCACCACCCAGGCTGTCAACGCTCTGTTGGAAGGCGACACCGCCACAGTGGGCATTGTGGGGATGGGCGGCGGACGGGATGGAGCAGACGCCCTGCGTCGTACGCAGGTGGAAAATATCGCGGTCGCGCCGGACAAACCCCTACGCACCCACCACGTGTTTATCGACACCAGCGCAGGCATGACCCGGCCTGCTGCGGAGCAGGCCGTAGACCGGCTGATCGGGCTGGGCGCGCAGGCGATTGTTGCCAGCGGCGCCTTCAGCGTGGACGAGCCAGAGTACGAATTGCTTGTGCTGGATGTGGCCGCGGATCGGGGTATACCGAGTATTGCCGGCCACCAACTTTCTGGCGTCTACGGGCTGGAAATCCGCACCCTCACCGCGGCCATCAATGCCAGCCTTGCCCCCCAAATGTTACAGACCGCCGAACTGGTGGAACAGAGTCTGCGCCGGGCCGGAATCGACGCGCCGCTGATGGTCATGCGCGGCGACGGTGGCCTGACCGATCTGGCGACTCTCCACCGCCGCCCGATCCTCACTCTTTTTTCCGGCCCCGCGGCCAGCCTGGCCGGTGCGCTCCTCTCCGGTGGTGTAGCCAACGGCGCGTTTTTGGAGGTGGGTGGAACCAGCAGCAATCTGGGCATTGTGCGGGGCGGCCAGCCCGAAACCCGCTACGTCTGGGTGATGAATCACCCCACCTGCGTTCGCTCGCTGGATGTGCGGGTGCAGGGCGTGGCCGGTGGCTCGTTGGCCCGGATTGGTCGCCGTAAGATTGTGGACGTTGGCCCCCGCTCTGCCCATATCGCCGGTCTGCCCTATGCCAGCCTCAGCCCCGAACTGGCCGACATCCCCGCGGCCAGCCTCTCTTTGGAAGTGATTGCGCCCCGTCCCGGCGATCCGGCTGACTACGCGGTCGTCCAGGCCGCGGACGGTCGGCGCTGGGCATTGACTGTCACCTGTGCGGCCAATGCGCTGGGCAAAGTGGCCGCGGATGTCTACGCGGCCGGGTCGTCGGCGGCCGCGCTGCGCGGCTTTGAAATTTTGGGCCAGACCCTCAGATGCACGGGTCAGGAAGCCGCGCAACAGATGCTGGACCTGGCCGCGGAGCGCGTGGCCGCAGCGGTCAAAGAGATGAGCGGGGAATACAAATTGCGTCGGGGCGCGTTTCAGTTGATCGGCGGCGGCGGCGGCGCGGGCGCGCTGATTCCTGCTGTGGCCGAACGGCTGCACATTCCTTACCGGCTGGTGGAGCATGCGCCGGTGATCTCTTCGCTGGGCGATGCTCTGGCCAGTGTGCGCGAGGAGGTGGAGCGGGCCATCGGCGACGCGTCCGTGGCCGAATCACTGGCCCAGGAAGCCGAAAGCGCAGCCATTCGTGCCGGGGCCGCGCCGGAGAGTGTGCAGGTGGTGATCGAGCGGGACGAGCAGCGGGGCATCCTGCGCGCGGTGGCAACGGGCAATCTGCCCCTGACCGCGCAGGTGGGAGAGGGCGCAGTGGACGAGCCGACCGCACGCCTGATCGCGGCCCAGACCGCGGATAGGGACGGGGCTGCGCTGGAATTGCTGCTGGACACCCCAGAATTCCGTATCTATCGGTCGGCCCGGCGCTTCTTGCATCGCGCCCAAATTGTGGTGGTGGATCGCCGGGGGGTGGTCCAATTGGCAGTCAGCGGCGGGGAAGTATTGTTTGGTTCGGCGCGCGAATTAGCGCAGAAATTGGCACAGATAGTTGAGCCATCCTTCTTTGGCAATGTGCCCACCGTGCGTTTGGTGGCAGGTAGCCGTCTGTTGGATATGTCCAGCGGCAACGGGGGCGATCTGGCCGCGGCCGTTGTCTCCGCGTTGGGGAGTGTACCACCCGACACACAAGCAGCCGCGATTGTAGAGAGGTGAGAAGATGAGCGTCTATCGTCAAGAACGGCAAGGGCGACCCTTGCGGCTGGGGGTGATCGGGTTGCTCGTCCTGGCAGTGGCGATTGCCAGTATACTGTTTCTACGCAGCCGCACCACACAAGCACCCGCTGATCCCATGGCCGCGGCCCGGGCCAAAGCCCAGGAAACAGCCCAGGGACTGGACATTTTCGCGGTAGAATATCCCCAGGCAGCCCAGGGAGTCGAGCGCGCCGGCGCGCTGGATGGGCTGGCCCGCGCCCGATCGGCGTGGGAGGCCGCGCAGTCCGACTTAACCGCTGTGGATGGGGCCGCCACTGCTGCCATCAGCGCAGACCTGAACACCCTCTCGGAGAAAGCCCAGGCCGACGCGCCAGCCGAGGAAGTCATCCCTCTGGTCGAGCAGACCCAACAGGCCATTTTTGCACTGATCCGCGCCAGCCAATCAGACCAGTAGCTTTTGTGATTCCACAATCTGGCCTATCCGCGCACCACCTTTTGAACCCTTCGCCCCTCCCTGCTATACTTATCTGTATGTCAATACAGATTCAGCCCACCCCCAATCCAAACGCCCATAAATATACCGCTGCCGGGCTGCGCTTCACTGGACCGATCAACGCGTCTACACCTGAGGAAGCAGACCAGCACCCGCTGGCGGCCCGCCTCTTTGCCCTGGAAAATGTCTACAATGTCTTTCTGGTGCAGAATTTTGTGACGGTAAACAAAGTAGCCGAAGCGGAATGGGAAGAAGTGGATGGGCAAGTTGTTCCTATGATCAAGGAATTTTTGGAAGGCAGATGATGGACGGTGGGCAGTTTGCTGCCCCATTTCAGCATCGCCTCCTCACTGGAAAGCCTCCCAATGCATACCAACACACACTTGAACCCTGTAATTATCGCATCGGAAAATGGCCGGGGTGGCGCGATAGCCGCAATGGAATTGCTCCGGCGCGGCGGCTCTGCCATTGATGCCGCGGAGCTGGCCGCCCGCGTAACGGAGGACGACCCAGCGGAGCATTCCGTGGGCTTCAGCGGCCTGCCCAATCTCCTGGGAGAGGTGGAATTGGACGCCAGTCTGATGAACGGGCGCTCACTGGAGACCGGCGCGGTGGCCGGCGTGCAGAACTACGCCAATGTCATCAGCCTGGCCCGGGCGGTGATGGACCAACTGCCCCACGTATTGCTGGTGGGCCAGGGCGCGGAACGGCTGGCCGCAGAGTTGGGACAGCAACCCGCGGATCAGCGCACACTAGAATCTTTGGATCGCTGGCGCGCCCGTTTTGCAGAGCAAGGGATGGATTTGTCCAGTATGGAATTGCGCCATCTGGTCACACGCCTGACAATGCCGCTGCATCTGGAGGACCGGGTTCCCCACGGCACTGTCAATTATCTGGTGCGGGATACCCACGGCGATTTGGCTTCGGCTGTCAGCACCAGCGGCCTGGCCTGGAAGTATCCGGGCCGGGTGGGGGATTCGCCGATTATCGGCGCGGGCAACTATTGCGACAACCGCTACGGCGCGGCCGCCTGCACGGGCAGCGGTGAGCTGGCGATCCGGGTTTCTACTGCGCGTAGTTTGGTGCTTTATATGAAAATGGGGATGCGTTTGGCCGAGGCGGGCCGGGAGTGTCTGGCCGAGATCGAGCAGTTGAAACCCCGTACCGGCCAGTATATGAATATTGTCGCCATGACCCCAGACGGCCAGCATAGCGGATTCTCCACAGTCCCGAACAAGCACTATCTCTACTTTACTGGCGAGATGGCAGAGCCAGCATTGGGAGAAAGGGTGACAAGTGGCTGAAAAGAGACGAAACACGGCTGCCACGCACCCAAGCAAAGGGGCAGAACACCGCGGCCAGATTGGACCCCTTCGCTTGCGAGCAGAACGCGCTATTTTCTAGTGGTAACCCGGCCAGAAACCAGACAGAAACAAAGCCAGGACAAGGACAGATCGATGCCCACTCCCATCAAAATGCCCCAACTGGGCGAAACGGTTGTGGAAGGAACCGTTTCGCGCTGGCTGAAGCAGCCCGGCGACCGGGTGGAACGTCAGGAAATTGTGCTGGAGATCAGCACAGACAAAATTGACACGGAAATCCCCGCGCCCGCGGCAGGGACACTATTGGAAGTATTGACAAAGGAAGGGCAGACAGTCCCGGTCGGCACTGTTATCGGCTATATCGGCGCGCCGGGGGAAGCGGTGAGTCATGGGCAGTCATCAGTCCCCAGCGACCCGCCCCCAGCCGTCGTGGCCCAATCCCCAGTCCCCAGTCCCCAATCTCCGATCCCCAAGCCCACAGGCCGCGCCTTCGTCAGCCCGGTGGTTGCCCGTATCGCCGCCGAACACCGCCTGGATTTGGACAAAATCAACGGCACAGGTCTACACGGGCGGGTGACGAAAAAGGATGTGGAGATTTTTCTGGAGACTGGAGACAGGGGACTGGAGACTGGGGAAGCAGCATCCCCGATCCCCGATCCCCAGTCCCCAATCCCTGTCCTCCAATCCCTGACGCCCATGCGCCGGGCCATTGCCGAGCATATGGAGCGCAGCGTACGCACCAGTCCGCATGTGATGGCTCTATTCGAGGCGGATATGACCGCGGTGGTGCGCCATCGGGAAGCCCAGCGCGCGGCGTACACGGCCAAAGGCATCGACCTGACGTTCACGCCCTATTTTGTGGCCGCGGTGGCCGCGGCACTGCGGGCCAACCCGCGGGTGAACAGTTCATTCACAGCGGAGGGATTGCTGCTGCATCCGCGCATTCACGTGGGCGTGGCTGTGTCTGTGAGCGGCGGGCTGCTCGTCCCTGTCGTCCGAAACGCGGACGAACTGAATCTGGCCGGTCTGAGCCGGGCGGTCAACGATCTGGCCGAACGGGCGCGGGCCAATAAACTCAGCCCGGATGAATTGCAGGGTGGCACATTTACCGTCACCAATCACGGCGTCAGTGGCAGTCTGCTGGGCACGCCGATTATCAACCAGCCCCAGGCCGGCATTTTGGGCATTGGCAAAATTGCAAAGCGGGCAGTGGTGCGCAGCGGCGGCCATTCCCTGCTGCCCAGCGCCGACGACTCGTTTGTTATCCGGCCTATGTGCTATTTGAGTTTTTCCTTTGACCATCGGGTGCTGGACGGTGCAGAGGCGGACCGATTCGTCGGACAAGTTGTTGCGCTGCTGGAGAACTGGGGATAGCTCCCCGCCGGTACTGGCTAAGCAGCCATTCGTCAGTCTCAATAGTTATCCCATCCCCACAGGAGGTTCGGCTATGGCTATCAACGTCGATAGCGCAGTTTCCGAAATCGGTTCTTACACGGGAAAAATTGTTACAATTGAGCGCTTTATTCTGGATCAACAGCGCAGTTATCCAGATGCCACGGGAACCCTGACCAATATTTTGTATGACATTGCTTTGGCGGCAAAGATTATTGCCAGCAAGACAACCCGCGCCGGGCTGGCTGATATTCTGGGCAGTGCAGGCAAGGAGAATGTGCAGGGCGAAGTCGTCCAGAAGTTGGACGAATACGCTGACCAGATCATTTTCAAGCTGAACGACCATACCGGACGCCTGGCGGTGATGGCGTCAGAAGAACACGAAGGGATCATTCCCATTCCCGCCCATTTCCCCCTCGGCTCCTATGTGCTCCTCTACGATCCCCTGGACGGCTCCTCGAATATCGACGTCAACGTGAGCATCGGCACGATCTTTGCTATTTACAAGCGCAAAACAGAGGGTGGCCGCGGCACGCTGGAAGATTGTCTGCAGAAGGGGCGCGATCTGATCGCGGCTGGCTATGTGATCTACGGCTCCAGCACGATGCTGGTCTACTCCACAGGCCAGGGCGTACACGGCTTCACCCTGGACCCCACAATTGGCGAATTTTTTCTCTCCCATCCCAACATCCGCATTCCGGCTACGCCCAAATTCTATAGCGTCAACCAGGGCTACGAGCAGTTTTGGTCCGAAGGCGTGAAACGCTATACCGAATGGCTGCAAGGCAAGGACAAGACAGCCAAGCCCCTCTCCTTACGCTATATCGGCTCACTGGTGGCAGATTTCCACCGCAATCTGCTGAGCGGAGGTGTCTACTATTACCCGGCGGACAGCAAAGACCCGACACAGACCACCGGTAAGCTGAGGCTGGTCTATGAATGCGCGCCCATGGCCTTTCTGGCCGAGCAGGC
The DNA here is from genome assembly GCA_019637685.1 of Caldilineaceae bacterium. Classification (GTDB taxonomy): domain Bacteria; phylum Chloroflexota; class Anaerolineae; order Caldilineales; family Caldilineaceae; genus JACQGT01. The sequence continues at coordinate 158,146 of JAHBVF010000002.1, read as the reverse complement.
GGGCGGAGCAGCCACGACCGGCACCGAGCGTATTTTGGATATGCAACCGACCGCGCTGCATCAGCGGGTTCCCATCTTTGTGGGCAATATACCACTGGTGACGAAAGCCAAAGAGTTCATTCGGGAATTTGATTGACCGCTGCGTAGCCCTGTGGCGGGTGCTGGCGGGTCAGCGCTGCACACGGGCGTTGTCTCCTCTTCACCGAATTGTGAAAAGGCGTGGGCGGCTAAGCAACCCGCTTCCCTTGGGACGCTGATTCATGCAGATAGACGCTGATCCAGAGAAAAAATCTGCGTTTATCAGCGTTCAGCTTCTTTCACTATCAGCCGGACCAATACAGAAATCGCAAATTTGTGTACTGGTCAATCTGATGGTGGAATCGAAACTTGTCCGACTACAAGTCGGACCTACAGATGTTACTCTGATTTTGTAGGTCGCGCTTGCAGCGTGACAGTCAATGGATGTTCCATCACCCTGACCACTACAGAAATCGCAAGTTTGACAGCTTCCTTTTTTGGTATACACTGTGGACAAGATTGGGCAAAAGAATAGGGACCGCATCGGGCTGACCCTTCATCAACTTCGCATCGCATGGCCCGGGGCGCTGTTTGCCAACGCTGATGCGTGCCCTATTTTCGTCGCCTCTACATCGTTAATGCCCAATCTCATTTTTTCGCCATTGTGTCATTCCCGCTCGATCCATCTGCCAGAAGGTCCGTCAAGCGCGTCGTCTGGACCGGGAAGCCAGAGAATTGTTTCTTCGATTCTCCGGGCAAGCTCGCAATCCTTGGCGGTGATGCCCCCTGCGCTGTGGGTTTCCAGGTGAATTTCTACCGAGGGATAGGTGAGGATTAATTCGGGGTGGTGGTCGGCAGCTTCGGCCAGATAGCCGATAGCATTGGCCACCATCAATGTCAGCCGCCAATGGCCGGTCTTGTAGACCCGCAGCAGATAGCCCTTGTGCAAGCGCCAGGTGGGCAGATTGACCGCCAGCCAATCCTGTACTGTGTTCGCAGAAAATGTTTCCATGTCTGTTCTCGCCTTTGTGAATTTTTGCGCACAGAATTGCATCCCGGCGCTTCCCGTGTTACACTATCTCCTACTTATTCTACCCGCTACCCAGTTCGTACGCTATCTGCAGAAATCGTTCTGGGCTGCACTTTCTTGTGGAGAATATCGATGGGACGCTTGTACAACAATCGATTCAATTCATTTGCCGCGCTGCTGTTTTTGGCTGCTTTTTTGTTTGCTGCCTGTGCACCCAATCCGCGTGCCCAGTTGATCTCGCCGGATATGGTTCCCGAAGTAAAGGGGCAAGCATTTGTCCCGCCGACACCAACGCCCATTCCCGACATCAATAATCTGACAGAAGAAGAGATTTATGCGGGTTTGCCCGCAGATGTAGCCGCACTTCTGCCAGGCGATCCTGCCCACGGCGAACAGTTGGCTACCAGCGCGGGGTGTGTCGGCTGTCATCGGCTGGATGATTCCAACACTGTGGTTGCTCCCACCTGGAGCAATGTAGCCAGCACATCCATCACACGAGTTCCCGGCGAAAGCCCTGCGCTCTATTTTTATCAGAGCATTACCGAACCCAATGCTTTTGTGGTCGATGGTTATAACGGCGGTGTGATGCCCCAAACGTATGCCGATACGTTGAGTGCCCAGGACATTGTAGACCTCATGAGTTATCTGCTCACCCAGGGCGCTCAATAACCTCCTCCAAAATTCTGACCTACAGCGCCTTTCAGCCAGCCCGGTTGAAAGGCGCTTTTTTGATGTGTCTGCCACGACGATTGGTGCCCATTTGTAAGAAAGAATGCAATTTTCTGCTTCTTTACTGGGTAAGATGCGAACAGGGATCGCCCCAAAAAGCCTTGGGCGTTCGTATCCATTCCGTCACACATGCTATAATGCGTTTATGACACAAAAAGTCGGCACTTCTCCTAACCAACTGCGCCGCTGCCCCAATTGTGGCAGCCGTGTGGCGCAGGAAGCCGAAACCTGTTACTTCTGTGGGCACGACCTGACAAAAGGGACCCCGGCTCGCCGTCGCGTCACGTGGATCGACCTGGCGTTGGTGATGGCTCTGCTGGTGTTGGTTGCTGTCTGGTGGCAGATGGGAAGCCGAACAAGCGGGGTTGCCGGACAGACCGAAAACCTGCCTGTCGTACCCACGTTGGATGCATCGGTAGACAGCAATGCACCGGCAATGGCTGTGCTTGCCACAGCCACCCCCGTATCAGCGGCTGAGTCTACGCCCGGCCCGCTGATGGTCATTCACACTGTCCAATCGGGCGAAACCCTCTCTGCCATCGCCATTCAATACAGTGTCACCGTTGAGGAGATTCAACAGGCCAATGGGCTGGGTGATTCATTGATCCAGGCCGGCAGCGAACTGGTGATCCCGGTTCCGCCGGTCGTGTCGGAGATCACCAATCAGGTGAAACTGCCTACAAGCTTCCGCTATACAGTTTTGCCTGGCGATACAATTGTCTCCATTGCTGTCCGTTTTGCTTCCACTGTCGAAGGCATATTACAGGCCAATGGCATCACCGCCAACGACTTTATTCGGCCCGATCAAATACTTCTGATCCCAGTCGATGTACCTCCGGCTGTGGCTGCATCCAGCGAATCGGCCCGCAATGTGCCTGGGTTGGACAGCCGACCGGCAAGCTATCCATCGCCCCGCCTGCTGGAACCCGCGGACGGGGACACAGTGCCCCAGGACGAAGAGGTCATCTTCCGTTGGCTCAGTGTGGATCTTCTCGCGGCCAATGAGTGGTATGTGCTGCGAGTCTGGCCCGTAGAAGGCTCGGTTGGGCTGCTCCCCGCGGTGTGGACCAAAGCCACCAGCCACCGATTGCCAGCCGACGTCTCTCCTGTGACCAGTGGCGCGATGCAGTATGGCTGGCAAGTAACAGTCGTGCGTATTCTGCCCGATCAGGGCGAGGGGCGAGGCATACAGGCCGCCAGCACCCCCAGCGATGTGCGCAACTTCTCCTGGCGCTGATCCGTCTCAGCCACAAGCTTCTGTAACAATCCAGATTGTCTTTTTCCCACTCCGGTTGTATAGTGGAGCCATTGCCGCGTGTGGACCGGGCGCGGGATGGAATGCCCACACGCGCACACTATCTGCCATCCATACCAACCCATAAGGAGTCAGCTATGCCACGACCTGTAACCCTTTTCACCGGCCAGTGGGCAGACCTGCCCTTCGAGGTCATCTGCGAAAAAGCCAAGTCGTTTGGCTATGACGGCCTGGAACTGGCCTGCTGGGGCGATCATTTTGAGGTGGACAAAGCCCTGTCCGACGACGGATATGTCCAAGAGCGCTGGGATACTCTCAACAAATATGGGCTGAAGTGCTATGCCATCAGCAACCATCTGGTAGGGCAAGCCGTCTGTGATCGCATCGACGAACGCCACGCCAGCATCCTGCCCCCCCGGCTGTGGGGCGACGGCAAAGAAGACGGCGTGCGGGCGCGGGCCGCCCAGGAAATGAAAGATACTGCCGCGGCCGCGGCCAAATTTGGCGTGAAGGTCGTGCCCGGCTTCACCGGATCGCCCATCTGGCATATGGTTTACTCCTTCCCGCCCAACCCACCGGACTATTTGGAAAAAGGGCTGGCTCTCTTTGCCGAGATGTGGACGCCGATTCTGGATGTCTTTTCTGAGAATGGTGTGAAGTTCGCGCTGGAAGTCCACCCCACCGAAATCGCCTTCGACATCTACAGCGCCCAAAATGCCCTGAACGCGCTCAACGACCATCCGGCCTTTGGCTTCAACTACGACCCCAGCCACTTCGGCTATCAGGGCGTGGACTACGTGGGCTTCATCCGCACCTTCGCCGACCGGATTTTTCATGTGCATATGAAAGATGTGGGCTGGTCGGACAGTCCTACCCCAGCCGGTGTCTTTGGCGGCCACGCGCCCTTCGGCGATCACCGCCGCTTCTGGGATTTCCGCTCGGTGGGTCGGGGCAAAATTGACTTCGAATCGATCATCCGCGCCCTCAACGACATCGGCTACACCGGTCCCCTCTCCATCGAGTGGGAAGACGCAGGCATGGACCGGGAACACGGCGCGACCGAATCCTGCGCGTATACTCGCAAGATCGATTTTCCATCGTCCGACATCGCATTCGACGCGGCTTTTGCCAAAGAAGACGAACAACTTGACCCGCAATCCTACGTGGAACGCCGCTAACAACTGCTACACCAAAAGGAGACGAACTCGATGAGCGAAAGTAGTGGTTTTACTTCAATGGCAGGGGCAAAGGCCGAGGGCGAGGCCCCGGAGATCGGCGTAGGGATGCTGGGCTATGCTTTTATGGGCAAGGCTCACACCCACGCAATGCTCAACATTGCCCATATGATGTACCCGCCGCCTGCCATCCCCAAACTGGTGGGTATTGCCGGACGCAATCAGGAGGCAGTGAGCGAGGCAGCCAGACGCTACGGCTACCAGCACGCCTACACCGACTGGCGGGACCTAATCAGCAACGACGACATCCAGCTCTTTGACAACGGCGGCCCCAACGACGCCCACGCCGAACCGTGCATCGCTGCCGCGGAAGCGGGCAAGCACATCCTTTGCGAGAAGCCCCTGGCCCGCACCGCCGAAGAGTCCAAGCTGATGCTGGACGCGGTCAACAAAGCCGGTGTCAAACATATGGTGGCCTTCAACTACCGCTTCGTCCCTGCCATCCGCCAGATTCGCAAGCTGGTCGATTCCGGGCTGCTGGGCAAAATCTACCACTTCCGCGCGGTCTATCTGCAAGAGTGGATTATGCCCCACTATAATATGCCGATGATCTGGCGGCTGCAGAAGAAAGTGGCGGGCAGCGGCGCGCTGGGCGATCTGGGCGCGCACATCATCGATCTGGCCCGTTATCTGGTGGGCGAGGTGCGCAGCGTATCGGGCATGACCCGGACCTTTATCGAAGAGCGGCCCTGGGGCGACGGCACAATGGGCAAAGTCGATGTGGACGACGCTTTCGTCGGCCTGCTCGACTTTGAGAACGGCGCGCTGGGCACAGTGGAGGCGACCCGCTTTGCCGCCGGGCGCAAGAACGGACAGCGCATCGAAATCAATGCGGAAAAAGCCAGTATCGTCTTCAACCTGGAGCGGCTGAACGAACTGGAAGTCTATTGGGTGGGGGATCAGCCCAAAGAGACCCAGGGCTTCCGCAATGTGCTCGTCTCGGAGCCTTTTCACCCCTGGTGGGAGAACTGGTGGCCCCAGGGACATATGATTGGCTGGGAACACACTTTCGTCCACGAGATTACCCATATGCTGGATTGTATCGTCAACGACAGGCCGGTAGCACCCATCGGCGCGGATTTCCTGGACGGCTATCGCAATGCGGTCATCTGCGACGCTATTGTGAAGTCGTCTGAAACGAAACGCCAGGTGGATTGTGCCTACGAAGCATAGAAATGAAGTGTAGGGGTGGAAGAGCAGGCATAGCATTTTCTGCTCCAGATTGTTCGGTGCTGATGTGGACAGAGCGCAAGGCGGGGTGGCGAAAGCGCCCCGCTTTGTTCTACCGCAAGCAAAAAAATGTGCTTGACAAACACGTCGGCCTTGTGTACACTGTTTTTGTGTAGAATCAATGTGTATGAAGGGTCAGGAGGCTAGGCAATGAAACGCGTACAGATGATTCTGGAAGAATGGCAGCACGAATGGCTGTCGGAAGAAGCCCAACGCCAATCCACCACAATGTCCGCGCTGCTGCGCGATCTCATCACCGCGGCCATCGAGCAGCGGCAGGCCGCAACACTGGCCGACGATCCGCTGTGGGGCATCGTCGGCATTGGGGCTGGCCCCGACGACGACGTGTCCAGCGAGAATCTGGACACATTCCTTTACCAAACCGACTGGGCAGAACGAGAACCAGCCCAACTCCTGGCAGTGGCGGAAGATGGCCCCAATCATCGCTGATACCAGCGGCTTCTACGCGCTGGTGGATCGCAATGACCCCCACCACGCCGCCGCCGCCGCCTTCCTGAAATCCATCCAGACACCAGGCGCGCTGCTCGTCTCCAATCACATCTTCGACGAGGCGATGACGCTGACCAAAGTTCGTTTGGGTGTGTCGGTGGCCCGGCAATTGGGGATGCGCCTGCGCAACAGCCGCCTAATTGAACTGATCGTCGTGAATGGCGGCGAAGAAGCAGCGGCTTGGCGGCTTTTCAGCAATTATGACGATAAGGCGTGGAGCTACACCGATTGTGTCTGCCTGGCCCTGGCCCAAAGCCGGGACATCAGCCAGGCATTCAGTTTTGATCATCACTTTGCCCAAATGGGCTTACAGATGCTTCCGTATTAGTTGAGTGGGTGATTGGGTGATTAGCTGTTGGACTCTCTCGCGTGGAAGTCACCCAATCAACCAGCCAACCAATCAACCAACTCCAGGAAACTCCCATGAAAATTGAACGGATTGAACTGCGCCGCATCCACCTGCCCTACGTGCGCCGCTTTGAGACCAGCGGCTGGTTTCACGACGCCAGCGACGCCATTATTGTGCGGGTGGACGCGGACGGCGTGACCGGCTGGGGTGAGGCCCCCATGAGCGAAGGCCCCTGGTACAACGAGGAAACGTATCAAACGGCCTGGTTTATGATGGAGACTTATCTTGGCCCGATGCTGCTGGATACAGACGTGGTGGACCCCTGGCAGACCCGCCACGCATTTAAGCGGGTGCGGGCCAACCGGATGGCGAAATCCGGACTGGAATTTGCCATGTGGGACCTCTTCGCCCGCGCCCAAAATGTGAGCCTTTCCAAACTCCTGGGCGGCACACGGGACAAAGTGGATGTGGGCGTCAGTGTGCCTATCCAACCGGATGTGCCGACGCTGTTGGAAACAGTGGGTGGCTATATCGACCGGGGCTACAAACGGGTGAAGCTCAAAATCAAACCGGGCTGGGATGTGGAGCCAACACGAGCCATCCGCGAGCGCTGGCCCGATCTGCTCCTGCAGGTGGATGGCAACAGCATCTATCACCTGAGCGATGCCGAGCATCTGAAGGAACTGGACCAGTTCAACCTGCTCCTCCACGAACAGCCGTTGGATCACGACGACATTTTCAATCACGCCAAATTGGCAAAGATTATCTCCACACCTCTCTGCCTGGACGAGAGTATTGTCTCGCCCGATCACGCGGCCTGGGCCATCGAACTCAACGCCTGCAAAATTATTAACATCAAACCCACCCGCATCGGTGGCCTGGCCGATTCGGTAGAAATCCACAATATGGCCCAGGCCGCGGGGATGCCTGTCTGGCACGGCGGAATGTTGGAAACCGGCATCGGGCGGGCGACGAATGTGGCCCTGGCCAGTCTGCCCAACTTCAGTTTGCCCGGAGACATCAGCGCCAACGATCGCTATTTCCCCCGGGATATTGTGCAGAATCCCTTCACTCTCAACAGTGACAGCACACTGACCGTACCCACCGGCTCCGGCAACGGCGCGGTGGTGGACGAAGCTTTTCTGGAAGAAGTGACACAGGAACGGATGGTGCTGACGCGGTAGAAGAGCGGAATGCCGGCCACGGGCGACGGACGAATGCTGCAAATCGGTTCGTCCGCTGTCAACCCACAAGACTCGTGCCGCAGAGGGTTGTCCTATGGCAAAGAAAACCGAATCCCCTGTTTTCATCGGCATCGATCTGGCCTGGAAAGCATCGAATCCGTCCGGCGGCGCGGTACTTCGGGAAGGCCGTTTGCAGGTCCATACCGGGCGCTTGGGCAGCAACAGCGAAATTGTCGCGTTTGTGGCTGAGCATCTGCCCCAAAGGGGCGGTGCTGTGGTGGCAATCGACGCGCCCCTGTGTGTGCCCAATCAGACGGGAACCCGCCCCTGCGACGCGGCGCTCTCTGCCGATTGGCGGCGTTTTCACGCGGGCGCGCTGCCAGCCAACCGGGCGCGCCTGGCCGAAGAGGGGATTGTGCGGGGCGAGGCACTGGTGAACGCTTTGGTCCAGGGGCTGCGTTTTGCCGAGGCCGCCACCATTCCCCGCCGGAGCCAGGCCCGGCTGGTCTGCGAAGTCTTCCCGCACCCGGCCCACATCAGTCTCTTTGGACTGGAGCGCATTCTCAAATACAAACGGGGCGCGGTGGCCGATCGCCGGGTGGAGATGGCCCGCTATCAGCAACTTTTGCGCGGCCTGCGCAAAGCCGCGCCGCCGCTGAAAGGGACAAAAAAGCTGCTCACAGAAGTGAATGTGGGGGAACTGCGCGGGCGGAAGTTGAAGGAATACGAGGATACGCTGGACGCCATCACCTGCGCGTATGTGGCGTCCTATCTGTGGGAATATGGCCCCAAAATGGCTGTGAGCTACGGCTCACTGGCCGAAGGGAGTATTTTGGTTCCAGTCGTTCCCTGGCAGCACAAAGCGTGAAATGTGAAAATATCGGACTCTTTCACGTTTCACGCTCTGTGCTGTACAGCGTTTTAGTTGTCACAGCGAAACCGCCAGCGCCGTCTTACTCCAACTGCCGAATGACCGACACCACCCGACCTTTGACGCTGACCTGGGCCGCGGGGAAGAACATATCCTGATAGTTGGGATTGGCCGCACGCAGGCGCACCTGTTTGCCCTCCAAATAGAAGCGCTTCAGCGTCGTCTCGCCCACACCGTCAATCCAGGCCGCCACCATTTCGCCGTTCTCGGCCTTCTCCTGATGGCGCAGAATCACAATATCCCCATCCAGTACACTGGCATCCACCATAGAATCGCCCTGGACACGCAGGGCAAAAAGTTTCTCCCGGTCCCGGTAGAGGGCTTCGTTCAGGTCGATCCATTCGTCCGCGCTGTCGTATTCGGAGACATCCACCTGAATGGGTTCACCAGCCGCGATGTGGCCCAACACAGGCACACTGAAGAAATTGACCACCTTTTCCCCGGTTTGCTTGAGCCGTTCTGCTACGCCATTGACCGCGTGGCCCACGGGTCTGCGTATCTCTGCCAGCAGACCTGCCTCCTCCAATTTATCCCAATGTAGACTCAACCCCCGACTCACCTCCGGATCGCGCAAAATCAGACCGTCGGTCTCCAGTTTGTTCAAGTTGTACTTGACAACCGATGTGCTGGAAATATCGCAGGCCGCGCCGATCTGTCGGATGGTGGGGGGATAGCTCCGCTCTTCCACAAATTCAGCGATGTAACGGAGAATATTCATCTGCCGGTCGGAGAGATTCATTGGTTTTTCCTTTTGGCGGAGGGGTGAATTCCCCTATAATTTATCCCAAATAGCACATCTGTTTCCCAACTATCCCAAATTGTACACGAACATCTGTGCGGTGTCAAGACCCAATTCGCACGAATGTTCTGGGAGAAAGGGAAGAGGAGATTAGGAATCGGAGATGGAACGCCCTGTGCCTGCTCTCCAGTACCCGTCAAAGACCGGCGTGACCGGCCCGGTCAGGGAAACGTGCCACTGGCCGCTGATTTGGGCCGCGTCTACCAGCAGCGCCCCACCGGCCATCTGCACGGTGACGGGCGACGCGCACCCGCGCCGGCTGATGGCCGCCAGCGCGGCCGCGCAGCTGCTGCTGCCGCTGGCCTGGGTATACCCCGCGCCCCGCTCCCAGATTTCGATGGCGATTGTGTGGCGATCCACAATCCGCACGAACTGGACATTTGTGCGTTTGGGAAAGGACGGGTCAGTCTCCACACGGGGACCCCAATCGCGGGCCAGGGATTCGTCGATGGAGAGATGGGGGAAAAAGACGCAATGGGGATTGCCCACATTTACCTGTGTGGGCGGGCCAAGCGCGGCCAGCAGATGGGCGGGCAAGGTGTCCGGTCCCGGCGCGGTGGACGCCCGGCCCAGTTCGACCCGAATGGGCGAGTCCGCGTGGGGGCCGTAAGCAATGGGGATTGTGCGCCCGCCGCTGTGGAGAATACACGCGCGTTCGTCGGGCAGAGAGACGTACCCCTCGTCGGCCAGATAGCGGGCAAAGATGCGCAGCCCGTTGCCGCTCACCTCGGCCTGGGAGCCGTCGGGATTCCAGATGACGCAGGCAAAGTGGCCGGGATGTTCTTCACCCATCAGCGGGCCATAGACAATTCCATCGCTGCCCACCCCCCGCTGGCGATCGCAGATAGCCCGGACCTGCGCGGGTTTCAGCCCCTGTGCCAGTTCGCCCCGCTGCCGGGCCGGGTCCAGAATCAGATAGTCATTGCCCAGCGCGTGGTATTTGGAGAAAGGGGCTTGAGGGGTGTGCCGTTTCATAAAACTTTCATCCTTTTCCATTCGCCGTTCGCAAGTTTTGGAGCCGGGACAGGGATTCTGCGGCAACTGCATTGCTGCTTTGCCCTCCCTGCCAATCTGTCCCATAATATCCCGTAATATCCCGTAACAAATCCACGCCCTTCACGAAAGGCATTCCGATGAAACTCACATTCCACGGCGCGGCCCAGGAAGTCACCGGTTCCATGCATCTGCTGGAGGTAAACGACCAGCGTATTCTGTTGGACTGCGGTCTCTTTCAGGGCCGCCGGGCCGAGACCTATGAACGCAATCTGCGCTTTCCTTTTGACCCGAAAAGCATCGATGCGGTTGTGATCAGCCACGCCCACATCGACCACACAGGCAAACTGCCCAATCTGGTCAAACAGGGCTTCAACGGCAATATCTGGTCTACGGCGGCCACCCGCAACCTCTCGTCGTATATGCTGCTGGACAGCGGACATATCCAGGAGAGCGATATCGAATATCTGAACAAACGGCGCAAACGTCGGGGCGAGCCGCCAGTGGAGCCTATTTACACCCAGGCAGACGCCCGCGACACCCTGCCGCTCTTTGTCAGTGTCGGCACGGACCGCCCGGTTCCCGTTGCCGACGGCGTAAAGCTCACCTATTATAACGCGGGCCACATCCTCGGCTCTGCGTTTGTGTTGCTGGAAATCCGTGAATTCAGCACAGGCAAAGAGTGGCGGCTGGTCTTCAGCGGCGATCTGGGCCGGGAGGAGCTGGCAATCCTCCGTCCGCCGGACACACTGACCGATGCTGACATTCTCATTATGGAAAGCACCTACGGCAACCGGCTGCACGGCTCCTATCTGGATGCACGCGAGCGGCTGAAGGAGGTGGTTAGCGCCACGGCCAAACGGCGGGGCAAAGTGATTATCCCGGCCTTTGCTGTGGGGCGCACCCAGGAATTGGTCTATGCGCTCAATGTGCTGGACGAGGCTGGGGACATTCCCGAATTGCCCGTCTTTGTGGACAGTCCCCTGGCTGTCAATGCCACGGATGTCTTTCGGATGCACCCGGAATCCTGGAACCAGGAAGTGCAGGAGTTTTTGACCGAAGGCAAGCGGCGCAATCCTTTCGATTCTTCCCACATCGAATACGTGCGGGATGTGCGGCGCAGCAAGCAACTCAACTTCATCACCGATCCGGCCATTATTATCAGCGCCAGCGGGATGGTAGAGAGCGGGCGCATCCTCCATCACGTGAAAAACAACATCACCCACAAGGAAAATACGATTCTTTTTGTCAGTTTTCAGGCCGAACACACCCTGGGGCGGCGTATTCTGGAGGGCGCGGATGAGGTGAAAATCTATGGGGATGAGTACCCGGTCCGGGCACGAATAGAGTGCATCAACGGCTACAGCGCGCACGCGGATCAGGGGGAATTGCTGGAATGGGCTTCCCACTTCGACAAGCAGCGCCTGCAGAAGACATTTCTCGTCCACGGCGAAAAAGAGGCTGCCTTTACCCTGGCTGACAAACTGGAAACCCAAGGGCATCGGGCGGTAGAGGTGCCGAGATTGGGCCAGACTGTCGAGTTCTAGCGCCGAATCTCCCACAATTCTACGACCCGATCGGAGGGAAAGCCGGTCGGGTCAAAATCGTCGGTTTCGCTGGCCTGGCAGCCGCAGCGGGCAAAGAGTTCTTCGATGGTGCGGGAGGAATGGTGCTGGGCTTCCCCAATCGTCTGGTAGAGATAGACCGCGGAGGGGAGAATAATCGGATAGCCCATTTCGTAGAGCGCATAGGCTGTGTCCCTGGCAAGCGCGGGCATAAAGTCGGCGCTGGTCTGGGCAATGGGCTGGCTGCCCCGGCTGGCCGCCACATCAAAACGAAAGGCGAAGTGATCGCGCAGATAGCCTTCGGTCAAAAGGAAATCGCCCACCCGGGCAAGGGCCTTCTGCAAGCGGGCAAAGTCGCCGCCGTCGGCCAGACGGCTGGGCAAAGAGAGGGCCAGGGCATCGGCCATCTGCTGGAAGAAACGCCGACCCACCCGGCGGGTGAAGTCCCGGCGGGCCTGTGGCAAATGGGAGATTTTCGTGTCGCCCGCCAGACGCTCAAACGCGCCCCGATAGAAGGCGTAGGAAAGCGCGTCAAATTCGCCCGACTGAAAATTATCCAAACTGCGACGCGCCACAAAATCAGCCACCAGCGACGAACGGCTCTCCCGTCCATAGACCAGCCGCGTGTATTCCACGACAAAATCGGCCACCCGGCGCAAATCTTCTGCCGGTTCCAGTGCTCGCCACTCGGTCGTAATGGCCTCGGCCATAAAGTCTACAAAGCGCTGGCCCACCGGCCACCAGTTCTGAAAATCGGGATAAGGCTGGCGTGCCACTGCCTCTTGCAGGGAAAGAATACTCATCTATCCGCCTTCTCTACCAACCGATGCTCAATGCGTGCCAGTTCGTCTTCGGTCACACCCGCCGCCAAGAGATACCCCCGAATGCTGTCGTAGCGAATGCGGAGGTGGGTCAGCAGCGTCTGGATTGTCTGGGGCAAAGCCGTGGGAATTTTGTGTTGCAGCGCAGTCAATTGGGCGGGATCGTCTGCGGCAGCGGCTTCCATCTGGCGAAACAGCGGCCAGAGGCGCTCTTCGCTGGCCGCGTAATCCGCGGCAATGGCCTCTTCTGTGACGCCCACCAGCCCCAGCAGCAGCGCGATGACGATTCCCGTGCGATCCTTGCCCGCGTGGCAATGGATCAGCACGCCGCCTGTTTGGGCCTCTGCCACCGCCCGCACAATTTCGGCTACTTCGGGCTGGCAGTAATCCACCGTCAGACAATACTTTTCCGCCTGGCTGGGTGCATTATCGATCCGATTGAGGACGGATACATTGCGATTTTCCAGCGAGAGGATGTGATAGTGGGGTTGCCCCGGCTGGGGATGGCCCGGCGCAAAGGCCGATGGCTCCTCCGCCACCTGCGCTGGCGTGCGCAGATCGATGACTGTGCCTACTCCGTAGTCGATGAGCGCCTGCCTGCCCGTCGCGCTCAGCCGGGAAAGAATGTCCGAGCGGATCAGCGCGGCGGAGCGAATCCGTCCCCCGGCGGCCAGGGGCAGACCACTCAAATCTCTTACGTTATAGCAGCCGTCCCAGGCGAGGTGTATCACTTGTGGTCTATGCTGGACATTAAATCTGTGTCGGGTAATCAGTCTGTGCCGAGTATGCGGTCGAAGAAGCCTTTTTTGTGTTCGGTTATTTCGTCGCCAAAACTTTCGGCAAGACGGCGCAGCCACTCTTTCTGCTCGTTGTTCAGGTTGGTAGGCGTGACGACCCGCACAGTGACGATCAGATCGCCCCGGCCCGACCGTTGCAGGCGAGGAATCCCCATACCCCGTTTGCGGAAGCTCTTGCCCGTCTGGGTTCCGCCGGGAATTTCCAACTGTTCCGGGTTGCCATCCAGTGTGGGAATCTGCACATTGGCTCCCAGCGCGGCCTGGGCAATGTTGATGGGCAGTTCCATGTGCAGGTCGAATTCGTTGCGCACAAAGATGGGGTGAGACTCCACCGAAATGACGACGTAGAGATTGCCCGCGGGGCCGCCCAGGCTGCCCGCTTCACCTTCGCCAGCCAGACGAATGCGTGTGCCGTCGTCCACACCGGCGGGCACATTTACTTTCAATTTGCGGGTCACACGCACCCGCTTTTGGCCGTTGCATTTGGCGCAGGGCGAACTGATGATCTCCCCGGCTCCGTTGCAGCGGGGGCAGGGGGAAGCCGTGACGATTGTGCCAAAGAGCGGGGACTGCTGGCGGCGCTGGACTTCGCCTGTGCCACCACAGGTCGTACACCGCTCCGGCGTGCTGCCCGGCTCCGCGCCGCTGGCGTGGCAACGGTCACACTCCTCCATGCGGGGCACTTCCAGTTCCCGTTCTGTGCCAAAGGCGGCCTGCTCGAAGCTCAGGGAGATGTCCACACGCAGATCCGCGCCCCGGCGGGGTGCATTGCGCCGTCCACTGCCCCGGCCCTGCCCGGCAAAGCCGGAGAAAAGCTCCTCGAAGATGCTGCCCAGATCGCCAAAGCCCTGGTTGAAGTCGCCCATACCGCTGGCTCCGCTCAATCCGGCATGGCCGTAGCGGTCGTAGACAGCCCGCTTCTGGGGATCGCTCAGCACCTGATAGGCTTCATTGATCTCCTTAAAGGTTGACTCTGCTTCAGGCGATGAATTGACGTCCGGGTGATACTGTTGTGCCAACTTGCGGAATGCTTTTTTCATCACAGCGTCGTCCGCGTTGCGTTCTACGCCGAGTGTTTCATAATAATCTCGTTTGTCCATCAGTTCCTCAACTCTAGCCTACAATGAACCCCAAAGCCACGAAAAATACGGCAGCTCTTACCTTTTTTGTGGCTTTGTGTTCTTGTAGCCACCCATTCAGTTGCCAAAAAAATATTATTCCCAACTAAGAATCCAGGCGCAGAGACCGGCCAGGACAACTGTTGCACCCACCAGCGCCGCCCACTGGCGCGGCTCGAAGCCCACATGACGAGCGCTGAAAAAGAGAATAATCACCATTCCAATCGCCAGCACGGCCCAATTGGAGAGCGCGGGATGTTGGGTCCAAAAACGTTTGAGCGTGTCCATTCCGCTACTCCGCCACCGGGTGCAGCCCGGCCATCTGCACGGGATAGCGTGCCACCAGATCAGCCCAGATAGTGTCCAATTGGGCGTGCAGTTCTTCCAGCGCGCCGTTATTTTCGATCACCCGATCCGCCTGATTGACTTTGGCAGCCTGGGGCGGCTGGATGCTGATAATCCGTTCCGCCTTGGATTCCTCCATATTGCGGTTTTCCATCAGGCGGCGCAATTGGTTGGCAAAATTCGAGATAACCACCCATACCTCATCGCACAGTGTAACCATTAATCCGGCTTCCAGCAGTTTGATGGCTTCCAATATGACAAGTGGCGATTTGGCCTCGTCGATCTCCTGGTTGCCCAACTCAAAAACTTTTGGATGGACCAGCTTTTCCAGCCGACCCAGCGCGGAGGTGTCAGAAAAGACAATATCGCCCAGGCGCTTGCGGTTGATCGTTCCGTCGTCGTTAAGGATATCCCGGCCAAAGCTGCGCACCACAGCCTCATAGGCCGCCCCGCCCGGCTCCATCACCCGATGGGCCAGTTTGTCGGCATCAATAATCGCCGCGCCTTTTTCGGCCAGATATTTCAGTATCGTACTTTTTCCCGTTGCAATGTTGCCGGTGAGGCCAATGACAAGTCTGGTCATATCTAAATTCATCTCTCCTGGCTGAAATATAAACATCAATGAACAGAGAAAGGACAGGTTTTTAC
Organism: Caldilineaceae bacterium; assembly: GCA_019637685.1. Classification (GTDB taxonomy): domain Bacteria; phylum Chloroflexota; class Anaerolineae; order Caldilineales; family Caldilineaceae; genus JACQGT01. The sequence goes on along the minus strand of JAHBVF010000002.1, from coordinate 142,589 downwards.
AAAGCTACTCGACGTTTGTTTATTTATCCCATTTTCATTGCTGATTGCGCCCAGAATTCAGGTGTAAATGCTGGCGAGTTTAGTTTCTATGCCCATTGCGGATACAAACAGCAATGAAGAGCGTCCACAGATGACGCAGATTTTCACAGATTGAATCTGTCTCCATCCGCGTTCATCCGTGGCTATTTTACACATCAGCCTGCCCTGTGCAAACGCTCACGTGACCGTTGCGGCCATTTCGGTCCAGCGTTCCATCTGCTGTTCGATGCGGCGCTGAACGGCCTGGTGCTCGTTGTGAATGGTCTGCACCTGTTCGTAATCCTGGGACTGGCTGGCTGCGGCCATCTTCGCTTCCAATTCAATGGCGCGTGCTTCCATCCGATGAATCTGCTGCTCCAATTCGTCCAGATCGGCCTGTTGCCGAGCCGATAGCTGACGCTGGCGCCGCTCTTCCCGCTGCAATTCCCGTTGGTCTTGTTCGGGAGCAAGTGTTTTGGGGGCAGCGTCTACTCCGCTCATCTGGCCGTTGCGTTCATTCATCCATTGCCGCCACGTCCCGGTGAAGACCTCCATCCGGCTGGGCGCGTCGCCTTCGCCTGGCTCCACAACCCACAGTTCGGTAGCCAGCGCGTCCACCAGCGCGCGGTCGTGGGTGACGAGCAAAATTGTGCCGCCAAATTGTTGGAGCGCGTCCTGCAAAATTTCCTGGCTGTCCAGGTCCAGGTGATTGGTCGGCTCGTCCAGGAGCAGAAAATTGGCTCCCTGCAATGTCAGCCGGGCCAGGGCAATGCGGCTGCGCTGGCCCCCGGAAAGCTGATCGATGGATTTGTAAACGTCGTCACCTTTGAAAAGAAACTGGCCCAGATAGGTGCGCGCCCGTTCCAGCGGCAGATTTTTGATATCCAGCAGTGCATTCAGCACGCTCTGGCTGGAATCCATCAGCCCAAAGCCAGCGCCCACATGGCGCTGGGCCAGATAGCCAATCTCCACGCCAGTACCCAATTGAAACGTTCCCTGCAACTGCTCCAGTTCACCCAGAATTGTGCGGATGAGCGTCGTCTTGCCCGCGCCGTTGGGGCCAATGAGCGCGGCAATTTTGCCCCGGTAGAGGTCCAAATCGGGCACGGCCAGAATCGGTGTCGGCCCGCTGCCGTTGCCATCCACCGGGGGATAGCCCACCAGCAGGCGGCGGGTGCGCAGTACCAGATCGCCGCTGCGGATGTCTGTGCGCAGGGGCAGGCGGATGCGCTGATCCGACGGGGGCGGGGGCAGCGCTTCGGTCTCCATAAAGCGTTTGAGCCGGGTCTCTCGGCCCTGGGCTTCCTTCGTGCGTTGGCCTGCTTTGTAGCGGCGCACAAATTCTTCGGTCTCCCGAATATATTCCTGTTGTTGTTCGTACTCCTTGCGCCAGCGTTCCAGCCGATCTTCTCGCTGGCGGCGAAAGTGGCTGTAGTTGCCCCGGTAGCTTTCCAGTCTGTGGTGGGTCATCTCCCACACGCGGGTGACAACCGTGTCCAGAAAGTAGCGGTCGTGTGATACGACCAGAAGCGCTCCCTTCCAGGCCAACAGTTGACCTTCCAGCCACTCCACCGAGCGCACGTCCAAGTGGTTGGTGGGTTCGTCCAGCAGCAGCAGGTCCGGCTCTTCTAGCAGCAGACGGCCCAGCAGGGCACGGGTGCGCTGGCCGCCGCTTAGATGCGCCAGGGGTTTGTGCCAGAGTTCTTCGTCCAGCCCCAGCCCGCTGAGAACACTTTTCACCCGCTGATCAATCGTATAGCCGCCAGCCCGCTCAAAGGCTTCCTGCTTGTGGCCGTAGTCTATCAAAATGCGGTTGAGTTCATCCTCGCTGGTGGCCGGATCGGTCATGCGCGCTTCCAGCGTGCGCAGTTCTTCGCCCTGGGCCAACAGAGAAGTGAAGATCGCGTACAGGTCTTCATAGAGCGTATGGTCGCCAGCCGGGGGCGGGTCTTGGGGCAGATAGCCCCGGCGAATGCTTTGGGCAACAAAAATCTGCCCCCCATTGCTTGGCTCTATCCCGGCCAGAACGCGCAGCAAACTCGTTTTGCCAGAGCCATTGGCCCCGACAAAACCGATTCGGTCTTCGTGTTCAATGCGCACATCGATGTTTTCAAAAACATCATTAGCGCCGTAGCTTTTGGCAAGCTGATTGCCGACCAGCAGACTCATTGCAGAAACCCTATACAAAACGAAAGTTGTCTCGATAGAGACGAGACACATAGCGGCGATTATACCATACGCACTCTCTATTGCCATAGGCTGGGAGCGCCTTCCGCAGAGCAGAAAATGGCAGTTTGATGAAAGTCGACTACACCTATTTTGACAATTGTCGATCCCTCTTCTAATATAAATCCGTTACCTTTTCGAGGGTGCAAAATATTTGATTCCCCGTGTAGCGTCCTCAAAATTGGTGTTTTGGCAGATTTGTACAGCTTGTGCAGTATAGCAAACCGCATGATATAGTAGTCTATTTTTGTGTATTTTTCACCAAAAGGAGAAGTTTATGCAACGCCGCACACCTCTATTGGCTCTATTATTGGTGTTGTCGCTGATTTTGGCCGCGTGCCCAGCGCCAGCCCAGCCCGCAGCAGCCCCCGCGGAGCAGCCCACGGCCGCAGAAGCCAAGACAACTGAAGCACCTGCCGCTGAAGCGCCTGCCACCGAAGCACCTGCGGCCGAAGCACCTGCCGCCCCGGCTGCCGATATGACCGGCAAGGTCGTGATCCCCGCCGGTGGCGTCATCCGTCTTGGTGGCTCTTCGGGCTTGACCGGCCCCATCCCCGAAATGGGCAGTGACATCGCCCAATCCGCTCAGGTTGCCGTCGACGATCTCAACGCGGCTGGCGGCATTGACGGGTTCATGCTCGAACTGGACATGCAGGACGGCGGCTGTGACGGCTCCATCGCCACCAACGTGGCCAACAAGTTTGCTGCGGATTCCTCCATCGTGGCGGTGACTGGCGGCATGTGCTCCGGCGAAACCTTGGGCCTGAAGCCCATCCTGCTTGCGGCCCGCATTCCCTTTGTGACGCCCAGCGCCACCAACCCCAGTGTCCTGTCTGAGGACTGCGATAGCTGTAACCGGGTCGTGTTGACCGACCAACTGCAGGCCAACACAGACGCCGATTATCTCTTCAATGTCCTGGGCATCAAAAAGATCGCGCTGATGCACGACAACGGGGACTACGGTCTGGGACTGGTCGAACTCCTGCAGACTGCCTTTGAGGCTCTTGGCGGCGAGGTCACTGGCGTGGAAGGTGGTCAGGTGGGCGAGACAGATTTCCGGGCAGCCCTGGCCAAGATTGCGGCCAACGGTCCTGAATTGGTCTTTTTTGGCGGCTACTCCACCGAGGCAGCCCTTATCACTCAGCAGATGAAAGAGACCCCAGGCCTGGAAGACGCCCTCTTCATGAGCGACGATGGCGCCTTCACCCAGCAGTATCTGGACACCGCCGGGGCCGCAGCCGAGGGTGCTTACATGTCCAAGCCTATCGGCGACGTGCAGGCGGATATGTACAACGCATTCCGTCAGCGGTACACAGACAAATACGGTGCGGAGCCTCTGGGACCGTACGACGGCCAGTCCTATGATTCGGTCATGCTGATTGCCAATGCCATCAAGCAGGTGGCCGAGGTCGATGCTTCCGGCAGTCTGGTGATTGATCGAGAGGCCCTGATCAAGGCTATCCGAGCCACGAAGGATTTGACGGGGTTGACCGGTTCTATGACCTGCAACGATATCGGCGAATGTGGTGCCGGTGGCATTCAAATCTCCCGTGTCGAGAACGGCGAGTTTGTGCAGGTTTCTGGCTTCGGAATGAAGTAGGCGAAATTCGTAGATGAACAGAGAACGGGGTGGGTGGAACGCGCAGTTCTGCCCACCCCGTTCTAGCAAGTACACCCGTCACATCCCCGTCCGAATGATTAACCCCGGCAAGTGTTATCGACTGTCGCAATTATTACTTTTTTTCACATGATTGGCTCCCCGGCAAGACAATAGAGCCATGTTTCAGAAAATCGAGTGACTTATGGCAAGTAGGGCAACAGCGCATCAGCAGATCAGACGTCGGGACAACAGCCGCTACCTGATCTGGCTGATGGGGGCAGTGATCCTCGCCCTGGTGGCGTGGCGGGTGTGGACCGTGGGCATCGCCGAGGGGTATCCGGCCTCCTTCTGGGCCACCCAAGCGATCAATGGGCTGGTATTGGGCGGGGTTTATGCCCTGGTGGCCCTGGGCTACACATTGATCTATGGCATCCTTTTTATGATCAACTTTGCCCACGGCGAGGTGATGATGTTGGGGGGTGTCACCGGCTTCTTCGCCCTGCAATTCTTCACCTATTTAGGCTGGATCGACGGGCCACCCGCATTCGTCTTCATCGCCCTGTTGTTAATTATGGGCGCAGGCATGTTGGGGTCCGTGGCCACGGGCGTCGCGCTGGAACGATTGGCCTATCGCCCTCTGCGGCGTGCGCCCCGGCTGGTTCCCCTAATCAGTGCCATTGGGGCCTCCCTCTTTCTGCAATATTCCGTACTGCTCATCTTTGGCGTCAACCCCCTCAGCTATCGCAAACCGGATATGATCGCCGGCAGTTTCAAAATTGGTGCCGTGGTCAACGTTTCCTATACCGGGGCCATCATCTTCTTTACCTCAGTGCTGCTGATGGTGGGACTGTATATCATCATCCAACGCACAAAACTGGGCCGGGCCATGCGGGCCGTGGCCGAAGACAAAGACACCGCCGCGCTTATGGGCGTGGACGTGAACAAGGTGATTGTAGCCACCTTCATCCTCAGTTCGGCCTTGGCCGGGGCAGCCGGCGTAATGTTGGGCTTCCACAACACGGTGATGAAATTTAACAGCGGCTTCATTCCGGGGCTGAAAGCCTTCACCGCCGCAGTGTTGGGCGGCATCGGCAACATTCCTGGGGCCATGTTTGGGGCCTTGATTTTGGGGCTGATCGAAGCTCTGGGGCCTAGTGCCCTGGGTATCCCCAACCAGTACAAGGACATCATCGCCTTCTCGGTTCTGGTGCTGATCCTGATCTTCCGCCCGTCGGGTATCTTCGGCGAAGTGCTCAGCAAAAAGAGGGCCTAACATGACTACTCAATTTGCCTACCGACGAGGTGTAGAAAAAGGACTGATCGCCTTTGGTCTCCTGGTCTATTTGATCCTGATCGGTCTGCCCACCCGCTTGGGAGACGCCGCCTTCCTGATCCTGTCGATTCTGATGGGCATTTTGTTCTTTGCGGTGTTGCGCCAGCCGGCCGCCGGGGGGAGCAACACCCGCTCAGCCGCCCAAATTTTAGGCAACAGCATCGCCGCGGGACTAACCACGGGGGTGTTGACCACCGGACTGATCTGGGCCTTCAACACAGCCCTGGGCAGCGGAACCAAAATTCAGCCGGTGTTCGATAAAATTGTGCCCCTCAACATGGCCGCCCTCAGCGGCGTGAGTGCCGGGACCATTCTCAAGGGCGAAGTCCCCCTCAGCGCCTACGCCGTGATGGTGGGCATGATGACCGCCGCCGGATTGGTGGCCGGGCTGCTGATCCTGATCAACCGTAGCGGGGCGGCCAAGACAGCCCGCCCCCTGAAAATACCCGGCGCACGTTGGTTTTTTATTGCCTTTCCCTTTGTGCTCATGGGCTTGGTACTCTACATGGGCATACCAGGCATCGACATAGGCGGCCAAAGCGAAGGCACCTATCGCCTGCTGGCCACTATGCTTGCGGTCGGGACCGGTCTGGCCATCACCCGCATCACCAAATCGGGCTGGGAAAGTCGCATTGTGGTTGGGCTGCTCCTGGCCTCCATTGCCTATCTGCCCTTCACCCTGGACCAATTCCAGAATTCCGTGATGGGCATGGTCTTCATCTTTGTGATGATGGGGCTGGGGCTGAATATTGTGGTGGGCTACGCCGGTCTGCTAGACCTGGGCTATGTGGCCTTTTTCGCCATCGGGGCCTATATGTACGCCTTTGTGGCCGCGCCCTTCTCGTCGCCGTTGATCACCGAGTGGCTGGTCAGCCTGGGCGTGAACCCCAACACCCCTTTGCTGGGCTTTTGGGTGGCCATCCCTGTCTCCATGCTGGCGGCGGGATTGGGCGGGGTGCTTCTGGGTATCCCTGTGTTGCGGTTACGGGGGGATTATCTGGCCATTGTCACCCTGGGTTTTGGCGAGATCATCCGTCTTTTTATGCTAAATCTGGGGCCGCTGACCAACGGGCCTCGGGGTCTGCTCAATATTTCCCCTCCCACCCTGGTCGGCTATAGCATGGGCAACCCCAGGGACATCTTCATCCTGGCCCTGCTAGGGTCGACTTTGGTGGCCTTTGTGGCCCAACGGCTCAACAACTCCCGCCTGGGACGGGCCTGGGAGGCCCTGCGGGAAGACGAAGATGTGGCCCAGGCCACGGGCATCAATTTGGTGCAGACCAAACTGTTGGCCTTTGCCATCGGGGCCATGTTCGCCGGGTTTGCCGGACAGCTTTATGCCGCTCGCCAGGTCAATATCTTCCCAGAAAATTTCTCCCTCTTTGTCTCCATCGACGCCCTTTCGTTGATCATCGTGGGCGGCATGGGCAGCATTCCTGGCGTGGTGCTGGGGGCCATTGCCCTCAAGGGTCTGCCCGAAGTGCTGCGGGGGGTAGACGAATTCCGCATCGTCACCTTCGCCGCCCTGCTGATCATCATGATGATCGTGCGTCCCGAGGGCTTCCTGCCCTCCGCCCGGCGTAGACGAGAACTGCACAACGAGGATGCCACGGACGCCGACCCACCCTCCGACTTCCCCAAGCCAGCCCACGCCACGCCCGGAGGTGATGCCTGATGCCTTTACTCGAAGCACGCCAGGTCACCAAAATATTCGGCGGTCTCGTGGCCGTGGATCATGTGGATTTCAGCATCGAGGAGAAGTCCATCGCCAGCCTGATCGGCCCCAACGGCGCGGGCAAGACCACCTTCTTCAACTGCCTGACCGGCCTGTATCAACCAGAGATCGGTACGATCATCTTTGACAGCAAGCCCCTGGTCGGGTTGCGCCCGGATCAGATCGCCGGGACAGGTATGACCCGCACTTATCAGAATATTCGCCTCTTCGGTGGCATGACAGCCCTGGAAAATGTATTGGTGGGCCAGCATGTGCGCATGAAAGCCACGCCTTTGGGCGCAATTTTCCGCATCCCGTCCCAGGTGGCCGAGGAACGGAGGGCCGAAAAGAAGGCCCGGGATATGATGGCCTTTGTCGGGCTGGAGGGCAAGGGGGACATAATCGCCAAGAACCTGCCCTATGGCGAACAGCGGTTGCTGGAGATCGCTCGGGCCATGGGCAGCGATCCCAAACTTTTGTTGCTGGACGAGCCAGCCGCGGGGATGAATCCAAGGGAGACTGAGGCCATGATGGATCTGGTCCATCGCCTGCGGGATCAAATGGGCATAACGGTTCTGCTGATCGAACACGACATGAAGGTGGTCATGAGTGTTTCCGACCATATCACTGTGCTGGACTACGGCAAGAAGATCGCCGAGGGCAAACCCGCGGAAGTTCGGGCCGATCCCCGCGTAGTCGAAGCCTATTTGGGGCCGGGGATATTTTTGGATACATCGGGCGGGACGGAGAAGAAAATAGCAAATGGTGAATAGAGAATAGCGAATTTTTAATGAGGGAGGGGTACGATTATGGCAAAAGGGGATGATCTGGAGGACCGACTGATCAAATTTGCAGTAATGGTGATTCAGTTATGCGACCGCCTTCCACCGACGCCTGCTGGTCGCCACATTGCCGGTCAACTGCTGCGTAGCGGAACCTCTCCTGCTCCCAACTATTCCGAAGGACGCAGTGCCGAGAGTCGCAGTGATTTTATTCATAAATTCCGCATCTGCCTGAAAGAACTGAACGAATCGACGGTCTGGCTGAAAATGATACGCTTGGCCCGTCTATTGCCAGCCGAAGAAATAGCCCCCGTCTTGGGTGAATCTGAACAGTTGGGGCGCATTATTGGCGCAAGTATAAAGACTGCGGCAGCGGCTCAACGTCGTTAACGTCCTTAGCCATTCACTATTCGCTATTCATCATTCACTATTAATCCTATGCTAACCCTAGAAAACATTCACACGTATTATGACCGCATTCACGCGCTGAAGGGCATCTCCCTGACTGTGGAGCAGGGCGAAATCGTCACGCTCATCGGCTCCAATGGCGCGGGCAAGACGACGACGCTCAATACGATCAGCGGCATTTTGACGCCCACGACAGGTACTGTCTTTTTGGAAGGCGAGCGCATTGACCACCTGCCCGCGCATATCGTCGCCCGTCGCGGTGTTGTCCAGTCGCCAGAGGGGCGCAAAATTTTTGCCCGGCTGACTGTGCAGGAAAATCTGGAAATGGGTGCGTTCAACCGCAACGATACCGGCGGTATCGCGTCCGATTACGAGCGGGTGCTGACCCTTTTCCCCCGGCTGCAAGAACGGCTGAAACAGCCCGGCGGCACGCTCTCTGGGGGCGAGCAGCAGATGCTGGCCATGGGCCGGGCAATGATGGCCCGCCCGCAGATTCTGTTGTTGGACGAACCCTCAATGGGGCTGGCCCCGATTCTGGTGGAGCAGATTTTCCAGATTATTCTGGAGATCAACAGCCAGGGCACGACAATTCTGCTGGTGGAACAGAACGCCCAGGCCGCGCTGCGAGTGGCTCACCGGGGCTATGTGATGGAGACCGGGTCCATCCGGCTGAGTGGCGACGCCAAGACACTGCTGGTCGATCCCCAAGTGGTGGAAGCTTATTTGGGGTTTTAGGGGTGGCAATAGGCCAAACCACAAAGGCACGACGACACAAAGAAAAACAAGAATCCTGTGGCAAAACTGACCGTTTATTTCGGCGACAATCTGCCTGCTTTAAGAGACCTGCCTTCGGCTTCGGTAGACCTGATTTACATCGATCCACCCTTCAATACAGGCAAAGTCCAGAGCCGCACGCAGATTTCCACAACCCAAGACGCGGATGGAGATCGCACGGGCTTTCAGGGCAAGCGGTATCGCACAGAAACGCTCGGAACCAAAGGCTATAACGACACTTTTGATGACTTTTTGGGGTTTTTGGAACCCCGTCTGGACGAAGCCCATCGCCTTCTCAAGCCAGACGGCAGCCTCTTCTTTCACATCGACTACCGGGAAGTCCACTACTGCAAAGTGCTGCTGGATTCCATCTTCGGGCGGGATTCATTCCAGAACGAAATTATCTGGGCCTACGACTACGGCGCACGCACCAAAAAAAAATGGCCTGCCAAGCACGACAATATCCTCTGGTACAGCAAAGACCCCAAGCAGTATCAATTCCATCTGGAAGAGGTAGACCGCATCCCCTATATGGCCCCCGAACTGGTGGGGGCAGAGAAAGCCGCCCGGGGCAAGACCCCCACAGACACCTGGTGGCACACAATCGTCAGCCCCAATGGCCGGGAAAAGACCGGCTATCCCACCCAAAAACCCCGGGGTGTGTTGGACCGCATTGTGAAGGTCCATTCCCAGCCCGGCGATGTGCTCCTCGACTTCTTTGCGGGCAGCGGGAGTTTCGGCGAATCAGCCATTCAACTGGGCCGGGACTGCATTCTCATGGACAACAACCCGGAAGCGTTGCAGGTGATGGAGAAACGCTTTGCTGGTGTGGACGTGCAGTGGAAAGACGTGAAACGTGAAATGTGAGAACGGGTTCGCTTTCACGTTTCACGCCTCTTCGCCCCCTATTCTTCGTTTCCCTCTGCTTCGGAAAGCATCATTGCCAGCATCTCCCGCGCTTTGGCCGCGGCTTCGGCCCGGTGGCTGATCTCGTTTTTTACTCTCCTGTCCAACTCGGCCAGGGTTTTGCCAAAACTGGGCACGTGAAAGATGGGATCGTAGCCGAAGCCGTGGCTCCCTTTTGGCTCGTGAGCAATCAGCCCTTCCAACTTCCCATCCCGGGTATCCACTTTGCCGCCAGGCTGGACAATTGCCACCACACAACGAAAACGGGCCGTGCGCTCTTCATCGGGCACGGCAGCCATCTCGGCCAGCACTTTGTGGTAGCGGTCCGCATCTGTCAAGCCTTTCCCCCCATAGCGGGCCGAGTAGACCCCAGGCCGCCCGTCCAGCGCGTCGATCTCCAGACCGCTGTCGTCCGCCCAGGTCCATAGCCCACTGATCCCCGCGTAGTAACGGGCTTTCAGAATGGCATTGCCGACAAAAGTTGTCTCTGTCTCCTCCACATCTTCGGTGATATCTATCTCGTCCAGCCAGGTCACGGCCAGGGGCAAATCGGCCAGCAGACTCCGGTACTCGGCCACTTTGCCGGGGTTGTGGGTTGCAATAAGCAGGCGATGGGACATGAGAAAACTCCTCGTTTTGTGATAAGTGCCTTTCGGGCAATTGGACCCGCAGCCGATTTGGATAGCAGCTACTAAGGCCGCTGCTTTTGCCCTGCCCTGAATGCTATCATATAATGCAACCAGGGACGAAGCGCCCGCCGTTGTAATGTTTCCTAGCCGATCCCACAGAATCCCCTCTCAATCGCAAGGGAAAAGTGCCGTGTCCTATCATCCGTTGCGGATTTTTACTGGCTCTGCCCACCCCAGCCTGGCCAAAGAGATCGCCGAAATTCTTGGCGTGCCTCTGGGCAAAGCAACCACCCGTTTTCTGCCCGATACCGAAATCCATGTGATTATAGATGAGGTAGTCCGGGACCAGGACATCTTTCTTGTCCAGCCGTGCAGCCGTCCCGTCAACGATCATTTGATGGAGCTGCTGCTCTATTTGGATGCGTTCCGCCGGGCCAGTGCTCACACAGTCAGTGTTGTCATCCCCTATTTCCCGTATGCCCGCCAAGAGCGTATGGCCCGGGGACGCGAGGCGGTCAGTGCCAGGGTGGTGGCCAATATGCTGGAACTTTCCGGCGCGGCCAGAGTTATCTTTATTGATATCCATGCGCGGGCCATTCAGGGCTTTTTCAATATACCCGTAGACCCGCTCAGTGCATTGCCCCTGTTGGCCGACTATTTTCATAAGCCGGAATATGAGGACGGGGCGATTGTCAGCCCGGATGTGGGGCGGGCCAGCCTGGCCGGGAAGTATGCCGAATTGTTGAATCTGCCCCTGGTGGTAATGCAGAAGCGGCGGATGAGTTTTGAAACCACCGAAACCACCCACGTGGTGGGTGACATTGCGGGTAGACGGCCCATTATAATTGACGATATGATGGCGGGGGGCAGCGTACTCAAGCAATTGGACGCGCTCTACGAAGCGGGCGCGGTGGGCAAAGCTACTTTTTCCATTACCCATCCCATTCTGCTCCCTTCTGCCCTGGAACGTCTGGACGCGGATGAACGCATCGGCAAACTGGTGGTGACAAATACGATTGATGTGCCCACCACCAGCCGCCATCCCAAGCTGGAAATCGTTTCAGTTGCGCCCCTGCTGGCCGATATTATCAACCGCATCCATCAGGGCCGCAGCATCTCTAAAAAACTGATTTATGTGTAGGCTGATTTGCTTGTAGAAAGTATAGGAAAAACGCCGTGTTTCGTCGCTTTAGCCGCCCCCAACCCGACGCCATTGAGGTTATTATCGGCCCCCGCGCCACCTACAGCGGAACCCTGCGCAGCGATACCAGCATTCGTATCGACGGCGTGATGGAATCCGGGCTGCTGGAAACCCCGACCAATGTCATCCTCACGGAGAACGCACGGGTGTACGCGGAAATACGCGCCGGCACTGTCAGCATCCGGGGCGAATTCGACGGCGTGATCCGCGCGGAGCGGGCGGAACTGCTGGCGGGCTGTCGTGTGAGTGGGATGCTATTTGTCAAAAGCTTTTTGCTGGATGACGGCGCGACACTGGATGGCGAACTGCATATGCAGGGCATAAGCCAGACGCAGCCTCCCCCGCTGAATGACTTGGATGGCGAGTACACCCCCCCCATACCCCACGTCTCCGCCAGAGATTGAACGGGGAAACCCACTGTTCCGCGTGGCATACTTGGCTGGCAGAACCACGAAATATACCGTCGGCCTGTGGTTGTGAGTTGTGTGTACGCCTGCCTCTCTTTATTTTGCATTCCCCATCGGAGGAAGAATGGACTGGATTCTGGTTCCCATCGGAGCGTTGATCGGTTACCTCTTTGGATCGGTCCCTACCGGCCTGTGGGTGACGCGCCTCTACGGAGTAGACATCCGCACAGTTGGCAGCGGCCGCACCGGCGGCACAAATGCCTGGCGCGCAGCCGGCTTAAAGGCTGCCATTCCCACCATTCTGGGCGACGCGGTGAAGGGCGCGGTGGCTGTAATTTTGCTGCGTGCCCTGGCCGGTAGTCTCTTTCCAAACGCGCCCGCGCTTGTGTTGGACCTGGCCGTGGGTCTGACCGGTGGCGCGGCCATTTGGGGACACAATTGGCCGCTCTTCGCCGGCTTCAACGGCGGCGCGGGGGGCATTACTGCCGCGGCCACGGCAATGGCCGTCTTTCCCCTGGCCGGGGGCATTGTCTGGATTACGGGTGCGTTGCTCATCTGGTGGAGCCGCATCGCGTCTGTGGGCACATTTTCCGTGGGCGCGGTCTCTCTGGCCACACTGATTCTCTTTGCCGCCAATGGCATTGCCCCCTGGCCGTATGTAATCTTTGGGGCAATGGCGTTCATCGGCATCTTTTTGGCCCTGCGCCGCAACCGTCAACAGTTGAAAGACCAAAAGGAGCGCATTATTACGATCTGGTAGCCAGGAGTTTGGTACAGTAGGTAGTGAAGCCTTACCTTCTGCTCGCCCTTGTACACGCGGGTGTAATGCAAGTTGGGGCCGCGAGGTGCTGATTCCCGGAATCGGTTGCCCCCGATCTGATTTGCACCCTGTACACGCGAGACCATTGGATATTTGCCTGACACGGGCTACAATAGGGACATCGCGAGGATATACCAGCCGGCCTCGCTGAGTACGCGAGACGTTATGCACAGCTTTGTCAACAAACCTGGAGATTCTATTGCCCGTAGTCTGGCCGGGATGGCCGCCTGCTATCCCCATCTGCTGCGTGTTAACTACGATCCAGACTATGTGCAGCGGGTGCAGCCGGGGCGGCCAGGCAAAGTGGTGGTCATCACCGGCAGCGGCAGCGGCCACGAGCCATTGCCCACCGGCTATGTGGGCGTGGGAATGCTGGACGCGGCCTGTCCTGGGCCAATCTTCACCAGCCCCACACCGGACCAATTATTGGCCGCCACCTATGCCGTCGATCAGGGCGCGGGCGTGCTATATATCGTCAAAAATTACGCGGGGGCAGTCTTCAACTCGGAAATTTGCACCGAAGAGTTGGGCCGGGAAGGGATTACTGCCCGCAGGGTGCTGGTCCACGACGACGTAGCCATCCCGGAGATTTCCAATCGTCGCGGGCTGGGTGCAGCGCCCCTCGTCATCCGCATTGCCGGCGCGGCTGCCGAGGAGGGGCGTTCCCTGGAGCAGGTCGTCTCTGTCTCCCAGCGGGCGGAAGACAACGCGAGAAGCATGGGTTTTGCCACCAATATCGAAACGCTGCCGCGCTCGATTCACGCCCAGCCCCTGGACGAACATACCGTAGAGCTGGGCGTGGGCATTCACGGCGAGCCAGGCGTTGAGCAGCGGGTGGAAGGTGTCGAGGAGATTGTGGAACGGCTGATGCAGCCGATTGTGGACGATCTCCCTTTCCTGTCTGGGGATCAGGTGTTGCTGCTGGTCAGCGGTCTGGGCGGCACACCTCCCCTGGAGCTTTTTCTCTTCTTCCAGCAGATCCACGAATATCTGGAAAAGCAGGGCATACACGTCGTACGTTGTCTGGTGGGCAATTTTCTCACCAGCCTGGGACGAGGCGGCTGTACTGTGACACTGATGCGTTTGGACAAAGAATTGCTTGGACTGTGGGATGCCCCGGTCCACACCCCCGCGTTGCACTGGTAGAGTGGAGTGATGTATGGCACAGGAAATTACACTCGGCCAGTTACGCAATTGGCTGATTCTCTACGCCGATCGAATCATTGCCGAAGAAGAATATCTGACCCGTCTGGACGCGGCCATTGGCGACGCGGATCACGGCGTTAATATGCGTCGGGGCATGGAAAAAGTTCGGGAGCGGCTGCTGGACACAGAGAATCAGTTCGCGGATGTGGGCGCGCTCTTTCGTTCGGTGGCCATGACGCTGATCAGCGCGGTGGGCGGCGCGGCCGGCCCTCTCTATGGCACATTTTTTCTGCGTGCTGCCACCAGCCCCAATAACGGCGGACAGGTGGACCTGCCCCAGTTTACACGAATGTTGCGCTTTGGGCTGGACGGCCTGCAACAGCGGGGCAAGGCCCACATGGACGACAAAACAATGGTGGACGCCATTCAACCGGCTGTGGAGGCGATGGAAGCAGCCCTCTCTTCCGGACAGAGCCTGGCTGTTGCCTTGGCCGCGGCCAAACAGGCGGCCCGCCTGGGTCTGGAACACACCGCCGAAATTCGCGCCAACAAAGGCCGGGCCAGCTATCTGGGCGACCGTTCCATCGGCCACCGGGACCCCGGCGCAGCCAGCGCCTATCTGCTCTTCGAGACGGCGGTGATTGCCCTGAGCGCGGCCCTGCCGGCCAATGGCAATGGCCGGCAGGAGGCGAAGAAGTGACAGTACCCCAGCCAGAATAATACGCAGGTTGGGCAAATTTTCCATGGCTCGCTCCACCCAATCTTATTGTTACCTGGCCCGCGAAAGGAGATCCAATGCCGAAGTATGTCGCTGCCATCGACTCCGGCACAACCAGCACCCGCTGTATGCTCTTCGACCATTCAGGATCGGTGGTGGCATCTGACCAGCAGGAGCACCAGCAGATCTTCCCCCGCAGTGGCTGGGTGGAACACAACCCCGCGGAAATCTGGCAGCGCACCCAACAGGTAATCCGCGCAACACTGGACAAAGCGGGCGTCACAGCCGCGGACATCGCGGCCATCGGCATCACCAATCAGCGGGAAACGACCATCCTCTGGGACCGGCACACAGGCGAGCCTGTTCACAACGCGATTGTCTGGCAGGACACCCGCACGGATCGCATTTGCAAGGAGTTGGAAGCCGCGGGCCACGGCGAGACTTTCTATCGCAAAGCGGGTCTGCCCCTGGCCACCTATTTTTCCGGGCCGAAAATCCGCTGGTTGCTGGACAATGTGGACGGTCTGCGAGCACGGGCAGACGCGGGCGATCTGCTCTTTGGCACTGTCGATTCCTGGCTGATCTGGCATCTGACAGGCGAGCACATCACCGACCCCACCAATGCCAGCCGCACAATGCTGATGGCGTTGGAGACGCTGGCCTGGGATGACGAACTGTTGAGCATTCTGGAGATTCCCCGTTCCCTTCTGCCAAAAATCCGCCCCAGCAGTGACCCTCGTTTCTATGGCCTGACCCGATCCGATGGACCTTTGGGCGGTGAAATTCCTGTCTGCGGGGCTTTGGGCGATCAACAGGCCGCCACTGTCGGCCAAAACTGTTTTTCCCCCGGCGAGGCCAAGAACACCTATGGCACTGGCTGCTTTATGCTCCTCAACACCGGCGAGGAGATCGTACACAGCCGGAACGGCCTGCTCACAACTGTCTGCTACCAGTTCGGGGAGAACCGTCCGGTCTTTGCCCTGGAAGGCTCGATTGCCATGGCCGGGGCGACGATCCAATGGCTGCGGGACAATTTGCAGCTCATCAGCAGCGCGGCCGAGAGCGAAACGATTGCCCAGAGCGTGGACGACGCAGGGGGCTGCTATCTGGTCCCGGCTTTCAGCGGACTCTATGCCCCCTATTGGCGCAGCGACGCGCGGGGCGTGCTGGTCGGCCTGACCCGCTACATCAACCGGGCGCATATTGTGCGGGCCGCGCTGGAATCCATCTGCTATCAGACGCGGGAGGTGCTGGAAGCGATGAACGCGGACAGCGGTGTGCCCCTGAAGACGCTGAAAGTAGACGGCGGCGCAACGGTCAACAATTTTCTGATGCAGTTGCAGGCCGATATTTTGGGCACGGAGGTTATCCGCCCTGTCGTAGCCGAAACCACCAGTCTGGGCGCGGCCTATGCCGCGGGGCTGGCTGTGGGCTATTGGGAAAACCTGGAGAGCCTGCGGGCCAACTGGCAGGTGGACCGGCGCTGGCAACCCCGGATCGGCGAGAGCCAACGGGAGCGCGGCTTTGCGGGCTGGAAGAAGGCCGTGGCCCGCACGCTGGATTGGGTCGAGCCGTGATCGGGCTGGTCTTTGTCTCCCACAGCCGATTGATCGCCGATGGTCTTTGCCAGTTGGCCGATCAGATGGCGGGCGGCAGGGTGAAGATTGTCCCGGCTGGCGGGCTGACTGACAACCCCCACGCCCTGGGCACGGATGCCGCGCTCATTCTGGAAGCGATTGAAAGCGTATGGAGCGAGGACGGTGTGCTGCTGCTGGTGGATATGGGCAGCGCGGTGATGAGCGCAGAACTGGCCCTGGATTTTTTGCCGGAGGAAAAACGCAGCCGCTGTCTGATTAGCAACGCACCGCTGGTGGAAGGCGCGATTGTGGCCGCCCTGCACGCGGGGATGGGTGATACGCTGCACGACATCAACCGGGCCGCCGAGGATGCGTTGAACGCGCGCAAAGTGGAGCGGATGCCAGAAACCACAGGGACACAAAGCAGAAAGTGAATTCTTCCTGTCTTCGTGATTGCAGTGCCATAGACAAATGGACGAGGAATGGACAAACCCGAAGACGGCGCTCGCCCCGCCTCCTCCGAACCAAAAGAACATTCAGCCACTGTAACTGTGAATGATCCCCAAGGGCTGCATCTGCGCACGAGCAAGGATGTAGTCCGGGTGGCGAACCAGTATCAGGCCGAGATCACCGCGCGGAATTTGAGCCGCGCCTCGGGCCAGGTGGATGTGAAGAGTATCCTCCAATTGATGCAGCTACAGGCGCGGCAAGGGCATGTCCTCCTTTTACAGGCTGCCGGCCCCGACGCCGCGGACGCGCTGGATGCTTTATGCTCGCTCTTCCACCGATCCACGCCCTTTTCTTCCAGCCCAGCCGGGAGTTGAGCAAAAGGGAGCCAGCGCCGCGCTGAAGCTTCGCAACACAGCGCCGCGCCGAACACCACATAACAAAAAAATCTGCGCCCACTTGGGAGGCAACCCGCTGCAAAAGATATTCTCCGGCCTGCCCGCCGCCCCCGGTGTGGGCATCGGCACACTATACACCTATACGCCTCTCCCCAATGCCGCGTACGACGAGGCCGTGGAACAATCCACGTCGCCTGCGCAGGAATGGCAGCGTTTTCTGGATGCCCGCCAAAGAGTAGATGACGAACTGACCCAATTGGCCGAAATGGACAACCCCCTGGTGGCGGATATTTTCCGCGTCCATCTGGAGATTCTCCACGACCGGCTGATCTCGGACGGTGTGCGGACTGCCATTGATCGGGGAACCAGCGCGGCCACCGCCACCCACCAGACTACCTCTGAGCTGGTCCAACTCTTTCAAGATCTGAGCGACGACTACTTCGCCAGCCGTTCTGTGGATATTCGGGATGTGGGCCAACGGTTGTTGACCCATCTCAGCGGTGTCTCTCTGGCCCGTCAACTGGTCTCGCTGCCCCCCAACACAGTTCTCGTGGCCGAGGACTTGACGCCCTACGACGCGACCCACCTGTCACCGGACAGTGTGGTGGGGATTGTACTGGCGGGCAGTGCGCCCACAGCCCACACCGCTATTCTGGCCCGCAGCCTGGGCATTCCCCTCATCTGTGGCGTCGGGACAGTAGTCCTGCACCTGACGCTGGGGCAGACCGCCGTCGTGGATGGGCTGCAGGGGCGATTGGTGGTGGAACCGGACCCGGAACTGCTGGAAGCATTCACCCAGACCCGCGAGCGATTGCTGTCCTTTCGCATCACGGCTGAATCCCAGAGCCACAAGACCGCGGTCACGCGGGACGGACAGCGGGTATTGGTCCATGCCAATATCAACAGCCGGGAGGATATGCTGCAAATGGCCGGGAGCGGGGCAGATGGCATCGGTCTGCTGCGCACGGAATATCTCTTTCAGGAGCGTACAAAGCCGCCCTCCGTGGCGGAACAGATGGAAGCCTATGGCCTGATCCACAGCCAGTCGCCAGGGGAGATTCTCACTGTGCGTCTGCTCGACATCGGCGGCGACAAACCCGTCCGCTATCTGCCCCAGGCAGCGGAAAGCAATCCATTTCTCGGCGTGCGCGGTATCCGCCTGCTCCTCCAACACCCGAATTTGTTGCACGACCAGTTGCAGGCCCTGATTTCACTTTCACAGGAAAGCGGCTTTTCCGGCGTCGTGCGTATCCTCGTGCCAATGGTGAGCAAAGTTATCGAGGTGCATCGGGTCTTGGCTATACTGGACAACATTCCGGGCTACAACGAGCAGCATCAGCCGGGCGGACGCCTGCAGATCGGTGTGATGATTGAAGTCCCCGCGGCGGCCTTGATGGCGGAACGGCTGGCCCCACTGGTCGACTTTTTCAGCATTGGCACGAACGATCTGGCCCAATACACAATGGCCGCTGACCGGGTGAACAGCGCGGTCGCCAGTTTGGCCTCGCCCCTGGACCCGGCGGTCCTGCGCCTGATCGGGATGGCCTGTCAGGCCGGGCAGTCGGCTGGTATACCTGTCTCCATCTGCGGGGAGATGGCGGGCGATCCGTCGGTTTTTTCGCTCCTCTTCGGCCTGGGCGTGACAGAAGTCAGTGTCGTCGCACCAGCAGTGGCACTGGTCAAAGAGGCCGTGCGCCAGGCCGACGGCGACGAGGCCCGGCGGCTGGCGCGGCAGGCATTACAGGCCAGCCGCGCCCAGGAAGTACACCGACTGCTGCATCCAGAGTAACCATTCAGAAGTTCGACTTTCCGGAAAAGTCGATTCGGAAAAGTCGAACTTCTTTCGAGACTGACTATGCCCACTCCCTCTCTCTCAACCGAAATCCTCGTCATAGGCGGCGGTGCCACCGGCACAGGCGTGGCCTGGGACGCGGCCCTGCGCGGCTTTCGCACAATTCTGGTGGAAAAGCGCGACCTGACCCACGGCACTACCGGGCGCTATCACGGCCTGCTCCACAGCGGCGCGCGCTATGTGGTAAAGGACCCCCACAGCGCGGAGGAGTGCATTGCCGAGAACCGCGTCCTGCGCCGCACCCACACCCACTGCATCGAGGACACCGGCGGCTTCTTCGTCGTTACCCCGGAGGACGAGGGCGACTATCCCGACCGTTTCGTCGCTGCCTGCCGGGAGACAGGTGTGCCCTGCCAGGAGATTCCCGTGGCCGAGGCGTTGCGCCGGGAGCCGCTGCTCAACCCCCACATCAGCCGGGTCTTTGCCGTGCCCGACGGCGCGGCGGACAGTTTCCTCGCCACCCACGCCACAGCCCAGGCCGCGCGCCAAGCCGGCGCGCGCATTCTCATCTATCACGAAGTCGTCGGTCTACTCACCGAAGGTGAGCAGCGGGTGACGGGCGCGGTGGTACGGGATACAGTTTCCGGCGAAACGATCCACATCCACGCGGATTTGGTCATCAACGCTTCCGGCGCGTGGGCCGGGCAGATTGCGGAAATGGCAGGTGTGGGTGTCAAAATTATTCCCGGCAAAGGCGTGATGGTGGCGACCAATCACCGGCTGGTCAATACGGTCATCAACCGCTGCAAAATGCCCAGCGACGGGGATATTCTTGTGCCCGTACATACGGTTTCGATTATCGGCACGACCGACGAAAAAGTGGCCGACCCGGAGAATCTGGTGATTACGCCGCAGGAAGTTCAGTTTATGCTGGCCGAGGGGGACAAACTGGTCCCCGGCCTGAGCGCGGCCCGGATTCTGCGAGCCTGGGCCGGGGTGCGTCCGCTCTATCAGGAGGGCTTCAGCGGGGACAGCCGGGATGCCACCCGTTCTCTCACATTGCTGGATCACAGCGCACGCGATGGGGTGCAGGGCTTTCTGACGATTACCGGCGGCAAATGGACAACTTTCCGGATGATGGCGGAAAAGACAGTTGACCGGGCCTGCGAGCATCTGGGCGTGGAACGCCCCTGCACCACTGCCACGACGCCTGTGCCGGGGATCGAACAGGGACACTACTGGCTGGGCCACCGCCTGCACGAAGTGGAGGCAGAACAGTTGCAGGGCGAGCTGGTCTGCGAATGTGAACTGGTGACCCGGCAAATGGTGGAGAGCGCGGCCCGGCGCAACCCGACCGTCACCCTGGACGATCTGCGCCGGGATGTGCGCCTGGGGATGGGTCCGTGCCAGGGCGGGTTCTGTACTTACCGGGCCGTGGGTATCCTCCACGAAATTGGCCGGGATCGCCACGAGCCTGACTTTGTGCTGGAGGGCGAAGCCGACGCGGAGGATTGGGAAGTGGCCTATCTCCAATCCCCGGCCCAGAGCAGCAAAGGGCAATCCATCACCGAACACGCGACACCGGGCGTGACACCAGAATCCGCCCTGCCCACCCGCTCGCCGGCTATTGACCGGTGCAGTCCTGTCTCCAATCCCAATCTGCTCCTGCGCGACTTCTTGCAGGAGCGCTGGAAAGGTGTGCTGCCTGTCCTGTGGGGCCAACAGTTGAAGCAGGAACGGCTGGATGAGTTGCTTTATCTGAGCCTGATGAACGCGGATCACCTGCCGGATGAGGACGCGGCGAGTCCGCTGACGGGGTTTTACAGGGCATCGTAGGTTGGGTGAATGCTGTCCACACGACGCTGAATGCCCCATCAACGGCCCAGGCATTCACCCAACAATGACGGGTTTGTGTTGGGTTCTCGCCGCAATTGTGACGGGGCATTCGGCGATCTCCGGCGGTGAGAACCCAACCTACGAATATGCGATACGCACAGGAAGTGACGAATGCTTGACCTACTTGTAATCGGCGCGGGGCTGGCCGGGCTGACCGCTGCCTACTCAGCGGCCAGCACCGGGCTGACCGTAAAAATTATCGCCAAGGGGATGGGTGTCACCCATTGGCACGCGGGGACGATTGATGTGCTGGGCTACGATTCCGACGGCAAAGGCGTGGCCCGCCCGCTGGAAGCGATTGGCGATCTGCCCGACGAGCACCCCTATCGGCTGCTGGGAACAGAGCGGCTCTCCGTCGCGCTGGCCAATTTTGCCGCATTGACCGCTGCAATCGGTCTGCCCTACACCGGCGCGCAGACAGCGGGCGACAATCTGTGGCTGCCTTCGCCTGTGGGCGCGGCCCGACCCACATTTTTGGCTCCGGCAGGACAGGTCGCGGGTGATCTCTCCACCGGCCAGCCGCTGCTGATTGTCGGCATCGAAGGGATGCGCGATTTCTACCCCAAACTTATCGCCGAGAATCTGGCCAAGCAGGGACACACCGCCCGCCACGCCTTTCTGCCCCTCAGCCTCTTCACCCCCCGCCACGACATTACGACCCTGCAACTGGCGAAGCTGGCCGAAGAACCGACCCGATTGGACCCACTGGCGGAAGCGCTGGCGCGACTGGTCAAACCGGGCGAACGCATCGGGCTGCCCGCCATTCTCGGTTTCGAAAATCACCCCGCGGTGTTGGAGCGCTTGACAAAAGCCACCGGCGCGTCGGTCTTTGAGATTCCCACCCTGCCGCCCAGTGTGCCGGGCATCCGTCTGCACAGCCGGTTGCGCCGCAAGTTGGAGGCGATGGGTGTCCGGGTAGAAATTGGAATGGAGGCCATCCGCTTCGGCGCAGAAGGGGCGCACATCGGCTGGGTAGAGACGGAAACGAGCAGCCGTCCGCTCAAACACCGCGCCGCCAACTTTCTGCTGGCAACAGGCGGCATTCTGGGCGGGGGCATCGACAGCGACCACACAGGCCGGGTCTGGGAAGTCGTCTTCGATCTGCCTCTGACCATTCCCCAGGAGCGCAGCGACTGGTTTCGGCCTGCTTTTCTTGACGGCAGCGGCCAGCCGGTCTTCCGGGGCGGCGTGCCGGTCAACGAAGACTTCCAGCCCATCCGGCCTGACGGCACGCCTGTCTACGCCAACCTGTGGGCCGCGGGCGGCACTTTGGCGGGCGCAGACTCCATCCGGGAGCGCAGTGTGGAGGGAATTGGGGTGGGGACGGGGGCGAACTACAGTCTGTGTAGGATTTTGCATGCAAGTCGAGATTGATCAGAGTGGAAAGATTGGCAATACTGGGCAGGACACCGTTGTCGCCTATTCCAATGCTGATTCTTTTTGTGTTCTCATCCCCCGACAGGTAAAGCGGGAATGTCTGCGCTATCTACGAAGCCAGGGTGTTGC
Organism: Caldilineaceae bacterium; assembly: GCA_019637685.1. GTDB lineage: Bacteria > Chloroflexota > Anaerolineae > Caldilineales > Caldilineaceae > JACQGT01. Next base: position 120,291 of record JAHBVF010000002.1, on the reverse strand, counting down.
GGTCAACACAATTTACTACCGTATGTTTGGGATTGGGCTGTTCTACCTCCTGCGAGAACGTATCGACAAAATCGATTTGACGCTGATTGATGTCGAATATCCCGGCCACGAAGCGGCAATTCGCAGATATCTGCTCAATTTATTGCGGCGCGATAGAATTGTTGTTCAACCTGACAAAATCCGCTTCAGCTTTATCGGGAAGAAATCAAATGCCCACAAACTGGGATTGGAGACTTTTCAGGGGAAACGAAGGGCTGATGTGACGTTGACAGCAGGGGATATTTTGAAGCAGTTCGGCGAGAAATAAAAAGAACGGGGGCCGCCTTTCGGCGGGAATGCGCTGTTCAGTCGTCCGGTCAAGGATAGAGGTCGCAACGCTCCCCGTTCGTCACTTTCCAGTATAGCACAATTGCAGAATTTTGCAATTATTTGGAGTTTTCGTCTTTATGCACAACACATCCTGGCACTCCGTCGGCAACTCGATGGACGAGTGTATCAAATGCAATATCTGCACCAGCTACTGCCCGGTGGCGGAGGTGACGGAAAGCTTCGCGGGGCCGAAATATTCCGGTCCCCAGGCCGAGCGCTTCCGTGCCCTGGACCAGATCGCCGCGCCGGACCATTCGGTGGACTACTGCTCCGGCTGCCGGGTCTGCAACGAAGTCTGCCCCGCGGGGGTGAAGATTGCCGAGATCAACGCCCGCGCCCGTGCCCAGATGGCCGCGGACAAGGGCATTCCCCTGCGCAACCGGCTGCTGGGACGCAACGAACTGCTGGGCAAGGCGGGCAGCTTTGCCCCGGCCCTGGCGAACTTTGCCCTGCACAATCCCCTCAGCCGGGTGCTGGCCGAAAAAGTGATGGGGATCGCCGTCCAAGCACCCCTGCCCCATTGGAGCACCGACGGCACATTCAGCGATTGGCTGGCGCGCACAAAGCATCAGCGGCTGCGATCGGAGAAAAAAGTCGTCTATTTCCACGGCTGCGCCACCCAATACTACGAGCCTTTTATCGGCCAGGCCGCGGTGGTTGTGCTGGAACACAACGGCTACGAAGTGATTGTGCCGCCCCAGAACTGCTGCGGCCTGCCCCTGCTCTCCAACGGGGAGTTCGTCGCGGCCGAGGGCTATCACCAGGGCAATCTGGCCCGGCTGGGCGGCTACGCGCGGGCTGGCTATCCGATTGTGGGCACAAGCACCAGTTGCACCCTGACGCTGAAGGAGGAAGCGCCCGAACTGCTGGACCGCCACGACGAGGCGACGCTGGCGGTGAAGGGGGCCACCTGGGACATCTTCGAGTGGCTGCGGGAACTGGCCGAAATCGGCGAGCTGCGCACGGACTTCCAGCCGTTGGGGAGTAAAAACGAGCCGCTCGTCCTGCCCTATCACGCGCCCTGCCAATACCGGGCACACCGGGTGGGCAAGCCCAGTCTGGACGTGCTTTCCCTCATCCCCGGCGTGGCGGTGCGGGAGAGCCGCGCCCGCTGCTGCGGTATCGCCGGGACCTACGGCTACAAAGTGGAGAAGTATCAGATCGGGATGGATGTGGGCGCGGAGTTGTTCGATTTTGTGGCAGAGCAGGGGCCGGTCTCCCTCACCGCCTGCGATTCCGAGACCTGTCGCTGGCAGATGGAGCACGGCACGGACATTCCCAGTCGCCACCCGATTGAGGTGCTGGCCGCGGCGTATGGATTGTATGATTTGGAGGCGCGGCGGGTACGCGGATAAACGGATGTAAGGAATCGGGCGCACACAACGGGCAGGCTTACTGTTTGTTGGGCTATCCACGTGTACAATGGGTGATATGACTCTGCACTGACAGGTTGTCGCCAGCATCTATCCTGACCGCACCTAAGGACTACCCGATATGACATCCCCTGTACTGCTTGAAACCGCCCCAGCGGATACCGCTCTGCCGCCCCCACCCCAGGTTCCCGGCTGGCCTTTTCTGGGCAATGCCCTCGATTTTCTCAACCGGCCCATAGAATTTTTTCTGGAATGCTATCACAGCTATGGACCGATCTTTCATATCAGCGCGGCCAACCAGCGCTTTGTGGTGATGGCCGGGCTGGAAGCCAACCGTTTCTTTGCCCAGGACAAAGACGAAATCTTCTCCAGCGAACCCCTCTTTGGCGAATTTGCCCGACAGATGGGTTCATCCAATTTTCTGGTGGCCCAGGACGGCGCGCCCCATCGCCACATGCGCAAAGTGATGCAGCGCGGCTACTCCAAAAGCGGGCTGGCTCCCCACCTGGACACGCTGGCTGACCTCACCTATCGCACAGCCCAAACCTGGCCCGAAGGCAGCACATTTTTTGCCAGGGACACCTTCCAGCGATTGGTAACCGAGCAGTTGGGCACAGCCCTGACCAACCATTCCTCCAAGGAACATTTCGAGGCCATCCGCATCTATCTGAGCACACTGCTCAATGTGTTGGTCATCAAACGCCAGCCCAAACTGCTGCTCTCCCTGCCCCGCTACAAAAATGCCCGGGCAAAAGTGATGGAATTCGCCCGGCTGGTCTTGCAGGAACACCGGGACCAGCCCCCAGGCGACGAGCGCGACCCTGACCTGATCGACGATTTGCTGGCAGCGCTGGACTGGAACGGTGATCCTTTACAGGAGGACGATTTGTTGGCCGCCACCATCGGTCCCTTTTTCGCAGGAATGGATACACTTGCCAACACAATGGGTTTTATGATCTACGCCATCCTCAAACACCCGGAGGTCTACGCCGCGATTCAGGCTGAGGTGGACGAGCATTTTGCCGACGGTGTGCCGCCCTGGCGTGATCTGCCTAAATTGCAGAATCTATACGCTGCCACCATCGAAACCCTGCGCCGCTATCCTGTCACGCCCTTCACCCCCCGGGGCGTGGCCAAACCCTTTACCTTTGCCGGTCATTATGTGGCTCCGGGACAGGACATTATTATTGTCAACGGACTGACACACTTCCTGCCCGAATTCTTCCCCGACCCCTGGCGCTTCGACATTCAGCGCTATATTCCGCCCCGCAAGGAACACAACCAGGGCCTGGGCATCTTTGCGCCCTATACCGTCGGCCCCCACACCTGCCTGGGCGCGGGCATAGCCGAGGTCCAGTTGATGGTCACCGTCGGCGCGCTCCTGCGGGCCGTGCGCCTGGAACTGGAGTCTCCCGACTACGAGATCGTCACCAAACTTTTGCCACTCCCCGGACCCGACCCCAAATTCAAATTGCGGGTGGTGGAGCATCGCAATCCCTGAGAGTGAAGCCCTGCCTATGCACAAACCACTCACAATACCGGGCGACCCCCGCGCTCTCTCAGATGGCTGGCTCACCGCCGCGCTGAAGGCTGGCAACGCATCAACCGGGCCGCGGTTGTCGGGTTCGCCGTGGAAGTGCTGGGGCAACTTTGACAGCAGACCGCCGACCGCAAGGACGGGCGGTTCGCCGTCCATTCCTGAGAAAGTCTAATGACCAATTCGACCCGCAACCCGCAACCCGCAACCCGCCACCCCCTCCACCTCCTCGTCATCGGTGCGGGCGCGATCGGCTGTCTGGTGGGCGGAAAGCTGGCCCAGGGCGGTGTCGCGGTTACGCTGGCCGGTCGCCAGCGCTTTGTGGATGCGGTGACGGCCAACGGTCTGCGCCTGAGCAGCGGGGGCGTGACCCAGCGCATTGACAATATCGATCCGGCGGCCAGTTTGGGCGAGGCATTTCAGCACGCGGTTGAGAGCAATCGCCCCTTTGACGCGGCCATTCTGACTGTCAAAAGCTACGACACCGCCGCGGCCCTGGACGAAGTGAAAGCGGCCGCGGCCAATGCCGGGCTGCCGGTTCCGCCCGTTCTCAGCCTGCAAAATGGCGTGGGCAATGAGGAAGCCATCGCCGCTGCCTTTGGCCCAAAGCACACAATCGCGGGGACAATCACCGCGCCGGTGGAAGTGCCGGAGACCGGTGTTGTGCGCCTGACAAAACCCCACTGGATGATTGGGCTGTCTCCGTGGGATCGACAGCAGCCCGCGCCGATTTTCGACATTTTGCGCGGCCAACTGCTGGCCGCGGGTATCCCCGTCACCCTCTACGCGGACGCCCGCTCGATGAAGTGGACAAAGCTGATGATGAATCAGATCGGCAATGCCACCAGCGCGATTCTGGCCCAGGCGCCCGCCGTCACCTTTGCCCAGCCAGCCATCGCTAATCTGGAAATCGCCGCCCTGCGCGAGACGCTGGCGGTAATGGCCGGGCTGGGCATCCAACCGGTGAATGTGGAGAAATATCCCCTGGGCACGCTGGCTCCGCTTCTGCGCTATGGCCCCCGCTGGCTGTTGCGTCCTGTGCTGCGCAAAATTGTCAGCGGCGCGCGGGGGGGCAAAATGCCCAGCCTCTTTCTGGATTTGGATGCGGGCAAGACGCAGAACGAAGTGCTCTGGTACAACGGCGCGGTGGCCCGCGCGGGGGAAGGAATCGACATTCCTGTACCGGTCAATCGGTTCTTGTGTGAAACGGTTCTGCGCCTGGCCGCGCACCCGGACGAACGGGAGAATTGGCGCGGCAATGTGGCAAAGCTGACGCAGACGGTGAAAGAAGGGGGACGCGGATAAACGCAGAAGAACGCAGGTTTTTTCTAGATCAGCGTCCCATCTTCTGACTCTACTGCAAAAAGTCTCTAAACTCACCGCGGAGTCGCGGGGAACGCGGAGGTTCGCGGAGTTTTCCTCCTGAATCTCGCCGCGTTGCCTCCGCGCCCTCTGCGACTCCGCGGTAAAATTGACCTTTTTACAGTAGACTCATCTTCTGTTCCAGCATCTACCGTTATCAGAGTCCATCAGTGTTCATCAGTGGCTCAAACAGCTTTTTCTACAAGGAGAGAAAATGAAACTGCAAGGCAAACGCATCGCTTATCTGGTCGGCCCTGGCTTTGAGGATCTGGAATTCTACGTGCCCTTTATGCGTCTGCAAGAGGAAGGCGCGGAGGTGGTGGCTGTGGGACTCAAAGCGGGCGAGACCTACACCGGCAAAGTCGCGCTCCAGGCCACAGCCGATGTGGGCTGCGACGACGTATCTGCCGCGGAGTTCGACGGGGTGGTCATCCCCGGCGGCTGGGCACCGGACAAAATCCGTCGCTACGCGGGTGTCAAGCGGCTGGTGAAGGAGTGCTACGACAGCGGCAAAATTGTGGGGATGATCTGCCACGCGGGGCTGGTGGGCATCAGCGCGGGGATTGTGGCTGGCCACGCCTCCACGGGCAGCGAAGGCATCAAAGACGATCTGCTCAATGCCGGTGCCACCTGGCGGGACAAAGCAGCCTTTCGCAGCGGGAATATTGTGTGGGGCCGGGTGGTGGCCGACATCCCGGATTTCTGCCGGGAATTGGTGAAGGCGCTGGCAGAGTAGAAACAGCCGCCACTCTTTAGAAGCCCGGCCCCACCACCGCGATCAGAATCAGGGCAAAGAGGGCAAAGAAGGCAAATTCGACAAGGACCCGGCGTGTCAAATGATTTTGCAGGATGTGCTGGGCCAGACCGACGATCAGATAGAAGATGAGCAGCAGCAACAGTCCACCGGTCAGGCCGGGCAAAGGCCAATAGTTGAGCGCCCAGGTCGATTCGCCCAGGACAAGCCCGACCACCACGGCATGGCTTAGTACCCGTTCATTGCTCTCAGTTGTGCTGCGCAGGAGTTCGACTGCCAGCAGCGTGGCAACCGTCGCCACCAGTGAGCCGGAGAGTAGACTGCGGGTGTGGGTCTGGTACACAAGCAGAAAGAGCGCGAAAGCACTGGTATAGGCCAATACATTCAAAACCAGACGCCCACGCCGAAAGCCCGGTGTGCCTGGGTCCACTGTGGAAAAGAGGGCAAAGAGTGTCACCGCGACCAGCATTCCCTGCAAAAGCAGCCCACCCACCTGGGTAATACGGCTGGGCAACTGGGGGATCAGAATGACAGCCAGAACCGACAGCGCAGCAGGCAACGCCCAGTAACTCCAGGTGGCCCCCAGACTAAAACCAATAGAGCGAAAACGGGGATGAGCGCGGATGGCGCTCTCTGTGCCGCTGGCCGCAAGCAGAGCCAGAAAACCGGCCATCACAAATGTATCGCTGATTTCCAGGCTGATAGGAGAACCCAGCGCCTGAAGGCTGATTTCCAGTGTGCCCGGCAGACGGATGAAGAGGCTGGCAGCCGTCGCCGCCACCACAGCCCAGACCACAACACTGACCCGCCCACGGAACTCGCTCTCGGCGGGTTGCTCGTGGAGGGGGTTGGGGGTAAAATGGGGGGAAGATTGCAGCCCTCTGGATGTTTGCATACGTCCGATTGTACGTCTACTCTCAAAAGTCTGTCAAACTATGCCCTCTTGTCAAACAAAAAACTTCGACATTGTTATCCTCGGCGGGCAAAGCCCCTATCCGGTGATGGCCCGCTATGCAGAGCAGACAGGCGAAGGGCAGTTCGACCACGACGCCCTGCAACCGGACTGGGCCGAAACGATCCGGATACTGGGCCAAACAGACATCCCGCCGACCGAACCATTCATCCTCCAGGTGGGCGGCTTGCTCTTCGACGAATTGATACGGGGCAGCATCCGGGACCTGTGGATCGAGGCCAGGACAAATTTGGGGCGCAGAGAACATCTCCGAGTACGCCTGGACCTGCGCTCGCCCGCGGTAGCCGCCCTCCCCTGGGAAACCCTGGCCGATCCCCGCCGCCGCCGCACCCTGGCCGCAGACAAGTCTCTGGCCCTTGTGCGCACGGCCACCGATGTGGAATTTGTGGGGAGCGCCCGGCCCATCCAGACCCGGCTGCCCGCAAAATTATTGATTGCCATCGCGGAAGAGCCAGACAATATCGATGCCGCCAAAGAGGTGAGCCGCATCGAGACCGCGCTCGCGCCGCTGATCCCCCATCACATTCAGATCGAAATTCTGACGGGTCGTTTTGACATTCAGGGCCTGCGCCGCCGTCTGCAGCAGAGCCGCCCCGACATTCTGCACATTATCAGCCACGGCGAGACAGACGGTCTTTATTTCTGGGAAAACGATGAACTTGTGCTCGTCAGGGCCAGCCAGTTGGCGGCCACGTTGGATCAGTCAGAGTCGGTCAAGCTGGTGTTTCTCAACGCCTGTCTGGCCGGCCAGCCCGACGATGCCACGCCCTTTGCCAGCCTGGCCCAGCGCCTGTTGCAGACAGGCATCCCCGCGGTGATTGCCATGCAATATGTGGTGCCGGATCGAGCCGCCGCGGATTTTGCCGGGTTCTTATACGAAGCGCTGGTGAGCGGTCCCTGTCCGGGTGCAATTGACATCGCCATGTCCATTGCACGCAGCGGTCTCTACATCAGCGACCCGGACCGCATCGACTACGCCATTCCCCTGCTCTGGCTGAACGGAGAAAACGGGCAGATTCTGGGTCTGGATGAAGAGGCCGCCCAGCCAGTGGAACCCAGCCAGACTCCTGGCGGTCTGCCTTCTGACGTCATACCCCCCCCCCCCCAACTTGCCCTGGAAATAGAAGAGAAAGAAGCCTGGTTTGCTGGATTGCCCGACAGCATCGAATCCCCCCTGCGCTTTGACTACGCAGAACGCAAAAAACAGGCGGAACGCGCATTGGCTCTTCTGCGCTTGGAGTATGCGGGGCAGCAGGCAGGCAAGCCAGCCGACTTTCGGCGGGTGAGCGAACGGCTCGACATCTTTCACACAGCGCGTCGCGATATCGACAATCTTCTCAAACGATTGCTCCCCTCTGACCGCTGAAATGGCCTTTGCCCCATTCTCCGCCCGCAGGCCGGGCCGGGCCGCCTTCGCCTGGTTTCGCCTCCTCGGCTGCTATATTCTGCTCTGCTACGCCCTCTTGGAGTTGGGTCTCGCTGGCCGAGAGCTGATGGAAGCACTCCCTTTTTCTGCCTTTCCCCTGCCGACACCCACCGCTGATGCCTATCCATCCCGCTTGCCCGGTATAAATGTGGCCCTGCAACAATATCCGGACAGCGCCGCGCGCCGGGCCGCGCTGGCGGATCTGGCCCGGACGGGCTTTGGGTGGGTGCGCCAGCGGGTGGACTGGGGCGCGCTGGAACCGGCCCCGGGCTATTTTGACTGGGCAGAGATGGACGCTATTCTTTCCGACGTGGCCGCTGCCGGATTGGAGGCTGTTGTCGTTTTGGATGGCAGCCCCGCCTGGGCGCGGTTGCCCAGAGACAGAGCACCCACTGACAATCCAACGGCTCCTCCCGCTGATTTTGCCGATTTTGCCCGTTTCGCCGAAGCATTCGCACACCGTTATCGGCAGCAGGCCCGCTTCTATCAGATTTGGGATGAGCCAAATATCGCGCCCCACTGGGGCAATCAGTGGATCGAACCGGTGGAATACAGCCGTCTTCTGGCCCAGGCCGCGTCTGCCATCCGTGCCGCTGATCCGGATGCAGTGATTCTACTGGCCGCCCTGGCCCCCACAGCGGATCGGGGACACACGGCCATCGACGAAGCGTACTATCTGCGCCGACTCTACGCCGCGGGGGCAGCCCCGTTCTTTGATGCCTCTGCCGCCGAACCCTTTGGCTTTGGCCTGGCCCCCAACGACACCCGCAGCCGGACCGACGTTCTCAACTTCCAGCGTGTGGGCCTGCTGCGCCGTGTAATGCTGGCCGCGGGCGACGGCGCAAAGCCTGTGTGGGCTGTGCGCTACGGCTGGAATCAGGCGACCAATGCTACCTGGCAGACGGTCAGCCCGGAAACGCAGGTCCGATATGTGGCACAGGCCACCAGTCTGGCCCGCGGTTGGCCCTGGCTGGCCGGGCTGGGCTGGGCCGTGGATCAGCCCCTGGCTCCTCCCCAGGACCCCCTGTGGGGTTTTGCCCTGCACACATCCAAAGGCCAACCGGTTCCCCTGCTGGCGACCTTCGGGGACGTCAACGCCAGCCACACGCATCCATCTTTGCCCGCGCTTCGACCGCTGGTCATCAGGCTTCTCCTTTGGTGGGTTGTGCTGGTGTGGACCGTCTGGCGTGGCTGGGCCGCGGGCCGAATAGCCGGTGTCGACCAGTGGCCCGCTCGCTTTGCTGCCCAATCCCAACCTGTCAAAGTGTTTGTCTGGCTGCTTCTGATTGCGCTTTATTATTTTGCCACCTGGCCGCCGCTGATCGGTCTTTGTTGGTTGGTGGGCGCGCTGCTTCTGGGCGCACAGCCATTGACCGGGCTGCTATTGGCCGCTTTTCTCTTGCCCTTTCACTTCCAGCATAAAGAAGTGGCGCTGATCGGCACTATTCTGGCTGTGCCACCTGCCCAGGCCGCTCTGTTGTGCACTCTGCCCGGAGTGGTTCCGGGCTGGCTGGCGGGCATCCGCAGGCCCCGTGGCCGCCTTCTGTCAGACGATTGGCTGGCCCTGGGGTGGCTGTCCATCAGCCTGCTCTCCGCTGCGGCAGCCTGGGATTGGATGTCCACGCCGGGCGGCCTCTGGGGAGTGATTTTCGTTCCGCTGTTGCTCTATGGGCTAGCGCGGACTGTAGCCACAAGTCCAGGACATCAGATCAAAGTAGGGGCTGCTCTGGCCGCGGGCGGGGTGGCCGCGGCCGGGGTGGGTCTATGCCTGTGGTGGGGGGGGGATGGCGTGTCTGTGGATGGCGTGCGTCGTCTCATCGGCTTGACGTTTTCGCCCAATCAGACCGCGCTGATGCTGGAACGCGGGCTTTTTGTCAGCCTGGGATTGATGCTCGCCCGTTGGGGCGAGCGGGGCTGGCACTGGCTGTGGATGGTGGGCCTGGGGATGCTGGGGCTGGCTCTGCTACTCACCGGCAGCCGGGGCGCGCTGCTGCTGGGGATACCCGCTGGTGTGGCTTTCTGTTTGGTGTGCCAACCCGCCTTCTATCGCCGGCTTAGACTGAGGCCCTGGCTTGTGGCTGTCCTGCTGGCTGCGGGTCTGCTGGCGGGTGGGCTGTTGCTTGGCGAGCGGCTGTTGAATAGCGACACTGTGGCCCAACGACTGCACATCTGGCAGGGCGCGCTGGACCTGTGGCGGGCCTATCCCTGGCTGGGTGTGGGGCCAGGCGGCTTTTTCTGGCACTATCCGGCCTTTATGACCGCAGCCGCGGCCAGCGAACCGAATCTGCTCCATCCCCACTTGCTCTGGCTGGAGTTTGCCACAGGCTGGGGCGTGGCCGGGCTGCTTTGGGTGTTGACATTTGGCTACTGGCTGGTGTCGCGGGTGACAGATCGCAGGACACAACTCGGAGGACTGGAGATGGGGTTGTTGGCAGGGCTGGTGGCTGGCATAGCCCACGGCCAGGTGGATGCCTTTGGCGCGCTGCCTGAACTCGCGGCCTGGAACTGGCTGGTGATTGCTCTGCTGAGTACTCAGGTCAGGCAGAATCGAAAAATTGCTGACAAAAGTATCCAATAAAAAAGGGGCTGCCCTCTGAAAGGCAGCCCCTTTTTTGTCGGAAAAATCTATTTGACTTCAGCCGTCAGATTCAACTGGGCCGCGATAATCATCGGCAATAGCTGTTGGGAGATTAGCTGAGACATATCCGAATCAGTCAGTGCAGCTTCTGTATCGCCGGGGAGGAACGGGCCAGCCAGCGTCAACAATCGCTGAATCGTTGCGGCGTCGTAGCCCAATTTGAGCAGTGACTCTCCATCGGCGGCCAATTCCAGACCGTTTGCCAGCGTATTCAGTGTCAACTGATTCGAGCCTAACCCGCCCAGAATGTTGGCCACGTTGGCAGGAAGACTGGGCAGGGCAATTCCCATGGAACGCAGGGTATCTGCCGGAATGTTGCCGATAGACTCGATTTCTGTGCCGTTCAACACCAGCCCCAATTGCAGGGCAGGCATGGAAAGATCACCCAACTGGGGCGCTTCCATCTGCACCGCAGCAACGTTATAGCCATCGGGAACCGAGACAGGTTCGACTCCCGCAGCCACGGGCAGCGTCACAGCCAGCCCCACATCCGAGCTTTTCAGGAAAGTCAGCCCAGTGCCTAGCAGATCCGGCGAAAGGCCGAGGACGCTACCCAGCAGGTTTTGCACCACATCCAGGGACTTGTCGCTCCAGGTGAGTACGGGCAGGTTCTCGCCATTCGTGGCCAGATAGAGGCTGTCGTTGACGATACTGGCGTCCAGTCTCTGTACATTGATAGCCTGCATATCGGCAATAAACTGAGGCTGAAGAATCGGGTCGTTACCCAGGGCAAAGCCAAAGATAGTCAATCGCCCATCTTCCTTAATCGCCAAGGGCAGGGATGTCAGCTTTGTAGCCGCAGCCGGTTGACCGTTCAGAGAGACTTCCAAGTTTACATCGGAGGCTAGAACGATAGGCAAGGCAGCAGCCACAGATTCCAGTTGGGAGGGGTCGCTGACGAATTGGCCTGCCAGTCCCAATGCCCGATCCAGCGAAGCGCTGTCATATTCAATGCCGACCAGACGGCTGCCGTCGGCCAGAAGCTCAATCAAATTATCAGAAGTGGTAAGGTTAATTTTGCCTGCGCCGATAGAGTCCAGCAGATCGGCCACGTTGGCCGGGAGACTGACGCCCGCTACACCCAACGGAGCCAGGGTTTCCATGGAAATGCCACCCAGCGAGACAAGATTGCCGTCTTTGAAGACGAGACCCATCTGCAGAGAGGGCTTTGGCCCGGTGCTGGCGGCTGCCTCGAAAGCCGGAGCCGCTACGTCGTAAGCAGCATCAAAGCTCATAGCCGTTGCGCCCGTTGCGACGGGCATATCCAAAGACATCCCAATAGCTGTCTTCTGCACAATGCTGCGCACGATGGCAAGCCCACCACCCAAGAGACCGGGCGAGACGCCGAAGAGGTCTGTGGCTACATCGCCGAATGTATCCAGCGAGGCATCCGTCCACGAGATGACCGGCAGGGGCTGCTGGTTGGTGGCCAGATAGAGGCTGTCGCCCACAATATTCAGGTCCACTTTCTGAATATCGGCTGCCTGTAATTTGCCCAACACATCGGGCTGCAGGATTGGGCTGGTCCCCAAGGGAATCCCCCACGCGGAGAGCGTGCCGTCCGCATTAACTTTGATAGGAATGGACGTGAGTTGGGTGTCGGCCACTGGCTGACCCGTGAACGAGACGATCAGGTCAATGTCGGCTCCAGGGAGTTGGGGAACCACAATCGCCAGTGTATCCGCCATTGCAGGTCCGGCCAGCGGCCCGGCAATGGGCAGGACATTGTTCAGGCGGGCTGTGTCATAGGCGATGCCAGGCAGAGATTTGCCATCAATCGAGAGGTCGATTCCGTTGGGTTGGGTAGCCACAGTCAACTGCTGCGCACCCAGCGCCGAAAGGATTTGTAGTACCATCGGGGGCAGGTTCAAGCCAAGAGACGCGCCCAATGCCTGTTCGATTTCGGAGAGGGGCACGCCTTCAATGCTGGGATTGCCACTGGCGTCGTAGGCCAGCCCGCCGAATTGGATAGGCCCGATCGTTGTTTCGGCAGGGCTTTCTTTTGTGGCAAGCTCCTCACCGGTCCAACGGGGAACATCCAGAGGGGAAGCACCCGCGGCCAGGGGCAATTGGATGCGTACGCCGACGCCAATACGGCGCAGCCAGGGAAGGGCGGTGGCTGCTTGTTCGGCTCCGGCTGTATTGTTCAATACCGTTTGCAACTGGGCAACCGATTCGTCATTCCATTTGATATAGGGAAGGGGTTGACCGTTGGCATAAATAAAAATGCCGTTATACCCAACTCGAATCTCCAATATCTGTACGTTGGCCTGCTGCAACTGCCCGATCAGGGCTGGCTGAAGTCCAAGATAACCAATACTGAAGCCAAGAGCTGTCCCATTTCCGTTCTGGTCCACAGCAACGGGCACAGAGGGCAGATTGAACATTGTCGATCCGCTGTCACTGCCACCGCTGCAAGCACCCAGTATCAGGCTGGCGATCAATACGGCAACCACAGTGCGGAGTGTTCGCATTTGTACCTGCACTTGTAGTCTCCTTCTGGCATTAAACTAATGGATAATCAATAAATGCGAAATGAGTGCTGAACCCCAACCAAAAGCAGGTAAACCTCATGCGCGGCGATAACTTCACGAAGTGTTATATCACGGATCGCGCAAGATAGCAACGCCCTCTGCAAGCGCGTTGAAACTCTGGCTGCTTCCGAATCAATCCATCTATTGTATAAAATCACTCTGGAAAAGCATAATTGACAATGGGTACGTGTCATTGTAGCCCGGGGGCCGGGCAAATGCGACGTTTTTCACAAAGGACGCTTGTATCATACACGAACTCTTGCAATGGCACAAACGTTTTTTTTACTGATTTTTCCCCGAAAACAGGCCTTGCAACGCGTGCAGCATCACTTCCTGCTCATTCCAGGGCGTTTCCGTCTCGCCAAAACACATACTGCGTTCGTGGCCTTTGCCAAAGCTGGCGACCACATCGCCGGGCCGGGCCATCTGCACGGCCTGGTAAATGGCTTCGGCGCGATCGGGCACAGTGCAATAACGATCCGCGGGCGCAAATGTTCCCACGCCCGCCGCGATCTCCCGGTTGATTTCCCCCAAATCCTCTGTGCGGGGGTCTTCGGCTGTGATGACTGTAAAGTCGGCCAACCGCCCGCTCACCTGACCCATCAACCGCCGCTTGGCCTTGTCCCGCAGACCCGCGCTGCCAAAGACGGCGATTAACCGCCCGCCCTGCCCAACCAGCGGACGCAGGGTCTGCAAGGCCCGCTCCAGGCTGGCGGGGGAATGGGCAAAATCCACTAGCGCCAGAAAGTCTTGTCCCGCGTCCATCCGTTGCATCCGCCCCAGCACACCGGCCAGGGATGCCACACCCCCAGCGATTGCCTTTGGTGAGATGCCCAGCCCCAGCGCGGCCGTGGCCGCGCACAGAATGTTGGAAACGTTGAAATCCCCAATCAGACGGGTCTCCAGCGGGAAAGACGGGCCGTCCCACCAGTGTACATTAAATGTGGTGGCGTCGGGGCGATAGGCAATCGCCGTGGCCTGCACATCTGCCGTCGGATCGCCCAGCGAGTAGCTACGCACAGCCACATCTGGCGCGCCGGGCACAGCAGCTTCCTCGGCCAAGACCGCCGCCATATAGGCAAAGCTGCCAGGATCGTCCCGATTCAGGACAGCCAGGCGGGGCTGCTGGGTGCTGGGCTGGCTGTGGAAAAGGGCGCGAAAGAGTAGGGATTTGGCCTCTCGATAGGCTTCGAATGTGCCGTGATGGTTGAGGTGTTCGTGGGTGATATTTGTTATCCCCGCCACGTCGTATTCCACCCCGGCCACCCGCTTTTGTTCCAGGCCGTGGCTGGTGCTCTCTACAATCGCAAAACGGCAGCCCGCGTCCCGCATTTCGGCCAGATAGCGCTGCACGTCGGGTGCTTCCGGGGTGGTGACGTGAAATCCCGTGTCGCGCTCTTTGCCGGCGATGCGTGCCCCGATTGTGGTAATCACTCCCACACTCTCCACGCCGGCAGCCGCGGCCAGAATAGACTCCAGCAGCGTGCAGGTGGTGGTCTTGCCGTCTGTGCCCGTCAGGCCCAGCACAGTCAGGGCGCGGCTGGGATAGCTGTACAGCGCTACGTTGAGCTGGGCCAACGCCAACCGCCCGTCGCCGGTCTGCAGATAGGGAAGCCCTGGCGGCAGCGTAATCCCCTGGGCCGCCAATTCGTCGGGCGTGTGTGTGCCTGCAAGGGCGCTGGCTCCGGCGGCAATGGCGTTGGGGATAAAACGATGGCCGTCCACCCGCAGACCGAGCACCGCAACAAAAAGCGCGCCTGGCCCGACCTGGCGGCTGTCGGCAGTGACAGATTCGATGGCAATGGATGCCAAATCTATACTGCCTGCGTTGTACAGCCGGTAGTCCGGGATGTTGTCCAGCAGGCTTTGCAGAGGGCGGAGGCGCAACATTGGGGTAGAAGTGTTTCCGTTGGGACCAGAAAAGTGGTGGCTGGGGAGTAAGGGATGGCGGCTGGATTGAACAACCCTCCAGCCGCCACTCCCTCCTCCCCGATTTCTATAATTCCTGCGGCCCGCGGGCCACGGCCAAACCAGCGATGAGGACCACCACCAGGAGTACAATCCCGCCCCCCACCCAAATCGGCGGCAACTGGACCAGATTGGAAGCCATCGCTTCCACCGGTGAGGGTGTGGGCGTCGGTGTAGTGGTGGGCGTGGCCGTGGGCGGCTCAGGTGTGGGCGTGGCTGTGGCGGGCACAGTCGGCGACGCGGTGGGTGTCTCGGTGGGTGTGGATGTGGGCGTCTCCGTCGGTGTTTCTGTGGGTGTGGCCGTGGGCGTCTCCGTCGGCGCGTTGGGGTCACGCGTCGGTGTCTCCGTGGGCGTCGATGTTTCTGTGGGTGTTTCTGTGGGTGTCGGCGTGTCGGTCGGAATGGGTGTATCCGTCGCTGTGGCGGTGGGCGGCACAGGTGTGGCCGTTTCGGTTGCGGTCGGCGTAAAGGTGGGCGTAGCCGTATCCGTGGCGGTGGGCGTGATTGTGGGTGTGGGTGTGACAGTGGGCGTGGCCGTGGGCGGCGGTGGAACCAGCCCGGGAATCAGCGGCGTCATTTCGCTGATGCCTCGGAAAGTGGCCCCACCGTCGATGCTGCGCAACACCCAATCCCGCTCTGTGCCCGCATAGACAACCCCCGGCAGGCTGGGCGCGCTTGCCATGCGGAAAACAGCCCCCGCATAGGCGTTGCCATTGACGCTGGCTTGCAGCCATTGGTTTCCCTGCAAGGCCCAAATGCCCGTATCCGTGCCCGCTGTCATCCGATAGCCCGCCGAGGCCAGATCGTAGACCGCCAGACCCGCGGGGAAGGTTGTGTCCTGGGTCCAGGTGACGCCGTTGTCGCTCACAAAAAGGCCGTTGTTGAATGTGCCCGCGTAGATGCGTCCATCCAACACTTCCAGCCCTCGCACAATTGTGCCCGTGGGAAAGGTCGTCACCGCTTGCCAGGAGAGGGCATCGGGCAGCAGCCGATAGAGGCCGTTGTGGGTTCCGGCATAGAGCACACCGGCCCGATCGGCAAAGGAGCGCACCCGCAGCCCCTCGCCCAACATCCCGCCGGAGAATCGCTCCCAAGTGCGGCCCCCGTCCAGGCTGCGCAGAACGCCGTCCCAGCGGGTTCCTGCGTAGAAGACGGTGCGGCCCCCTTCCACACGGGCAAAGAAGCGGCCCACCGCGCTGTTGGCGCTGATCACACTGTTGATGGACGGCTCCTGATTCCAGCTTTGGCCGCCGTCTTCGCTGATGAAGAGATTGCCCACGCCCCCATCCACAGCCAACACCCGATTGGCATTTTGGGGATCGTAGACAACCGCGGCAATGGCTGTGTTGGCGGGCAAGGCCGCGGCCGACGCGGTCCAGGTGCGGCCTGCGTCTGTGCTGCGATAGAGTTCAGCCGCGGCCGGCGCGTTGAGTGTGCCCGCCACCAGCACCGCGGGGTCCGCGGGGGAGACGGCCAGACCAGTGACGCCATTCTGGCTGGGCGCGCTGCTCTGGGCGAAGAGTGGCAAAGGCAGCAGAAGGGCAGCGATTGTAAGCAGGGCCATAAGAGCCGACCCGCGCTGTGCGTGTTCGGTTCGGTATCTGGGATGCCATGTGGGGTGTCGTCTGCGTTGGCCTCGTGTTCCGCCCATTTGCCCTGCCTCCGTGCGTACGTCCGGTTGAATGGCTTCAATTATACGACAGCCCCAACAAAGCGCAAAGATGCGTTCAAACGTCAGGAGCTACCAATCGTCACGTGACCGATAGATGACCGATGGCACTCTGTCATATGACAAAAGGCCGGTAGAGTGGGGGAGCGATATTTCCCCCAGGCTTCCCAGCCCTGGTCAGACAAAACAGGAGCAATTCAATGGACTTTTTGAGCGCGGACTTTCTTGAAACGGTTTCGATTGTCAGCCATGTGGCCGCGGGCTTCACCGCGATGGTGGTGGCTCCCGTGGCGATGCTGACCCAGAAAGGCGGCGCACAACACCGGCGCTGGGGCAAAGTCTATTTCTGGGCGATGTTTGCGATTTTCATCACCGCCCTGGCGCTGGTCTATTTTCGCCCCAATTTTTTCCTCTTTATGATTTCCATTCTCAGCTTCTACGGCGCGTTCACGGGCTATCGGGCCATCTATCGCAAACATCCTGAGCGGGGAAACAGCCCGATCTGGCTGGACTGGCTGGGCGCGGGGACTGCCGCGGTGGCCGGGTTGGCCTTTCTCACCTGGGGTGGATTGATCGCCTTTGGGCTGCTGGTGTCGCAAATCCCGCCAGTTTTCGGCCTCATCGGCGTGGGATTCGGCGTCAGTCTCGGCTTGGACGCCATCAGCGATATGCGCAGCTTTCTTCAGCGCTCCGCAGATCGCAACTGGTGGTGGTACTATCACATCTCGCGTATGAGCGGTTCGTATATCGCCGCGGTGACAGCCTTCACCGTCCAGAATGTCACCCGCTATATGCCCGCGGAGCTGGCCTGGCTGCCCTGGGTGCTGCCCGCGCTGATCGGCACACCCCTCATCGCCCGCACAGTGCGCCACTATCGGCGTAAATTCGAGAGCAGACGGGCTGTCCCCGCCGGTCGTGCTGTGGCCGAAGTTGGATAAATTCCAGTCAACCAGAGAACCAGTTGATTGGCTCATCGGTTGACTGGTTCTCTTTACTTGCGCATCCATCCCAAACCTCCTAAGATAGAGCGATGCAAGCAAAATTTGCCCCCAAAGGGGAAGGCTTCTTTTTTAATATTTCCGGGCTGCTGATGGTGGCGATCATCAGCCTGGTCGTGTTGATCAATTGGCAGGGCTGGTCTGTCTCTGGGCCACAGATCGCGCTGATGGCTGCTTTTGCCGCAATGCTCACCCGCCAGCCGGAATTGAACGGCCCCCGCAGTCAGGCCTATCTTTATTTAGGCACGCAGTTGATTATTCTCGTCTTTGCCCTGAGCTATTCATCCATCTTTATTTTTCTCTTCTACGTCCTCAGTGTGCAAACGCTGATGCTGCTCCCCATGCGCACCGGTCTGCGCTGGCTGCTGCTTTTTACCCTTATCACCGCGCTGGTCAGCTTTTACCACAATTTTGAACCCTATGAGAATATCGTGACTACTCTTATCAATGGGGCCGGGTTTTTCTTTTTTGGCGCGTTTGGCAATGCCCTGGTCCAGGCCCGGCAGGCCCGGGACGAAAGCCAGCGCATTCTGGCTGAGCTGACCGACGCGCACGCCCGTCTGCAAGTCTACGCGGAGCAAGCCGAAACCCTGGCTGTGTCCGAAGAGCGCAACCGGATGTCCCGCGAAATGCACGACACCCTCGGCCACCGGCTGACGGTTTCGATTGTGCAGTTGGAGGGCGCGGGCCGGCTGCTGGAGCAGGACACCCCCCGCGCCGGTCAAATGATCCAGACCGTGCGCGAGCAATTGGTGGAGGGGCTGACCGAACTACGCGCTACTCTCGCGGCTATGCGGGATTCGGGGCTGGCCGGCACATCTCTGCGCAAATCTCTGCAAAATCTGGTGGATGACTATGCCCAGGCCACAGGATTGCCTGTCCACCTCTCCATTTCCGACAATCTTCTCGCGCTGGACGAAGCCCGACGGATGACGATCTATCGCGCGGCCCAAGAAGCGTTGACCAACACCCAGCGCCACGCGGCGGCCAGTGCTGTCTGGATGGAAGTGCAGCAGACCAGCGACGCGGTGGCCCTTTGTGTCGAAGACGACGGCGTCGGAATGGATGGAGACGATTTTGTGCCCGGCATCGGTCTGCGCGGAATGCAGGAACGGGCGCAACAGTTGGGCGGTTCGTTGACAATCGACGCCAGTCCCCGGGGCGGCGTCGGCCTGAAACTGACGATTCCCCTGGCAAAGGAGGAGGCCAATGGCTGAGAACAATCCAATTCGCCTGCTGCTGGTGGACGATCAGCGCCTGCTGCGGGACGGAATGCGTATTCTGCTCGAACTGGAGCCGGACCTGAAAGTGGTGGGCGAGGCAGCCAACGGTGTGGAAGCCCTGGCCCGCTATGGGGAATTGCGCCCGGATGTGGTGCTGATGGATGTAAAGATGCCGGAGATGGATGGGGTGGCTGCCACCCGCCAACTGCTCATCGACCACCCGGAGGCCAAAGTCGTCATTCTCACTACTTTTGATGACGACGAATATGTCTTCGAAGGCATTCGCGCCGGCGCGCTGGGCTACCTGCTCAAAGCGCTTTCCGGCGAGGAATTGGCTGACGCCATCCGTACGGTTGCCGCGGGCGGCGCGCTCATCGAACCATCCGTGGCCCGCAAAGTGATGGCCGAGTTCGCCCGCACCAGCCATCCATCAGCCCAGACCGCGGAAAAACTCATCGAACCCCTATCCGAACGGGAGATCGAGGTGCTGCGCCTGCTGGCCAACGGCCTCTCCAACCGGGAGATCGCGGGCCAGCTTTTCCTGGCCGGAGGGACTGTGAAGAATTATGTTTCGTCGGCCATGCAAAAACTGGGCGTACGCGACCGCACCCAGGCCGCGCTGCGGGCCAAGGAATTGGGGCTGCTGTAGAATGGACAAGCCCATCGCTGTCGGCGCGACCGCCGAAATCTACGCCTGGGAAAACGGGCAAATTCTCAAACTCTTTCGGGAGTGGGTGAGCGCGGAGGCTGTGCAGACCGAAGCCCGCACAGCCCAGCTGGTCCACGCCAGCGGTGCGCCCGTGCCCGCGGTGGGCGAAGTGGTGGAGATCGACGGGCGGATGGGGCTGCTCTATGAACGGATCGACGGGCGTTCTATGCTGGCCGCGCTGGCCGCCCAGCCCTGGCGTCTCGTCCGCTTCGCCCGCCAGTTGGCCGAACTGCAAGCCGATCTGCACAGCCGCGCCGCGCCGGCGGGTATGCCCACCCAGCACGAGCGGATGCAGCGTAAAATCGAACGGGCAAAGGCTCTCCCCCCGGCCACCCGCCGACAGGTGTTGGCTCTGCTCGACACGCTACCCACGGGCCACCAGCTCTGTCACGGCGACTTTCACCCGGACAATGTGTTGCTGACCGCTAATGGGCCCGTGATTATTGACTGGATCGACGCCACCGCGGGCCATCCCCTGGGCGATGTGGCCCGCTCGTCTCTGCTGATGGGCTTTGCCCAGCCGCCCGCGGACAGGAGGCTTGACTGGAAAGTACGCCTCTTTCGTCGCTGGTTCCACAGCGCCTATCTGGCCCACTACCGGCGGCTGCATCCCTTTGCCGAAGATGAACTGGCCCGCTGGCGGCTGGTCAACGCCGCGGCTCGTCTCAGCGAAAATGTACCGGAGGAGGCAGCGCTGCTGGCTTTCGTTGGGCAGGTATCCTACCCGCCGTCGCTGAATGACGGGTAGTCAACTCGCCCAACTGGGCTGGACCGCGGACCGTTTCTGGCGATTCGTGGGCGCGCGTCCTGGGCCAGCGCTTCGGAGTGATAGTCCGAGCCGCTGTGGGATGGGAAAATGGCGCGGTTGAAGGGGTAGAGAGTTTGTTCGCTTCCTTACCCCAATAGAAACTTTTTCACTCTCGCATAGGCCCGTGCGTCCTGCATCAGAAAGCCGTGGCCACCCTCGAAGAATTCCAACCGGGCATTGGGAATCTGCCGCTCTAACGCCTCCAGATTGGCGGGACTGGCGATGCCGTCGTAACGTCCACCGCAGACGAAGACAGGCATTTCCAGGCTGGGCAGCCGATCGTAAGTGTCGTGATCGGCTCTGGCCTCCAACTGGCGGCGTGCGCCGATCTGCCGGTTGGGTTCGCCCGCGCCGACTTTACTCCCTTCCACCGCCAGATCGATCAGCGCCTGAAATTCGGCGGGATTGGCCGCCTGCCATTCCGCGTTCTGCCGAATGTCAGAGAGCGGAATCTGCCAGCGCGCCTTTTCCGCGGGCGTGTAGGGCGGCAATGTGTGCAGGGGAAAGGACGTGCCGCCCAGCCCACCGCTGCTGGTGCAGGCCAACACCAGACGATCCACCCGCGTCGGATGGCGCAGGGCCAACTCCTGGGCCACCATTCCGCCAAAGGAGACGCCCATCACCCCGCAGCTTTCCCAGCCCACCGCGTCCAGCAGCGCGGCCGCGTCGTCCGCGTAGTCGGCCATTGTGTAGACGACATCAGGCCGGGACGACTGGCCCAGCCCCCGCTGGTCGAAGGCCAGAATGTCGAAGTGGGCGGCCAGAGGGGAATCAAAGACATTGGGCTTGCGGCGCAGATCGCCGCCTGTGCCGTTGATATAGAGCAGGCGCGGGCCGCTGCCCTGGCGCTCGTAGTAGATTTCGATGTCGCGTACGGGGGTGAAAGGCATTGGGTTTTGGGTTTCCTGTGTGGATGGATGGGGAACGGCAGACCGCGGACGAATACTCGGCGGTCCGCGGTCGGCCGCCTGCTGTCTAAAAAAGTTGTCTTCCCGGCACTTTCACCTGCACCCGGTAGACGCTCGTCGAAGCGGTCATATACAGGCTGCACAGATCGTCGTCGCCCCAGGTGAAGTTGGCGCAGCTTTCGGGCACGCGGATGACGCCCAGATCGTTGGCGTCTGCGTCGAAGATGTGGACACCGCCAGGGCCGCAACTGAAGAGATTGCCCGTGCTATCGACTTTCATCCCGTCGGGCACGCCGTCGGCCTCGCCTGTGACGTCCGCCCAGAGCCGGCCATTGGTCAGCGTGCCATCGGCCTGCACATCAAAGACACGGATGTGGCCCTGCATTGTGTCGTTGACAAAAAGTCGTGTCTCGTCCAGCGAAAAGCAGAGTCCGTTCGGCCCCACAAAATCGTCTACCAGCAGCGTCACCCTGCCGCTGTCCGGCTCCAGCCGATAGACGCCCTGGATGTCCAGGTCACACTCGCGTGCTGTGCCCCAGGGAACGTTGCGGCCAAAGGGGGGGTCGGTGAAGTAGACCGCGCCGTCGCTTTTGACCACAATGTCGTTGGGGCTGTTGAACTCTTTGCCCGCGTAGTGGCTGGCCAGTACTTCGTAGCCGCTGCCGTCAGCGTTGGAGCGGGACACCCGGCTGCTGGCGTGCTCACAGGTGAGGATACGTCCCTGGCTGTCGTAGGTGTTGCCGTTCGCCATCTGGCTGGGACGGCGAAAATCGCTCAGGCCGTCGGCCGCGCCCCAGCGGTGGATGGTGTTCCCGATGATATCGCTGAAGGTGAGGTGCTTCTCGTAGGGATGCCAGATAGGGCCTTCGGTGAACTGGAAACCGCTGGCGATCTGTTGGATGACCGCGTCGGCGGCAACGATTTGGGTCAGGCGGCTGTCGCGTATTTCGATAGGCATACGTTTCTCCTGGGGAAGAAAAATAGAGATGTGACGACGCTGGGCAGACGGATAAGCGCGGACAAAAAGCAATCTTACTTCATTCATCTGTCTGGCACAAACAGATTTTTCCCGGTTGATTGCAGCCACAGGGAGTGGTATCCTTGCGGGAAGACCCCTTCTCCCCATTCCTGAAAGGAGCTTTTCCGTGCCTGTCCCCGTTGGTTTGAACATTTGGTCCCGCCTGGTCGAGAAAACTTTCCCGTATGTGGATCAGGTGGTGAGTCCCTTTGATTCCATTTGGATGCCCGATCACGTCCAGTACACCAGCAACGACGTGGCCGAAGGCTGGACCCTGGCCACCTGGGCGCTGGCCCGCTATCCCAAACAGTTGGTGGGCCACGCGGTCCTCTGCAACAGCTTCCGCAACCCGGCCCATCTGGCCAAAATGGCGGCCACAGCCCAGACCCTTTCGGGCGGGCGGCTCTTTGTGGGCATCGGCGCGGGCTGGAATGAGGAGGAGTACAACGCCTATGGCTGGCCCTTTCCCTCGGCGCGGGTGCGCATCGAGCAACTGGCCGAATCCATCCAGATTCTGCGCGCCATGTGGAGCGGCCATCCGGCCAGCTTTGAGGGCAAGCACTACCGGATCGACGGGGCCTATTGCGAGCCTCGCCCGGAACCCGCGCCGCCGATTGCCGTGGGTGGCGCAGGCGAAAAGTATCTGCTACGGGTGGTGGCCGAGCACGCGGATTGGTGGAATTATATCTACGCCGACCGGGAGAGCTACGCGCACAAGCAGGCGGTGCTCCAGGAACACTGCAAGGCGGTAGGGCGAGACTACGGCGAGATTGTACAGATTCCTCACATGGGGGTGCTGGTTGCGGAGAGTGAGCGGGAATTGCAGAAGATGAAAGCGCGCGCCGATATGCGCCCGCCCGGCGACAATACAATCGTCGGCACACCAGAACAGGTGACGGAAAAGCTGCGGGAAGCCATTGCCCAGGGCGGCCACCGATTGGTCGTCAATCTGCTGGACGCGCCCCGGCCCGAAGGCACCTGGCTCTTTGCCGCGGCCGTGATGCCCCATTTGCAGTAGACGGCGGACAGTAGACAGTTGGCTGCGATCAGCCGTCTACCGTCCGCTTAGTACGCTGTAAATTAAGTTTTTATCTTACCGTAGGCGCTGCTTGTAGCTGCGCAAGAGATGAATACCCCTTCGGCTGCCTGTGCAGTTCAAAATCGCACCTACCAGAAATCCCAAATTACTTTGTTGACAGTGTACTTAGTGCAGCGTCAACAAAGCTATTCGACTACAGAAGTTCGACTTTTCAGAAAAGTCGAACTTCTGTAGTCGAATAGCTTTGTTTCCAGTGTACTTAGAAATCCGTCTCAGCTTTCTCTGCCCGCTCCGCGTGGGGAGAAAAGACCAGACTGGCCTGGGCGTCGTGGTGAGCGTCACCGGTCAGGTCCTCCAACGCCAGAGACGGGTGGGGGGCATCGGCCCCCAGCGAGACAATTGCCTCGTCGGTTCCCCAGAAAATGCGCTGGGAGCCAAACTCATCCAGAAAACCGCTGCGCTGCAGAAGCTTCTCCACCCGGCTGTCCACCCCAGCCAAGAGCAGATCGCCCCCGCCCATGTGCTGGCGATGGAAAATTTCCCGCAGCACTTCGATGCCTGTGGCGTCGATGAGCGGCACACCCCGCATGGAAAAAATAATCCGTGCGTCGGCAGTGTCGTGCTTTTCCACTGCTTCGTGCAGGCGGCGCACCGCGGCAAAAAAGAGCGGCCCACTCAGATAGTAGACCGCTGCATTACGGTGATAGTGGTTTTCACCGAGACCCGCCTCGGCCATCTGTTTCCCGTCCACAGGCCGCCGGGTGATCTGCAATTCACTCATCTGCCCCATAAAAATCAGGCTGCTGATGGCAAAGCCGATAAGGATTGCCTGGGTCAGATCGAGGAACACTGTGGCGGCCAACGTGACCGCGAAGGCAATCATTGCGTGTTTCAGCCGTTTGCCAAAGAAGAAGCGAATGGCACGCCATTCGTTCATACGCCAGGCTGTCACCATCAGCACACCGGCCAAGGCAGAGAGGGGCACCCGCCCGATCAGCGGGGCCAGGGCAAAGACAACCGCCAGCAGGGCAATGCTGTGGATGATAGATGTGAGCCGGGTGACATTGCCGCTTTTGATGGCGACGCTGCTCCGGGCAATGGCCGCGGTGGCGGGCACGCCGCCAAAAAACGGAATGATAATATTGCCCAGCCCTTGGGCCACCAGTTCAATATTGTTATGGGGACGAATTTGGGTCATATTGCCGCCCACCGCCGCGCAGAGCAGACTCTCAATCGCGCCCAGCGCTGCGATGGAAAAGGCCGGGACCACCAGATTGTCCAGATTTTCCCAGGGGATAGCGCTGAGGCTCAGCCGGTGTTCCAGCAGAATTGTGCGGGGGATGGCGCCGATGGTGGGCACGTCGATCCCCGGCAGCAGGGAGAGGACAGTGGCGACGATAATACCCATCAGCGAGCCGGGGATGTGGCTGCCCTGGGACAGACGGGGCCAATAAAGCATCACCAGCACCACGGCAATTGCCAATCCTATCGCGCCCCAGTTGGGCGTGATGCCGTGCTCAAAATAGTAGGCGAGCTTCTCTGTAATGCGTTCCGCGGCCGGG
Source organism: Caldilineaceae bacterium (assembly GCA_019637685.1). Classification (GTDB taxonomy): domain Bacteria; phylum Chloroflexota; class Anaerolineae; order Caldilineales; family Caldilineaceae; genus JACQGT01. The sequence continues at coordinate 95,423 of JAHBVF010000002.1, read as the reverse complement.
GTTTTGATGCCCAGAAAGTTGTCGATCTGGCCCAGGGCAATGATCAGCGCGATGCCGCTGGTGAAGCCAGAGATGACCGGCGTGGGGATCAGCGAGACGATGCGCCCCAGACGCAGCGCGCCTGTGACCAGAATAATCAGTCCCGCCAGCGCGCCGGCCAGCCACACGCCTTCCAGCCCATAGCGAGCGGCCAGCACAATCAGCACCGCGGACATCGCGCCCGTCGGTCCGGAAATCTGGAAGGGTGCGCCGCCCAGCCCGCCGATGAGAATACCAGCCAGAATGGCCGTCACCAGCCCCGCGGCCGCGTCCGCGCCGGACGCCACACCGAAGGCCAGGGCCAGAGGCAGGGCCACCGCGGCCACTGTCAGACCGGCCAAGAGGTCCTGCTGAAATTTACTGAGATTGTAGTGCGCAAATTCATCGCGCATCATTTCAAGCCATTCGCCGAGCATCGCCAACACCCTTTTGAAGAGATGAAAAGGAAAATGAAAGTAGATATAAACTTTCCCATTGTACGCTTGCGCAGGAAGAAGTGCAAGGAACCCTTTTCCCAGAGAACATCTCTTTGTCCTCCCTTCCGCCCCGTGCTATCCTGTGTGGACAGCTTTTTCGCACATATCACCCAACCACCAGAGGATGTACGTTATGGCTTCTGCCACAACTGATACTGAACAGACGGATGATTCATCGCCCGCCGAACCGACAACCATCGAAAAACTGCGTGGACTGCGCTGGTCCATTGCTTCCAACGCGGCCAATACCGTCTTTGTCCAATACACATTCTTTGGCTCAATCTTCGTCCTTTTTCTCAACGAGCTGGGGCTGAGCAAAGGACAGATCGGCTTTCTCCTTTCCCTTCTCCCGTTCACCGGGCTGATCTCCATTTTTATCGCGCCGGCGGTGGCCCGCTTTGGCTACAAGCGCACGTATGTCACTGCGTGGGCCGGGCGCACGGCCATCGCCACATTTATGCTGCTGACGCCCTGGGTGGCTGCCACCTATGGGCTAGAAATTACCCTCATCTTTATCTCCTTCACCGTAGCTGCCTTTTCCCTTGTGCGCTCGATTGGGATGACCGCCAATATGCCCTGGGTGCAGGAATATGTGCCCGATACAATGCGGGGCAAATATACGGCCACCAGCAATATGTTCACATCGGCCATCGGCTTTGCCGCGGTCTCCCTGGGCGGCTTTGTGTTGGGGCGGGTGGTTGGCCTGCCCGGTTTTGTGATTCTGATCAGTGTGGGCATTCTGGGCGGTTTTATCTCCACCTGGCTGGCCTCCTTCATTCCTGGGGGCGCGCCTGTTCCCAGCCAGGCCGCGAACAGGAAAAAACGGGATTTGGGCGCGGCCCTGCGCGATGGCAATTATATGCGCTATCTGGTGGGCGTGGCCCTGCTGACCCTGGCGACTGTTCCCCTTGGCTCGTTTCTGCCGCTGTATATGCGGGAGCAGGTGGGGCTATCCTCCGGCAATATCGTCCTGCTCCAAATTGGGACGCTGGCAGGCGGGCTGGCCACCAGCTTCCTGTGGGGCTGGGCCGCGGACCGCTACGGCAGCAAACCAGTGATGCTTTGGGGGCTGCTGCTGCGGATGTCCCTGCCCGTGCTGTGGATGTTTATGCCCAAAAATTCTCCCATCAGCCTCTATGTGGCCCTGGGCATCGCACTCTTTCAGGGGCTGGCGGATATGGGCTGGGGCATCGGCTCGGCCCGCATGCTCTACGTCAGTATTGTGCCCAATGCCAAACGCTCGGATTATATGGCCCTCTACACCGCCTGGACGGGGATCGCCGGGGGGATCAGCCAACTGGTCGGCGGCCAACTGCTGCAAGCTTCCCAGGGGGTCAGCGGTCAGTTTTTCTTTGTCACCCTCAACCCCTACATTCCCCTCTTTGGTCTGGCACTGATCCTGCCGCTGGTCAGTCTGCTGATTATGCGGGCCATCCATCTGACTGAAAGTCTGGGGATGGGTGAGTTTGTGGGCATCTTCCTGCGCGGCAATCCCTTCCTGGCCATGTCATCCCTTGTCCGTTATCACCTGGCCAAGGACGAGCAATCCACGCTGCTGGTCACCGAGCGGCTGGGCCAGACCCGCAGCCTGCTGGCCGTGGACGAACTGCTGGAAGCGCTGCAAGACCCCCGTTTCAACGTGCGTTTTGAAGCCGTAATCGCCATCTCGCGCATGCCCGCGGACCCCCGCCTGACGGATGCGCTCATCGAAATTCTGCACGGCAGCGAGTTGGCCCTTTCGGTGGTGGCTGCCTGGGCGCTGGGACGCATCGGCGATCCCGCGGCCCACGACGCGCTCCTGCGCGGGTTGGACTCAGACTTCCGTTCCATCCAGGCCCACAGCGTGCGCGCGCTGGGGGCTTTGGGCAATCCGGACATCGCCCCTCTGCTCAGCGAACGGCTGCGGCTGGAAGAAAACCCCGGTTTGCAGATGGCCTATGCGTCGGCCTTGGGCCAGCTAGGCGCCAGCGAATCCGCGGGTACGCTGCTCGCGCTCCTGCACGATACAGATAACCCAGGCGCGCGGCTGGAACTGGCCCTGTCCATAGGGCGGCTGGTGGGCAACGAATACAATTTTGTGCAACTGGCCCGCAACGTACGCTCTGACCCAGGCACGACCCTCGCCCAGGCTGTGCAGGCCTTGAAGCGGAGGCTGGATCGCAAGAGCGAAGAGGGTGCAAGCCTGCGCTCGCTGCTGGATGAGGGGACGGCTGTGTTGGGTCACGGCGATATGGAAAGTGGCTCCCGCTCGCTGGGCCGGTTGATTCGAGAGATGCCGTGGGATCGTTTCGATCCCACAGCACAGGTAATCCTGGCCGAATGTGCTGAACGGCTGGAAGAGAGCGGCGCGGCGCATATTGAATACGCGATATTGGCCTTGCACACCCTGGACGCAGGCTGGAAGTGAAGATGACAAGGTGACAAGATGACAGGGGGATCGACTTGTCACCCCTGCATCTTGTCATCCGGTCATCTTGTCATCCGGTCATTTTACGAAAGGCAAGCCTATGAACGGCGCGGAGAGTCTCGTACACACCCTCGTCAACGGTGGGGTGGATGTCTGTTTTATGAACCCCGGCACATCGGAAATGCACTTTGTGGCCGCGCTGGACAGTGTGCCCCGGATGCGGGGGGTCCTCTGCCTTTTTGAAGGGGTGGCGACGGGCGCGGCGGACGGCTACGGGCGGATGGCGGGCAGGCCCGCGGCTACGCTCCTTCATCTGGGGCCTGGGCTGGGCAACGGCATCGCCAATCTGCACAACGCGCACAAAGCCCACACACCGCTGGTCAATATTGTGGGCGAGCACGCGTCCTGGCACATCCAGCACAACGCGCCCCTAACCGCGGACATCGATGCCCTGGCCTGGACTGTTTCCGGCTGGGTGCGCACCGCGTCCAGCGCGGCCAGTGTGGGGGCAGACGGCGCGGCGGCAATAGCCGCGGCCCGCACCGGCGCGGGGCAGGTCGCCACACTCATTCTGCCCGGCGACGCGGCCTGGGAAGCGGGCGGTGTGGTGGCCGAACTTCCGCCGTTGCTCCGGCCCGCCGCCATAGAGCCAGAGCGGGTGACAGCCGCCGCGGCGTTGCTCCACAACGGGCGCAAGACAGCCCTGGTGCTGGGCGAAACAGTGATGGACGAGGCTTCCCAGCGCATGGCCAGCCGCATTGCCGCGGCCACCGGCGCGCAACTCATCGGCGCGCGTTCCGGGCGGCGGGTGACCCGGGGCGCGGGGCTGCCAGTGGTGGATCGCATCCCCTATCCGGTGGATCAGGCGGTGGCGATGCTGGCCGGTGTGGAACAGATGATTCTGGTGGGCGCGCATCCACCAGTGGCCTTCTTCGCCTATCCGGGCAAGCCCAGTCTGCTGGCCCCGCCGGACTGCCAAATGCACGAATTGGCCGGTCTGCACAGCGATTGCCTGGCCGCACTGGCTGCCCTGGCCGACGAAGTAGACGCGCCGGATCGGCTGCACGCTGTCCACGAACTCTCCCCGCCCGCGCTGCCCACAGGCCCCATCAGTGTGGAAAAAGTCTGGGCGGGGCTGGCCGCGCTCCTGCCCGAAGGCGCGATTGTTTCCGACGAATCCGTCACCTCTGGGCGCAGCGCGCACCACTGGATGTCCGCCGCGCCGCGCCACGACTGGATGCACATCACCGGCGGCTCCATCGGCCAGGGGCTGCCCGCGGCCACGGGCGCGGCAGTGGCCTGCCCAGATCGGCGGGTCTTTGCCATGGAGTCCGACGGCTCGGCTATGTACACATTGCAGGCTCTGTGGACACAGGCCAGAGAGCAGTTGAATGTGACAACAATTCTCTTTGCCAACCGCTCCTACGCGATTTTGCAGGGGGAACTGCGCAATCTGGCCCCGGACAGAAAGGGACCCAAGGCAGGGGCGATGCTTTCGTTGGACAATCCAGCCATCGATTGGGTGCAGTTGGCGCAAGGGATGGGCGTGCCTGCCCGCCGGGTGGCAACAGCCGAAGAGTACGTGGCCGCCTTGCGCGAGGGGATCGCAGAGGCGGGGCCACGCTTTATGGAGGTGGTGGTATAGGCTGCCAGCGCGGCTGGATCACTCCAGTCCTTCGGCTTCGGGCGTGGGGGTGGGGGTGGGCACAAAATCCGGCAGTTCGTCGTCGGCCTGGAAAAGGGGCAGATCGGTCAGATTGTCCACCGGGGTGAGTGTCAGGGCCGCAACCCAGCCGGTCTGCTCGCCGTCCGAAATGACCAACCAGCTATTGTCGATAGTACGCCCGATCAGCAGATATTCCCGCTGGTTGTCCAGCAGGGCGAGAGAAGGGAAGTCGGTTCCCGGTCCGCTGCGCAGGTTGACAGAGCCATAGGCAAGGACGGCTGGCTTCACAATTACGGGCACAGGCGTGAGCGTGGGCGTCGGCCCCTGATTGACAAAAGAGCGGGCCGCGTTGGCCGCCACCACGGCTGTGGCCGTGGCCTGGGCGGCAATCTCGGCCTGGCGGTTGGCGGGAAAGAAGAGAGTTGCGCCGATAGCCACAACCAGCCCCACAATCACAACCAGCGGCCAACCGGTCCAGGGCTGCCAGGTGCGGCGAATGGTCGGGGTAAAGTCCGGGCGCTGGTAGATGGGGCGATAGGGTTCCTGGGGCGCTGGCTGATCCGCCCGCTCGAAGTTGTCGAAGAGTTCGTCCAGCACATCGTCATAGCCGTCCACAACCCGCCACTGGCCGGTCTCCGGGCTATAGAGCCGATCCGACGCGGGAATAGCTTCCTCCAATGCGCTTTGGGTTTCGCCAAAATCCGCGCACCAGCCCACCCGAAAAAAGAGATAGCCATCTGCCCGCTTTTGGGATGAAAGCCAGGCGCCGCTGGGTGCAAGCACATTCTTGGGGTCGGGCTTCTTCTTGGGTGGTCCTGCGCGGCGGGCCTGCTCCCACAATTTGTCGTCGTAGATGGGGCGATGGATCGGGCTGCTCAGAATGTCGTAGGCCAGTTGGATACGCCGCCATCGCGCCTGGGCGGGCGTCTCCTCCACTTCTACCCCCGGCAGCACAGGCATATATTCGCCCTGGTGTACCCGTTGCAGCCGCTGATAGGCCGCATCGATCACTTCGATGGGCGCGCGGCGGTGAATGCCAAGGACTTGGTAGTGGGTTTCGTCAGACATACGGGTTGCGGGCTGCGAGTTGCGAATTGCGTTCGGAAGCACCGCCTAACCTGAAAATAGCCACGGATGAACGCGGATAAACACGGATTGAATCTGCGCAATCTGTGTCTTCTGCGTAAATCTGCGTCTCTATTCTCATTGCTGGTTGTGCCCCACCGGGCATGTACATTGACTCGCAATTCGCAACTCGCAACCCGTCTATCTCCTCACTTGTGGGGCCTGGCTGCCGCTGTGCAGCAGGGCCTCCACCTCTTCCTTTTCAAAAAGGGGCATATCACCGGGAATGGTATATTTGAAGGCAGCCGCGGCCGCGCCCCAGCGCAGGGCTGTGGCAAGCCGACTCTCTGCGTCTGTATCGCTGAGATAGCCGTAGAGCACGCCCGCGGTGAAGGCATCCCCGCCCCCGATGCGGCCGACTGTACCCGCGGGAAAGACCGATTGGCTGATGGCTGCGTGCCCTGGCCGCGCGCCGATGGCTCCCTCTGCCCCCAGCGTCAACACAATCGTCGCCTGGGGATAGTCCGCCTGCAACTGGGCCAGGGCACTCTCCGGATCGCCGGGGACGCCGTAGATGGACTCGGCATCCCGGATAGGCGTAAAGAAGATGTCCGCGGCCGCGGCGAATTCGTGGCAGCCCGCCCGGGCTTCTTCCGGCGACCAGAGTTTGGCCCGATAGTTTACATCGAAGCTGAATGTCATCCCGGCTGCTTTTGTCAGTTTCACGGCCCGCCGCGCGGTGGCGGCCGCGCTTTCGCTGATGGCAACGGTAATACCGGTCAGGTGCAGGTGGCGCGCCCGGCCCGACTCGAACAGTTCGGCGGGCAGTTCGTCCGGCTGCATCCGGCTCATGGCCGAATCCGCCCGGTCATAAGTCACCTGTGTGGGGCGCGGCCCATCGCCAAATTCAATGAAATAGAGTCCCAGCCGATCCGTTGCCGACCAGACAATGTGAGATGTGTCTACGCCCTGGCCGGCCAGTGTGCGGGCAATGTGTCTGCCCAGCGGGTTGGCGGGCAGGCGGGAAAGCCAGGCCACATTCAGCCCCAGCCGGGCCAGGCCAACGGATGTGTTGGATTCGGTTCCACCCACTTCCAACTCAAAATAGGGGGCCTGCTCGATACGCTGGACGCCGGGTGGCGTAAAGCGCAGCATTGTTTCGCCCAGAGTAATTACGTCGTAGCCAGCCATTAGTTTCCTCGTGCTTTGTGTACGGTCTGCACATATTCCGCAGCCCGTCGGGTGATTTCATCCCAATTTCCCGTGTCTATGAGTGTTTTATCCACCAGTGCGCTGCCCACACCCACGGCCACCGCGCCCGCCCGCACAAAATCAGCCGCATTCGAGAGGTCGACGCCGCCGGTGGGCATCAGACGCAGATGGGGCAGCGGGGCCAGCACATCTTTGAAATAGCCAGGGCCGAAGACCCGGGCCGGAAAGACTTTTACCACCGACGCGCCCGCTTTCCAAGCGGTCTGGATTTCCGAAGGGGTGAGCGCGCCAGGCATGACCGGCACGCCCTGGGCCACACAGTGGGCTACGGTGGGCAGGTCTAGCGCCGGCGAGACGATAAAGTGTGCGCCCGCGACTATGGCTGCCGCGGCCTGCTCCGGGCTGGTCACACTGCCCATCCCCAGCACAGCTTCACCCGCGCCAAAGGCGGGAATCTCGGCCAGGAGGATCGGCAACACATCCAGCGCGCCGGGGGAAGTCATTGTGGGTTCGATGGCGGTGATGCCCCCCGCCAGAAGCGCGCGCACCAGCGGCACGGCCTGTTCCAGGCTGGGCAGGCGGACAACGGGGACAACGCCGCCCCGTTCCAGAGTGGATAGGATTGTCGATGTGTCAGTCACGGTACTCCTCGCAGGTGGGAGAATAGCAGATAGCAGGTGCGCTATTGCCCGATCAATTCTTGAATGTCCAAAAGGAGCGGGAAAGACAAACTTTGGCGGTCGCGAACAGCCCAATGAGCGTGCTTCGCGCCCTTCTTTCTTATCCCGAACTCAGGCTGTGCGGAGCGCGATCCGGACGGATATCCAACTACGCCCCGCCCCTTTTGCCTTTGTTGTTAGATAAAATCAGCCCAGCCCATGCGCTCTTTCTGCGGCGGCGGATTGATGGCCCGGTCAATTGCCAGATCGGCCATAGCATTCACCACCCAGTGAAAGTAGTGGGGCGTCAGGCTGTTGATGTCCATATCCGGCGCGGGGTTGGTGAAATCGATGGCGTAGGGGATGCCGTCGCGCACCGCAAATTCGATGCTGTTCATATCGTAGCCCAGCGCCCGATTCAGCGTGCGCGCGTCCTGGATGATACGCGCACGCAGTTCCGGCGAGAGATAGTCGTCGTTCACGTGATATTTGCGCTCGCCGGGATCGTACTGGATGGGCTGGATGTTCTCCTGGCCGATGCAGACACAGCGCACAAATTTGTCCCAGTCGATAAATTCCTGGAGCATCATACAGAGCGTGCCGGTCTGGTTATAGTGCTGGATCAGCTCCTCTTGGGAATGGACAACGTAGACGTGCTTCCAGCCGCCGCCCCAGGCATCCTTCAGAATAGCGGGCATGCCGATGTAATCGGTGATACCCTGCCAGTCCATTGGATAGGTCAGGTTGCGCAGGCTCTCGCTGATCACCCCTTCCACGTAGCTGTGGGAAGGCAGGGCCAATGTTTTGGGGATGGCCACACCCAACTTGTCGGCCAGGGATGTGCCAAAGAATTTGTCGTCCGCGCTCCACCAAAAGGGGTTATTGATCAGATACGCGCCCTGGAGCATCGCGTTCTTGAGATAGGTGCGGTAGTAGGGAATCTCGTGGCTGATGCGGTCGATAATCACCGCGTAGTCGCAGGCTTCATTGGCCCGCGTGCCGCCCAATTTCACATACTCGGCGATGACACCCGCGCCTCGCTTGTTCACTTCTTCAATAAAAGCCGGGGGCCAACTCCACTCCCGACCCACCACCAGACCGATCTTTTTGGGATTGCTCATTGGACAATTGCTCCTTTAGAATGACTGCGTGCTGCGTGAGCCGTAGCGAAGATTCCGCCGCCGGACAACAGTTGTAGCGCTAGTACGACAGAGTGGATCGTCCGCTCTCACATCTCACGCATCACGTTCCACTTCCCCACATCTCCCCCATGCCCGCCGCTTCACTGCCTGCACAGCAAGCCGCACGCAATACGTTCTACGCCCCGCCAATATACATCTGCACCATCTGCCGCCAATAGGGCCAGTCGTGGGACCAGCCCTCCCATTCCCGCAGCGCGTTGCCGATGCCCTTCTCCCAGAGCAGGCCACTCAGCCGCCGGTTCTCCTCAATATTGGGGTCTTCCCGGCCCAGGGCCAGAATAATGTCCAGCCGCTGGAGTTGGGCGATGTGGCCGGGGTCGGAAAGATTCGGGATGTAGTGCATCGGGGTGTTGTAATAGATATTCTCGTCGTAGTAGCCATCAAAAAAGCTGGTCATATCGTACTTGCCGCTCATGGCCAGCACCCGGCCAAAGAGATGGGGATGGCGGAAGGCAATGTTGAGCGCGTGATAGGCACCGAAACTGGCCCCCAATGAGATCAAAAAGGGATTCCCATTCATTTGCCGGGTCAGGGGCAGTACTTCGTTGATAACGTACTCTTCGTATTGCAGATGGCGGGTGATGCGCCCGGATGGGTGCGCCCAACTGCAATAGAAACTCTCCGCGTCCACACTGTCCACACAGAAAATCTGTAGCCAGCCCTCGTCCACATGCTTTTGCAGCGCGCCCACCATTCCCCGATCCTCAAATTCGTAGTAGCGGCCCTGGCTGGTGGGGAAAACAATCACCCGCGCGCCGCTGTGGCCGAAGACCAGCAATTCCATTTCCCGGTTCAGCCGGGGGCTGTACCAACTGTGATATTCTCTGTTCATCGATTTTTGACCCTAACTTGGACGTTCCGGAACGGAAGGTAAATCACTGATCGGTTTCTTCTCTGGCTTTGCCGGACGCTGTGCGTCGGTGGCAGATTTTTGGATTATGCAGGAGTTACGACACTGTGCCCTGTACCAAAGCCGCTCTCCGCCCGCACGGGATTTTCGCCATCCACCACCCAATCGCCTGCCCCCGTTTCCCCATCCACCACCCAAAATCGGTAGAGATGCTCTCCAGGCGGAAAGCGAAAGACCCCGTGCCACCACCCTTTTTCCGTCTGCTCCAGAGGCAGACGCCCTGGCAGCCAACGGTTAAACGAACCGACCAGACTGACCGATCGGGCCTGAGGTGCATAAGTTCCTACATATACGAGTCTATCCACTTCGCCGATGGAGACACCGGCACGCGCTGGGGAGTCTCCCGCTACTCTAACCGGAATTCCCAATTTGCGCAAACTATCGGGGGAAATCACAGTGCCACTGATGGGCAGGCCAGCCAGGCGACCGCCGTGACGGCGCAAGGCCAGCGCCACGGCTCGTCCCGGCTGCAAAAGCCCCCTGCCTCTCTGCGCTTCGGGCAGATGACGCAGTGGCAGGGCGCTTTCCACCAGCAACTGTTTGAGCTGTGCCGGCGTTAGTTTGGGGTTGGCTTCCAACATTTGGACGGCAGTCGCTGCCACCAGCGGCGCGGCCACACTCGTGCCATCCACGTGTTGGGCGTGGCGGTGTACCCATTTGTGGGGATTCATCCGCAGGCGCAGCGCCTCACGCACGGCCTCGTCGCTGGCCGTGCGCATGGCCGGCGTCAACTTCACCAGGGAATCCCACTCGTCCAGGATGTGGCGGGCCGCGTCGCTGTCGCGGTTTTGCAGCGCTTCCCAGGCCCGGCCCAGCACCCACAACTCCCGGAAGAGAGGGCTGACCGGCAGAATCGGCCCGGCCAGCCAAACCGCCGGAGCCACAATTTCGGGCTTTTGGATCAGCCGGGCATCCACCTGGGCCAGGCCCCAACTGTGGCGATAGAGACGCAACTGTTCCACCTCGCCGGGGCGGTCCGCCCGCCAGCGCCGATTGGCGTCGTCGATCCCGCCGACAGTCAGCGCAGAGGGGGCCGGGGCCGGGGCCAGCAGTCGCTCTTGGCCCGAATTGCCCGCGGCCACCACCACCAGCACCCCGCGCCGGGTCAGTTCCTCCACCGCCAGACAGAGTGGATTTTCCCACCAGGGCTGGGGGAAATCGCCGCCCACACTCACATTGACCACCCGCACGCCGTAGCGCTGCCAATTGTCATCCCGCAGCAGCCAGCCCAGCCCGCCCAGAATATCCTCCTCCGGGATGCTGCCGTTGGGCCGCCCGACTTTGATGGGGAGCAGCCCGGCCTGAGAGGCATAGCCCCGGTTCAATCCATTGCTCAACTGGCCGTTGCCCGCCGCGATGACAGTCGTCATCTGCCCGTGCCAGGAGTTGCCCGCGTCGCTCCACAGGCTGGCCGCGTCTACCCCCAGGCCCTCGTGGCCTTTGATCAGATTGACGTATTGGCGGATGCGGTTGGGTCGATCTTCCAGAGCCATGCGGACGCGGGCCACGTCCGTGTCAAGGGCGGCAATGTCCAGGCTGGGATCGACTGTCTCGCCCAAATCCGGGTGGGGGTAATAGCCGCTGTCCAAAAAGGCGATTGTCACCCCTTTGCCGGTGTAGCCGGGGTGATGGGGCAGGCGTTGGGTAAGCCCCAGCAAGCCGTATTCCTGTGGGTGATAGTAGGGAAAGGTTGTGCTGGGGAAGGTCTGGGTGTTGAGTGGACGGGTAGAGCGGGTGTGGGTGTGGCGGTGACTGTAGGCCGTGGCACAGGACGGGCACAAGCCATCAGTCGGCTGCCAGCCTGGATATTCCTGTTGGATGAGCGCGCGCACCGGCGGGATTGGATCGGTGGTCCTTTCCAACAATTCAGGATGGACAACGCCGCCACACAGGGGGCAGGAACTCACGCGCGTTCCCCGTCCCCGTTTTCACTGCCAAACCATTCGTCCAGGCCAACGCCAAAGCCCGGCTGCCCCGATTCGGGATCGCGGAATTCCAGCACCAGATCGAACTCCTGGCGGTCCACAATGCGGGCGTCTTCATTGAAGCCCACGGACAACTCCGCGACAATCCGATAAGACGCGCCGGGGATGGGGTCTTTCAGATGGAACGTATTGTTGAGCTTCGTATCGGTCTGGGCCAAGAGGACGAGACTGTTGTTCTCGCTGCCATCCGGATTGAGCAGCCGCAGCTCCACATTGGGCGCACTGCCATCCATCAACGCGGGCAGCCAGATACGCACCCACAGCCGGTGCAGGTCCGGGTAGGGATAGATGAGGATATGTTCAAAGCGCAGGGTGGCGCTGTTGTCGAAAAAGTTGATTTCCATAGAGTTGCGAGGGGCGAATTGCGAGGGGCGGGTGTTGATTTTTGCAATCCACAACTCGCAACCCGCTCCTTTTGCCTTTCCTTTTTGCCTTTTGCCGTTTACAAGCGGGAAGGCGTGGGAGTCGAACCCACCGCAGCCAGCTCTGCGCTACCTGCCACTGATTTTGAAGACCAGGGCGTCCACCGGGACACATCCCCCCCCATTTGATCTATTGTAGCGGAGGGGGAAGGGATTGGGGAAATTGCGAAGGGTGAATTACCGATTACGAAGCTACCGTTCTATCTCCGGCCGCGCAGGCAGGCTCCGGCCCTGGGGGCGGAATCCGCTCTCGTCGCGCGTAACCTGTGTGACTTCTTCGGTCAGCAGCAGCGGGCCAAAGATATTGTTGTAGAAAGAGCCGCTCACTTCGTGGCTTTCCAGAACCGCTCCGTAATCGGTGGTAGCGTTGTACGAATCCACCTGCGCGTAGAGCACCGTTCCCGGCCCCAGCGGCGCGGAAAGTGAGCTGTGCCCCGCACTGTAATAGATGTCGCCCAACGTCAGCACCAGCCGTCCACCAGGCGGAATCGGCAAGGCAGACCCCGACACGCCCCAGGCCGCGCCTTCCGTGCCCAGCAGGGGCCAAATTTCGTTGACTGCCGCGGGCGGACGCGAGGGATTCACATAGAGATCAACCCAGAATTCCTCGGTGACAGGGCGGCCACTGTTGTTGATGATAGCCAACCGCAGCACACTGTTTTCCATATAGACTGCCTCCACCTGTAGATCGCTGTAAAGAATCGCCTTGCCATAGACCAGCGGCATATAGAGAGACGGCGGTGGGGGCGGTGGGGGCGGTGGCGTCCAGGCGGAGACCAAAGGCAGATAGAGCGGTTTGACCGGTGTGACCTGCCAGACGAACTCCTGGCTGTCGGCAAATTCGCCATCGCTGACCGAGGCCGTCACTGTATAGACGCCCGCGCTGCCCGCGGGGAGCACCCCGCCGATGACGCCCGTGTCGCTGGCAACGCTCAGCCCCGGCGGCAAGCCAACCGCGCCATAGGCCAGGCCCGGCCCGTCCACATCGGTTCCCTGCAAAGAGAGGGACGCGGGGAAGCCTTCCTGGCTCACCTGATCTGGCACAACAGCCAAGACAGGCGCATCGTTGACCGGCGTCACTGTCACTGTCACCGTTCCGGTGGCCGCGCCGCCGTCGTCGTCCGCCACTGTATAGGTAAAGACATCCGTCCCAAAGAAGTCCAGCGCGGGCGTATAGGTGAGCAGGCCGCTCTCCCACAGCAGCGTGCCGCTGATGGGCGTACCCACCCCGGCCACAGCCAGGGGATCGCCCGGCACGTCCCAATCGTTGGCGAGCAGGTCGAGCAGAAGAGGCGTGTCCTCCGCTGTGGTGGCTGTGTCGTCACCGGCCAGGGGCGGCAGATTCTGCCATTGCACCACCAGTGCTTTGACAATCGGCCCGCCCTGTGCGCTGCTGATAGCCGTTGTGCTGGTGATGAGCAGCGGCCCGTCCTCAACCGTCTGGCCGAAGTGGTACACAAACCCCTCGCCCGCGGCCAGCGAGATGCTGTCTGTAATCAGACCGGCCAGGGAGTTGCTGATGGAAAGATGAGTAGCTGGACTGGCCCCGGTGTTGCTTACCGCAACCGTATACGTTATGGTGCTGCCTTCTTCCGGGCTGGCATCGCTGACCGAATAGATCAGATGGAGCACAGGCAGATCGACGACGATTTGGGCGGTGTCGCTCCCGGTTGCGCCGTCGTCGTCGGTGGCGCTGACTGTGGCGGTGTAGACGCCCGCGGCCGCGTAGCTGTGGCTGGCAGTCAGCCCGTGGGTGACGCTGACCGGCTGGCTGCTGCCATCGCCCCAATCCACCAGACCGGTGTGGGTATCCCCGGCAAAATCGCTGACAGTAGCCGTCAGTGTGATGGGCAAGCCTGCGTCGGCACTCAGGTCCGGACCCGCGTCCACCACCGGCGGCAGATTGGCCACTGTGACGGTGGCGCTGTCGGTGGTCACGCCCCCGTCCTCGTCGCTGACCTGCAAAGTGACAGTGAGGGTGGCCGGTCCGTCGATGGCCGCGGCGTCGAAAATCGGGGTTTGACCGCTGCTCTCAAAAGTATTGTCCCCGTCCAAATCCCAGGCGAAGGTAAGCGAATCCGCGGCCACATCCGATCCCCCGCCAGCAAGAGAGACGCTTCCCCCCTCATCCACCGCGTACGGCCCGCCGGCCAGCGCCGTCGGCGGCACATTTTCCACACTGATCCCCAGTCTCCCGGCATCCGGATACACCCCGTCCTCATCGGTCAATTCGACCGTCACTGTGTACGTCGCGGGTCCATCCGCATAGGTGTGGGTGATGGGATAGGTGGTCTCCCCGCTCGCGCCAACGGTTGTACGCAGCCCGTCGCCCCAGTCGATGGCATAGGCAGTCACCGCGTCGTCGCCGGGATCTGTCACCGGGCCGAGGGTCAGGGAATAGGCCCGCCCTTCCGCCACCGCCGCGGGACCGGAGAGCGTCAGTGTGGGCGGCACATTGGCCCACTGCACTGTCACCTCCCGGCTGATGGGGCCGAGTCCGTCGCCGCTGGCCGTGGCGGTGTGGGTGGCTGCCAGTGGCCCGTCGCTGCCCCGGTAGGCGTAGCTATAGCTGATGGCCTGGCCGGGGGTCAGGGACACATCGCTGGCAAGGGTTCCGGTCAGGCTATCGCCGACGGTGACACCTGTGGCCTGGCTGGAGCCGGTGTTGCTGACGACAATTGTATAGGTGATGGACTGGCCTTCCCGCGGGGCCGGGTCGCTGGCAAAATAATCTATCGCCAGACCCGGACCCGGCAGCACCCAGGCGCTGGCGCTGGCCGAGCCGCTGCCGCTGGGGTGGCCAAAGCTGGCGCTGTTGCTGATCGTCTCCCCGTAGCCACCCGTGTGGAGGGCGGTGTACGTCAGCGTCAGCTGTGTGCTGGCACTGAGCGCACCCGTCCAGGTGATCTGCCCGCCGTCCTGGAGCGCGCCCGCGCCATTTTCCAGCCAACCGCCAAAGACCAGATTGGCGGGCAGCGTATCGGTCAGGGCAACGGTCAACGCGTCCACAGCCGAAGTATTGGAGAGAACGAGCGTATAGGTCAGCACCCCACCCCGGAACAGACCAGCCGTCGGCACCACCGCTTTGGAGAGGGCGAGAACCGCGCTGTCGTCGTCCAGAATTGTGGCAGTGGCAGACGGATTGACCAGCACGCCATTCACCGGCTGCGTGAGCAGCAGGCCAAATGTCTCGTCACTCTCGTCCAGATTGTCGTCCAGCAGCGCGATAGCGACGGTTCCTGTGCGGCTGCCCGCGGGAATCGTTAGCACACTGCTGGCAGCCACAAAGTCTGCACCGGCCAAAGCTGTGCCTGAAGTGGTGCTGTAGACGACGGACGTGTCCAGTTCATTGATGGCGCTGAGGGTGACGGTAAAAGTAACGCGGCCGCTCCCTTCCACCCCGTTGGTGTCCGTGACGGAGAGATTGGGCGTGTCATCAGCGATTGTCAGCGTCGCTGTGCTCTGACCGCCGATCTGTCCACCCACCGCATCAGAGAGGGTGAGCAGAATACTTTCGTCGCTCTCGGCCTCGGCGTCGTCCAGAATGGGCACAGCGACGGTTGCTGTCTGCTGGCCTGCCGGAATTGTTACTGTCTGGTCGATGGCAGTGTAGTCCGCGCCGGGGGTGGCTGCCCCGCTGGCCGGGACACTGCTGGTTACCCGTACTGTTACATCCGCGTGGGGGTTGGCCGCGTCCAGGGAAACCGTCACCAGTCCATCGCCCACACTTTCGCCCACTGGGTAGAGCGCCTGGGCAAAGTTCACTGACGGCGGCGTCAGATTAAGCTGGGCGTAGGTGGAATTGGCCTCGTCCTCGGCAGAGACGATAAAAGCGTAGCTGGTGGACTGGCGGGCAGCGCTGAGGGTGGGTGAGACCTGCACCGTCGCGGTAATAACACCGCTCGCGCCCGGCGCCAGATCGTCCACCTGCCAGACTGTCGGGTCGGTCGCCAGTTGACTGATGGCCGTCCCGCTGCTGGCGTAGCCCAGCACAGCAATGGCCTCGTCCTGCATCACATCGGCCAGGCGCACATTGGTGGCTGTAGCCTCGCCACTGTTGCCATAGCGGATGGTATAGATAAGCACCTCGCCGGGCCGGGCCGTGGGTGTGGAACGGGCCAAATTCATAAAGCCCCGGTTTACAGTCAACTCCGGTGCGACCACCCGCAGGACAAAACTGACAGCCGCGATACCGCCGTCGCCGTCGTCCAGCATCACTGTCACCGAATAGCTGCCTGTGGCTGTGTAGGTATAGTTGGCGCTGATTGTGCCCGAATAGGCGCTGGTGGTGTCTGTTTCGCCATCGCCCCAGGCCACTGTTGCCAGAAATCTCTCCGCGCCGGGGTCGGTGTAGAAGGCGTCAAACTCGAAGAGATCGTCCAGATTTATCCGTTGGTCGGCCAGCGGGGTGAAGACCGGGGCCACATTCAGAACGGTCACGCTGCCCACCGCCACCGGGTGCGCCCCGTCCTCGTCGCTGACAGTCAGTGTGGGCGTGTAGATTTGTGTGCCGTCGGCGTAGGTATGGGTAAAGGCATGGCCCGCGCCGATGGAGAGTGAGCCACTGACCGGGACTGTCTCCGTAATTCCGTCGCCCCAGGCCAGCACATAGCCGCTAATCGTATCGTCGCCGGGATCGCTGATACTGTCCAGTGTGACGGTCAGAACACTGCCCTCGTCGATGCTCATCGCGCTCTGGCTGGCCGCGAGGATGGGCGGCACATTCTGCACATCCAGCGTCAGCACACTTTCCGTCGTTCCGGTCTGGTCGCTGCCAAGCGTGGCCGTGTAGGTTGCGGTCTGCGGTCCGTCGTCCGCGGTCACGCTATAGCGGTAGCTCACCTGCGCGCCCGCGGCCAGGCTGATGCCGTTGGCGTGAATGCCCTGTTCGGTGTCGCTGATGACGACGCCGCTGGCCGTACTCTGGCCGGTGTTGCTGACGGTGACGGTCAGTGTGAAGGGCGCGCCCTCGTCCGGTGTCTCTGTGCTGGCGGTGTAGGCCAGCGCCAGCACCGGCGGGCCGAGAACTGTGCTGGTCACAGCCGCGCTGCCGCTGGCGGAGAGGTGGCTGAACCCCGCACGATTGACGATTGTGTCGCTGTAACC
Source organism: Caldilineaceae bacterium (assembly GCA_019637685.1). Lineage (GTDB taxonomy): Bacteria > Chloroflexota > Anaerolineae > Caldilineales > Caldilineaceae > JACQGT01. The sequence continues at coordinate 78,274 of JAHBVF010000002.1, read as the reverse complement.
GCCCACGTGTCGGGCGCTGAAGCTGACGGAAGTTTGGCTGCTGGCAGCCACATCCCCAGTCCAGGTGATCACACCGCTGCCCACAACCGCGCCGTTCTGTTCCAGCCAACCGGCGAAGTCCAGCACAGCCGGCAGCGTATCGGTCAGCGTCACATTCAGCCCGGCAAAGGGCGCGCTGTTGGAGAGCGTGAGGGTGTATGTGAGCAGACCGCCCTTTTCCAGCGGCGCGCCCGGCTGCACACTTTTGGCCAAAGAGAGAGCCGGTGCGCCGACGGTCACTGTCAGAAGCCCGGTGGCCGTCGCGCCGTCGTCGTCGGTGGCGGTGACTGTCACCGGATAGCTGCCCGCCAGCGGGTAGGCGTGAGTGCCGCTCAACGAGCTGCCCGCGCCCAGTGTGGCGGTGATGCCGTCGCCCCAGTCGAGGGCCGCGGCGGTGGCATCCCCGCCCGGGTCGCTGACCGTCGCCGTGACAGTAACGGTTTCGCCCACAGCCGCGTTCTGGTCCGGGCCGGTGACGACAACCGGCGGCAGATTGGCGATTGTGACTGTGGCCGTGTCGGTGACGACCCCGCCGTCACCGTCGTCCACGCGCAGGGTAGCCGTGACTGTGGCTGGCCCGTCGATAGCGCTGGCGTCAAAAGTGACATTCTGGCCGCTGCTCTCAAAAGAGCCGTTGCCGTCCAAATCCCAGGCGAAAGTGAGGGGATCCGCGGCCACATCCGCGCCGCTGCCCGTCAGCCCAACGCTGCCGCCTTCGTCCACCGCGTATGGACCGCCCGCGTCCGCGCTGGGCAACAGATTCGCTACTGTCACCGGCACGGAGGCTCGCCCGCTGTGGGTTCCGTCCTCGTCCGTGGCATCCACCGAAACCGTATAGACGCCGTTGTCGGCAAAGGTGTGGGCCGCGTTGCCCAGCCCGTTGAGGGTCGTCGTCAGCCCGTCGCCCCAGTCGATTGTATAGCCTGCAATTGTGTCGTCGCCCGGATCGCTGACGCTGGCAAGGGTAAGGGTAAAGCTCTCGCCCTCGTTCAGGCTGGCGCTGGCCGGACTGACAGTGAGGGTAGGCAGCACATTTGTGACAGTGACGACAAAGCGCTCCGCCAGCCCGCCCAGTTCGTTGCTCTCCACAGTGACCGTATTGGTCAGCACGGCGGGGCCATCCGCGGGGGTGTAGACATCGGTCAGGTAAAGTAGCTCGCCAGAAGCCAGGGTTAAATTGTCGGCCAGGAGACCGCTGAAATCGTCGCTGAGGGAGACGCCGGTGGCCGTACTCTCGCCCAGATTGGCCAGATAGAGTTCGTAGCCCAGGCTGCTGCCCTCGTCTACGCTGTCAGCAGAAGGGATGAGAAGCAGGTTGAAGAACTGGGAGCCGAGTACGGTGCTGGTGGCGGTGGCGCTGCCGCTGCCGGATCGCTGGCTGAATTGGGCGCGGTTGATGATTGTATCGCCGTAGGTTCCCACGTGACGGGCGGTGAAAGTGATAGTCACCGCGCCGCCCGCGGGCGCTGTTCCCGTCCAGGTGATTTCGTCGTTATTCACTGCCGCGCCGCCGGGCTGCACCAGCCACCCACCAAAGTCGAGTTCAGCGGGCAGGGTGTCGGTGAGCCGGGTGTTCAGGGCCACGGAGGGGCCGGTGTTGCTGAGGATGAGTGTGTATGTAAGAGTTGCGCCCCGTTCCAGCGGCCCAGCCGGCAGGACGCTCTTTGTCAGGGTCAGACTGGGGCTGGTGCCGACTGGCAGAGAGACCGCGGCGAAATTGTCCGAGCCGTCCAGTTCGCCGCTGACCGTGACGCCTGCTGTATTGAGAAGTGTCGTCCCAAAGAGGCTGGCGTCGTCGTCGATCTGCGCGGTGACGGTCAGCGTCCCGCTGGTGTTGCCCGGTAGACTGGCAATCTGCCAGGTTAACGGGCTGTCGTCCGTCTGGTCAAAGGCCAGCCCACTGCTGACAATCCCTGTGACAGTCAACCCCCCGGGCAGGCTGTCGGTGAGGGTGACACCGCTGGCCAGCACACTGCCCGCGTTGGCGACGGTCAGCACAAAGTCCACCGATTCACCGGGCAGGGCTGTGGCCGGAACGACGCTCTTGGCGAGGGTCAGGTCCGTCTGGTCCAGCTCGTACGCGCCGATGTCGCAGGCCGTGCCCTGGAAACGGCTGACGCCCCGCTGGTCTGTCGTCACACCGCAGCCCGCGGGGTTGCCCGCGTCCTGGGCCGGGCTGTCCTGCAGCAGCCGGTGGGTGAGGGTGTCGCCTCCATTGTCGGCCAGGGCCGAATCCAGCACATCAGTGAAAACATTCGACGGACTGACCGTCAGCGTCGTGCCGGAATCCGTCGGGCAGCCCGTCCCGCTGCCCACCAGATTGTAGCCGCCGTCGTTCATCACAGCGCTGTTCAGACAGTCGCTGGCTGTGCCGTTGCCCACATTGCCCGCAACAATTGTGTGGTTGAAGGTGATTTCGCCGTTCGAATCATTGAAGATGCCGCCGCCGGGATTGAAGATGGATGTGTTGGAAACGATTGTGCTGTTGGTAATCGTAATGACGCCGAAGTAATTGCCAATGCCGCCGCCCGTGTCTTTCGAGTCACTGCCCGTGGCCCGATTGCCGGAAATGGTGCTGTTCTCGACAATCGCCGTAGCCTTATAGCCGTTGGAGAGGCCAGCCCCGGATCCACCGCTCATCGTATTGCTGTAGACCAGACTGTTGACGAGGAGGAACTTGCCCCCATTATTGACGCCGCCTTCCCGGTTGTTGGTAATTGTGCTGTTGCGGATGGTGAGATCGCCCAAGTTGTTTACGCCGCCGGCTACTTCGCGGGCATATCCCACACCGTCGGCAATGGTCAGGTGAGAAAGGGTAACTGGGTGAGAATTCGCCTGGCCTGGGTCGATATCCACCATAAAGACGATATTCTCGCCACCACCGCTGATGGTCACACTGTGGCCGGAGGCGTCAATGGTCATCCCCTTAAGGATCACCAGTTCACCGTCCCCCATGGGGTAGGTGAGCAGTGTAATCGTCATATCCCCGGCGAAGGTAATGACGCCAGTAGGACAGATGTCCTCGATGGCCTGGCGCAATGTGCCCGCGCCGCTGTCTCCGTCGCTGGTAACTGTAATCGCCCACAGACAACTGCTCGCTTCCAGCGTTGTACTGTTGTCACTCTCGTCGCTGTCGGCCACAGAAGAGATAGCGGCGCTGTTGGCAAGCGTTGTCACAGGCAGTTCCGGGCTGACGACGGCGCTGACAGTAATCACACCCCCCGCGCCCACCGGCAGATCGCTGATGGCCCAGGCGTAGGTGATACCGGTTGTGCGGGTAATGGCGACGCCCGCATCCGCAGACCAGTCGAAGCCAGTCACAGCCAGCCCCGCGGGGATCACATCGGTCAACAGAACATTCGAGGCCAGGTCGCGCCCGTTGTTGGCAAAGGCGAGGGTGTAAGTGAGCGCGTATCCCGGCGCGGGGACGTGGAGACTCTCGCCTTCATAGAGATTGAAATAGGAGACTGCCGAAAGCAATGACTTTTCTACCGCCAAATCCGCGTCCGTATTATTGACTGTGACTGTCACCAGCCCCGTGCCGGTCAGGCTGCCATCGCTGGCCTGCACAGTCAGGACGTATTGGGGGATGCTCTCGTAGTCCAGGGCCGCGGCGACCGTCAGCGCGCCGGTCACGTTGTCCAGACCAAAGACGTCGCCGCTGTTGCCGCTGAGGATCGTATATTCCAATTCGTCGGCGTTGGCATCGCTGCCGCTGACTGTGCCGACGGTCAACCCCAATCCGTCCTCATCCACGCTGAAGGAGAAATCGCCCAGCAGCGGAGCCACATTCAGGATTTTTACATCCGCCGAGGCTTGGCTGTTGGTGCTGTTGCCGCCCAGAGAGTCACTGGTGATGACGGCGGTATTGGCAATCACCAGATCCGCCGGGGCTATCCCCGCGATCTGGGCGGTGATAGTCACGCCGCCGCCTTCCCCTACCGCCAGAGAAGCAACGCTGGCTTCCACATCGCTGCCCACCTGCTGGGTGATGACACCGCTGCTGACCACAACGCTCTGCACTGTCACGCTGAGAGGCACAAAGTCGGTGATGACCACCCCAAATACCTCGGCGCTGCCCTCGTTGGTGAAGAAGAGGGTGTAGGTAATCGTCTCGCCCGGCGCGGCCACCGTCGGTGTCACATATTTTTCCAGCAGCAGATCGGCCCGGGTGTTGGTCAACGGAAATGTAACCCAATCCACAATCCCCGGACCGGTGGCGGTGAGAGCGTATGTGCCGGTGATGAGATTGGCCCGGACACTGGAGAGCTCCGCTGCGCCCCCGGCGTCGGTGGACGCGCTGTGGCTGCTGGGCTGCACATCTGCGCCGCTGCCCGGCCCGGCAAAGGTAACGCTGCCCCCCGGCCCCACCGGCTCGCCCGCGTCGCTGGTCACAGTGGCGGTCAACGGTTCGCCGAAAATATTGCCGATAATAGCCGTCTGATCGCCGCCGCTGCCATAGCTGATGCGGAAGCCCTGGGACTCATACGCACCCATATCCGCTACGCCGTTGATGGGCCGGGCGATGCCCTGAATGTCGTGGCTGGGCGCGGCGCTGGTGTCGGCGGTGTCGATAGCCGGGCTGCCGGGCAACAGGCGCAGATCGCCGCCCACCGCGGGCGCACTGAAGGGGTTCACCGCTGCGGCCAAGAGACTGCTGCCGCTGAACTGCACGCTGTCGGTGCAGGTCACATTGTTGCGCAGGTTGTCGCAGACGCCGTCGTAGAGGCTGTGATCCACAACTGTATTGGCCGAATCGTCGTAGAAGGGGCTGCTTCCCCAGCCGGACGCGTAGTTGTTCCAAACGATTGAATTGACAAGCGTCAGCGTCGTGTACTGGTTGGAGGTGGCCGCGCCTGTGCCGTTGGAAAGATTGCCGGTGAAGGTGCTGTTGACCACCCGCAGGGGTTTGAAGCGGTTGTGGAGCGCGCCGCCCCGGCCGCTGGCCCGGTTGCCCACAAATATTGAATTGGTGATGGTCGGACTGCTGCTCAGCGGGCGCCCGACATAGCCATTGACAAAGCCGCCGCCCCATTCGGCCCGGTTGCCCGCAAAGGTGACGCTGACAATCTGGCTGTCGCCCACATTTTGCAGGCCACCGCCCCAGCCGCCCGCGGTGTTTGTGTAGAAAGTCAGGCCGGTGAGCAGGGCCGGGCTGTTGAGATTGTAGAGACCGCCGCCGCCGCCGCTGGTTTCATTCTCCATAAAGAGCGTGTCGGTCAGCGTCAGCGGGCTGGCATTGTTGTAGAATCCGCCGCCGTTGACCGCGTAGTTGTCCCGGAAGCTGAGATTGGCGTAGGTCGGGCCGCTATTTGCGCCGCTGCTGTGGAGACCGCCGCCGTCGCTGCCCCGGTTGCCCCGGAACATCAGATTGCCCAGGCTGGCGTAGCTGTTGGTCATCTTCAGCCCCGCGCCGTCGCCGCCGTCGCCGCCAGTGATGGTGAAGCCGTCGAGAATCGTGCCTGTCATCACAGAGCTGGCGGTGAGGACGTTCTGGCTGTTTGTGCCGCTGATGTTCGCCACATCCACCACCACAGCACCGGTTGTCGTGTCGTCCTGGCCGATGTCGCCGCTCAGCACCGCGGGATTGGACTCCCAATCCCGGCTGGACAGGGCAGTCTCACCGCCCGCAAAGCCGCCGTAGACGGCGACGCCGCTGACCAGCCCGAAGCTGGCCGCGGGGTCGCCGTTGCTCTGCTCCACACCCGCGTCGGGATAGTAGACGCCGTCCGCCACCCAGATTTCCGTGGCGTAGCCGCAGTTGCGGGCCAGGGCCAGCGCGTCCTGCAGATGGGTGAAGGCGTCGGCCCAGCTTTGGCCGTTGTTCTGGCCGGTTGCGCCCGCGTCCACATAGAGCCGGGTCGTCGTCCAGCAGGCGGTGGCGGTCGCGGTCGCGCTTTCGTTGCCGGTGATCGTCTCGGCCAGCGAGCCGCTGATGGTGGCCGTGTTGGTCAGGACAGTGCCAAAGGGCGTGGAAGTGCTCACCACACCGGTGACAGTAATTGCGCCGCCCGCGCCCACTGGCAGATCGCTGACTGTCCACGCCCGGTTCGTCCCCGGCTGTGCTGTAACGCTCCCGCCGTCCACTGCTGACTGCTCACTGTTTACTACAAAATAGACAGGCAGCGCGTCGGAGATGACGACGCCCGTGGCCGTCGTGTTGCCCGCGTTGGAGAAGACAAGCGTGTAGGTAAGCCGCTGACCCGGCGGCGTCAGGGCCGCGGAGACGCTTTTCGCCAGCCCCAGTTCCGGGGCCAGATTGACCAGCGAGAAAGTCACCGGCATCAGCACGCCCGACGCGGTGGCGGTGACGGTCAGACTGCCCGCAATGGCGTTGGCTGTGGCGACGCTGCTGGCCCCGCCGCCCGCCGCCAGTGTGACGCTCTGGGGGCTGAGAGAGACGCCGGGGCCGTCGGTCGTCGCCGTGTAACTGATTACGCCGCCCGCAGTCGGCTCCCTGGCATCCACCGGCGCAAGGACGACGGCCAGAGGATCGGCGTAGTCGCTGTTGATCAGGGCAGATTGTCCGTCGCCGCCGGTCAGGGTCAGTGTAAAGCCCTGGGATTCAAACGCGCCGATGTCGCAGGCCAGCCCACCGGGACGGCTCTCGCCCCGGCCATCCACATCCGGGCAGAAGGCCGGGTCCGCCGCGTCCAGGGCCGGGCTGCCGGGCAGGAGCGCATAGCTGGGCATGGGAATCCCCGCGCCGACGGTCGGCCCGCCGTAGTAGTCCAGATCGGCCAGAAGGGGTTCGGGGGTGGCGGTCACATCGCCGCAATTGCTGGCGGTAAAGCTGTTGCGGATACCGATGAGATTGTGGGTGGTGGTGAGGGCTGTGGTGCCGCCCACAAAGTTGGCGCAATCCGCGCTGCTGTCGCTGCCCACCACAATCGAGTTGCGCAGGGTCAGGCTGTGGTTGATGTAATTGTAGACGCCGCCACCCGCCGCGTTGGAACGGTTGCCCACAAATGTGCTCTGGTCCACAGTGGCGCTGCCGCCGTTGAAAAGACCGCCGCCGCCGTGCCAGGTGCCATCGGCCCGGTTGTCCACAAAGAGTGTGTTGGTGATGGTTGCCGCGCCGTTGTACTCGATGAGCTGGCCGCCGCTGTAGACGAGCGAGCCGTCGTTGTTGATAGCGCCGCCCCTGGCCCAGGCGTGCAGCCCGCCGGGATTGTAGGCTGTGTTGCTGATGAAGGCGCTGGCGGTGACAGTGAGATAGCCCTGGCTGAAGACCCCGCCGCCGGCCACAGCCAAATTGCCGGAGATGATACTGCTGCTGAGCAGGGCTGCACCCGCGTTGAAAAGCGCGCCGCCCCGGCTGAAGGAATAATAGCGGCTTTCGTAGGTTTGGTTGCCCAGCAGCGCGCTCTCGAAAAGGGTGAGTTGGCCGCTGTTGTGGATGCCCGCGCCGAGAATCGCCGTGCCACTGACCACCGACAGATGGCTGAGGGTGACGACGCCGCTGCTTTTAATGGTGAAGGGGCGCACATCCCGGCTGCCGTCCCCGCCGCTGTCGCCGCTGACCGTCACGGCCTGGCCGATGCCGTCAATCGTTAGCTCTTTGGTCAGGGTCAGGGTGCTGTCCAGGTAGATGGTGTAATCGTCGGCAAAGTAGATGACCGCGCCGTTGCAGGCGTCCTCGATGGCGGCGCGCAGGCTGCCTTCGCCGCGGTCGTTGGCGTTTGTCACCAATTCCACATCGCAGACGTCGGCGCTGGCCGAGGCACTGGCCTGTTCCCAGGTGTGGGTGAAGTAAGCGGTGTTGGTGAGGGTGGGCGCGGTCGTGTTGTCGATGACGCCGGGCAGGGTGTAGACCGCGCTGGCTCCCACGGCCAGGGTGCGGGTGATGTCCAGATTGCTGCCCACCACGCCCGGCGGCAACAGATCGACGATACGCAGACCGTCCGCGTCCAGTGTGCCGCTGTTGGTGATGGCGAAGGTGTAGGTGATGGCGTCGCCGTAGACCAGTTGATCGTCCGGGTAGACCCATTTGCTGATGGTAAGCTCCGGCGCGTCGATGACAACGACCGTCTCCGCGGCGTCGCTGACTGTGCCGCCGCTGCCGGTGGTGAGGGTGGCTTCCAGGCTATAGACACCCCAGCGGGCGGGCTTCCAGGCGAAGGACCAGTCGGCTTCTGTCTCACCGCCGGACCAGCCAGTGGTGTAGATCGTCGCGCCGTTGGCGGTGACGGTCAGGCTGGTGATTCCGCTCGGACTTGCCACATAGCCGCCGACGGTGAAGGGGTCCAGCCCCACAAAGCTGGAACGGTTGGTGGGGGTAAAAATGGCGCTGACCGAAGTCAGCGCGGTGGGCGCGCCGACGCTGGCGCTGGCACACTGGCCGAGAATATCGCAGGCGGTCATCTGGGCGGTGGTGGCTCCCACGTTTTCCAGGGGAGTGGTGTAGGCTTCGGTCTTGTCGATGTCGCCGAAGATCGTCGTGAACCAGGCGTCGTCGATGCTGCGGCTGCGCCGGTCGCCGGCAGGGCACTCCCAGCCTGTGTCGGTCAGGTTGTAGTCCTCCGCGGTGCAGACGACGCGGGCAAAATTGGCCCCAATGCGCTGGTAGTCGATGCTGACCCGGGGCGCGCGGACGTCGATCTCGCCATCCCACACATTGACAAATGTGCGGCTGTTGCCCGCGCTGTCTGCCGTGCGCAGGTCCACCCGATAGGGGCCTTCCAGCGTAGACGGAACCGTATGCCGCCAGGTGGTGAAGAGGCTGTCCGCGCTGTCCAGCGTTACGTCGTACCAGTCGCCCTCGTCGTCGGCCTGTAGACGGTCTTCGCTGTGGCGGTAGCGAATCTGGGCGCTGGCAACGACCGTCGCCAGCGGGTTGGCAATGTCGTAGATTTCGTCGTCGGAGAGGGCGCGGTTGTAGATGACCAGCTCGTCCAGATCAAACGCTGCGCCGGTTCCGCCGCCGATGCGGAAATTGCCCGCGCCAGCAAAGGCGTTGCGTCCTTCGGCGCTGGCTGCCACAACGCCGTTGACTAAAATTGCCTGCTCGTCGATGGCATTTTCCAGATCGTCCAACGAGCGGAAGCGCCAGGCCAGGTGGACCCATTGGCCGGTGGGCAGGGCCGGCGCGGCAATGGCATTGCTGCCAAAATCGAGCAGGGGCGCGCCGTTCACTACCCCCAGACGCAGAGCCTTATCCGCGCCGCTGTCATCGTTGGCGAAGGCCAGTTGGCTGCCGCTCCAACTGTTCGCCCGCACCCAGGCCAGCACAGTAAAATCCTTCCCGGCCAGGTCGAGGAAGTCGGCGATGGTGGTGGAGATGAGGAGCGTGTTGGTGAGGGAGAGACTGTCGTTCACGCCGTCAAAGCTAAGGGCCAGACCCCGTTGACCGGCGCGGAGGGCGGTCGGGCAGGCGCTCCCGGCGCAGGTGGCCTGGGAGCGGTGGGGCGTGCCGTCCACAAAAGCCGTCGCGCCGGATGCTTCCTCGAAGTGGAGATGGAGCCGTTTGCTCTGCACGGGCAGGGGGATGTCGGCCACAGTGCCGGTGATGAGACTGTTGCTGCCGGAAATGGTGGCGCTGGCGTGGAGCACATCCGCTACCGGGGCCAGCCCGTCCAGTTGCAGAGGCGCGGCAACGGTTGTGCTGTTGCCCGCCACATCCGCCACGGACGCGGTGAGGGTATAGACGCCGTAGGGGGGCGCGTTGGCAAAGGATTGGGACGCGCTCCAGCCGCTGCCGCTGACTGTGGGCGCGTCCGGGTAATAGAGCAGCCCCTGGCGGTCTTCCAGCCGGGCGGTGAGAGTGCTGCTGTCGATGCCGCTGCCGCTGTCGCTGACCGTCCCGCTGATGGGCAGGCTTTCCCCCACCCCCAAAATGGCTGCGGTCAGACTGCTTTCGATGGTCAGCGTGGGCGGTGTGGCGTCCACCAGAATTGCGTGGCTGGATGTGGCGCTGTTGCCGACGGCGTCGGTGGCGCGCACCTGCACTGTATGGCTGCCTTCGCTGATGGCCGTATAGTTGAAAGTCCAGGAGTTGTCGCTGGTGTTGATAGTTGTCCAGCCGCCGCCGTCGATGTTGTACTCCACCGACGCGATCCACGAAGTTGGGTCGTGGGCGTAGACGGCCATTGTCTGCACAGTGGCCGAGATGGCCGTTGTCGCCAGGTCCAGATAGACGGTAGGACTGTCGGCGTCCACAATCAGATTGTGCTGTTCGGCCACGTCATACCAGACGCTCTGGTAGGCGTAGGCCGCGGCGATCTCTTCGCCTTCCAGCGCGGTGCCGTAGAGGACAATCTCGTCCAGATTGCCCGCAAAGTTCTCGCCGATGGTCAGGCTGTGGCTGCTGCTGGTACACGCGCCCCGGTTGCCGGTGGATTTGTTGGCGTTCTGGCTGCCGTTGAGATAGAGACGCATGGCATTACCGTCGTAGGTGGCGAAGATGTGGTTCCACTGGTCCTCCACCAGCGGCGACGAAGTGGTGACAGAATAGAGGGTATTGCAGGCGGAACTGTAGAGGTCGAAGGTGACTTTGAAACTGTTGGCGGCCATCCACAGCCGGTAGTTGTGGCGGCTGCCATTGCCCCGTTCGATGAGATACTGGGCCGCGCCGGTCTCGTCCTGGGGTTTGACCCACAGACCGATACTGAATTGGGAGAGACGGCTCTCGCTGTTGGCGCTGTCGGTGAGTTTGTCCATCCCGTCGAAGAGCGCGGCCTCGCGAATCTGGCCTTTGTCGCCGCCCGCGGGGCAGGTGGCGTCGCTAGCACAGGTCAGGTGATTGGCCGCGGGGCTGTCGTCTAGAAAGCCACCGTCGCTGGTGTCCTCGTCCAGGTGCAGATTGAGCAGAGGCGCGGCGTTGACCAGCGCGGCCACTTCGGTCGCGTCCAGGGCAAAGGGGAGCATCACCAGTTCGTCGATGAGACCGTCGAAGGCGGCGTGGTTGCTGCCCAGATAGCGCCCCACCGTGAGGGCGTTGCCGTTGGGCTTGGGCGTGCCGCTGAGGGTATAGGGGCCGTTGGCTGTGCCGTTGACATAGAGGGTGACAGCGGTTGTGCTGGTGTCCGGCTCGATGACCGCGGCGATGTGCAGCCAGCCGCTTGTGTCGTAGCCGGAGAGAAGAAGCGTCTGCTCCCGCCAGGTGTTGCCACTGTCCCGGTAGGCGAAGACCAGGCGGTTATTGCTGGATTTTCCCAGATAGTAGTTGGCGTTGCTGCCGCTGCCTTTGACCAGAAAGGGGGTGTAACGGTTGTTGTTCCAGTCGTCGGCCTTCACCCACAGGGTAATGGTTGTGTCGCTCTCCACATCCAGCCGATTGTCGTCGGCCACAGAGAGATAGTCGGCCGCGCCGTCGAAGCCGTCGTCGTCGGCCACGCCGCCGTCAAAGCGCAGGGCCTGGTTGTCCCGGCCAGGGATGCCCGTGTCCGGGCAGGTGTTGGCCGTGGAAACACAGCCCAAATCCAGCCCGTTGCCCGACTCGTCTTCCAGCACACTCTTGCCCGGCGGCTCGTCAAAGCTGAAGCGCAGGGTGGCAAAGGTGGCGTCGTAGAGGTCCTGGACCTGACCAGCGCTCAGGTTGTAGTCGTAGATACGGAAATCTTCCAGATAGCCCTCGTAAAAATCGTTGGAGAGGCTCCAGTAGAGTTCGCCGCAACTCTTTTCGGAATCGCACAGATAATTGTTGCCGCCGGTATTCTTCCAGCCGTAGAGTGTGCCGTCGTATTCGCGCAGGGAGCGGCTGTTGATGGTCTGGTTGATGCGCACGTCGTCGCTGTTGGGCGAGGCGTCGCTGTCGAAAAATTTGAGCTTGGCGTTGCCGTCATCGATGATGCGCCCGGCACTGATGTCGTACAGTTTTTCGCCTTCGGTGGTGGCCGACCAGAGACGTTTGCCGTCCACGTCCAGTTTGTTCTCATCCTTGCGGTCCACCTTCAAACAACCGGTAAGGCCGCAGCCCCAGTCCCAATACTCGCCGTCGTAGGCTTTGGTGTGGACCAGATCGTCCACATAGACGTAGCCGTGGTTGTTGGGCCGCCCGATGTAGAGGCTGCTTTTGCTGGGGGGCGTTGTGTTGCAGACATTCCCGCTGCTGGCCTTCAGTTCGCCGTTGATGTAGACGTTGAAACCGCTGCCATTGAAGCCGACGACTAACTGCTGCCATTTGTTGTATTTGATCAGCCCGCTGCCGGTGGTGTAGCTGCACGCGGTGCTGCCGTTCTGGAAGCGGATGTGGACACGACCGCCGCTCTCCACCCACAGGCTGGGGTATTGGCTGTTGCCGTTGGAGAGACTGTTGTCCCCGGCGATGCCCTGCCAGTCCCGGCTGGTGTTGGTGTCGGGCAGGTAGAGGGAGAAGTCGTGTTCGTTGCTGCCCTTCTGGGAATCGGTCTTGCCGGAGCTGTCGAATTTGACGCCCCGGCTGGTGGGGCGCAGCCAGGTGGCGTAGGTAAAGCCGCCGCCGTTCAGGTTCAGGCTGCTGCCGGAGACGGCGTAGTATTCGGTCTGGTCGAAGTTGACCCGGCGGCTGCCGGTATCCACCGACGGACAGGCCGCGCCGCTGCACGACAGGCTATTGCCCCAGGGGGAGCTATCCTCGAAGTCGCTGCTGGAGACTTCCGCCAACAGCACCGGGTCGGCGTTGACCAGATTTTGTACTTCGGTGGCGCTGAGTGCCCGGTTGTAGAGTTCAAATTCGTCCAGATAGAGGGTTCCCCCAAAGAGACCGGCCAGGGAGATGCCGCTGTTGTTGCGGCTGATGACGCTGCCGGTGTAGGTCTTGGCTGCCACGCCGTCCACATAGATCACCCCCGCGCCGCTGGCCGCGTCAAAAGTGACCATCACGTGGGTCCACTCGTTGGAGGAGATGACGGAGCCGGTGTTGTAGGTTGTGCCGTCCTGAGTCACCCGCACCTGGCCGCTGTTGATCCAGAGGCGCAGATCGTTGGCGTCATTGAAGATTGTGGACTGGCCGGACGCGCTGGTGGTCTTGACCCACGCGCCGGCGCTGAAGGAACTCAGGTCAAAATCGTCGTCCTCGGTCAGGGTGATGACGTCCTCGTTGCCGCTGTTGTAGCTAAAGGTGAGATAGCTGCCATTGGCCGCGGGACAGGTAACGCCGCTGCACGTGGCGTGGTGTTCCCGAAAGGTGCTGTCGCTGAAAGTCGTCGCTCCGCTCTCCTCGTCCATACGCAGCCAGACGATACGCTCGGTGGCGATCTCGAATTCCACACCCGCGCGCACAGTCATACTCACCGGCTGGCTGCTGCTCTGGTTGACAGCCACTGTCCCAGCCAGAGAGACGGTTTCCAGAGGGCCGACGGTGTTGATAACAGTCGTCTTCTGCACGTCGTCGGTGGGGAATTCGGCCTGGAGCAGACCGGTGGCGTAGCGGTTCTCCAGTTCGTTGGTGATGACTGCTGTGTACGTGATTGTCCCGCCCGCGGCCACATAGGGCAGGGAGTCGGTGGCCGTCTGCAACGACGAGCGCATGGAGAGCAGGTTAGCTGTGCCCGCCACCCAGGGATTGTAGCCGTAAATCTTCTCCCGCCCGTCCAGAATAGCGTCGTCGTCGCTGTCCAGATCGTTGGGGTCGCTGCTCACCCACGTGGAGAGGGGCGTGCCGTTGTCCCAGTCGTAGACCACATCCCAACCGCCCATCCACGCGGCCTGGCTGGAGGCGTGAAGCGGGGGGCTGGTGTCGGTGTAGTGGCTGTTTTCGAAGGGATAGCTGATGTTGGGGTGGAAGACCTCCTCGGCGTCGCCCAGACCGTCGCTGTCGCTGTCCGCGGCGAAGGGATTTGTGCCGTAGAAGGCTTCCCAATAGTCGGTCAAACCGTCCTGATCCGGGTCGCTGTCGCTGGGATCGTAGCCGTTGGCGTACTCCCAATAGTCGCTCAGACCGTCCAGGTCTGTGTCGCCGCTGCTGTCGTTCGGGTCCACACCGCCTTTGGCTTTGCTGCGCAGCCCGTCGCCGTCCGCGTCGGCCAGGACAGGGAACTGGCTGTCCCAGGCCAGCCGGTAGCTGCCCTTGCCCAGATCGTACAGGTCCATCAATCCGCTGATGGACGAGGGGAAGACATCAAAGACGAAGTCTGTGCCCATGTCCTGGTGCAGGGTATCTTTGTAGGTTTCCAGATAGCAGACGGGGGTGACATAAGGAGGAACGGGCAGGTAGGCGGTCCAGCACTCCTGGGCGTTCATGGCAAAGCCTTCGGAGAAATAGACAGTGAAAGGCCGATTGATCCCCGCCTCTTCCAGGGGGAAATCGTCGCTGAAGGTTTCGGACTTGAAGAAGCGTTCGCCGTCGCTGGAGCTTTCGTCCCGGCCTGGGGTTGGCTGCCAGGTGCTTTGGCTCAGGCCCACAGAGACATCTTTTTTGCTCTGCTGAAAGCGATAGTCGAAGGTGGATTCGCGCAGGTTGCTGTCGCTCAACTGCCAGGCATAGACATCGCCCATCCAGGAGGTTGGGCTGTTCATATAAAGAGAGGAGGTAATCACCGCGCCGATGGAAATGTCGTTGCCGACGATAAAGCCCCCATCGGTCATGTGTTGGGCATAGATAGGCGTATTCATTTCCACGTCCACCCGGCCGTCGCGATCCAACACAGCCAGGGGCGTATAGTCGTGGATGGCGTAGTAGATGGCGAGAGTGATGGCCTGGGAGGCGCCGTTGCACCACCAGCGGTTGGTTTCTGTGGTCGGGTCTTTGCCCAATGCCTTGCAGACCGCAATCATAATTCCGTCGGCAAGCGCAATGAGGCCGGTGATGAGAAAGCCCACACCGGGGATGAGGGTAATGGCAAAGATAATCAGCGCGTAGATAATCTGGGCCACCAGATAGGCTTCTGTGTTGCTGCGCTCGAACGCGTTGTCTGGGTTGGCCGAGAAGAAGGTGTAGAGCGCGATGCCTACCGATAGGATCAGGCCGGCCACAGCCCATACCGCCTGGTTGTATTTAACCAGTTCGATTTTGAGCACCAGACTGGATGAATTCTGCAGGACGCTAAAAAAACTTTCGACGGCCTCTGTGCTCGCGGTCATCAGCCACAAGCCGGTATACATACTGGACAGCCCCAGGATGCTCTTGAGAACGCCATAGGTGATGACTATACCTATGGCAAAATTATCCAGCGCGGAGAGAGAAATGGCCCCGGGCGCAATCAGATCGAAGTCCTCCACATCGACGGTTTTGTAATAGCCTTCCAGGGCCTGCAAGGCTTCTGTGGAAGACGAACTGACGCCAGCCGCCTTATCCCCCAGCGCCGTGGCGACCGCTTCAATCGATTCGCCCAGCTCCTCCCAGGCCAGCCCGCCCATTGTCACAAGCTGACCACTGGCGCTGACAGAGTAGATGTTGCGGGCATAGAAACTTTGGATATTCGTGAGCAGGCCGTGGATGATCGTCGCCAGCGCGTCGTCGTCGCTGCCGGGGGTGTAGGCAAAGCGGCTGATCGCCACTGTCTCTGTGCTCACGGCGGTATTGTCCACGGCCAGCAACGCGTTGGCCCCCACCTGCAGAGAGAGATAGTAGTTCCAGGCCAGGGCAACGATACCGTCGCGCACCCGGCTCTCGTCGCTGGGGGTGATGCCGCCCAGGGCTGTGGTCAGCGCTTGGGTGGTCAGCCCCGCGGTCAGGTTTGCTTCCAGCGCGCTTCGATAACTGTTCAGGTCCGCGGTATCCCAGACCGCGCTGCCCAGGTATTCGTAGGCTGTCCAGCGCACGATCCCGGAGGTGTCCAGGACGCTTTGGGCCAGGCTGGGATGCAGAAGATTCCCGCTGGTGCTGACCGCGCTCTCGCCCAGGCTTACCGACCGTTTGGAAAGTTCCCCCACAAAGAGCAGATTGACCTGATCCCCCACGCTGGCCGAACTGCCGAAGACGCTGTTCAGAACCTGGGTGGATGTGACAGTGGAGACGGTCGCCAGGTCCGCGGCCTGGGCGAGGGGGATTTCTTCCACATAGAGGGTGGAGGCAGGCAGATAGTCGGAGAGGTCGAGGGGGGTAAAACGGCTGCTGTCACTCTTCAACTGGCCGCGCAGAAAAGTGTGGTGCAGGGCGTCGGCCGCGTGCCAGAGCGCATCCTCGTAATAGGCGTCGCCCGTTCCCGGCTTTTGGGCCACAATGCCCAGGCTGCCCCCGTGATCCTCGGTCACAATCAGCCCAGAGACAAAGAAATCCTCGTAATAGGTCTGGAGTGTGTTGGTGGTTGTGGTCCAGTGGTCGCTGCCGGTGGCGCACCAGATGTCGTACTCGTCATCCTCCCCCATCCCGCTGGTATCGCAGACATTGGCGATGGCATTGACCAGCCAGAGGACCCGAAGCTGCTGGTCCGCGCCCAAATTGCTGGCCTGGGGATAGTAGACCATCCGCCCCTGCCAGGCCACGGGCATATCGCCCACGTCGTCCTGGAGCAGCGTGAGGGGCAGCCAGAGCAGAAGGGTCTGATCGTCCTCACCGTTGTTGACGATCACGCCGTACTCTTGCAGCAGATCCGTATCCAGCCAGGAGAGATTGCTGTAGTCGGGGATGGCCGCGCTGGTGTTGGCGACCGTACCGCTGATGGGCAGCCCCGCGGCCGGATTGGCCGCGTCATAGGTGATCTCAAATTCCAGCATTGGGATCAGCATCGTATCGCCGTTGCTGGCTGTGCTGCCGCTGTAGCCCAGATCGGTGAAGGTGCTGTCGTCAATGCGCTGGTGCTGGCCCTGGGTGTCGTTGCTGGGCCAATCCAACACATTGTTGGAATACCAAAGATGGCGGTCGTCGGTGGGGCGCAGTTCAAAATCGACAAAAACCGGGCGGGTTCCGGTGGTATCGGTGAAGGTCAGGTTGAAGTCCAGTGTGTGGTCGTCTACGCCGGTCGTCCGGTTGCCGAAGTAGGCAAAGGGCGAAGAATCCACCTGATCCGGCACGCCGTCGCCGTCGTTGTCGTAGTCCCAGACATCGGCTGTGCCGTCGCTGTCCGTGTCCACACAGGTAGCGTAGACAAACGAACTGTCCACCTCGCCATAGAGAATATCCGCCAGCCCCGGGCATTCCACACCGTCCAGAATACCGTCGCCGTTGCTGTCCGGGTTGCGGGGGTTCAGCCACCAGCTCGGGTTGGCGCGGGGATAGCCCAGCACCTCCGCGCCGTCGCTGATGCCGTCGTTGTCTGTGTCCGGGTCGTCGGGATAGGTGCCCAGTTCCTGGCACTCCACGTCGTCGTTCAGGCCGTCGCCGTCGCTGTCAATAGCGGCCGCGTCGGTGCAGGCGTTGGAGAGGGACTCGATGGAGACGGGAGATGGGAGATTGGTGCGGTCGAGAGGCGCGCGGCGCGGATCAAATTCCGTATTGTGTATTGCGTATTCCGTCGCCGCGTCACCGCCCACGCTCCGCTCCTCAGCCACCTTCTGCCGGTCGAGGAAACCAACGGTCTGGGCGGCCTGGGCCAGGGGGCCGGTGAGGAGGGCAACGATCACAGCGCCACCCAGGGCCATATAAAAACGTTTCGAGCGGCGGTAGTGGATGGCCAGGCCGGCGAAGGTAAGGAGGGAGAGGAGTACGGCGAGGGAGAGGCCTAGCTTACGGCTGAGATTGAGAGAATGGGAGATCAAGAGATTGGAGATGGGGAGATTGGCTGCACTTATCCAATCCCCTACACTCCCAATCTCCAATCTCTGCGTGCCATTGCCCCACGCGCTGAAATCCGTCACAATCTCCGCCTCCACCCATTCGCTATCGCCCTGTTTAGGCGGGAAGCGCAGGTGGACAGTCTGGCGGCGGGGCAGGCCGTCCGCGTCCAGCCAGAGTTCGCCCTGGCCCTGCATACGCACATAGACCTGGTTCACATCCATGCGCAGGTTGGCGGGCATGCCTTTCTGCTGCAAAGTGCGTTGGCTCTGGTCGCGCAGGTAGCGGGCATAGGCGGGGCCGTCGAGGTCGAAAGACCAACCCCTCCCTAGCCCTCCCCATTCTGGGGAGGGGACTGATATTCCGTTGGGGAGAAAGGTTGTTGCGCTGTTTGTCGAAGAATCTAAGGATGTCCCGTTACTGCTCCCTCCCCGCAGCGGGGAGGGCTGGGGTGGGGTCATCTCCTGCACGTTTTTCGCAGCCGCCAGATAGCCCAGCAGATCACCGCCGGGCGCGAAGAAGTCGGTCACGCCGTCCATGGGCTGCCATTCCGCGTCCACAGCCGTACGCCCGTAGGCCAGCCCACCTTCCAACTTCAGGTCCATCACCTGCTGATTGGCCTGGGGGCCGCTGCGCATCTGCATCAGCGCGGCCTCGCCGGGCCGGTCCAGTGTGCCGCTGATTTCCATACGCCGGGTGTGGGCGCGGCGGCCTACATTTTCCAGCCGCTCGGTGGGATAAATGGTTTGGATTGTGACCGTGCGGTAGGTGACCTGACCGATTTGGCCCGCTGTGGTCCAGGCGCTCTGTAATTGTTGGAGAGGGGTGTCGGGCAATGACGCGTCAACCGTAGACCAGCCCAGCAGGCAGAGCAGACCCAGCGCAAGCGCCCAAGCGGCGCGTCGGCGATGATGGTGCTGTCTCAATGGACAATCCTTTGGCTATCAGCGGAATAGAGTTATTGGCCGTATGCAAAATAACCGGAGGGGAGAGGTTTTGTCAAGCTCTTCTTTCCGTCGCCAGGGCCAATCCGCTTTTTCCGCGGCATCAGTGTCCTGTTTTCAGGGCAGTTCCCCATACGACGGATTGCGTCACGGGAGATGAAAAAGGCAATGCATCCGGCAATCAATTGCCGTTTGAAAGCGCAAGTCCACTTCTGTGGACTGAATTTGTGCCGCGGGATACCGCGGGATGCAGTCGGCTTGAGCCGACTTTAGCTCTGAGACCGGATTTGAATCCGGGGGGCTGTGCGCCACGGGAAACGAAAAGTGGGACGCAGATGTACGCAGATTAAAACCCGTGTAATTCCGTCCTATCCGTGTACATCCGTGTCCTGTTTTCAGGGCAGGTCGTCGAGTCATTGAAGGGCCGTCCCTTAGCCCCCAGCGGTCGCCATCCATACCTCCAATTGCGCCACACTCTCCGACGAATCAAAATACTGGAAATGATTGCCTGCCAACTCGGCCACCTGCAAGCCGGGCCATTGACCGTTGCGCACAGCTTTGGCGCTGGCAACCCCCACCAGCAGATCGTTGGGGCCAAGCAGCGCGTCCAGCCCTTTGTCAAACACTTTGGACAGTCCGGATTTGGTAAAAAGCGTGTCCCAATCCACCCTCCCATCCAGGGATTTGTTGGTCCCGATCAGCACGAAATACTCGACACCCAACGGTTCTGACGCGCTGTTGAGCTTTTTGTACAATTCCGAGCCGGGCATAAGATCGCCCACACTGACTGCGCTGTCCAGGAATTTCTTGAGAAACCAGTTGGCAATCAATGTCGGCGGTGCAATCCCCGCCTGGTTCAGCAGGATTGTGCCCAGCCACGTGATCAGTTTTTTGGCCTCGGCCAGCTTCGTGCCCGCGTTGGGCGCACCGGCCAGGAATACCCGGTTCACATAGCTGTGGCCGCCCTCCAATTCCACCAGCGCGCGCGCCACCTGCGTGCCCATACTGTGGCTGAAGATGTCCAGATGGACGCCGTCGTCTGGCCCGAAACCCAGCGCGACCAATTCCTGGGCCAGGAGCGCGCCGTTCTCGCCCATCCCCGTATTGAAAGTCTCATAGTCGTAGGTCAACACCAGATCGTAGTCGGCCAGCTTGCCCAGATGGGGCCACGCCCGCTGCACCAGCCAGCCCGTATCGCTGGTAAAGCCGTGTACGAGCAACGCCACACGACTGGCAGCAGCCACATCCCCGGTGGTCACGCCCGTATAGGCGGGCTTGCCGTCCGCACCGTTGACGGGCTGATTCCCCTCCAGCAACGGGCGGCGCACGCCTGTGTCCGCGGGCAACTCTTTGCAGTAGACTTTGTAGAAGAAGAGACGGGCAGTCCGTTTCAGGTCCCGGGTGGGCGCATCGCCCGCGGTGCGGGTTCCGCCACTGGTGTCTGCGTCCGCGGGCAGGGGCAGATGGGTGATGGAGAGGGCCACCCGCCGCCGGTTGGGGTTCCGGGCACTGGTGGTGGCTTCGTCGATCTGCCCGGCCAGGAAGTAATATTCGCCGTCGTAGGCGACAGGCATCACGCCCTGCAAATCCTCTTCCTCATCCAGTGTCAGTTCCAGGCGCAGGGGGTTTTCCTCGCTGATCTTCGCCAGCTCGTCCGGCGCGGCATTGAGAGCCAGCACACCCGGCGAGCCGATGGCCGAGCGGGTCCCGCTGGAAAAGGTGAGGGGGACAAATGTTTCCCCGGCGTCGCCGCTGCTCAGACCGGGCGGAGGGGGCAGGGCCGCGTCCACATCCGCGCCCCGGGTCATCTGCGTCACACTGCTTGCCACCAGTTGCCCGCTGAAGTCCGCGGGTTTGGTCAGGACCATTTCCAAGGGGGAGCCGATCTCCACCGATGTTTCACCGGCAGGCAGTTCCTGGGCCGCATTCTCGGCGAGGATCGTAATTTCGATTTGGTGGGAAAGCCAGAGATCGTTGGGGTCTTCGTCCTGATACCAGGTGGAGCGGGTTCCTGTGCTGCGCACCGCGTTGAGCAGGCGGGCCAGGGGGCCAGTCGAGCGGGTCGGCGCCTTCTGCACGGGCTGATTCAGGGCCGACATTTCCAAAACGCTCAGGTCCAGCGGCTCACGGGAGACAAAGACCTTCAGCACAAAGAGCGCGCTGTTGAGAAATGGATTGTCCACGCCGGGCTGCAAACGTTCAATTGTGATGGGATAATTGCGGGTCACCTTCTGGTTGGAGCCGCGGCGGGGGAAGACTTTTTCAATCCCGAAGTTGGGGTCCAGCCCATAGACGGAGACGTAGAGGTCTTCGCTGCTTTGGTTTTCAATGCTCAGATAGATGGCCCGTTTGGGTTCCAGCACGGCATTGCGCGCCGGCAAGGGGAAGGCGTCGTTGGGGTCGGGGCGTCCATTGCGTCCAGCCAGCCGGGGATTGTAGTTGGATGCGCTGATCTTTACCGCCTCGACCAGTGTTGGGTCGGGGGCGGGGTTTCGGAGATTGCGCACGTTATTGTAAACCGCCAGATGTTCGAGAAATTTGGCGACCTGCTGCGCACCGGCCTCGCTCTGCGCGGGTGTCTCCACGACAATCTGCACACCGGCCGCGTCCTGGATCACATATTTGCCGTCCTGGACCTCCACCCGGAAGAGCGCGCCCGCGTCGTCACCCGCTTCCTTCAGCTTCAGAAAGGGGGTGACGCTCTCCTGCTCGCCCGCGCTGTTGACGGCTGTGAGCGCGGCCCGCATCAGCGGATCATCCGCGGCCACCGGATAGAGAAGGCCGTCGTAGCTCTGGGCGGCAATCTTCACCCGGCTGAGGCGGGGCACAACGCCGTCGGCAGGCGGCACTGTCACTTTGGCCCAGACATAGCCCACACTGTCCCGGTCCAGTTCATTGACAATGCCCTGGGCCAGACGCGGCCCGCTGAGATCGACGCTGCCCGGCGGGTAGAGTTCGATACGGCTGCCCACATTCAGCCCAACGGGTGGCCCGCCGTTGATGTAGACAAAAGTCCCACTGTTATCGCTCTCCACCTTTTCCACCAGCAGATAGGGGTCGGCGGGCAGGGACAGCTCACCAAAAACGGTGCGGTTCTCCGGCCCTTCCAACTGGGGCATCTGATTTTGGTATTGGCCGTTCACCTGTGTGCGCACCTGATCGTAGACCTGTCCCCAGGTGGTCTTTTCATCCGCACTGCCCAGGGCGCGCAGCAGAAAGAAGGTGGTGGCTCCGTGCCACGCGCCGCTCTCCGGGTCCCGATATTCGTGGCTCAGTTCCTCGTCCCGGCAGCCGGCCAGGAGCACGTGTTTGTCGTCCATTAGCCAGCCGCTGGCCGTGGCCCGCTGGGGTGTGGGGGCGCTTTGGCTGGCAAGCCGGGCCGCTGTGCGGGGTTCCAGGCTGTCCAGGCCGCGGGTGCGGACATCTTCCGATGTCCTGCGGGCCAGCACCTTCGGGTCCCGGGTTCCCGAACCGGAATGGCAGCAATCGAAAAAGACAGTAACAATTGCACCGCTGGCCTCGATGAGATCGATGTACGTTTTGATCTCTTTGTCCAGAATGTCATAGACCTGCCTGCCATCCGGCCCGGCCATGCGGCTGTCACAGGGGACGAGCGTCTCGTCCAGCCCGTCCGCCTCGTTCTTGGGATCCACAGTAGGGGCCTGGGAGCCGTGGCCGCTGTAGTGGATGAAGACCTGATCCTTGGCTTTGGCCTGGTCCAGCAGCCACTCAAAACCGGCCAGAATATTGGCGCGGGTGGCGAGTCTGTCCGGGGCTTCGTCCTCCCGTTCGCTGGCAGTGTAGAGCCGAATATTCGCCTCGGGCAGATTCAGCTTGGCCCGGACAAAGCCGGCCATCGCGCTCACGTCGTTGACGCAGCCGCGCAGGTCGGTCACATTGGGGCTACGATAGTTGTCAATGCCGACAAACAGGGCGTAGAACTGGGGCTGAGTGGACATTGGGGACTCCTTTTTAACGACAGACAGCCAAGAACGATCGAGCGTTTGGGTTGTAGGCGTGGGTGCGTTTTCTGTGTTGTAGTCTATCGGAAATGGGGGAAGTTCGCAAGGGGAACGAAAGAGGTACTTCTGTCAGTCGCCGGCCAGCGCGAGGATGTCCTGAAGGCGCGTCTGGGCCTGGCGGCGAAAGTCCTCCACTTCGATGGAGCGGAAGAGCCAGACAGCCAGGAGGAGACCGACAATTTCCATGCTAAAGACGGCCACATAGCCCACCAGCGGCGCGCCTGTCAGCCAGAGGAAGAAGTCGCGCAGGAGGCCGCTGATCACATTGCCGATGGCCTGTCCAGCAAAATTGGCAACGCCCCACGCTCCCACATAGAGGCCCACGGCCTCGGGCAGGGTCATATCCAACATAAAACTGAGATTGCTCACTGTCATCAGCCCGCCGCCCAGCCCCAGCAAAAAGACCGCGCCCATAAAAAAGCCGGTCTGGCCCATCCACCCGGAGACGGAGATCAGCCCAAAAGCCAGGGCCGCCACCACCGCGCCAATGTTGGCGCTGCGTTTTTTGCCGATGCGCCGTACCAGCGGCAGGCTGCCCAAGAGCGTGAGAAAAACGCCCACACCCCAAATGGAGGTGAGGCGGGAGGTGGCGGATACGGGCATCTGCAGGGCTTCCGCGCCAAAGGGTTCCAGCAGCACATCCTGGGCGTGAATGCTGATCAGCACCAGCACCAGATAGATGAAGAAGCGGCGGGCCACGGGATTCAGGGCGAGCAGGCGCATGGCCTGGGCTGGGCTGTCCGCGCTGTGGCGGACGGGGGTTGTGCGCTGGGATGCAGGCGGCTCCAGGCCATAGGACCCCACCAGCACACAGACGACAGACACAAACCAGACCGCGCCAAAGGCATTGTAAAGCGCCTCTACTGTGTAGGGATCGACCAGGCGGGAGATGCCCAGGCTGACAAAGATTGTGGAGAGGATCATCGCCGTCCACATGACACTGACGGCCCGACTGCGTCCGTTCTCGTCCCCCAGATCGGTGACGAGGGAGAGGTAGCTGACTGACGCCGCGTTCACGCCCATTCCCCATACAGCAAAAGCCGCCACCGCGCCCAGCAGCCCCAGCCAAAAGTTGGCCTCGATCCAATAGGCCCCGTGGGCTGTGAAATAGCTGCCTGTGGCTGCCATCAGACCGCCCAGAACAATCCAGGGTGTGCGGTGGTGGCCGCGGATGGGGTTGCGGTCGGCCCAGGCCCCCAACGGGACTTGCAGAGGCGAAAGCAGGTAGGGCAGGGCAACGAGGAGGGAGACGAGCAGGGCGGACATACCCAAATCGGCAATCATCACCCGGTTCAGGGTGCTGGTCACCGGCACGACGGTAATCGATACGCCCACGTGGACGAGGGAGAGTTGCACAATACGTCGCCAATTCATGGCGGGCAGTATACCACAGGTTTACATAGATTTGCAAAGATTTGGATGGCAGTTTTGCATAGAGTCGCCCGGTCTGCCTTACAGCCAGGCGCTTAACTCGCTCAGGTCGTGGAGCAGCAGGTCTGTGTCGGCAAAGTCAGCGGCCACGGCCAGCCCGCCGAGGAGACCGCAGCGCACAGCACCGGACGCCTGGGCCGGGCGCAGTTTCCATTCGCTGTCCCCCACCATCAATACCTGATTGGGGGTTACGTCCAGGGACTTGACGGCTTGGGTCAATGCTTCGCTGGGGCTTGTGGACGAGCGGGGATCGTCCTGGGCAGTGATGACCTGGAATAGCGCGGGGGAAAGTCCCGCTTTTTGCATAAAAAGGTCTACCTCGCCGCGCGGCCGGGAGGTCAACAGCCCCAGTTGGTAGGAATAGCTCAATTCCTGCAACAACGCGGAAACACCGGGCCGGATGGTCAACTCCTCCACCGGTGGGAAGGCCCTGGCTCGGTTGAGGAAGCCGGTCATCCGCTCCAGATCGTCGTACAGTTGAACCCAGAGCAGCAGGGAAATCCACCAGTTGACCGGCCCTTCCATCTTGAGCAGAAGACGACGAAAGGCCTTGCGCCGGGATTCCAGCGGCCACACCCGTTCGGTCCAGCTCAACCGGTCGGCGATCTGATCGGCCAGGCCAAAATCCAACTCGGTGATCACTCCGTCCAGGTCGAAGATGACCGCCTGGATGCGGTGGCCGGCAATCAGGCCAGGAATACGCACATCGCTCTGGGTATAGTTGTTCTCGAAAGGCTCCTCGTCCCGCAGCTTGCGCAGAATATAGTTGAGGAGTGTACGCGCGCTGGCAATGGTGGGGGTGATGAGCAGCACACCCAACAGCCCAAAGACCAGCGCCGCGCTGATGATACCAGTGAAGGTGACAGCCGGGTGTAGATTCACACGCCGCCCCACCAGCCGAGGGATAAGATAAACGCTCTCGATCTGAGTAATGATGATATATAAGACCATCACAATCAGGGCGAAGATGAGAGGGTTGACGGGAAGCCACACCGACCCCTGGAAAAGGGCAAAGAGCGTGCCAATCGCGCCGCTGATCCCCGGACCCACTGTGGGCAAAAATTCCATCAGGGCCGCCAGCAGGGCAAAACCGGCCGCATTGGGCAGACCGACAATAGCCATAATAATCCACGTCATCACACCGACTACAATCGCCAGCACAAACTGGCCGCGCAAAAAGGCGTACCAGATGGCGCTCAACTCTGCGCCGAGATGACGCACATCCTCCCGGTAATCGACGGGGATGCTGTTCAGAATTGTGCGCTGAAGGATGGAGATATCCTTGAGCAGCCAGAAGCCCAGGACCAATACATAGATTGTGCTGAGAACGGTTGTAGTCAGGCTGAGGGCAAAGCCCAGGGCACCCGCGGCCGCGGGCGAGAGCACATCCTGAATAATCGTGCCCACCTGCTGGAAGAGATTGTCCAGGCTGACCTGGAAGCCGCCAAATTGAAAAATGGGGCCAAGGGCAGAGGTTTGCAGCGCGTCGACCAGCGTGCCCAGCGCGGTGCTGAGGGATTGCAAGGAGTCGACCAGCCGGGGCAGAAACGCGGCCGGTGTAATAATCAGCAGCAAAATGAGAAAGAGATAGACACCGCCAACAGACACCCCCCGGCTCCAACCGGTACGGCCCTGCACCCAATTCACGGGTTGGTGTAGAACGAATGTGAGGAGAAGCGCGACGATTGTGGGGCGGATCATCGCCCGGAAGGTGATCAGCAATATCACCGCCAGCAAAGCCAGCAGTGATGCTACGATAATTTTGGTTGTCGTACTCCACCGTTTGGATGTCATAGAGGAGCGGATTCAGGATTCTCGTGACGAGAAGGCTGTTCCGATGGATTCTCAGTCAATGGATAAAGCGGCGGGTGATGGCATAAGAATCCAGAGAGCGGGGAGCGGCTCAATCAAAAATAGTAAAGCGGTTGAAGGGCCAGTAGCGCATCCACGCCTTGCCCGCAATAGCATTGCGATGCACAGGCCCAAAGGAACGGCTGTCATTGCTGTTGTTGCGGTTGTCGCCCATCACAAAATAGGAATCGCCACCCAAAGTGATGGGGCCGTAGGTTGT
Organism: Caldilineaceae bacterium; assembly: GCA_019637685.1. Classification (GTDB taxonomy): domain Bacteria; phylum Chloroflexota; class Anaerolineae; order Caldilineales; family Caldilineaceae; genus JACQGT01. The sequence continues at coordinate 52,195 of JAHBVF010000002.1, read as the reverse complement.
GCCGCCGGGCAACAGGATGAAGGATTGATCGACGCTCTGGTTGTTGATCAGAACAGTGCCGCGGCGAATCTCGATTGTTTCCCCCGGCAGCCCCACCACCCGCTTGATCAGCAGTTCGGACATTTGGGGGATATCCAGAACGACGATATCGTTGCGTTGCGGTTCACCGAAATAGTAGGAGACTTTTTCGATCACAAGCCGTTCGGCGGGCTGCAAATTGGGCTGCATACTCTGGCCATAGACAACCGTGGCCTGGGCCAAAAAGATATGAATTGCCAGGGCCAGCAAAATGGCCGGTACAACCACCTGCAACACTTCCTTGAAGGCCGTGCCTATCAGATGGAGTGCCTGGCGTGCGCCGCTGGTTTTGGTTTCCTGATCCCCCCCGACACTCTCTTCAGTCAGCGGCTGGTCCGCTGGCCCGCCAGATAGCTCAGTCTCGCTGTCGGCCGCGGATCTGGTTTGGGGGATGCTGATTGGCTCTATCACAGGAAACACCTTTGGGAGTGGCAGGAATTCTGTTCAGTGCTGTTGAACAAACTGTTGCACAACAGCGCTGCTGTCAGATTGTGCAGTGCAAAAACTGCATAGTACAGAAATACTACCATTCTCCCCAAAAGTCAAGACGCCAGCGCCAATTTAGGCCGCTGGCGTCTTGCAATTTGCTGATAATCGATCCAGTAAAGCTAGTTGCGACCGCCTCGACGGTCACCACCGCGGCCGCCCCGATCATTGCCACGGCCACCGCGATCTCCACCGCGACCGCCCCGGTCACCACCGCCGCCTCGGCTGCCGCCGCGATCCCGTTCCCGGGCTTCCTCAGCAGTCCAGCCTTCCAGCACGGCCTGACGGCTCAGGCGCACTTTGCCGGATGGGTCGACGTCGATAACCATCGTTGTCAGTTCATCGCCCACATTGGCAATCTCTTCCACATTGTTCACCCGGTAGTCGGCCAACTGGCTGATGTGTACCAGACCGTCGATGCCAGGCAACAGATTGACAAACGCGCCATAAGGCTCTACCCGCACAACCTGGCCCGTGTAGATTTTACCCACCTGGACCTCTTCGGTCATGGATTCGATCTCCACCCGTGCCAGCTCGGCCAACTCGCCGTTCAGCCCGGAGATGTAGACGGTTCCGTCCTCGTCCACATCGATCTTGACCTGATACTTTTCCTGCATCCCGCGAATAGTCTTGCCGCCCGGCCCGATGATCTTGCCGATCTTCTCCGGGTCGATGGTGACGGTGAGGATGCGCGGCGCATTGGGACTCATTTCCTCGCGGGGTTCGGGCAACACTTCCAGCATCTTGCCCAGGATAAAGAGCCGCCCTGTCTGGGCCTGCTGCAATGCCTGGCGCAGAATATCAAAATCCAATCCTTTGATCTTCATATCCATCTGCAAAGCAGTGATGCCGTGTTCGCTGCCCGCCACTTTGAAGTCCATATCACCCAGGTGGTCTTCCAGTCCCTGGATGTCGGTCAGAACCGCATACTTGCCCGTATCCATATCCTGTATGAGACCCATCGCGATACCGGCCACAGGGGCATCAATCGGCACACCCGCATCCATCAGGGCCAGAGTGCTGCCACAGACAGAGGCCATACTGGTCGAGCCGTTGCTGCTCACAGCCTCGCTGACCAGACGCAGGGTATAGGGGAAGTCTTCGGGAATCACCACCGACAGCGCCCGCTCGGCCAGCGCGCCGTGGCCGATCTCCCGGCGCTTGGGTCCGCGCAGAGGATAGGCTTCGCCGGTGCTGTAGGGCGGGAAGTTGTAGTGGTGCATATAACGCTTTGAGCCTTCGGACAGCAGTGTATCCAGCCGCTGGGCATCGCCGGGCGTGCCCAAGGTGGCGATGGTCAGCACATGGGTTTCGCCACGCATAAAGAAACCGCTGCCATGCACGCGTGGAATCCTGCCCACCTGTATCTGAATCGGACGAACCTCGGTCAGCGCCCGGCCATCGGGGCGCACACTGTCGTCCAGAATACGCTGGCGCACGGCATCTTTGACAATCGAGTCGAGGACATCTTTCACGTCGCCGCCAGCCACTTCGCCGCTTTCCAGGCGGGGCTTCAGGCTTTCCATCACTTCGGCGGCCACCGCGGCCAGCCGTTCTTTGCGGTCGCCCCGGTCATCGCTGGTGGCAATCACTTCCCGCACCTTCGCTGTTGCCAGTTCTTTGACCAGCGTTTCTGTCTCTTCCTTGGGCAGGAAGACGGTGTAGGTGGTGTATTTCTCTTTGCCAATCTCATCCCGCATCTGATTGATGGTCTGGATCACAGGCTGCATGGACTCGTGGGCCAATTTCAGCGCTTCCAGCATCACATCTTCGGGCAATTCGTTCGCGCCTGCTTCCACCATCAGAATGTTGTCTTCGGTCCCCGCGACCTGCAGGGCCAGGGTACTGTTCTGCATTTCGGAATTGGTGGGGTTGACGACGAACTGGCCATCCACATAGCCCACGGATGCCGCGCCCACCGGTCCACCCCAGGGGATGTCGCTGATGGCAACGGCCGCCGAGGCAGCGATAATCGCCAGCGGATCGAAGAGATGCTCATCATCCGAACTGAGCGCGTGCAAAATCACCTGCACATCGTTGCGGAAGCCTTTGGGGAAAAGGGGGCGCAGAGGACGATCCACCAGGCGGCAGAGCAGAATGCCCTGCTCGCTGGGGCGGCCTTCGCGGCGGAAGAAACTGCCGGGGATGCGGCCCACAGCATACATTTTCTCTTCAAAGTCAACGGTCAGGGGAAAGAAGCCAATGCCCGGTCGTGTCTCTTTGGACATTGTCGCGGTAGCCATCAGAACAGTGTCGCCGCAGCGCACTGTCACGGAACCGCCGGATTGTTGAGCCAGAACACCTGTCTCAATGCTGATCTCTTTGTCGCCAAGATGGGTTTTGTAAACCTTGGCTCCATCAAAAATCTGTAGGTCTTGCATAAGTTGTACTTACCTCTCGTAGAACTGCTTGAATCTTCGCGACCGGGCGCGTATTGCCCGACCACACGTATGGAACGCACGGGGCGCTCACACGCAGGCCGCATGAACACAAATAAATTCATACGTCTGATTGGGCGGTTCTATCGAGGTGCGGAACTGGAGAATGGATCGAAACGGCTGCTTCGCTTCATTCTCCAATGCCGGACCCCGAACGCGGGTACAGTAAAAACCGGCCATCAGCTACGTGCTTGGTTCCCATGCTGGAACCCGATATTTAAGTGAGACAACAACTTTCAAAAACCGAGGTCTAGGGCCGTTCAAAGAAAATAAATCCCCGATCCGGCGACAATTTCCCTGAACGGCTTGGGCTTTTCCAAATCAATTTGGGGAATTTATTGGTTGGAAAAGCCTAGTCCGGCTTTTTGTACAAAAAGTTGGTGTAGAAAGAAAACAGGGGCGGTATCGGGATTTGCTCCGACAAACCGCCCCCTGTCATCTTTTCCTACCGACGCAGCCCCAGCCGCTGAATCAATTGGCGATACCGATTGACATCTTTGCCAGCCAAATAGGCCAGATGTCGCCGCCGCTGACCCACCAGTTTGAGCAACCCCCGCCGCGAACCTTCGTCGTGGCTGTGGGTGTTCAGGTGTTCGATCAGTCCGTTGATCCGTGTGGTCAACAGAGCCACCTGCACTTCGGGAGAGCCTGTATCTGTCTCATTGATACGGTACTCTTCGATGATCTGCATTTTGCCTTGTTTTGTAACGCTCATTGGTACTCCTAAGCTCCTTCTTTAGCTATCTGGAATTCGCTCCAGGCGTCTAACCGGACTGACACTCATTCCGGTGCTTAGCCAGACCAACGCTGGAATACCAAGGCCAAAGGCCCAGCTAAACAGGCCAACTATAGCACATATTTGCGAAAGCACCAAATTTGCTTATTGTCCACCATACACAAAACTTAAAGAAGTGCAAGGTGAGACGGAAAAACTGCATAGGATAGGTGTCGGATGCTGTGTGCCGGGTGTCCTGTGTCGAGTGTCAGGTGCCAGATGTCGGCTGTGTCTGTTATGCGTCAGCAAGTGTCTATTCTCTCGCTGGTCCCTACGCCCTGTCCCCGTAACTTGACGCAGGGATCGTCGGGTGTCAGAATATGCCTATGAATGAACTCGCCGCCCGCATCAAACGAGAGGCCGCCCGTTTGGGTTCCGATCTCTGCCGGATTGTATCCGTGGGGCGGGCTACCCACGGCGAATTTTACCAGCGCTGGCTGGAATTGGGCCGGGCGGGCGAGATGGGTTATCTGGAGCGCAATGTGGAGAAGCGGGAGAACCCGGCCCTGCTGGCCGAGGAGGGAGACCCCTTTCGTTCGCTGATTGTGTTGGGCTTCGATTATCACCGCTTCGACCTGTCCCCGGCCCTGCGCGACGACCCCAGCCGGGGCATTGTCGCCAGCTATGCCTGGGGCGACGACTACCACGAGATTATCCGCCCGCTGCTCTACGAGCTGGACGCTTTTATCCGGGCGCAGACCGGGCGCGCATCCCTGGGCAAGGGGCTGGTGGACACGGGGCCTGTGCTGGAACGGGACTGGGCAATGCAGGCCGGGCTGGGCTTCACAGGCAAGAACTGCTGCACCATTCATCCGGAGCGGGGCAGTTGGCTCATTCTGGCGACGCTGCTCGTGCCCGAAGCATTGCCCCCAGACCCACCGCCCGCGCCCGTCGCGGTCCCCCTTCTCTCTGTCGAAGACGTGGCAACGGGCCTGCCGCCTTCCACAAACCTGGGCGGGTGGCATCTTCCCGATCTCCAGTCCACAGCCGCCAATCCCCCATCCGCCCTCGCCACCTGTGGCCGCTGCACCCGCTGCCTGGACGCCTGTCCCACCGGCGCGTTCGTCGGCCCTTTTCATTTGGACCCCCAGCGCTGCATCTCCTATTGGACAATCGAATCCCGCCAGCCCATTCCCCGCCACCTGCGCCCGGGCTTTGGCAACCGCATCTTTGGCTGCGACATTTGCCAGGAAGTCTGCCCGTGGAATGCCCGACAGCCAGAACGCACGCCTCTGCTGGCTGGCCTGGCCGCCCGCAACGAACAGATTGCCCCGCCCCTGCTGGAAGGCTTTGCACCGGAAAATCCCTATTGGCTGGATCAGACCGCGTTCAGCCAGCACTTCCGGCGCTCGCCCATCAAACGGGCCAAACGGGCGGGGATGCTGCGCAATGTCTGCGTGGCCCTGGGCAATTGGGCCGATCCGTCTGCACTGCCTGGGCTGGCCCAGGCGCTGGATGACCCCGCTCCCCTGGGCCGGGGACACGCGGCCTGGGCTATCGGGGAGATTTTGCGCCGTCACCAGTTCCGTCGTGCCCCGGAACTCTTGCAGGCACGGCTCGCTGTGGAAAACGACGAATGGGTGCGGGAAGAGATTCAGGCCGCGCTGTGATGGGGCCGGGTTCTCCAAGCGCCAGGGCTGCAACTTTCTCCCGGACGGATGCGTATTGCCTTTGCCCGGATCGCCTGTCAGATTGCGACTCTTTCGGGCGCTGTGCTACAATTCGCTGGATTCAACAGGCACTTGTGTGAGAGGGTGAACCCACCCGCTCGCTGGAATAACAACCAAAGGAGAACGGAAATGGATATTGGACGCGCACTGACATTCTTTACAGAAGATGAGCGCTGGATCGAAAAGACGGCCATTGGCACAGGTGTCCTGCTGCTCAGCACCCTTCTGTCCGCCATTCTGGTGGGTGTGGTTGGCTTTTTTATTGTGATGGGCTACGGCGTGCGTCTGATGCAAAATGTGCGGGACGGGGTGAATCCTGTCCTGCCGGAATGGGACCAGTGGGGTGACGATCTGAGCCGGGGTTTCAAGCTCTTCGTCGTCCAGTTTGTGTGGGCGCTGCCCATTATTTTGATCATTGCACCGGTGATGATTGTGTCGATTATTGTGGGCAACGCGGGAGGGGGCGATGCCGAAGGCTTTGCTGTGCTTCTCTCCCTGTGCGCCACCTGTATCTCTTTCATCGTAGGCATTGCCTATACGCTGATCCAACCGGCGGTGACAATCTTTTTTGCAGAGAATGAGCAGATCAGCGACGGTCTGCAAATCGCCCGCATCTGGGATTGGACGCGGGCGCACATCGGCGAAGTGGTCATTGTAACAATTGTCTATCTGGTGGGCAGTATGATTATTGCTACAGTAGGCAGTATTGCCGGTGTCATCCTGTGCGTCATCGGTCTGGTCGTGACGATTCCTCTCTCCCAATTGGTGATCTACTACATGCAATTCCACCTCTACGGCCAGTTGGCCCCGGCGGTGGCAGGTGGCGGCAGTGCTTCTATGGGGATGGGGATGGGAATCGACAACGCCAGCCACAGCCCCGCGGCCAGTGATGCGAGCGAAGACGAAGACGACTTCACGCCCCCGCAAATCATCTCATAGCAGACCGTCGCGTAAAGGGTTGGGGAGCCGCACACAGATACCAGAATCGACGGATTTGATACGGGTTTGATAATAGAAAAGGGCCTGTCGAACTTTTGATTCGACAGGCCCTTTTTTGTAGGAAAAATTCACTTCACTGGCTCAGCTTGCGCCCTGTTCCCCGGCGGCGGCAGCTTCTGCCGCCATCCGTGCAAAGAGCGCGTGCCAGCGCAGATCGTCGGTCAGCTCCGGGTGAAAGGCAGTAGCCAGAATTGGGCCAGCCTGCACCGCCACTGCGACCCGTTCCTTATCGCCGACAGTCAGATCGGCCAGCACGCTTACGCCGGGGCCGGTCTGGGTGAAGGCCGGGGCGCGGATGAAGACCGCGTGGACCGGCGGATCGCCCAGGGCGGGCACGCGCAGTTCAGCCTCGAAGCTGTCGATCTGGCGGCCAAAGTAGTTGCGATTGACGGTCACATCCAGACCGCCGATGAGGGCCTGGCCGCCCTGCTTCTGGCCCGTGGCCCGGTCCGAGAGCAGAATCATCCCCGCGCAGGTGCCCCAGGTGGGTTTGCCCGCGGCCACCCACGCCTTCAGCGGCTGCACCAGCCCCCAGCGCTCCGCGATCAGCGCCATACTGGTACTCTCGCCGCCAGGAATGATCAGCCCGTCCAGGCCGTCCAGTTCCTCCGGTTTGCGCACTTCCCTGGCTGTCACACCCAACTGGCGCAACATTTTTATGTGCTCTGCAAACGCGCCTTGCAGGGCAAGAACGCCGATTGTCACACCGCTCATAGAAGCATCCTTCTCTGGCTGGCTGACGAGGCGAAGGGGTGACAGGGCAAACACGAATCGTCGTCCTGTCACCCCTTCGCCTTGTCAGCTTTACCAGCCGCGGCTGGCGAGTCTTTCGCCTTCAGAAAGGGTCTCAATGTTGATGCCAACCATTGCTTCGCCCAGGTTGGTGCTGATATCGGCCAGAATCTTGGCGTCGTTGTAGTGGGTGACAGCCTGAACGATGGCATAGGCCCGCTTGGCCGGGTCGCCGCTTTTGAAGATGCCGGAGCCGACAAAGACGCCGTCCACGCCCAACTGCATCATCAGCGCGGCGTCGGCTGGGGTGGCTACCCCACCAGCAGCGAAGTTGACAACCGGCAGACGGCCCAGACTGGCTGTCTCTTTGACCAGCGCATAGGGCGCACGAATCTCTTTGGCAAAGGCGAACAGTTCATCCTCGTCCATTGTTTGCAGGCGGCGGATGTCGCCATAGACAGCCCGCGCGTGGCGCACAGCTTCCACCACATTGCCCGTGCCCGCCTCGCCTTTGGTGCGGATCATTGCCGCGCCTTCGCTGATACGGCGCAGAGCCTCGCCCAGATTGCGGCAGCCACAGACGAAGGGCACGCCGAATTTGTGTTTGTTGATGTGGTGTTCTTCGTCCGCGGGGGTCAGCACTTCGCTCTCGTCGATGTAGTCCACGCCCAGGGCTTCCAGAATCTGGGCTTCCACAAAGTGGCCGATGCGGGCCTTGGCCATGACGGGGATGGTTACGGCCTCGATAATGCCTCTGATCATCTCCGGGTCGCTCATGCGCGAGACACCGCCGTCGCGGCGGATATCCGCGGGAACCCGTTCCAGGGCCATGACCGCACAGGCCCCGGCTTCCTCGGCAATGCGGGCCTGTTCTGGCGTCACCACATCCATAATTACGCCACCCTTCAACATCTGGGCCAAACCCGCCTTGACGGCAAAGGTTCCCTTTTCCACCTGCTCACCCTTGTGGCCGTTCAGTTCCTTGCTCATTCCTCTTCTCCTGTTCTGAAAGTAGCCACTGCTTTGCACATAAGAACACAGGTAAAGTCGGTGCGCTCTGTGTCCAGATTTGCGCATTTGCAGCAGCCGCACACGTAATGTCTGTCCAGCGCGGTTGCGCCATTCCACGCGACAACTGTATTCGCCCCGTTTTTGTTCTTTGGTGGGGTAGTTATCTATTGTAACGAGAAAGGGGGGGGAAGATCAATTCTGGGGATGCGTGGGGCTGTTAGCAGACGGGCAAACCGGGCCGGCCTGTTCAGTTCGCGGGGACGCGGATGAAGTTCCCGGCGAAGACGCGCCGCGTGTCTGAGGGTGCGGCGTTCGGCCAGCAGGTCAGTGGAGGAGTTATGGGGATGACGCTGATCTGGGGTATTCTATATCTTTCCCAGCCGATGTTTTTGCTGCTGTATAGAACCCTGAAATGGTTCAACTATCAAAGAGGTCCATCTGTTGAAACCCATCGGGATTTTTCGGAATAGCCTGAGTTCGGGATAAGCGAATATACTCTGTCTGTAAACGAAACCGTTCCGTTCTGAAAATAGGGTTGTATACACGGATAAAAGGGAACACGGATTCAATCTGTGAGAATCTGTGCTATCTGTGGATGATTTTCACTGCTATCGGTGTCAGCCGGTCGTGTCGCCTGATCTGTGTCTTCTGCGTAAATCTGCGTCCCTATTTTCATTGCTGGTTGTGCCCCACCGGGCACGCACACTATTTTGTGCTAATCAGGTTGATGATGGAATAAAAAAATGGGACGCTGATTCACGCAAATAGACGCTGATCCAGAAAAAAATCTGTGTTCCTCCGCGTTTATCTGCGTCCAGCTTCTTTCACTATCAGCCGGAACGCCATAGAAAAGCAGGACTTTGCAGGCCGTATTTCCTATCCCGAAATCAGGTAGAACGTTCATCCATGAACCCAATTTTGTCAAACTACAATGCGCCATCCACGTTGGCTTGTAATGCTGCCTAGCGCGAATGTGATCGGGATATTTTCATTGAGATAGTGTGCCATCAACAATTTCTATCGGTTTCAAAGAAGGAAAGACATGGATTCTCTCTCTGCCATCCACCACTACCACGACATCCTCCACCGGCCCGGTATCGCCCAGGACAGTTGGGACACGCTGGTTCCCGGCCTGCATCAGCGCAATCTGGTCTTTGGAGAACGCCCCCTCTGCACGGTCCTGCGCCCGCTGATGTACACGCCCGCGGAGTGGGCACACCTGAAGGAGCGCACGACAATTGTGCTGCGCGCCTTCGACCGGCTGGGGCGGCTGATGCAGGCCGACCCGGAACTGCGCAAACAGGCCCGGCTCACCCCGGACGAAGAGTACCTGGTCAATGTGGAGCACGGCTATAGCACGCCCATCCCCACGGCCCGGCTGGACAGTTTCTATGCCCGCAACCCGGACGGCAGCCGCACCCTTAACTTCATCGAATTCAACGGGGAAAGCCCGGCGTCCATGGCCTATCAGGATGTGCTGGGCGATCTCTTCGACGAACTGCCGGTGATGCAGGCCATGAGGGAGCGCTACCACATGCGTCTGTTGCGCAGCCGTTCCGCGGCGGTGGACGCGATTTTGAAGATATATTACGAATGGCGGGGCAACCGGGACAAACTGCCCGACATCGCCATTGTGGACTGGCCCGGCGTGCCCACCACCAGCGAATTCCATCTCTTTGTGGACTATTTCGCGCGTCAAGGCATCAAAGCCGTCATTTGCAGCCCGGACGCAGTGGAGTTCCGCAATGGCGTCTTCTATGCCGACGGCACGGCTGTGGATTTTGTCTACAAGCGGGTGCTGATCACCGAACTCCTGCAAAAGTACGGGCTGAACCACCCGATTGTCCACGCGCTGGAGGCGGGGGCTATTTGTGTGATGAATCCTTTCACCTGCAAACTGCTGCACAAAAAGGCCAGCTTTGCCATTGTCGGGGACGAGCGCAACGCCCACCTGCTCACACCCGAGGAACAAGAGGCGATTCAGGCCCACGTGCCCTGGACCCGGCTGGTGGAGGAGCGCACGACACTGGACCAGCACGGCAACCCCATCGATCTCCTGCCCTGGGCCAGCCAGAACCGGGAACATCTGGTGCTGAAACCCAACGACGAATACGGCGGCAAAGGCGTTATCATTGGCTGGGAGACGGACCAGACAGCCTGGGATACTGCCCTCTACGACGGATTGCAACAGCCGTCGATTGTGCAGGAGCGGGCGCTCATCGCCTACGAGGACTTTCCCACAATGGGCGGCGACGGCAGCCTCGTCGTCTCCCAGCGGCTGGTGGACTGCGACCCCTTCCTCTTCCACGGCCAGGACGTGACCGGCTGCCTGACCCGGCTGAGCAGTGTGACACTGCTGAATGTGACCGCGGGTGGCGGGTCGATTGTACCGGTCTATGTAGTGGAAGAGAAGGGATGATAAGATGACAAGATAAAGCACGCATTTCATCTTGTCATCTGTCATCCTGTCAGCAAGTGCTTTTTCCCTTTCCAGGAGCATCTATCCATGTCCTACCACTCGCCCCCTTCCTTAAACATCGGTATCGAAGAAGAATACCAGTTTATCGATCCCCAGAGCCGGGAACTGCTGGGCTATGCCACGCAATCTATGGGTGCAGAGCAGTTGCTCATCCGGGAGAAGCAGCCTGAGTTGGAGTTTGCCCAGCGCATCGACAGCGATTCCATCGAAGTGGGCACGCCGGTCTGCGCCGACATCAAAGAGGCCCGGGTGGAACTGGTGCGCATCCGCTCCACACTGCTGGAGCAGACCAGACAGGAAGGCTTCAAAATGGTCGCCGCGGGCACACACCCCTTCAGCCACTGGGCGCGGGAGGGCCGCCAGCCTGGCCTCTCCCGCTATCGGGCGCTGATTGAAGACACCCAAATTGTTGCCCGCCGCCTGCTGGCCTTTGGAATGCACGTCCACATTGGCATTGAAGACCGCGAGTTGTGCGTGGATGTGATGAACGGGATGCGCTATCTGCTGCCCCACATTCTCTGCCTGGCCAACAGCAGCCCCTTTTGGCTGGGCAAAGACACCGGACTGAAAAGCTACCGGGCGGTGCTGCTGGATGCCCTGCCCCGCACAGGCATTCCCAACGAATTTGACAGCTATGCCGACTACGAAGGCTATGTGGAGACGCTCCTGCGCACCAACAGCATCCAGGGGCCAAGCCAAATCTGGTGGGACATTCGTCCGCATCACCGCTTCCCCACGCTGGAAATCCGCATCTGCGATGTGATGCCCAGTATCGAAGATACGCTGGCTGTCACCGCTCTTATCCAGGCGGTGGTGGCGTGGATGGTGGACCTGCGCCTGGGCAATATGTCCTTCCGGCTCTACGACCGCACGCTGCTGGCAGAGAACAAATGGCGGGCTGTGCGCTACGGTTTGCAGGGCAAACTGCTGGATTTTGGCATCGAGGAAGAAGTTCCGGTCAAGTCACTGATCCGGGAACTGGTGGAGCGGGTGGAGCCAATAGTGGACCGCTTGAACAGTCGGGCCGAGATCGAGCACATCCACACAATGCTGGAGCGGGGCAGCAGCACAGACCGCCAATTGGCTGTCTGGCGACAGAACGGCGAGAACCTGAATGCGGTGGTGGATGACCTGATTGCAGAAACGGAGAATCTGGCATGAAACGTCCCAGCCTGACGATTGGCATCGAAGAAGAATATCAGGTGGTGGACCCGGAGAGCGGCGAACTGCGCTCGTTTATCACCCAATTCATCGAAGACGGAAAAATGGTGATGATCGAGCGGGAGATCAAACCGGAGCTGCACCAGTCGATGGTAGAGATGGGCACACCGGTCTGTGAGACCCCTGCCCAGGCCATGGAAGAATTGCTGCGCCAGCGCCAATTTATTACCAAATTGGCCGAAGATAAGGGGCTGGCGATTGTAGCCGCGGCCACCCATCCCTTCAGCCGCTGGGCCGACCAGCAGGTGACGCCCTTCCCCCGCTATCGGGGCGTGCTGGAAGAGATGCAGGTGCTGGCCCAGCGCCTGCTCATCTTTGGGATGCACATCCACGTGGGGCTGGACGACCCGGATTTTGCCATCGACACAATGAATGTGGTGCGCTATATGCTGCCCCATCTGCTGGCACTGAGCACCAGTAGCCCCTTCTGGGCCGGGCGCAAGACCGGGCTGAAAAGCTATCGGGCGGTGATTTTTGAGGACTTTCCCCGCAGCGGCATCCCGGATGTTTTCCGCAACCGGGCCGAATACGAAGGGCTGATCCGCACACTGGTCAACACCGGCTGCATGCCCGATTCCAGCAAAATCTGGTGGGATGTGCGCCCCCATCACCTCTACCCGACGCTGGAGTTTCGCACCTGTGATATCTGCACCCGAGTGGACGAGGCCATCGCCATTGCCGCGCTCTGCCAGGCGATTGTGCTTTGGCACTGGAAACTGCGCCAGCGCAACATTACCTTCCGAATCTACCGCCGGGACCTGATCACCGAAAACAAATGGCGCGCGGCCCGTTACGGATTGGACGGCAAACTCATCGATTTTGGCAAGAAGACCGAACTGCCGGCCCGCGCTCTGATTCGGGAGATGCTGGAACTATTGGGGGAAGAGATCGACGAACTGGGCATTGCCAAAGAGATCGAGCCAGTCTTCCGGATGCTGGAAGTGGGGACCAGCGCCGACCGCCAGTTGCGGGTCTACGACGCCAACGACGGGGATTTGAAGGCGGTGGTGCAGCATCTGATTGCGGAGACGAAAGAGGGGCTGTAGCTGGTTAAAAAACAGATCAGGCAATAGATTTTGGGCGCTGAACGGTTTGATGCATCGTATTGTGCTTACCCGGTTTATTGTTTAAGTAGGTCCGGCTTGCAGCCGGACAGTTGACACGTACCCCTCCGCGTACGGAATACAGCGCGTCGTCCGTGTGCGATCCGGTTGCGTACTCCGGTTGCAAAGGGGCAATGGGTGTCCGTCACGCAACAAGCGTGACCCACGAGTTTTGCATACCGTGCAACCCAAACCCCGCGCTGGATTCGTAATCTGTAGGTCCGGCTTGCAGCCGAGCTGGGCGGCGCGTCCAGTTCTCGTTCCTGCGCGGCCACGCAGGTGTGATAGACGCGCAGCGCGCCGGCTCGGTCGCCGGCGAGAGCGCAGAGTCGCATCAGATGGCGGTAGGTGGCCTCGTGGAGGAGGTCGTAGTGGAGCAGGCGCTGGGCGTGGGTGATGGCGGTGGCGTAGCTGCGCCGCTCCTCATAGAGCACCAGGACGCTACGCGGTTGGGGTAGGGCGGTGTCGTCGGCACGGGTGTCTCCCCCAGTGGGCAGCCGGACAAAAGTGCTATACGGAGATGATGACAGATGGAGCGTTCCAAACGCGTTACTTGACAACAGCCCGACCGATAGCGCAGGCAGATTTTTCGTAATACTGCTTTGGTGTAGAATGAATGAATGCTTCCTCTCAATGTACTACCCCAACCTCAAGACGAGCATCTGTCCCAAGCTGGCCTCTTCCGGGGTCTGGCACCGCCCGCCCTCACTGATGTGGCAAAGTCTGCTCGGCAACGTTCCATCCAGAATGACGCTTTTTTCTTTCATCAGGGCGACCCGGCGACGACGCTTTATGTACTCATTCAGGGCCGCGTGCGCATTGTCCAGGTGACGCCCGATGGCCAGCAGGTGATCCTGCGCATCATCAGCACCGGCGAGATGTTCGGCGGCATTGCCGCGCTGGGCGATGCCAGCTATCCGGCCTCGGCTCAGACGCTGGAAGCCAGTGTGGCGCTGGCCTGGGACGGCGACAACATGGCCTGTTTGATGGAAGAATACCCCCGCATTGCGCTCAACGCGCTGCGTCTGTTGGCTGGTCGCTATCAGGAAATGCAGGACCGCTACCGGGAACTGGCCACGGAACGGGTCGAGCGCCGTGTGGCCCGCGCCCTGCTGCGTCTGCTGCGCCAGACAGGGCGCAAAGTGGACAACGGCGTGCTGATCGATTTTCCCCTCTCTCGGGAAGACCTGGCCGAACTGACCGGCACAACCCTCTACACCGTCAGCCGGATTCTCAGCGGCTGGGAAAAAGCCGGGCTGGTCGAGACCGGACGGCAGCGGATTCTCATCCGTCTCCCCCACAAGTTGGTCGTCATCGCCGAGGACCTGCCCCCCGCCCAATCCTCTGATATCACCTAGACTTCTATTTTCATCCCCGCTCTTGGAAGACCCCATCCTCTATTCCTCGTAGTTGTAATAGTGAAGGCAGAGTCATGGCTGCCAGCAGTACAGCAGGCTGGATGGGTGTAATACAAGTTGGGGTATGAGGTGCTGATTCTGGGAATCGACCAGACGCTCCAAGGCATTCGCACCAGGTTTGGTCGATTCCCGGAATCGGTTGCCCCCAATCTGCAGGACACCCGACCAGATTTGGGCGATTTCATTATAGACCTGTCCGGGCCTATAATGGGGCGGGAACCATTCTCCATGGGCTTCTTGCATCGGAGTTGCGGTATGAGAGTTCTATCCGTAAGCATCGCCACCCTGCGAGGAAGGTTGGCTATTCTGTTCCTCGCCTTTGCGCTGCTGGTCAGCGTCTCGGTCGTTGCCACCTTCCGGGCGATCGAGACGCAGAGGCAGGACGCGCTCATCGTCAACCTGGCCGGCCGCCAGCGCATGTTGATCCAGTTGATGGGCCGGTTGGCGCTGCAGAACACGCCCACCGACAGCCATCTGACCGACCTGCGCCAGGCCGAATCTACCTTTGCGGCCACCCTCAGCGCCCTGCGCGACGGCGGCGACGCGCCCGACCTGCAGAATCGGCGCGTGATACTCCCCCCAACCCGCGACCCGATCATCACAGCCGAACTGGACCTTCTGCGCGCCATGTGGGCCGACTTTCAGCCTGGGCTGGAACGCCTTGCCAACGACACGCTCCCCGGCCCCGAACTATCCGCTGCCCCGCAAAATGTCGAGACACAGGCCGCGTCTCTGGCCCAACAGGCCGATACCGTCGTCCGTCTGTACGAGGCCAGGGCCACACAAAAGATCATCTGGCCGCGCCGCCTGCAGATTGGATTTTTCGCCTGCGCCATCCTTTTGCTGGCGCTGGGCGCGTGGATGACCTACGCCTCCGTCCTCCGGCCACTGGTCGCGTTACAGGCGGTCGCCCAGCGCATGGGCAGCGGCGACCTGGACACGCCGGTCCAGGTGCGCGGACCCCAGGAGATCGATACGCTGGTGCAAGCCTTCGACACCATGCGCGGCCAACTGCTGGCTTCCCGGCGCGAGCTGACCCAGTGGGCGGGGACCCTCGAACAGCGGGTGTCGCAGCGCACAGGCGCACTTGACGCGCTCTACGAGGTCAGCCAGGAGATCTCCGCACGCCTCGAACTCTCCCAGGTGTTGCGGCTGATCACCGAGAAGGCACGCCAACTGCTCGGGGCCGAAGTGGCTACGCTCTGTCTGCTGCAGGATGACGGCCAGACCCTGACCCTGGGCGCACACAGCGGGACAGCCCAGGCCGTCGTCGAGCGTGAGACCGGGGCGCGCGTGGAACCGGTGCGCCAGGTGTTGGCCTGCCGCGAGGCCCTGCTCTGCGACGCGGAACAGTGCAGCCAGTTCTGCGGCATCCTGTCAGCCTCCCATCGCGTCAGCCACATGGCCGCGCCGCTGCGGGCCGGCGGGCGGGTCATCGGCGCGCTGTGCGTCGGCAGTTCCCAGCCCCTGGCCTTTACGCCCGAAGGCGGACGCCTGTTGACCAAGCTGGCGAACTCCGCGGCTGTGGCGCTGGAGAATGCGCGCCTGTACGCCCAGGCCGAGCGCGTGGCCACCCTGGAAGAACGTCAGCGCATCGCCGCGGATATGCACGACGGGCTGGCGCAAACCCTGAGCTATCTTGTCCACCGGGTCGAGCAGGCGACGGAGCTAGCCGAAGCCCGGCAGAGCGACGAAGTCGCCCAAGCGCTGAAATCCACGAGCGCCACCCTGTGCCAGGCATCCCGGGAGGTCCGCCAATCCATTGCCCGGTTGGAAGGCGCGCCATCGCGCCGGCCCCTGGAGTCCCGGTTGAGCGAGATGGTGGACGAATTTCAGAAGGACGACGGGCCGTCGGTGGGTCTGGAGGTGGGGCTGACAGCACCGCTGTTCGCGCCGCCAGAGGAGGCAGAACAGGCGCTGCGCGTGGTGCGCGAGGCACTGTTGAACGCCCAGCGCCACGCCCAGGCCCAGCGCATCGTCGTCCGGCTGGAGCAGCAGGATGGCGAGGTGAGGGCGAGTGTGCAGGACGACGGGCGGGGTTTCGATCCACAATCCTTGCCGGCAGACAACGGCCACTTTGGTCTGAGCATTATGCGCGCCCGGGCGGCCCGTCTTGGCGGCCAGCTCGCCATTCATTCGGCGGCCGGCCAGGGGACACGGGTGACGCTGGCGTGGCCCGTGCGCGGGGGGACTACTACCCCGTACCAGCCAGGAACGAACGCACAAGCGTTGGTCGGTCGGCCAGCCAACTGAAACGTGAAGCGTGAGGTATCGTCACGTGATCTCACGTTTCACGTCTTCACGTTTCCGCACGCAAATCGTAGCTCCGTCACCTTACGGGGTGAACAATACGGGGGGGGAATAGTGGTGAATAATAGGGAGCGGATCCGCGTATTACTGGCCGACGACCACAGCCTGTTCCGCGAGGGGCTAGCCGGCATCTTGAATGCCCAGCCGGATTTTGAGGTGGTCGGCGAGGCGAGTGACGGCCTGGAGGCGCTGGTCAAGGCCCGCAGCCTTATCCCCGACCTGGTGCTGATGGACATCGGCATGCCCGGCGGCGACGGGCTGGAGGCCACGTGGCGCGTCAAGCAGGAACTGCCCGGAGTTACCGTCGTCGTTCTGACCGTGCGGGACGATGAAGAAAAACTTTTCGAGGCCATCAAATCCGGCGCGCAGGGGTATCTGCTGAAAGACATTCACGCCCGAACCATGGTGGAAATGCTGCGGGGCGCGGTGCGCGGGGAGGCTGCCATTACCCCCGGGCTGGCCGGCTGTATGCTGGAAGAGTTCCGGCGGTTGAGCCAGCGCACACCCGCTGTGCCCGAAAAAGAGGCGACCGGTCTGACACACCGGGAGCAGGAGGTACTCAGCCTCGTCGCCGAAGGCGATTCCGACAAGATCATCGCTGAAAAGCTGTACCTCAGCGTGTACACGGTCAAGGGCCACATGCGCAACATCCTGGCCAAACTCCACGCCCGCAACCGCCACGACGCGGCGCGCCTGGCCCGAGACAGGGGGCTGCTGTAGGGCAAGTCACCCCTTCACCTTGTCACCTTGTCAAGTGCAGAACCGGTTCTTCTCCCTGAGAGTGGTCAAAAGACCACTCTTTTTTAGTTCCTTTGAGTACCCCGGGAGGGGTTGGTAGCGATGGCTCCCTGGCGTACCATAATCTTATAGCAATGCCACGTAGAAAACAGGAGTTTTTCGCAGGGCGGATTTCCACATCACCGCTAATGGCAGGTAAGAAACCTGCCCTACGAAAGTCCACATTTCAAAGTGACACTGCTATAGCTTGGGTGGAGGCTGAACGTTGCCCTGTGTGATGGGGCCGGAGAAACTCGTCCCCATGCGCAGAAGCCCCGCTGTCACAACTGCGGGCACGAGCGGCCGATTTTCCCTCGCCGCCGTGGCTGGGTTTCTGGCACAGCCAGAGCAAATACAAGAAACATGAACGCTCAAAAACGTATCCTGCTCCTATGTGGTCAATCGCTTCTGGCCGAGGCCCTGCAAAACATTGTAGAGCCATTGGAGGGCGTGGAACTGGTCGGCCCGTGGGCACCCGAGGTCGCCACCCTGGAACAGCTCAGGCAGGACGAGGCAGGGGAAGCGTTCGATCTGATTCTTATCGCCGACGGTCGGGGCGAGTCCGAGGCGATGCTGGTGGGCCAAGTGATGGGGCAGTATCCCGATTTGCCCGTGGCACGGATCAGGCTGGACGACAGCGAGATTCACCTGTATACCTCACGCGCGCTGCCCGCCCGCCGCGCCGATCTGATTGAACTGATTGATAGCCTGCCTGTCCGCCTGCACACACGACAAGACGAAAGTTCATCCTGAAACGATGGAGGTCAGCACATGCAATTCATCGATCTTTGCGGTTTCTGGCGTAAACTGGGCGCGCTGTGCGTGGCCGGGCTGCTCGTGGCAGGGGTGGCTGCCGTCGTCAACGCCGCACCATTGGCCCAGTCGGCAAGCGATGGCGAGGCGCTGTTCAAAGAAAAGTGTGTCGCCTGCCACACCATCGGCGGCGGCAGGTTGGTGGGGCCAGACCTGCAAGGCGTGACCGGACAGCAGGAGCGGGCCTGGCTGGAACGCTGGATCCGCGAGCCTGACAAAATGCTGGCCGAAGGCGATCCCATCGCCACCCAGCTCCTGCAAGAATCCAACAACGTGCCTATGCCGAACCTGGGGCTGACGGAGACGCAGGTCGCTTCCCTGCTTGCCTATCTGGAAAGTCAAGCAGGAGGCGCCACGCCCCCGCAGTCAGCTTCGACACAAGCTCCTTCATCCACTGGTGCTGTGGCCCCCCAGCCGACCCCGGCTCAAGCCACCCCACCCGTGGGCGACCCGGCCATTGGCCGGGCCCTCTTCACTGGCAACACGCGTTTTGCCAACGGTGGCCCGCCCTGTATGGGCTGTCACAGCATCGCCGGGCTGGGCGCATTGGGCGGCGGCGCGCTGGGGCCAGATTTGACCCCGGCCTTCAATAAATATGGCGAAGCGGGTCTGGCAAGCTTTTTGGCTACGGTACCGACACTGACGATGAACGCCGTGTGGGCGCGTCAACCGCTCACGCCCGACGAACAGGCCAGTATGTGGTCTTTCCTGCAACAGGCTTCCGTGACCGAGCGGCCCATCCAGGCCCTGGGACAACTATCCGCGTTGGCCGTCGCCGGTGCCATTATCCTGATCGTCCTGGCGCATCTTTTCTGGCATAAGCGCCTGGTTGCCGTGCGGCGGCCACTCGTCGAGCGGGCGCGTATCTCTGCATAACCACTTTTGGAGGCTATTGACATGGGCTGGATTCAGGACATCATCAATCCAAAGGCACGCGGGTGGGAGGAGTTCTATCGCAACCGCTGGCAGCACGACAACGTCATCCGCTCGACCCACGGTGTCAACTGTACCGGCGGCTGCTCGTGGGCCATCTACGTCAAGGATGGCATCATCACCTGGGAGATGCAGCAGATCGACTACCCGCTGCTGGAATCCGGACTGCCGCCCTACGAGCCCCGGGGCTGCCAGCGGGGCATCTCGGCCTCGTGGTATGTCTACAGCCCCATCCGTGTCAAGTACCCCTACGCCCGGGGCGCGCTGATCGATCTGTGGCGCGAGGCCAAGGTCGATCACGCCAACCCGATTGAAGCCTGGGCTTCGATTGTCGAGGACGAGACCAAGCGCGCCCGCTTTCAGAAGGCCCGGGGCAAAGGCGGTTTCCGTCGGGTGGCGTGGGAGGAGGTGCAGGAACTGATCTCGGCCTCCTGTCTCTACACCGCCAAGAAGTGGGGGCCGGATCGCGTCTTCGGCTTCTCGCCCATCCCGGCCATGTCCTATCTCTCATACGCCGCGGGGTCGCGCTTTTTGCAGCTCTTCGGCGGCGTCAACATGAGTTTCTACGACTGGTACGCGGACCTGCCCAACGCCTTCCCCGAAGTATGGGGCGACCAGACCGATGTGTGCGAGAGCGCCGACTGGTACAACGCCAAGTACATCGTGGCTATGGGTTCCAACCCCAACATGACGCGCACGCCGGATGTGCATTTCATCGCCGAGGCCCGGCATCAGGGCACGAAGTTTGTGGTCATCGCCCCGGATCTAAATCAGGCGGCCAAGTATTCCGATTGGTGGATTCCAGTGAAGCCCGGCACCGACACCGCGCTGTGGATGGCGGTCAACCACGTCATACTCAAAGAGTTCTACGTGGATCGCCAGGTTCCCTATTTTGTGGACTACGTCACCCGCTACACCGACGGCCCCTTTCTCGTGGAACTCCAGCCCAACGAAGACGGCAGCTACCAGGCCGACCAGTTGTTGCGCGCCAACCGCCTGGAACGTTATGAGCAGGAGGACAACGGCGATTGGAAGCTGCTGATGCTGGACAAGCAGAGCGGCCAGCCCAAGATGCCCAAGGGCACGGTTGGCTTCCGCTGGAAGACGGAAAAGGGCAACTGGAATCTCAAGTTGGAAGATGGCCTGGACAACAGCCCCATCGATCCGACCCTCTCCTTTTTCGATCAACACGACGAAGTGCTGCAAGTGGCCTACCACGAATTCGCCGAGGATGCAACCCACCTGCGAGGTATTCCCGTGCGCTATATCGAAACAAAAGAAGGGCGCGTGCCGGTGGCGACGGCCTTCGACCTGTTGATGGCCCAGTTCGGCGTGGGACGCGGCCTGCCCGGCGACTACGTGACCAGCTACGACGACCTCGGCCCCTACACCCCGGCCTGGCAGGAGCAGTACACGGGCATCGGGCGGGACACGGCCATCCGCCTGGCCCGGGAGTTCGCCAACAACGCCGAAGTCACCAATGGCCGCTCTATGATCATCATCGGCGCCAGCATCAACCACTGGTACAACAACAATCTGGCCTATCGCGCCCCCATCACCTCGCTCATCCTGTGTGGCTGCTGCGGGCGCAACGGCGGCGGCATGAACCACTACGTGGGCCAGGAAAAGCTGACCCTGGTGGCACCGTGGAGCAGTCTCGCCTTTGCCAGAGATTGGGGCAGCGTGCCGCGCCTGCAACAGTCCCCCACCTGGCATTACGTCAACAGCGACCAGTGGCGCTACGAAGGCGACTTCACCGAGTACGCGCCTGTGCCGCCCAAGACCAGGTGGGCCAAAGGCCACGCTATGGACCTGGAAACTATGGCCGTGCGCCTGGGCTGGATGCCCTACTACCCGCAGTTCAACCGCAACCCGATGGACGTACTGGCCGAGGCCGAGGCTTCCGGTGCCAAGACGGGCGACGAGATTTCGGATTACACGGCGCAGCAGCTAAAGGACGGCACCCTGCACTTCGCGGTGGACGACCCGGACGCGCAGGAGAACTGGCCCCGGGTCTGGTTCATCTGGCGCGGCAACGCCATGGCCGCCAGCGCCAAGGGGGCCGAGTTCTTCCAGCGCCACTATCTGGGCACCCACGACAACATCGTGGCCGAGGAACACGCCAAGGGCAAAGTCAAGAGCGTCACCTTCCGCGAACCGGCCCCCCGGGGCAAGTTCGATCTGGTGGTGGACCTCAACTTCCGTATGGACACCTCGGCCCTCTACTCCGACATCGTCCTGCCGGCCGCCTTCTGGTACGAGAAAAACGACCTCAACAGCACTGACCTGCACTCCTTTGTCCACCCGTTGGGCCAGGCGGTGCCGCCGGTGTGGGAGGCCAAGACCGACTACGAAATCTTCAAGGGCTTTGCCAAGAAAGTCAGCGAGATGTCGCCCCTCGCCTTCCCACAGCCGGTGCGGGATCTGGTGGCCGTGCCCTTGATGCACGACACCCCCGACGAGCTGGCCCAGACCGAACCCCTGGACTGGGCCAAAGGCGAGGGCGAGGCCATTCCCGGCAAGACCATGCCCCATTTCCGCGTGGTGGAGCGGGACTACGCCAACCTCTACAACCGCTTCATCTCCC
The DNA here is from genome assembly GCA_019637685.1 of Caldilineaceae bacterium. Classification (GTDB taxonomy): domain Bacteria; phylum Chloroflexota; class Anaerolineae; order Caldilineales; family Caldilineaceae; genus JACQGT01. The sequence goes on along the minus strand of JAHBVF010000002.1, from coordinate 30,365 downwards.
TCGGCCCCCAGGTGCGCGAGGACGGCTTTAGCGGCAACGGCGTCCACGTCCCGGCCAAAGAGTTCTACGACGAACTGCTGGAGAACCCGGTGGGCGGCTCGCCGGATCCCCGCCACCTGCGCTGTGTGGAATGGGGCGGCCAGAAATACCCCAGCCTGGAAGATGCCCTGGACGCGGCCAACGCCCTCCTGCATCTGGCGCCGGAGAGCAACGGTGCCGTCTCGTACGCCGCCTTCAAGCACGAGGAGGAGGTGACGGGCGTGCCCCTGGCCGATCTGGCTGAAGGCGTACGCGATGTGCGCATGACCTTCTTTGACCTGACTCGGCAGGTGCGGCGTACGCTGATCAGCCCGTGCTGGTCAGGCAATGTCAACGACGGGCGGGCCTATGCGGCCTGGTGCATGAATGTGGAACGGCTCATCCCCTGGCGCACCCTGACCGGGCGGCAACAGTTCTACGTGGACCACCCATACTACATCGACTTTGGCGAACACCTGCCGACCTTCAAGCCCCGACTCAACCCCCGCAACACAGGCGACATCGTCAGCAGTCCGGTGGACGACAGGAGCCTGGTGCTCAACTACATCACGCCCCACGGCAAGTGGAACATCCACTCCACCTACAAGGACAACCACCGCATGCTCACCCTCTCCCGGGGCATGGATCCCATCTGGATCAACGACAAGGACGCCGAAAAGGTGGGGCTGAACGACAACGACTGGGTGGAGGTCTACAACGACAACGGCGTGGTCGTCACCCGGGTCAACGTCAGTGCCCGGGTGCAGTCGGGCATGTGCCTGTACTACCACGCGGTGGAGCGCACGATCTACATCCCCAAGTCCCAGGTGCGCGGCGGCAAACGGGCGGGCGGGCACAACAGCCTCACCCGCACCCGCATCAACCCGGTGCAACTGGCCGGCGGCTACGCACAGTTCACCTACGCCTTCAACTACTGGGGCCCCATCGGCATCTTCACCCGGGATACGTACTGCGTGGTGCGCAAACTTGAAAAGCTGGAGTGGTAACACTGCCCTCACCTCTACCTCCATCCCTACTTCTCTCCCCACCTCTCTCCCCACATTGGGGCAAAGGGCAGGGGTGAGAGCCACGTAAGGAGCCAATACCTATGGATATTCGCGCACAAGTATCGATGGTTTTCCACCTGGACAAGTGCATCGGTTGCCACACGTGCAGTGTGGCCTGCAAAAACATTTGGACCGACCGCAAGGGCACCGAGTATATGTGGTGGAACAACGTGGAGACCAAACCGGGAACCGGCTACCCCACGGTGTGGGAAGACCAGGACAAGTACAAGGGCGGCTGGGAGCGCAGAGAGGGCACGGGCGAGATCCACCTGCATCTGCACGAGCGCAGCGGTGGGCTGGCCAACATCTTTTTCAACCCCTATCTGCCCACGGTGGACGACTATTACGAGCCGTGGACCTACGACTACGAGGATCTCTTCACCGCCCCGGAAGGCGATGACCAGCCCACGGCCCGGGCCGTCTCGCTGATCACCGGCAAGCATATGGAGATCGAGGCCGGGCCGAACTGGGACGACGACTACGGCGGCTCACCGGTCTACGCGGAAAACGACCCCAACCTGGAGGCGCTGACCGACGAGGAGCGGGAGCAGTTGACCGAAATGGAGCGCGTCGTCTTCTTCTATCTGCCGCGCATTTGCAACCACTGCCTCAACCCCGGCTGTGTGGCCGCCTGCCCGGCCGGGGCCATCTACAAGCGCGGCGAGGACGGCATTGTCCTCATCAGCCAGGAAAAGTGCCGAGGCTGGCGCATGTGCATCTCCGGCTGTCCCTACAAGAAAACCTACTACAACTGGTCCACGGGCAAATCCGAGAAGTGCATCCTCTGCTTCCCGCGCCTGGAAAGCGGCCAGGCCCCGGCCTGTTTCCACTCCTGCGTGGGCCGCATCCGTTACCTGGGCGTACTGCTCTACGACGCCGACCGAATCCAGTCCTCCGCCTCTGTGCCCAATGCCGATCTTGTGGAGGCCCACCGCACGATCATCCAGGACCCCTTCGATCCCGCGGTCATCGCCGCTGCCAAAGCCAACGGCATCTCGGACGCTATGATCGACTCGGCCCAGCATTCACCGGTCTATAAGTTCGTGAAGCAGTGGAAGCTGGCCCTGCCCTTGCACCCCGAATTTCGCACCCTGCCCATGCTCTTCTATGTGCCGCCCATGCTGCCCGTGCTGGCCAAGGTGAAGGACGGTCTGTACGACAACGCCGACGCGGCCAGCGCCAGCCTGGCACCCTTGCTGAGTTCGCTGGAACGGGCGCGTATGCCCATCCACTATATGGCGCGCCTGTTTGCGGCGGGGAACGACGAGATCGTAACGGCCTCCTACCGCAAACTGATCGCCGTGCGCATCTATATGCGGGCCAAGACCGTCAAGGATGTCCCTGAAGCGGAGGTGCAGGAGGCGCTGCGGGTGGGCGGCACGACCGCCGAGGAGGTGGAGGCCATCTACCGCCTGACGTCCCTGCCCACCTACGAGGAGCGTTTCGTCGTCCCGCCCCTGGCCCGGGAGGTTGCCGTGGAGCAGACACGAGATCCCTTCACCCAGAAGCGGGAAGGCGGCTTCGGCTTCCGCAAAGCCCCGGCCCGAGGAGCATAACGATGAATGGCGAACCTATGGCTGGACGTGTCTTTCAACTTTTTGCCACCCTGCTGGACTATCCCCGGATGCCCCTGATCGGCGTGGCTGGCGAGTGCGCTGCGCTTGTCAGTGGACGCAGCCCGGAGGCGGCGTCACGCCTGCGCGAGTTTGAATCGTTCGCAGAAAAGGCTGCGCTGACCCGGCTGGAGGAAATCTACACCGGCGTCTTTGAGCTTGACGCCACCTGTCACCCGTATGCCGGCTATCATCTGTTTGGCGAATCGTACAAGCGCAGCGCCTTTCTGCTGGAATTGAAGGATCGCTACCGGCTCTACAACATCCAGTGCGGAAGCGAACTGCCGGATCACCTGGCGGTGATGCTGCGCTTTCTGGCCGTAAACGAGGACCTGACGGACAGCGAGGAGATCATCCGCGAGGCCCTGCACCCCACCCTGCGCAAGATGCTGAAGAACAAAGACGACGAGCCGCCCGACCCCGACATCCCCAAGCCGCCGGCCCGGGGCGACGAATACCGCAGCGTGCTGCAGGCCCTGCGTTCGGTACTACTCACGATAACGGCGGACGACGCGCTGCCGGCAGTCGAGGCGGCGGACGACGAATTGGTGCTGATGGCCGCCTAGCGCCCATACCGGTTGGGCTGGCGTGGGCCAAAGGGTTCTCAAAGCCTCAAGTCTATCAGGAAGTCTGCCAGGAAGTCTGTCAGGAGGAAACGACAATGATCGATTGGAAGATATTTGATACAGCGCTCTTTGTGGCCTTCCCCTACGTGGCGGTGGTGGTCGCTGTCCTGGTGGGGATTCTCCGCTATACCAATGACCGCTTCTCCTACTCCAGCCTCTCGTCCCAGTTTCTGGAGAACCGCACACTCTTCTGGGGTTCGGTGCCGTGGCACTACGGCGTGATCCTGGTACTGTCCGCCCACCTGCTGGCCCTGGTCTTCCCGGCCTGGTGGGGCGATCTGATCTCGGATCAGATACGCCTCTATGTGCTGGAAGTGAGCGGGCTGGCGCTGGCGTTGATGGCGGTCGTCGGCCTGACCTTGCTGGTCGTGCGCCGCATCCAGAACCCGCGTGCCCTCGCCGTCACCTCGCGCATGGATTGGGTACTGCTGGCTGCGCTGCTGACCCAGGTGGGGCTGGGCTTCTGGATCGCGCTGGTCTACCGCTGGGGATCGGACTGGTATCTGCACACCGCGGTGCCGTGGATGGTCTCGCTGCTGGTGTTCAATCCCCAGATTCAGTACGTCACCGCCCTGCCCTGGCTGGTCAAGCTGCATATGCTGGGCGGCTTTTTCATCATCCTGCTCTTCCCGTTCACGCGCCTAGTGCATCTGGTCGCTTTCCCTATCACTTACCTGTGGCGACCCATTCAGGTGGTGATCTGGAACTGGCGTCCCCAGCGCCCGGCGCAATGATGCCGGGCTTGCTCTTCCATCACTGGAGGGGTGAGCGACCGTGACTGTCTGTTGCGGAGGGTCCGGCGCGAGGAGGGATCGGGGTGAGGGATATGAGGCGGACGATTGCGCAAAGCATTGCCAATCTGTACCCCGGCTACTTTGCCTTGGTGATGGCTACCGGCATCGTCTCCATCGCCGCCTATCTGGATGGAATGGAGACGATCGCCTGGATTCTCTTCGCGATCAGCATCGTGGCCTACGGCTTCCTGTGGCTCATCACACTGGCCCGCCTTCTGCGAAATTTTTCAAACGTCATTGCCGACCTGACCAGCCACACCCGGGGACACGGATTCTTCACCGCAGTCGCCGGGACGTGCGTATTGGCGCGGCAATTTCAAATCATCGCCCAAGAATCCGCCCCGGCCCTTCTGCTTTGGTTTCTGGGCGGCCTGCTGTGGGTAATTCTGATGTACACCTTCTTCACGGCGGTGACAGTGCGGGAGCCAAAGCCCACTCTGGAGAGCGGGGTGAGCGGCGGCTGGTTGCTGGTGGTCGTCTCCACCCAATCCATCTCCGTAACGGGTTCACGAATTGCCGACAACTTTGGCGGCGTCTGGCAGGAGGCGATCCTGTTTGTGACGCTGGCCATGTTTTTGCTGGGCTGTATGCTCTATATCCTCATCATCTCGCTCATCTTCTCCCGTTTTATGTTCTTCAGCCTGACCCCGCAGGCGCTCACCCCGCCCTACTGGATCAACATGGGTGCGGTCGCCATCACCACCCTGGCTGGATCGACACTTGTCTTAGAAGCAAATCATTGGACGTTCGTCCAGGACATCCTGCCTTTTTTGAAAGGGTTTACGCTCTTCTTCTGGGTGACGGCCACGTGGTGGATTCCCCTGCTCTTCATCCTCGGCCTCTGGCGACATGGGGTCAAGCGCCTCCCGATCACGTATAATCCCTCGTACTGGGGCATGGTTTTTCCCCTGGGCATGTACACCGCCTGCACCTTCCAACTGGCGGCGGCCATGGACCTGCCCTTTCTGCGCATCATCCCCCGCTATTTTGTGTACGTGGCGCTGTTGGCCTGGGCCATTGTGTTTGTGGGAATGGTCCACAGGTGGGCGCACAATCTGACTTCCGCCTCGGCGGTAGCGCGGTGACAGGGAAAAGACAAAGGCGATGAGCCATCAGATCGAGGTAACTGCTCACTCCCTCCCAATCTCCCCCACACTGGGGGAGGAGTCGTTCCAGTTCCCTCCCTGGAATGGAGCGGGCTAGGATGGGGCGGCTGAGAAGTTACGATCTTTCTTGCAATCAGTTCAGCCTGAATAGTCACGACATTTCTTTGCCTGGGTTGTTTGCGCCAGAACAAAGAACGTTGCCAGAATATCCCCTATACTTGGATGTGTGATGGATAGCTTCCCAAAGGATTGGGTTGTTCACTGTGCGGGATGGAAGGAGATTGGAATATGTCAGCAACAATCGGACTTTTTTATGGAAGTACCGATGGCGCGGGCGCGACAGCAGGCGAACTTATCAAAACAACCATCGAAAAGACGGGTTTGGCTACAGTGGAACTGCACGATGTGGCCTATACGGATCTGAAAGAGATGGAGCGCTACAGTTATCTGATTCTGGGCGTCTCCACCTGGAATATCGGCCTCTTGCAGGACGATTGGGAGTACAAGTTCGATCAATTGGACGACATCGACCTAACCGGAAAACTGGTGGCCCTGTACGGCATGGGGGATCAGTACGGCTATCCCGACAGCTATGTGGATGCGATGGAAACGCTGGGGGCAAAGGTGATGGAGCGTGGCGGCGAACCGGCTGGCTTTTGGCTGGTGGACGACAGCTACGAATTCGAGTATTCCAAGGCCGTGATCGACGGTGTCTTTGTGGGTCTGGCCCTGGACGACGACAACCAAAGCCATCTCACCGAGGAACGGGTGCAGATGTGGGTGGAGATTGTGCTGGAAGACTTTGGCCTGATGGTGCCTGTTCCGGCCTGAGCAGAGAGAAAGGATGTGCAGGTATGGCCGAAACGATCATTACCAGCGATATGACTGTGGCTGAAGTTCTGCAAAGTGTGCCCGACGCGGTCCGGCTCTTTCAGGCCCACGGCGTCAATCCGCTCGCCGACTGTGGCCCGAACATCCATTTTCTGCAAATGGAGGAGGCCCAGGGCCGCTGCCAAATTGAGAGATGGGAGGAGTTACTCACCGATCTTAACCGGGCCGCGGCCGCAGTTGTGTAGCCATGCCCCAGACAAACCAGCAAAATTTCTTGTGCCGCTGTTTGCGCCAGCGCAAAGACGACACGCTCCGCCGCCTGTATGCTGGGCAGCGAAGGAGGAACTGATGGAGCAACTGATCCAAGCCGAACTCACTGTGGCCGAGACATTGGAGCGCTGGCCGCAGACAATTCCTGTCTTTCTGCGCCGACGAATGGCCTGCGTAGGCTGCCCTGTCACGCCTTTTGAGACTTTGGCCGAGGCGGCTGTGATCTACGAAATAGACCTGCCGCGGTTTTTGAATGATCTGCGCCAGTCCATTACGTCCCAAGAGGCAAATATGTGAGGCGCATCGGAGCATTGCAGAGGGAACACCGCGTATTCCATGCTTGGCTCCGTCGCTTGGCGCAGAACAGGAGCAAAACCTCTATTTATCGAGTTATCGAGAAGATACTTTTCTTTGCGTAAAGAGAGCGAAGAACTGTGTCGTGAAAGTGAACAAGTGCCAAGGAGTCCCAATGATACCCAGAATCAAATATGCGACAGTTGCACCAGGCGCGCTAAAGGCCATGGGCGCGCTGGAAGCGTATGTAGGCCAAAGCGGTCTGGAACGGCCCCTCGTCGAGTTGGTAAAGCTGCGAGCATCGCAGATCAACGGGTGCGCCTACTGTATTGACATGCACACGAAGGATGCCCGCGCCGCCGGTGAGAGCGAGCAACGGCTGTACGGCCTCACCGCCTGGCGGGAGACACCGTTCTACACCGACCGCGAGCGGGCTGCTCTGGCCTGGACCGAGGCTGTCACCCAGGTGGCGGATGGACACGTGCCAGACGACGTCTACGAGCAGGCGCGCGAGCAATTCGGCGAAAAAGAGCTTGTGGATTTGACTACGGCAATTGTTGCCATCAACGGGTGGAATCGATTGGCCATCAGCTTTCGAAGTGTGCCTGGCACATACCAACCGGCCCAGAAGTGATAGCCCACACAGGGCTGGCACACGGCGTATAGAGAAAACCAGAAAAAATCGGGCATACATCCGGCAAGGAGATGGATTAGAATGGAAGTTCAAATTGACAAGAAGACAGTGGGCGAGATCGTTGCGGCTGACTATCGCGCCGCTGGGGTGTTCGAAAAGCACGGGATCGATTTCTGCTGCGGCGGCCAGATACCGTTGAGGGCCGCCTGCGCTGAAAAGGGTGTCGACGCAGAGGAGGTGTTGCAGGAACTGGGCCAGGTGGCTCAGTCGGCCGGCGATCCTTCCGAGCGCTATGACCAGTGGGAACTGGACTTTCTGGCCGACTACATCGTGAACCAGCACCATGCGTACACCAAATCGATGATTCCCCGGCTGAAAGAGTTCGCGGCCACGGTCGCCGATGTCCACGGGGACAGCCACCCGGAGACACGAACAGTGGCGCGGCTCTGGGACGAACTTAGCGGGGAATTCATCATGCACATGCAGAAGGAAGAGCTGATGCTGTTTCCCTACATCAAGCGCCTTGTGCGCAGTAAGGCGGACGGGGATCTACCGGCCAAACCGCGCTTTGGTTCGGCGCACGAGCTGATCCAGGATATGGAGGCCGATCACGAGTCTGCCGGCGATCATCTGGCCCAGATCGAAGCGCTGAGCGAAGGGTTCACGCCGCCCCAGGATGCCTGCAACACGTATCAAGCGCTGTACGCCTACCTGGCAGAGTTCGACGCCAGCACCAAAAAGCATGTTCATTTAGAAAACAATATCCTTTTTCCAAAAGCAGTCCAACTAGAGACACACATGAGGAAACCTGACGTGGAAACAAAGACAATCGATGTGCGTACAATTCCGCCGCCACAGCGCCACCCGCTCATCTTCCAAACGTTCGACGCGCTGGAGCCGGAGCAAAGCTTCCTGCTGCTCAACGATCACGACCCCAAGCCCCTGTACTATCAGTTCCGCTTCGAGCGGGAGAACCAGTTTACCTGGGAGTATTTGGAAGAGGGTCCGGCAGTGTGGCGGGTGCGCATTGGCCGGTCCCTTTCTTGAGGATTCGGAGGTAAACGATGGCCTACGTGATTACCAGTCTGTGCGTGCGCGACGGTGCCTGTGTCGAGGTCTGCCCGGTCGAGTGTATTGTGCCCGGCCCCAAGGAGGAAGGGGAGTGGCCCATCTTCTACATCGACCCGGATACCTGCATTGATTGCGGCGCCTGTGTGCCCGAATGTCCTGTGGATGCCATCTTCCCGGAGGAGGATGTGCCCGATGAATTTACCGACGATATCGAACTGAACGCGTTCTACTTCAGCGATGGCCCCGGTTATTGGGATTTCGACCTGGAAAAAGAGCGGGTGCAGACAGAGTAGGATGGGCCGTATCCACAACATTCTCCCAACAAAAGAAGGAAAGCATATGTGGTCTTTTCCCTTGACAGAAGATGTAGAATTTCACGATGCACGCCCCTATTCCCAGCCGCTGCTGGTGTCGGACTGGGGCCGGGTGCTACGTTTCAGCCTGAACCCAGGCCAGTCCATTGGTGAGCACGAGACACCTCATTCCCCCTTCTTCGCCATCGTGCTGGAAGGTGAAGGTATGTTCGCTGGCGAGGATGGACAGGAGCAGCGCTTCGGCCCCCAGTCGCTTCTGATCTTTGCCCCAGGTGAACCTCACACCGTACGCGCCTTGGACCAGAAGCTGGTCTTTGTGGGCTTCTTGCAGGGTGTGGCGGGCACGGAAGCGGGCAGCCTTTCCGGTGAGATTATACGCAGGCTCGGTTGAAGCCAGCTTCTGGCAGGGGAAACGGTCTCAGCCACTTGGGATCAAGTGGCTGAGACCGCTTCCCCCTGTTAACCGCGAGTTTTCAATCTGCCTGAAACGTAACTACTCAATAAGAAGAGAGGATTGCATGAGCGTCTATGTTGAAAACTTTGCCGATCAGATAGCATTTCAGCCGGAGCGTTTCAACCCGGTGGTGCTGGTCGAAACCGAGTACACGAAAGTCATTCTGGTCTGTCTTGAACCGGGTCAGTTCATTCCAGTGCATCGCCCTGGCGTGGACCTGACGCTGGTCGTGATGGAAGGCAAAGGCCAGATCGTGGCCGGCGAAGAGGAGCAGAGCGTCGAACCCGGCGCGGTGGCCTTTGTGCCGGCCGGCGAAGCCCGGGGCATCAAGGCCGAAACCCGGCTGGTGCTCATGCATGTGGTCACGCCGCCGCCGACCGACGAAGATCACGTCCAGGTGATGGCCGGTCTGAAGCGTGGGACGTGGCGCTGACGGCCGATACAATCAAGGCAATCGGGAGATGATTGCACGACAGAAAGCGCTCCTTTGTCCATTGGGGATGTACGCCACCCCCACGTGCAAGGACAGCGCGCTGGCCCGCCATCGATTGTGGATTAAAAACGCGACCGAAATCAGTAAATCAACTGGCATCGGCGAAAGATGAGGAAACCGTATGACAGAAAAAAATATCCCCGAATTATGGGAATGGGCTGAGTATTATTGACCGTGGTGTTATGTTGCGGCCGTGCGCCTGCATAAAATCATGCCCGAATATGAGGGGCGAGTCCGTTTAGTGGAGCGAGCCTTTCCCCTGGAAATTTACGGGGGCGGCCCACCGGATCGACAGGAGCTTGAACTGGAAATATGGCTGGCAGCCCTGCAAGAGCCTGAAGCAGTCTTCAAGCCTTTTGGCAACGATTGGCCAACGACCACATTGCCAGCTTTCGAGGCCGCCTGGTGTGCTTTCCAACAAGGCGAGGCGATTGGCCGCGAATTCGACCTGCGAATTCGCCGGGCTTTCTTCGCCGAAGGCCGCAATATCGGGCAGCGAGAAGTCATGTTGGATCTTGCCCGCGAGGCTGGACTCGACATGGACCATTTCACCCGGTATTTCGATAATGGCGATGCCCGTGCCGCGGTTATTGAGGAAGGCCGACTTGGCAAGGAAGTTTATAACGTGCGCGGCACGCCGACGGTTATGCTGAGCGATGGAACAAAACTTCGCCACCGCATGGCATACCCAAAGATACAGGATGGAAAAATCCTGTCGGTTGGACGGCTGCCCTGCTGTGGTGAGGGTTGTTACGAGGCCACCCGCGGACTGTTTGAGAAGGCTTTGCAACATGAGCCGAAAAAGAACATCCAGGAGCAATGATTCGAGATTGCTTCTGAAGCCTGAGAAAAGTCAAGTCTTCTCCTGCAGACTCTTATCAACCGAACCATCCGGCATCAAAAAAAGAGTTCACTGCAAAAAGGTCAATTTCTCCCGCGGAGACGCAGAGTCGCAGAGAATTTCAGGAGAGAATCCTTCTTTTTATCAGTGTTTATCAGTGGCTCAAAAGGCTTTTTGCAGTAGAGTCAAAAAAGGCTTCGCTGAAACGGGCGAAACCTGACTGAAAGGATCTTTTTGTTAGCAGGCAATTCCTTTGTGCTTGAACCCATCTCCCCGTTCAGGCTGGACCTGACGGTCTGGACACTGCGCCGGCGTCCTGACAATCTGATTGACCGTTGGGACGGGCAGACCTACCGACGCGTTCTGGCAGAAGACGGCAACCCATTTGAAATTGCAGTCACTCAGTTCGACGAGTCAGGAATGGCTCGTCTGCGTGTTACAACAACGAATAAAATGATAAGCCCTGACCGTAAGGCATACATCACTGCAATGGTCGGACGTTTGCTCGGAATTCATGTAGATTTGATGGATTTTTATCGTCTTGGCGAAAGAGACGAATTGCTTGCATCGCCTGTGGATCAGTTTCGTGGTTCAAAACCGCCGCGTTTTCCGACTTATTTTGAAACACTGGTGAATGCGATCGCCTGCCAGCAGTTCACCCTCACCGTGGGCATACGTCTGCTTAACCGCCTGGCGGAAGCCTATGGGCCGGCTCTCAGGACAGAAGAAGGAATCTTTCACGCTTTTCCCCGTCCGCAGGATTTGGCGTATGCAGATATTGAGGAAATCCGTGCGCTGGGCTTTAGCTACCAGAAGGCGCGCTATATGACAGGTCTCGCAAGAGCAATCATCGACCACCAATTCAACCTGGAAGAAATCGAACTGCTGGACGATAAAAAAGCCGTCAACCGCCTGTGCAGCCTGAAAGGTGTGGGACGCTGGACAGCAGAATATTTCCTGCTGCGCGGCCTGGGCCGAACGCACATCTTCCCCGGCGACGATGTAGGTGCCCGCAACCATCTGCAAAGGTGGTTGGGCTTACCTGGACCCATGACCTATGATGAAGTGCGCGATGCATCAATGCGTTGGAATGGCTATGGTGGTTTGGTCTATTTTCACCTGCTGCTAAAAAGTCTGGTGGAGAAAGGGATCATCTCTAATTTTCCTCCCTAATTAAACGGAGAAACCATGCTAAAAATAAAACGTGTTTATGAAGCCGCTGAGAGAAGTGATGGAATTCGCTTTTTGGTCGAACGGTTATGGCCGCGTGGGATAAAAAAGGAAGGCCTGAAAATGGATGCCTGGCTAAAAGATGTTGCTCCCAGTGGCAGTTTGCGCCACTGGTTCGGGCACGATCCGCTCAAATGGAACGTACCTGGAAAAGCAGTTGACAGCGGCAGAGGAAAATGATGCACGCTGAACATCCCCGCGTGGTGATCGTCGGGGCCGGCTTCGCTGGACTGTGGGCCGCCCGCGGTCTGGCTGGCGCGCCGGTGCAGGTGTCGCTGGTGGATCGCAATAACTTCCACACGTTTCTGCCCCTGCTCTATCAGGTGGCGGCTGCCGAGCTGGAACCGGAGGCCATCGCCTACCCCGTGCGCAGTATCCTGCGCGGGATGCCCAATGTGGATTTCCTCCTGGCAGAGGTGGACGGACTCGATCTGGCAGGACAGCAGATTCAGACATCCGCGGGTACAATCCCCTACGACTTTCTCCTCCTGGCCGCCGGCAGCACCAACCACTTTTTCGGTGTACCCGGTGGGCGGGAACACGCCTTTCCCCTGAAAACGCTGGAAGACGGGATTGCGCTACGCAGCCAGATACTCCAGTGCTATGAACAGGCCAGCCAGAAGAGCGACCCCGAACGACGGCGGCAAACGCTTACATTTACAATCGTCGGCGGCGGCCCCACCGGGGTCGAATTTGCCGGCGCGCTGGCGGAGCTGATCAACGGCCCCCTGCGCAAAGATTATCCCCGTTTGAACAAGCAGGAGAGCCGCGTGCTGCTGCTGGAAGCCCAGAATGCACTGCTGCCGGGGCTGCCCCCGCGGCTGCAAGCCTATGCCCGCGGCCGTCTGCAACAGATGGGCGTCGAGGTGGAACTTGGGGCACAGGTAGAAAAAATCACAGACAGCGCCGTGCATATCGCGGGTGGGCAGATCATCCCCACCGAAACAGTCGCCTGGACAGCCGGTGTGCAAGGATTGTCAGAGACCAGCACCTGGGAACTGCCTGTGGTTCGGGGCAGACGGGTGGCTGTGCTGCCCACACTCCAGTCGCCGGATCATTCCAATGTCTATCTGCTGGGTGATCTGGCACATTTGGAAGAGGCAGGCCGGGCTTTGCCGATGGTGGCCTCTGTGGCCACGCAGCAGGGCAAAGCCGCCGCCCAGAATATCCTGCGCCAGCTACGGGACCAGCCGCCGCTGCCCTTCCGCTATCACGACAAAGGGTCGATGGTGACAATTGGCCGCAACGCCGCGGTGGCCCACGTCTTTGGCCGCAGTTTCACCGGCTTTCCTGCCTGGATTCTCTGGCTGGGCGTACACTTGTTCAACCTGATCGGCTTCCGCAACCGTCTGCTGGTGATGCTCAACTGGGCCTGGGACTACTTTTTCTTCGAGCGCGCGGTCCGCCTGATTTTGCCCAGACAGCAGCACACAAATATACCTCCAGTGTAATTGCACAGGTGCGACGCACTCGCCAGGAGAACATTTCTGTGCAACAATTGTGTGCGGGTGCGTCGCACCCAAAGCCTGAATAGTGCCCCCCAGTAACCTTTCCCCTCTCGTTTGGGTCTATACAGCGAAGGCCTTCAACGCATTCTGAATTACACAATCCAAGAGACATTCAGGAGTTCCAATGAACGACCTGCCGGCCACTGTGGCCGCCGCCCGCTCTGGCAACGACGACGCTTTTGCCCGCATCGTCGCACACTTCCAGGATATGGCCTACGCCTGCGCCTATGGCTGGACCAGTGATTTTCATCTGGCCCAGGACGTGGCCCAGGAAGCCTTTCTGGACGCCTGGCTGCATCTGCATCAACTGCATGAACCAGCCGCTTTCCCTGGCTGGCTGCGGCGCATCGTCGTCAAACACGCGGACAGGGAGACCCGGCGCAAACATCCCGCCTTTCTGCCTGTGGAGACCGCCGACGAACTGCCCTCGGCCCAGCCAGAGCCGGAAGCACTGGTCCAGGCAGCGGAACAACAGCGGCGGATTCAGGCGGCGGTCGATGCCCTGCCTGAACACCAGCGGATCGCGACCGCCCTCTTCTATCTGGACGGCTACAGCCAGCAGGAGATCGCCGACTTTCTGGAGCTTCCCGTGTCCACCATCAAAAAGCGGCTGTATGACGCCCGCAATGGACTCAAACGGAGGATAGACCCAATGACTCGCCAGGAAATGCAAGCCCAAAGACCGTCTCAAACCGATGAATTTGCCGACCGGGTGGCATTCTTTGTGGCCCTGCGCACCCACAATCTGCGCCGGGTGAAGGAACTGATCGAAAAGAATTCAGCGCTGCTCGAAGTGCGCACAGAATGGACAGTGGCCTCGGAGGGCTATTTCTGGCCTCTGGGCACAACCGCCCTGCACTGGGCCGCGGCCACCGGCGATCTGGCCCTGCTCACCTTTTTGCTGGACACGGGCGCAGAGCGCAACGCTGCGGATCGGGGTGGAGAGATGCCCCTGCATTTGGCCGTGCGGATGGGAGAGACGGGCGCGGTGCGTCGTCTGCTGGACGCGGGCGCAGATGTGAACGCGTCCACCAAAAACGGGATGACGCCTCTGCACCACGCGGCATTGAAGGCCAAACCGTCAATGGTGGAACTGCTGGTGGCCCACGGCGCGCAGGTCAACAGTCGGGACAGCGCAGGACACAGTCCCGCGGATTGGGCCGCGCGCAAAGGCCGTGGGGAGATTGTCGATCTGCTGGTGGGCTACGGCGCAGAAGCTCCCCACGACGCGCCGGTTGTTCCCTATCGGGCAGCCCGTGTGCAGCCGTCCACCCGTACAGTACCGGCAGGACCGCAGGTGTTGGGCCGGGTTTTGGACGCAGCCGGTCGCCCGCTGGACAAAGCAGGCAGCTTCGATGCAGCCCACAGCGTGGCTATCCACCGCGCCACAGCCCACGCGCCCTTTCTGGAGACAGGCATCAAAATCATCGACCTGCTCTGCCCGCTTGTGCGGGGCGGCCACAACGGACTCTACACACCCCTGGCCGGTGTGGGAAGAATGGTGGTGATGAGCCAATTGATCGACAGCATCGCCAGCCTGCACAACGGACGGGTGGTCTATGCCGGGCTGCAACACGGCCCCTATACGCCCGACGGTCTGCTGTTGGCCTGGCGGGGCGAATTTGGCGTGGATGCAGCCGCGTTGAAGCAAAAGGTGGCCCTCGTTTTTGGGGAAGTGGACGACCCGGCAGCCACCAAACAGCAGGTGGTGGAGACCGCGCTGACTATCAGCGAAGAATTCCGCAGAGCGGGCCACGAAGTGCTGCTGCTGGTGGAAAGCCGTCTGGCTCTGACTGATGGAACGATGGCCTATCTGCGGGCCAATGCGGTCTCTACTCCCGACGCTGCCGTCACTATTCTCGTTCACGGCGATGAAAGCGCGGGGGCCGAACCCCCGGCCCTGGCCGATCTGGACGCGGTGATCAGTTTCAGTCGGGCGCGGGCCGTGGCGGGTCTCTGGCCTTCCATCGACCCGCTGGAATCCCATTCGAAGCTGTTGGCCCACCCCCTATTGGATGCCAGCCATCGCCAGGTGGCAGCAGAGGTGCTCCATCACTTCCGCCGCTACGAAGGGCTGCACCCGATGGTAGAGAGCAAAGGGCTGGACGGCCTCTTCTATCTGGACGAGCGGGCCACGGACGAAAAGATCGCCATCCGTGCCCGACGCCTGCATCGCTATCTCACCCAGCCCTTCCCCGGCCTGGAAACCTTCACCGGCCAGTTGGGGGCCTATGTCCCCGCGGCCGAGACGGTAGCGACCTGCCGGGCGATTCTGGACGGGGTGTATGACGGGGTGGAGGAAAAGGAGTTTTTGTTCGTGACGAGTTTTGGGGATAAGTAAGAGTCGAGTGCAAAAAGTCTACAGACTCACCGCGGAGGCGCGGGGAGCGCGGGGTTGTGCAGAGGTTCCCTCCTGAATCTCTCAGCGAAACTCTGTGTACTCTGCGTCTCCGCGGTGCAACCGACCTTTTCGCATTCGATTTATAAGGTGCGTCGCACTGTCCGCCTCCACCGGAGGATGATAACCACCTCTTGGACAGTGCGACGCACCAGAACGGGAACGATCCTGCCCGCGATTTTCATCGCTGCTTCCTACACTGACATTACAGTAGAGACGCGGGGGCTGGTGTCTCGGCTGGGTCTGGTATTTTTACTTCGCAGACCCGGCGGGAGCGGGCCGCCTCTCTGGCCCACAAGCAGGTCAGCGCGCTGAGGATTCCGGCGTCGATGGGGCTGCGGGTCGGTGTGCCGTCACGCATAGCCATCAAAAAGTCGTAGCACAATTCCCGATCACCGCCAAAGTGGGGCATATCACCGGCGAAATCAATGGTCTCGACCGTCGGCGAAACGTGGCTAAAGACCTTCACCTGATTGCGATACCAATCGAACTCAATTGTGCCCTTGTACCCATAAATCCGGGCACCGCGCTGGGATGCCTGATAGCGGGTGAAGAAGTTCTGTGTGTAGCTGACCTGGGGGCCGCCTTCGTACTCGATCAGACAACTGCCCATATCCTCAATTTCAAAGCCTTTGGAGAATACGCAGTATCCACCGCGCTCTCGATAGAGCACCTCATTATTTTCAAATCCCGTGTGAAAGCGGACGAAGGGGCTTTCCGTGCATGTCTCGCGCAGGTGACAGTCCTGGCATTTCAGATCAAAGGGCATATCGCCGCCATAGACCCGGCGTGCATTCATGGCGCTGATCCATTTTGGGCGCTGGCCCAGCAGGTAATTGATATTATCCAGATCGTGGGTGGCCTTCTGTAGAAAGAGGCCACCGTTCTGGTCGAAGTTGCGATGCCAGCTCCGAAAATAGCCGCTGCCGTAGGGCACATTACACCAGGCCACAACATTCTCCACGCTGCCAATCTGGCCCGAATCAATGATCTCTTTTACTTTTTGTACTACAGGACTCAAACGCAGGGGGAATGAGACAACTGTGGGCGCGGCGTAGTTTTGGAAGGCCTGATCCAGTTGCCGTACCTGAGCAAAATTGATAGCAACGGGCTTTTCCAGAAATAGGGGAAGGCCGGTAGGGACCACTTTGCAGGCCATTTCCGTGTGCAGCAGACAGCGGGTTCCGATCATCACCCCATCCAATTCCCCACTGTGAGCCAGTAACTCATCGGCTGAACCGTAAAACGCGGCATCTGTCAGGAATTCATCCTCTGTGGCTTGCAGTTCTTGGTAGCGGGGATCCGCCACCGCGGTTACTTGATAGGGGATGTTAAAGACTTGCAGGCGTTTGGCCATATTCGAAATACGATTGCCATATCCAATAATACCGATGTGTAACATATACAACTCCCTTTCGCTGGGCAGAGAAGAATGCATAAAAGAATCGCCGAACCCGAAGGGCGGCGACTTCCAAGGTATTGAGCGGAGCAGATGCCGTCAATGGTTGCGTCAGTTGATTGTGGTCAGCGCTGTTTGGAGTACTAGCCCTTCAACCCGGAAAGGCTGATACCGCCGACAATAGAATTCTGGGCCACGATAAAGAGAATAACTACGGGGAGCGAAACAATAGTCGATGCGGCAAAGACGTTGGGCCAGTTGATCGTATTGAAGTCCCGGAAAAGGGCAATGCCCACAGTGACTGGATATTTGTCTGAATCGGAGAGAACGATCAGAGGCCAGATAAAACTGTTCCACTCACCCAGGAAGGTAAAGACGCCCAAAGTGATCATGGCCGGCTGGGCTAACGGCAGCATAATGCGCCAATAGGTGCCAAAAAAACCGGAACCATCAATACGTGCCGCATCCTCCAGTTCCCGTGGAATATTGAGGAAGAATTGGCGCAACAGAAAAATACCAAAAGCCGAAACAAAGCCAGGCAACACAACCCCCATAAATGTATTGGTCAATCCCAGGGCATGGGCGATCAAAAAGGTGGGGATCAGAGTCACAGAACCGGGCAGCATCAATGTAGCCAGTACAGCCAAAAACAGTGTGTCCCGGCCAGGAAACTCAACTCTGGCAAAGGAATAGGCTGCCAGTGAATTGATAAAAAGTTGGGCGACCAGAACTGTTATTGTGTAAAGGGCGCTATTCATGAGATAGAGACTCATGCGCCCGATGGTCAATGCCTCCTGATACGTATTGAGGGTCATTGCCTGGGGAATAATGCTATAGGGGTCCGTAAAGAATGCTGTTCGGGTCTTGAACGAATTAGCCAGCATCCAAATATACGGGAAGATCATACTGATCGCCAGAAGAATCAGCAGTATGTAGACGAAAGTCAAGAAGCCACTTCTGAAAAAGACAGACCAAAAGGTGCGTTGTGTCTGTGTCTCCGTCGAATCGAAAGTTGTCTGTGCCATAGGGTTACCAGAAATCAGTATAATTCGCGAGAGATGAACATTCTGAGTTGCAGAGCGGAGAAGAAGAAGATGATCCCAAAAAGGAGCCATGAGATGGCTGACGCGTAGCCCATCTCAAAATAGGAGAATGCATAGGTGTAGACCACCATCTGAACAGTTTGGGTCGAGTTCATGGGGCCACCCCGAGTCATAATAAAAACCTGGGTAAAAACTTGAAAGGCGGCAATAGTCAAGGTCACCACCACAAAAATCATGGAGTTGCGCAACAAAGGCAGGGTGATATGCCAGAAAGTATGACGAGGACTGGCCCCATCCACTTTGGCCGCCTCATAGAACGTTTGGGGAATTTCGGCAAGGCCAGCCAGGAAGATGATCATATAGTAGCCCACCGCACCCCAGATCGTCATAAGCATAATAGCGGCCAGGGCAGTGGAAGGATCAAACAACCAGTTGGGGCCACTGATCCCTATCATTTTGAGCAGCCGATTGATGCCCCCGGTCGGCTCATACAGCCAAACCCAGATCATAGCCGTCACCACAGACGGCGTGATGGTTGGAATGAAGAAGACAGTACGAAATAATGCCCGCCCTTTTTGCACTTGGTTGCCCAAGACAGCCAAAAAGAGAGAGATAAGGGTGATAGCGGGTACAATAGCGATCACATAGAGGATCGTATTGCGAAACCCTATCTTCACCAGCTTGTCGGCAAAAGCCTCAGTATAATTCTCCAATCCTACAAATGGCCGAAAATCAGTGATGAGATCGTATTCGTGGAAGCTAATGTACAGAGAAAAGCCAATGGCAGCATAGGAGAAAATTGAAATCAGTATGACCGCCGGGCTGAGGAAGACATAGGCAGGCCAAGTCTTTTTGATCCGATACCATAGGCCGCGGGGTTTGTTTTCCAGAGAGAGCGCTGGACGTATTTCCTGCATTGTTGTATCCATATACATCGCCTTCTGGGAATACTTTTGACAATCGTACGGGGTGTGCAGAGGCCCGGCCCCGAACAGAGCCGGACCTCTGGCGTTCCATGCTCACGCAATCGATGGCGCGTTGGTTGGCCTATGCATATCCAGCTTTAGCCATAATCTCATTTCCTACGGCTACCAGTTCTTCTATAGCCGCCTCAGGTTCCTGCTCTCGCAAGATTACGGCTTCCATAACGGGGCGAATGGCTTCATCGAGCGCGCTCTGCTGAATATAGACCAGCGGGGTACCCGCGGCAGAGGCAACCGGCACCATAGCCAGGATGGGCAATTCGGCCAGTCTGGCTTTGAACTCTGCGGTTTCGTAAAAATCCTTGCGTGGAGCCATCCAATCACCGATAGCCAGCCGTTCTTTCATCCAATCGAGTCCACACCAGAATTCCAAGAATTTCCAGCCTACATCTGGGTTTTGGGCTCGGCTGGGTGAGACCAGCATATTGTTCCAGACAGCCGTGCCCTGCTTTCCACCCTCAACAGGAGCAGAGGGCCACAACATAGTGGACCAGTTCAAATCCGGAATGTCGGCGCTCAACCGCCCATATTGCCACGGGCCAGATGAAGCCATAGCCGCCGCGCCCTGCTGAAATTGGGCCCAATCCTGGCGTTCAGGGGCAATAGGCTGCGAAACTCGGGTTTCATAGAGCAAATCCAGGAACCAGTGCAGACCATTGACCGCGGCATCCTTTTCGTTGAAACCGATGCCGCTCTCTAGCCCATTTCCATCGTGAGAATAGAAACCGACATTGTGGCAACTGGCCCATACACTGAGCATCTGCGCATCGGGAGTGCCTACCATAAAGCCGGACTGCACCACATCATCGCCATCCATTTTGGTCAATTCCTTGGCAGCAGCGGTGAAGTCAGCCCAATCCCAGCCAGCAATTTCCTCTGCGTCGGTGGTGACGCCAGCCTCTTCAAAGAGATCGATATTGTAGAAAATCTGGTTGCTGTCCGGCCCTTCGCCGGGGATGCCGTATTGGGCGGGGCCTTTGACAGCCTGCAAGAGCGCGCCTTCAATAAACTGGTCACGAGCCAGGTCCGGGGTGATCTCAATGTTAGGGGTCAAGTCGGCCAGCGCGCCTTTGTCGAAAAAGTCTCGGGCCCAATAGACCGAACTGTGCATCACATCGGGTACATCGCTGGCTGCGTGGGCCGCCAGAAACTTGCGAAAGTATTCGCCAAATGGCACATTTTGATAGTCCAATTCCAGGCTGGAATCGTACTCCTGCAGGGCGACAGGCAGCCGTTCAAAGAGCGCGGCATTCACCGCGCTGCCGGACGGACCCCACCAGTCCCAATAGGCGACGGTCTGAGGAGCGACCGCGGGTGCGGCCTCTGCGGCCTGACCCTCCGAGGCCGCGGGGGCAGGAGCAGAGGGTGCAGAGGCAGGGGACGCGCAGGCTGCTAGAACGCCTGCCCCTACCGAAACAGCGGAAAGAGCCAAAAACCGACGACGGCTCAACTTCTGGTTCATTCTGTCCATGACGTTGTCTTCCTCCTAAATAGGGTTTTGGCACCCTCCCAATAATGTCGGGGTTCCTCGTTCCCATACTCAGCACGGGAGTGCAAATAGACACTCTACGCCCTTCGGCATAGGAGCAAGACCTCTATTCTATTGAGAAGATACAAATTTTGTACCAAAAAATATTTGGTAAAACACGATTCGGGGATACACAACAACTAACAGCTAGGATTGGCTATCGATCGATTTTTATTTTTGTAAGATCACTGGAGGCCAGTGGAAAATTACAAAGGGGATAAGCGAGAGCTTACCACGTTTAGTGCCGGATGTCAACTGACTTTTTTTGGCCCTTTTGGCCCCGGGTAGGGCAATTGACACGCTATCCGCTCTGTGCTATTTTCCCTTTGTGCAGACACCCACGCCCCTCGTCGTACCCGGCCCAATTGGGTTCCACCGCAATGTAGCCCGGCCTGTCTGCCGGTGACAATAATTGCCACCGGCGCGGCCTACGTAACGACCAATCGTTCGTCCAACAGCGCGGCGGCCGCCATCCTTTTTGGTATCCTCATCGGTCTGGTGGCGGGCAATGCCAACGACGTGGATGTAGCCATCTTTCGGGCCAACCCATTGATTAGGACCCTGGCCGGTGTTCTTGACGCACTGGCCGGGATTCTGCTGGCCGGGCGCACCGGCGCGGTTCTGGACCCAAAAATGCACCGGTCAACCAATCAACCAGCAGACCAATCAACCAAAAGGAGTATTCCCATGCAACTCGGATTTGTCAGCGCGATTTTGCCCGATTTCTCATTGGAAGAGGTGGCCCGGTTTGCCGCGGACAACGGCTTTGCCACAGTGGAATTGATGTGCTGGCCCGTGGGCAAGGCCGAGCGCCGCTACGCGGGTGTGACCCACGTGGATGTGGTTGACTTCAACCGCGAGAAGGCCACGCAGGTCAACCGCACGATGGCGGACGCGGGTATCAGCATCAGCGGACTGGGTTATTATCCCAACCCACTGACACCGGACCGGGCCGAGGGCCAGGTCTACATCGGCCATATCCAACAGGTGATTCTGGCCGCGGAACTGCTGGGCGTGGGTGTGGTCAATACATTCATCGGGCGAGACTGGACCAAATCAGTGGACGACAACTGGCCCCTCTTTCTGGAAGTCTGGCCGCCCCTCATCCGCTTTGCCGAGGCCCACGGCGTGAAGATCGGCATCGAAAATTGCCCGATGGCCTTCAGCGCGGACGAATGGCCCGGGGGCAAGAATCTGGCCCACACCCCCGCCATCTGGCGGCGGATGTTCGAGGCGATCCCCAGCGACAATTTTGGCCTGAACTACGACCCCTCCCATATGATCTGGCAGCAGATGGACTATCTGAAGCCCCTGCGCGAATTTGCAGACAAACTCTTTCACGTCCACGCCAAAGATGTGCGGGTGGACAAACACCGGCTGGACGATGTGGGAATCATGGCCACGCCCTTAGAATTCCACGTGCCCAAATTACCCGGTCTGGGCGATGTGGACTGGGGGCAGTTCTTCTCTGTGTTGACCGACGTGGGCTACCGGGGGCCGGTCTGTATTGAAGTCGAAGACCGGGCCTACGAGGATTCCACGGAGCGCCGTTTTGCGTCGATTGTACAGAGTGGCCGCTACCTGAAAAACTTTATGCCATAAGAAAAACACCCATTGATGGCTCCGCTGCAAAAAGGTTAATTTCACCGCGGGGGCGCAGAGTGTGCGGAGTTTCACGGAGAGATTCAGGAGAAAACCTCCGCGAAACTCCGCGTTCCCCGCGTCTCCGCGGTGGGTCAGTAGGCTTTTGGCAGTGGACTCATTGATGAACGCTGATTGCACTGCGAATAAAGTGATTTGACGTTTCTGTAGGCGCGGCTTTGAACCGCACAGGCAGCCGAAGGGGTATTCGTCTCTTGCGCAGCTACAAGCAGCGCCTACGACAAACAAAAAAACTTTATCTACAGTATGTTGATGAACGCGGAAGGACACGGGGTTTTCCGCGTATTCTGCGTTCCCCCCAACTGCTTGACAGCTTCAACAAATAGCCCCCGCGCACGGCGGACATCGAGAACTATCCTTTTTCGCGCGGCGGGGGATTCGTTGAAGCACGTCTGCGCTCTCTTCTTCTTTGACCGAATTCTTGCCCCACTGCTACACTGCAAGTGCATTTCCGACTTCCCACAGGCCACTTCAAAGGAGAATGGGCAATGATTATCGGGCTTCCCAAAGAGATCAAAGACAATGAAAATCGTGTTGGCATGACTGCTGGCGCAGTGCGGGTGTTGACACGCCAGGGCCATCGGGTGCTGGTGCAAACCGGCGCGGGCGTGGGCAGTTCCACCACCGACGACGAGTACGTGAAAGCCGGCGCAGAGATCGTCCCCGCGGCCGCCGACGCCTGGTCTGCGGAGATGGTTGTGAAAGTCAAGGAGCCTGTGGTTGCCGAATATGGCTACCTGCGGGACGATTTGCTGCTGTTTACCTATCTGCACCTGGCCGCGGACAGAGACCTGACCGAACAGCTTCTGGCCGCGGGCACAACGGCCGTGGCATACGAAACAGTGCAAACAGCCGACGGCAAGCTGCCCTTGTTGATGCCCATGAGTGAAGTGGCCGGGCGCATGGCCACGCAGGTGGGCGCGACCTATCTGCAACGCAACAACGGTGGGCGGGGTGTGCTGCTGGGCGGGGTGCCCGGCGTGGCTTCGGGCCAGGTCACCATTCTGGGCGGCGGTGTGGTGGGCACAAACGCGGCCAAAATCGCGCTGGGCATGGGCGCACACGTCACTGTGCTGGACCTGAGCCACGACCGGCTGCAATATCTGGACGACGTCTTCCGGGGCCAGTTGGAGACCCGCACCAGCAACGAAACCAATGTGGAAGACGCTGTCTATGCCGCGGATCTGGTCATCGGCGCGGTTCTCATCCCCGGCGGGCGATCGCCCTGGCTGGTGACACGGGCGATGCTGCCGGCCATGAAATATGGCTCGGTGATTGTGGACGTATCGGTGGATCAGGGCGGCTGTGTGGAGACCAGCCGACCCACCACCCACAGCAATCCCACTTTTGTCATCGACGATGTGGTCCACTACTGCGTGGCGAATATGCCGGGCGCGGTCCCCCGCACTAGCACTTTTGCCTTGACCAACCAGACGCTGCCTTACATACTGCGGCTGGCCGCCAAAGGCCGGGATGCCATCAAAGAGAGCAAGCCTTTGCAGAATGGCCTGAACACCCACCGGGGGCAGTTGACCTACGCCGCGGTGGCGCAAGAGTTCGGGCTGCAATACGTGGACCCATTGGCTGCGCTGGGGTAGCTCCCCGCTTCACCCCAACAGTTTCGCCAGATCCTCCACATCTGTCACCGGCAGCTTGCACGCGAAGTTTTCGCAGACATACGCGGCTGGTTTGCCGTTGACCAGCCCCCGGCCTTCCAGCAAAGGCAGGGGATTTTCCTCGTCGGGCCGCTTGAGCACGACGACTGTGTGGGGCAGATAGCGACGGCGCACTTCGGCCAGCAGAGCTTGGGTGGCCGGGTCGCCGGGATCGCCCACAATCGCCACTTCCTGGCTGGGATGCAGGAAGTCGTCCAGCGCGCCGAGAAGACGGCCAAAGCCGGTGGGCTGCTGGGCCATAGCCGAAGTCATGGGCAGAAAAATGCGGTTGGCCTCGTGACGATAGCCTTCTGTGCCAGTGAGTTTGGCAAGACGCAGGAGTAATTCGGCGGCCAGGCTGTTGCCGCTGGGGATGGCATTGTCAATAAAATCCTTGCGCCGCACCACCAGCCGCTCGTGATCCGCGCCCGTCTGGAAGAGGCCGCCCATGTCCTTGTCGCCGAACTGTTCCAGCAGCAGTCGGGCCAGGCGGCTGGCTTCGGCCAGCCAGCGCAGGTCGAAGGTGGATTCATAGAGGGCGATGAGGCCGCGTGCAAAGGCTGCGTAGTCCTCCAGATAGGCGTTCAGTTTCGCCTGGCCGTCCTTATAGGTGCGGTAGAGTTTGCCATCGGGCTGGCTCATTTTGTCCAGCACAAAATTGGCCGCGGTCTGAGCAGCGGCCAGAGCGTCGGGCCGATCCAGCGCCACGCCTACCTCGGCCAGGGCGTGGATCATCAGCCCATTCCATTCGGTCAAAACCTTCTCGTCCCGCGCCGGTTTGATGCGTTTTTCCCGCTCGACAAACAATTTGCCGCGCATGGCCGCCAGACGCTTTTCCAGCGCTGCGGTGGAAATGCCCACGCTATGGGCTACCCCTTCCACCGGGCGCACGATATTCAGAATCGTGTGTCCCTCGAAGTTGCCCCTGGCCGTGACGCCGTAGACCTGACCAAAGAGTGCCGCGTCTTCCTTCCCCAAAATCGCTTCAATCTCGGCGGGTGTCCAGACAAAAAACTTGCCCTCCTCGCCTTCGCTGTCCGCGTCCTGTGCGCTATAAAAGCCGCCTTCCGGGCTGGTCATCTCCCGCAGAACGTAATCGGTTGTCTCGTTGACCACCCGACGAAAAAGCTCGCGGCCGGTGATCTTCCAGAGATTCAGGTTGCTGCGCAGGAGTTGGGCGTTGTCGTAGAGCATCTTCTCGAAGTGGGGGACCAGCCAGATGCGGTCCACACTGTAGCGGTGGAAGCCGCCCCCCAACTGATCGTAAATGCCGCCTTCGGCCATGCGTTCCAGCGTCGTTTCGGCAATATTCAGAACCTCCGCATCGCCCGTGCGCGCGTACTGGCTCATTGCGAAATCGAGAGTCATGGGCTGGGGGAATTTGGGCTGATCGCCAAAACCGCCGTACTGATCGTCGAAGTATTGTTGCAGTTTGCCCACGGCTTCGGTCAGAATACGCGGGGCAAGTTCGTCTTCGCCAGGCGGGATATTGCCGGAGCGGGCCAGAGCCGCGGTCAGACGTCCGGCCTGGTCGTCAATGTCGGCGCGTTTGCTGGCGTAAGCGTCGGAAACGGCAATGACAACCTGGGGGAAGCTGGGCATCCCGTGGCGAGGTTCTGGGGGATAGTAGGTGCCGCCGTAGAAGGGCTGGCCTTCCGGCGTCAGAAAGACGCTCATAGGCCAGCCGCCGCTGCCGGTCATAGCCTGCACAGCTTCCATATAGATGGCGTCCAGGTCCGGGCGTTCTTCTCGGTCCACTTTGATGTTGACGAAACGGGCGTTCATCAGCGCCGCGGTCTGCTCGTTTTCAAAGCTCTCGTGCGCCATCACGTGGCACCAGTGACAGGCGCTGTACCCAATACTCAGAAAGATGGGCCGGTCTTCGGTCTGGGCCAGAGCCAGGGCTTCCTCACCCCAGGGAAACCAGTCCACCGGGTTGTGCGCGTGTTGCAGCAGATAGGGTGAAGTTTCGTGGGCCAATCGATTGGTGTGGGTCATTGTGTCCCCGTTTGGTTGTCGCTCGGTTGTCGAAAGCACTCATTTTGAGATTCCAGTATACCTGTTCGCTGCTTTTGGGCCGAATCTACGCAGAAGCCAGGGGTTTTGCGCTTCGTTTTCGATTGACAGATGCCTACGTGGATGCTACTATTGCCCTACACACTTTGCAGGTAGATGTTCATTCCCCAATGAACCACTTGTAATTTTACGCTGGGCAACAACTCTGCCCCGTTGCCGCCGACTACATCTGTTTTCAACTTACCCCTGTTTGTGTACCGTGCGCAAACATCCATACATTCCAACGGAGGAACCCGAATGGCACAAAGACGCTTTTCACTTTTGGCAATGCTGCTGATTGCCGCGCTGGTATTGGCAGCCTGCCCGCAACCCACGCCCATCGTACAAACCGTGCAGGAAACGGTTGTGGTTACGTCGGTGGTGACACAGACCGAAGTCCAGGAAGTTGTGGTCACAGCCACACCCGTGCCCCCCTCTCAGGGTGGCGTATTTATCCAGGCCAGCAGTGCGGATGCTACGATTCTGAATCCGATTCTGAGTTCGGACACTGCCAGTTCCGGCGTACACAACTTTCTCTATCCCTCGCTGCTCGGCCAGGATGCCTTCTCTGGTGAGATTATACCCACTGAGCTGGCCGAAAGCTGGAGCGTTTCGGATGACGGCCTGGTCTGGACGTTTGTCCTGCGCCAGGGTATGACCTGGAGCGATGGGGAACAGGTGGATGCCAACGATTTCAAATTCACCTACGACGCGATTGCTTCCGACGCGGTAGAGACACCCCGCAAGTCGAATGTAGAGCTAATTGACAATATTGAAGTGGTGGATGACTACACGCTCGTCGTCACCTTCAAAGAGGTCAAATGTGACGGGCTGAGCGACCTGGGCTTGGGACTTCTGCCCAGCCACCTCTATGCTGAAGATTTCAGTGATATTATGACCAGCGCGGAAAACGAGGCACCTACTGTCAGCGCCGGACCACTCGTCTTCAACGAATGGGTGCGGGATGACAATGTGACTTTGCTGCGCAACGAGAGCTACTTCAAGGGCGCGCCCAATATGGATGGGATGATTATCAAGACCGTGCCCGACGCGGGTGCCCGTTTGGCCCAGTTGCAGACCGGCGAGATCGACACATTGGGCTTGCAGCCGGAGCAACTGACCACCGCCCAACTCAACCCGGATTTGAATGTTTACAAATTCAAGGATGACGGCTACGCTTACATCGCCTTGAATCTGGCCAACCCGGAAAATCCCCAGCCCGGTCTGGACGAAGATGGCAACAAAATCGAGCAGGACCCCCATCCGATTCTGAGCGATCTGGCCGTGCGTCAGGCCATCGCCCACGCCCTGGACTACGAAACGATCATCAACAAAGTCTATTTGGGCCAGGGCTACCCAATGGCCGCCAACACAGTGCCTGCCATTGACTGGGCCTACAACAGCGATATTCAGCCTTATGAATACAACACAGAACTGGCCGCACAGATCCTGGAAGAGGCAGGCTGGGTAGACAGTGACGGCGACGGCGTTCGCGAGAAAGATGGCATAGCCCTCTCTCTGAACCTGAAGACCAACGCTGGCAACACCACCCGTGAGGACTTGGGCGCACTGGCCCAGGACCAACTGAACAGCATCGGTTTCGACATTGAGTTCGAGGCCATCGAGTTCGGCACAATGGTTGGTGAAATGCTGGGCCAGACTTTCGATATGGTCATCATCGGCTGGACCGGCCTGGGCACAGACCCCAACGACGATTCCTTCTGGGCACTGCGCTTCGACACACCGGGCAGTGGCTTCAACTTTGTCAGCTATTCCAATGATCGTGTGGACGAGCTGCTGAAGACTGGTCTGGCCGTGCCTGGCTGTGACCCGGCAGAGCGTGCGCCCTACTACAAAGAAATCCAGCAGATCATCCACGATGAGATTCCCTACGTCTTCGTGACTGGCTCCATCGGCAACACTGGCTACACCAAGCGCTGGCAAGGCATTGACCCCGGCCCCTGGTCCTTCTTCTGGAATGTGGAGAAGTGGACGCTCCAGGAATAGTTTGATCTGAGCAGCCGGGCGGTTTGGCTGTCCGGTTGATCAATAAGAGGCGAAGGATGGATCGCTTACGGGCGATCCATCCTTCGCCTCGTTTCTATCTGTCTTCCTGTTCTGTCTCTCTGTCTGTGTTGGATAAGGTGAGCCTATGTTCCGCTATGTTCTGCGCCGTCTACTGCAAGCCATTCCCACGCTGATCGGCGTGAGCCTGATCAGTTTTTTTCTGGTCAACTCCGCGCCGGGCGATCCAATTCTGATCCGCACGTTTGATCCCAACATTACCGAAGCGACACGAGAAATCATGCGCCGCCAGTTGGGATTGGATCAGCCGCTGCCCGCCCAATACATCAGTTGGTTTACGGGCTATTCCCTGCGCTCGGGCGATGTGGCAGATGAATTCCAGACCGATCGGCTGGCTTGTAATTTTGTGGCCTCTCTCAACACCACCTTTTGCGACAGCGGGGGCGGTATTTTGCGTGGAAACCTGGGAACCAGCATCTCTACCAAACAGCCCGTGTGGGACAGGCTGGTAGAGCGCATGCCCGCCACCTTTGAACTGGGCGCGGCCGCGCTGCTGGTTTCGCTGATTCTGGGCGTGCCCCTGGGCGTATTGAGCGCGGTCTATCAGGGGTCGATTTTCGACAATATCACCCGCTTTATGGCGGTCGTCTTCAATGCCCTGCCCGCCTTCTGGTTTGGCCTGATGCTCATCTTTTTGTTCGGTGTTGTGTTGGGCTGGCTGCCCACAGGCGGGCGACAAACGGTCTCGCTGACCAATGAATTCGATCTGGTAGACAGACTGCGCCATTTGCTGCTACCCACACTGATTCTGTCCTTTGGCGGCATCGCGGGCATCAGCCGTTTCATGCGCACCGAGACGCTGGAGGTCATCCGCACGGATTACATCCGCACGGCCAAAGCCAAAGGGCTGGCCGCGAGCAGTGTCTGGTTTGTCCACGCCCTGCGCAATGCACTCATCCCGCTGATGACGATTCTTGGCCCGTCGATTGCCGGTGTTCTCACCGGCGCGGTGATCACAGAAACAATATTCTCCTGGCCGGGGATGGGGCGGCTTACCTTCAGCGCGGCCGTGCAACGGGATTATCCGATGGTGCTGGGCGCGGTGATGTTCTTTTCCATACTGACAATTTTGGGCAACCTGCTCTCGGATATTTTATACGGCGTTGTAGACCCACGGGTGCGGTTATCCTGAAATCTGTGGCGTTTCGTATTTGCCAGGAATTCAAACCACCTTTGCAGCGGCATCATTCGTGTTGATTTGTGTTTATCAGTAATGAATTTGTGGGAAAAGGGAGTAGGCAGATGGCAGTTAATCAGGCACAATTGGACAGCACAGACTTGGCTGCGACGCTGGCCGCCAATCCCCAATTGCAGCGCAAGCCCCAAACTTTCTGGGGGATGGCCCTGCAAAGCGTGCGTCGGGATAAACTCACACTCATTTCGTTGGGTTTTCTGGCTTTGATGGCTGTTCTGGCCTTGACCGCCCCCCTCCTGCAAGAAGCCATTGGCGTTGGCCCCAACGATACCAACCCGCAGAACGCCTTTGCCCCCCCGTATGTGGGACCTTATCTGGCCTGGCGTACAGGCGCTGACCCTATTACTGCACCCACAATGCTTGGCAAATCGAATGGTGTAGCCCACTGGATGGGCACAGATCAATTGGGCCGGGATCAACTGGTCCGCCTGCTCTATGGCGGCCGCGTCAGCCTGGGCATCGCCTTTATCGCTGCGACCATCACACTGCTCGTCGGCGTCAGTGTGGGCACAATCGCCGGTTTTTCTGGCGGCCTCGTGGACGACATTATCATTTGGTTTATCAATACAGTTGTTTCTATTCCCGGCATCTACCTGCTGATTATCGTCACAGCCATCTTCAAGCCCAATCCCTTGACACTGACCCTCTATTTGGGCTTTCTGGGCTGGTTTGGCACGGCCCGGCTGATCCGGGGCAATGTTTTCAAAGTGCGGGAACTGGATTTTGTGCTGGCCGCCCGCTCCATCGGCGCGGACAAAATACGGATAATGGCCCAGCACGTCATTCCCAACTCCCTGCCGATTATTATTGTCAACGCGGCCATCGACATCGGCGTACTGATTCTGGTGGAGTCGGCTCTCAGCTTCCTCGGCCTGGGTGTACAGCCGCCCACCGCCACCTGGGGCAGTATGCTCAACCGGGCCAACAACTTCCTCTTTTTGCGCGATCCGGTCACAGGCAGTTACGTGGCCCTGCATCTGCTGGTCGCCCCTGGCCTGCTCATCACCCTCACCGTTCTTGCTCTCTACCTCATCGGCGACGGCCTGCGCGACGCGCTGGACCCAATGATGAAAAATTCGCGGTAGTACTTTATCAGTGAAATTCTTGTTTTTGTGCAAAAAATGAGAAATTTTTGTATATTGGACTTTTGACAACGGCGAAACGACTCAACTATCGTTGAGTGAAAAGAAGAATCTGT
>JAHBVF010000019.1 GCA_019637685.1 Caldilineaceae bacterium | reverse complement strand
CTGATTGATGGATTTCGCTTCTTTTTCTATTCCAACGAACGCAACGAGCCACCTCACATGCATGTACGCAAAGGTGGCAGCGAGACAAAAATTTGGCTCGGCACACTGGAATTCGCCTATAATTACGGCTTTGCCGAATATGAACTGACGCGCATTCGCCGCGTCACAAGGAGCCATCTGAATGAGTTATTCGACCTATAGGACGAACATTTTACCGGCTGAGCCGGTAAAACTGGTGCGGATTGCCAGTGTCGCCTTTGCCGGTGACATGCTTTTGCTGCATTTGAGCGATGGACGAACAGTGCAACTGGATATGCATCAATATACCTGGCTGCGCTGGCTGCTGCAAGCCACGCCTGTTCAGCGGAATGATTGGGAGATTGTACCATCCGGCGGTGGGGCGTGGTGGTCGGAACTAGATGATGGTATTGAACTCCAGCCACTGTTGGATATGCACTCATTGACTTGAAGTATGGCTTGCCCGCAAAGGGCACTGCCACATCGGTGAGCGTTGTCCTATTCCCGGTTATTCCACACCCGACCCCTCTTCTCCCCTGTCCTTTCGCCGCAGAAGAATTCTGGTACACTACGCCCGGCGGCAGGGGCGTCCAGTTCCCCCACTCCTTATTCCACCGACGCCCGATACGCGGCCATCGCGGCTCGGGTGGTGGCCCGCGCTTGACCGCTTCCAGCCGCCCGGTGCGGGCCAGCAGCCTCCGGTACGCCTGGCTGTAGGGTGTCCCCGCCGCGGCCACGCACAGGGGGAAAATACTTCACGCCATAAAGAGCGGAATTTTTACTATCGGTATGGAATAGGGTAAATTTTGCTCTGCCTCACGCCGATAGGCAAGCGTCGCGTTGGAGTAAAATTTCATCTATGCCCTACACCTTCGAACTGTCCCGCCCCGATGACGACCCGGCCATCCGCCGCCTGCTGCGGGAGAACCCCGTGCCAGGGCAGATGGCGCTCGCCTATGAACGGGAGCCGGACTATTTTCTGGGCAGTTCGGTGATGGGGCCGCTGAGCCAGACGCTTGTGGCCCGTCAGGAGACGACCGGCGACACGAGCGGAGAGATGGGCAGAGAAACGGCCAGGGAAGTCGTCGGGGAAGTCGTTGGGCTGGCAACCCGCTCCGTGCGCCCGCTTTTTGTCAACGGCCAAGTGGAAAATGTGGGCTACATCGGCCAGTTGCGGGTGGACGAGGCCCATCGCGGGCGTTGGCTGGTTCCCGCCGGCTTTCGCCTCTTTCACCGTCTCCATCAGGACGCCGCGGCCCAGGGCTACATCACCACAATTGTTGAGGGCAACACCCAGGCCGAAGGGCTGCTGGTGGAGAAGGCCCGCCGCCACTACCCGGCCTACCGGCGGCTGGAACGGGTCTTCACACTGGCGCTGATTGTGCGCCGCCCCCGGCGAGTGGCCGCACCCGGTGTGGAAATCCGCACCGCCGCGCAGGTGGAGCTGGCCGATGTCATCGCCTTTCTACACCGGGAAGGGCGACGCAAACAGTTCTTCCCCGTCTACAGCGCAGAGGACTTCACCGGCCCCGCCACCCGCGGCCTGCGTCTGGACGAAATGGCCGTGGCTTTGCAGGGCGGGAAGATCGTCGGTGTGCTGGCCCTCTGGGATCAGTCGGCCTATAAACAGACAGTCGTGCGCGCCTATGGGGACAATCTGCGCCGACTGAAACCCCTCTACAATCTGGGCGCAAAACTGCTCCGCGGCCAGCCCCTGACTCCCATCGGCCAGCCCATCCACTTTGCCTACGCGGCCTTTGCCTGTGTGGCCGGGGACGATTCTGCCCTCTTTCGTCCGTTGCTGCAAACAGTGTACAATTGGGCTGCCGAGCACGGATTCGCCTTTCTGATGCTCGGCCTCTGCCAGGGCGATCCCCTGTTGCCTGTGGCCCGCGGTTGGCTGCACATCCCCTATACCAGCGCCCTCTACACTGTCTGCTGGCAGGAGGACGAGGCGTGGCGGCAGGGGCTGGATGGGCGGGTCCCCTATGTGGAGATTGGGACGCTGTAGAAAAGCCGGGCGATCGCGCGTGGACCCGCTTGCTTTCGACAGGCTCCACCCGCGCTGGGCTTGACGATTTCATCCAACATACAGATAAAGGGCTATCTGAGAATGAGCGAACAACTTACGGGAACCGTCCATCGGCCCGGCGACATTTCCCTCTCCCAACGCGCCCGCATGTGCGAACTGCTCAACGAACTTTTTGAAAATGTGAGCCGTGAGCAGTTCGACGCGGATTTGGCCGAAAAGGAGTGGGTCTTCGTCTTCAGCGACGACCGGGGAACGGTGCAGGGTTTTTCCACATTGATGTGTCTGAATGTGACGGTGGACGGGCGACCAGTGGTGGCGGTCTATTCCGGCGACACACTCATCCATCCCGATTTTTGGCACGAATTGGAACTGCCCAAGCTGTGGGGCAAGCACGTCTTTGACCTGGCCGCAGAGGTCCACGCCAAGACGCCAGAGGCCAAAGTCTACTGGTTTCTCATCAGCAGCGGCTACAAAACCTATCGCTTTCTGCCCGTCTTTTTCGCGAATTTCTACCCCACCTACCGCCAGCCCACGCCCCCGCAAATCCAGCGCACCATCGACGCCCTGGCTCGTTACAAATTCGGCGATCAGTACGATCCCGCCGCGGGGATCATCCGCTTTGCCCACTCCGCGCCCCTGCGCGAAGGCGTGGCCGAGGTGGACGAGCGGCGGCTGAAAAACCGGGACATTGCCTTTTTTGTGGAGAAGAACCCCGGCCACGCCGCGGGCGAGCAGTTGGCCTGCCTGGTGGAGATCGATCACGCCAATATCACATCGGCTGGGATGCGGATGCTGGGAATGGAACGCGGATGAGACAAATTTGGCCGAGTGGAGTTTTTTGAAATTGTGAAAATCATCCGCGAAAATCCGCTCAATCAGCGTCACCCGCGTTCGATTGCTTCTTTTTCCATCGCCTGTATACTGGCGAATGGGGCCTGGGTGGGCCTTTCTCTGGGCGAAGCGTGGCGCTGGCGACAGGCCGCGGGGGATGTGGCCGCTGTCCAGCAGGAAACACTCTTTCGCATCCTGCGCGCCAATCGCACTACGCAATACGCAGCGCGCACCAATTTTTCATCCGTCCGTTCAATCGCCGATTTTCAAAAGTCCGTTCCCCTCGCCAGCTACGACGACATCGCCCCCCACATCGAATGTATTGCCGCGGGTGAACCCGGCGTCCTCACGGCTGAGCCGGTGCGCCTGCTGGAGCCGACCAGCGGATCCACCGCGGCCACAAAGCTGATCCCCTATACCGACAGCCTGAAAGCCGAGTTCCAGCGAGGCATCGGGCCGTGGGTGGTGCGCACATTTCTGAGCCAGCCCGCGCTTTTCGGCGGCCCGGCCTGGTGGTCGGTGACGCCAGTGACCGCCCGCCATCGCCTTTCCCCCGGCGGCATCCCCATCGGCTTTGAGGAAGAGAGCGAATACTTTGGCCGGGGCCAGAGCCGGTTGATCCGCTCGCTGATGGCTGTGCCCGGCGAGGTGAAGCTCATCACCGACGCCGAGAGTTTCCGCTATGTCACCCTTCTCTTTCTGCTGCGCAGCCGCTCCCTGCGTCTGATTTCGGTCTGGAATCCCACATTCCCAATGCTGGTTCTCGATCCCCTGGCCGGGTGGTGGCCCCAACTGGCCGACGACATTGCCGCGGGCACGCTGACACCGCCCGTGCCACTGGAGCCAGACCTGCACACCCATCTGGCCGGGCTGAATCGGGCGGACCCCCGGCGGGCGAAGGAAGTGCGGGCCATCTGCGCATCGGCTGATTTTGCCCGCGACGACGGACGGGGCGCGCTCCATCGCCGTCTCTGGCCCCGGCTGGGGCTGGTGAGCTGCTGGGCCGATGGCAACGCCGCGGGCTACGCGGCCCGGCTGGCCCGGCTCTTTCCCCAGGCCCGGCTGCAACCCAAAGGGCTGCTGGCGACCGAAGGTTTTGTCTCCTTTCCCCTGGACGGGCAGACCGGCCACGCGCTCTCCCTGCGCTCCCATTTTTTTGAATTTCTGCCCGGAGAGGACGAAGACCTGCCCGATTCTGCAAGCTCGGACAGGTCTTGTCTGCTCGCCCATCAATTGAAAATCGGTGGGTGCTACGAAGTTGTGATTACTACCGGCGGGGGCCTCTACCGCTATCGGCTGGGGGATGTGGTGGAGGTGGTGGGGCGCTACCGGGACTGTCCGCTCATCCGCTTTGTGGGGCGGACAGGCGGGGTGAGCGACTGGTTCGGCGAGAAATTGCACGAATGCCACGTAGCCGCCGCGCTGGACGATCTGCTGGCCCAACGCGGCTGGCAGCCCCATTTCGCAATGCTGGCCTGTGACGCGGAATCTCCCCAGCCTGCCTATACCCTTTTCATTGAGCAGCCGGGCGCGTCGGGCGTTTTGTTGGGCGCGCTGGCCCACGAGTTGGAGGAACGCTTGCAGGAGAATTTTCATTACGCCTACTGCCGCGGGTTGGGGCAGCTGCACCCCCTGCGTTGCCGCCCGGTGGCGCGGGGGCTGGAACGCTACATCGCCGCCTGTGTGGCACGGGGCCAGCGCGCCGGGGATGTCAAACCTGTGGCCCTGCACCGGGGCGCTGATTGGGTGGGGGTCTTCGCCTGATGGAATGTCGTCCCCACTGCGGTGCCTGCTGCATTGCTCCGTCCATCTCCACACCCATCCCCGGCATGCCCCGCGGCAAACCCGCGGGCGTGCGCTGCATTCAATTGGACGACGAGTGCCGCTGCCTGCTCTTTGGCAAGCCAGAGCGCCCGTCCGTCTGTCAGGGCTTGCAGCCCTCTGTCGAGATGTGCGGGCAGAGCACGGGCGAGGCAATGGCCTTTCTGATCCATCTGGAAGAGGCGACTGCTCCGCGCGTGTCCAAGCGTTCGTAAAGCGACCGCTGCCCGCGCTTGAAGAAATGCTTGCCAGCGTCTACAATAGAATATGTACGAATAATGGCGTATACGCACAACGGAAGGGCCGCGGCGGGGTGCGGAACCCGGATTCTTGTGTATGCGTTCGTCAACAGGGGAAACGGGACAAGCCCAAACATTCGGGGGGGACAGGGAATGAGTCACAAACAACCGGAGCGCAAAGGTCTGGGGCGCAAACAAATGGGGTTGTGGGCAGTGGGCGTATTTTTGGGTGTTCTTCTGCTTGCCGGATGTGGCGGGAATGATCCAGAGACGTCCACGCCTGTGGTGGAAAGCGGCCAGATGACGCCGGTTGTCTCGGTGAAGACGGCCACACCACTGCCATCGACTATCACCCAGAACCCCACCGCGCGCCCGGCGACAGTTCGTCCCACACCGGTCGTTTTGCAGGATATCCTGCCCGCCGCGCTCTATTTTTTGCAGGACGGCCAGATCCAGCGGCTGGAAAGCGACGGGCTGACGCTGACTCAGTTCACCCAGGAAGCTGAGCCGATCACCGATTTCGACGTATCCCCGGTGGACGCCCGGCTGGTCTATGTCAGCGGCAACCGGCTGATCGAGGCCAATCCCCAATACGGCAGCAAAATTGTCAAAATAGACGGCGGCCCGGTGGATGTGGAGGTGGAGGGCGCATGGGCGGCCCGCAAGATTTCGGATCCCCATTTCTCGCCCGACGGCTCACAGATTGCCTTTGGACTGAACGGTGTGAATCTGATCCCCG
Organism: Caldilineaceae bacterium; assembly: GCA_019637685.1. Classification (GTDB taxonomy): domain Bacteria; phylum Chloroflexota; class Anaerolineae; order Caldilineales; family Caldilineaceae; genus JACQGT01. The sequence continues at coordinate 117,104 of JAHBVF010000019.1, read as the reverse complement.
CGGGCGATTCCACAGAATACGCGCTGGTGCTGGCCAGCGATCCCTATCCCGAACCGAACAACCCGCCCCGCAGCGCGGTGCGTTTCTTTGCCCCCGGCCCGTGGTCGCCGGACGGCACAAAATTGCTGATCAATTTCAGCTATTGGCCGGAGGCCGGCGGGATTGCCATCTTCGATCTGGCGACTTCGTCATTGATGGAAATCACCAGCAGCGACCCCAACACTACGCTCTGCTGTGGATGGGCGTGGGGTCAGAGCGGGTCCGGCTATATTGCTGGCGATCTGCTCATTTATGCCATTCCCGGCCTGACCCGCGTGGACGTGTCCACGGGGGATGCGCTGCCCCTGGCAATTGGCCTGCCGCCCAGCGGCCCCACGCCTGGAAACCCCATCCGCACCTTCCAGGGCGCATACGAAACAGCGGACGGCGAGCTTCTGAGTTTTGTGAGTCAGCCAGAGGAATTTGGTGCGGACGCGGCCTATACTTTGCAGCGGATTGCCCCGGACGGTTCCCGGTTTACGCGGGAACGCACGGACGAATTCCTGCACATCGGGGAGGTGCTCTGGGCGCAGGATGGCAGCGGCGCGGTCATTCGTCTTACCGATGGCAATCAACTGGTCTGGGTTCCTCGCAGCGGGGACAAGCCAGTGGTTCTGTCTGTCACGGGCACACAACTGCGCTGGGCGCCGGTGGTCAGCCAGGACAATCGCCAAGCCGCGGCAGAGGGCGAACGCACGGATTCCGCGGCCACAGAGACAGGGGGCACACCCCAGGCCAACCCCGCGCTGGCAGAGGATGCCGCCCGGCTCATCGCCCGCTTTGCCCTGAATCTGCGGGCTGGCCCTGGCACGCTCTATCCGGTGGTGGGCAGCCTGGCCGCGGATCAATCAGTTGCAATTACCGGTGTATCACCCGACCACACCTGGTGGCAGGTGGCTGTGTCCGCCGAGGAGGAAGCCACGGCCTGGGTGATCGGGGGCGCGGATTTTGTCGAAACCGAAAACGCGGATGCCGTGGCTGTTGTGATCCCGCCGCCGCCGCCAGCCCCGGCAGGCCGCATCTTCTATCCCGGCCGGGACCCGGACGGACGCACAGCCATTTGGGTGCAGGAACTGATCCCCGGCGCGACGCCCCAATTGGTCACGGCTGATGCGTCCCAGCCCAGCCTGTCGGCGGACGGCGCCCGGCTGGCCGTGCGCAGCGTGCGTAGCGATATTCTGGGCATTGGGATTTGGGAAATGGCCACGGCGCAGATGACAGGATTGACCAGCCACCAGGAGGACACCCTGCCCACTTGGAGTCCTAACGGCGATTCGATTGTCTTCGCCAGCACCCGCCACGGGGACCGGCGCTGGCGGGTCTATGTGCAGCCCACTGAGCCAGATGCACCTGTGCAAGAGATCGCCTTCGGTCTGGACCCGGACTGGCATCCCACGGCGGATCGCATCGCTTATAAGGGCTGTGACAACAGAGGGGAAAACTGCGGCATCTGGACAATGGACAGCCAGGGCGGACAGCAGACACCCGTGACCAGTAACAAATCCGACTCGCGCCCGGTCTGGTCGCCGGATGGACGGACAATTGTCTTTATGAGCGAGGAACGGGATGGCAACTGGGAAATTTACAGTGTGGACGCGGGGGGCAATGTGGTTACCCGCTTGACTATCAACCCGACGAATGACGGGTTGCCAGTGGTCAGCCCGGATGGACGGCAGGTGGCCTTTGTCAGCAACCGGGGCGGCGAGTGGGGCGTGTGGAATGTGCCCATCGGGGGGGGCAGCCCAGAGCGCTTCTTGCGGCTGGGCACAGATCTGCCCAATTGGCTGGAGCAGAGCATCGACTGGGCGCGCTAGAAAGATCCCCCAGCCTGAATGCCGAAACAGGCATATGCAGAAAAGAGAGCGTCCCGCGGATTTTTCTCAGCGGGATGCTCTCTTTTCTGTGGTGATTTTTATGGTCGATTCTGCCCACGCAGGCATAGAATCGGCTGATTTTACGCGCTTCTGGGCAGCCAGATGCTCATTACCGTGCCCTGGCCTACTTCGCTCTGGGCAGACAGCCGTCCCCCGTGCAATTCGATCAGCGATTTGGCAATGCTGAGTCCCAGCCCGGACTCGGTTTCGCTGACCGCACGCGCGCTGTCGGCCCGGTAGAAGCGTTCGAAAATGTAGGGCATCTGCTCCGGCGGGATTCCCTGGCCGGTGTCGGCCACCTGCCAGAGCAGGCCGCCCTCGGTGAGCACAGCGCGCAGGGTGACGACTCCGCCCGGGGGCGTGTAGCGGAGGGCGTTGCCCACCAGATTGCCCAGCACCTGCACGCAGCGTTCCGGGTCCAGAGAGACAACGGGGAGATGGGGCGTAATCTCCAGGCGCAGGTCTACATTTTTGGCCTGTGCTTTGAGAGCAAAGGCAGCGGCCACCCGGTTCAGCAGTTCCTCTGGGTCTGTGGGCTGACGGTTGAGGGTCAGCTCGCCCGCGTCGGCCAGGGAGAGCGTGCGCAGATCGTCCACCAGGTGGCTGAGGAGACGGCTCTCTTCGTGCATGGCGCGCAGAATGGCCGGGGTGGGTTGCAAGACCCCTTCGGAGAGGGATTCGGTGTATCCCATCAGAACGCTGAGGGGGGAACGGAGTTCGTGGGCGATGTCTGCCGTCATCTGGCGGCGTAGCTGGGCAGCCCGGGCCAGTTCGCTGCTCATCTGGTTGAAGGCCCCGGCCAACTGGCCGATTTCATCCCGGGACTCCACTTTCACGCTTTGGCCGAAATCTCCGCTGGCAATGCGGCGCACGGCCTGGGTCAACGCCACCAGTGGCCGGGTGAGGGTGCGGGCCAACCCCAGCCCCAGGAGCAGGGCCACAAGCGTCGCGCCCAGCGCGGCCCAGATCAGCGCCTGGGAGAGCTGGGCCAGAAAGAGGCGGTCCTGGACTGTGCGGTTGAGATTGCCCACATTCAGGGCATACCCGACTGTCTGGTTGTCCACTTCGATGGGGGTGGCCTGGGCCAATATAGTGGCGGTCAATTGCTGGTCTGGCCGGTAGGGGGGGGAGGCAATGATGACCCGGCCATCGGCATCGGCCAGCATATGGGGCGGCGGATTGGCCAGCGGCGGACGGGTATTGCCGCCGGGTGGGTTGTTGCGGCGGGGGCTGTTGAAGATTCGCTCCACTCCCTGCCACGAACCACGAAGCTGGTAATAGGCGCTGGTATCTTCCACAAAGGCCTGCATCGACTGGGCAGAACGAAAGCGATCGAAGGCGTTTGTGGCATTCTGTACGGCAAAGAGAGCCACCAGTGCCGCGCCGGCCAGACCGACAATCAAGAAGGCCAGCGTAAGTTTGAAGGTCAGAGAGCGCATGTGGAAACTTCCAGGAGATGTCCGTTAATCTGCCAAAATGGAAAAGGGGCTGTGGAAAAGATGTGAAGCAGACCGAATTGCGCTCGTCCTTCACGCCTGATTTGGCCTATCCGCGCATCCGATAGCCCACGCCAAAGACCGTCTCCACATAGCGGGGAGTGGCCGGCTCGGGTTCGATCTTGCGGCGCAGATTGCGAATGTGGACATCCACCGACCGTTCGCTGCCTGCCACAAAGACCCCCTGCACCCGATCCAGAATTGACTCTCTGGAAAAGACCCGGCCCGGGCTTTCCATCAGCAGGGCAAGAATATCGAATTCGGATGGGGTGAGGGTGACTGCCTCGCCTTCGGTCCAGACCAGGCGGCTGCTTCTGTCCAAGCGCAGACCGTCGGTCTCCAACACATCCGCGGGATCGGCTTGCTTTTCGACCCGGCGCAGCACAGCCCGGATGCGGGCCACCAGTTCCCGCATGGAAAATGGTTTTGTGATATAGTCATCCGCGCCCAGTTCCAGGCCCACGACTTTGTCCACCTCTTCCAGCCGGGCCGTGAGCAGGATAATCGGCGTGTCCTTTTCCTGTTTGTAGGCCCGAATGAATCCAAATCCATCCATCTCCGGCATCATCACATCGAGCAAAATCAGGTCGGGTTTCTCCTGGCGGGCCACAAAGAGGGCGGTGCGCCCATCGCCTGCTGTTACCACCTGATAGCCTTCCTGGGTCAGATAGCTCTCCACCATTGTGCGCAGGCTGGCTTTGTCGTCTACTACGAGAATTGTTGTCACGTTTTGCCTGTCCTAACACTGAACTGCTGATAAAGTTTGATGAATGTCCATGAAGATGAGTGAATAGGGGGAAGACCGGTAGAATTTTCTCCAGCCATAGCAGGATTGTAGGGGAGAAATCCATTCCCGGCAATTTGCTCTTCTGTCTGGCGACGCTGGCTGTGGGGGCTAGGGCGCGTTGACTGTCACCCGGCACAGAATCGTATTGTCCGTCTCCAGGTCCGGCCCCCAGATGAACTGCGCGCTGGCATCCCAGTGAATTGTGTTGTATCCATCTTTTGGCCCCACGGCCTGGGCGGAGTGGGCTGTGGTGGCCGTCCACCCGCTGTCGTCGAAATCAGCAGATTTCCAGTCGGCTGGTTCGCCCAGATCGATGAATGTGCAGGGCGCGACACCGGCCACTGGATTGCTCTCACCTTCGCACGCTTTGTCGAGGGGTGCCGTGTGAATCACAGCGCAGGCCCAATCCGTATTGGAGACAGCCACTACCTGGCCCAAAGCAGTGTCGGTCAGTTGCAGAATAAAGCCGCCGTCGCCCATCTGCTGGTTGCGTGCGCCGATATATTCCAGTCCGGTGTCATTCTCTTTGAAGTCCTTAAGGATCAGGTTCAGGCGGAGCGGATAGTCCGCCTGAAACGATACGCTTTCCGCATTGAACGATCGCTCGGTGGTGATGGAGACCGAATCTTCCACCAGCAGTTTGTCGCCCAAATAGGCGGCAAACCAATTGTCTGCCCAGGCTTCCAGCCGAAAAGTAGAGGCGACGGTCTGTTCCCCGGTCTGTTCTGGGCTATTTACTTCGGCCTGTTCCTGGGCCTGTCCCTCATTCACTGTTGGTACAACAGCCGCATTCTCTGGTTGACTACACCCGGCTAGAAACGCCAGGCTGATTATGAGCAAAAGTAATTTTTGCATGGATTTCCCTCTTCTGCGTGATGATGTTTGGAGACGGATAACCCATCCGACATATCTGCTTGGAGAGCAGCATCACAAGAATATCCGAAAGATATTAAGAAAGTGTTGAGATGGCTGGTAGATTTTGTACAGATCGTCTGTTTTGGGCAGTATTTTGTCGGTTCCAAGGGGTGTTTTTGATGGAATTGATGGATTTGATAAAATATATTGATAAAATCAATATAAATATCAATAAAATTGATTTTGGGTATTGACAAAATTAGAAATCGTGATATTATATTCGTGAGCCAGGAAATTCTGGCCGGGATATAGCACGGAGGAAGGAAAAATGTTGACTGAGCAATTGATTCGACAAAATGAGATACGCCATCGGGAATTGTTGGCGGAAGCCGCTGCCTTCCAAAAGATGATAGGCGTGGACAATGGATCGGCTGTGGGCGAAGCGCTGGCCCGCGCAGGCGATCTGCTGGTGGCAGTTGGCCAGGGCTTACAACGGCGTTACCGGCGTATGGAGCAGGACGCCGCGCTGGCCGACTATGGCCAGAGGCAGCGGATGGGACGGGCACTGTGAACAAACTCCCCAAGCAGTGCCCCATCTGTCAAGCGGATGATTTGACCGTCACCGGCTTCTATTGCCGCAACTGTGACAGCCGGGTGGAGGGACGTTTCGTGGCCGAAAGTCCCTTCGCCGAGCTGTCGCCGGAACAGATGCACTTCGCGCTTACGTTCGTGCGCTGCGAAGGCAAGCTGACCCGGATGGAAGAAGAACTGGGCATTTCATACCCCACCATTCGCGGGCGGCTGCACGAGGTCATTCGTGCCCTGGGCTACGAGCCGGGCAAGGACGAATCTGCCGCTGTCTCCGAAAAGGATCGGCGCAAGATTCTCGAAGCCCTGGAAGCCGGCGAACTGAGCTACGCCGAGGCCATGCGCCGTCTGGAAGGCGAAGCCACGTAGGGCAATGGCTCAGACGCGATTGGGTGCGATCAGCCATGAAAAGTGGATGCAAATTCATGGTAGCGCAAGCTGGCGGCTTGCCTTACAAGGGCTATTTTCAGGACAGGTATCTATAGCGGAGGAAAAAGAAGATGACAACACAGCGAGAAATGGAAGTCGAAGGTGAAGTTATGGTGGTACGGATCGAGACAAAAGGCAATCTCCACGTCCGCGGCAAAGAGAGCAATCGGGTGAATGTGGAAAGCAACGAGCCACCCCGCATAACCCGGGAAGGCGATGTCATCGAAGTCGTGTGTGAGGATAATTGCGTGGTGGATGTGCCCCATCAGGCCCAGGTTGTGATCCATACCCAGGGCGATCTGACGCTGGAAGGTCTGGCTGGGAGCGCGCAGCTCGTTTTTGTCGGGGGCAATGCCAGCCTTTCGGGTGTGGGCGAAGTGCGTGCCCAGCAGTTGCGGGGCGATCTGCGGGTGTCCCAGGCAGCGGGGGTCGATGTGGAAGAAGTCCGGGGCAATGCGCACATCAACGACGTGGGCGGGGCTGTCTCTGTCAACGCCAAAGGGGATGCCCACCTGCACCGGGCCAACGGAACGGTCTCCCTCAACTGCAAGGGCAATGCCAATCTCTCGGCAATCAACGGCGAACGGGTGAGTGTTAACGCCAAAGGTGACATAAACCTGGTGCAGTGTTCGGGGGAAATAGCGGTCAACGCGGCGGGCAATATCAATTTGCGCGAGATCGTCAGCCAGCGGGTGCGAGCCGTGGCCAAGGGCGACATCCACGTGGATTTCAGCGAAGTGGTGGGCGGCAAAGCCAAAGTCGTCACCAGCGGCGATCTGCGCATTCAGAACGGCGAAACAACCCTGCGCCGGGGCAAAGGCATCTACAACTTCCGCTTTGGTCAGGGCGAAGCCGAATTGGCATTTGTCTCCAAAGGCGATACCCATCTGTTGGGCGTGGCTGTGTCCGAAGGGGATCTGCGGGGCATCAGCGAGGATATGGGGGCCTGGGGCGAAGAATTCGGGGCCGAAATGGGCGAAGAGATGGGCAGCATCGGCGCAGAACTGGGCGCGATGGGTGCAGAACTTGGCAGGGAATTCGGTCGTGAATTCGGCACAATTGGCCGGGACATTGCCCGCCAGGTGCAGGACAAAGTGCAGCGCAAATTGCGGGCCAAAATGCGCGAGATGGGCAAACGCACGGCAAAGGTGGAATGGGGCGAAGGCAAAAGGTGGGACTTCGATTTGGGTGATGTGGCCGCGCCGCCCACACCGCCCGCACCGCCCGCACCGCCCGCACCGCCCGCATCACCCGCCTGGAATGCACCTTTTGACCCGGTGGAAGAAATGACATCGAACGAACCCGTGTCGGAAGAGGAACGGGCGCTGGTGCTGGGTATGCTGGAACAGGGCAAAATTTCCGCGGCAGAGGCGGCCACACTTCTGGAGGCGCTGGGCGATGGCGAGTAAGCCGGGTGAGCCGCAGGAAAAGTGGGAACTGCTGAATGCACAACGGGAGAAGGGAGGGGTTGATGGCGGCGGCAATCGAAATTGATGGGCTGAGCAAAATTTATACAAAGCGCAATGGCCCGGCTGTCGTGGCGGTGGACAATCTCAGCCTTTCCATCCCCGCCGGACAGATATTCGGCTTCCTTGGCTCCAACGGCGCGGGCAAAACGACGACCATCAAAATGGCCTGCGGACTGGTGTTGCCCACCAGCGGCAGCGTGCGTCTGCACGGCCACGACGTGCAACGCCAGCGGGGACAGGCCATGCGCCAGATCGGGGCTGTGCTGGAAGGAACCCGCAACGTCTATTGGCGGATGACGGCCTGGCAGAATCTGCTCTATTTTGGACGAATCAAAGGCGTGACAGGCAAAGGACTGAAGGAACGGGCCGAACGGCTGCTGCGGGAACTGGAGCTTTGGGAGCGGCGCAACGACCCCGTGCGGGATTTCTCCAGAGGGATGCAGCAGAAGGTCGCTATTGCCTGCGCGCTGGTGGCCGACCCACCGATTGTCCTGTTGGACGAGCCGACGCTGGGGCTGGATGTACAGGCTGGTCGCACAGTCAAGCGTTGGGTGGAGCAACTGGCCCGCGGCGAGGGCAAAACGGTTGTCCTGACTACCCACCAGATGGACCTGGCCGAAAGCCTGTGTGATCGGGTGGCGATTATGAGCCAGGGCAAACTGGTGACCAATCGGCCTACTGGTGAACTCCTCGACCTCTTCCGCCAGGAAACCTACGAACTGCGCTTTCGGGGCCGGATGGAAGAATCCGTTGCCGCCGGTTTTGCAGACTTTACCCCGCGAGAGGAAAACGGCCACACAATTCTCTCCGGCACAATCAGCCAACACGACCGCCTCTACCGGCTGATCGAAATGGCCGAGAGACAGGGGCTGGAATTGCTGGGCGTGGCCCAGGCCGAACCCAATCTGGAAGAAATTTTTGTGGAGTTGTTGGAGCAGGCCGGCAAAGGCGAAAGCAATTTGGAACAGCGGGCAAATGGGCGCGTCCCCCACCGCCCGGAACGGGAGGGTGTCTGATGGCACTGGCTGGAACAGTTGTAGTCAACGAAATCCAGAAACGGTTCATTCTGCTTTGGGCCTATAAATTCAACTTCTTCACCCAGATGTTTATGATTGGCTTTATCTTTATTGGCATCAGCTTCTTTATGACCGGAGGGAGACCGGAGCCAGCAGTGCTGGCCTCTGGTCTGGTGGGCTATCTGGTCTGGTTCTTCGCCCTGGCCGCCATCTCGGATATGAGTTGGGGCATCCGCGAAGAGACGCAGACGGGCACACTGGAGCAGATGTATATGTCTCCTCTGCCCACAGGTGTGTTGATGCTGGGCCGCTCTATCGCTTCTCTCATTGTCAGTATTCTGATGGTGGGCGTTTCGGCGCTGGTCCTCATGCTGATACTGGGCATTTCCCTGCCCGTCACGTGGACGGCCCTGCCCGTTTTCCTGCTCACAATGGCAGGGCTGTATGGCTTCGCCTTTATTTTGGGGGGAGCAACCCTCGTTTTCAAACAGGTGGAAGCGCTGGCGAATCTGATGCAGAATGCCCTGCTCTTTCTCAACGGAGCGCTTCTGCCCGTGGACCGGCTGCCCGGCTGGATGGAAGCCTTCGCCAAAACCCTGCCCACGACCCAGGGGATTATCGTCCTGCGCCGGGTGATTCTGGACGGCCAGAGCCTGGCCCAGACCTGGCAGGATGGCTCACTGCTGGGGCTGGTGATCAATTCAGCGGTCTATTTTGTGGTGGGCTGGTTCTTCTTCCGCTGGTGCGAGAACCGGGCGCGACGGATGGGCGCGCTGGGGCAATATTGATGTGTAAATAGCCGCGGATGGGCGCAGATAAACATAAAACAGTTTTAGGGATGATATCCCTTTTAAGGAGTATACTTATGCCAACAAGCGAAGAACGAATGCGAGTATTACGGATGATCCAGGAAGGGAAAATCTCGGCAGAGGAGGGAACCCGGCTGCTGAAGGCGATTGAAAAGAGCAGCAAAAAGTCGCAAGGCCGCCGCGGCGCTGCCTCCCAGCCGTCCCCGCCCAACGAGAACGGCGGGCGCTGGATGCGCCTGCGGGTGTCGGACACGGGTTCCGGGCGCACAAAAGTCAATATGACATTGCCGCTAGGGCTGGTCAGTATGGGCTTGCAGGTGGGCGCGCGTTTTGTGCCCGAAGTGAACAATCTGGACGTAACCCAAGTCCGGGATGCCCTGCGCTCCGGTGTCCCCGGAAAAATTCTGGAAGTGATGGACGACGACGGCGAACTGGTGGAGATTTTTGTCGAATGAGCAGACTGAATCCGGTTGATCTGATTACCAAAAAACGAGATGGGGGCGAACACACCCCGGAAGAATTGCACTTTCTGGTGCAAGGAATGGTGGACGGCTCCATCCCCGACTATCAACTGGCGGCCTGGGCAATGGCTGTCTACTTCCAGGGAATGAGCGACGCCGAAGCCACACAACTGACCCTGGCGATGGCAAACAGTGGCGACACTCTCGACCTCCGCGGTGCGCTGGCGACGGGCGCGCTGGCTCCCGGCGCGCTGATTGTGGACAAGCATTCCAGCGGCGGTGTGGGGGACAAGACGACCCTGGCCGTGGGTCCGATTGTGGCCGCGTGTGGCCTGCCCGTGGGCAAAATGAGCGGACGGGGGCTGAGCTTCAGCGGTGGCACAATCGACAAATTGGAGAGCATCAGCGGCTGGTCGCCGGACCTGAGCGAAGAACGTTTTCGCCAGCAATTGCAGGAAATCGGGCTGGTCATCGCCGGGCAGACAGCCGACCTGGCCCCCGCGGACAAGCACCTCTACGCCCTGCGCGATGTCACCGGTACTGTGCCCAGCCTGCCTCTCATCGCGGCCAGTATTATGAGCAAAAAGCTGGCCGCGGGCGCGGATGCGATTGTGCTGGATGTGAAATGTGGCCGGGGCGCGTTTATGGAAAACCTGGACGACGCCCGCGCCCTAGCCCGGCTGATGGTAGCCATCGGCGACGGCGCGGGCCGCAAAGTGACCGCACTGATCACCGGAATGGAGCAGCCCCTGGGCAACGCGGTGGGCAACGCCCTGGAAGTGCAGGAGGCCATCGAAACCCTCCACGGCAGAGGCCCTACCGATTTTCAGGAACTGGTGGAGCGGGTCTGCGCGGAAATGGTGCTCCTGGGCGATCCGGCCTGTGGCGATCTGGGCGCGGCCCAGAAACGGGTGAGGGAAGCCATAGCGTCGGGCGCTGCATTGGAGAAACTGGTCGCTTTTGTGGCTGCACAAGGCGGCAACCCCGACGAGATTCGCCATCCCGAACGGTTGCCCCGCGCACCTATCGCCCGCTCGCTTCTGGCTGAAACGGCTGGCTTTGTCCATGCCATCGACGCGCGCGAGATCGGCCTGACGGTTGTTGAATTGGGGGGCGGGCGCAAACGCAAGGGCGATGCTATTGATTTTGGCGTGGGTGTTGTCTGCCAGACAAAAGTGGGGGACCGCACGACCGCGGGCGGTGCGCTTTGTACTGTCTACGCGGCGGATGAGGCCAGCGCATCTATTGCTGTGTCCCGACTGCGGGGAGCCTGGCGTATCGCCGACGGGCCAACCGCTCCCCTGCCTGTGATTCTGGATCGGATCACAGGCGACTGAGTTTGTCTGCCGGGATATCTACCACTTCGCACGCCTACCACTCCACATGCCGGCGTTCTTCCACAACGCTCTTATAGAGTTCATAAGTGCGGTCTGCAATATCCGGCCAGCGATAAAGAAGCTGGGCGTCGTTCAGGGCATTTCCCCGCCACTCCGCGGCCCGTTCCGCGTCCTCAAACAGCATATCCACCCCCCAGGCAATGCTCTGGGAATTATTGGCAATCACAGTCAGCCCATTGTGCATGTGGTGAACCACTTCGCTCAGTCCGCCCACATCGCTGACAATGACGTTGCAGCCAGCGGCCATTGCCTCCAATGCCACAATCCCAAAAGGCTCGTAGAGGCTGGGAAAGATCGCTGCATCCACCAGATTATAGAGGCAGTTGCGTGCCTGATCGGAAATAAAACCGAGCAGGTGTACCGCGTGCGCGATCTTTAGCTCCTGTAGCAATGGCTGCATCTGTTCGCTGTTCTTGCCCGCCACCAGCAGGCGAACGTGGGGAAAGTGGGGGAGGATGTGCGGCATTGCCCGCAGGAGAATGTGCAGACCTTTCTCCGGCGTAATACGCCCCACAAAAAAGAGCAGCTTTTCTCCATTCGGCGCGTAGCGCTGGCGCAACCCTTCAATCTCCTCGGCTGGGCATTCCTGTAGCGGGGCTGGATCGATCCCATTGGGAATCACACTCGTTTTGTCCAGGGGTACATTGAAATAGCCCCCCAATTCCCCGGCCATAAAGCCACTGCACACAATCACCCGCCACGCTTCAAAACAGGCTTCCCATTCCATCTGATTGATCAGCGCACTGGTCTGGTTGGGCACGTGAGAGTAATGGCGGCCCCGTTCGGTGGCGTGGATGGTCACCACCAGCGGGACTTTCCAGCGGTGCTTCAGGGCAACGCCTGCGCTGGCCACCAGCCAGTCGTGGACGTGGATCAGGTCATAGGGCGCAGTGGCCGCCAACTGAACGGCATGGCTCTCCAGCTTACGATTGCCATCCACCACACTGTTGAAGAGATCATTGGGGGCCACGGGTGGCACATCCACCCGGTGGATGGTGACATTTGCCCCGATTCTTTCCAGGCGCGCACCGCCCGCGGCCCGGTTTGTCAGAACGTCCAGGTGGAAGTCCTCGTCGTCTTTGTGAATCTGGGCAAGGGCGGGCACCAGCTCGGCCACGTGCTTGCCGATTCCCCCCACCATATGGGGCGGATATTCCCAGGTAATCATCAGTACACGCATAACAGATTTTCCAGACTTGTATATTCCAGGAATCGCTCGTTCAGCGATCGGATAGCAATCGTAGTCTTCCCTCGGCATCCACTATAAAGAGGGCCGGTTGCCAATTGGTTGCCGTCGTCTGGCCGTTTAGATTGTGCAGGATGTTCGCGGTCAGCCGATAGACAGTGTAGGCGGCGGGTGTGTTGGGCGAATGGCTGGCTGCCCAGTCGGAGTAGCCGTCGTCGATCCAGGCGAGCGCAAAGAGATGGCCCTTTGCCTGCGCGCCCGCCCGCTGGAGAACGGTTTCCACCCCGGCTGCATCCAGGCCAAAGGGTACATCGGGCAAACGCTGCCAGAGAGCCGCGGCAAAGTCCGCGCCCGCCGCGGCATCCCCCAGCCAGAGAACCAAATCCCCCGCTTGCACCCCATCTGGACCGGTCACGATCTTTTCGGCTGCTTCCAGCCAGCCAGCAGGCAGACTTGCCAGCACCAGTCGCCGTCCCTCCTTGTCAGCAAAAAGCCGTGCCCTATCCATCCATTCCGTTCGCCAGGTCACGTCCCCCACGGGATTGTAGGGGGAGAACCATTTTGTTCGATCCAACTGTCCACCCAAGACGGACGCCTCTGCCGCCCAAAAGGGGCCAACAATTGCGACAACCGATGGATCGGCCAACGCTTTCTGCCCGGTGCGCGCCACATCTCGGGACGTGTCCAGAGCCAGAGGCAACACATCAACGCTAGCGGGGTTTTGCTCGTCGATTGCCGTGCGCATGGCGGCCAGAGCATCGTACCCCGCCTGGCGATAGACCCCTTCGAAGGGTGCGAGCAGTCCGATTTTCACCACAGGTCGAGTGGATATACAGGCGGAAAGCGAGAGGGCAAAAAGCCAAAGGAGAATAGCGAATGGCGAATAGCGAACGGCGAATGGCGAATGGAAAAACCGACGCCCAATCTCCAATCCCTGTTCCCCAATCCCTTCTTTACGGATTGTATCCATAAATGCGCAGGTTTGCCTCGTGTTCGGCCAGGGTGCGCGCGAAGACGTGGCGGCCATCCTCGCCTGTGGCAACGAAGAAACAATAGATGCTCTCGGCTGGGCTGCGCGACGCTTCGATGGCGCTAAGACCGGGACTGGCAATGGGGCCGGGGGGCAGGCCCGGGTTCAAATATGTGTTATAGGGGCTGACAATCTGGCTGTACTCCTCCACACTCTGGGGTTTCCACCACCAGTTGCCCGCCACACCCCGTGCATACTGCACAGTCGGGTCAGCCTGCAAATAGGTGCCACCCACATCAGCCAGACAATTGCCGTTGAGCCGGTTGATGTAGACGCTGGCAATCAGCGGACGCTCGTCGGCCTGCACAGCTTCCCGCTCCACAATCGCGGCCAGATTGATCAAATCCCGCCCACTCAGCCCGCTGCTGCCGCCGATCAGCCCATCGCTGCCCACCCGATTCTCAAAGTTGTTGAGAAAAGCCGCCAGGATCAGTTCCGGCGAGCTGGCATTGACCGGCATACGATAGGTGTCGGGGAAGAGGTATCCTTCCAGCGACGCGCCTTCGGGCAGGGATTGGAGAAAATCGTAATCGCCGAAAATACTCAGGCTGCGGGGCTGGCGAACCGCACTCAGGAAACGCTCCCCGTCGATGACATAATTTTCGGCCAGCCGCTCGGCAACTTCTTCGGCCCGCATCCCTTCGGGCACTGTCACCAGCACCTCTTCAAAGTGGGCTTCCTGCAGGGCCTCAGCAATTTCTGGCATTGTCATTGTCTCAGCCAGCATAAAATTGCCTGCCTCCAGCCGCCGGTCCAGCCCTGTCACCCGCAGGTAGAGATTGAAGAGATCAGAATTGGTGATGAATCCCTGGTTTTGCAGCCGGGCCGCCACAAAACGGGCCGCGTCGCCGGGAATGATTGTGAAGGGGCGGGGGCGAGGGTCCACACCGGCGGGCCGGGAAAGTTCTTCTTCCTGCAAGCGCAGATTGAAGGCAAGCACCTGTTTTTCGATGTTTTCCGGTGTCAGCGCGTATTGGCCCGCGGTGGGATCAATCAGCGCGTCGTTGGTCTGCTCCGTGGCCAGAAATTGCTCACCCAAGTGGGCCTCGGCCACAGACCAAACGCTCCACAGCACACCGAGCACCAGCGCCAAAAAGCCGAGTCGGGCCAGATTCGTTAGGATCAGACCACTCCACGATATTTTTGATCGGTTATCCTGTTGCTGGCGCTGGCGTTGCCGCGCCTGTAAATAGGCTAAAGTTGATTTCTTCATTCTGAGATTTCTGCTCCAGTCATCGGCCCCCGCGGGCGTGGATCACCTGCCCGGTAATCCATTCGCCCTCGTCGCTGGCGAGAAAGCGCACCAGTCGGGCCGCGTCTTGCGGTGTGCCCAGCCGCCCAAAAGGATTTTCGCTGGCCCAGGCTGTCTTCTGTTCGTCCTCTATCCAGCCCGTATCAGTGATGCCCGGATCGATGGCATTGACGGTTATCCCTTTGGCTGCCACTCCAGCACTCAGGGAAAGGGTGAATGCCTCGATTGCACCTTTTGTAGCCGCATACGCCAGCTCACTCGGCATCGGCCCCACGCCCTGGCCGGATGAAAAACTAACAATTCGTCCACCTGGCCCGCCGGGATAGCGGCGCACAAACTCGGCGCAGAGCAGGGCTGTCCCCCGCAGATTGACCGCGTAATGGGCGTCCAAATCCGCCGCGCCCAGTGTCTCAATCGGCGTGTGCGTCGAATGGGTGGCATTGTTGACCAGAATCGAGATCGGCCCCAGGGCTGCTTCCGCTACATCAAATACGCGGGCGGCCACTGCCGGATCGGACAGATCGGCCTCGATTCCCGCGGCCCGCGCGCCCAGCAACCGGGCATCGGCCAAAATGTCCTCGGCTTCCTCGTCTCGGCTGCCCCAGGGCATTGTGGCATCGTAGGGCCGCCACCAGGTGGTGAAAATATCCGCGCCTGCCTCGGCCAAGGCAGCCACCAGCGCCGCGCCAATCCCGGCCCGGCGGCTGACACCGGTGATAAGGGCAGTTTTGCCTTGCAGACTGTACTGCGTGTTACGTACTGCGGGAGCAGTGATGTGATCTGGTGTCATGTAATTGTCTGTCGTGCTGTTGTGTACGGATCGACAAACGGAAATGTCTCCAATATTCCGGGTCTACGCACTACGGAGCACTCTCATTTCTTGGGCAGTTCAATCCGTCCCCAGCGCTCGTCTTCGCCCCGTTTGCGTGCGTCCAAATAGCTGCGCAGGATGACCGCCGCGGCGTAGGCGTCTTCGCCCAGGGACTGCGCCCGTTTGGGATCGTCGGCCATTAGCTCCTGCGCGGCGAACGAACTCAGCCGTTCGTCCCAAAAGATGACAGGCAGGGGTTCTTTGCGCGCGGTGCGCAGGGCACGGGCCAGACGCAGCGCCCAGGTGCGAGTCATCTTCGTCTGCTCGCTCTCGCTGCCATCCATCGACAGCGGCAAACCCACTACCACTGCCTCGGCCTCCTCCTCGCCTGTAAACGCCACCAATCGGTCAAAATCTTCCTGGCGACTGCCGCGGTGGACAACCGCCAGTGGGCGCACGGCAATTCCCAAGGGATCACAGGTCGCTACCCCGATGCGGGCTAGGCCCACATCCAGGGCGATGAGTTTGCCGGGGAAGGACACTGCTCTATTCCCCCTGCGCGGCCTGATCGAATTCGACCCGTACCTGAATGCGGCTGCCAAAGCGGGGCAGTGTGCCAAACCAATCCGGGTCCACATAAAATTCCGGCGGCTTCTGCAAAAGCCATTGCTCTTGCAAGAGTTGTGTGGCCTCTTCCACCGACAGACCAGCCACAGACGATCGCAATTCCCGGTTATCGATCGGGATCACATAATTACCCCGGCCCACAATTGTAAAGCGCACGGTGCGTTCGCTGGCCGTGGCGTTGGGGTCCGCCAAAAATTGGATGGAATCGGCCACCAGTTTGCCCCGTTCAGGCACAGCCTCTTGCAGCGCGGCCATGGCAATTTCCCGGGCTGTATTCTGATCCACGGCCACGCCCTGCACCAGCACACGCAGGGTCAAGCCCAGTTCGTCCGCGGGTTCGTCGTTGAAATGATCAAAAAACTGGGCCACAATGAATGTCTGGATGGAAGATTCGGAGAGCCATTCGTTGGCGCGCAGTTCGGGTTGCAGTCGGGCAAATGCCTCGCTTTGTATCTGGGCATAGACCTGATCCAGCAGGGTATCTTTGTCCACCTGCTTCACCACCCGCACCAGCGCGGATTGGCCGCCGCCGGTCGCGCTGGGATTGGTCACGCCCACCTGCGTGCGCAGCGCGCCAGAGACAGTTGTGATGGTATTGGCCCGGGCATTGCCCTGTACGCCCTCCTCCAGTGCTTCGATGTTGGCCGTGGCCTGGCTGCCCTGGGGGGCAGGCACTTCTGTCTCGCTGGTGGTGCGGAAATCGCTGCGGCTGCCGGTGCTGGTGGATACGATTGTGCCGGCGGGGATGCGCACAGATCGATTGGTCTGGTTGGTAAAGACCACCTGGCCCACAGCCTTGCCCTGGGCTTCTTGCTCCGAGCCGCTGGTGGCAATCGTGCCGGTCATTTCGATGTACGTCTCCATCAACCGCCCGGGGAGGAGTCGGCCCTGGATGTCCACCGCGTCCACATCCGGACTGGCGGTCAGGGTGACGGGGGCTTCCACCTGGCGCTGGCCGGGGACGATTGTGACTGTGGCCGCGGGCAGGACATAGACAGCGAAGGCGGCCAGCACAGCCAACAGAACCAGGCCGACCAGCCCATAGCCGGCCAATTGCAGCCAGAGAGGCGTGGGGCGTCGCCAGGCCTCGGCCGCGCGGATACGCTGTTGGCGGCTGTGGTGCAGGCTGGGCCGGGATGTGACCGCGGCCCGTGCCTTGCCCGTGGCTTCGCCGGTGGGCGTGCGCCAGGCCGGTGGGTTGGGCAATCCCGCCGCGGGCTGCCGGGGATCGACAGTGGGCAAGGCGGGTGTCATCCGCCAGGTGCGGCCGGCCAGTTTGGCCTCGCTGCCGTAGACGGGAATCCCCAACTGTTGGGCCGCCTGGCGGGTGGAAAGGTCGCGGGTGACGAGCGCGATCTCCTGGCTGCGCGCCACAGCCTGCCGCTGGATCAGCCGCAGGCGGGGAATGTTGTTCAGTTCGCCCCAGCCGTTGGGCAGAACGACCGCCACCTGTGGGTCGTCCATACGGGCCAGGCGACGACGCACGGCTTCGGCTGTGGCGTCGGGTTCGATACGGAGGATTTCGGACAAATGATTCACCAAAGAATAGAATGCAGATCAAACGGAACGGGCGGATGGACGCAGATTCTTATCGGCATCTTCACACGAATTCCAAAAAATTCGGCGGAGCAAATAGCCCGCGCTTGCGCAGTGGTTCGGGTGCTTCCATTTCACACATTCGGCGTAGCCGCTGCATGGAAGCTGCTGCTTTCAACAGATAGCGAGAATGCAGTAGGGGGCCGACATCCTCTGTCCACGATGGAGGATTCTGCCCGCGGCGCAACGACAGCATCTCAAGTAGGGCTGCCGAGGTGACTAAAATATCTCTGTCATCGGTGACTGGCTTTTCAATATGTTCCAGAGCGAGTTTGGGATCGTAGTATTCCTGAACAAGCGTACGCGCCAACAGGCTGTCATATTCCAGTACAGCAGTGGCTAAGTCCTCAATTTTCACCATAAATGGACTCCCATAAGTCCAAGAAAGCATATTCTGCCTTCATTTCCAAACCTGGAATTAGATATGGTTCCAGGTTTTCCCATATCTGTTCGCGATTGCCTATGATTTCCTGCAAAAGCCGAGTAGCGTCAGCAATATCAACGTCATCCCGCCAGGCCGATAATTTCATCGCCAGCAATTGTTCGACAGAGACAGTTCTGACAAGTATACCAGACAAGTATACCAGAGGAGATTAGCACTGTTGGTCCGGTTGAGACACCCGCCATAAATCCTTTGACGCTGTCGTTCAGCCAATCCAAAGGTAGATTGAGTTCCTCTGCAACCTGCGAAGCCAAAGAGCGCACAAGATGTGCTGTGCGCGGATGCAGAATGATCACATCTACATCGCGAGTGGATAAGCGCGCATTGTAAAGAAGAACCATCGCTGCTCCACCGACCAGACGCAATTCTATCTGGATATTCTGAGCAACAGCCAATTCCCCCAACCGCTCCAAAGCCTGATTGATTTCAGTTCGAGAGAGCATCCGATTGCCCTTTGCATCCACAACCGTATGAGTCGTGTTTGCCGAAACGCTACCCCTTCAAATTGCGTTCCACCCAGCCGGGCACGATGCCCAGGGCGTCGGCCAGTTTTTCCACATCCCGGCCACCGGCCTGGGCCATATTGGGACGACCACCGCCGCCGCCGCCTACGATTTTGGCCGCGTCCCGCACCAGATTGCCGGCGTGGATGCCCCGTTTCACCGCGTCTTCGGTGGCTGCGGCGATGAGCATCGGCTTGTCGTCGATGACCGCGCCCAAAACGACAACGCTGCTGCCTAGCTTGTCCCGGAACCAGTCGGTCATCTGGCGCAAGGTGTCCACGTCCTCCACCTGCACCCGCTGGGCCAACACCGCCAGCCCGTCCATCTGCTGCGCGTTTTCCAGCAGGGATTCGCTCTCCTGGCGGGCCAGCTTGCCCCGGAGTTCGTCGATCTCCTGCTGCAGGCGGCGGTTCTGATCGCGCAGCTGCTCTACCGCGTCGCCCACCTCTTCCGGGCGCACCCGCAAGCTGCTGGCGATGCCGCCCAACACGGCCAGGCGGCTGTCGATGAGGTGGGCCGCGCCCCGGCCGGTGAGCGCTTCGATGCGGCGCACGCCCGCGGCATTGCTGCCTTCGCTGATGATGCGCAGACTGCCGATCTCCGCGGTGCTGTCCACGTGGGTTCCGCCGCACAGTTCTTTGCTGTAGTCGTCCTCTTCCGGGTCGCCGATGGAGACGATGCGGACCGTATCGCCGTACTTTTCGCCAAAGAGGGCCATTGCACCCTCGGCTTTGGCCTGTTCTAGACCCGTCCAGCGGTCGCCCACCAGCAGGTTGGCGAGGATGGCTTCGTTGGCCGCGGCCTCGATGTCGGCCAGTTCTTCGCTGCTGATGGCCGCGGTGTGGGTGAAGTCGAAGCGCAGGCGATCCGGGGCCACCAGCGAACCGGCCTGATGGACGTGATCGCCCAGACGGGCGCGCAGTTCTTTGTGCAGAATGTGGGTGGCCGTGTGATTGCGCATAATATCCCAGCGCCGCTCCACATCGATGACCGCATAGGCCGGGTCCCCCACCTGCACCGTGCCGCTGACCACTTCGCCGATATGCACAATCAGCCCGGCGATGGGCCGCCGGGTGTCGTCCACCCGCACGGCCCAGACTGGCTCGTCCAAATCCTCCGGGAAGTAGTAAATGTCGCCGGTGTCGCTGACCTGGCCACCGCTCTCCACATAAAAGGGCGTCTGGGGCAGGACAATCTCCACCCGTTGGCCCGCGTTGGCGCTGGAAACGCTGGCTCCGTCCACCACCAGCCCGATAACTTTCGTGTCCACATCCGCCGCGCTTTCGTAGATGAGGGAACGCACGCCGTTTTCGTCCAGGCTGCCTTTTTCCTGCAATGCCTGCAAAAGCTCGCCATAGACGGAGAGATCCGCGGGCAGATGGGCGATGGCGCTGGCCTTCGACTTGGCCCGATCCTCGGCCAGCGCGGCCTGGAAGCCAGCCTCGTCCACGGAAAAGCCCTGCTCCTGGGCCACGTCCCGGGTGATGTCCACGGGGAAGCCGTAGGTCCCCCACAGGCGGAAAGCCTCCTCGCCGGGGATGACTGTCTGGCCCTCTGCCCGCAAGCGCTGGATGATTTCGTCCAGAATCGCCAGGCCGGTGTTGAGAGTGCGCTGGAAGCGTTCCTCTTCGGCAGTGACAGTCTGGAGGATAAAGTCGCGCTTGGCGGGCAGATCCGTGTAGTGACCGCCGTATTCGTCGATAACCGCCTGACAGATTTCGGCCAGAAAGGGTTTCTCAAAACCGATGCGCTTGCCAAAGCGGGCGGCCCGGCGCAGCACCATCCGCAGGACGTAATTGCGGTTTTCATTGCCCGGCAGCACGCCGTCGCCGATGAGAAAAGTCATGGCCCGGCTGTGGTCGGCGATGACCCGATAGCCGGTCAGATGCTCCTGGCGCTGGGCGTCGGTGTGGCCCAGCAACTCCTGGATGCGCGCCATAATCGGCGTGAAAGCGTCGGTGTCGTAGTTGTTGTCCTTGCCCTGCAGAATCGAGGCCAGCCGCTCCAGGCCCGCGCCTGTGTCTACGCTGGGCTTGGGCAGGGGGAGCAGTTCTCCGCCCGGCTCTTTCTGTTCGTACTGCATAAAGACGAGATTCCAGATTTCCAGATATTCGTCGTCGACGTTGACACCCGCTGGGGTCTGCTTGTCCAGATCGCCCCAGTAGTAGTGGATTTCCGAGCAGGGGCCGCAGGGGCCGACGTCGCCCATGGACCACCAGTTGTCCTTTTTGCCAAAGCGCAGTACCCGCTCCGGGGCCGCGCCCACCTGCTGCCAGAGTTGCTCGGCCTCGTCGTCGTCGGTGTAGACGGTGAACCAGAGACGGTCGGTAGGCAGGCCCATTTCGTTGACGAGCAGATGCCAGGCGAACTGGATGGCCTCTTTCTTAAAGTAGTCGCCAAAGGAGAAGTTGCCCAGCATCTCAAAGAAAGTGTGATGGCGGGGGCTGGGGCCGACATTTTCCAGGTCGTTGTGCTTACCGCTGACGCGCAGGCACTTCTGGCTGGTGGTGGCCCGGTTATAGTCCCGCTTTTCCAATCCCAGGAAAACGTCTTTGAACTGATTCATGCCCGCGTTAATAAAGAGCAGCGTCGGGTCGTCGGCAGGGACCAGATTGCTGCTGTCCACAATCGTGTGGTTCAGTTCGTGGAAATAGTCGAGAAAGAGCTGGCGAATCTCTTTGGTTGAAAGCTGTTTCATCGAAGGTCTCGCTTCCTGGGACGGGTTCGGATTTTTTCTGCCACTTAAGACACAAAGGCACAAAGCGACTGGAAAGGCAAAATAGTATCCGTATAGTGTAGCAGGAATTGGCGAATTTTCAGAAAAGCGGGGGATAGAGATTGGGCGGCTAGGGATTGGAGACGATGACTGGGAACTGGGGATTTCCCGTTCCCCAGTTCCCAACCCCGACTCCCTATTTTCTGATCTGCGGCAGAAAGATGCGGGGCAGATCGTCGGTGGGGATGGGTTGGGTGAGCTTCTCCCGATGGGCAGCCACCCAATCCCGGTAGGCGACGCCAGCCGGTGTCAGGGTATTGCTTGTGCTGTCGAAGAGTCGGGCGTGGATATTGAACCCTTCGGTCGGGTGATCCAGGCTGAACCAGAGCCACTGCTGCACCAGACGGCAGCCATCGGCCACATAGCCGACGGCGCAATCGCGCGCGGTGAGGAAATAGTCGAAGGTCGCCAGCATAAAATCCACGACTATCTCCTCGTTGTTGAAGCTCTGTTTGCAGATATATTCCTGGCCGGTCCAATACCAGAGCGCACAATGGCGGTAGAGCACGCCATACTCGGAGACGATCAGCGGCTTTTCCTGCTGGCCGTGCGCGGCCATCCAGCCACGGAAAGTACGAATCTGGCTGTCAAAAATATCGGTGTCGATGTGTGTCCAGTCGCTATCTGGGGTGAAGGCCCGTTCGTCATCCATAGCGAAGCCTGGGGGGATATCCGCGCCATATTCCCGGAAAACTTCGCGCAAAATAAAATTGTGGACATTCCACACATCCACAGGCATTTCGACGCCGTACTGCTGCGCATAGCTATCCCACACCCGATCCAGCCAAGCTATACGCAGGGGTGTGGCCTGGATAACGCCACCGATAGCTACCTGAGCGGTAGAATCAGCGGCTTTGATGGCTGTGTGTATGTCGTGATAGGCAGTTGCGTAAAGTTCCGGGAGCATCTCATCCTGGCCGCCCCGATACCAATCGCTCCGATCCATTTTATTGCCAATCAGCCAGAGGCTGCCTGGCTGGGCCTGGGCAATGGAGCCGATTTCCGCCAAGGCTGGCGTGACCACATAGCTGTGGGGTTCGGCATAGGGGCAAACATCCCGATTCCAGGCGTTTTCTGAATAGAGCGGGCAGGTCAATTGTTGGTGAACCCGGACGGTCTGGGCAAAGTGCATCCCCCCGGGCGTAGCCGGCGCGCTGGATGCGCGCCAGTTGTTGTAAACACCAGCGCCCAGGGATTGAATGTGGGGATTGGTCAAGTCGGTGTCGGATGTGACGCCGTAGCCAATGCGCAGAGCGGGTGGCTGTTCATTGGCTGGCTGGCTGAAGACAGGGGACGATCCCAGCAGAAGGAGAAAAAAGAGGGACAGAAAGCGCAAATAGGCCACGTAATATTTACTCCTGAGCTGAGCGGCTTGCCTGTATGGGCAAATGAGTTGATAATTTCCTGCAAAAGTGTCGAGCGTCCCCTGATAGGATGCAGGCCAAGAGAGCGAATTGTCAAGAGGGAAAAGAGGGATAATTGATGGAAAGTGCTGCCATTCAGGTCCACAATCTCCACAAAACCTTTCAGACCAAGCGCAAAGCCGCGGGCTTGGGCGGCAGTCTGGCCGCGCTGTGGAAACCAGACCTGCACGCTGTGGAAGCCGTGCGTGAGATTTCCTTTGCGATGGAGCAGGGCGAATTGCTCGGCTTTATCGGTCCCAACGGCGCGGGCAAATCCACGACCATCAAAATCCTCACTGGTATCCTGCACCCGACCGGTGGCGAGGCGTCTGTGCTGGGCTTTGTGCCCTGGCAGGCGCGACAGAAACTGGCCTATCACATCGGCACAGTCTTCGGCCAGCGCCCCCAACTCTGGTATCATCTGCCCGCGGTGGACACGTTCTATCTCTTTGGCAAAATCTACGAAATGGAAGAGGCCGCATTGAGACAGCGCATCGGCTATCTCTCTGAAGCCTTTGAGATCGAACACCTGCTGGAAACACCCGTGCGCAAACTCAGCCTGGGCCAGCGCATGCGCTGCGAGGTGGCCGCGTCCCTGCTGCACAAACCCCGGCTGCTGTTGCTGGACGAGCCGTCGATTGGGCTGGATGTGGTGGCGAAACAGCGCATCCGCGAGACGATCCGCCGCATGAACGCGGAGGAGGGCGTGGGCGTGCTGCTCACCAGCCACGACGCGGGGGACATCGAAGCCCTGTGCAAGCGGGTGATTATCATCAATCACGGGGAGATTATCTATCAGGACAAAGTCTCTGCGCTCAAGCGGCGCTATCTCACCTCCAAACAGGTGGATGTGCGCTACAGCGACGCGCTGGAGCCAGACTTTGCCATTCCCGGCGTGGAGATGCTGAAGGTGGGCACATTTGGGGCCAAACTGCGCTTCGACGTGCGCGAAACACCGGTGGAACGGGTAATGGCCGCGCTGGCCTCCGCGGGCAGTCTGGTGGATGTGACGGTCTCGGACCCGTCGCTGGAAGAAGTGATTCGGACGATTTACGAGAGTTGATTCTGTGCAAATCCTAGATACCGAACGCGCCCACCAAGCCTTCCCCGCGGCCAAATATTGGGCCATTCTGCGCACACAGTTGCAGAACAGTTTTGCCTATCCTCTCGATCTGCTGGCCCGCAGCGTGACGATTCTGCTCTTTCTGTGGGTCTTTGTCAACCTGTGGCGGGTGACCTACGGCGCGATGGGCAGCCAGCAAATCGCCGGGCTGACGCTGGCCGATACGATGTGGTATCTGCTGATGGCCGAAGCAGTGATGCTGAGCAAGCGCGATCTCTCCAAAGACATTTCGGATCAGGTGAAGGACGGCAGCGTGGCCTATCTGCTCAACAAACCCTTCAACTTTATCCTCTACCACTTTGCCGCGGGGATGGGGGACAGCCTGCTCGTCTTTGGCACAAATCTGCTGCTGGGCGGCGCGCTGGTCTGGTGGCTGGTGGGTCCGCCGCCGGGTATGCTGGGCTGGGCCGCGGCAACACTGGCCGCACTGCTGGCCCTGCTGCTCGACTTCTGTTTTTCCGCGCTCATTGGGCTGGCCGCTTTCCTCGCCGAGGAAGTCAGCGCCTTCCGCTGGATTTATCAGAAGTTTCTGCTTGTGCTGGGCGGTCTGCTCATCCCGCTGGATTTCTTCCCGGACTGGCTGCAGAACGTCTCCCGTGCCCTGCCCTTCGCCTGGATCGTCTATGGCCCGGCCCGACTGTTTGTGGATCCCAGCGCGGCCCGGCTGGCCGATGTGCTGCTCCATCAGGGGGGCTGGCTGCTGGGGGCGGGGGTTGCGGTGGCTCTGTTCTACCGGTGGGTGGTGGGACAGTTGACGATCAATGGGGGATAAATCTGTGCGTACCACACTTTCTTTTCTCTTCTCCCTCTGGAAAACCAATCTCCTCTCGGCGATGGAATATCGGGTGGCCTTTCTGTTGCAAGTCTTGGGAATGATGCTCAACAACGCCTTCTATTTCGTCTTTTGGGTCATCTTCTTCGACCGTTTTGAACAGGTGAATGGCTGGGGACTGGCCGATATGTTCCTGCTTTTTGGCGTGGTGGCCGTGGCCTTTGGCGCAGGCACATATCTCTTTGGCAACGCGCTCCATCTGGCCGGAATTATCGCCAACGGGGAGTTGGACTACTATCTCTCTTTGCCCAAACCCGTACTGCTCCACGTCCTCGCCAGCCGCAGTGTCGCCAGCAGCGCGGGTGACTTTTTCTACGGTCTCTTCAGTTTTGCCGCCGCGGTTGTCGTCACCGACGAATTCAGCGGCGGAATGCTGGCCCGCTATCTGTTGGCCTGTGTGGCTGCCATGGCCGTTGTGGTGGGATTTCTGGTGCTGGTGCAGAGCCTCGCCTTCTGGATGGGCAATGCCTCCCTCCTCACCGGCAATGCAGTCAACGCCATCATCACCTTCTCCCTCTACCCCATCACCCTCTTCGACGGCACAGCCAAACTGCTCCTCTTTACAGTGATCCCCGCGGCCTTTGTGGGCGCGCTGCCTGCCCAGTTTGTGCGCACTTTTGATGCGGCCAGCCTGGGTCAACTCCTTCTGGGCGCGACCGTCTTCCTCGGCCTGGCAATTGTCGTCTTCTACCGGGGCCTGCGTCGCTACGAAAGCGGCAGCGCTATTCAAGTGCGGATGTAAGACGAAGACATCGGGATTGGATATTGGGCAGGGACGCGGCGTCCCTGCCCAATATCCAATCCCCGTTTGTGCAAATTAATTAGAATGGTTCTAAACAAAATTTGACAAGCTGGCCTTTATCATCTATTATTCTCCTGTGGTTTAGAATCATTCTAAGATAGACAAGATCACCCTTCAGGAATATTCATTAGGAATATCCAATAGTCATAGCGTTACTAAAATGTATACAATTCACGACTATCTCAATGCACTGAAAGCGGGCGGCTATCGTATCACTGATCAGCGGCGAGCTGTTTGCGACTATCTGGCACGTACGGAAAGTCATCCGACGCCTTTGGAAGTCTACGCACAGGTCAGGGACATTCACCCGGAGATCAGCCGGGCTACGGTCTATAACACCCTCAATGCTCTGCGCGATTTGGGTGCGATTGTGGAAATCAGTGTGGGTGGCGACCATACCCACTACGACACCAATCCAGAACCCCACGTCAATCTGGTCTGTCTACGCTGTAGACAGGTGTACGATTATGCGGGAAGTGTGCCTCTGGCAACGCTTTACGCGACAGTTCGCCAACAGACTGGCTTTCAGGCTGTTTCGGCCCAAGTACAAATGGTGGGCTTTTGTGCCGAATGTCAGGCACGCAAACGAGACGAAATTCGCCGCCAATTGCAGGCAACATCCACAGCATCTGGGCAGAAGGAGACAACCCAATGACAACCCAACCGCTAACCCCTCCGCTCGAACAATCCAATGGTCAAGCTCGCTCGGCCCAACGGACAGGCGGGAGCAGTCTGGCTGGTTCGCTGCTTACTCCTGATTTCTGGCGAGAGAATCCAGAACTGGGCCTGGCCGCCATCACACTCCTTGCCCTGCTTGCAGGCTGGTTTGGCGGCAGTGTGACAGACGTTCTGCCCGATTGGGTCGTAACCGCCGCTGCACTGGTCGCGTTTGTGGCAGGCGGTATTACTGGCACCCGGGCAGCAATTGTCGACGCCATGCAGTGGGAGTTGAACATCGATTTTTTGATGATTACAGCGGCATTGGGCGCGGCCTTTATTGGCGAGTGGGAAGAGGGCGCGCTCCTGCTCTTTCTCTTCACCCTCAGCGGCGCGTTGGAAGGTTTTGCCCTGGACCGCACACGCAAGGCTATTGAAGGACTAATCGAACTACGCCCGGAAACAGCCTGGCTGCGTCAAGGTGACGAACTCGTCGAAACCGCGGTGGACGATCTGCAAGTGGGGGCTGTTGTGGTGGTGAAGCCGGGCGAGCGATTGCCGGTGGACGGTGTGGTGGTGCGGGGCACAAGCACGTGCGATCAAAGCCCCATCACCGGCGAGAGCGTGCCTGTTTATAAAGAGCCGGGCAGCGATGTCTTTTCCGCCAGCATCAACGGCAGCGGCGCGCTGGACGTGCGGGTGACAAAGCTCGCTTCCGAGAGCACGCTTAGCAAAATTATCCAACTGGTGCAGGAAGCCCAGGAAGACGCCGCGCCTACCCAGCGTCTCATCGACCGTTTCAGCCAGCCCTATACGCTGACGGTTATCGGCGCGACGCTGCTGGCGATTCTGATCCCCTGGCTTTTCGGCAGCGAACCCTTCAGCGATACTCTCTATCGGGCTATGACGCTGCTGGTGGTGGCCAGCCCCTGCGCGCTGATCATCAGCACACCGGCCAGTATTCTGAGCGCGATTGCTGCCGCGGCCCGGGGCGGTGTGCTCTTCAAAGGCGGGGCCTATTTGGAAAAAACAGCCCATATCGATGTGCTGGCCTTTGACAAGACGGGCACGTTGACCTACGGACGACCGGAGCTGACCGATGTGCGCCCGCTCAATGACTATAGCAAAGAGGATGTGATACGCATCGCGGCCGGCGCCGAGAGTCTGAGTGAGCATTCGATCGCCCTGGCAATTCTCAACAAGGCGCGCAAAATGGGACTGGAGATCGACGAACCCACGGAGTTCCGATCCATTGCCGGCCACGGCATCCAGGCCATCTATCAGCGCGGCGAGCAGCGGGAGATCATTTACATCGGCAACGATCGGCTTTTTATGAGCGAATCTATGGACCTCTCCCCCGCGATTCGGATGATTGGCCGCTCTTTACAAGAGCAGGGAAAGACCGCTATGCTGGTGGTGCGGCAGAGTACAGTCGACGATACACTGGGCGCTGACCGGGATTGGGAGGTAGTGGGCTATCTGGCTGTGGCTGATACACTGCGGGGAAATGCCGCGGCCAGCCTCGCTGCCCTGCGCGCGATGGGTATTTCCAAGATGGCTATGCTCACCGGGGATAACCGCAGTGTGGCCGAGGCCATCGGCAAACAAGTAGGGATAGCCGATGAGGACATCTATGCGGAATTGCTGCCGGAGCAGAAAGTGGAAGTCCTGCGCCGCTTGGCCGAAGAATCCAAAGTGGCAATGGTGGGGGACGGGGTGAACGATGCCCCCGCACTGGCCACGGCCAGCGTGGGCATTGCTATGGGCGCGGCGGGCACAGACGTGGCCCTGGAAACCGCGGACATTGTGCTGATGTCCGACGACCTGAGTAAAATTCCCTTTGTGATCGGGCTGAGCCGCAGGGCAGAGGGAATTGTACGCCAGAACTTGATCTTCTCTCTGGGGGTCATGCTGACTCTGATTCTGCTGACGATTGTTGCCCCGTTGATCGTCCCCGGCTTCCGTCTGCCCCTGCCGCTGGGCGTGGTCGGCCACGAAGGTAGCACACTGATTGTGGTCATGAACGGGCTGCGAATGTTGGCGATAAAAGAATAGTTATGGGGGATGGGTATTTCGTAGTGCCAGTTAGCGGCTACAAAATACCCACCCTCTACTGTCCAATCACAAACTTCTCCAGTGCCACTGCCGCGCCGTCCTCAAAAATGGACGGCGCAATCCATTGGGCGAAGGATTTCACTTTGTCTGTGGCCTGTCCCATAGCCACACCCATCCCCGCCAGTTTGAGTACCGGAATATCGTTTTCGTTGTCGCCCACAGCCAACACCCGTTGGGGCGGAATCTTCAGCCGTTCCAGCAGGTGGAGCAGACCGGAGCCTTTGTCCACACCCGCGGCTGTGCCCTCGATGAGCAGGGCGTGGGTGCGGGTCATCAGCATTGTGGGGCCAAACTGAGCCTGGAGAATCGGTATCAGGTCTGGCTCTGTGCCGGCATCGTTGACAGAGATAAACTTCAGCGGCGGATGCTCACTGGACGCCAGCAATTCGCTCAGGTTGGGCTGGATACGTCGGGGTGTGCCAAACCAGTGGTCGTACACTCCGGGTTGCCACACTTCCCGATTCTGATACAGCGTCGTCGTCCCGTCCCGGTTGCTGAAATAGAAGATCGTCACCCGGCCCGTGCTGTCCGCCCAGGCCGCGACAGCGCGGGCGACATCCAGGGGCATATCAGCCTCGAACAGCACTTCGCCGCTGACCGGATCGCCCACCACCGCGCCCTGTGTGGTGACCACAGGTGTCGTAATCCCCAGCAAGGGCGTCTGGGTGCGCACAAAGTCCAACGTGCGCCCGGTGGCAATCGTCACCGGCACGCCGGACGCCTGCACCGCGGCAATGGCGTGGCGCACCCGCTGGCTGTAACCACCCTCAAATTCCTTTTCCAGAATTGTGCCGTCCAGGTCCAGCACGACGAGATCGTAGGCGCGTGGTTGCATACACATGGCTTTCTCTTGTGGGGGTTGTGGGCCAAAAAATGTAAAACGTGAGATCGCCCGGCGATCTCACGTTTTACGTTTCACACAGCCGATACAAAGACCGGGCATTCGATGGGAATGGTTAAAACTCTATCGTCACCATCCGCACATGGCCGCTGTAGTCCTGGCGCAATCCCACCAGTTGTGGGCGGGGATGCATGCCTTCGGCCATTTTCTTTACTGAGTCGCCCTGTTTGTGGCCGATTTCCAGCAACACCAGCCCGTTTGGCTTCAGGTGATTGCGCACTTGGGTGAGCAATCGCTGGATAATGTCCAGTCCTTTGTCGCCCGCGGTCAAAGCCAACTGAGGCTCAAACTTGCGGATCTCCGGGGCCAGGTCGGTGTATTCTGTGTCCGTTACATAGGGCAAATTCGCCACAATGACATCGGCCTTTTCGGGCAGAGCGGAGAGAAGATCGCTGGCTAGAAAGTGAAGATCGGCATCGGGGGCCAGTGCGCGGCCATTTTCCTGGGCCACGGCCAGCGCATCCGGGCTGATGTCCAGGCCGTAGATGCGGGTGTTGTCCGTATGGACAGCGGTGGTCACGGCGATGGCGCCGCTGCCCGTGCCCACATCCGCCACGACAAAAGTGAGATCTTTCTCGGATTGCACGTGGGCGAGGAGGAAATCTACCAGCATTTCCGTTTCTGGGCGGGGAATCAACACCCGCTCATCCACGGCAAAGTCCAATCCGTAGAACTCCTTGCGGCCCAGGAGATAGGCCACTGGCTCCCGCTGGATGCGCCGGGCCACCAGATCGGTGAATGCCTCGGCCTGATCCGCAGCGAGCGGGTAGTCGTGGTGGGCAAAGAGCCACGTGCGGTCTGTTCCCAACGCGTGGGCCAGGAGCACCTGGGCATCCAGCCGGGGATTTTCGCAGCCCGCGCCAGTCAGCCGCTGGGATGCAGAGACGAGCGCCCGGCCTACGGGTGTTTCCGGGGTCAGGCTCCATGAAATTTTCTGGGGCTTTGCGGTGATGGCGGTGTTGGTACTGCCAATCAGGGCTGACCCGTTCGCTGTCATCTTTATGGGAGAAAGGGGGCGGGCCTGGGTCATTAGTGGATTGGCGAGCGTCTGGGTGTTGTCAACGGCCAGGGATGAATGTGTGCTGGCTCCATTGCTTTGGTTGAAAAAGGGTTTCCCGTTTTCCCCTCTTTGGGAGCGTGGGAATACAAATGAACGTGCTGCCGGTCGGGCATTGACCTGCAAAATAGCCAAGATTGGTCTCCTTCAATTTTTGATGCGTGTTGTTATCGTGCCGGGCAACAGTGAGACATCGCTGTCTGGACTGTCGTCTGTACTTGCTCGGCTCGTCGTTGGGCCGGGACAACGATACCAACGCCTGACAAATTAGATGTGTTCCCCCCGCAGTTCCGTTGCGCGCAAGCCAACGAATGGATGGGGTGAAACCCAGTATACAACTCCTTTGGGCCAATACAATAGGGACTTGCCTACATTAAAGCCGGGAAATACTACGTGGTTTCACCGATTTGCTGAAGCCGTTCTGCCTGATCCTGCGTAGCCAGCTCATCGATAAATTCATCCAGATCGCCCTGCAGCACGCTGTCCAATCGATAGACAGTCAGATTGATCCGGTGATCGGTGACCCGGCTTTGGGGAAAATTGTAGGTGCGAATCTTTTCGCTGCGGTCACCAGAGCCGATCTGGCTTTTGCGGGCCGATCCAAGTTCGTCCTGTTGGCGCTGCATTTCCGCATCGTAGAGCTTGGCCTTCAAGATACGCATGGCCTTAATGCGATTCTGCAATTGGCTCTTTTCGTCCTGACAACTGATGACAATGCCTGTGGGCAGGTGAGTCAAGCGTACAGCCGAGTCGGTAGTGTTGACGCTCTGCCCACCCGGCCCGCTGCTGCGGAAAACGTCGATTTTGATGTCGTTCTGGCTGATTTCAATCTCCACATCTTCGGCTTCGGGCAACACAGCCACTGTGGCTGTGCTGGTGTGGATGCGCCCCTGGCTTTCGGTGGCGGGAACTCTCTGCACACGATGCACACCCGATTCAAACTTGAGTTTGCTGAACGCGCCTTTGCCGCGCACCTCCAAAATTACCTCTTTCAGGCCGCCCACGCCGGTCTCGCTGGTGCTCATCAGTTCAGTCTTGAAGCGGTGTGCCTCGGCCCAGCGCATATACATACGCATCAACTCCGCGGCAAAGAGACCCGCCTCGTCACCGCCTGCCCCCGCGCGAATTTCCACGATCACATTTTTGTCGTCGTTGGGGTCTTTGGGCAGCAGCAGCCGTTTTAGCTCGTGCTCCAACCGTTCTGCTTCCGCGCTGAGTTCGGTCAACTCCATCTCGGCCAACTCAATCATCTCCGGATCATTGCTTTCATTCAGCAATTCCCGGCTTTCCGTCAACTGGCGGCGCACATTCTCAAACTGGCGATAGACGTTGACCACATCTTCCAGGCTGCTGCGTTCCTGGGCCAGTTCGTTCATGCGTTCGTAATCAGCCAGCACTTCCGGGGAGGCCATCTGCCGGTTGATTTCCTCGAAATGGAGTTCGATTTTTTTAAGCTGCTCGTTCAGACTCATTGGTAGTCCTGCTCAGAGAGAGCGTTTGATCAATCAAGAAAAACAGGCAGATTGCCCAGTGCGATGACATCCGGCCAGCGGCTTTCGTCACCTTCGGTAAAGACAGCCAACTCGCCGGCAATTGATGCACCAGCCTCGGCCACCAACTGGCGCAAACCCCGCAGGGTGCTGCCTGTGCTGATCACATCGTCCACCAGCAGCGCCCGCTTGCCCGCGATCAGCGCCCGGTCCTTGCCGTCGATAAAGAGCGTCTGGGGTTTGCCTGTGGTGATGCTGACCACTTCGGTTTCCAGGCAATCCACCATATAGGGCTTGCGCACTTTGCGCACGACCACATAGGGGATGCCTGTGTGCATAGACAGCGCGTGGCCCAAGGGCACGGCCTTGACTTCGGGCACAAGAATCACATCCGCGGCGGGCGCGCGGCGGGCCAACTGCGCGGCCGCGGTCTCCACCACCTCCCGATCCCCCAGCATATTGAAGATGGCAATCTTTACACCGGGCGCAACTTCAAACAATGGCAGATGGCGGGTGAGTCCATCGATCTGTACGGTGTGAACGCGACCGTCATAGCTCATTGGGGACAAGCTCCTTGCTGGATGCGACAGGGCTGTGTGGCAGCCTTCCAACCTACAATTCTACCACAGGATAGAGCAGCGCCAAAGAAACGCGGTCAGGTCTGATTTTTCAATTCTGGTCAACAGACAGGGCCGACCACAAGTGGCCGGCCCTGGAGATTTCTTATCCTGCGCGCCCTGCAAAGCTGGCAGCGAATTATCCCGCTCTAATCGCCCCTTTCTAATCGTCTTTCTTAATTTTGTCGGCGATAATCGCACCGTTCTGCAACTTACGTCCTTCCACCTTCACCCGGTCGCTCACGGCGTAGGCGTTGTCTTTCAGGTCGGTCTGGGTATTCACAATGACCTGCTTGCCGTCCACTGTCCACACACCCAACAGCCCAGCCGCGGGAAGAACCTGCACATCTCCAGTGAATTTGACCTTCTGGCCCTGGTTCTCGTTTTCCTTCTCTTTCTCGATCTCCCGCGCCAGTACAGAGCCGTCAGCCTGGGCATAGCCCTTCACCTTCACTGTGTCGCTGATGGCAAAGGTGGGGCCGTCGTCCAGTTCGGTGCGCTCGTTGACCACAATTTTCTTGCCGCCCACAGTCCATTCGCCCAGCAGTCCCGCCGCGGGCAGGGCCTCGACAGTGCCGACAAAGCGCACGAATTTGTGATTGTCACCCGGCCGGTTGTCATCTTCTTCGCCCCGTTTCACATCGATTTCCAGGGCATTGATAGAGCCATCGGGATTGCGTGTTCCCTCCACTTTGACCAGGGAATTGACCGTGATCAGCCCTTTGTGCTCGTCAATTTGTGTAGCGCCACTGATCACCAGCACGCGACGACCGGCCACCAGCCATTCGCCGTAGAGAGTTCCATCGGGCAACGACGTCACCCGCCCCACGAACTCGACTGTGTGCTCTTCTGCGTTTTCGTGCTCGCCGTCGTCGCTTTCGATCTTCACCGCCAAGAGTGCATTATTGGTGAGGAGAATAGCATCAGCCTCCACTGGCTGCCCAACCGTCGGGTTGTCTTCCAGCTTTGTGTTGGCGTCCCGCTGCAGGGCAATGCCGCCCACCTGTAAACCTGTCTCCGTCAAAACTTGCAGCACACCCTTCACCCGGTGATTTTTGCGCTGAGAAATGGTACGGATGCGCCGGGCCACCACCTGGCCGCTCTCGTTCACTGTGCCCTGCACCTGCACCCAGGCTCCGTCCACCAGTGGGCCAACCCGATCCACAAGCGCGGTCTGCGCTGTGACCGAAACGGGCACGCCGCTGATCACCCACAGCCCGGCGTCTTCCCCCGCGGGGCGGCTGCCAATCGTGCCATAAAGCTGCACCCCGTCCTGGGCATCGGGCTGATCCTCGTCGGGGTCTTTGGGAGGCGCGTCCGGGGCACCCTTCTTTTGCACACGTGTGGCGAGCAGGCTGCCGTCGGGCTGGCGCTCTGCGAAGACGCCCACCCGGTCCACACCGGGTTGGGGATCCCCCACGATGCGGGTTGTGCCTGTGATGGGAATGGAGATGGCGTCCACCTGGACAGCCGCTGAGGCGCGCGCGGTGAGGGGACCTTCCAGTTTGATATGGGGATGGACTGGCAGAATTTTGATGCGATAGGCATGAAGTCCCCCGCTGCCATCGCCTTTGCCTTCGATTTTGGCCCATTCACCGGGCGCTGCCGGGGCCACCCGTTCATCCACCCGTGTGGTTGTGGTGATGTGAACGGAAATTCCGGCGACAATCCATTCGCTGCCAGAGACGATCTGATCGATAGGGCCGAGGAGTTCGCTCTTCTCCTGGGGTGGGATTGTGGCGGACAGAACCGCTGCATGGAGCGGCGACGCCAAAGAGACCAGACTGAGCAGGGCCAGCAGGCCAAAAGCCAGCACAAGCATCCAGAAGCTGCCCGTGGCACGTCTGGCCGAAATGGAGGAAGATTGGATTTCTGTATGGGAATTCATTGTGGCTCTCCTATTGGTTGCGGCTGGTCATGGGCAGGAAGAGTTTGAGGGACCCGGCGCTGTTGGCGCAAGCTGTCACCGTCAGATCATCCACAAAAAAGTCCGTCACCAGCGAGCCATCGGTCCGGGCGGTCAGGTGCAGTTGCACATTCTGCCCGGCAAAGGCGCTCAGGTCTGCGCTTGTCTGTTGCCAACTGGCGCTCGCGTTCAGATCGGTCAGCCCGGCTACCGCATAGAGCGGCGTGCCCTGGCTGTCGGTCAGAAGCAGGGACAGGCTGTCGTAGCCGCTCCCATTTTCCAGACTGCTCACCAGCCACCAGAAGGAGAGGGTGATGGTATTGTCCGCGGGCAGCGCAAATGTAGTCACCGCGCTGTCAGTGGCGTTGTCCACGCCGGCCAGATGCGCGGATTGTGTTCCGCTGTGGGCCAGGAAATCGCTGAAAAGGCTATAGCTGCCGCTGCTGCTGGTCTGCCAGCCGGTTTCATTCTCAAACTCGCCATTGACTGCCACGCTCTGGCACGTGGCCGCGGCCACGTGGGGCGCGGCCAGCGAGGACTGGGCCAGCAGGCCTGTCAGCGCCAGCAGGACGATAACCGTCCCCGCACCGCGCCATTTTTTCCACACATAAGGGATCATTCTGGGTCTCCTTTTCGGATTAAGAAACTATAGGGAAGGACGGATTGCATCAAGAAACTGCATCAATGAAGCTGTATCGAGTATGACGCCAATCACAGCCCCTGGCAATACGTTGTCTATAGCATAAGCGAGAAGAATAAGAGAAGCGGGCTGCTCTGTGTTGGCAAATCTGGCAAAGTTTTGAGGAATGCGCGGGGGAAGCTACAGCGGGGTGAAAATGAGATGTGATTGCTTCAGCATTGCTCAACGCCGGATCTGTGTGTGAAAGAGAGCGGCCCCCGGACAGCCGTTGTCGAGAGGTGGGCCGCTCTGGCTGTTGCTGGCCTGGTCACTTCGGTTTTTACCATCGGTTCGCCCACAGCACATTAATACTGTCCCCCGATTGCCTGCAAAGAAGCCGTTTTCCAAATGCAAACGTTTCGCTAATGCAGACTATACGTTGTACTTATGCAAATCGAGTATAGTGGTTAAGTATGGATTTGGAGGCAGAGGCGAAGCAATTTTGACGCTATCTGTCAGGACTTGTCAGAAGACTATTATACCCGTTGAGGAGGATTGAAACATATGGCGAAGATTATCGGTATTGACCTGGGCACAACCAACAGCGTTGTGGCCGTGATGGAAGCAGGCAATCCCACTGTGATTGCCAACGCAGAAGGCAACCGCACCACCCCGTCTGTGGTGGCTTTTTCCAAGAATGGCGAGCGGCTGGTGGGCGTCACCGCCAAACGCCAGGCAGTGGTGAACCCGGAAAACACGATCTATTCGGTCAAGCGGCTGATGGGGCGACGCATCGACGATGCGGAAACAATCAAAACAAAGGGAATGGTTCCCTATCCCATCACCGAAGGGCCAAACGGGGATGCCCGTGTGCGTGTGCCCGCCAAGGATAAAGTCTACACCCCGCAGGAGATCAGCGCGATGATCCTGAGCAAGCTCAAGCGGGATGCGGAGGCTTATCTGGGCGAAGATGTGAAGCAGGCTGTGATTACAGTGCCCGCCTACTTCAACGACAGCCAGCGCCAGGCCACCAAAGATGCGGGGCAGATCGCCGGGCTGGAAGTCCTGCGTATCATCAACGAGCCGACCGCGGCTGCCGTGGCCTATGGCCTGGACAAGCAGGACGACGAGACGATTCTCGTCTTCGACCTGGGCGGTGGCACCTTCGACGTTTCCGTGCTGGAAGTCGGCGACGGCGTGATCGAAGTCAAGTCCACCAACGGCGATACCCATTTGGGTGGCGACGACTGGGACGAGCGCATTGTCCACTGGCTGATTGCCGAATTCAAGAA
Source organism: Caldilineaceae bacterium (assembly GCA_019637685.1). Lineage (GTDB taxonomy): Bacteria > Chloroflexota > Anaerolineae > Caldilineales > Caldilineaceae > JACQGT01. The sequence goes on along the minus strand of JAHBVF010000019.1, from coordinate 80,847 downwards.
AGAGCAGGGCATCGACCTGAGCCAGGACCGTCAGGCATTGCAGCGTCTGCGCGAGGCGGCTGAGAAGGCCAAGATCGAGCTATCCAGCACGCCCCAGACCGAAATCAACCTGCCCTTTATCACGGCAGACAGCAGCGGCCCCAAGCACCTGCAGATGACGCTCAGCCAGAGCAAATTCGAGCAATTGACCGCGGATCTGGTGGAACGGCTGAAGCGACCCTTCGAGTCGGCCCTGCGCGATGCAGGCGTGAAGGCATCGGAACTGAACGAAGTGGTGCTGGTGGGTGGTTCCACCCGGATGCCCATGGCCCAGGAACTGGTGCGCAAGCTGACAGGCAAAGAACCCCACAAGGGTGTGAATGCTGACGAAGTGGTGGCTGTGGGCGCGGCTTTGCAGGCAGGCGTGTTGGGCGGCGAGGTCAAGGACCTGCTGCTCCTGGACGTGACGCCGTTGAGCCTGGGCCTGGAGACGTTGGGCGGTGTGATGACCACACTCATCCAGCGCAACACAACCATTCCGACGAAGAAGACCGAGACCTTCAGCACCGCCGAAGACAGCCAGACGGCTGTGGACATCCACGTCTTGCAGGGCGAGCGGCAGATGGCCCGGGACAACAAGACACTGGGCAATTTCCGTCTGGACAGCATTCCGCCGGCACCCAGGGGCATTCCCCAGATCGAAGTCACCTTTGACATCGACGCCAGCGGTATTCTGCACGTGAAGGCCAAGGACAAGGCGACAAACAAAGAGCAGAGCATTCAGATTACTGCCTCCACCAATCTGTCCAAGGAAGAAGTGGAAAATCTGGTGCAGGACGCCAAGTCCCACGAGTCCGACGACCGGGCCAAGCGGGAGGCTGTGGAAGCCCGCAACGCCGCGGACAGCCTGATCTACGCCACCGAGAAATCGTTGAAGGAACTGGGCGATAAGGTGCAGCCAGGCGACCGGGAGCAGATTGAGCAGACCATCACCGACCTGCGCGAGGCGATGGAGGGCGAGGACACGGAACGCATCAAGACGCTCAGCGAGCAATTGCAGCAGGCCAGCGGCGCGTTGGCCCAGCAGTTGTATCAGCAGCAGGCCGAAGCCGAAGGTCAGGCCGACGGTGGGCCGACCAGTGCCAATGGCGCTGGCCCCAGCGACGGCGCTGGCGACGACGAAGATGTGGTGGAAGGCGAATTCCGCCAGGTGTAAGCACTGCTAGAGAGTGTGCATTTTTGACACAGGAAGGGGGTAGGCGACAATCGCCTACCCCCTCTTTTTATTTTATCTGTACCTTTGGATGAATTCCTGTGCTTGCGTCTTTGTGTCGTTCCATCGAAAATGAGCAATGAATACTTTGTCGTGTAGACTGAGGAATCTGACGCTATCATCACCCCATTCCACCAGCGAGAAAATCCAAATGACCGACACCCCCCAAAAAAACTATCCACGCCCCTATCTGCGCCGAGCCGAATGGCGCAGTTTGAACGGTCCCTGGCGTTTTGCCTTCGACCCCCACGTCCACGGCGAGCAGATGGGCTGGCATCGCAGTACCCCGGAAAAGTATGGCTTTCACCGGGCTGGAAACGGCAAAGACCTCACAATTAACGTCCCCTTCCCCTGGGAATCGCCCCTCTCCGGCGTGGCCGCGCCCGAATATCGGGGCGCGGGCTGGTACGAGCGGGAGGTGACGATCCCGGCCGAGTGGGAAGGGCAACGGGCCTTTCTCAACTTCAACGCGGTGGACTGGAGCGCGCGGGTCTGGGTGAACGGCCAGATCGCGGCTGAGCACGACAATGGCTACCTGCCCTTCTCCATCGACCTGAGCGAGTACGCGCAGGCGGGCGAGACCGTCACCGTCACCCTGCGCGCCTGGGACATCGCCGAGGCCACGACGCTCGTGGGCAAACAGGTTCCCCACTGGTACACCTACAGCAGCGGCATCTGGCAGAGCGTCTGGCTGGAGCCACGCCCCGCCAGTCACATCACCGGCGTGCGCATCAGCCCGGATGTGGCAAACGAGCAGGCCGCCGCGCAGGTGGACGTGAACGTCGCCGCCGCGGGCAGCTATCGCCTGCGCCTCTCATCGCCGGATAACAGCTTCCCCGCGGTGGAGAGCAGCCACAGCCTGCAACCGGGCAGCCAGACCGTCGGCGTCACTTTCGCCGTGCCGGAGCCAAAGCTCTGGTCACCGGAGACGCCCCATCTCTACGACGTGCAGGCGGAATTGACTTGCACTGAGCCTGTCGAACGTGTACCAGCCAACGGCGCGGGCGACAGGGCCACGACGTACTTCGGGATGCGCACGGTCAGCCGGGGGAGTTGGGACGGCAAGGGCTACGAGTACATTCTGCTCAACGGCGAGCCGGTCTATCTGCGCGGCGCGCTGGACCAGGCCTTCCACCCGGACGGACTGCACGCCTATCCCAGCGACAAAATCATCCAGGGCGACATTCAGCTTGCCAAAGAACTGGGGCTGAATCTGCTGCGCTGTCACATCAAAATCAACGACCCCCGCTACTACTACTGGGCGGACAAATTGGGGCTGCTGATCTTCTACGATATGCCCAGCCCGGAGTTGGACACGCCGTCAATGCGCCGCACCTTCGAGGCCGCGCTGCGGCGGGCCATCGCCCGGGACTTCAACAGCCCGTCGATTATCGCCTGGATTATCTTCAACGAAACCTGGGGACTGACCCGCCATCACACCGCGGACGGTCAACGCTGGCTGGCGGAAATGGTGGCGCTGACCCGTCAACTGGACCCCACCCGGCTGGTGGAGGACAACTCGCCCTGCCGCTACGATCACGTGGAGACGGACATCAACTCCTGGCACTTCTACATCAACAACTATTTTGAGGTGCGCCGCCATGTGCAGCGGGTGGTGGACGAGACTTTCCCTGGCTCGGCTTTCAATTATGTGGGGGGCGAATACGTGCAGAAAGCCGCGCCGCTGATGAACAGCGAGTACGGCGGCATTGCCGCGCGCAGCGGTGACACGGACATTAGCTGGTGCTTCAAATACCAGACGACCGAACTGCGCCGCCACGCCAAAATCTGCGGCTATGTCTACACCGAACTGGACGATATCGAATGGGAGCACAACGGCTTTGTCAACTACGACCGCAGCGCCAAAGAGTTCGGCTACGACGCCTTTGTGCCGGGGATGTCCGTGGCGGACCTGAACGCGGCCGACTTTGTGGGGCTGGACGCACCCCCCTGCCAGACCCTCCCACCGGGCAGCGAATTCCGCGCCCCCCTTTTCGTCAGCCATTGGGGAGCTCCGATTGGGCAAGCTGTTGTGCGCTGGCAGGTGGACTTTGTGGATCGCTACGGCCAGCCCAGCACGGCCCGGTCGGGTGAAATTCCCGTCAATCCCACCTGCTTCGACGTGACTTCCCTGGGCGATTTGAGCTTCGCATTGCCCGGCGAAAACGGACTGGCGACGGTCGCACTCTGGCTGGTGGACGGGGATGGAAATGTACGTTCCCGAAATTACGTGAATGTGGAAGTGAGCGCGGGTCACAGCGCCGCGGTGGAACGCAACGACTACGGCCACGCCCTGCGCTTCCGCCCCGGCGATTTCGTTGCCTCCTCCTGGGATCAGCCGTCGGTGGACCCCTCTTGCCAGAAGTTCAGCGCCACCGGCAGCGGCTGGGTGGAGTACGAATTGTCCCTGCCCGCGGGGGTGAATGCAGCGCAGATCAGGGGGCTAGAGTTACGTTTCGAGGCCGGGGCGCGGGCCGGGCGGGCCAAAATCGACTGGCCCGCCAAAATCCAGGGCTTCAACTATCCCCAAACTGAGGCGGAGCGCAAGACGCTGTCGGATGTGGTGGTGTCGCTGAACGGCGTGGAAATCGGCCGCGCCCACCTGCCCGACGACCCCGCGGACGCGCGGGGTGTACTCAGCCACCACAATTGGATCGACCCCGGCTCCTACGGCTATCTGACCGACGCCTCCGCCAACGCCGACGCGCTGGCCGCGGTGAAGGCGGGTCTGGTCGCAGGCAAGCTCCTGCGGGTGCGTTTCACCGTCCCCGCCGAGAGCGCGGGCGGGCTGGCCCTCTACGGCGAAGAAGCGGGCCACTATCCCGTCGCGCCGACGCTGCTGGTGATGGGCGGGTAGCCAGTAGTTCGACTTTTCAAAAAAGTCGAACTACTTCGGTGCAAGCAAAGCAAAGAGCGCAAAGGAGATTTTCTTCCTTTGCGCTCTTTTGATTTCAACGCAGATTGCGCAGATGACACGAATTTTCGCAGAAAAAAATCCGTGTTCCTTTCTATCCGTGTATACAGCCCTATTGGCGGGCCGCAATTTGCCTAAAACATCGACGTCTGCAACTCTTTGGCAGTCAGGAATTCCAGCAGCACCGGCGTGCCCTCTTGCGTCTTCTGGATGCCCCGCAAAATGGCCGGGACGATCTGGTCCACCGCCTCGATCCGCTCGCCGTAGCCGCCGAAAGCCTCGGCCATTTTGGCGTAGTTGCCGGAAATGTTTGTGGAGCCGTACTTCTCGGTCGAAACGCCCATAATCGGAATTTCGCAGGCCATGGAGAAATTATTGAAAAGAATCGACAGAATCGGGATGCGCTCCCGCACTGCGGTCTCGAAGTCCATCCCTGTAAAGCCGATGGCCGCGTCCCCCCAGACGTTGATGCAGAGTTTGTCCGGGTGGGCCAGTTTTGCGCCCATTGCCAGTCCCAGGCCAAAGCCCAATTGGGTCGTCTTGCCCCAGCCCAGATAGGAGAGAGGAACCGTCGGTTTCCAGAAGGGAGAAAGCTGATCCCGAGGGCTGCCCGCGTCGTGGGTGATGATTGTCTTTTCCACATCCACCGCGTGCATCAGTTCCCAGATCACCCGGTAGGGGGTGATGGGCGATTCGTCGCTGGTCAATTTGGGCATCCACTCGGCCAGCCACGCGCCGTTGACCTCAGCAATCTCCGCCTCCACCGATGCCCGACGCCCGCGGCCACCGCTGCCGATGCGCTTGCCCACCGCTGCAATCAGTGCACGCAACGTCAATTCCGCGTCGCCCAGCAGCGCGTAGTCTGCCACCACATCTTTGTTCAGGTCTGCCGGGTCCAGGGTGGCGTGGACGTACGTCTTGCCCGGCGGCATCTTTACGCCAAAGCTGGTGCGGCTGAAACTGTTGCCAATGCCAAAAACCGTGTCCGCCTTTTCGAGAAATTCGTGGACGCCCCGGGTGTGGGTGCGGTTGGCGGAGCCGAGGGCCAGGGGGTGATTTTCCGGAAAGGCGCTCTTGCCGTTGAGGGTCGTCGTCACCGGTGCTTCCAACAGTTCGGCCAGTTCCTGCAAACTCTCCCAAGCCTGGGCGTAGTGGACGCCCTGGCCCGCGTAGATAACCAGCCGCTCGGATGCCAGCAGCACATCGGCTACCTGCTCCACACCCGCCGGGTCTGGCCCATAGCGCACGGAGGGCGCGGGGCGATAGCTGGTCGGCTCGTCGGTCTCCGCGTTCCACAGATCCCCGGGAATCTCCAGCAGCGCGGGGCGGGGGCGTCCGTTGCGCACCGCGGTGAAGGCCCGGCGCATCTGCTCGCCCAGCGCGGCCGGGTCGGTGAGCTGCTCGCTGGATTTGGTCACGTGGCGGTAGTTGAGCGCGGAGTTGAAGTTGGGCTGGACCTGATTGTAGGCTCGGGGATAGCCGCCGGGGATGACGACAATCGGCGACGAATCGCCAAATGCCTGGGCCACACCGCCAAAGGCATTCTCCGAGCCGGGGCCGCTCTGCATACAAAAGACGCCGATCTGCTTGCCGGAGGAGAGACGGCTGATGGCGTCGGCCATGTGCAGGCCGATGCGCTCCTGGCGCACAATAATCGTGCGAATGTCCACTTTGGCCGCGGCCTCGATGAGTGGGTTGACAGGATAGGCGAAGAGGATTTCTACGCCTTCTGCTTTGAGCATATGGGCAATGGCGTCAACGACTTTCATGGATTTTCCTCCTGTAGATGGGCAGGGCGAGAAGGGTGGGTGTTGCTCCCGTTCTATCTTACCCGATAAACGGCAGGGAGGAAAGGGCGCAAAAAGTGAGGAGTTGCCGCTGTCGCGAATGGGACAAAAGAGCCTGCGTGGCCCTGCCCAGGGCAGTTGTTAGCGGGCCGGCCCGCGGGAATCGGGCTGCACGCCAACAGTCTCGATGGAGACATCCCCAGCCGCGACCGCAACCCGACGTCCTGTCCCATCCACCACCAGCAGGGCGCCGTCCACATCCGTGCCCACCACCTGCCCACGCCAGTCATCTGTGTTGCTATGGACCACCACCTGCTGTCCCAGGTTGATGAGCGCGGCCTGCCAACGGGCGTGGATTTCCCCCGCTGGTGGACGATCCGGCCCGGCCAACAGTGTAGACAATGAACGGCAAAGGGCGATGAGCAGGGTTTCTCGGCCAAAGTCGCGCCCGAAGAGTGTGCGCAGGCTGGCGGGTGGCAATCCGCCGGGCCGGGGTGCGGGCAATTCGTCGGCCCGCTGGTTGACGTTGATGCCCACGCCCAGCACCGCGTAGCGAATGCCCTGGCTGCCCAGACTGCTCTCGGCCAGCAGCCCGGCGACTTTCCGCGGGCCATGGGGCCACACAGCCACCAGATCGTTGGGCCATTTGAGATGAAACATATCCGCGTCGTTTGGGGTTGGGCAGATGGCTCTCACCGCGTCCAGCACGGCCAGCCCCGCAATCATCGGCAACTGGGCGGGACGATCGGGCAGGTGCGGACCGGCCACAAGCAGGCTGACCAGCAACGCCCGGCCCGGTGGCGTCTCCCAGCGCCGATCCAACCGCCCCCGGCCTGCGGTCTGCTCATCGGCCACCACCACAATGCCGGACGCGTGGCCGGGGTCGGTGGCTTCTTCGGCCAGACCCCGGGCAATGGGCATTGTGCTGGGCACAGAGGAATAATGGTGGATTGTATGGCCGAAGGGCTGGTCGGCCAGGGCCGCGGCTACTGTCTGAATGTCCATTTGCTTGTGATATAGGGGGCAATCGTGTAAAATTGACCTGTTTGGTCCAGGCTGAGCCGGGGTGGGCCTGGGGATTGGAACGCAACCGGCATGAAGCCATTGGCAAGCACTCTATGTCCCCCGCCCCCACACCGACACTGCCTATCATTCTCTTCAGTGTCTTTGCGGGCGTCGGCTCCGGTGTGCTTGCCTTTTTTCTCTGCTTCGAAACTTTGGGCCTGGGCGCGGCCTGGAGCAGTGGCCTGACCAGTCTGGTGCTGATGGCTGTGGTCAGCGGTTCGGCAGCGCTCCTGTCCCGGCTCTATGACGAACGCACAGTCGGGATGAATGTGGGCTTTGGCTGCGGATTGACGCTGCTGGTTGCCCTTTTCGCAGGGTTCTGTCTGCTGATAGGACTCTTCGCGGGGACGCTGGCCTTGACATTTGGATAGGGAACACAGCCCCGCCCGCTGTCCGGGAATCCTGTCTGTAGACTATAGCACGGATGCCACCCAAACCCGAACCGCGGCCAGGTGAGACGCGGGTGTGCGAGAGGCTGTGGGAGTGTCCTTTCGGCTGTGTGGGATTTGGGGCTGTGTTGGACTGGATCTTTGCAGGAAAGCCGCAACTGGTGGTAGATTCACTCTTGCCCTCTTTGCTCATTGTCCGCAGGTTCTGGCTGGATGTTCTGGCCGGGTCCTTTGGCCTGTATGTGGGCGAACGAATACTTCGGTACGATTTTGTGGAGATTGGGGAGTCACTTCTATGGCCCAGGCGGCAACAGTTCCAGCGCGCAAGACAAAATCATCGGCAGCCAGGACCAGTATCTCTACCCGCCGCCTCTGGGAGATCGATGCCTGGCGAGGGCTGGCAATTGTGTCTATGGTCATCTACCACTTCGCCTGGGACCTGCGGGTCTATGCCGAAGTGTATATCGACCTCTTCAGTCCCTTCTGGTTCTACTTCCAGCGCTCGATTGCCTCGTCCTTTGTGCTGCTGGTGGGTATTTCGCTGACAGTCAGTTATAACCGGGCGCGCCAGAAAGCGGACGGCAGCGACGGTCTCTATTGGAAATTTTTCCGGCGGGGTCTGCTGGTGCTTGGCACAGGGCTTGCCATGGGGACAGGGCTGTGGCTGCTGGGTCAGGGGCGCATCGATTTTGGCGTCCTGCATATGATCGGCGTCTCCATCATTCTGGCCTATCCCTTCCTCCGCTTTCGCTGGCTCAATCTACTCTTTATCGCCATTCTGATCCCCTTGAGCTACTATCTACAGACGATTCCAACCGACACAACCGCGTGGGTCTGGCTGGGGATCACCCCGCCCGGCTACGCTCCCCGGGATTATTTCCCGCTGGTGCATTGGTTTGCGGTGGTGCTGATGGGTGTCTTCCTGGGCAATTCGCTCTACACCGGGGGTGTGCGCCAGTTCTCCCTGCGCGACTATTCGGCCTTTTTCCCGTTCAATCTATTGGGCTTTCTGGGCAAGCATTCGCTTATTATCTACGTCATCCACCAGCCAATTCTCGTGGGCCTTTTTATAGTAACGGGCTTTGCCGATCTGGGCCTTTTCTAAAGATTTTGGCTTGAAAATAGTCACGGATGAACGCGGATAGGAGGGATGGGGACGGATTCAATCTGTGAAAATCTGCGCCATCTGTGGATGATTTTCGTCGTTATCGGTGTCAGTCGGTCGTGTCGCCTAACCTGAAAATAGCCACTGATGAACGCGGATAAACACGGATAAAATCTGCGTTCCTGTTTTCATTGCTGGTTGTGCCCCACCGGGCATACACACTAACCTGAAAATAGCCACTGATGAACGCGGATAAACACGGATAAAATCTGCGTAATCTGTGTCTTCTGCGTAAATCTGCGTTCCTGTTTTCATTGCTGGTTGTGCCCCACCGGGCATATACACTAATTTGTAAACAGACACGGATATTATAGCCGGTCAGCAAATATTGGCCGGTGGTGAACACGAATCCAGCGCAGTATTATGGATAGGTATTCGCGTTTATCAGTGGCACAACGTTCGTTCCCCGCATTTGAGGTGAATCATTTGAGCACGAACAGTACGGACCCACGTATTTTGGAACTGCGCGAGCGCAAGGGCGCGGCGCGCCAGGGAGGCGGCGCGGATCGCATTGCCGCCCAGCACGCCAAAGGCAAGATGACCGCGCGGGAGCGCATGGAACTGCTTCTCGACAAAGGCAGTTTCAAAGAGATGGACATCTTCGTTACCCACAACTCCTCCGAATTTGGTCTCGACAAGCAGAAGATTCCCGGCGATGGGGTGGTGACCGGCTATGGAACCCTGGATGGACGGCTGGTCTACATTTATGCCCAGGATTTTACGGTCATCGGCGGCTCGGTCAGCTATGCCCACGCCCAAAAGATCTGCAAAATAATGGATATGGCCATGAAGAACGGCGCGGCTGTCATCGGCCTGAACGATTCCGGCGGCGCACGTATTCAGGAGGGGGTCCACAGCCTGGCCGGCTATGCGGACATCTTCTACCGCAATGTGATGGCGTCCGGCGTTGTCCCCCAGATCAGCCTGATTATGGGACCCTGCGCGGGGGGCGCTGTCTACAGCCCCGCCATCACCGATTTTGTGGTGATGGTCAAGGACACCAGCCATATGTTTGTCACCGGGCCGGATGTGGTCAAGACAGTGACCCACGAAGAAGTTACCTTCGAGGAATTGGGCGGCGCGTCGGTCCACGGCAGCAAATCTGGCGTGGCCCACTTCAGCGCGGATAGCGAAGCAGATGCCATCTTCCTGGCCCAACAGTTGATGAGCTATCTGCCCAACAACAATATGGAAGACCCGCCCTTTGTGGCTGGCACAGACGATCCCCTGCGCCAGGACGAGGAGTTGGACTCGATTGTGCCGGACAATCCCAACCGTCCCTACGATATGAAGGAAATCATCAAGCGCGTTGTGGATGGCGGCCAGTTTCTGGAAGTCCACCAGCACTGGGCACAGAATGTGATTGTCTGCTTTGCCCGGCTGGGAGGGCGTTCCGTGGGCATTGTGGCCCAGCAGCCATCGGTGTTGGCCGGTGTGCTGGATGTGGACGCCAGCCAGAAGGCGGCCCGTTTTGTGCGCTTCTGCGACGCCTTCAACATTCCCCTGGTGGTGTTGGAAGATGTGCCCGGCTTTATGCCCGGTCTCAATCAGGAACACGGCGGTATCATCCGCCACGGGGCCAAACTGCTCTACGCCTTTGCCGAAGCCACAGTGCCCAAACTGACGGTCATCATCCGCAAAGCCTATGGCGGGGCCTATTGTGTGATGAACCCCCGCCATCTGGGCGCGGATATGGTGCTGGCCTGGCCCAGCGCGGAGATTGCGGTGATGGGGCCGGAGGGCGCGGTCAATGTCATCTTCCGCCGGGACATCACCGCCGCTGACGATCCGCTGGTGCGCAAGAACGAACTGGTGGCCGACTACCGGGATCGCTTCGCCAACCCGTATGTGGCCGCGGCCGCGGGCTTCATCGATAACGTCATTGAACCCCACGAGACCCGACCCCGGCTGATAAACACCCTGGAAATGCTTCAAAACAAGCGGGACCAGATACCGGCCAAGAAGCACGGGAATATTCCGCTCTAACAATGAACGTTACGAACTACAAAGGCACAAAGAAAAGATTAGATCCGTTTTTTCTTCGTGTCTTTGTGCCTTTGTAGTTGAGGAATTTGAAAAGCTATGCCCCTCTCCGAAATCGAATTTGAACTACCCGCTGCCCAGTACGAACTGATGGGCTTCCCCGGCTTGCAGCAGGGGGAGTCGTTGTCTCTGGTGTTGGACGGCGGCATTCTGTTGCCGGACAGCAACGCCGAGCACTGGTATACGGTGCAGCCGGAGCCGCTGGAGAAACGTTTTGTACGGGTCGGCCCGGCCACCTACGCCTTTGCCGGGCAGATCGTCGAGGCCGATATCGAATACGGCCACGACCAGTTGGCCTATCTCTCCATCGACTGCGGCCCGGTCCACCTGCGCGCCACCTGTGCACCGGACGGCGACGGCCAGTTGCCCTATGGCACGTGGGAGACCCGCTATATCAGCGGGCTGGTCTATGTGCAGGGCATTGTGGAAGACAGCTACGAAAATCCTGTCGGGCGCAATCTGAATGTGATTCTGTGGAATTTCCAGCGGTTGATTCTGACGCCGGGGGATGCAGTCTTCGGCGAATGGCACGAAGCCAGCGAACTGCCGCCCCATCCTCTGGGGGTGGACCGGGTCTTTGTGACGGCGCGGGTGCATCGGGAAGGTGTGTAGGGGTGCTGTGTGCTGCGTGTCTCGTGAAATCACGGGGCTACACCTCACGCAGCACGCAGCACAATAAAAATCCGCGATCATCCGCGTTCTATTTTCTTCAATCGAGGCTGTAAATGTTCAAAAAAGTATTGGTTGCCAACCGGGGCGAAATTGCTGTGCGGGTGTTGCGGGCCTGCGAGGAGCGGGGCATCTCCACCGTCGCTGTCTTCTCCGAGCCGGACCGCACCGCGCTGCATGTGCGTTATGCCAACGAAGCCTATTGCATTGGCCCCGCGCCCAGCCGGGAAAGCTATCTGCGCATCGACAAAATTATTGATGTGGCGCGCAGAGCTGGCGTAGATGCCATCCACCCCGGCTATGGATTTCTGGCGGAAAATGCCAGCTTTGCCGCGGCCTGCCGGGATGCGGGGATCACTTTCATCGGCCCCAGCCCGGAAGCCATCGAAAAGATGGGCGACAAACAGACCGCGCGGGAAACTGTCGCAAAAAATGGCGTGCCGCTGGTCCCCGGTTCGGCCAAAGGGCTGGGCGACGACGAACTGAAAGCCGCCGCACTCAAAATCGGCTTCCCGCTGATGGTGAAGGCGACCGCGGGCGGCGGCGGCAAAGGCATGCGCGTTGTCCACGACCCGGCTCAATTTACCAGTGCCCTCTCCGCGGCCCGGCGCGAGGCAGGCAGCGCCTTTGGCAACGACGAAGTCTATCTGGAAAAGTACATCGCCTCGGCCCGTCACATCGAAGTGCAGGTGCTGGCCGATAATCACGGCAATACCATCCATCTGGGCGAGCGGGAGTGCAGCATCCAGCGCCGCCACCAGAAACTCATTGAAGAATCACCCAGCGTCGCGGTAGACGCGGCGATGCGGGGCGAAATCGGGCGCATTGCCATTGCCGCCGCGGAATCGGTCAACTATTCCAACGCGGGCACAGTCGAATTTCTCTACGATTCTGCCGCAGAAAAATTCTACTTTCTGGAGATGAACACCCGGCTGCAAGTGGAGCATCCGGTCACGGAGATGGTGACGGGTGTGGATTTGGTGAAGGAGCAGATTGCCATTGCCGCGGGTCGGCGGCTGCGCTACCGCCAGGAGGATATTGTCTCCAAAGGCTGGTCCATCGAATGCCGCATCACCGCGGAGGACCCCTTCAACAATTTTATGCCCAACAGCGGTGTGGTGAACTATCTGAAAGAGCCGACCGGGCCGGGTGTGCGGGTGGAAAGCAGCCTGTATCGCGGCTTTGAAGTGAGCCTGTTTTACGACCCGATGGTGGCGAAACTGGTGGTGCTGGGAGAGACGCGGGCAGAAGCAATCCTGCGTATGCGCCGGGCGCTCAACGAATACCGCATCGGCGGCATCAAAACTTCCATCCCCTTTCACCAGGAAATGATGATCAGCACTGAGTTTATCTGGGGCACTTTTGACACCGGCTTTTTGGAGCGGCGGCGGCTGATGGCTACGGAAAAGCCTGCCGACGAGCAGGCCCGCATCGCGGCCGTCTCCGCCGCGCTGATCGCCCACGAAGCCGGACGGCGAGCCGTGCATATCGGCGAACAGGCCCCCGCTGCCAGTCAGGCGAGCAGTTGGAAGACCGCAGGCCGGATGAAGGCCACAGGAGGGCGCTGGTGAAATATTTTGCAACCGTAGACAGCCAGGAATATGAAGTGGAGATTGAGGGCGGTCAGGTCTGGGTGAACGGCGAGGTCATCGATGTGGATGTGAGTCAGATCGGCGCGCCGGAACTCTACAGCATTCTGCTGGACGGGGCCAGCTACGAAGTGCTGGTAGAGGAGCAGCGCCAGGCGTATGCAGTGACACTGGCTGGTCAGCAGTTCTACGTGCAGGTGGAGGACGAGCGATCCCGGCGGCTCAACGCGGGGCGCAAAGGGCCGCTGGTTCCGTCTGGCGAACTGGTGGTAAGAGCGCCGATACCGGGGCTGGTGGTGAAGGTGCTGGTCTCCGAGGGGGACGACATCCCGGAAGATCACCCGCTCTTTATTCTGGAAGCGATGAAAATGGAGAACGAAATCCGCTCCCTGCGTGCCGGCGTCGTGCGATCGGTGGACGTGTCCGCGGGTCAGCGGGTGGAGCAGGGCGCGGCGTTGCTTGTGCTGGCGTAACGTAGGACCGATAGGTGTGTATTATTAGTATAATTATTATCGGTATCATTGATATTGCCGTATTGATGATAGAGAAAGGAAACGGTAGTGAAGCGTAATGCGACCATAATGAATTTGGGTATCTGGGGGGCACATGACCTGGAAACGCCGACTAAAGAAAGGGAAATAGCTATATCGGCCCACGGGAATTACATAGCCGTAAGACCAGCGTTACGCAATTGGGAGCATAAGGACCGTTTCGCCATATTTGTTTATAATACTTCTGGAGCGCTCATTTGTTCTACGAAGAATCCTAACGGGGGGGAGAGAGGACTTTCCTTCTGGCCAGATGAGAATCATTTGTTGATGCCTGGTCACAACCCAACTGGCATGGCTACAGGAAAAGGACCGTCTGCATTGAAATTGTGGAGGCTTGGGGGAAATAATTTTTCCTTTCCATTTATAGATGAAGATTTTGGATATGGAAATCAAGTATATCTTTTCGGAGTATCGAGAACAGGAAGATATGTGATTACGAATCTAGGGTGTTTCGATACTTATTCGAATACTGCTGTATGTGAAAGTCATGGAAGTTATGTATTTGCTTCTAACGACAAATTCGTTGCAGTCAATAGGAATTCCGATCCTCGGTATCTCGATTCTTCACACTTGGAGATATTTGAAACAACGTCACCAGCCGCACCGGACGGCACTCGTAGCACCGATTCTTCACACTTGGAGATATTTGAAACAACAGAATGGAATCGTCTCTGGGATGGCAGCGAATTTTGTTTGACATTTTCCCCTGATTGTCAATATGTAGCAACTTCGCTGTTTGATTCCGAACTACGCATCCGATCAGTAGATTCCTTCGATATTGTGGCAGCTATCGGTAAATTACCGAACAGTAATTCTTACGACTACTATACTGCGGCTGAATATACATCAGATGGACAGATATTATTCACTGGTAGCCGTAATGGTCACCTTTGCGTTTGGGATATCGAAAAACAGACTTGCCTTGAGCGAATTGAACATGCACACACATATCCAATCACACAAATGAAATTTTCGCCAGCGAATAACGAATTGATAACAACGGATAATGAACGTATAGTAATTTGGCAGTTATAGCGTCGCACGATGTGGATCGCCCGCAGTGAAGAACTGCCCAATGTTCGCGCCCTGCACTTCACACTGTACCGCGACGCCCGTCCAGCCACCTACGCCGACATCCTTACCGCTTGGCAGAACGACGCCAGTTTCCGCTTTACGCTCTGAAAATTGTGGTATACTTGCCTCGACCGGTTGTATAGCCAGTATTATAGAGACGTACTTTCTACGCCTGTCATCTTTCGTGAAAAAGGCTACGCGTTTTCGTTTTTTATGTTTGACTTGAGCGAACCGATTCACGTACACGTGCGACACGGGCGCAATCAGGCCAAGTATTGGGTCGAGCCGGTCTCAATCGCATGGACACGTGGGTATCGTTCACACGAACTCAACGAGATTGAGCGCATCATTCGGGAGAATGAAGACCTGATCCGCCAGATATGGCAAGAGGAAAGTGCTAAGAAATAATGAATACAACGCTTGCTGTGCTTCAGACCCAACCCAAGCGCGGGCATTCGCGCTCAGTCACTGTGCCCGTGTCTATACCGGCTCTCGAAGATGTGTACGCATTGGCAATGCGTTTGCATAAGACCGGACAACCCTATAGTGGCCGCTCTTGGGGATGGGAAGTAACCTACGAGCCAGAATTGAGCGAACCAGAGGCCGAGGTGGAGGTGCCTGACGGGAAGGGTGGCCTTGTTACGCAGTCCATGCCTTTGTGGATGCCAGCTAGTTTTACCATCGGTGAAAGTGGTGTCTGGTTTTTTTCTCTGTCATGGGAAAATGGCGCTGACGAAACACCGGTCGAGTTTTTAGATAAGCGCGGCATCCTGGAAAGTATTTGAATAGAATCGGATAATTTACAAAAGGCGTGAAACGCGCGGGCCTCATCGGCTCTCACGTTTCACGCCTTTTGTTTCTCGTCCCCTCTATGCCCCCGGAACCGCGGCTTCCATCAGCATCTGAATCCGCTCCACCATTTCCGCCGGGTTGGGATGAATCCCCTCCACCAGCAGGGCATTGGCGAAAAGCTGCTCGATTGTGGCGTCGATCAGCCGGTTGTCCGCGTCGTTCTGCACCAGACCGGAAAGGTTCTTCATCAACTCGTGGCCCCGGTTGAGTTCCAGAATCTTCTTGGGCGTCTCGTAGTCCTGCTCCATCAACCGGCGGATGCGCTGCATGTCCCGGTCGAACTCGTTCTCTGGCGAGACCAGTCGGCAGGGATTGTTGACCAACTGCTTGGACTCCCGCACATCCACCACCCGCTCGCCCAGGGTCTGCTTCACCCGCGCCACCAGCGCGTCAAAGTCTGATTGAGCGACTTTCTCGCCGGCCTCTGCTTTCTCCTTCTCCGGCAATTTCAGCCCCGCGTCGTCCACATTTTGCAGACTCTTGCCCTCGTACTCCCGCAGCATGGACGTCATATAGCCATCAATCGGATCGACCAGATAGAGCACTTCGATATCGTTGGCCCGGAAATAGTCCAGATGGGGGCTGCGGGCCACAGACTTCACATCTTCGCCCAGCACATAGAAAATCTGCTCCTGCTCCGACCCCATCCGTTCGGCGTATTGGGCCAGCGTCACCCATTCGTCCGGGCCGCTCTTGCTGGAATGGAAGCGCAACAGCGCCACCAGTGACTCCTGGCTGGCCGGGTCAGACGCCACCCCTTCTTTGATGAAAATGCCGAACTGCTCCCAGAAGCTGGCGTACTTCTCCGGGGCCGCGTCGGCCAGGGATTTCAACTCCCGGATGATCCGTTTGGAGAGGGCGCTGCGTATGTGGCGGATGTTGGGGTTGCTCTGTACCACCTCGCGCGAGACGTTCAGGGGCAGGTCCTCCGAATCCACCACCCCTTCCACAAAGCGGAAGTAGTCGGGCAGCAGTTCCCGGTTGCGGTTCTGGATGAGAATCTTGCGGGAATAGAGGCGCAGGCCGTGCTCGCTCTGGGCGGACATCAGCCCCCGATCCCGGCGGGAGGGAATGAAGAGCAGGCTGCGCATATTCACCGGCGCGTCTGTGACCAGATGGATGTGCAGCAGCGGGTCTTCAAAATCAAAGGTGAGTTGCTTGTAGAATTCGGTATATTGCTCCGCCTCCACCCCCTGGGGTGACTGCCGCCACAGGGCTGTGCGTTTGTTGAGCACCCGGCGAGTCTCCTCACTCTTCTTCTCGCCTTCCGTATCATCTGTATCTTCCGCATCCACCTCTTTGGTTTCCAGCAGATAGATGGGGAAAGAGACGTAGTCCGAGTGCTTCTTGACAATCTGCTCCAGCCGCCAGCCGTTGGCAAACTCGTCGGCGTCGTCCTTCAGTTTGATGAGAATTTCCGTGCCCCGGCTGGTCTTGTCCGCGGGGGTGAGTTCATACGCGCTTTCGCCTGTGGAGCGCCAGGTCCACGCCTGGTCTTCGGCCCGATAGGAGCGGGAAGTGACTGTCACTTCTTCGGCCACCATAAAAACGGAGTAGAATCCCACGCCAAACTGGCCGATCACTTCGTCCAGCGTTTTGCCCTGCTCTTTGGCACTCTGCAAAAAGCTGCGCGCGCCCGAATGAGCAATCGTGCCCAGGTTCTCGATCAATTCGTCCCGGTTCATCCCAATGCCCGAATCGCTGATGAGCAGCGTCTTGTTCTCCCGGTCGGCGTGCAGGGTGATGGCCAACTCTGCGTCGTGATCCACCACATCCGAATTGGTCAGCATTTCGAACTGAATGCGGCTGAGCGCGTCCGAGCTATTGGAGATCAGTTCCCGCAGGAAAATCTCCCGTTCGGTGTAAAGCGAGTGGGCCAGAATGTCGAGCAACTGGCGGACTTCGGTACGATATTCCAGGGATTCGGGAGCCTGGATGGTCTCTTGGGTCATAGCCTGCCTCCAACAAAGTATGAAAAGGATACATAAAATAGAATGAAAATTTGGGTAGCGCCACCGACTATTCTAGCACAAGCAGAACGCCTGTCGAAGATTCCGGCGTTAGCACTTTGTTGGCGTTTTGATAGCGCTCTGTTTGGCGAGGTTCCTGGCCGACTATAGGAAGAAGTTTTGTGACTATTCAGGCCAGCGCCGGTTGGGCAGGCCACAGCAGTTTGTGGCCGTGTCGAAACTCAGCGGGTAGACCCGCAAACTGGACACGCTTTGTCAAGCCCCAAAATGGGAGAAAAGCGCGTTGAAGAGAGGGTGTCGAAGCACGATAGATTACAGTAATCCAACACCGCTCTGGCCGTGCTATGAATGGCGAAATCTGACCGTAGAACGCTCATGTCTGCACAGAATGAAAGTAGAGAGTGAGAGAAACGATGTCAAGCAAAAGCACACAAAGGGCGATTAGCAACGAGGCATTTTGCGAGCTTTGACCCGTTGCAGATGGAACTCTTCGTCATAAGGCTGGCCGGACTGCCAGAGAGTCCAAAGGATAGCCAGCCAGCGATTGGCGAGTGCCCGATAGGCTCGGGCGGAGGAGTGGCCTCGCTCCTTTGCCTGGGCAAAATAGCCTTGGGCCCAGGGAGACTTCTGGAGAGAAGCCTTGGCCCAGTTCTGAACAATCGTGCGGAACTCTTTGTCACAGGCTTGGCGGAAACGAACCTTGCGCCATTTGCCGCTTTCTTCGGTCACCGGTGCGGTACCGGCAAAGGCTTGCAAGGTGGCCGGCGAGGGAAAGCGCTCCCGGTCGTCGCCCAGCTTACTCAACAGAGCAGGGGCCAGAGCTTCCCCGGCACCGGGCAGTGAATCGTATATATAGAAGTCTGGATGTTCGAGATACAGAGCCTGAATCGATTTCTCCGTCTCTTTGATAAAGCGCCGGGTCTGCTGCATCCGTTGGGCCAGCAGGAGTGCTTTTTGCTGGGAAACCGCAACGACTTCGGCCAGAGCCAGAGGCTGTGTCCGCTGCAGGGCCGCAAATGTTTTGGTCCGATGCTGGGAGGCATAGCCCTGAGTGCAGGCAAATTCCTCGAATTCGCTCCAGGTCAACTCGTCGGCGGCCTGGGGGGTGGGGTAGCGTTGCAAAAAGGCCAGCCCTACGTCCGTGTCCAGAGAAAATGCCTGCAGAAAGGCGGGATAGTAGCGACTTAACAGTTCAGTCAGCCGATTCTGCTCTCGCACCCGCTCCGCCACCAGTTGTATGCGCAGGGAAACCTGAGTGCGTAAGGCCTGGATGGCGACTGAATGGGGGCGCCAAGGGTGGAGCAGGTGCAGGTCTGTCCGCAGTAGATTCGCAATCAGATAGGCATCTCGACTGTCGGTGCGTGCCCCGCTCTGCCCATAACTTGCCTGGCGACTGGCTGTCATCCGCGGTGGAACCACATAGACTTGCTCGTATCCATTTGCCCACAGCCAGTCCATCATCAGTGTGTGGCTGCTCTCGATGCCCACCCGACAATCGGCGGCTGACACGTCCAGGCTGGAACGCAGCTCATCCAGTCGGGCGAACCCTTGGGCGCTGTGGCGAATGGTTTCTTCGGCGATGGTACCTCCTTCCTGGTTAATGAATGCTAACGCGTGGCTCTTTGTACTCCAGTCAATCCCAAGGTAAACTGCCATTGTGGCCTCCTTGTGCTTGACACGAGGAGTTCATCGGCGGACGCAGGTAGCCATTCTCCTGTTAGGGCGTTCTCGACGCAACACGCTTTGGATGGTGAACCTGGCGTGATCGAGGCGGACTGTCCAGCGGTAGCGCTCGCAGCGCTGTTTCGATAAGGTCCTTCTTTCCTCGATCTGGTGCCGATGGGGTGAAATCGGTCAGATTTCTACCTGGTTTTACCCCATCGATGCCACTTCGTCCACTATACCGTAACAGGTTTCGATACGCCTGGAAACAGCCCCAGGCTACTCAACCGACGTTTGCTAACCGGCTGACTGACGGCTGAATAGTCACGAAGTTTTCGATTGTGCCCGATTGTCATCTGTGATAATCTGTCCCATCAGTGTTTGTTCGTTCATCAGCGGCTTTCTATCCACCAACGAGGATTCCCCAATGCCCATTATCGACGCCCACATCCACTACGGCGATGACGCGCCCGAACTGCTGGCCCTGCTGGCCGAGTTCGACATCCGCCTGCTCAACATCAGTTTTGCCTTGGAGAGCGGCAAGGGGTGGCGCACCACTGCCGAACGCTATCGTTCTCTGGCCGCGCAACGCCCGGAACGCTTTGCCTGGTGTACCAGCTTCGATCTGCCCCGGCTGGACGATCCCGGCTATGTGGACGAAACAATTGCTCAACTGGCGCAGGATTTTGCCGCGGGCGCGGTGGCCTGCAAAGTGTGGAAGAATGTGGGAATGGAGTTGCGCTATCCGGATGGCCGCTTCTTTCAGGTGGACGATCCGCTGCTGGCTCCCGTCTTCGCCTGGCTGGCCGAGCAGGGACATCCGCTCCTGGCCCACATTGCCGAGCCACTGGACTGCTGGCTGCCCCTGCGCGAGGGCAGCCCCCACTACGGCTACTACAGCCGCAACCCGCAATGGCATATGTACACCCGGCCCGACTACCCCTCCCACGGCGAATTGATGGCCGCCCGCAACCGGGTGTTGGCCCAGCACCCCAGCCTGCGCTTCGTCGGCGCGCATCTGGCCAGCCTGGAATACGACGTGGACGTGCTGGCCGAGACCTTCGACTGCTATCCCAATCTGGCTGTGGACATCTCCGCCCGTCTCTTCGATCTGGCCGTGCAGGATTCGGCCAAAGTGCGCGCCTTCATCGAAAAATATCAGGACCGCGTCCTCTTTGGCACGGATGTGGTCATGCGCACCCCGCTCTCCTCCTTGCCCCCGGCAGAGCGAGCACAGGCCGTAGACGCGCTGCGCACCGTCTACACAACCCACTTCGCCTATTTTGAGTCGAAGGGGCCGGTGACGGTGCGCGACCACCAGACGGTAGGCCTGGGCCTGTCTCAGAATGTGTTGGAGAAGCTCTATTTCAAAAATGCGCTGAACTGGTATCCGGGCTTGCAGTGAGCGGTAACTCTACTGCACTGCAAACGAAATATTTGGAGTTCCAGAAGTTCGACTTCTCTGAGAAGTCGAACTTCTACGAAGGATTCAGAGACATCTGCTGTTATCCGCGTTTATCAGCGGCAAAAAAGACTTTGCTACTTCACCTGCTCCTCTAGCCGATCCGTGGCCGGGGGCGGGGTGGGCGAAAAGGCGCTGATTTCGGCCCGCATTTCCGGCGTCATCGCAATGTTCACCGCTTCTAACGACGGCTCCAACTGCTCCACCGTGCGCGCGCCGATGATAGGCGCGGTCACCGCCGGGTGGCTCAGCACCCAGGCCACGGCCAGACTCACCGGATGGTGGCCTTTGCTGCGGGCGTAATTGGTGAAATCCTCGGCGGTGTCGTAGTACCAGTCCAGACTATAGCGCCGACCGTACATGGGATTTTCCATCAGCCGCCCCACATCTGGGCGATCCTTGCGCCCGTATTTGCCCGTGAGCAGACCGCCGCCCAGCGGGCTGTAGGGGATGACGCCCATCTGCTCGGAGAGGGCCAGGGGCAACACTTCCACCTCCACCTGGCGCTTGACCAGATTGTACATGGGCTGGATGCACTCGAAGCGGGAGAGCATCTCCCGCTCGGCAATGCCCAGGGCTTTCATAATCTTCCAACTGGCCCAATTGCTCACTGCGGGATAGAGAATCTTGCCCGCAGTCACCAGATCGTCCAGGGCGCGCACAGTCTCTTCGATGGGGGTGTCGTTGTCCGTCTGATGCACAAAGTAGAGGTCGAGCCGGTCTGTGTCCAAGCGGCGCAGGCTCTCCTCCACGGCCCGCACAATATGCCGCCTGTTCAGTCCACCCCCGTTGAGTTTGCCGCTCATATTGCCGAAGACTTTGGACGTAATCACCAGATCGTCCCGCTTACCCGCCATCAGCCGCCCCAGAATCTCCTCCGAGACGCCGCCGTTGTAGACATTGGCGCAGTCGAAAAAATTGATGCCTACATCCAGACAGCGGTTGAACATCCGTTGGGATTCTGCCTCGTCCGCCGGACCACCGAAGGTCATCGTGCCAAAGCAGAGTTCGGAGACGCGCACGCCTGTGCGGCCAAGAAGTACGTGGTTCATTGAGGACTCCTTTTGGGAAAGGGTATTGGATGATTGGGTGATTTTGTCGGGCTTATAGTGACACAAAATGGGGCAGATTGCAATGTCAAAATTGTTGGCTATAATCAGAAGGCCGCGGACGGCAGACCGCAGATACTATTAAATAGGAACTTAATACACTGGAAACAAAGTTATTCGACTACAGAAGTTCGACTTTTCAAAAAAGTCGAACTTCTACGCCTAAAGAACTTTGTTGACGCTGCACTTAAATAGGAACTTTGGAGACCCCCAATGCCCACTCTACGCATCAGCGCCGGACCCGTCACTCTTACCGCCGAACTCAACGATAGCCCCACCGCCCGTCTGCTCTGGGACGCCCTGCCCATGGACGGCAGTGCCAACCGCTGGGGCGACGAAATCTACTTTGCCATTCCCATAGACACGGAGGGGGATCGGGAGGCCTGCGCCGAAGTGGAAGTGGGCGAAATCGCTTTCTGGCCACCGGGTAACGCCTTCTGCATCTTCTGGGGACCCACGCCCGCCAGCAGCGGCAGCCAGCCTATGGCGGCCAGTCCGGTCAATGTGTTGGGGAAAGTGGAAGGCGACGCCACCCAATTGGGGCGCGTCGCCAGTGGGGCGCGGGTACGCTTGGAGCGGGAAGCGTAGTAACAGACAGGCCGCTGGGATGGATCAAAATCAGGCCATTGCCGTGTCAGTGTGCATGCCCGGTGGGACACAACCAGCAATGAAAATAGGGACGCAGATTTACGCAGAAGACACAGATTACGCAGATTCTATCCGTGTTTATCAGCGTTCATCAGTGGCTATTTATACATCAGTAGAGCCAATGCCGCTGTTGGCCCCGGTGACGGCCACTGCTCTTCCTGTCAGATCGGGGATGTTTTGTGTAGTCCATTGCTCGCTCATGCGCTTTGCAACTTCCTGGCTGGTGTGCGCTCCGTCTGCTCTGCTGAAAACGCGTAGGTGACGCCCGTCAATTCCTCGGATATCTCCCAGAAGCGTTTGCGCAGGGTTGCATCGTCCAGGGCATCGTTACACTTTTGTTCAGCGGGATAGCCGCGCAGCCGCAAGGTCTTTGGCCCGTAGAATACGCCCCCTTTGGCATCGGGCGCAGTCGAGGCGTAGAGTTGGGGCAACACGCCCATGCTGATGTCCTGGGCGATCAGAAGTTGACCGATGGAATACAGGATGCGCTCCAAGAGGGGGGTTCCTGACTCGGCCAGGCTGTTGGCCTGCAGATTGCCCATCACCAGGCCCGGGTGGGATGAATTGGCGATAGAGTCGTGCCCGGCAGACTGGAGCCGCCGATTCAGTTCCGTGGCAAAAAGAGCGTTGGCCAGCTTGCTCTGGCCGTAGGCGGACCAGCGATTGTATTCCTTCTCACCCATGAGATCGTCGAGTTGGATGCGACCATTGAAGGCCGCACTGCTTGACGTGTTGTGGATGCGCGCACCGGGTGTTTTGGTGAGTACATCCAGCAGCAGGCCGGTCAGGGCAAAGTGGGCCAGATGGTTGACGCCCAACTGCATCTCGAAGCCGTCTTCGGTCTCCTGGCGGGGAATCGCCATCAGCCCCGCGTTGTTGAGCAGAATATCCAGCCGGTCATATTTTTCTTTGAAGGCGTGGGCAAAAGCCCGCACCGAGGCCAGACTGGCGTTGTCCAATGGCATTATAGCCAGTTTGGCGTTGGGATTGGCTGCCAGCACCTCCAGTTTGGCCTGCTCCGCTTTCTCCAGATTGCGACAGGCCATAACGACAGTTGCACGCTTGGCCGCCAGTGCTTTGGTGGATTCCAATCCCAGACCGCTGTTGGCCCCGGTGACGACAACCACTTTGCCGGTGAGGTCAGGAATGTCTTGCTGCGTCCATTTGTTCTTCATTGTTTTCCCTTTTGTCGATTGAGCAGTCAGTCATACCTGCCTAAAAAAACACTACTTTGTCACGCCGTCCCAAAAGATGTCGAAACTGAGGGCGATGAGTTTGGCCAGAGCCATATCTCGCAGTTCGCCAGCCACTGCATAGCGCACAGTGGCGTCCAGTTCGGCCAGAACGACGCTGGTAAAATAGTCGATGGTCATCTCCTTGAAAAGTCCGTCGACGAAGCCCCGCTGGATCAGTTCCAGAACAAAGGCGATGTCCTCGGCCTGCTGCTCCACTGTTGCCGGGCTGAGCGTGTCCGAGAGGCGTAGCTGCTCCATCAGCGAGTAGCGGGCCGGATAGCGGACCCCCCAGTCGATAAAGCGAAACCAGATGTGCTCCAGACAGCTCTTTACATCCCCGTTCTCCGGGTAGCCCACGACAATGTGCTGCCGCCACTCCCGCTTCAACTGGCGATACACAGCGTCAATCAGCGCATCTTTGCTGGGGAAATAGTTGAAGAGGGTTCCCGTGGCCACACCCGCGTGCTTGGCGATGCGGGCCGTCGGGGTATTCCAAAACCCCTCCGCCGCAAAAAGATCGATCGATGCTTCCAACAGTTGCTGTTTCTTGTCGTTCATAGAACTTATTATGGGATAGAATGACTAATCAGTCAAGTTCGGCGTGAGATGATATTTGATGCAGAGAACGAATGGGCATTGTATCGCCCACCCGTTCTTTGCGATGTCTGTCTACCGCTCCAGGCCCTTTGAAACTTCTTCCTGGGCAGATTGTCTGCCAACGGGAGCAGGCTTGGGGTCTCAGCGCCCTGTGGTATACTTGAAGCGTCTGACACAGCCTGCTGATGGCGCTTGCACAGGAAAAAGTTATGCCCACCCGAACGCTGACCCTTACAATACCCGACACTCTCTACAGACATTTTGAAATTCAGGCCCAGGCTATCCAGCGCACAGTCGACGATTATGTGCTGGAAACCCTCACCCGTCAGTCACCGCCGCCGGTGGAAGACGATCTTCCGGCTGATCTGCAAGCGGAGTTGCGGGCAATGGAAGCCCTCTCGGATGAAGCTCTTTGGCCGATTGCCAATAGCAAAATGAATGAGGACAAACTTGCATTGTATGAAGTTCTGCTTGAGCGAAATCGGACGAATAGTTTGACCGTTGAAGGACGAGAAATGTTAGAATCGCTGGGAAAGGAAGCCGATTATTTGATGGTGCGCAAATCTCAGGCTTTTGCACTTCTACACAGCCGGGGGCATAAGCTGCCCTCACTGGATGAGCTTGAGTAGAAACCTCTGTGGACCGTTCGTATCTTTCCGCTGCGTTGCGTGCTGGTGTGATTGCAGATGCGGGCAATCGGTGTGGATATTGCCACTCAGCCGAAGTGCTGACGGGCGCGCCGCTTGAATTTGATCACATTGTACCGTTAGCTGCCGGTGGCTCAAATACACGCGAAAATCTGTGGAGAATTTGCCACCGGTGCAATCAGTACAAAGGAGCGCAGACCCACGCAAAGGATGATTCATCCGGTGAGTTTGTACGTATTTTCGTGACTATTCAGGCTGAACTGAACGCAAGAAAGATCAAACAAAAAGCAAATGTGAATCCAATAGGATTCGGCGAAACTAAGGCAATATGAGCGATTTCCCCAGAGTCACACGCGAAGAGTTAGAGAAACTGGATAAGGCAGCACTCATCAACTTGGTGCTGTTGTTTCAGGCACAACTGGAAAAACTGAGTCAACGCGTCCATCATCTGGAAGACCAGGTGGCGAAGAACAGTAGCAACAGCAGCAAACCATCGGGCAGCGAGGGGTTGACAAAGCCGAAAACCCAAAGTCTGCGGCGGTCAGAAGGACGCAAGCCGGGAGGTCAAGAAGGACATGAAGGGCACACATTGTGCAGGGTGGATAAACCGGACCATAGGCAAGTGCATGGATTGAACAGTTGCCCCCACTGCGAGAATGACCTGTCCCATGTGGCGGTGAGCGGCTGGGAATCACGCCAGGTCTTTGATATTCCCCCCGTCCAAATTGAAGTGACCGAACATCAGGCCGAAATCAAAGAATGCCCAGCCTGTGGCAAGGAAGCACGGGCGACGTTTCCAGCCGGTGTGACCCAGCCGGTGCAGTACGGTCCGCGACTCCAGGTGCAAGCCAGCTATCTGAACAACTACCATTTCATCCCGATTGCCCGTACCTGTGAGTTGCTCAACGATTTCTATGGGCAAGCACCAGCGTATGCCTTTGTAGGCGAGGCCAATCAGTCTGTCGAAACAAGCATCGAACCTGCTCTGACCAAAATTCGAGAGCAACTGACCCAGGCGGATGTGGTGCATTTCGATGAAACCGGGATGCGGGTCGCAGGTCAAACCCAATGGGTTCATGCGGCGGCTACGGACTCCTTGACTTACTATGACATCCATCAGAAGCGGGGGCAGACGGCCATGACTGCCATGGGCATCCTGCCCAACTTCCGCGGACGTGCGCTCCACGATCATTGGAAGCCCTATCAGAACTTCACTGAATGCGCACACGCCTTCTGCAATGCCCACCATCTGCGCGAACTGCAATTCGTTACTGACCAGTACGAGCAGGCTTGGGCTACGGAACTGGCCCAACTCCTCTTGGATGGCAAAGCCGAGGTGGCGAATGCTGACCCTGAGGGAACTTCATTATCGCCAGACCGTCTTGACTATTATGACCAACGCTACCGGGCCATTCTGCAACAGGGCTTTGCGGCCAATCCACCGCCTGAACTGCCCCGTAGCAAACCGCGAGGACGTCCCAAACAATCCCCGCCGAAGAACCTGCTCGACCGGCTTGACAAGCATCAGTCTTCTATCCTGACTTACTTGTCTGACTTCCGCGTGCCCTTTGACAACAATCTGGTCGAACGCGATGTCCGCATGGTCAAGGTCAAACAGAAGGTGTCCGGTGCTTTCCGTACCCCAAGTGGCGCCAGTTCTTTCTGTGCCATTCGCAGCTACATCTCCACCGTCCGCAAGCAGGGTGGCAATGTTATCTTTGCTCTTCAGTCCGCTTTGGATGGCCAACCCTTCATTCCACCTGCCCCTCCCTTCCCAGCCTGAATAGTCACGTATTTTCAACCCTCGAACCCAGGAATGGATGGAACATTTTCAGTGGAATGCCGACTTCACCATAATTATTGGCACAACACCCATTGGGCGCGCTACAGTTCACGCCTTGCAGTTGAATCGCCATTTACTGGTTAAAGCGCGACGGAACTGGTCACTCACCGGCTGGGTTCCAGAGTAATACTGTCGCCCTAACTACCGCCCCATCCAGCCCCCGTCCACTGTCAAAATCTCCCCGTTCACCCAATTCGACGCGGCCGAGGCCAGGAAGAGCACCGGCCCTTTGAAGTCGTCGGTTTCGCCCCAGCGCCCCGCTGGGATGCGTTCCAGAATGGCGTTGTAGCGCGCCGGATCGTCCTGCAGGGCCTGGTTGTTGTCCGTGCGCACATAGCCCGGCGCGATGGCGTTGACCTGCACCCCACTCCCCGCCCATTCGTTTGCCAATGCTTTTGTCAACTGGCCGATGCCCCCTTTGCTGGCCGCGTAGCCGGGCACGGTAATCCCGCCCTGAAAGGTGAGTACCGACGCGGTAAAGATAATTTTGCCGCTGCCTTGGGCCACCATTCCCTTGGCAAACTCCCGACTGAGAATGAATTGAGCGTTCAGATTGACTTCCAGCACCTGATCCCAGTATTCATCCGGGTGTTCCAGCGCGGGCTTGCGCAGGATTGTGCCCGCGTTGTTGATCAGAATGTCGATGACCGGGCTGTCGGCCTGCACCTGACGGATGAATTCGTAGAGGGCGGCCCGGTCCGCAAAGTCGCAGCGATAGCCCCGGAAGGCGCGGCCCAACGCCGTAACTTCCTGCTCCACTTCGCTGCCGGTCGTTTCCAGGCTGGCGCTGACGCCGAGGATGTCCGCGCCGGCCTCGGCCAGAGCCAGGGCCATTGCCTTGCCGATGCCCCGTTTGCAGCCGGTGACCAGTGCGGTTTTGCCGTCCAGACGAAAAAGATCGAAGATTGCCATTGTTTCTCCTGTACTGAAAATGACTCTACTGCAAAAAGCCTATTGAGCCACTGATAAACACTGATAAAAAGAAGGATTCTCTCCTGAAATTCTCTGCGACTCCGCGTCTCCGCGGGAGAAATTGACCTTTTTGCAGTGGACTCTGAAAATAGAACACGGATTGTCACGGCGGTGTCCTGAGCCTGTCGAAGGGATGGAATGGATTTACACGGATAGGGCCAGAACGGGGACGACTCCCGAATTTCTCCGCGTCTCTGCACCCCCGCAGGAGAGCTACCCCTTTTTGCAGCGGACTCGCATAATGAAACGCCGACAGAGCAATAATACAACAGGTCTCTCCGCGTCTTTGCATCTCTGCATCTTTGGGTTAAATTAGAGCATGTCCCTGACCACTATATTTCCCACTGAAAGGCGTAAAAACAGATGAAAATCACTGACATCGAAGTAATACGTATGCAGGCCCACGCGGAGCCGAGCAACAATTGGCTCTTTGTGCGGGTACATACGGACGCAGGCATCACCGGCCTCGGCGAGGGCAGTCTGCAATACAAGGACGCGGCTTTGACCGCGGAGATCGAGGCTTTTGCCCTCTACCTGCGCGGCCAGGACCCCTTCCAGATCGAACACATCTGGACCTCCCTTTTCCGGCGCACCACCTGGAGCGGCGGCGCGGTGACTATCAGTGCCATCAGCGCCATCGATCTGGCCCTGTGGGATATCAAAGGCAAGGCCCTGGGCGTGCCCGTGTATGAACTGGCAGGGGGCAAAGTGCGGGATCGGGTTCCGATGTATGCCAACGGCTGGTTTGTGCGGGGGGAACCCAGCGCGCACGGTCCCCAGGACGGGGCCGCGGACGAGCGCAAGTGGTACGCGGATTCGGCCAAGGCTGTGGTGGCAAAGGGCTACCGCTGTCTGAAAATCTACCCCTTCAACGGCAGCCAGGTGATCACCCAGGAACGCATCAACCGGGGCATCGGGCTGGTGAAGGCTGTGCGCGAGGCGGTGGGGCCGGACATCGAAATCGCGGTGGACGTGCGCGCCCGGCTCAACCCGTGGAGCACCAGCCGCGTTACACCCCTGTTGGAACCCCTGGACATCGCCTGGCTGGAAGAGCCGATTCTCTACGACAACGCCAACGCGATG
The DNA here is from genome assembly GCA_019637685.1 of Caldilineaceae bacterium. Taxonomy (GTDB): domain Bacteria; phylum Chloroflexota; class Anaerolineae; order Caldilineales; family Caldilineaceae; genus JACQGT01. Next base: position 52,269 of record JAHBVF010000019.1, on the reverse strand, counting down.
GCCGAGTTTGCCCGTTCCACCCGCATTCCCGTGGCCACAGGCGAGCAACTTTACACCCGTTGGGAGTTCCGTGCCCTGTTGGAACAGAACGCAGTCAAAATCATCCAGCCTGACATCTGTCACGCGGGTGGCTTCTCGGAGCTGAAAAAGATTGCGGCTATGGCTGATGCCTATTACGTCACCCTCGCGCCCCACAACTCCAACGGGCCGATCTCCACCATTGCCAGCCTGCATTTGGATATGAGCATTCCCAACGTCCACCGCCAGGAGTTGTTCCTCAACTCCCTGCCCTTCTATCAGGAAGTGCTGACCAATCCGCTGATTATCGAAGACGGCTACGGCACGCCCCCGGCTGGTCCCGGCTGGGGCACAGACCTGGACGAAGCGGTGCTTGCCAAGTATCCGCCCGCTGAGTACACACCGATTGCGTCGGAGCCGTATCTGGCGTTCTGAGGAGTGAAGACGTGAAACGTGAGATCGTTCGGACCTTCTCACGTTTTACGTCTTCACTCCTCAGCCGACCCAATAACATTATCCAGCGGTCAAAATACCCCTACCTGCTTCTCTCGCATATTGCCCCCGTGCAGGTAGGCGTCGCCGTCGCTGGGCCAACGCAGATTGTAGTGCTGCGCCCGGTTCTGACGGTAGCCCGCGTTGTAATAGACGCTGCTCGACAGCCAGGCCAACAGGTGTCCGATGAGGTCGTTCTTCAGCGCTGCGTCTTCGGGCCGATCCCACAGATTCTCCAATTCGTGGGGATCCGCGGCCAGATCGTAGAGTTCCCCCGCCTCCTGGCCGATATAGTAGACCAGCTTATGTGTCTGGCTGCGCATCATCACCTGATAGTTGTCCTCGCAGAAGACAAATTCTCTGGGCTGGATCGGCTCACCGTTGAGATAGGGCAGCAGGGATTGTCCTTCCAGATACGTGGGAATTTCCACGCCCGCTGCCTCCAGAATCGTTGGCCCCAAATCCATCAGCGAGACCAGATCGGTGACGGTGGAAGGGTTGTCCACAGAGCCGGGGTGGCGGATGATCAGCGGCACGTGGACAATCGGGTCGTACATCAGCCATTTGTAGGCCAGGCCGTGATCCCCCAGCATTTCGCCGTGGTCCGAGCAGAAGATGAGCAGGGAATTTTCCAGCCAGCCCCGCTTTTCCAGCGAGTCCAACACCCGTCCGATCTGCTCGTCCACCGTCGTGATTTTGGCGAAGTAATGGCGCTTCATCTCGTCGATTTCAGCGTCACTGGCATCGCGCAGATCAATCTGGGATTCGTGGCGGGTATTGGCGTGGAAGTCCAGATGGGCCGCGTGCTGGGGCGGCTTTTCGTCCAGTTCGCCTTCTTTGAGAAAGCGGCGCGGCATTGGCTTGTCTTTGTAGCGTTCCAGGTGGCGGGGGAGCGGATCCCAGGGTTCGTGGGGACCAGTGAAGCCCGCCATCAGGAAAAGAGGTTTGTCGCCCTGCCAGGTGTCGATCCATGTAACCGCGGAGTCGCCGATGAAGACATCGCTGTGGAAGCGCTCCTCCAGATGCCAGGGCACGCTCTGATGCTTCTTCAGCCAGTCCGGATCGGTGCTGTTGCGGTTATTGGGGCGCACCTGGCCGTGGAAGCGCAGATAGTTGCCCCAGTCGTCGTCCGCGCCGCCCTGGGCGTGGGCCATATTCGTGGGGTTCTCCACAATCACCCGCTCGTGGAAGCCGCCGGGCACATCCCGGGGGCTGAAGTGCATTTTGCCGATGTTCACGCACCAGTAGCCGCTGTCGGCCAAATCCTGCACCCAATTGCGGTGTCCGGCCCAGTCCTGAAAGGTGTACGCGCCCGTATTGTGGGCGTACATCCCCGTGAAAGTGGCGGCCCGGCTGGAGATGCAGGTGGCGCCGGGGCAATAGGCCTGGCGGAAGGAGACCCCCTCCGCCGCGATGCGGTCCATATGGGGGGTGATCATCTGGCCGTAGCCCCAGGCGGCCAGGGTGTCAAAGCGCTGCTGGTCGGTCATTATCAGAATGATGTGGGGACGTTCGGGGCGCATGGGGAATCCTTTGCGGCAATCGTCTGACAAAGCGGATGGACAATCAATCGGGCTGGGATGTCTGGCCCCCGGTGTCCTCTGCGATCATGCCTGCCACCCGCCGGCCCATTTCCACCGCGTAGTTCGTGCCCCGATCCCAGGGGTAGACCTGGCTCATTGACGCGAAGTAGAGACCGGGCAGGGGTGTGCGGATGTCTGGGATGAGATCGGCATAGCCCTGCACAGGCACGGGCTGGGCGTAGACCTCCCGGTGCATCCACGCGCCTGTCACCCATTCGGGCTGAAAATCGGGGTTGAAACGGCTGAGCGCGGGCAGGAATTCGGCCAGCAGTTCGTCCTGGTCCATAGAAAAATAGGGGTGTGAGGGGTCCAGATAGTCGCCCAGATAGAGCAGGTGGTCCCCGGCATAGTGGGCTGGATCGATCATATTTGTATGCTCCACCAATGCCAGAAAAGGCAGTTTCTCGGCTTTGGGTACATTCACCCAATAGGTCCCGTCGGTGAGGAGAGGCCGGTCCAGCGCCACGGTAAGCACCACCGCACCCATACTGCGCAGACTGGTCAACTGGCCCAGATAATCTGCGGGCAGGTCGGGGGTCAGTCTGCTCATCAGCCCTGGGCTAACTGTGCTGAGCACTACATCGTAGGCCGCGGGTGGATGTTCGTCTGCCGTCACCAGCAGACCGCCCTCCGGGGCGGGGGCAATCCGGCCAACCCGCGTCTGTGTTTCTATCGTCACCCCCCGCGCCCGCACCTTTGCGGCCAAAGCGTCCACAAAGCCCTGGAATCCGCCCCGATAATAGGCCAGGCGGGGTGTGCGTTTGTAGATTCTGGCCCAGAACCAGGCCAGATTGACATCCCGAAAATGGGGACCGAATTTGCCCTCCAGCATGGGTTGCCAGAGCGTTCGGTAGCCTCGCTCGCCCATCCAGCGCTCCAGCCAGGGGTCGGCCAACAGGCGGTCATAGCTGCGCCAGGGCGGGTTGGGCCAATATTTCAGAAAAGCCAGTACCGCGCCCATACGGATTTTTGTGTGCAGGGGCAAATGGGGAAATTGAAGCAGGCGCACAGGTGTATCAAAGGGATAGTTGGTGCCCTGATAGTGCATGACTGTTGTGGGCCGATGAATTTCCAACAGATCGCTGGCGCCGATTTCTTCTGTCAGTCCGATGATAGCGTCGTCGTTGGTGAAGAGGTGATGATAGAAGCGTTCCAACGGCCACGCCCACTCGGCCCTGCCCCGAAAGCCTGTGGCCAGACCGCCAACCTGTGCGCCAGCTTCATAGATATGAATGGTGTGACGGTCGCTTTGGGCCAGGTCATAGGCCGCGGCTAGACCGGCAATGCCCCCCCCAATAATAGCAATTTTCATGGGTTCTTTTCCCAAAAGTCACCTGGACCGATACGGGCCTGCCAGGAGATTTTTGCTGAAATGAAAAGCCAGCGCCCGCAGGCGCTGGCTCTGAATCGCCCTGGCGTGGATCGTCAGGCCGCGAGGGACAAACTTCCCGTGCCGAGATAGCGGTCAATTTCATCCTGCGCCTTGTGATAACGCCACATCAGCTCTGCGTCTGTCCCTTTGAAGGATTGAATTGTCTGGATAGAGCAGAGCGCGCAGCCGCGCAAAAATTTGTAATAGTTGCTATGGCACTTCATACAGTCGCCCAATTCCACCATCATCAGCACAAAGGCGAGACTGTCCGGGTGTGTATCGGGAAGTGCTGCCACCCGATCGACAAGTTGTGCCCACATCTCGCCCCGCAAGTCCCGTAGCACAGGAATCAGCCGGGCAGGAAAAAGTAGCTCTGCTTTTGCATTGAGTTGCTGGTCAGTCAGCTCCATTTGGTCTATTCTCTCTTTCTTCCAACACATACGCTGTCCCCTGACAGGCGTACGTCAGTCCACAAAACACTAGTATTCTAAAGACAAATTGGGCAATTTTACCCGCTGGGTTCCCTGCATAGAGCCGTTGCTCGCCTGCTGTCCATTCAAAAGGATATTCAGGTCTCCAATCACTTGCTCCGTATCAATCCCCGCGTTGACACAGACCTGGGCAAGTGTATCGTCCATCTCTACCGCGCAACTGCTGCATCCGCCCATGTGATAAGCGGCCAGAATCTCCTGGGCCTGGGGGTGGAGGGCGTAGCTTTCCCGCACGGTCATTGCCGGGCGAAAGGCGGCTGTGCCACTGCTGCGGGCAATCGCGGCGCGTAGCTCAGCGAAAGTCGCGGCCTGGCGTTCTTCCAACTTGCGGATCTGATCGTTGGCGTCATAGAGCGCCCGGTTGTAACGGTCCAGCCTTCGGGTGGCCTTGTCCAGGTCCTGGCGCACCAGCCACGCATAGACCAGCCCGCTCAAGCCAATCAATAACGCAATGACAGTCAATGCTGTTCCCATACTTCACTCCTGAACGGGTATTGGTATTGGGGATATTTGATAGTGAGCAGTAACCTTTTCGCTACAAAGTATCAAATGTCCACCACCTCATATCACAAATTCTTCCCCCGGCTCCAACACTGTGCATTCAATCCCCTCGTCGGTCAGCTTGTCGGCAAAGTCGTCCGGGTTCTGACGGATGGGCGGAAATGTGTTGAAATGACAAGGAATCACCCGTTTGGCCTTGACGAACTGTGCAGCCAGTATGGCGTCGTCTGGCCCCATTGTGAAGTTGTCGCCAATGGGCAGCACAGCCACATCCACACCGCCTGCCTCGCCGATGAGCCGCATATCGTAGGTCAGGGCGGTGTCTCCGGCAAAATAGATATCAGTGCCGTCGTTGAAATTAATAATCGCGCCGTTGGGATGGCCGCCACTGGTGCCGTCTGGCATTGTGCTGCTGTGCAAAGCCACCACTGATTTCAGACGGCCAAAAGGGAAATTGTAGGCCCCTCCGGTGTTCATGCCGTGGCCGTTGGCCGCGCCCTGGGCTGCCATCCACTCGACTATCTCAAAATTGCTGATGACCAGGCAGCCCGTACGTTTGGCAATCGCCACGGCATCCGCCACGTGATCCCCGTGGCCGTGGGTCAACAGCATAAAGTCGGCCTCAATGGTTTCAGCGGTCACATGGGCAGGCGCCAGCGGATTATTGGGTGCAAAAAAGGGATCGACCACAATCTTCGTGCCGTCGGCATCGATCACAAAAGTCGAGTGGCCGTAATAGGTCAGTTTGACACCCATACCTTCCCCCTTTCCACGATTCAGACCTGCCAGGTTTCGGAAAACCTGGCAGGTCTTGTCAACAAAACAAAAAAGGCCAGACTCACACCGGTGAGCCTGGCCTCTGACAATCTAATATCTCTCTTGTCCTCTGTCAGGAATCAGTCGTAACCGGTGAAACGACGCGTCTATCCCCGGCTATTCGCCGGCCTCAGCTTTCCGCTGGCGCGCCCGTTCTTGGGCTTTGCGTTTCAATTCTTCCATACGGGCCTTCTTGGCGTCGGCTTCCCCGTCACTGGCGGCAGGGGCACTTTCGCCATCACCGCTGGCGGCCGCGGCTTTGGCCGCGGCCCGTTCCTGGGCCTTGCGTTTCAGTTCTTCCGCACTGGTGGCCTTGCGTTCACCCGCCGGAGCAGCGGGTGCGGCCGCGGCGGCTGCGGCTTTGGCGGCTGCGGCCTTGGCTTTGGCCTCTTCCTGAGCCTTTTTCTCTTCCTCGTCCTTGCGGCGCTTTTCCTCTTCCGCGCTGTATTGGGCGGGCCACAGGGCCGCGTAATACTCCAGCGGAACGGTCAGCTCTTCCATATCGTAGACGAGCTGGGGATAGCGATCGAAGACAGCCAATTCGTAGTCGTGGTTCATCTTAATGGCGTCAAAGGGACAGAATTCGACGCAGAAGCTGCAACTCATACAGACCGCGGCGTCAATGTAAAATTCGGCAGGCCGGGTGATAGGCTTGCCGTTGGCGTCCGCGTCCCGCACAATCCAAATGCACATGGGCGGGCAAACTTTGGCGCAGATGCCACAGGCTGTACAGCGGTCTTCGTTCTTTTCCGAATCCCAGATCAGCATGGGAATATAGCGGAAGCGCTCGGGTAGTTGTCGCTTCTCTTCGGGATATTGGATGGTCAGCAGACCTTCCTGGTCGATGGGCTGGTTGATGATACGCCGCCCGTGGCCCAGTTCAATGCTATCCCGATAGCGATCGGGAACTTTGTTCCGATCATCCGCAAAGGTTTCCAGGGTATGCTTTAGCGTAACGCCCAGACCTTTTAGTAATCCTGTCCCAAACATAGCTTGACTCCCGATTTAAGAAGTACGAGTTATCGGTAATCGGCTATTTGCGAAGAGCAACCAGCCGCCAATCTGCTGTTGCCTTTTACAAATAGCCAAATTTATCGGTCTACTTCGCCCAACACAATATCGATTGCGCCCAAAATCACCACCGCATCAGCCAGTTTATAGCCAACACTCATTGGTCCCAATGCGTTCAGATTGATGTAGCAAGGGCTGCGCACGTGATACCGCCAGGGGTTTGGCTTGCTGTCGCTGACGACATAGAAACCGAGTTCACCTTTGGGTGATTCCACGCGTGCATATGCTTCTCCTTCTGGTGGGCGCAGAGTGTAGCCGCCTTTGCCGCCCATAATTGTCCCAAAGCCCTGGCTCAATGTGGTCGAGGCATAGTCGCCGCCGCCAACTGTTTCGCCGCCGGGGATGTCGGCCAGGGCCTGCTGCAAAATGCGCACGCTCTGACGGGCCTCCAACAGGCGAATGTAATAGCGGTCGTAGATGTCGCTGTGGGGCAGGGTGGGAATGTCAAAATCGAACCGGTCGTAGACGCCATAGGGTTCGGCTTTGCGAATGTCATAGGCCAGACCCGCGGCCCGAATCATTGGGCCAGAAACGCTCAGGGAAATCAGCGCCTCGGCGGGCAGATAACCCACGCCCCGGCCACGGGCCATTAGAATCTCGTTGTCCGTGAGCATCCGGTCCAGTTCGTCCAGGGCACGGGGCAGACGGTCGTTGGCCAGATAGCGGGCTTTTGTCAGCCAACCCTCGGGCAGGTCACGCACGACACCGCCAAAGCGCAGATAGTTGCACATTAGCCGTGCCCCGGAGACCTCCTCGAAGAGGTCGAGAATCATTTCCCGCTCTTCGATGGCATAGAGCGCCGGGGTTTGCAGCGCGCCCAAATCGTTGAGGATAAAGCCAATGGACCAGGTGTGGTTCACAATCCGGGTGAACTCGGCCATAATCACCCGGATATATTCGGCCCGTTCCGGCACTTCGATGCCTGTCAACTTCTCCACGGCCAGAGCATAGCCCCAGTTGTTGCTCATGGAGTTCAGATAGTCCAGACGGTCGGTGAAGGGCATATTCATCAGATAGGTGTTGCGTTCGCCAATCTTCTCGTGATTGCGGTGCAGATAACCCATCTCTGGCTCCAGGGCCAGAATTGTTTCACCCTCAATACGAGTGAGCATTCGGAACACGCCGTGGGTGCTGGGATGGTGGGGGCCAAGATTGACGACGATACTCTCCGTGTCCAATGAAGCCCCTCCGTTGTGCTTAGGCGCCTGGCTTACCGGCACATAGGCCACGGGGGCCTGCCAGGAGTCCGGGTCCCAGCCCGCGGGATAGGTGGCATTCTTGCCCCAGGGCAGTTTGTCCTCGTGAAATTCATAGCTGCCTTTGGGGTGTCGGCTGCGGAAGGGCTTGGTTTCCTCGTCGAAATAGGCTTCTTTCCAATCCTTGCGCATGGGGTGGCCGCTGAAACCGTCCCACAGCAGAATGCGGCGCAGGTTAGGATGGCCCTCAAATTTGATACCGTAAAGGTCGTAGACTTCCCGCTCCTGCAAATTGGCACCGGGGAAGACACCGGTGGCCGAAGCAACTGTGTCGTTGCTGGGAACCGGCACGTGCAGCACAATATGGCCGCCACCTTTTTTCGTGCTGTAGAGGTGGTAGACCATATCGAAGCGCTCGGAGATATCTTTGCGCTGCTTGCCGTTGTAGCCCTGATAGTCCACACAGGTGACGCTGGACAGGAGGTCGTATGCCTCTGTGTCGCGCAGATAGGTCAGTGCGTCCAAAATTTTGTCGGCTGCAACCAAATAGGCTTTATCTGTATCTTCCGATGTGGTGCCCAGCACGCCGGGCAGTGTATCGGCGAGAGTCCCGGTCTGTTCCGGGGCTTCTGCCACCAGAGTAGCGCTCATAGCTTCCCTCTCTGCAATATCATAGGTATTGGATATTTGTTATCGGTATAGCCGCGAGGGTTCATCACCACTCAGAAATACCTAATAACGAATATTATCCGGCTCTTTTGGCCGCGGCCCGGCGCTTGGCCTCTTCCATCATTGCTCTGGCCTTGCTCGAAACAGCTTTGGGACCTGCGGCGTGGGCTGCTGTGCCACTGTCGCCCGCCGTTGTCGCGCTCGCGGCCACCGGCTTCTTCATCGTCGTCTCTTTGATCAATTCCACCTGGCGAGGGTCAAAAATGTCCGGCCCCAACCGGGGAACCGGCACAAACCCGGACTGATCTTTGCGATACCAGGGGACGGTGAAAATACTCTGGCGTTCCACTTTGTCATGGACTTTGAGCAGACCGTAGATGAGCGCTTCTGGGGTGGGAGGGCAACCGGGGACATAGACATCCACCGGGATGTACTTGTCGATGCCGCTGACCACATTGTAGCCCTCTTTGAAAGGGCCACCACCAGTGGCACACGCACCCATCGCCAAGACATAGCGAGGCTCGGCCATCTGGTTATAGATGCGCACAATGGCAGGAACCATTTTCTTTGTCACCGTTCCAGAGACAATCATCAGATCGCTCTGACGGGGACTGGGGCGCATGACTTCCATGCCAAAACGGGCCAGATCGTAACGACTGGCCGCGGTGGCGATCATTTCAATCGCGCAGCAAGCCAGACCAAAGAGCAGGGGCCACATGGACGACTTACGGCTCCAGTTGTAGACTTTGTCCAGGGTGGTCACCAGGACATTGGCCTGCAACTCATCAGGAACCTCAATCGAGTCGTGAAGATAGGGTTTCAGTTGCTCTTGCTTGACTTCGGGAAAACTGGGTGAAACTGTCGCCATTGTCTGGGTCCTTATCAGATGCATTGCGTCATCATACACCGGATTTGATACCGGTCCACCTGCACAGGGATAGCCCTTTTGTGCAGGGAAACGCCATCACTATACCGTAGCACGGGCGGAAATGCAACTTTCGGGCGCTTTTCCGGGCAACCTGCGGCTTAGGATGGCTTGTCGAAGGAATTATAGATTGGGAGGGCGATTGCGTCAAGTGGAATATTTCACAAATTGTCGATTATTTTTTCATCCGCCACGAAACCACCAGACTCACCAGGCAGGATGCGGCCACCAATCCAAAGACCAATTGATAGGCCCCGGCCTGGGGCATAATCAATTCCGCCTGCTGCAAAGAAACCCCGGCTATGGCCGCGCCGAAGGTGCTGCCAGCGAAACGGGCTGTGCTATAAAGGCCGGCCGCAGAGCTGGTTTCTGTGCTGGGCACATCGCGCATGGCAATGCGATGCAACGAAGCCAGGGCCAACCCCGCGCCGATGCCCTGGCCGAGCATTAGCCCCATAGCCGCCCAGGCGGGCAGGGTGATAGAAGCCAATCCGGCCAGCATCACAAACTGCATAGCAAAAGAGATAAGCAGCACCCGCCGGGCATAGCGGCCGTCGGCCAATTGCCCGCCCAGCCGGGTGGTGGCCAAAATCGCGCCGGCATAGACTGTGGTGAAGAGGCCCAGGCCCGTCGCATCCAACCCGTAGATGTCGGCCAGGTAGAGGACTTTCAGGAAACCCATACTGCCCATCACAAACATACGCAGACCCCCTGCGAAGGAGGATGTGCCAAAATTTTTAATGGCGTACAGTTGTAGATTCACAATCGGGGTTTTGGCCCGCTTCTCCCATTGCCAGAAGGCCACCCCACAGAAGATTGTGGCGGCCAGCAGTCGCCAGTCCCGCAAGGGTTCCACACCGGTCAGCGCCCGGCTGGAGAGGTAAAAGATGAGAAAGATGAGAAAGCCGCCCAGCAGCAGCACGCCCAGCCAGTCAAATTCTCGCAGGAAACCAGGGGGGCGCTTTTCTTGCAGGCTGGGAATGTGGCGGTTGACAAAATAGAAGGCAATAATGGCCGCCACAATACTCATCAGGAAAATATAGTTCCAGCCCAGATAGTCCACCGCAAAGCCGCCCAACAGCGGACCCAACATAGACGCGCCCGGCCCCACCGAACTCCACGTGCCCATCGCCTTGCCCTGCTGATCCGCGGGGAAGGCGTCGGCAATAATCGCCAGACAGAGGGGATTGATACCTGCTGTGCCGATGCCCTGCAGTACACGGCCTGCCAGCAGCAGGTTCAGGCCATTGGCGAAAAAGCAGAGCAGCGAGCCGAGGCTGAAGAGAGCGATCCCGCCTAGAAAAAGTTTGTCCTTGCCCAGCCCGTCGCCCAATTTGCCATAGAGGGGCATAAAGACGACGAAAGGCAGGCTATATGCCGTGGAAATCCAGGCCACTACATCTGGCGCAATCCCAAAGGAATCCCGGATGGCAGGCAGGGCCACGCCGAACATAGACATATTGAGCGTCGTCATCCCAATGGGAATCATCAGCCCAATCAGCAGCCCGTGCAGGCTCCACTCGCTTGTCGCTTGCAACTTTTCACTGGCCACGTCTAGCCTGCCTTCTCCGGCTTTGTCTCGTTCAATTTGTCAATAGCCAGCAGCCGGGGCGAGAGCAGCGCGGCAGCCGTCACCACAAGCAGTGTGCCGATGCCACCGCTCACCACCGAAACGACTGGCCCGAAATATTGGGCCACCACACCCGATTCCAGCCCGCCCAGTTCATTGGATGCACCCACAAAAATGCTGCCCACCGCCGAGACCCGCCCCCGCATTTCGTCCGGCGTGAGCAGTTGGGTCAGTGTCTGGCGCACCACCATACTGATGTTGTCCAGCGCGCCGGTGAGAAAGAGCATGGCCCAGGAGAGGGGAAACCAGGTGGAGAAACCAAAGACAATTGTCGCCAGACCGAAACCGGCGATGGCAACCAGCAGAACCCGGCCCGCTTTTCTCATGGGCGGCAGATAGACCAGCGAAATTGCCATCAGGGCAGAGCCGGCCGCGGGCGCGGCTTGCAGCCAGCCATAGCCCGCCGCGCCCGCCTTGAGAATATCCGTGGCGAAGATGGGCAACAGATAGACCGCGCCGCCCAACAGCACAGCAAAGAGGTCCAGGGACATCAGTGTGAGCAGGATGCGTTCGTCCCACACGAACTGCACGCCCTGCAACAGTGTGGACAGATTGCGGGGCTGGCTGGGGCGAGGGCCGGGCCGGTAGTGCAGACGGGTCAAAATAGCGATGAAAAAGAGCGAGCCGAGCGCGCAGATCACATAGGACGCGGAGACGTTGTAGACGATCACCACACCGCCCAGGGCCGGGCCAATCACAGAGGCCAGTTGCATCATTGTGGTGTTCCACGTCACCGCGTTGGGGAAGACTTCCCGCGGCACAATCTGCGGGAGCATGGCCGTGCGCGCCGGGCGGCCCAGCACAATCGCGGTGGCATCCAAAAAGAGCATCACATACATCAGCGTTGTGGAGCCGTGGGTGTAGGACAAATAGCCCAGCCCCAGCGAGGTCAGCGTCATCCCGGCCAGGCTGAGCATCACCAGCTTGCGCCGCTCGAAACGATCGGCCAGATAGCCAGCGGGCAAGGCCAGGAGCATTGTGGGAATGGCCAGTGTCAACCCGACCAGCCCCAGGGAAAGGGCCTGACCCGTGCGCTGATACATCTCCCACGAAATGGCAACAGTCTGGATGCGGGTTCCCATCAGGGCAACCAGCCAGCCGATGACGTAAATGCGGTAGTCGGAAATGCGAAAGGCGGCGTAGGGATCGTGCTTTTCAGCCATTGAGGGACTCTTTGCAGGTGTGAGAGCGGAACAATTCCCCTATCATACACCGGAACGCGGGGAAATTCCAGAACGAGGTTAACCGGTAAAGAAGAGATGGGAGGGCAGGAGGAGGGGACGCAAGAATGAAGCAGTGGAGGGGTGATGCGTGCAATGTGAAGGCAAACGGCGATCTCACATTTCACGCATCACCCCGTGCCGTTATGTCTGGCTCCAATAGTCCAGCACCAGCACCTGTTCTTTGTGGGGGCGAAGAAGCTGCCCAAAGGCTTTGTGCGCGGGGTGGGGCAGATAGATGGCCCGGTCTGCCTCACTCTTAAAGCCAAGGAAAAAGCAGTGGGTATAGCCCTGGGCAATGCCTTCCACGCTGACATCCGTGCCCCACTCAAAGCTGTGGATGGCGTCGATCTGGCTGGGCAGGGCGCGGAAGGCGTTTTCGATTTCGGCGATCTGTTCGGGTGTCGTCTCGTCTTTGAATTTGAATAAGACGACGTGGCGCAGAAGAGGGGACGGTTCGGTCATTGTGGGGTTGCTCCATTTTGTGTAGGTGAGTGATGATGGACGGCAGACCGCGGACGGCGAAATCTGCGCGCGCCGTCCTGAAAAATCATCGCTGCCGCGGCTTCCTTGCCCGTGCATTGGGCCGGAACATAGACGTAATTGCAGCGTCAACAAAGTTTTTGGGCGTAGAGGTTCGACTTTTCTGAAAAGTCGAACTTCTGTAGTCGAATAACTTTGTTTCCAGCCTCGCTGCGCCATTCGTGCCGGGCCACCCTGCTCTGGAGCACACCGGGCTGGCGCTGGGAATCGGCCTCCAGCGCATAGGGGTCGGAGGTCGGGCTGGGGATGACAAAGGGTTCGCTCATTGAGAGGCTTCCTCTGGGAAGTGGGTGATGGCGAATTGTGGAAATGTGTTAAGAGTGTACCCATCCTTCACTTTTGACGCAAGCTGCAACGGAGACTCCTGCCTGATTTCAGCTTGCAATCTCCCCCGCTCTCCCGGATAATAGATAGGCTGCCAACTATTGCTTCTCGGATCTCCCATACGCGGTTAGATCCATAATTTTTACAGGAGAAACCCAATGACCCCCATCGAAATTGTAGCCCCGGAAAAGGTCGGATTCAGCGCCACCCGTCTGGGACGCATCGGCGATCTTATGCGCGGCTATGTGGACGGCGGCAAACTGGCCGGGACTGTGTCGCTGGTCTCCCGCCGGGGGCAGGTCGTCTACTTCGACGACTACGGCCAGCGGGATCGGGAGGCCGGCGCGGAGATGACGCTGGACACCCTCTTCCGCATCTATTCCATGACCAAACCCATCACCAGTGTGGCCGCGCTGATGCTCTTCGAGGACGGCCACTTTCTGCTGGACGATCCCATCGCCAACTTTCTGCCCGCCTTTGCCGATGTGCAGGTCTGCGCGGGGATGGACATGACCGGAATGCGGCTGGTCCGCCCGGAACGCCCCCCAACTGTGCGGGATTTGATGCGCCACACCGCGGGTCTCAGCTACGGCTGGCATCACGACACGCCGGTGGATCAGGCCTATCGGGACGCCAAAATGGATCAGCGTCAATACAGCCTGGCCGAAGGCGTGGATATGCTGGCGAAGCTGCCGCTGGTCTATCATCCGGGGCAGGCTTGGCGCTACAGCTTTGCCACAGATGTGCTGGGGCGGCTGGTGGAGGTCTGGTCGGGTGAAAGTCTGGACGAGTTTCTCCAGCGCCACATTTTCAGCCCCTTGGGGATGACCGACACCGCGTTTCATGTCGCGCCCGAAAAGATCGACCGCTTTTCAGCCTGCTATACTCTGCCCAACAGCAGTGGATTTGTTGCCGACGGTGGCGCGTCGGCAACAAATGATGGAAAAGCAATATTGATGGAGGCCCCGGCCACCAGCCGTTTTGCCAAACCGCCTGTATTCCTTTCCGGCGGCGGTGGACTGGTGGCCAGCGCTGGCGACTATTTGCGTTTCTGCCAGATGCTGCTGAATGGCGGTGTGCTGGACGGCGCGCGGATTTTGGGACGCAAGACTGTGGAACTGATGACAATGAACCACCTGCCGCCCGAACTCGTCCCCATTGCTGTCTCTGTGCCCGATCCCGGCGCGGGCTTTGGCCTGGGTGTAAAGGTGCTGGTGGACCAGGCCGCGTCCGGGCGACTGGGTTCGCCGGGGATGTACGGCTGGGGCGGCGCGGCTACAACCGTCTTTTGGATCGATCCGGTAGAGGAGATCATCGGTATCTTTATGACCCAATTTATGCCTTCCGGCTACTATCCGGTGACCACCCAATTCCAGCGCACAGTCTATCAGGCGCTGGTGTAGCGAGATGCGAGATGCGAGATGCGAGATGCGAATGACACGACCGCAATCCGACTCTCGCCCCTTCTGGGAGGACTCCTATGCAAATCGGTATCTTTGCCACAACTTTTCTGAAACCAAATGACGACGCGCCCGACGTGGAAGGGGTGTTGGATCAGATAGCCGAGCTGAGCGTGCGGGCAGTCTCCTACGACGCGCTCTGCCTGGGCCTGCCCTCTATGCCCGACGCCATTTCCCCGGAGCAAATTATTCAGACTCGGGAGGCGCTGCTGGCGCGAGGCCAGTGGATGGCCTCGCTTTCGGCCACTTTCAATATGGCCCATCCCGACCCGTCAGCGCGGGAGACGGGGCTGCGCCGGTTGGCCGTGTTGGCTGCCAGCGCCCACGCCTTTGGCACAGATCTGCTCACTCTCTGCACAGGAACCCGCAGCACAGAATCCATGTGGCGACATCACCCGGACAACCACACAGCGGAAGCCTGGGCGGATATGCGCGCCACAATGGAGCGGGCCATTGCCATTGCCGACACCTACGATATTCGTCTGGGCATCGAGCCGGAAGTCGCCAATGTGGTTGCTTCGCCCCAGGCCGCCCGCCGCCTGTTGGACGAACTGCGCTCACCCCGGCTGACGATTGTGATGGACGGCGCGAATGTCTTCCCCGCGGGTACACTGCCCCGCCAACGGGAAATTCTGGACGAAGCCTTCGCTCTGCTGGGCGACGACATCGGCCTGGCCCACGCCAAAGACCTGACCCGTGACGGTGCCGCGGGCAATGTGGCCGCGGGCACTGGCCTGCTCGATTACTGCTACTACATTCACCTGCTGCGCGGTAGTGGATTTGACGGCCCAGTGGTGCTGCACGGATTGTCCCCAGCCCAGGCACCCGACTGTGTGGCCTTTCTCAAATCATTCGACATCCCCTAAGGGCATTGTTTTCTGCACCCCTGAACCCCTCACCACAACGGAGAAAAGAGCAATGGAAGCAGCGATGGAAGCAGCGATGGAATACGTGACGGCACTCCCCGCACAGACTTTGCACGCATTCACAAAGGAAGTCTTCGAGCGGGTTGGTTTTTCGCCCGCACACGCGGCCGACGGCGCGGATGTGTTGTTGTGGGCCAGCCGACGGGGCGTGGATACCCACGGCGTGCGCAATCTGAAGCTGATTTATCTGCGGCTGCTGGAGGCTGGCATGTTCAACCCCAACGCCACCTTTTCCATTGAACACGAGACGCCGGTCTCGGCCCGGGTGAACGGGGATGGGGGATTGGGGTTGGCCGCGGCCTGCTGGGCCATGCGTCTGGCTATGGACAAAGCCGAGCAGAGCGGGATGGCTTTTGTGACAATGCACAACTCGTTTCACCTGGGCGCGGCCGGCTATTATCCGGCCATGGCGCTGGAACGGGATATGATCGGGATTTGCTTGACCGGCTATTTCAACGGCCAGGGCGCGGAGATCGGCGTGCTGCCCACTTTTGGCACGAAGCCCATGTTTTCCACCAATCCCATTGCCGTTGCATTCCCCACCCAGGACGAAGCCCCCTGGCTGCTGGATATGGCGACTTCTATCGCTCCCTACAACCGGGTGGCCCTGCACCGGGAAAATGGGCTGCCTGTGCCGGCCCAGTGGGGGATGACCGATGCGGGCGAACCCACCGCGGACGCCCAACTGTTGCACAAAATGTGGCCTTTGGGCGGCGACCGCGCGCATGGGGGGCACAAAGGCTATGGCCTGTCCATGATGGTGGCTACACTCTCGGCTGTTCTCTCCGGCGGTTGGGACGACGGCCACGACGGAGACGAGAAGGCCTTCAACGGGTACAAACAGAGCGGGGACGGCCATTTCTTCGGCGCGATCCGTATTGACGCCTTTCGTCCGGTGGAGAGCTTTAAGCGGGGAATGGATGCGATGATTCAAGCCATCCACGCCGCGCCGAAGGAAAAGGGGCAGGCGCGCATTTATGTGGCCGGGGAGATCGAACACGAAACCGAACAGCAGCGCACACGGGACGGCATTCCCCTGACTGCTGCGACGGTCGCTGATTTGAAGGAAGTGTCGGAGAAGTATGGCGTCGCGCTGGAAATTTGATAGCGAATAATTGCCCATCGAACCAATACCTGTAAATCACAAAGGAAGCTATCCGTCCATGGAAATCATCGACGCCCACAACCACCCGGACTGGCACGGCCACGACCTCTCCCGTTTCCTCGCCAATATGGACGCCTACACGATTCGTCAGACGTGGCTGCTCTCCTGGGAGGCCCCCGCGGATGAATATGACCCGCCGGTCTACAACCGGGTGATGATGGCCGACAGCCGGGGCTATCCCGTCCCCTTTGAAGCCTGCCTGCGCTATGCCCAGGCCGCGCCGGATCGTTTTGTGTTGGGCTTCGCGCCCGACCCTCGCCGGCCCGACGCCATCGACCGATTGGCCGCGGCCATTGATCTGTACAACGTGCGGGTCTGCGGGGAGATCAAACTGCGGATGATGTACGACAACCCGGACGCGCTGCGCCTCTTTCGGTTCTGTGGCGAGAAAGGGTTGCCAGTCACTGTCCACATCGACTACGAATTCGAGACAGGCCACACCTATCCCCGGCCCAACTGGTGGTATGGGGGCGGCATCGACGCCTTTGAACGGGCGGTAGCCGCCTGTCCCCAAACGATTTTTATCGGCCATGCGCCGGGCTTCTGGGCGCATATCTCTGGCGGTGATCTGTACGATAAAGAGCCGTATCCCAGTGGGCCGGTCCTGCCCGGCGGCCAGGCAGTGGAGATGTTGCGCCGCTATCCCAATCTATGGGCGGACCTGTCGGCTGGCTCCGCGCTCAATGCGCTGGGCCGCGACGCAGCCTTTGGCCGGGACTTTCTGCTGGAATTTCAGGACCGAATGCTCTACGGGCGGGACAATTTTGACAACCGCTTGCAGGAATTTCTCAACGGGCTGGGGCTGGCCGAAGATGTGCTGGCGAAGATTTACGCGGGCAATGCCCGGCGGCTAATCGCCCGCTAAAGCTGTCCCCGTCTTCTCCAGCCACCTGACCAGCCCACAACCTGCCTGGCTCTACAGTTGCCAGAACGCACGCAGAGGGTATAATCAGCAGACCATCAGACACTGAGTCTCTCGGAAGAAACTCGGCTTCTGTACAACCAAACCCACTCCGAGCGGACCGGCCTACAGCTACGGCCAGGGTCGATCCGCCGCCTCGCCCGTGCGAGGACGCAGGAAACAATTTCTGCCAGGGCCGCGGCTGGAAACGACGCGACCTCCCGACGACGCCCGCTATTCAGGCCGGCGTCTGACTTGGAAAGGAGCCACCTGTGTTTTCTCACAACTTGTCGGCTATATTGGCCGCGTCCTCGGCCCGCCACAGCCATCTCTGCCCGCGTCAGGTACTCGGCGCGCGCATGGGTCTGGCCGGTGGCCGCGCGTTGGATTTGGACCTCCCCCGCACGGACAAGCGGCTGCTCGTTTTTGTGGAAAGCGATGGCTGCTTTGCCGACGGTGTGGAAGTTGCCACCGGCTGCACAATGGGTCACCGCACCCTGCGTCTGGAGGATTATGGCAAAATTGCCGCCGTCTTTGTGGATGTGAAGAGCGAGCGGGCCGTGCGGGTGGCCCCCCGGCTGGACGTGCGAGACCGGGCCTACGCCTATGCCCCTGGCGAGCGTCGCCACTATTTTGCCCAGTTGCAGGCCTATCAGGTGATGCCCGACGCCGAACTGCTCGTTATCCAGCCGGTGAGCCTGACGACCCCTGTGGCGCAGATTGTGAGCCGGCCGATTGTGCGTGTGGATTGCGAGCGCTGCGGCGAGGAAATTATCAACGAGCGGGAGGTGTGGGTGGGCGGTCAGACTCTCTGCCGGGCCTGCGCTGGTTCCGGTTACTATAGCCCAGCGGTGGATAGCAACCTGGTTTTTGCACAGTCGATGGAAAGCTGAGCAGAATCTGCGCCTGCATTGACACTGCTATCCGGTCATTTAACAAAGCAGCCCCGGCCATTCAATATGGCCGGGGCTGCTTTGTTGTCATCAATGATTGAATATTACCCCGCGTGGTGATCAATGCCTTCGTAGCGTTCAAAGAAGGCCCGGATGCGGGCCTCATCGAATTCGTCGAATTTATCGATGCGCTGCCAGGCCACCAGGGCAATCCGGGCGCCCATATCCTTGTGCAAAGGTGTGACCGATCCCGCATCACCCATCCAGGCAGGATCATTGCGCACCACCACCAAATGACGGCCCGCGGCAATCAGCGGACGGGCGAAGGCATCCAACTGGTCCACCAGTTCCGGGCATTCGTCCTCGCACTGGTAATAGATGACAACGCCGCCGTCCTCCAGGTTGTGGATCAACTGTTCATAGGGGATCGGCTCCCGGTAGATGGCCCAGGGAGCCAGCCCCGGATAGTGGGGACCGGAGGTGGGCGGTGTGCTGTTGTATTCAATGGGCGATGTGCTGCCTTGGGCAATGTGAACATTTCCCAGGGTGGGCAGAGATTGTTCTTCGCCCACCGGTTGGCTGGACTTGAAATTGGCGTAGAGGATCAGTCCGACGATGAGGGCCAGGACAATTCCACCACCAATCAGCATTAGATTGCTGTTACGCTGGCGCTTGGCCGCAATCTCGCGCAGCTCCTGGCGGCTGGGACGAGAGGCGGTGGCTGTTTTGGATCGGCTGCGTTGTGCCATAAGGATTTCGTTGCTTTGTGAGTGGTTGACAGATTGTTTATTCGTGGATATAGACCAGAAGCGCGTTGTCTTCGGTGGCGCTGAGCCAGCGGGTCTCGCCCGCATATTCGGGCATGGACCAGCGGAATAGCCATTCGGCGTCTTCGTTGGTCATATTCACGCAGCCGTGGCTCATGGGGTGGCCAAAATTGTTGTGCCAATAGGTTCCGTGGAAGCTGTAATCCGCATAGAAATATTGCACCCATTCCACATTGGGCAGGCTGTAGTAGGTTCCCGCGGCCCGGTCTCCCCCGCTCATTGTCTGGCTGCGGGTGCGCACCCGCATGCGGAAAACACCCTGTACAGTGGGTGTGCCGGGCAATCCACTGGAGATCAGAAATTCGCCGGCCAGTTGGTCGCCTTCCCAGGCATAGGTCTTCTGTTCGGTCAGATTGACTTCGATCCACTTCTGCCCGTTGCTGCGGGCCTCCTCAACCGATTCTATCGTCGGTGCGGCCAGTTGGACAGGGCTGCTGATGCTCTCTTCTTCTTCCACCTTTGCCTCGGGCAGAGATTGTTGGGAACGCTTGACTTCCGCCTTCTCTTTATGAAAGCGGGGCAGATCCATCGACGCTTTGGCAAAGGGCAAGGGGGGCAGGAGTGATGGACTCGCAGCGTCACCTATCACATCAATCGGACGGGGCGGGGTCGAATCCGCCGCGTAGAGAGTCATCCCCCCAGTACAAAGCGCCATTAGCAAGCCAAGCAGAACGACTCTGATTTGTTTCCTCATTACTATCTTTCCTTTTGCACGTCACAAGCGGGGGATGTGGCAGGATTACCGAATTATTCGTGTACCACAACCAGTGTACCCGGATTATCGCCATCGCTGAAAAGCCAGCCCGCGTCGGGTGCTTCCGGCGCAGCCCAATCAAAGAGCCATTCCGCATCCGCGGGGCTCATATTAATGCAACCCCGGCTGGCAGGTCTGCCAAAATTGGCGTGCCAGGTTGTGCCGTGAAACGCGTAGTCTGCATAAAAATACTGTACCCAGGGCACGTCTTCCAAATAGTAGTAATTGCCCGCCGCCCGATTGCCGCCATACATATCCTGCACAGGCACTTTGGCCCAGATGCGGAATGTACCGGTGACAGTGGGGGTGCCAGGCAGGCCAGAGGAAATGATAAAGGCATTGACCTGTGTTGTGCCTTCGTAGGCCACCACCCGCTGCTCGCTCAGGTCCACATCAATCCATTTCTCGGTGGTGGTGGGAAAGGTGGTGTGGTGGTGATAGGCGGGCGCTGCCGGCTCGACAGACTCTGCTGTGACAGGGGGGATGCGCAACTTCTGGCCGGGCACAATCAGGCTGGGGTCAGCCAGGCCATTCGTCCGCACCAGAGCATCGACCGAAATCCCATAGAGGCCCGCGATAATGCCCACGTGCTCCCCGGCCTGGACGATATGCACCGGCAGATTGCTAAGTTCTACATCCGACCTGGGCGCTCCGATATCCCGCGCTGGCACGGCCAATGTCTGTCCGGAATAGAGCCGGCCCGCCGGCGAAATGCGATTCAGCTCGACCAGATGGGCCAGACCGATGCCATAGGCGTTGGCAATGCCGGTCAGGGTATCGCCAGGCTGTACCTGATAATAGGCAATCGTCTGGACAACCGTTGATTCTCTGGGCAGAGGCGTCTCGTCCGATTCCACAATCAGTTGCTGGCCATACCAGACAAAATCGACATCGCCCAGATTGTTCAGAGAACGCAGGACATTAACAGTTGTCCCGTAGGCCTCGGCAATCTGGCTGAGGGTTTCGCCCGGTTTGACGACGTGGACGGTTTCGTTGGCAAAGGCGGGGAGCGTCCCTCCCATCAGAAAAGCAAAGGCCAGGACCAACTGGGCGATCCTCTGCCAGCGGATATGTGAAGAAGAAACGGGTCTCATCGCGTGGGTAATTCCTGGATGATTGATGGAGTATAGATAAATGTGCGCGAAGATTTGCAGCACTGCAAGAATACTACACGAACGCGGAAGCGTCAACTGTAATTCCCACGACATTACGCAAGTTACCCCGATTTTTCCTATCCATCGATCGGTTGATACGCAGGTCATCCTGTCGCCCGCCTCTTTCCACTGATGGGGCGATGCGGACCGCGCTTTTCTCCCCTACAATTCAACCACAGCCAAGTTTTCACCATTCCCAGCCAACAGGAAAGATGCCAATGCAACCGATTATTGAGGTCGAACAGCTACGCAAAAAGTATGGCACAACCGTTGCCGTGGACGACGTTTCATTTCAGGTGCAGCCGGGGGAGATATTCGGCATTCTGGGACCCAACGGCGCGGGCAAGACGACGACTGTGGAAAGCGTCATCGGCCTGCGCCAGCCGAACCGGGGCCGCGTGCGGGTATTGGGCCTGGACCCACAACAGGAGCGCACAGCCCTGGCCCAGCGCATGGGCATTCAGTTGCAGCAGGCCAATCTGGCCGACCGTCTGAAGGTGTGGGAAGCGCTGGACCTCTTCGGCTCTTTCTACGCCCACACGGTTCCCTGGCAGCCGTTGTTGGAGCAGTGGGGATTGGCCGAGAAGCGGGACACGGCCTTTGTCAATCTCTCTGGCGGGCAGAAGCAGCGGCTCTTTATTGCCCTGGCCCTGCTCAACGATCCCGAAGTCGTCTTTCTGGACGAGCTGACCACCGGTCTCGATCCCCAGGCCCGGCGCAACACGTGGGAACTGGTGCAGGAGATTCGCGCCCAGGGCAAGACAGTCGTGCTGGTCACCCATTTTATGGACGAAGCCGAGGCTCTCTGCGACCGGCTGGCGATCATCGACCGGGGCAAAGTCATTGCTCTGGACCGACCGGCCAGTCTGGTCCGCTCTCTGGAAATGGACAGCCGGGTGATCTTTGAGAGCGATCAGCGGGTGAATCTGGCCGGCCTGCGCGGCCTGCCCCAGGCCAGCGACGTCATTCAAAACGGACAGAAAGTAACAGTTTATGGCAAAGCCGACGGGCTGGTCAGCGTTGTTGTCAGGGAGTTGGAGAGCCTAGGCATTTCCTTTCAAAACCTGCGCACCGAGCAGCCCAGCCTGGAGGATGTATTCATCCATCTGACCGGGCGGCAGATACGGGAATAGATATGGGGGGAGGGGGTGCTGTCTGGCGCGGCGAATGATCCTGACGGAATCCCCATACCCCAATATCGATTCCTGCCAAACTTTCCCAGGAGAAATCATCCAATGTTCGAGCAAATCACTTCCGTTCCCGGCTATCAGGTCTACATCTGGCTGTTGGCGATTCTTGGCTCCGCGGCCATCCATCTGCGGATGCGGGGCGACTATTCCCGGCCCGCGGTTGTAGAGACGCTGCTCATCTATCTGGCGGGTGTCGGCGGCTTCATCGGCATTATCAGCTTCTTTATGCATACCGTCTGGGCAGATCAGGTGGCGGCTTCCATTGGCTGGCCCGCAGGCAATCCCTTCCAGACCGAAGTGGGCGTGGCAAATCTGGCGATCGGCGTCCTCGGCTACGCTACTTTCTGGCGGCGGGACTGGTGGCTGCCCTATATCATCGCCACCAGTATCTTCGCCTGGGGTGCGGGCTTCACCCATATCGCGGATATGCTCCAGAACGGCAATTTTTCTGCGGACAACGCCGGGCCGATCCTCTACTGGGACTTCCTGAAACCCGTGGCACTGGTGACGCTCTATTGGCTGCACAGCCGCTATCAATTGAAGACACAGAATGCAGCCAACTGAAATTTCGATACCTGTTTTTCTCTGCGACTCCGCGCCTCCGCAGGAGAATTTCCGATTATCTTGTGTCCCAAATCGATCCATTGAGGAGACCCCAATGACTACTGCCCTTCAGCCCGTAACAGACTTCGGGCCAGCCAAAATCCTCCGCTCCGCGGCCAAGCTCACTTTCGTTCAGTTCAAACTCTTTCTGCGCGAACCCGTCGCCTTTTTCTTCAATCTGGCCTTCCCCGTTCTCCTGCTGCTGCTCTTTGGGGCCATCTGGGGCAATGAACCGGGCAGTTCCTTCTTCAGCCCGGTCTACGGCTACATCGACGCCCAGACACCGGCCCTGGCCGCGCTGCTCATCGGCACAGTCGCCTTTATGACGATTCCGATTGCCACTGCCACAGCCCGTGAGCAGAAACTGCTGCGCCGTTTTCAGGCCACACCCATGCGCCCGCTCGTCTATCTGATCAGCGATGTGGTGGTCAACTTTGCCGTGGCTCTGACCGGGATGATTCTGCTCGTCGTTGTGGCCCGGCTGGCCTTCGGTCTGCGCTTCGGCGGCTCGTGGACGGCACTCTTTGCGGGTTTCACCTTCGCCGCCCTGAGCTTTATCGCGGTCGGCTATGTGATCGCCAGCCTCTCCCCCACCAGCCGGGTGGCCCAGGTGGCGGGACAGGTCATCTTCTTCCCGATGATGTTTCTCTCCGGCGCGGCTATGCCCCTGCAAATTATGCCCCCCGGCGTCCAGTCCGCGGCCCAGTGGCTGCCCTTGACCCACGTAGTCCGTCTGCTCCAGGACCTCTGGTTTGGCGGCCAGTGGAACACCACCGCTTTGCTCGTCCTGGGCGGGATGCTGGCCGTAGGCACAGCGGTTTCGGTCTTCACTTTCCGCTGGGAATAGAGCAGTAGGGGTGTGCTATACTGTCAACGGCACAACAAAAGGTGGAATGCAGAAACTGCAGATTTTAATCCGCGCTTATCAGCTAAATTCGCGTCATCCGCGTTCTATTCCCGACTCCACAGCAAAAAGGTCAATTTCTCCCGGGGAGACGCGGAGTCGCAGAGAATTTCAGGAGAGAATCCTTCTTTTTATCAGCGTTTATCAGTGTCTATCAGTGGCTCAAAAGGCTTTTCGCAGTAGAGTCATTCCCTTCACTGGAGTTTTCGCGATGAACACAACCAAAACCGTCCACGCCTGGGAACGCATGGGCTGGGTCTGGTCGGTCATCTTCTTCCTTTCGTTGGGTCTGCCCTGGGCCTATTGGATGGTCCAGCGTCAGGCCACACCCCAGGAGCGCTGGCTGGCCTCCGTGCTGATTTTGATCGGCGGCGTGGCTCACTGGTTTTTCGCCCTGGAAATGCCCCGCCGGGGTGTCGCTCCCCGCGGCCGTCTCTGGTATGGATTGGCCTATGCCGGGGTGATCACAGCCGTCACCTTTGGCCTGATTGTCATCCACGACATCTTTTTCTTTGTGATCGGTGGCTATTTCAGTCAACTCGCCTACTTTCTGCCCATCACTCTCTCCATCCCCATTTCTGTGGCGGCCATGCCCATTCTGGCCATACAGGCCAATGAGATCGGCTCCTTGGCCGAGGCTCTGCGCCAACCGGTTTTCTGGATTTGGCTGCTCGGCGGGGTCTGCGGTTCACTCGTCGCCCTCTGGATCAGCGCCATCATTCAACAGACCGGCCAGCAGCACGAACTGATCGAAGAACTGCGCCGCACCCAGGCCGAGCTGGCCGCCAGCGAACGCAGCGCGGGTGTCCTGGCCGAGCGTCAGCGGCTGGCGCGGGAGATCCACGACACCCTGGCCCAGGGCTTTATCAGTGTCGTCACCCATCTGGAAGCCGCGGACCAGGCGCTGGAGAGCGAACCGTCCACAGCCCGTCGCCACATTGGACAAGCCGCGGCCACTGCCCGCGAGAGTCTGGACCAGGCCCGCCGGGTGGTGCAGGATTTGCGCCCGGAAGTGCTGGAAGGATCGTCCCTGGCCGAGGCTATCCAGCGGGAAGCCGACAAGTGGAGTGCGCGCACAGGTGTTGTCTCCACTGTCACTTCGACTGGCACAGCCCTGCCCCTGCCGCCCGAAGCCGAAGTTACTCTGCTGCGCGCGGTGCAGGAGAGCCTGGCCAATGTACACAAACATGCCGCGGCCAGCGCGGTCAGCATCACCCTTTCCTATATGCCGGATCGCGTGCTGCTGGATGTGCAGGACAACGGCAGAGGCTTCCAGCTAAAGACCCATACCCAATCGGGCGGCGGCGGTTTTGGCTTGACAGCCATGCGCCAACGGGCCGAGGCACTGGCTGGAGCGGTCTATGTGGAGAGCAGTCCCGGCGAAGGCACGACAGTTGCCGTGGAAATTCCCCGGCAAAGTAGATAAACTACGAAGACACAAGGACACAAAGAAGAAAAAGCAAAGAGTTTTTCTTTGTGTCTTCGTGCCTTTGTAGTTGCAAAGGAGCGTACGCGATGGGTGAGAGAATTCGATTGCTGCTGGTGGACGACCACCCGGTAGTGCGGGAGGGGCTGCGGGGGATGCTCTCTGGGCAGCCCGATTTTGTGGTGGTGGGCGAGGCCAATGACGGCAATGAAGGCGTGGCACTGGCCGCGCAGTTGCAGCCCCATGTGGTGTTGATGGATTTACGAATGCCCGGGCTGGACGGTGTGGGCGCGATTCGGCAGATTGTAGAGCGCAAAATCGCCACCCACATTCTCGTCCTGACCACCTACGACAGCGACGCGGATATTGTGCGGGCCATCGAGGCCGGGGCCACGGGCTATCTGCTCAAAGACGCGCCCCGCCAGGCACTTTTCCAGGCCGTGCGTGCCGCGGCCAAAGGCGAATCTGCCCTGGCCCCTGCCGTGGCTTCCCGGCTGCTGGGGCGAATGCGCGCACCCGCGGAGGAACAGCTTACCGAGCGGGAGGTGGAGGTGCTACAATTGGTGGCAAAGGGCAACCGCAACCGGCTGGTCGGCCGCGCCCTGCACATCAGCGAGGCGACGGTCAAAACCCATCTGGTACACATCTTCGGCAAGCTGAATGTCTCCGATCGCACCTCCGCGGTCACGGTGGCCCTGGAGCGGGGGATTCTGCGTCTGGATTCGTAGACAGCAGGACGCAGATTGCGCCGAAACAGCAGATTATCGCAAATAAAACCCGTGTAAATCCGTCCTATCCGTGCAAGTCCGTGTCCTTAATTTTTTGTCAACGGAGGTTTTCGATGGCAATCAATCGCATAAGCGCATCGGCTGTCATTCCTGCAACGGCAGAAAAAGTGTACGGCATCATTGCTGACTATCACAACGGCCATCCCCACATTTTGCCCAAACCCTATTTCCTTTCGCTCGAAGTCGTGGAAGGTGGCGTTGGAGCGGGAACAGTCGTCGCATTTTCCATGCGGCTGATGGGTCGGGTGCAGAACTTCCGCGCCACTGTCAGCGAGCCGGAGCTGGGCCGGGTGCTGGTTGAGACGAACGACAGCGGCCCGGTGACGAGTTTTACCGTCGATCCCCAGCCGAACGGCCAGTGCCGGGTGACGATTGTCACCGAGACGACTGTGCGCAATGGGATTGCCGGCAAAATTGAGGGCTGGATGACCCA
Organism: Caldilineaceae bacterium; assembly: GCA_019637685.1. GTDB lineage: Bacteria > Chloroflexota > Anaerolineae > Caldilineales > Caldilineaceae > JACQGT01. Next base: position 25,994 of record JAHBVF010000019.1, on the reverse strand, counting down.
TCGGCTGCTCCATCCGATTTATGTCAAAGAGTTGGCCCAGTTGGCAGAATACGCGGCCTGATTGCGAAAGTAGACCGGACTTGGCTGAATGTTTCTGGTTTGACCCAGAGATTGGGCGTGGCTATAATGAGGCTAGAATCGTATCGTATTTTTGAGGAGAAGCCAGACAATGACTCTTGACGAAATCCTGCAGGATATACACGCCTTAGAAGAAGACCTCCTGACCTTTGAGCGTAAATACGGCGTCTTGACCGAGACATTCTTTGACGCGTATGAACGGGGTGAAGAACCAGAGGATGACGCCTGGGTATTGGATTGGAGTGAGTGGGCTGGGACCTATCAACTGGTGGTTGAGCGCCGCGGGCGGTATCGCCAAGCGATTCAGGCATTGCTCCGGCAACCTGCCATTCCTACCCTCACTCGACTGATCGGCCACACGGCTCGTCATGAACCCCTTCCCATCGCTGGCTGAGTACGAACGATTCATTTATACGCTGCAATCCCGCTACCCTTCTGTGTCGCGTTCTTCGTTGACAGTTGTCCGGCGCGGCGCACGATCTGCCGCTCTCACGGGCGATCTGGAAGTAGGCGGGTATCGGCTCGTCGTGCGCGAAAAGCTCTCCTTTGCCGAACCGGCCGGCCAGATTATCAGCTATGGCTATGAGGTCTGGCGCGATACAGAAAAATTGTACTGGTACGACTCACAGACCCATCTCGATATTCCTGAATTGGCCTCCACCCACCCCTACCACAAACACGTCCCACCGGATATCAAACACAATCGTATTCCCGCTCCAGGAATCACTTTCGACCAGCCAAATCTGCCTTTTTTGATCCGGGAGATCGAGCGCCTGTTGGAGGAATGATGACAACTACCCCTATAACACGGCCCGCGGGGATGCGGGCCTTTGTGATCATTTGGCTGGGCCAACTGGTCTCGATGCTGGGCACGGGGATGACCCGTTTCGCCCTGACCATCTGGGCCTGGCAGATCACCGGCTCGGCTACCGCGCTGGCGCTGGTCGGCGTTTTCTCCTTTGCGCCGATTGTCCTCTTCAGCCCCATCGCCGGCGCGCTGGTGGACCGCTGGCCGCGCAAGCTGGTGATGATGGCCAGCGATCTGGCCGCGGGTCTCTCCACGATTGCTGTTCTGATTCTCTACAGCACGGGCAACCTGCAAATCTGGCATCTCTATGTGGCCGGGGCCTTTGCCGGGGTATTTGAGTCCTTCCAGTTCCCCGCCTACTCCGCGGCAGTCAGCACAATGTTGACCAAAGAAAACTACACCCGGGCCAGCGGAATGATTGGGATGGCCGAAGCTGCGTCGGGCATTGCCGCGCCCGCCCTGGCTGGCCTGCTGCTGGTGACAATCGGTATCAGCGGGGTGATGGTTATCGATATTGTAACTTTCGTCTTCGCTGTCGGCGTACTTTTCTTCGTGTACATCCCTGAACCCAAACGCACCGCGGCCGGGGAAGAAGGCAGGGGTTCTCTCTGGACCGAATCCCTCTACGGCTTCCGTTATATCTTCCGGCGACCCAGTCTGCTCGGTCTGCAACTCATCTTTTTTGGTGTCAACCTGACCAGCACCGCGGGGATGATTCTGGCCGCGCCCCTGATTCTGGCCCGGACAAGCGACAATTCGGTGATTCTGGGCACGGTGCAGTCTGCCTTTGGCGTGGGTGGGCTGGTGGGCGGGCTGTTGCTCAGCACCTGGGGTGGACCCAAGCGGCGGGTACACGGCGTGCTGCTGGGAATGACGGGATCTGGTCTGCTGGGCGTAACCGGCCTGGGGCTGGCGCGCACGTTGCCCTTTTGGGTGGTTGCCGCTTTTGCCTCCATGTTTTTTAATCAGATTCTCAACGCCTCCAATCAGGCCATCTGGCAGGCGAAGGTGGACCCGGATGTGCAGGGACGGGTCTTTGCTGTGCGCAGACTGATCGCCCAGATTGCCGCTCCTGTGGCGATGTTCTTCTCCGGTTTTCTGGCGGATCGCATTTTCGAGCCAGCCATGCAGCCGGGCGGAGGCTGGGCCAATGCTTTTGGCTGGCTGGTGGGCACGGGTCCCGGCGCGGGGATGGGATTGCTGCTGGCTATCTCTGGGGTGCTGACCGCGCTGGTGGCGCTGTCCGGCTATCTGGTCCCGGCCATCCGCGACGCGGAGACGATTCTGCCCGATCACGTGCAGGCGTAGCGCGTAAACCATAAATCGAACCGTTTAATCGGGAGAATTATTTCAAAAATCGGGGGCCCTTTTCGATGACAACAACAGCCAAAATCCTTCGCTTTCTACAAGTTGAACAACAACCGCCATCCCCCGCCTTTCTCGACGTGCTGGTGGCGGCCTACACCCAGCGTGTGCCCTGGGAGAGCGCCTTTCGCATTGCCAAACGCGCGACCACACCTGTCACCGCCGACTGTCCCCGCTGGCCCGCTGAATTCTGGCACGACGCGCAGACGCGGGGCGGGGGTGGCACCTGCTTTGAGAGCAACTACGCCTTTTTCTGGCTGTTGCAGAAGCTGGGTTTCGACGGCTATCTGACCATCAACGATATGCACGAAAGCCGGGGCTGCCACACCGCGATTGTCATCCGTCTGGGCGACGAGCGCTGGCTGGTGGATGCGGGCTATCCGCTCTATTTGCCCGTGCCGCTGGTGGAGGGGCAGACAACCCAGCGCCGTACACCTTTCCACACCTATACAGTTATTCCCCAACCCGGCAATTGCTATGAAATCCAGCGGGACCATCACCCCAAACCCTATACATTTACACTCATCGACCGGCCCATTCCTGACGAGGAATACCGGGCTGCGACAACCGCGGACTACGAACCGAGCGGCCACTTTCTGCGGGAAGTGATTGTCCATCGGGTCATCGACGGGTGTGTCTGGCGTTTCAATGGCCGAACCGATCCATATCTGCTGGAATCCTTCCCGGCACTGGACGATCCCCAAACAGCGACGCTTGAGTCGATTGGCGTCGCCGACGCGCCGACGCGTCTGGCCCGCCTGTTCGGGATGGACCAGAGTGTGCTGCAACGCGCGTTTGAGAGTCTGATGGAGTAAAACGCAGGAGGATTAGCGTAGAACTTCAGCGGTAAGTGCAGGACCGATAAGGCAAATCTGTAGCTGATTGAGTATGTCGCGACCGATAATAGCGTCACTGGATTCGAGCGCGGCGGCCCGGACACCAAAAATAGGGGTTTCCCCCAGATAAAGAGTGACCGAATAGATGTCAACTCGTTGGCGCTCTCCGGTAATACCCCGCACGTGAAAGTTGAGCCGGTCTATATTGGGAGCGGCGATTCTTTCCAGGATATCGAAGGGCAAAATTGTGTTGTCCGCCCCGGTGTCCAGAATGCCTTCTATTACAATATCGGGAATCCGCACTCCAGGCCGACTTAGCCCTATCTGCAGGACAGGCATAGGTGGGTAATAATTCTGCCGATTGTACTCAATAGATAGAAGCGTTTCAGCCATTGTCTATTTCGAGGCGTGGTGAGTAAATGGTGATTGTCGGTTCGGCTATGGAAGTTACCTGCCGGATTAGCACCGGCATTCCACTGAATGCTTTCTGAACCCGAGACAGAACCGCCAATTGATCCTCGTCGTGATCGACGAGTTCGCCATTGAAAATCGCGGCATATTCGCCAGGAATTGTCGCCAAAAGTTGAGGATGTAGTCGAACAAAGGCGGCGGCCTCCCGGTCCATTGCCGCGCGGCGAACGGCCCGCAAATGGGAGCGAATCGCTTCTTCAGCCAGCTCTGCGACATCCATAGAACGGGAGCGCGCCAGCCCTTCCAATTGTTGGGTCGTGGGTTCATCAAGCGTAACAGTAAGCATTTATAGACATCCTTGCAGAATCATACAGAAAATGCGCTGATGCAGAATTCGAGAGAAGTATACTCGATTGTCCGTGTTGGTGAAAGCGGGATTTCAGGCGAGCCGAGCGCCCGTCCTCGCAAGAATCGGGTGGAAACCCGCAGCCGAATCGTCTATACTCGTCACTATCTGATTCAACCAGCGACGAGCGAGAGAGCAATGCAGACAATGACTTTACGCCCCACCCCCAACGGCAGTGGCGGTCTTTCCCAATCCGCCCAGGACTACGCGCTGGTGGCCCAGGCCATCCGCTACATCGAATCCCACCGCCGGGAGCAGCCGGAACTGGCCGAAATTGCCAGCCACGTGGGGTTGAGCGAGTTCCACTTTCAACGCCTCTTCAGCCGCTGGGCCGGGGTCAGCCCCAAGCGTTTTTTGCAGGCATTGACCGTTGAGGAGGCCCGGCGCAGCCTGTCCCGCTCCGGCTCTGTGCTGGACGCGGCCTATGACACCGGACTCTCCGGGCCGGGACGACTGCACGATCTTTTTGTCCAGTGCCAGGCTGCCACGCCCGGCGAAGTCAAGAGCGGCGGCGCGGGACTGACCATCCGCTATGGCATCGAGCCTACGCCCTTTGGCGATGCGCTGATCGGCGTGACAGAGCGGGGTATCTGTGCCCTTTCGTTTGTGGGCGAAGGCGAAGCAGGCCGGGCCATGGACGAACTGCGCGCCCGCTGGCCCGCGGCCCGCCTGCGGGAAGATCGGGACGAAAGCGCGGCCATCGCCCAGCGCATCTTTGCCGACAGCCGCCACGACGAGCCGCTCCATCTGCACATCAAAGGCACAAACTTTCAGATGCAGGTCTGGCAGGCTCTCCTGCGCGTGCCGTCGGGCAGCCTGACCACCTACGGCGATCTGGCCCAGGCCATCGGGCGGCCCTCCGCGGCCAGGGCGGTGGGCAGTGCGGTGGGCAGCAACGCCATCGCCTGGCTCATTCCCTGCCACCGGGTCATCCGCCAGACCGGTGTGATGGACGGCTATCACTGGGGCAACGAGCGCAAACGGGCAATGCTGGGCTGGGAGGCGGCGCAGGCGGCATAGGCGGGATACTGCTTTCTCCTGGCGAACGGATTGTGGCTGGCAGAAAAGTGAAGCGTGAAACGTGAGATCATCGAAGGATTTCACGTTTCGCGCTTCACTTTTCTTTGTTGAATACCCACTTTTGTTGGACAAACCGGGCAAAAATTGCTATACTACAGGGGTGATAAGAACTTTTGTTCGCATATAGCATTGGAGACCTCCTATGCCAGATTTCCGCGTAGTCAGCGATTTTCAACCGACCGGCGATCAGCCCCAGGCCATTGCCAAATTGGTCGAAGGGGTGAAGAAAGACCTGCGCCATCAAATCCTGCTGGGCGTCACCGGCTCCGGCAAGACCTACACAATGGCGAAGGTCATCGAGCAGGTGCAGAAGCCCAGTTTGATTATCGCCCACAACAAAACATTGGCGGCCCAACTCTACAGCGAAATGCGGGAGTTTTTGCCCAACAACGCGGTGGAATACTTCGTCTCCTACTACGACTACTACCAGCCCGAAGCCTATATCGCCCGCAGCGACACATTCATCGAGAAGGACTCCCAGATCAACGAGGAGATCGACCGGCTGCGCCTGGCCGCGACCAGCGCGCTCTTCAGCCGTCGGGATGTGGTGATTGTGGCGTCGGTCTCCTGCATCTACGGTCTGGGCAGCCCGGAGGACTACGGCCAGGTCGCCATCAAACTGAAAGTGGGAGAAATGACCCGGCGCAATCAACTCCTGCGCCATCTGGTCGAGATTCACTATGAGCGCAACGACAGCACTTTGCAGCGATCCAAATTTCGGGTGCGGGGAGATGTGCTGGAAGTCCAGCCGGCCTACAAAGACATCGCCTATCGCATCAGCTTTTGGGGTGACGAGATCGAGCGCATCACCGAAATCGACACCCTCACCGGCGAGATGCTGGCTGACCACGACGAGATTGACATCTTTCCGGCTAAACATTTCATCACGCCCAAGGACAAATTGGAAGAGGCGATTGAAGAGATTGAGCAGGAGATGGAAGATCAGGTGGCGCTCTTTCGCACCCAGGACAAGCTGTTGGAAGCCCAACGCATCGAGCAGCGCACCCGCTACGATCTGGAGATGCTGCGGGAGATCGGCACGTGCAGCGGCGTGGAAAACTACAGCCGCCCCCTGGCCCGACGGCCCGCGGGCAGTCGTCCGTGGACACTTCTCGACTATTTCCCACCGGACTGGCTGGTCTTTATCGACGAGAGCCACATGAGTATTCCCCAGTTTCGGGGAATGTATGCCGGGGATCGCTCGCGCAAGACAGTGCTGGTGGAGCACGGCTTTCGCCTGCCCAGCGCGTTGGACAACCGCCCCCTCACCTTTGATGAGTTCGAGGCGACTGTCCACAACGCGATTTACATCAGCGCCACCCCCGGTCCCTACGAATTTGAACACAGCCAACAGACCGTTGAGCAGGTCATCCGCCCCACGGGTCTGCTGGACCCGATTGTGGAAGTGCGCCCCATCAAAGGCCAGATCGACGACCTGTTGAAAGAGGTGAAAATCCGTGTGGCCAAGGGCCAGCGCGCGCTGATCACCTGTCTGACCAAACGGATGTCCGAGGATTTGTCCGAATATCTGGCCGAGCTGGGCGTGAAGGTGCAATATCTGCACAGTGACATCGAGACGCTGGAGCGCATCGAAATTCTGCGTGACCTGCGCTTGGGGGTCTACGACGCGGTGGTGGGTATCAACCTCCTACGCGAAGGGTTGGACCTGCCCGAAGTCACCCTCGTCGCCATTCTTGACGCGGACAAGCAGGGATTCCTGCGCTCCCAGTCCGCGCTGATTCAGACGATGGGCCGGGCCGCCCGCCATCTGGAAGGACGGGCGATTCTCTATGCGGATAAAATGACCGATGCGATGAAGGGAGCTATCGCCGAGACCGACCGGCGGCGCACCATCCAGGAAGAACACAACCGGGTCAATGGCATCGAGCCGAAGTCGATTGTCAAGAGTGTGCGGGACCTGACCGACCGGGTGAAGGTGTTGGCCGAGGAGAAAGCCGAGTACCGGGTCAACGGCGATGGCGAGCATATCTTCGATCCCGCGTCCCTGCCCAAGGACGAATTGGCCCGGTTGATCCGCAGTATCGAAAAAGAGATGAAAGAGGCCGCGGCTCAATTGGACTTTGAGCGGGCCGCGACGTTACGGGATCAGTTGATTGAGTTGCGCCAGGTGGAGGTGGAGTCGATTGGGGTGAGATAAGAAAGGTGTGCCGCCCGCGGCAGGCTGCCAGTGGTGGACGGCAAAAATTAGACGACAAGCGCCGGGGATGGTTCTTCTTCGCACGGGGCAGCATTCTTCGCGGCGGGTAATGTGAAGTGGAACGTAGCACCGGTTCCCACATTGGCTTCTGCCCAGAGCTGACCGCCGTGCTTTTCCACCAGACCTTTGGCCAGGGGCAAGCCCAGACCGATCCCGCCCTGCACCCGGTTCAGATGGCTTCCAATTTGGGAGAATCGCTCAAAAACGCTTTCCAACTGGGCCAAATCAATACCCGGACCTGTGTCGGCCACCGATATCATCACCCCGCACAGGCGTTCTGTCGCAGGATACCCGTTGTTGTTGTCAACAGGCGCGTGCTCTGCCGAAATGGTGATCTGGCCTCCTTCCGGCGTAAATTTGATCGCGTTGTTGATCAGATTGCCCAGAATGCGGTTCACCTCGATGGGATCGCAGGTGGCATAGAGCGGGTGGTCGGGAATGTTCAGGCAGAAACTGATGCCCTTCTGGCGTGACCATTCGGCATATTCATCTATCACAGAATGGATATTTTCCAGTACATTTTTACGCTCCAACAACAACTGGGTGCGCCCCGTCTCCAGATTGTAGAGGGATGTGATATTATTGACCATTCCCGTGAGGCGATTGGTCGCTTGATCGATTTGCGAAAGAAAATCCATTACTTCGTGCTCCGGATTGACATTACAGTCGGGGAGCGAAGAACGCAAAAGCGTAGCATAGCCACTGATCAGATTGAGCGGTGTCCGCAGCTCGTGGCTGGCCAGCGCAATAAACTGAGATTTCCGTTGCTCCAGTTTGGTCAATTCAGAGAGACTGGCCTGGCGCTCTGCCAACAGCCGGGCATTTTGAATGGCGATGGCTGCTTGGCTGGCAAAGAGTGTCAGCAACTCCACGTCGGCCTCGGTAAAGCCGTCGTCATAGCGCTGATTGATGACTTCCAGCGCGCCGATGGCTTTGTCGCCCGCTCTCATAGGCACAGCCAGCAGCGAGCGGGTCTTCATCTCGACACTGTTGCTTACCCCAGAATAAAAACGGGGATCGATAGCTGCGTCGTTGCTGAGGAGCGGTTGGCCTGTCACAGCGACGGAACCGGCCATACTGCCGTGCAAAGGAACAACGAGCTGGCGGAGCATCTCCCGGTCTGAATCGGACAGTCCGTGGACGGAAGCAAAACGCATAGTGTCGCTTTGGGGCTGAATCAGAAGAATCGAGCTTGCCTGGGCATTGGCAATTTTGGCTGCGGACTGGGCGACTTTGCCGAGCAGCGCGGCCAGGTCCAGCTCAGCGCTCAAATACTGAGCTAACTCAATTTGCGCTGTTCGGGTGGTCACCACATACTCGCTTTGCAGTGCAGCATCCAACTGACGGGCGAGATAATCCATCATCTCCATATCAGTTTGGCAAAAGTGGCTGTGATCCCTGTGGTGGAGGTCGAGCAGTGCCATCGGTTTGCCATCCCTGTGGATGGGAACCACCAGATGACAATTATCTGCTTGACGGGTGATTTCCTGGCGGATTGCCAGATGTTCGATGAGCGGTTGTGGCAGCGGCCCGGATAGGTCGGCGCTGTGGTTGTCGCCGTCGTCTTTGAATACCTGATCGAGCCGGTAATAGACCGACTCGCCCAGCCGCTCCGAGGTCGTCGCGGCCCGTTGGCGGTAGTACAAATAACCGATCTCTGCCCCGGTCATTTTCATGGCGGTCATACCCGCCGCGTGAAAGAGTTCGCTCTTCTGACCGTACTGCCGGGAGGACAGGGAAAATTCGAGCAAGAGTTCATAGGCGTTCTGTCTTCGGTTGGCGCGCGAAAATGGGCTGTAGGCTGGGACAATATACGCTGTCACATCTTCAGCTACTGCTGTGAATTCTTGCATGCGAAATCCGATGGCGAAAGATAATAGATACCAGGAATTGTATAATGACTCCAAGCACTCAATCTATCGGCAATGTAAGGGAAGTTGACATCACCGACGAAATGCAGGTGGCCTATCTCGATTATGCGATGAGCGTTATCGTGGCCCGTGCCCTGCCCGACGTACGTGATGGGCTGAAACCGGTTCATCGCCGCATTTTATACGCAATGCACGATTTGGGATTACACCCCCATACCTCGTACAAAAAGAGCGCCCGTATCGTCGGTGAGGTGTTGGGCAAGTATCATCCCCACAGCGACACTGCCGTCTACGATGCGATGGTGCGTCTGGCCCAGGACTTTAGTATGCGCTACCCACTGGTAGACGGCCAGGGCAACTTTGGCTCTATCGACGGTGACAATGCCGCGGCCATGCGCTACACAGAAGCCCGCCTCTCCCCGATCAGCGATCTGGTCCTGAACGATCTGGAAAAGGACACCATCGACTGGACCGATAATTTTGACAACACCCTGCGTGAACCAACAGTATTGCCCTCGGCCCTGCCCAATCTGCTCATTAATGGCTCCAGCGGCATTGCCGTGGGCATGGCCACCAGCATTCCGCCCCACAATCTAACCGAGATTATTAACGCCAGTGTACACCTGATCGATAACTACCCACGGCTCGATGATATCAGCGTAGAGGAGTTGATGCGCTTCGTCAATGGGCCGGATTTCCCGACTGGTGGCATTATTTACCGGTTTCGCACGGGGAGCAAAGGCGAAGAGAATATCGATGCTATTGCCCAGGGCTATGCCACAGGCCGCGCCCGGCTGATTGTGCAGGCCAAGGCCCATTTCGAGGAGATGAGCCGCAGCCGCAGCCGAATTGTTGTCACAGAACTGCCCTACCAGACCAACAAAACGAATCTGCTGGAGCGGATTGCCACCCTTGTGCGGGACAGCAAGCTGGAGGGCATTACCGACCTGCGAGATGAGAGTGATCGCACTGGGATGCGCATTGTCATCGAATTGACACGCAACGCGGAGCCGAAGCTGGTGCTGGCTGATCTTTTCAAATATACCCCTATGCAGCAGACCTTTGGGATGTCCATGCTGGCTCTGGTGGACGGCGAACCCCGCACGCTGGGTCTAAAGCGGATGCTCCATCTGTTTATCGAACACCGCCGGGAGATTGTGCGTCGCCGCTCGGAATATGACCTGGCCCGCGCCCAGGCCAGAGCGCACATTGTGGAAGGGCTGCTGCGGGCACTGGATATTCTGGATGAAGTGATCGAAACCATTCGGCGCAGCCAGCGGGTGGAGACAGCCCGCAACAATCTGATGAACAACTTCAAGTTCAGTGAAGTCCAGGCCCAGGCCATTCTGGATATGCCTCTGAAACGGTTGGCCGCGCTGGAACGCAAACGGCTGCAAGAGGAATATGATGAATTGCAGAAGTTGATCAACTATTTGCAGGATTTGCTGGCCCACCCGGAGAAGATTCTCGGCGTCATTCGTCAAGAGATGCTGGACATTCGGGAGAGGCACGGGGATCGCCGGCGTTCACAGATTGTGGAGCGCACAAAGGGCACGCTGACCACCACCGATCTGCTGCCCGATCAGAAGGTCTGGATTTCGGTGGGGGACAACGGGGAGATTCGCCGTCAAGCCTTCGCCGGGATCAGCAGCACCAGCCTGCGCCAGGCCGGGGCCAACGCGGCCACGGCTCTCCTGACAGCCAACACCCGGGACCAATTGTATTTGTTCGCCACAGATGGGCGCTGTCGCCGGGTGGGCATCCACGAAATCCCCCAGGATGTGGCCAAACATGCGGCTGAGTTGACCGATCTGACCCGCCGCGACGGCGTGGCCGCTTGCCTGGCTTTGCCGCGGCTAACATCTGCCGAGGCCACGGGCTATCTGTTTCTGGTCACTGTTGGGGGCAGCGTCAAACGTATCAGCCTGGCGGATTTTATGGGCGCTGCTGGCACGGATCCGGATGTGATGCGGGTGGAGAGCAAGGACAAGCTGGGATGGGTTTTCCCGACAACGGGTGAGGCGGAAGTGATTTTCGTCACAGCCCGGGGCCAGTCTATCCGTTTTCGGGAGGAGGATGTGCGCAGTATGGGGTTGGCTGCCGGCGGCGTGGGCGGGATGAAAGTGAAGAAGGGGGATCAGCTTGTGGCTGCCTGTGTGGCAGACCCCAGCGGCGAATTGGTGACTGTTACTGCTGAAGGGTATTGCAAGCGTACTTCGCTGGACGAATACAGTGTGCAGGGACGCAATGGCGGTGGCATTGTGGCCCACAAATTGACGGCCCGGACCGGCTTTTTGAGCGGCGCTGCGGTGGTGACAGCCGAGAGCGAATTTGTCACTTTTGTTACGGCCAAGGGAATTGCCAAACCCACGGCTGTGGCGGATGTGGCACTCAGCGGACGCAGCACACAGGGGCAGCAGACTGTCAAAGCAGCCCAGGGCGACCAGATTGCCGGGGTGCAGGTCGTGTCGCGCATCACCGACGCGCTGGATGAGATGACTACAGCCGCGCCCGCGCCCGACGAAACGACCGGTAAGCCTGTCGCCAAGACTCCGCCCAAGACTTCTCCAAAGCCCCCCCGCGGCACAGGGGACACCCCGTCCCGGGCAAACGGGGCGGCTGGCCGACGCACAACCAGGACAAGCCCGGCCACAAAGCCAGCGACTCAGCCGTCGGATACTCCATCGGCGAAGAAAGCGAAGGATGGAACGGCCAAACCGGAGGCAACGGTCAAGCCAAAGCGACGTACCCGTGGGTCTGCCAGCACGGCAGAGACCAGCACGACAGAGACCAGCCGCACGACCGAGGCCAAGCCCGCGCGTCGCACCAGAACAGCCAAAACTACGCCTGTGCAAAAGGCCCCTGCCAAAACTGTCAGCAGCCCGGAGCCGACCAAACCGACGCGCAGCCGCAAATCGGCCCCGGCTGCCGACGAGCCTATACAGCCGTCGTTGTTGGGCGACGACGCGCCTTCTCCTGCCCCGGCCAAGCGCAAGCCCAACAAAGTGGCGCGGGTGAGCAGTGTTACACCGGGGCAAAAGAAGGGCAAGTGAGTTGGGGCTTTATTGACCGCCCAATAGCTGGCCCAGATTGATGTTACCGCCGCCGCTGCTGCCCTGGCCTCCTACCTGTGGCATATATTGGGCCACCTTCTGGGCCAGCTTGCTCATGGGCATTGTCTGTAGCCAGACTTTGCCCGGCCCGCGCAGGGTTGCCAGAAAGAGACCTTCACCGCCCAACAGGATATTTTTGAAGCCTTTGAGCATCTGAATGTCGAAATCAACCGCTGGCTCGAACATTGCCACGTGACCGGTATCCACGCGCAGCGTTTCCCCCGCGGCCAGTTCCTTCATAACAATCTCGCCATCGAAATTCACAAAAGCCGTGCCTGCCCCAGTCAACTTTTGCAGGATAAATCCTTCGCCGCCAAAAAGTCCTGCGCCCAGTTTTTTGCGAAAATGCATGTCCAGGTCCACACTCTTTTCGGCACACATAAACGCGTCCTTCTGCACAATCATCTGCTCGCCTTCGGCCAGGTGCAGGTCCACCACCTTGCCGGGAAACTCGGCGGCAAACGCGACCTCGCCCTGATCTCTATTGACGTAGTAATCGACGATAAAAAGCGATTCACCGGAGAGGGCGCGCTTGAACATTTTGCCCAAGCCGCCGCCGGTGTTGGTGTCCATCTCCACGGCCTGGGTCATCCAACTCATCCCGCCAGAGGATGAGAAGATGCGCTCACCGGGTGTCAGAACAACGGTGACGACAGGCAGGGTTGTGCCTTCGATACGGTATTGTAGTGCCATAAGTGGTCTCTCCTTTTGCCATGCGATGGGTTCGACGATTCAAAATGCTCTACGTGTAGGACGGGAGAAGTGTTTCGTGCTGTGTAGAATTCCGGATAGAGCGTGAAGAAAGAAAGGGTACAATTCCCTCCCCCTTTCACACTTTTCTGTTACATTCGGCTCTGGCCTATGGAAAAGAGAACGACCGTCAACAACGCGCAGCCGATGGCCGCCAGATGATAGCCGTTGACTTTCTCACCCATCAGCACAATCCCCACCAGCACCGAAGTAGTCAGGATAGAGAGTACCGCGTAGAGCGCGTAGTGGCTGGCCCCAAAGCGGCTATAGAGAAAGTAAAATCCCAGGAAAGTAAAGTAGAAACCCGCTCCGCTGACCAGCACCCACAGCCAATTGCGGCGCAGATAGGCCGCGCCATCCACTGGGGGCATAAAGGGCATACTGACGCCAAAGGCCACTGCACAGACCAGCAACGCGGAGAGAATGAAAAGGAAGGGGTTGGCAACGACTTCCGCTTTGCGTTGACCAAAGGCAAAAAGGCCGTTGCCCACCGCGGCCAAAAGCGCTACCGACAGGGCTGCGAAAAGAGATGACATTTGCATAGGATGGGTTTCCTTGTGAATCCAATGTGGCCTATTCTCAGCGAGTTGGCCTGCACGGGTGAGATTGCGAATTCTGGCTCCCTCATCCCCCCAGCCCATCCAGCATCACCCGGAAGAAGCGGGCGTAGTCGATGTCCAGCCCCACGTGGCAGTTGGGCGGATGGCCGGTCAGCCCATCCACATCGCAGACGGTCATCCCCGCGGTGAGGGTTCCCGTCGTCTCCACATCGACAAAGCAGTGGGTGGTCGTCAGCATCCCCGGATCGACCACCGCGGCCACCGCGCAGGCGTCGAAAATCTGCACACCCGGCTTGCCCCAGCCCACCACCTCCCGCTGCACGCAGAAGTCCAGCAGCTCGCCGGTCATGCGCGCCCGTTTGCTGGTCAGCCCCTTCACCCGGGCCACGTCATCCGGCGGGATGAGGGCGCGGCCGGTCACGTCCAGCCCCACCATTACAATCGGCCAGCCCGCCTGCCAGACAATGCGCGCGGCCTCCGGGTCGATCCAAATATTGAACTCCGCGTTGGGCGTCATATTGCCGCGGTGGAGCGCGCCGCCCATCAGCACAACTTTTCTCACCTTTTCCACAATGCGCGGCTCTTTGTACAGGGCCAGGGCAATGTTTGTCAGCGGGGCCAGGGGGACAAGGACGATCTCCCCGTCCGACGCCATCAGCGTATCCACCAGCCAATCCACTGCATAGCCCGGCGTGGCCTCCCGCGCTTTGGGGAAGCGGAAGTGCTGACTCTGCGCGTCGCTGGAGCCGCCCAGTTCCCGCAGAAGGGGGCGGTGCGCGCCAGCGATGACCGGGATATTCGTATAGCCCGCGGCGTCCAATGTGCGCAGGCTATTGTCGGTGGTGACGGCCAGGGGCGCGTTGCCCGCCACAGTCGTCACGCCCAGGAGTTCGAGCTGTGGGTGGCCCGCGGCCATCAGAATGGCGACCGCGTCGTCGTAGCCGGTGTCGACGTCGAGGATTACGGGTGTAGGCATAAAGTTCTCCGTAGCGGGTGAATAGGCGCGGGGGGATCGCACAGCGCGCAGCGATGGTGGATTACGTGGCGGTCCGCCGTTCGCTGTCTGGGGTCATTCGCTCATCCAGTGCTCGCAATCGGCCATTCTTTTCGTCGTCCGTCACGCTTTCCAGCGCGTGGAACGCGCCAAAGTCTTCGATCACAAAGCTGGCAGCCACCGCGCCCCAGCGGGCGGCTGTGATAGGATCGCCGGTGGCACTCAGACCCACGGCAAAGGCCCCACAGAAGGCATCCCCCGCGCCGGTCACGTCCAGCACACGGGCGGGCGCGGCGGGGATGGGCGTAAACGTATCGCTCTCCCGCTGATAGACGAGGCTGCCTTCTGCACCCAATTTGAGAACGACGACAGGTGGGCCATCCGCGGCCAGACGGCGGGCCATCTCCTGGCGGCTCATTTCGGGGCCGAAGAGCAGACGAACTTCGGCTTCGCTGGGCAGGAAGGCGTGGCACAGGCGCAACACTTCGCCGATTTCGGCCAGAGAGTGTTGCCCAATCCACAGGCCGGGGTCCAGCGAAATCTGCCGCGTCCCGGCCCCGCGGGCCGCGGCCACACAGGAGCGGGTTGTCTCCCAGTCGATGGGGCTGCAATGGAAGGCGCGGCGGGGCCAGCAGTCGCCTGCCACCGCCGCGCCGTCGATGCGCAGGGGCCGATAGCTGGCTTCCTGGGCGTCGGCGCTGGGTTGATTGTAGCCGCGCAACCCGTCGGGCAGGGGAAGCCCCAGCGCCCGGTAGTGGCTCTCCGGGTTGCCTTCGTCCCGGCTGTCATCGGCAAAATGGGAGAAGAATGTGCGCTGATCCACGTTCTCTTCGATGGGGATGACACAGCCGGTGTCGATGCCGTGGCGCTCCAGTTGGGCCAGCCATTCTGCGGGAAAACCAGCGCCGCTTTTGGCGAGAATGCCCACCTGTCCTGGCTGGCTCCACAGGCGCGCACCCACCGCGGCAAAGGTGGCGTTGCCGCCGAAAAGGTCCGAAGCCGCGCGGCCATCGGCAGTGATTAGATAGTCGGTGCGCAGACCGCCCAGACAAATGAAATCAGGCATACGGTTTGATTGGGGAAGGAGGGATAAACTATACGGGTTCCATTACCACAAAGTCACAATGCCACGAAGAAAAACTAACGATACAATTTTGGCTTTTCTTTGTGACTTTGGATCTTTGTGGTTTTGTTGTTTTCACAGAGGAGATATATCCGTGACACAGATTCCCGACAGCCACAAAGACATTTTCGAGAAAAAGAGCTTCGCCCACGTCGCCACCAGCGACGGCAATATGCCCCAAGTGACGCCGGTCTGGGTGGAGTACGACGGCGAACACATCCTGATCAACAGCGCCAAAGGCCGCAAGAAGGATCGCTCGATCCGTGCGAACCCGAACGTTGCCATCAGCGTGCAGGACCCGGACAACCCCTACCGTTACATCGGATTGCAGGGCAAAGTTGTGGAGATTACCGAAGAGGGCGGGACTGAGCACATCCATAAACTCTCACGCAAGTACAACGGCCAGAACTACCCGGACAGCGCACTGGCTGGTCCGCCCCGGGTCATCTACAAAATTGCCCCGACACGGGTGTGGACGATGGGGTAAAGCAGACCGCACACCGCAGACGGCAGATCGCGGGGGTAAGACTCTCAGCGGTCAGCCGCCTGTGGTCCGCGCTCCCCTAAAAGATCAGATCGAAAATCCCGAAGAACTTGAAAATCGAATAGACGACCACCACAATCAGCAGCCAGCGCACATATTTGTTGGCGTTGGGCACGCTGATTGCAAATTTAGCCGCGGCCCAGGCACCGATGCTCTGGCCCACCGCCATCAGAATCCCAATGCCCCAATTGATCTGCACGGGCGAGAAGATAAAGACGCCCAGCGCCACAATTGTCAACGCCAGCACAATCATCAGTTTGATGGCGTTGGCGTGGACCAGACTATAGCCCGCGCCCAGCACCATCGCCGTCAGGATAAAGACCCCTACACCGGCCTGGATAAATCCCCCGTAGATTCCAATCACAAAGAAAATCAGAAGGGTGAGGATACTGGGACGCCCTGCCCGCACTTCCGATTGGGCGCGCAGCCATTTGCTGGGATTGAATAGGATCGTGACGAGGACGATGAGCAGCATCCCGCCGATGGCCATATTCATGGCCCGCTCGTCCAACTGTACAGCAATCGAAGCACCCACCAGCGAGCCGATCATCGCGGGGACTGTCAGCCAGAGGCCGCCGCTCAGTTCCATCTTGCCACTGCGCTGAAATGTTGTGATTCCCACGATATTCTGCACTGCCACGCCGACCCGGTTGGTGGCGTTGGCAACGCCCGCGTCCAGCCCTAGAAAGACCAGCATTGGCAGCGTCACCGCGGAGCCGCTGCCCGCCAGTGTATTGATAATCCCGGCCAGAATACCGGCCAGAATGGCGAGGGCGTATTGGATTGGGGTGATGTCCATTGGTGGGCCTTTTGTGTAGGGATTGGGGATCGGGAATTGGGAATTAGGAATTGGGAATTAGGAATTGGGAATTGGGAATTAGGGATTGGGAATTGGGGACTGGACGATTTTCTGGTCTCCGATCCCCAATCCCCAGTCTCTAAAGGGTGGGTACGATTCTCGCCAGCCGCTCGACGGTCTTTTCCAGGTCCGTCATGTGGGTGGCGAAGGCAAAACGGACGTACCCCTCGCCGGCCTGGCCGAAGGCAACGCCCGGCGTAGACGCGATCAGCCCGTCCTCCAGCAGCCGCTGGGAGATTTCCAGACTGCCCTTTTCCGTGTGGGTGAACTTGGCGAAGAGGTAGAACGCCCCCTCAATCGGGCTGCTCTCGATGCCGGGGATTTCGTCCAGCGCGTCGAGCAGGAAGGTGCGTCGCCGGGCATAGGCCGCGGTCATCTCGTGGACACATTCCTGGGGGCCGTTGAGCGCGGCCACGCCCGCGGCCATTGTAAAGCTGGCCGCGGAGGTGATGCTCTGGGTCTGGTAGGAGCGGGCCAGTTTGGCAATGGGTTTGGGCGCGGCCAGCCAGCCCAGCCGCCAGCCGGTCATGGCATAGGCTTTGCTGAAACCGTTGATAATCAGCGTGCGCTCAGCCATTCCCGGCTGGCTGGCCAACGAGTGATGCACCTGGCCGTCGTAGAGGATGTGCTCGTAGATTTCGTCGCTGAGGACGTAGAGATCGAATTCCGTGGCGATCTTCACAATGGCGTCGATCTCGTCCTGTTGCAGCACCCGCCCTGTGGGATTGTTGGGCGAGCAGGCCATAATCAGCTTCGTCTTTTCCGTCACATGGCTGCGCAGGATGGCCTCGCTGACCCGGAAATTTTCCGCCGCGGGCAGGCCCACGTGGACGGGCATGCCGCCGTTCAACTGCACCATGGGCGCATAGCTCACCCAGGCCGGGTCCAGAATCATCACTTCGTCGCCAGGGTTGAGGGTGGCGGCCAGGCCGGCGTAGATGGCCCATTTCGCGCCCGGCGTCACCAAAATCTGATCGGCTGTGGCGGTGACGCTGTTTTCCCGGTCCAGTTTGTGGACAATCGCTTCCAGCAGTTCCGGCGACCCAAAGCTGGGCGGGTAGTGGGTATCGCCACTGCGGATGGCCGCGAAGGCGGCTTCCTGGATGTGCCTGGGCGTGTCGAAATCCGGCTCGCCCCCGGCCAGATTGATCACATCTTTGCCGGCAGCGGCCAGTTCCCGCCCCTTCTGCATCATCGCCGCGGTCACACTGGCCGGGACGGAGGTTACGAGTTTGGAGATTGATTTCATTGGGTTGCCTTCTACTCCGTCGGTGAAAAAGTGGTGTCCAATTACGGCTTTTCCTGTGCTATACTATGACCAGTCATTCCTATAGGAGGCGGCACAATGCAACTGGAAAGCTACTTCGAATTTCTGCGCCCCGATGACATCCGCATTGCCGGAACGCGCATCGGTATTGAGAGCGTTCTCTACGACTACATCTACGGCAGCCAGTCTCCGGAAGCCATCGCAGCGCGTTATCCGTCCCTTTCACTGGAACAGGTCTATGCGGCCATTCTCTACTACCTGAGCAACCGGACGCAAATAGAGGGCTACCTGGCTGACTGGTTTGCCCACGGAGAAAGAAGAAGGGCCGATCAGGAACAGAATGTTCCACCGGTTATCGCCCGCCTGCGTTCCCTGGCCGCGGAACAATCTGCTGCGAAAGTGGCTGCTACGTGAGCCGTATTCGTTTTCTTCTGGACGAAAACGTCGATCCTATCCTCCGCAAAGCCCTTCACCAGCAGATCCCAGAAATGACTGTCTGGCGGGTCGGGGATCCGGTTGCGCCTGTCAACGGGACATTGGATCCGGAAATTCTGGAGTGGTGTAACCGCAACCACTTCATTCTGGTCACCAATAACCGAGCGTCCATGCCTGTCCATCTGCGCCAACGATTGGAAACAGGCGAAACCGCTGCCGGGATATTTGTTCTGCATCCCAGCCTTGCACTGGAGCAGATCGTCCAGGACTTAGTGCTGGTTTGGGGTGCATCAGATGCAGAGGAATACGCCAATCTGATTTGGTATCTCCCCATCCTCGGCTAAATGAATCATCCCAGAGATCGTCGAAATCGGCAATCTCTAAATCTCCAATCTCTACCCTTTCAGCACATCCGCAATCGCCGCGCACAGATAGTCCATATTCCCTTCCGTCATCCCGGCCACGCTGAGGCGCCCGGAGCCTACGATATAGACGGAGTGGCGTTCACGCAGGGCCTTCACGTGGGCGGGTGTCAGACCGCTGAAGGAAAACATCCCCCGCTGGTGGGTGATGAAGGAGAAATCCTGGGTCACGCCCTTTTCGTTGAGCGTCTCCACAAAGAGATGGCGCATTGTGTTGATGCGTTCCCGCATGGCCGTCACTTCGCCTTCCCACTGCTGGCGTAGTTCCGGGTCGCCCAGAATCGTGCGCACGATCTCACCGCCGTGGGCGGGTGGGTTGGAATAGTTGGCCCGGATGCAGCGCTTGACGTGGCTGAGGGCGGCTGCGGCCGCGTCCGGTGTACGGGCCACGACAGTCAGCGCGCCCACCCGTTCATTGTAGAGGCCAAAATTTTTGGAGAAGGAGCTGGCAACGAACATCTCCGGGCAGTGGGCGGCAATGGCGCGCACGCCCATCGCATCCTCTTCCAGCCCCGCGGCAAAGCCCTGATAGGCGAAGTCGAGCAGGGGCAGAATCCCCCGCTCGGTGGCAATCTCCGCCACTGTCTGCCATTGTTCCGGCGAAAGGTCCACGCCGGTGGGGTTGTGACAGCAGCCGTGGAGCAGCAGCACATCCCCGGCAGGAATCGTGCGGATAGTCGCCAACATTCCCTCAAAATCGACGCCGTTGGTGGCCGCATCAAAATAGGGATAGGTCGCCACCTTCAGCCCCGCGGACTGGAAGACGCTGGGGTGATTGGGCCAAGTGGGATCAGAGACCCAGACCGTTGCACCGGGGGTGATTTCGCGGATAAAATCCCCGGCCACCCGCAGCGCGCCTGTGCCGCCGGGTGCCTGCGCGGTGACGGCCCGACCGCTGTTCACAATCTCGTGGCTGTCGCCAAAGATGAGCCGTTGGCTGGCCGCGCCGTATTCCGGGCTGCCCTCGATGGGCAGATAGCTTTTCGTCTGCTCGCCACGGAGCAGCCGTTTCTCGGCTTCTTTGACCGTTCCCAACACAGGCGTCGTGCCGTCTGCATCTTTGTACACCCCCACGCCCAGATTGATCTTGCGCGGGTTCGGGTCGTTTTTGAAGGCTTCGGTCAGCCCCAGAATCGCGTCGGGCGGGGCGGGAGTGATTGTGTCAAACATAAGGAAGTCCTTTGGGTAAATTGGAACAAACAGACTGAGGCGTGAAACGTGAGACCACTCGACGTACCCTCACGTTTCACGCTTCACGTTTCTGGCTGATAGCTCATTCTCATCCACAAACAGATCGACAAACCCAAAACGCTCCACATCGACCAGCCCTTTGTCCGTCAGCTTCAGCTTCGGGATGACTTCCAGGGCCATAAAACTCATGGCCATAAAGGGGTCGTGGAGGGGCGAGCCGAGTTCGGCCGCGGCAGATAGAAGCTCGTCGTAGGCCGCGGCCACCGCGGCCACGGGCTGGTCGCTCATCAGACCGGCCACGGGCAGGGGCAGGCGGGCCAACACCCGTTCGCCCTCGGCAATGGCAAGCCCACCGCCCATTTCCCGGATGGCACGGGCCGCGGTCAGCATCGAAGCGTCGTCCGCGCCGATGAGCACCAGATTGTGGTGGTCGTGGGCGACGGTCCCGGCCAGCGCGCCCCGTTGCAAACCGATCCCCTGGATAAAGCCCAGACTCTGGCCACCGCTGGCCGTGTGGCGTTCGATGACAGCCATTTTCAGAATGTCGCGCACGGGATCAGCCACGGCCAGCCCATCCACAATTGTGGCGGGCAGGATGCGCTCCTCTGTGACCAATTGATTTTCCAGCGAACCGATCACCCGCACGCGCTCGCCCAAAGCGGGGATGCGCAGATCGATGGCATCCCAATCCACCTGCATTGTCCGGCCAATGTGGGCGGGCACGGGCGGCGAAGCAAGGAAAAGACCCGGCATCAGTTGCCCATCTGCCGCCACCAGCCGACCACCCACATAAACCCGCTGGGCCTGGGGCGCAGCCGGGTTCTCAAAGATCATCAGATCAGCCAGCCGGCCGGGAGCCAGCGCGCCCCGGTCGTGCAGGCCGTAGCATTCGGCTGTGTTCAGCGTGGCCAGGCGAAAGGCGACGAGGGGATGGATGCCATAGGCAATGGCTTCCCGCAGCATATAATCGATACTGCCCTGGCGCAAGAGATCGCCGGGCTGGCGGTCGTCGGTGCAGAAACAGATGCGCCGGTGGTTTTCCGGGGTGATCAGCGGCAGAAGCGTGTGCAAGTTGTGGGCGTTTGTCGCCTCGCGGATAAGAATCGTAAAGCCCCGGGCCAGCTTTTCCGCGGCCTCTTCGACTGTGGTACATTCGTGTTCGGTCTGCACACCCGCCGCGGCGTAGGCGTTGAGCGCGGGTCCTGTCAGCGCGGGCGCGTGGCCGTCCCGCGGTCGTCCGGCAAAGGCGGCGATCTTCGCCAGCACGTCCGGGTCGCCGTTGACCACACCGGGAAAGTTCATCAATTCGGCCAGGCCGTGGACCGTTCCCTCGGCCAGGAGCGTGGCCAGATCGGCCGCGGCCAGGGCCGCACCGCTGGTCGCCATCGGTGTGGCGGGCACCGCGGAAGGGGCCATCAGCGACACCCGCAGGGGCAGATTGCGGCAGCTTTCGGCCATAAAGCGCACGCCGTCCAGCCCGGCCACATTGGCGATCTCGTGGGGATCGATGACCGCGCTGGTCACGCCGCAGGGCAACAGCGCCGCGGCAAACTGAGCAGGCGTACACAGGCTGCTCTCGATGTGGACGTGGGCATCGATCAGCCCTGGGCTGACGTATGCACCGTTCAGTTCGGCGGTCTGGCGGGCGCGGTAGCCCGGCCCGATCCCGGCGATGTGTTCGCCGTGGATGGCGATGTCGGCCTCTTCGATTGTGCCCGAGAAGACATTCACCAGCCGCCCACCCCGCAGGAGCAGATCGGCAGGTTCGTCGCCCCGGGCTACGGCCAGAAGATCGGTCAAAGACATCGGGAAATCCTGAAGAATGGGATAGAGCGCGGATGACGCGGTTACAATCAGTTGTAGGTTGGGTGAATGCCACCGCGAAAAGACCGAATGCCCGTCCAACATCACAGGCATTCACCCAACATCCACCCCGCGTGTTGGGTGAATGCCGCATACGTGACAGGATATGTGCCGATCTCCGGCGGCATTCACCCAACCTACAATCTCGACTCAATGGTAACGCGGAACGGGCGAGTTCACACGGATTTTTCGTCAGCCCGTTTGGGTCATTATAAGCAGTGTGAGAGGAAATGGAAAGATGCGGACAGTGCCTTAATCATTTCAAGCTTGAAACAACAGACCGGTCTGTTGTATGATTGTCCTATGCCTACGCCGATCCTTGCCACCAAACTTTATCTTCCCCCGGTACGTTCCAAATTCGTGGCCCGTCCCCGCCTGATCCAGCGGATGGATGAGGGGTTGGACCACAAACTGACACTCATCTCGGCCCCGGCCGGTTTTGGGAAATCCAGCCTGGCCAGCGAGTGGGTCAGCGCCTGTGGCCGCCCCGCGGGCTGGCTGTTGTTGGACGAGGGGGAGAACGACCCGACCCGCTTTTTGGCCTATCTGGTGGCCGCGCTGAAAACCGTCACCGCCAGAACCGGCCCGACGACATTCGGCGCGGAGGTGCTGGGCCTGCTCGAATCCGCCCAGCCCGCGCCGACCGAGCCGATCGTGACTGCCCTGCTCAACGAAATTGCCGCCATCCCGGAGCGTTTCACCCTCGTCCTGGACGACTACCACGCAATCGATGCGGAACCGGCCAACCGCGCGCTCGCGTTCCTGCTGGAGCATCTGCCGCCCCAGATGCATCTGGTCATCACCACGCGCGAGGACCCAAACCTGCCCCTGGCTCGGCTGCGCGTGCGCAATCAGTTGACCGAACTGCGCGCGGCTGATCTGCGCTTCACGCCCAGCGAAGCCGCGACATTTCTCAATCAGGTGATGGGCCTCAGTCTGACCGAAGCGGATGTTTCTGCCCTGGAAATCCGCACGGAAGGCTGGATCGCCGGTCTGCAATTGGCTGCGCTCTCTATGCAGGGGCGAGCGGACACAGCCAGTTTCATCCACTCCTTCACGGGCAGCCACCGCTTTGTGATGGACTATTTGGTGGAGGAAGTTCTGCTGCAACAGCCTGAACACATTCAGACATTTTTGCTGCACACGTCCATCCTCGATCGTCTGTGCGGCCCCCTGTGCGATGCAGTTCTGAATGGGCGCGCGGACAGCCCCGCGGCTCAGTCCGGGCAAGAAGTGCTGGCCTACATCGAACAGGCCAATCTCTTCCTGGTTCCGCTGGACAACGAACGGCGCTGGTATCGCTATCACCACCTTTTTGCCGATCTCCTGCGCCAACGGCTGTATCAGCGCGCGGCCCTGTCTCCGGATGAAGAACCGGGCGTAGCTCACCTGCACATTCGGGCCAGCCGCTGGCACGAGGAGAACAGTTCGACCGCGGACGCGGTTCGACACGCGCTGGCCGCGGATGACTTCGAACGGGTGGCGCGCCTGGCCGAATTGGCTTGGCCGGCCATGGATGGGCAGTTCCAGTCCGCGGCCTGGATGGAATGGGTGCAGGCGCTGCCCGCGGATCTGGTGCGTGCCCGACCGGTGCTCTGTGTAGCCTATGCCTGGGCGTTTCTGAACGGGGGGGAGATGGAGGCCGGCGCGGTCTGGCTGCGGGACGCGGAGCATCGGATGGAGACGTCCCTTCCGGCGTCGGAAAGCACGGATCGCCCGGTGGTCGTTGCGGACGAGGAGCAGTTTCAGAACCTGCCCGCGTCCATCGCCACAGCCTGGGCTTATATTGCCCAGGCCCGCGGCGACATC
The DNA here is from genome assembly GCA_019637685.1 of Caldilineaceae bacterium. Classification (GTDB taxonomy): domain Bacteria; phylum Chloroflexota; class Anaerolineae; order Caldilineales; family Caldilineaceae; genus JACQGT01. The sequence continues at coordinate 1,991 of JAHBVF010000019.1, read as the reverse complement.
CCCGGCAGCGTGACCCACGCGCGGCGGGCGCTCGATCTGCTGCCCGAAGACGACTATCTGCGGCGGGGGCCAGCCCTGGGGCTTCTGGGCCTGGCCCAGTGGACGATAGGCGATCTGGAGGAGGCCCACCGCACCATCGCCCATACGATGGCTGCTTTTGAGACGGTCGGCAGTGTGGTTTTCGCGCTCAGCGGCACCTTTGGGATGGCCGATATCCGGGTGACGCAGGGACGTCTTCGGGAGGCGATTGACATCTATACCAGAGCCAAGGAACTGGCCGATCGGCTGGGGGAGCCGGCACCACCAGGCACAGCGGACATCCATCTGGGACTGAGCGGAATCTACCGGGAACAGGGCAATTGGGAAGCAGCCCGGCAACAGATGGCGAAAAGCGAGGAACTTGGCGAAAAAGCCGGTCTGGGGGATTGGCCCTATCGCTTGCGGCGCGCCCAGGCCCAGGCCGCGGTAGACGAAGGCGATCTGGAGGGCGCGCTGGCGCTGCTCGACGAGGCCGCCCGGCTCTACTATCCAACCCCCGTCCCCGATGTGCGGCCTATTGCCGCGCTGAAGGCCCAGGTCTGGCTTGCCCAGGGCCGGTTGGCCGATGCACAGGCGTGGGCAAGCGAGCGGGGTCTCTCGGTCGACGACGAGCTGAGCTTCCTGCACGAGTTCGAGTACATCACCCTGGCCAGAATTCTTATGGCCCAGAACCAGAACGGCCCCGCGGTTGCGCTGCTGGAACGTCTGCTGCAGGCGGCAGAGAGCGGAGAGCGAAGGGGCAGTGTGATTGAGATATTGGTCTCCCTGGCCCTCGCGCACCAGGCACAAAATGAGAGGCCCGCGGCCCTGGCGGCCCTGGCCCGTGCCCTCGACCTGGCCGAACCCGAGGGATACGTGCGCATCTTCACAGGCCAAGGCGACCCGATGGGGAGGCTGTTGGAGGAAGCCGCCGCAGCGGGTATTTCCCCGGTCTATGCGCGCCGACTACGGGCAGCCTTTGGGGCGTCTGGCGTCAGCGCGCCCGCCACCCAGCCATCGAACCAGCCGCTGATCGAGCCGCTGAGCGACCGGGAACTCGACGTGTTGAAGCGATTGGGCAGCGAAATGAGCGGCCCGGAAATCGCCGAGATATTGATGATTTCGTTGAACACCCTGCGCACCCACACCAAAAACATCTACAGCAAACTCGGCGTAAACAGCCGTCGGGCCGCGGTGAGCCGGGCACAGGAACTCAGCCTGCTCTAAACCACCCGACCGTATCCCATCTCTCCCCCAGCCCTGGCAGGCTTCTGGAACACCTGCCGGGGCTTTTTCTTGCCCTCACATCCTTTCGGCACACCCGCTCACCACATCAGTCACCAATGGGAATCACCACATCAATCACCAGATGATGTGATGACGCCTCACCACATTCGCCGGTATTCTTGGGCCGTAGCACGAAAGCAAGAAGGTGTCGATTCGTACACCGGATAACCATCAGTTTCAAAGTCAAAAGGAGATGTGCAATGGATTTGTCTTGGGGCAGTGCAGCCGGTCTGGGGATTTTTCTGTCGGGTCTCGGCGTTATGCTTTGGGGACTCAACTGTTTCATCGTGGCAGTCGGGGCAGTCAGCAGCAAGAAAGATGAATGATCGAAGCGCTCCACGAAGCGCTCACACTCCGTGGAGCGCCTCACTTTGCCGATACGGGAGGGTCAGTCCCCAGTGGATAAAAATACAGGCACACCGACAAGTCTGGACCTGGACAGGTCCCAGCAGTATGAGATTCGTGTCCGGGGGCATCTGGATGAGCGATGGAGCGACTGGTTTGACGGCATGACCATCACGCTGACGGAGGATGGCGACACACTGTTGACTGGCCCGGTGGTTGACCAGGCCGCTTTGTATGGTCTGCTGCGCAAAGTACGCGATGTGGGCATGCCCCTGGCCTCGGTAAATCCGTTGGGCTTATAGGCAGGGTCGCAAGAGTAATCGATGGAAGATTCAAATTCA
>JAHBVF010000018.1 GCA_019637685.1 Caldilineaceae bacterium | reverse complement strand
CAGAAATCGCGGCGAGTGATCACGAGAAATCGCGGCGGTGGGCAAGCCCAGTGAGCAGGTGCAGGGGCTTGCGGTCAAGAAAGAGAAAGGAATACGAGAGTCAGACCACCTCCTTCCAAGAAAGCAGTGCCGTCAAGAGAGTCCACCCGACCAGGTTGTCAAAGATGCGACCGGGCCGGAGCAAGGACTGTGCTGTCAAGGGCGGCGGCCCAGGACGGAGCGTTTGAAGGCCAGGTTGCGCAGGCGATAGGCCTTCTGACGACAGGCGTTGGAACAGTAGCGGCCCGGGCGGCCTGTCTTGGGTTGAGTGAAACTCTGACGACAGGCAGGACAAGTGCGGGTGATAGTGGCGAGGGTATGGGCAGCCAGGAGTTTGTCGAGCAACCCATCCTTGTGCCCAGCCGAGTCAGCCAGCACAGAAGCAGCCAGCAGGTCATGGAGCAGAGTCCATTCCGAGAGGTCCAAATCGAGACGAATCATAGGGGGTCTCCAGCGTTACAAGCATTTCGTAACAGGCATGCAGCCAAAGCAACAACAACAACAACAAACGACGTCCATCACTGGGCCTATCCCTCCTGCTCCCGATCCCGCTGGCTGATGCTCTGGCGCAGACGGTAGGAATCACCCCGGAACTCCAGAATGTGGCTCTGAAAGGTCAGCCGGTCGAGGAGAGCTGTGGTCAGCCGCTCATCCCCCAACACCTGCACCCACTGGCTGAAGGGCAGATTGGTGGTGAGCAGCAACGAGGTGCGCTCGTGGAGCGCGGAACAGAACTGAAAGAGCAGTTGGGCACCCGTAGGCGAGAAGGGCACATAGCCGAACTCGTCCAGGATGATGAGGTGATGGCGCAAGGCCTTCTCCACAAAGGCGGGCAACTGGTGGTTGGCTTGGGCCTCCTGCAGGGCGTTGACCAGATGGGTGACGGTGTAGAAGCGCACCCGCTGGTCCTGACGACAGGCAGCCAGCCCCAAAGCGATGGCAATGTGGCTCTTGCCCAGACCCGGATTGCCCACCAACAGAATGGATTCGGCTCGGTTTCGATAGTGGCCCTGGGCCAGTTCCAGGACAAGCTGCCGTTTGAGAGAGGGGATGGCGGCAAAGTCGAAGTCGGCCAACTCCTTGAGCAGGGGAAAGCGGGCCTCCCTTCGTCAAGCTCAGGACACCGCCTGAATGCGGCGTTGCAGCCGGTTGCGGGTGCGGCGTTGGCTCTCCTGGTCCATCAGGTGGGCCAGATAGTGGATGTAGGACCACTCCTGCTCGGCCGCTTCCTGGGCCACAGACCCATAGCCTTTGAGGATGGCCGCCAGATGGAGGGTGCGCAACTGGCTTTCCAACGAGAGTGTATCAAACGTGTCAGGCGTGGGCATGATGCGCCTCCTCAAGAAAGAGATCGTAGCGCTGGAGGGGAGGCAATTCGTCGTTGGCCAGAAGCAGTTCAGGCCGGTGTGTCAGGTCCAGAGGCGGCAGGCTGGGTGTGACATCCAGCAGCCGGTCAAGACAGAAGCGCACCCCGGCCACACTGGTCAGACCTTCGGCCACAGCCATCTCCACAGCAGCCTGCACCGTGTCGGCGGCATAGCCCTGGTGCAGGTCCAGGACCTGGACAAAGTGGCCCACGGCCTGGCTTTCGCTCTCACAGTGGCTGCGCAGATGCTGGAGCAACTCCTCGTAGGCAGGCGGCCACTGCTCTCGCCAACGGCGCAAGGGCAGGGCGTGTTCAAAGGCGCCCGGTCGTTGGGCCAGCAAGGGCAGATAGTGAAGCGGGTCGAGAATCTCCTGTTGTCGGTCATAACAGCGGGTATGGTTGGCAATCACCTGGTTGTCGGCCACAATCTCGATGTGAAAGGGGTAGGCCCGCAGTACCATCTGTTTGCGGGCCAGGTGGCTGGGCACAGAATAGCGGTTGGTCTCAAAGGTCACCTGGCTGTAGCCGTTGAGGGTCACCTGGCGAGAGATGCAGCAGGCGAAGGCGTGGGCAGGCAGGGGTGTCAGATGGGGGCATTCTTCTCGCCACAACTGGGCCCGACTCTGGGTGGCCCGGTCTGGATGGCGCTTGTCATCGGTCAGGCAGGCCTGGCGCAAGAGCTGGTTCAGTTCGCTGAAGTCGGCCACCTGGGGCAGAGGGGTGAGAAAGTTGCGGCGCACATAGCCCACATCGCTCTCCACCCCGCCCTTCTCGTGGCCGGCCCCCGGTGTGCAGTAGCGGCTCTCGAAGAGGTAGTGGCTGCGCAGGCTGGTAAAGCTGGTCTGTTCCTGCCGGTTGCGCCCGACCAGAATCCGCTGCACGGCCGTCTTGAGGTTGTCGTAGCTGATGCGCTGGGGGATGCCCTGGAAATGAGCAAAGGCCTGGACATGCCCCCAGAAGAAGGCTTCCTGGCGCTGGGTGGGAAAGGCCATGACAAAGCGTCGGCGGGAGTAGCACAGGCGCATTATGAAAAGTTGCACCGTGCGCTCTTCCCCGGCCATCACCACCTGGGCTTCACCCCAGTCCATCTGGGCGTCCTGATCGGGGTCAAAGGCCAGGGGTAGGAAGACCGCAGGCCGTCGGCTGGCTTTGCGTACCCGGCCCACGTAGCGGCGCACGCTCGATTCCGCCCCTGTATAGCCCAGTTGCTGGATGGTCTCGTAGATTTTGCGGCTGGTGTAGCGCTGCTTGCGGGGCAGTCGTTCGCTCTCCGCCAGCAGCTCTTCTATCCTGGCTTTGTACGCCCCCAACACCGGCGCTTCTTTGGCTTTCTCGCGCTGGTAGGGCGCTGGTTCCGGCGCATCCAGCGCCTTGCGTATGGTCCAGTAGCTATGACCCCACCTCCGTTCGATCTCTTTCATACTCTTTTTCTCGACGTAGTAGGCATAGCGAATTCGGGCATAGTCGGTCACGGTTAGCATCTCCTCCTCCGTTTCGGTTCGTGGGCTGACAATTCTGCCCTCTTACCTTACCGGAGATGCGTCTACCTCCGCGATTTCTGAGGATCTCTTTCTCTCTCTACCTCCGCGATTTTATGCTATCAAAAACACCTGGTCGACGGCAACGGCGTCATCACCACCCCCTATCTGGCGGGCAGCTACCGGGCCGAGAGCCAACCGGCCAACTTCCTCTACGCCTCCACCACAGGCCGGGAGTACAACGGCTACGACAGTTCGTTGCAAGTGCAAAATGCCAGTGGCAGCAACACAACTTTTCGCCTCAAATACTATCCTCTCAACTCGGGCACACCCACATTGACGCGGGATAAGACTGTCGGCCCCTACCGTTCGGCCAACTTCTGGCGGCCAACCGGCATGCCCGCCGGCTTCTTCGGCTCGGCCACAGTCGAGGTTCTCAGAGGTGGCCCCCTGGCCGTGATGGCCCAGTACGACCGCTTCGATGTAGCAAACAGCCGCTACGGCGTCACCCAGTACGAAGGGGTCAGCAGCCTCAACAGCAGTCTGGGCATGGCCCACATCCAGAAAACCAATCCCTGGACCTACACAGGCATTCAGGCCCAGAATAGGAATAGCAGCCCGGTCTCTGTCCAACTTCACTACTTCAATCCGAACGGGAGCAGCACGGGTACTTCGGCCACAAAACCCAATGTTCCGGTGAATGCAGCCGTCAACTTCTGGTGGACGACCGGCTCACCGCCTGAAATTCCCGGCGGACTCAACGGCTCCGGTGTGGGCAGCCCGGCTAATCTGGCCCTGATGGTCAGTTTCGACCGTTCGGGGGACCCTTCCTACCAGAACAAAGACGGGATGATGGGCTACGCGGCGGTCAAATAGGATTGACCAAAGCCTGACAACCTAGACCAGACAAAAGGCCGGGCGTGCTATTCACGCCCGGCCTTTTGTCATCTGTTTTCTAGCCCCACCCCCTGTCCAAACACAACCCCGCCAATCGTTACAGCGAACGTATCCTCCTCGTCCGCAGAGCAGGCGACGAGACACTACGCCTCTTGCCTTGCCCCTTCGACAGGGTTTCGACGAGCTCAACCTACCAGCTCAGGACATTGCCTTTTGCCCTTTGCCTTTCCCCTCTCCTTTAGCTCGATAGTTGCCAAAAAATTTGCCAGCCCGTCGAACAGAACGGTATACTACTCGTCTATCTTCTATACAAAAAAAGTCGAACTTCCCTAAGTTCGACTTCTGGTCACAAAGCGGGGTTGCATGACAATCGGCTATTATCGTTTTCCCACAATCCACAGCGAGCGCATCGCCTTTGTTTCCGAGGACGACCTCTGGGAAGTCCCGGTCAGCGGCGGTGTGGCCCGACGGCTGACCGCCAATTTGGGCGGTGTCACCTATCCATTCTATTCGCCCAACGGCGCGTGGCTGGCCTTTGTGGGCCGGGAAGAGGGCAATCCGGAGATATACACGATGCCTGCGGATGGGGGCGAGGCCCGCCGCCTGACCTACCTGAGCAGCGATTGCCGGATTCTGGGCTGGAGCCGGGATGGTACACACATTCTTTTTATGTCGGCCTATGGCCAAGCCCACCGGGGCGAATACGAAATCTATCGTATTCCCGTGGACACAGCCAACGGCGCGGTGGAAAAGCTGCCCTTTGGGCCGGCCCGTTCTCTGGATTTTGGACCGGACCGCGGCATTGTGTTGGGACGCAACACCGGCGATCCGGCCCGCTGGAAACGCTATCGCGGGGGCACGGCCGGCCATCTCTGGCTCGATCAGAATGGAGACGGCGATTTTCAGCCTTTCCTGGCGGATGTCCCCGGCAATATTGCCTCGCCCATGTGGATTGTCAACGGCGAGGCCGCGGGCCGCATCTATTTTGTCAGCGATCACGAGGGCATCGGCAACCTCTACAGCGCCCGGCCCGACGCCAGCAACCTGACCCGACACACGGATCACGAAGATTATTATGTGCGCAACCCCTCTTCCGACGGGAAGCGTATTGTCTATCACGCGGGCGCGGACCTCTTCGTCTTTGATCCGGCCAGCGCCGAGACCCATCCAGTGCCTGTCACCTACCGCAGCTCCCGCGTCCAGCGCAACCGCAAATTTGTCTATGCAGGCCGCTATCTGGACAGCGCCGGTCTTAATCCCAAAGGCTCGGCAATTGCCATCACCACCCGTGGCAAGGCGTTCGCCTTTCACAATCACGAAGGGGCTGTGTTGCAATTGGGCGAGCGGGACGGCGTGCGGTATCGACTGGCAGAGTATTTGAATGATAGCAAACGGCTGTTGCTGGTCAGCGATGCCAGCGGCGAGGAACGGCTGGAGATTCACAGCCGGGAGCCGGGGGTTGCGCCACAGGTGTTGGACAAGGCAGAGTTTGGCCGGGCCATTGCCTATTACGTATCGCCCACCCACGACCGGGTGGCCCTGACCAATCACCGCCACGAATTGCTGCTCATCGATCTGGAGAGCCAGGCAGTAACGCTTATCGACCACAGCCCCTTTCAGCGCATCAGCGGTGTGGATTGGTCGCCCGATGGCCGCTGGCTGGCCTATGCCTTTTCCGCCACCCACCAGACCACCGAAATCCGCCTCTATCGCCTGGCTGATCCAGACGCGGAAGATGAGGCGCTGCACGAAGGGCAAGTCTTCCCCGTCACCCGTCCTGTGCTGCGGGATGTACGCCCCGCTTTTGACGCGGAAGGCCGCTATCTCTATTTTCTCTCCTACCGGGAGTTCACGCCTGTCTCCGACGCGCTCTCATTTGCCCTCAGCTTCCCGCGGGGCGCTCGCCCCTATCTCATCACTCTGCAAGCGGATTTACCCAATCCCTTTATTCCCCAGGCGGAAGAGGAACCCGACAAGGAAGAAAACGAAGACGACGAAGACGAGATAGATGAGGATGAGGACGATACCGGTGAAGAAGGCGGCGAGGGCGACGACGAAGAAATTGACGACGAGGAAATTGACGACGAAGAATCCGAGGACGACCTGCCCCTGGACGACGATCTGGAGGGCGAAGACCCCGACGATGACTACGAAGATGACTACGAAGATGACGGTGACGATCCGGATGGGTATGGTGACGACGAAGAGGAGAGCCGCTATTCTGCCCGCTTTGCTGCGTTCCATTCCCAGCGCAGGGGAGCGAACGGACTGAATGACACGGACAGCCGGGAACAGCAGGCCGACAGTACACCTGCCGAGAAGGATTCCTCGGAAGCCAAGGGCAAAGACGGCAAAGAGGGCAAGTCCAAGCGGCAGAAACGTATCCGCATCGATTTGGAGGGCATAACAGATCGGGTGCTGGCTTTCCCCGTGCCCGAAGGACGCTACGGGCGGATTGCTGGCGCGCCAGGCAAGGCCGTTTTCACTATTTTGCCCATCAAAGGCAGCCAGGAAGATGACGACGACGAGGAAGATGGCGGCGGCAGCGACGGTCTGCTGCGGGCCTGGAATTTCAAGGAGTTTCGGGCTGAGACACTGGTGGAGGGCGTCCAATCTTTCGATATCTCCCGCAACCGCAAAAAATTGATCTATCTTTCCCACAGCCGTTTGCGGGTGATACCCGCGGGGGAAAAACCGGCCAGCGAGAGCGGCAGCCCCCGCAAGACAGGCTGGATCGATCTGAGCCGGGCCAAAGTCTCGGTGGATCCCCAAAGCGAATGGGAGCAGATGTTCCGGGAAGCCTGGCGTCTGCAACGGGATCATTTCTGGAACGAAGAGATGTCAGAGGTGGACTGGCAAACGGTCTACCAGCGCTACTTTCCCCTCATCCAACGGGTAGGCAGTCGCTCGGAATTCAGCGATCTGATGTGGGAGATGCAGGGCGAGTTGGGAACCAGCCACGCCTACGAAATCGGTGGCGACTATCGCCCCCGGCCCAGTTTCAATCAGGGCTTTCTGGGCGCAAACGCCACGTGGGATGCGGGCGCCAACGGCTATCGGCTCGACGGCTTTATTCTCGGCGACCCCTGGGACAGCCAGGCCCATTCCCCCCTGGCCGCGCCCGGTGTGGATGTGCGCCCCGGAGACCTGCTGGTTGCGGTGAACGGTCAACCCCTCAGCGCGGCCATCAGCCCGGCCCAGTTGCTGGTGAACCAGGCGCAGGAAGAGGTGCTGCTGACAATCCGCCGGGAGAAAGAAACGGGAGACCAGTTAGAAGCAGCAAAAAATGGCGGGCCAGAAAGCAACGCATCGGAAAACGGGGCTGTCACCCCGACGAGCGCAGACGCAAAACAACGCAAAAAGAACAATAGCGGGCTGCATACGACAACTGTGCATACCCTTGCCAACGAACGGGCCGCCCGCTACCGGGCCTGGGTCAACGACAACCGCCGCCGGGTACACGAAGCCAGCGACGGCCAGGTAGGCTATGTCCACATCCCCGATATGGGCAGCGGCGGCTATGCGGAATTCCATCGGGGCTATCTGGCCGAAGTGGACAAGCCCGCGCTGATTGTGGATGTGCGCTTCAACGGCGGGGGCAATGTCAGTTCCCTGCTCCTGGACAAACTGGCCCGCCGCCGTCTGGGCTACGATCTGGAACGCTGGGGCGGCTACACCCCCTATCCGCGGGAATCGGTGGCTGGCCCGCTGCTGGCGTTGACCAATGAACACGCGGGCAGCGATGGCGACATCTTCTCTCACAGCTTCAAAATGATGGGGCTGGGGCCGCTGGTAGGCAAGCGCACCTGGGGCGGAGTGGTGGGCATCTGGCCCCGCCACGCACTGGTGGATGGCACTGTCACCACCCAGCCCGAATTCAGCTTCTGGTTCGAGGATGTGGGCTGGAATGTGGAGAACTACGGGACTGACCCGGACATCGAAGTGGACATCACCCCCCAGGACTACCGGGACGGGCGGGACACCCAATTGGAGCGTTCCATCGAAGAGATTCTAAAGCTGCTGGAAGCCAATCCGCCTATGCAGCCACCGGATGCCAGCAGCCGCCCCAGCCGGGCATTGCCCAAACTGCCCCCACGCGCATAGCACAAGCGGGACACAGATTTCCTCCCTACCCAAAGGAGCTATCCATGCCGACAATCGACCGTCCTGGAATGGCTGCGGGCTATGGCCTGTTGCCGGAGAACGAAGGCAAAGGGCTGCTGCCCTGGAGTTGGGTTGCCGAGCGGCTGGAACGCTCTCGCAACTATTGGATCGCCACGACCCGACCCGATGGCCGCCCCCACGTGATGCCCGTCTGGGGCGTCTGGATGGAGGACGCGGTCTACTTTGGCACAGACCCGGCTTCGGTCAAAGGGCGCAATCTGGCGGCCAACCCGGCCATCGCCGTCCATCTGGAGAGCGGCGACGAAGCGGTTGTGCTGGAGGGGAGAGCCGAAACAGTCACCGACCGTTCGGTGCTGGCCCGTCTGTACCAGCTATACGGGGCAAAGTACGACATCCAACTGGGACCGCAGCAACCGGACGATCCGGGGGACTATCCCTACACCCTGCGCCTGCGTCCCCAGCGCGCCCTGGCCTGGCTGGAAAGCGACTTCCCCGGCACGGCCACCCGCTGGCGTTTTGGGGGTGAGCAGGAAGAGGAAGGCGGGGAACAAAAAGTGTAGCGGGTTGGCTAAGTGACCCAATTGGGTGCTGCCCCATCTCTTCAACCCACACAGCCGTCCGCCGCATCGCCACTATCCGCTGAATCCATGCGTACATTCATCGCCGTCGAGCCTCCCCAAGACCTCCGCAACCGCGTCTCTGCTGCCGTCGGCAAACTGGCCGCGTTGCTGGCAGAACAGAACGCGGCGTCTGCCCTGCACTGGAGCCCGGCGGGGAATTATCACCTCACCCTGCGTTTTCTGGGCGACACAAGCGCCGGCCAGCGCCAACAGATCGACGCGCTGCTGAAGACGACAACAGCCGCCTGCCCGCCCTTCTCACTGGCGTTGAACGGCCTGGGCGCGTTTCCCAACTGGCGCAAAATGCGGGTGCTGTGGGTGGGGATCGGGGGCCACGTGGCCGCGCTGGCGGGGGTGCAGACAGCAGTGGAAATGGGCGTGCGGGAATGCGGTTTTGCCCAAGAGCGTCAGGGGTTTCACCCCCATCTGACAGTGGCCCGAACCAGCCGGGATGCCCCTAACCGGCTGATCACCCAGGCAGCCGCGCTCTTGGCCGCGCACACAAAACTGGCCCAAGAATTGGGCCAGTGGGAAGTCTCTGAATTGGTGCTGATGCGCAGCGATGTGCGGCCAGGCGGGACAGTCTACACTGTGTTGGGACGTTTTCCGCTGGCCGGGTAGGGAACTACTCCTGGGCTGGCCGCGTTTCCACGGCTGGCTCGGCCCACTGTCGGCGTCCCGTGGCCGGCACATAAAGACCCGTAGCATCCCGTGCGTCTGCCACACCATTTATCTCTTCTGTTGCGTACTGGGAAGCCAGCGATCTGTCCACGTCCATTGCTCCCTTTTGGCTGGCCCCGGTGGCAAGTTCGATGCCGTGGGCCAAGGCAGCCAACGGCACGCAAATGACGCTGCCAACCACAAAACCCCAGAGCAGCAGGGCCACTGCGCCGATCACCTGGGCCTGCAACTGGCCGGGAAAGTCAGCCACAAAGCCCGATGCCGCCAGCAGACCGGTCACCCCCTGGCCGGTCACCCCTAGATGGCTGGTTGTGCCTATCATCTGCCAGCCCGCGCCCACCGAGCCATCGGCAAACAGCCCCACCGACAACAGACCGAGCAGGGCCGGAATCGCGGTCATACTGACAATCCCCGCGCTGTCGTTGAGCCGCAACAGCCGGTTGACAGCAAAAGTGATGAAAGGGACCGATCCCCCGGCCAACAGCCCCACCACCAGCGCCGCGAGCGGCGGGACAAATGGCCCCGCGCCCAGACCGGCAATCGCCCCCGCGGCCATGCCTCTGGCGGCCATCATCGGGTCGCTTTCGCCAGCGACAAACCACGTGTAAAAAGCAGGAACCAGTGAACCGGTGATGACAAAGAGCAGGCTGTTGACACTGCCCCGCAGAGGCCCCAACTCCCCGATAATCCCGGCCTGAATCGGGTTGGACCAACTCCAGCCCAAAACGCCCACGGGTAGCAGCAGCGCGCCCACAACAGCCAGCATCGGCAAATGGACAGCAGGCAGATTGGGATCGGCCAGCGCGCGGGGAGATTGGCGGGGAAGCCAGACGAGGAGCGCGGCACTGGTGACAGCCGCGGCCAGAAGAAAGACTGTGCCCGCGCCGCCGAAGTCAACCATTCCGTGGCCCAGACCCAAATTTCGCCCCAGTGCTGCCAGCCAGCCGCCCCCCTGCACCCAATTCCCAGCCAGGGGGTAGAGAACCGCGCCAGTGAGCAGGGACAGCAGAAGAGTTGCCAGGGCCGGCGTGCGGCCGCGCAGGGCAAGCACAGGCAGCACAGCCGTTGTCGCAGCCCAGGGCAGATGGGCCAAAAAGAGAGCGAACGCAGCCGGAGTCATCCCATCACCGCTGAGAAACCATCCGCTCAGCCCGGCCATTCCCCAGCCATTGCCCCAATTGGCGGGCAGCGCGCTCCACTCCAACACCAGACCCAACAGGCTCGGTTCATTATAAAAAAGGCCGATGCCACCGAACTGGAACGCAAACCCCACAGCCCAATAACCGATGCCAGCCAGTCCAATGGCCGTCAGCCCAGCCAGAGCAGCAGCCCAGGAACGTTGCGGGTCGATCCCGGCAGAGCCAATCAAAATGAGTCCAGCAGGTACAAGAAAAGAGAGTGCGGCAGCGACTAGGAACCAGTAGTCGGATACATCCATCGGCTGTCATCCTGAGGTGTGTCAGCGGGCGACCAGTGAATTGGCCTCGCAAAACGGCCATTCATCTGATTCACCTGGCGGCCTATCATTTTGCCGCGCACGAAAATCTAGTCTGCAATCATACCAAAAACCCATGCCTACCCCAAATGTGTGGTAAAGTAGGGCTGATTGTGGACAAAAAAGACAGGAGAAATTTGGGTGAAAAAGAGCGTCTGGGATGCAGGAGGTGGCTGGCTGGTTGGCCTGGCGGCTTTGCTTTTATATGCCTTGACAGCCGCGCCGGGGATTGTCGAACTCTTCGACGACAGTCTGGAATTCCAACTGGTCGCGCCCACCTTTGCCATTGCCCACCCCACCGGCTACCCGCTCTACACCCTCCTGGGCGGTCTGTGGAGCCGGGTCGTCTTCCCCTTCGGCAACTGGGCCTGGCGCATGAACCTCTTCAGCGCGCTGGCCGGGGCAGGAACGATTGCCCTGCTCTATCTGCTGGGAAGACGCCTGACCGGGGGCAACCCGTGGGGGGGACTGGCCGCGGCCGCTGTTTTTGCTCTCAGCCCGGTCTGGTGGAGCCAGACAACTGTGGCCGAAGTCTACGCCCTGCACAATCTTTTTGTGGTGGCCATCCTCTACACTGCTATTTCATTGGGCAAGCAGCCATCCAACCGCCAGGTTACACTGCTCTGCGGGCTGGCCGGGCTTTCCCTCACCCACCACCGCACGGCAGTCCTGCTCCTGCCCGGCCTCGCGCTCTATCTGCTGTGGACCCAACCCCGCCTGCGCCGCCCGCAAGTCCGCTGGTTGGGCTGGATCGGCGCTTTTCTGCTTCCGCTGCTGCTCTATTTGTACATTCCTCTGCGCGCGGCAAGGGGCGCGGTCGATCTGCAGGGCGATTACGCCAACACCTGGGCGGGCTTCTGGCGGCACGTGCTGGCCAGCGGTTACACCGGCTTCTTCAGCGCCAATCCCCTGGCCGTCGCCCGCACGCCAGCGGATTGGCTGGCATTGGCTGTGTCCCAGTTCGGGTGGCTGTTTCTGGGGTTGGCCGTCATTGGATTGGGGGCAGGCGTTGTGCGTTCGGCCAGACGCGCCGAGTGGGGACTGGTCTGGCTGACTCTCGCCGCCAATCTGCTCTTTGCCCTCAACTACCGGGTGGCGGATGTGGAAGTTTTTTGGTTGCCGGTTTTTCTCTGCCTGGCGTTGGGCGCAGGGAATGGGATGGGTTTACTCATGTCCCAACTGCCGCCGCTCCGGTGGTCGATTGATATGCGCGAGTGGAGGCAGTGGGTGGTGGTTCTGTTTTTGGTGATTCCCCTAGGCTTTTCCAGCGCGATAGGGCACGGCCCGCCAGTCAACCGCAGCGACGATTGGGCCGCGCACAACTACGCGCTCGCGCTCGCCAGTGTCGACTTTCCGCCCAACAGCCGCGTCGTCGGCCTGCGCGGCCAGACGACCGCCCTGCAATTTATGCAGGCCAGCGCGGGGATGGCCCCCAATGCCCAGGCTGTGCCCCTGGACAACCCGGACGAACGCCGGGCTTTTGTGGAGCAGTCTGTGGCCGCGGGGCTGCCTGTCTATCTGACGCAAGAGGTGGCGGGCATCGAATACGCCTACAGTTTCAGCGGCGAAGGCGTGCTGGTGCGGGTCTGGCCCCGGGGCGAATCCCAGGCGGGCACGCCGACCCACGCCACCGAACTCGCCCTGGCCGACGGGCAATTGCAACTGACTGGCTACGATCTGGACGTTCTGGACCAGCCGGGCGACCCGGCCCTGCGCGTCGTCCTCTACTGGCGGCCAACAGTGCAGCTTTCCCAGCGATTGAAGCTTTCCCTGCGTCTGCTGAGCAGCAGCGGCGAAGTGCTACGGGCGGAGGATCGCTATCCATTGCGCCAGGTCGCGGCGACCCTGGCCTGGCTGCCCGGCGAGATTGTACAGGACGCCTACGACCTGCCGCGGCCTCCTGGGAGCGTCGAATTGTTGGTGATCGTCTACGACGAAGCCACTGTGGCCGAAGTGGGGCGGATGTCCTTGCCCATTCCCCAGAATTTGCCCTGATGGGGAAGGCGGGCATTTGTCAAGGACGCGGGGGCGTGCGATAATGACGCGTGTGTAACGCGCACGATAAACGGCTGATATTTGTGGAATCAGCCGCTTTATGATGTGAGCCAACGTTGTGGGCCAGTCAGTCGATCCCTTTCACGCACTTATTTTCTAGGCTATTTATTGTTCGGTTATTGTTCCACACGATACTGCTTCGTCGCAGAGGAGGACCTATGAGTAGACATTTTCGGGCATCCTGGCTTGGGGTGATTGTGGCTGCAACCATCACCTTTGCCGGCTGCTACCCCTTTCAGGGAGATATTTCGCTGTTGCTGACACCAGTTCCTGTGGACCCGACCCGACAGGCCGAAATTCTGGAAGCCCTGAACAAGACCCAGATCGAAGCTATTGCCACGGCAGAGAGTATGTCGGGTGAGATGGAGTCTGTCACGGCTACGGTCAGTGCCAACTCCCTGCGTGTGCGCCAGGACGCGGACCCGGATTCGCCTATTGTGGCTGGCCTGCGCCAGAGCGACAGCGTGAAGATTGTTGCGCGCAGCGAAGACGGCACGTGGCTTCAGGTGCAGATTCCCGATGTGGATACGCTGGGATGGATCGCCGCCGAGTTTGTCACAGTTGATGGCGATGTCATGGCCCTGCCTGTGGCGGGGGAGATGACAGCCGAAGAGCCGACTACCGGCGGCGAAAATGCCACACCAGTGGCTGAAGAGACGGCGACGCCTGCTGCCGGTGAGATGGCAACGGAGAAGGCTACACTGACACTGAATGTGGATCCAGCCTCTCTGCAAATCGTCGATGGCGAGTTGACAATCCCTTCGATTACGTCGTCCAGCGCGGGCTGGCTGGTTGTTCACGCGGATGACGGCGGCACATTTGGTCCTGTCATCGGCTATGCCGCGCTGGCCGAGGGTGAGAACACTGATGTGGTCGTGCCCATTGACACGGACGCGGCCACAGAAACCGTCCATCTGATGTTACACGAGGACGCTGGCGTCGTAGGAACCTACGAATTCCCCGGAGCGGATGTTCCGGTGATGGTGGACGGCGCGCCGCTCAGTATGGCCTATTCCGTGGGCGCGCCCGTTGTATCAGAGGCTACGGCCACTCCCACCGTCGCCCCGACAGCGGCTCCCACTGTTGAGCCGACGACAGCGCCGACGACAGAATCGACTGTTGTGCCCACTACGGAGCCGACGACAGCGCCGACGACAGAACCGACAGCGGCTCCCACTGTTGAACCTACCGTTGCACCAACGACAGCGCCTGCTGCGGAGCCGACTGCGGCTTCTACTATTGAACCGACCGTTGCGCCAACGGTTGCCCCCACCCTTGCACCGCCTGCCACACCTGCCGCGACGCCGGCTGTCGCAGGCGGCGAACCTGCCATGCCTGTTGGGGAGGCCGCGGCCATGACCGGCATAACCAGTGCCGAACTGGCCACAGTCAACACCCGCTCTGCCCGAGTGCGCAGCGGGCCAATGGCTGATGCTCCCATCGTGGGCGGCGCACTGGCCGGTGAAGTTTATCCTGTGGCCGAGAAGAGTGCAGACGGCCAATGGGTACGCATCTACTTCCCCGGCACGGATGGGCAAGCCTGGGTAGGCAGCGAATTGCTGGATATCAGCCCGGCTGGCCTGAATGTGAAGTATGGCAACGTCACTGTCAAAACCGGCGGCCCCCGCCTGCGGGTACGCAATGCGCCCACGCTGGACGGCGAGATCGTCGGCCACGTCTACGACGGCGACACCCGCTACGCCATCGGTGTCAGTCTGGACGGCAAGTGGGCGCTGCTCTTCCTGCCCAAGATTGCTGGTCCCACTTGGGTTTCTGCTGAATATGTGACGTATCAGTAGCCGGTGAAGGTCGACTCGTAATCTGTGCGAACACAAATTCACCCGTTATACGTTTCACCCCGTGCCGGGCACTGTATGTGCCCGGCACGTTTATCCATAGCGCCCAATGCAAACCTCAACGAATCGCTTTATCGGGAATTGGACAAGGAATCAGAAAAGGCATGGAGAACAGCAGATCGTTCTTTTGCTCTATGGGCTGCTGGCCCTTCTGATTGGGCTGCATCTGTATGTTCTGACCCTGCCCGCCACCCAGGGGGCACTGCCGGAGACAGGCGAAGCCGAGGCTCTCTGGTGGGGATTCTGGCCCGTGCGCTACCCGCCGCCGGCGGTTGTGTGGCTGGCCGCGGGTGTGCTCGTTGGCGTGATGCTGTGGATGGCGCGACGCGCGACAAAGGCGGCTGTAAAGACGACTGTGGAAGCAGTCGGCGGGGAAACGGTGGCGAACAGTTCGGCTTTCCCATCCGGCCTGATTGTTTTGGCCATCCTTCTGCTCGCGGCCTTCTGTGCCTTCCCCATTGTCCACACCCGCTGGGGCGATGCCTATATACTCGCCAATGCCATGGCCTGGCCCGACCCCGCGCTGCGTCTGACCCACTCCTGGCAGGCGCCTCTGGATGTTTTCCTGCACAGCCAGCTATGGCTATCCTTTCACCAGCGCTTTGAATGGAACGACGCGACGCCGGTCTATCGGCTGCTCAGTCCGCTGGCCGGGGTGTTCTATCTGGCTGTCGTTCTTCAATTAAGCCGGATGAAAGATTTGGCACCGGCCTGGCTCAGCTTTGGATTGCTGACGTCGCTGGGGGTTGTGCAACTCTTTTTTGGCTATGTGGAAAATTACAGCTTTGCCGCGGCGGGGATTCTGGCCTATCTGTGGATTGGGCTGGCCGCGCTGAAGGGTAAGCGACCGCTTTGGCTGGCCGCGCTGGTGCTGGCCCTGCTCAACGCCACCCATCCCAGCACAATCGTTCTCTCGCCTTCCCTCCTTTATGTGGGATGGACGCGATGGCAACGGGGCCGGCTTTCCGGCTGGCGCGGGTTGATGGAGGTCGCCCTGCCGGTTGTGCTGGTGGCGGGCAGCACGCTGCTGTTGATGGAAACGGGCGGGCACGGGTTGGCCGCGCTCTTTAGCACGGACCGGCCCGGTGGCGGCGATGGGCGCTGGCTGGTCCCACTCTTTGCCACCACCACCCGTTGGGAGCACTACACACTCTTTAGCTGGCCCCATCTGCGGGATTTTTTGAACGAGCAGGTGTTGGTCGCGCCGGTGGTATTGCCCTCTCTGCTGCTGATCGGGGCGGGAACAATTCGCTCCGGGTGGCGTTCTATTTTCAGCGCACTGCCCGCGGGCGAAAGGCGCGCTGCCCTGTTTTTATTGATGGCCGCAGTCTGCTATTGGCTTTTCGTTTGGCTCTGGAACCCTGACTACGGCGGCCAGCGGGATTGGGACTTATTCAGCCTTTCGACAATTCCCAGCACACTGCTGCTGGTCTGGGCGCTGCCCCGGGTTGTCACCGCGCCCCAACGGATATTGGCCGCGGGTCTGCCGCTCATTCTCTTTCAGGCGCTACACACCGCGGCCTTTGTGTATCAAAATACGCTGCCCTGGCAATGGCCCGGCTGAAGGGGAATAGTCAGGACAGCATTGGCACACCCACCGCCACAAGATACTGCCACGCGTCGAGCGTGACCTGTAGAACAGTCAAAGATTCCTATGCAACAATACCAGCTTGAACCCAATCCCCAACCCACGGACCCGCGTCCCACCCGATCCTTTGGCCGCGGGCTGCTGACCGGCGCGGTTACTTTTCTGATCGTCGCCTTTCTTGGACTGGCCGGTCTGATTGTGGCCTATGCCCAGATTGCTGCGGATCTGCCCCTGCCCGACGAATTGGCGAAGCAGGCCAGCTCTTTTCAGAGTACGCGCATCTATGACCGCAACGGCGAATTGCTCAATGAAACCTTTGACCCCAACGAAGGACGCCGGGTAGCCGTCTCCCTGGACCGAATCTCCCCTTGGCTGCAAAAGGCGACAATTGCCACAGAAGACGCCAATTTCTACCGTCATCCGGGGATCGATCCCGTGGCCCTGACCCGGGCCGTCTACTACGCGGTGCGGGAGCGGGAGTTTGTCTCCGGCGCGTCTACAATTCCCCAGCAATTGGTGAAACTGGTCTTTCTCACTTCCGAGCGCTCAGCCACACGCAAAATCAAAGAGGCGATTCTGGCTGCTGAGGTAAGTCGCCGCTATTCCAAAGAACAGATTCTGGAAATCTATCTCAACGAAGTCTACTACGGCAATCTGGCCTATGGCGCGGACGCGGCCGCGGAAACCTATTTTGACAAGGATGTGAGCGAGTTAACACTGGGCGAGGCGGCGATGTTGGCCGGTTTGCCCCAGGCCCCGGCCTATTACGATCCCTATACCCAGCCGGAGCGGGTAAAGGAACGCCAGGCTGTTGTTCTGCGCCTGATGGTGGAAACGGAAGCTATCACACCGGCGGAGGCAGACGCGGCCTGGCTGGAGCCGCTGGCCTATGTGCCCGTGCGCTATGACTTTCTCGCGCCCCATTTCACCCTCTACGTGCGCCAGCAGTTGGAAACGCTCCTGGGGCCAGAGGCGCTCTACCGGGTCGGGTTGAATGTGACCACTTCCCTGGACCTGGAATTGCAGAATACGGCGCAGGCAATTGTGGCCGAGCAGGTGCAATCCTTGGCAGCCCGCAATGTCTCCAACGGCGCGCTGGTGGCCATGGACCCGCGCAGCGGTGAAATTCTGGCGCTGGTGGGCAGCGCGGATTTCGACAATGTGGAGATTGACGGCCAGGTCAATATGGCCCTGGCCCCCCGCCAGCCGGGCAGTTCCATCAAACCGCTGGTCTATCTGGCCGCGTTTGAAAACCCCAATCGGCCTCAGAACGAACGCTGGACACCCGGCACACTGGTGGCCGACATCGAGCAGGACTTCCCAGACGGGGCCAATCCGCCCTATCATCCAAAAAATTACGACGAGCAGGAGCACGGCATTCTGACAGTGGCTGCCTCTCTGGCCAATAGCTACAACATCCCCGCGGTGCGGGCGCTGGAATTTGTGGGCGTGCAGAATTTTCTCCCCCTGGCCCAGCGGCTGGGGATTACTACGCTCACCCGCCCAGACTACGGACTGAGCCTGAGTCTGGGCGGCGGCGAAATTCCCCTGCTGGAGATGACAGGCGCGTTTGCCGTGCTTGCCAATGGCGGTCTACGCCGGGCACCCCAGGCAATTATAAAAATCGAGGATGGGGAGGGTAATGTTGTCTGCGCAATTGACACGCCGGTCCCCTGTCGGCTAGACGGTCTGGCCCAGGGGCAGCAGGTGATCAGCCCGGTGGATACTTTCTTGATCAGCCAAATGCTCAGCGACAATGTGGCCCGCACCCCCACATTTGGCCCGAACTCGGTGCTCAACCTGGGCCGGGCCGCGGCTGTCAAAACCGGCACAACCAATGACTACCGGGACGCGCTGACTATCGGCTATACGCCGGAATTGGTCACGGGCGTCTGGGTGGGCAATGCCAGCAACGCAGAAATGCAGAACATCTCTGGCGTGGGTGGCGCAGGCCCGATTTGGAATCGTTTTATGCAGACCGCGCTGGCAAACACGCCCCCGTCCACCTTCCCTGTACCAGAGGGGGTGCAACAGGTGGAGGTCTGCGCGGATACGGGCACACTGCCCAGCCCGGCCTGCCCGGAAAGAGCCGTGCGCTGGTTTGCCGCGGACCGCCCGCCCCTGCCCGCGGAAGCAGACCTGTGGCAAAATATCAAAATCGACAAAGTGACCGGGCAACGGGCAGGCGAGTTCACCCCCGCCGAAATGATCGAGGAAAGGGCATTCAAAGTCTACCCCGCCCAATACCGGGAATGGGCCGAAAACCACGGCATTCCCCAGCCCCCTGCCGAGGAAAGCACACTCTTTGATTTTCCCCCGGAAGTGCAGATTACCCAGCCCGGCGAGGGGCAATCCGTACGGGGAATCATCACCGCCGTGGGTGTTGCCAATGTGCCCGCTTTCGCCAGCTACGAGCTTCAATACGGCGTCAGCCACGACCCGGGCGCGTTCAGCGGTGCCATCTGGGGACCCATCGATCAACCCTCGGCGGGGGGCATTCTGGGTCAGTGGGACACCCGCGCGCTGACGAACGGTCCCCACACCCTGCGCCTGGTGGTGCGAGACACCTTTGGCAACAGCTACGAGAGCCGGGTGCGGGTGATGGTGGACAATCTGGAGCCAACTGTCACACCCTCGCCGACGCTAACCCCCACCTGGACGCCTACCTGGACACCCACACCGGAAGCCAGCGCGCCCACACCCATCCCACTCCCCACAGAGACGCCAAGCGCTGTTGGCCCTATTGAGCCACCCTCAGTTCTGCCCACGCCGAACATTCCCTAGCCCAAAGCGGGGGGATAGACTGCGCGGATATCTACTCCGCCTGTTCTGTTCCCCCGCCCTCACCCCACAATATCCACAAACAAAGATACAAACACGCACAAATCACACAATTTTCGTGTGCAAAATCGGCAATCCTGTGCTATACTCAGGTTGTTCCACAGCCGTTGTTGGCGCAAAAATGGGATGTTGCCCCATTGTCCACATTTGCCCACAACTATTCCACGAAAGATAGTAAAGATGCACAACACGTCCATCTTTGCGCGGCCTTCGCTGCAACGCATTGTCCAGAATCTGTGCGCGGAACAGCCCGTCAGTGTTTCCCTGGTAGGTGGTCCGCTGCTGGGCAAGAGTGCGGTGCTGGCCCATCTGGCCCAGACATTGCCGGCAACGGCAGGCCGCGGCCTGACTGTCATTTCCATCAACTGCGCGCAGGTGGGTCCCGGCCAGAAACCGCCCGATCTGCCTGGGGCGGAAAAAGGTCCGATTTTCTTATTGGATAATTTCCACGCCATTGATCGTTGGCAGGCTGAGGACAAATCCATTTGGGGCGAGTGGTTGGCGATCGCCCCAGGGACCGCGGGCCTGCTCCTGGCGAGCCGCGTTCCGCTCTATGAGATCGATATGGATGTGGGGGGGATATTGCCCTGTTTCCAGCAGAATTTTCTGAGTCTGATCGGCAGCGAGGAAGCGGAGCGGGTGGTTCGTTCTGGGCTGGCAGAACTGCCCGATGCGGAGCCGCTGGTCGCGCCCCTGCTGGAATGGTGTGGGGGGCATCCCTTTCTGCTGGACCGGATCGACGATCTGGTGGCTGATGTAGCCGGAATGCTGACGGGCCGCGGCTCTGTAAGCGCGGATCACTTGCCACTGCTCCGCCTGCGCCTGGCCGCGGTCTACGGTCGCCTGCTCTTTGACAGCCAGTGGCGGGCCGTTGACTGTCACGACGAGAAGGGCGACAGGCCCGTCTCTGATCTGTTGCGCCGAATGCTTCGGGGTCCGCTGCGTTTTGACGAGATTGCGCCGCCCCAGACCGAACTGATGAATTGGCTGCTGGTGCAGGGGATGGCCGGGATCGCTGGCCACAGCTACCGGCTTCTTTCTCCGCTGCTGCAAGATTATCTGGCCCTGAAGTTGGAGGCTGACCCCGCGGTGTCTCCACCTGTGGAGCCAGACCAGCAGGCAGTCCACGCGCTGGTGGAGCGGGAGAGCCATCGCTTTACGCCCCAGGAAAAATCTCTGCTCCTCTACTTTTTGCAGCGACCGGGCACAATTGTCTCCGTAGACGAACTGTTGGCGGAGGTCTGGCAGCGGCCCGACGGCTCGGTTCGTCGGGTGCAGGAAGGGATTCGCCGTCTGCGCCAGCGGTTGAGCGAATTCAACGGCGCGGTGGGGACGATTGACAACGAATGGGGCCAGGGCTATCGATATGTGCCGGTCAACGGTATTGGCTGAGTGAAGGAATGACAGCAGTTTGGGCGCTGATGGGTGCGGGCATCCTCTCCACACCCGCCAGCCTTTTTGCCTGGTGGATTGCCCAACACCCGGATAATTCTTGGGGCGACGGGTATCGCCCTGCCCAATGAATGGAGTGAGATATCTCTTTTATGACAACACCTTTTGTTGCTCTCGAATCGACGGTTATTTCCCACGGCTTGCCCTATCCCCGCAACCTGCAACTGGCCCAGGAGATGGAAGCCATCATCCGCGGCCAGGGCGCACACCCCAAAACAGTCGGTATTATCGCGGGGGAAATGATCGCCGGACTCACGCCCGCCCAGATCGAACATCTGGCAACCGCGCCGAATGTGCGCAAGGTCAGCCGTCGGGATCTGCCGATTGTGGCCGCCCGCCAGGAGGATGGCGCCACAACCGTCGCCACCACAATGTGGATTGCGGCACGGGCCGGGGTTGAAGTCTTCGCTACCGGCGGCATCGGGGGCATTCATCGCCACGGGGGCGTGGGGACAAGCAGCGATGTGAGCGCGGATTTGCAGGAGTTGGCACAGACAGGGGTGATTGTTGTCTGTGCGGGCGCCAAAGCCATCCTCGACCTGCCCGCCACGCTGGAATATCTGGAGACCCACGGGGTGACAGTGATTGGCTATGGCACAGACGATTTCCCCGCCTTCTACAGCCGGCGCAGCGGCCTGCCGGTGGATGTGCGCTGTGACAGCCCCGCGGAGGTAGCTGCCATCTGGCAGGCCAAGCGGGAGCTGGGATTGCCCGGTGGTCTGCTGGTCACCGTGCCCGTGCCCGCGGAGGACGAAATCCCCGCGGCAGAGATTGAACCGGCCATCGAACAGGCCGTGGCAGAGGCGGCCAATCGGGGGCTGCGCTCGGCAGAGGTGACGCCATTTCTGCTCACCCGCATCGCCGAATTGACCGGCGAACGCAGCTTGCGCGCCAATCTGGCCCTGCTCAAAAACAATGCACGGGTGGCCGCCGAAATTGCGCTGGCCGTGGGCGCGCCCACGCCTTCACAGCACCCATAGCCAGCAGGCTGTGCAGACCGGCAAATAGCAACAGATGGAAGGCAAGCAACAAAACAGTTTGGGTCACGTCTTTTCTTTTCCGGCTGGCTGGACCCTTTGGTGGCAACAGGTGATTTTTGGTTTTAACAGGTTGGCCGACAGTGGACAAGAAGCCCTGTTCAACGGTACAATGGGTAAGATACCCGTAGCACGTTTGGATCGATTGGGCGATCCACTGGGCAGAGAGTATGTATGGATCGGACACCGGAAAGCGCTCATTTGTCAAACGAAGATCGTATCCAGGCGATTCTGCGCCTGGAAAGCGATATTCGTTCGTGTACGCGCTGCCGCCTGTGTGAGACCCGCACCCATACGGTCCCTGGCGAAGGTGACTTTTCGCCCCAGATTGTCTTTGTGGGCGAAGGGCCGGGCGCGGAGGAAGACCGACTGGGGCGTCCTTTTGTCGGGCGCAGTGGGCGCTTCTTGGATGGGATGATCGAGAGCGTGGGATTGCGACGGGAGGATGTCTTCATCACAAGTGTGGTGAAATGCCGTCCACCAGACAATCGGGACCCGCGCCCGGACGAGTTGGCCGCGTGCTGGCCCTATTTGGATCGACAGATCGAACTGCTCGCTCCCTCTGTGGTGGTGACACTGGGACGGTTCAGTATGCAGCGCTGGTTTCCGGGGGAACGCATCACCCGGATTCACGGCCAGACAAAGCAGATCAGCCCGGGGCGGATGGCCCTGGCTATGTTCCACCCGGCCGCGGCCCTGCGCAACCCCCGGTGGCGGGATGCTTTCGCGGCGGATATGCAGAAGTTGCCGGGTTTGCTGGAACAGCTTTGACAACTTCCCAAACAGATCGGTGCGCTGGGCGCGTGACGCCGTCCGGCGTTTTTATAGTTATAGATTCTTTTCATAAAGGAGAAACTGAATGAACAATGAAGCAGTACTGGTCGCGGATGACCAGCCAACAACTGACGTGCAGATCGCGGACATTCCTGCTGATCTGCGTATGGTTCCCCTGGGCGGTCTGGGGGAAATCGGCAAAAATATGATGGTCATCGAATCCGGCGAGAATATCCTTATTGTGGATGCCGGATTGATGTTCCCTGACAGCGATATGCACGGGGTCGATGTGGTGATCCCTGACATTGAATATGTGCTGGAGCGCAAATCCTGGGTGCGGGCCATTGTCCTCACCCACGGCCACGAAGATCACATCGGCGCGCTGCCCTATCTGGTCGAAGAGGGTATCGACGCACCCATCTACGCCACAGCCCTGACCCGCGGCCTGTTGGAAGGCAAGCTGAGCGAGCAGAATCTGCTGGGACAGGTGCGGTTGAATACAGTCACCGAAGATGATGTGATCGATCTGGCCCCCTTTACCGTCGAATTTTTCCACACCTGCCACAGCTTCCCCGACAGTGTGGGTGTGTCCATTATGACCCCGGCTGGCCGTGTGATTATGACCAGCGACTACAAATTCGACCCCACACCGGTGGATGGCAAACCGACCGAAACCGACAAGCTCAAACGCTGGGGCGACGAGGGTGTGCTGCTCCTGATGGCAGACAGCACAAATGTGGAAAGCCTGGGCACAACGCCCAGCGAACGCACGGTGGAGGCGGGGCTGGATGAGGTCTTTGCCAAAGCACCGGGCCGGGTGATTCTCGCCACCTTTGCCAGCAATGTGAGCCGTGTCCAGCAGATCATCAATGTTTCCCGACGCCACCAGCGCCAGGTGGGCGCGGTGGGCCGGTCGATGGTCAACAATGTGAAAATTTCCATGAAACTGGGCTATCTGGACATTACGCCAGAGGAGCTGCTTTCGGCCCGCGAGATGGAAGAACTGCCCGCCAGCCACGTGACGATTGTAGCCACAGGCAGCCAGGGCGAACCGACCAGCGCGATGGTGCGTATGAGTATGGGGGATCACCGCCAGCTCACCCTGCGCAAGGGCGACACAGTTGTGTTGAGCGCTGTGCCCATCCCCGGCAACGAAGAACTCTTCAACCGCACAGTGGACAATCTCTATCGCCAGGGTGCGAAAGTTGTCTATCACGAACTGGCCGATTCGGTCCACGTGAGCGGCCACGGCGGACGAGCCGACTATCAGCATATGCTGGAATTGGTGCGTCCCAACTTCTTTGTGCCCGTCCACGGCGAATACCGCCATCTGGTGCTCCACGGCGAACTGGCTGTGGAAACCGGCGTGCCCGAAGAAAAGGTCTTTGTCATCGAAGACGGTCAGGTGTTGGAATTTGGCTATTTTGACGACGGCGAAGACATACAGGGGCGTTTGGGCGAGCACGTGAACGCGGCCCACGTCTTTGTGGATGGGCTGGGCGTAGGCGACATCGGCACAGTCGTTCTGCGCGACCGCAGCCATCTGGGCAACGACGGTTTTATGGTCTGTATCGTCGCCCTGGATGAATTCGACGGCTCCATCCTCTTTGGGCCGGAGATTATTACCCGCGGCTTTGTCTATGTGCGCGACAACGAAGGGCTGCTCAAACGGGCCAGCGATACTGTGCGCAACGAAATCAAGCCCAACACGCCTGCATCCGTTCTCACCCGCAAGATACGCAACCAACTATCTTCGTTCTGCCACCGGGAAATGGGCCGCCGCCCGATGATCCTGCCGGTGGTGATTGAGGTGTAAATGGGTAGGGCAGTATAGATGTAATACGTTGGGGAGAAGCGTGAAACGTGAGATCAGTGACCTGACTTCGCGTTTCGCGCTTCCCCTTTTTGGCCTACAAATGAACAGTCGGCTGTTCATTCATTGCAGCGTCAACGAAGTTTTTTTGGGCGTAGAAGTTCGACTTTTCAGAAAAGTCCTTCTGTAGTCGAATAGCTTTGTTTACACTGTATTCATTTCCATCCACAGGAACTTTCTTGATGCGCGTCATTGGCCTGATGAGCGGAACGTCGGCAGATGGAATCGACGCGGTATTGGCCGAAATCGGGGAGAGCGCTGGCCGGGTGCAGATGCGCCAGATAGCCGCGACCGCGCTGCCCTGGGCGGCCGACGAGCGGGCCGAAATCTTCCGCCTCTTTGCCACTCAGACCGATGCCCGCGCCCTGTGTCGGGCCAACTTTCAGCTCGGACAGCGCTTTGCCCAGGCAGCATTGGCAGTGATCGACGCCGCGGGCCTGACACCGGCAGATGTAGACCTCATCGGTTCCCACGGCCAGACAATCTGGCACGAAGTGGCGGATGGACAGGTCCACTCCACCCTGCAAATCGGCGAGGCCGCGGTGATTGCCGAGGAGACAGGCATTACAACTGTGGCCGATTTCCGGGTGGCCGATGTGGCCGCGGGTGGGCAAGGCGCGCCGCTGGTCTCGATCTTCGATTGGCTGCTCATGCGCCCGGATTCCGGGCTGGGCGGCTGGCGTGCGGGAGATTGGCGTGCGGGCTGCTGCCGGGCCTTGCAAAATATCGGCGGCATCGGCAATGTAACATTCCTGCCCCCGCGGGAAGATTCCGCCGCGGCTCCCCTGGCCTTCGACACCGGTCCCGGCAACGCGCTCATCGACTGGGCCGCGGTGCAGATGACCGGCGGCGCACAGACTTTCGACAAGGACAGCCGACTGGCCCGCCAGGGCACACCCTCTGCGGAATTGGTTCACCGCTGGCTGCAACACCCCTACTTTCTGCGCCAGCCCCCCAAAACCACCGGACGGGAACTTTTCAGCGCGGGTCTGGGCGAACAGTGGCAGGGCGAAGCCGAGGCTGCCGGTCTCTCTCCCGCCGACTTCATCGCCACCCTCACCGAACTGACCGCCGCTTCCATTGCCGATGCCTACGCGCGCTTTGCCCCAGCACCCATCGCCCAGGTGGTGTTGGCCGGTGGCGGCGCACGCAATCCGCTGCTGGTGGAACGAATTTCCTATCAGTTGCGCCAGAAATTGGGGCGAGACGTGCCAGTGCTTTTCCACGCGGATTTGCCCGACGCGCCCGGCGACGGTGACAGCAAAGAGGCCCTGACCTTCGCGCTCCTGGCCTGGCTGACAGTTCACGGGTGGCCCGGCAATGTGCCCGCCTGTACCGGCGCGGCGGGCGAGCGGGTGCTGGGCAAAATCACGCCGGGACGGAATTTTGGACAGCTTTTTGGGATTGACCGCGGACGGCGAACGACTGACGGCGTGTAGTCCGACGCGGTCGGCGGTCTGTCGTCTGCCGTCGGTTCGCATTCACAGCAGTGAGGAAACTTATGACATCACCGATTGTGCTGGGTATTGACGGCGGCGGGACAAAGACCGTCGCGGTGGTGATGAACCGCGAACAGCAGGTGTTGGGCCGGGCACAGGCTGGCTCCACCAACTGGAACAGCGTGGGTGTGGAGACGGCGCGGAACAACCTGTGGGCTGTGTCGGAACAGGCGCTGCGCAAAGCGGGCCGAAGTCTGGCCGATGTGGCCGCCATCTGCATCGGCGCGTCCGGCGTTGACCGCCCGGATGATCGGGCGCGAATGCAGGCGTGGCTGGCCGAGCTTGCGCCCCAGGCCGCCACAGCCATCCACAACGACGCGGTGGTAGCTCTCTCCGCGGGCACAGGCGGCGATGTCTACGGGCTGGTGCTGATCAGCGGCACAGGGATGATCGTCTATGGCTTTGACCATTCCAGGCAGAGCAGACGGGCGGGCGGCACGGGCGCGCTGCTGGGCGATCCCGGCAGTGGCTACGCCATCGGCGCGGACAGCCTGGCCGCTGTGATGTGGGCCGCGGATGGCCGCGGGCCAGAGACTTCCCTGACAGGAGCGATTCTGGGCCAGTTGGGAATGAAGAACCCCAGCGAACTGATCCCCTGGACCTACGCGGACACGGCCTGGGAACGCTTTGCGTCGGTCGCGCCCCAGGCCATCGGCTGCGCGCAAGCAGGCGATCCCGTGGCGCTGGCGATTCTAGAAAAGGCGGCCAGCGGGCTGGCCGTGGCCGTACAAGCCGTGGCCGTCGGCCTGGCAATGGGCGACGATTTCCCGCTGGTGATGGCGGGCGGTCTGCTGCGCCCCGGTTTCTACGCGGGGCTGGTGGAGCAGGCCGTGAGAGCCTTCGCCCCCAGCGTCAAAATCATCCATCCCCAGGCGGAGCCAGCCATCGGAGCGGGACTGCTGGCGTTGAAAGAGATTTGACCGTCTGGCTCACCACTGAACCACTGAGAACACAGAGGGTTTCTCTTTTCTTAGTACAGAGCAGCGTAAATACGCCTATGAATTTTGTTGTGCGTTGTGCGTAGTCCGTGAACTGGTACACGCACCACGCACAACGTCAGAAGTTATTGGGTTATTTCCGCCAAGCTGTACTTGTGCTCTTTTCTCCCTATGCTCAGTGGCTCAGGTGGCAGACTATTTTTCGCAAACTTTCTATGACTCCACTGCAAAAAGCCTCTAAACTCACCGCGGAGTCGCGGGGAACGCGGAGGTTCGCGGAGTTTTTCTCCTGAATCTCGCCGCGTTGCCTCCGCGCCCTCTGCGACTCCGCGGTGAAATTGACCTTTTTGCAGTGAACTCAACCCGGCATTCGCCAGAGTCTACTGCAAAGTAGATCATACCGGTTTTGACGCAGGCGCGCAGATCGGCTATACTTATCCTTCGTGTGGGTAGCGGCCCTTGGCCTGTCTACCCCGGTTTTTTGTTCATTCAGCATTGCTTTGTTATGTCGTCCATTTGGGGCCAGTCTTTATTGACAGAGGGCCGCCCCAGAACCGCCAGACAAAGTTTCGGGGAATCTGCGCACCCGAACGCGGTCAAAAGGAGAAAACTCATGCACGCAGTTGTACGCACAGGCGGAAAGCAATACCGGGTGACCCCCGGCGATATTTTTGAGGTGGAAAAGCTGGACGGCAACGTCGGCGACACCATTCGTCTGACCGATGTATTGCTCGTCTCCAATGGGGACGATGTGAAGATTGGTCAACCGATTGTAGACGGGGCTACTGTCACAGCGAAGATTACCGGGCAACATCGAGGCGAGAAAATTCTTGTCTTTCGCTATCGCCCCAAGAAACGTATTCGGGTGCGCCGGGGCCATCGCCAATATTTGACCCGGCTACAGATTGAGTCGATCGACGCATAACAGACTGCCCAAACTGGCCCACATCGGGTTGGTTTTCTATGGACGAAAGGATCAACGAAAATGGCACACAAAAAAGGTGGCGGCTCTAGCCGCAACAATCGTGACTCCAACGGGCAGCGTCTGGGCGTCAAACGCTACGGCGGAGAAGAAGTAACGGCCGGCAGCATTATTGTTCGCCAGCGGGGGACACGCATCTTCCCTGGCACGAACGTAGGCCGCGGCAAAGATGACACACTTTATGCAACCACCGACGGGTATGTAACCTTCGAGTGGGAAAAGAAGAACCGGAAACGCGTCAGCGTTTACCCGGAGAAGGTACAGGTACAATGAGAGCCGAAATCCATCCGACCTATTACGAAAATGCCCAGGTCACCTGCGCCTGTGGCAACAGTTGGCTGACAGGCAGCACCGTCCCCGCAATTCAAGTCAGCATTTGCAGCCAGTGCCACCCCTTCTACACGGGTGAACAGCGCATTGTGGACACAGTGGGCCGTGTCGAGCGTTTTGTCAAACGGCTGGAAGCACGCCAGAGCGTCAGCGCCCGCCAGGAGATCGAAGCGAAAGTACGCCGGGAATCCGAAGAGGCAGCCCGCAAAGCACGTGCGCGGGGCGACGATCCGGAAAAGGCGGCGGCCGATGTGGTGGCCAAATATGCGACCGAAGATGCAGCCTAAGCAGTCTGGTTCGCTCCTATGAAAGTTTCAGAAGGCAGAGATGAATCCAATTCGTCTCTGCCTTTTTGATCAGAAAGGGAGGATTTTGCAATGCAAGACCAACCCGGCGGCGGCCACGTGGAACTGATCTGCGGTTCAATGTTCAGTGGCAAAACCGAAGAACTCCTGCGCCGCATCCGCCGTGCCGAAATCGCCCGGCGAAAAATCCAGATTTTCAAACCCCGCCTGGACAACCGCTACGGCCTGGAACGGGTCGCGTCCCACAACGGCGTGGCCAGGGGAGACGCGGTTGTGGTAGAAAATGCTGTGGACATTCTCGGCCTGATTGCACCAGAAACCGAAGTAGTCGCTATCGACGAAGTGCAGTTCTTTGATTGGGCCATTGCCGATGTATGCGGCGAACTGGCCGATCGGGGCATACGCGTGATTGCCGCGGGGCTGGATCAGGACTTTCGAAGCGAACCCTTTGGGCCTATGCCCCTGTTGATGGCTCTGGCCGAAGATGTGGACAAACTTCACGCCATCTGTGTGGTCTGTGGCGCGTCGGCCAGCCGCACCCAACGGCTGATCGATGGACGCCCCGCGCGCTATGACGATCCAGTCATTCTGGTGGGGGGCAGCGAGAGCTACGAGGCCCGTTGTCGGGCCTGCCATTCTGTGCCGGGCCGCCAGAGCGCAATCGCCACCGGAACGCAAACAGGGATTTCTGTGAGCGCGGACGGAATTGACGGAATTGACGGAATCGGCGGAATCGACACGGACGGCCAGGAAGCCGGTTGATCCCCGTTCTATGAATCTTCTATGAATCTGCCCCCGCCCCCATCCCCCACACCTTTGTCCATACGCTGGGCCACCCACGCCCAGCCCCCGGCCCTGCTGCAACGCCTGAGCGGCCACGCGGGGGCAGTGCAGTGCGTCGCCTTTTTGCCCGGCGGCGGTCGGGCGCTCACAGGCGGGGCAGACGGCGCGGTACTAGTCTGGGATTTGCGAACGGGTGCAGCCCAGGCCGCGCTGACCGGCCACACCGCGCCGGTCACGTCTGTGGTTGTGAACAGCGACGGCCGATCCGCCTTTTCTGCTTCGATGGACGGCACACTGCGCGCCTGGCATCTGGCCGACGGCAGTTGCACCCATACATTGCGCGGCCACACCGCCGCGGTGCGTTCCCTCCACCTCACCTCCGGGGGAATGCTTCTTTCCACTTCAGACGATAGGACATTGCGCCTGTGGGATGCCTTATCCGGCGAAGCTGTGGGCCAGTTTGTGGGCCACACAGACCGGATTCCCGCGGCCGCGCTGACCCCGGATGGTCAGCGGGCCATCAGCGCGGGCGATGACCAGACCCTGCGCGTCTGGTCTCTGGCTGATGGCAGTGAAATGGATCTGATTCCTGTGCAGGGCGGCTATGTTTCCTGCCTGGCGGTGACGCCGGACGGGGCGCGGCTGATCACCGGCTCGGATGATCGTCTGTTGCGCTGCTGGGAGCTGGCCACTGGCGCGCTGCTGGCCACGTGGGACGGGCATACGGGCGGGGTGCGCGCCCTGGCCCTGACGAGCGACGGGCAACATCTGCTCTCCGCGGACAACAGCGGTGATCTCTGTGTGCGGCGGCTGGCCGATGGGGTGATACTTTCGCGCCTGGCCGCCCACACGGCTCCCATCACTTCCCTCGCGCTCAGCCCAGACGACGCGCAGATATTGACCGGAGCGCAGGATCACACCGGCGCACTCTGGAGCTGGGACGGGCTGAGCCGCCCCTTTCGCCAGGGCCACACCGGGCCTGTCACCGGGCTGGCTTTCGCCAGTAATGGCCGTTGTTTGGTCAGTTGCGGCGAGGATGGGGTTCTGTGCCTGTGGGATACACAAAGCGGTGAGCCATTGGATCGGCTGGCTGGCGACGTTCCGCTTTTTGCGCTGGCTGCCCTGCCCGGCGGCGGTGTTCTGGTGGGCGACGGTGCCGGTGGACTGATGCGCTTTGGGCTGGCGGGGGGAGCCGGTTTTGCGCGGCCCGGCATCCGGCTGGGGGAACAGCGGGGCGCGCTGCTGGCTCTGGCCGTCTCGTCCGATGGCGGGCTGGCCGCGGTGGGGACTGACACGTGGGCGGTGGTGGTTTGGGATTTGAAGACCGGCGAGCGTCGGCACATTCTCACCGGGCATCGGGGCGGTGTATTGGCTGTGGCTTTTTTGCCGAATGGCACGGGCCTGCTCTCTGCAGATGAGAATGGGACGCTCCGTCTGTGGGATTTGTCCACAGGCGTGGGCAGAGACATCCACACAGACAGTGGCACAGAAACAGACTTTGGCGAAGCAGTAGAGGCACTGGCGGTCAGGCCGGATGGACGACAGGTGGCAGTTGGCCTGGAAAGCGGCCAGTTGGTCTGCCTGACTCTGCCCGGGGCAAAAATCTCGGGGCGGTGGCCCGCGCACCAGGCGTGGGTAGCGGGTGCCGCGTTCACGCCGGATGGGAAGTATCTGCTCTCCGCGGGCGGGGATGGCGCTGTCTGCGGCTGGCACGACACAGGCGGGGACGCGGGGCTGCGCCAGGAATTGGACGCAGCCTTCTCCCGCATGGCTGCAAGCGCAGATGGCTGGTTGGCTGTGGGTGACGAGGACGGCAGTGTTCGAATGTTGGCATATCCACAAAATTCCACGAAAGAGAACGAACAATGACAGACGCACACAAATTGAAAATTGCACTGGTCGGCTGTGGTGGTATCGCGCAGGCCCATTGGAAGGGGATTCAGGCCCACTCGCCCCGGATCCACGTGACGGCGGTGGTGGACACAGACGCGCAACGGGCAGACGCGATGGCAGAACAGACAGGCGCCACGCCCTTTACGTCGCTGGCGGATGCCCTGGCCCAGGGCGACTTTGCCGCGGTGGACATTCTGCTGCCCCACGCCCTGCACGAAGAGGCAGCAACACTCGCCTTTGCTGCGGGCAAGCACGTGGTGCTGGAAAAACCCATGGCCCACACTCTGGAGAGCGCCCAGCGGATTCTGACCGCGGCCAAAAAGGCGGGCACGGTTTTTATGGTGGCAGAACAGGCCCAATATTGGCCAGACGCCCGGGCCGTGCGAGAACTGATTGAATCCGGCACGATTGGCGAGATTATCACAGCCCGTGCCTTTTTCGGCGGACCAGTCAGGCCCGGCAGCGGAGGTCCCCGGCCCTGGCGCTACGATCTGGCGATGGCGGGCGGCGGGATTACAATGGACGGCGGCGCGCACTGGATTCGACCGCTACGCATGTGGCTGGGAGAAATTGAAGAAGTGGTGGCGGTGACGGGTCGTCCCCTGGTCGAGATGGATGGGGAATCTTTGGCCCGGTCGATTCTGCGCTTCCGTTCGGGGGTTGTGGCTGTGTTGGACACGCTGACAGCCGGTGTGGCAATGGGGCCTGGCGAAGAGTTCCGAGTGACGGGCACACTGGGTGAGATTCTGGTTGAAAAAGGGCGGGGTGGACGGGTGCTGCTCTTCGACAGTGAGAATCCTGGCGGAAAGGTGATTAGCGGGCAGAAGGACGAGGGGCGGGCCGCGGCTTTTGGCTATGAATTGAACGACTTTGCCGGTGCAGTGCTGGACGGCACAGCGCTGGAGGCAAGCCCGGAATATTCTCTGGGCGAGCTACGCACAGCCTTTGCCATCTATCGCTCGGCCGAGAGCCGCCAGTGGGAGAAAGTCTGGGAATAGGCGGGCACGTCAGTCTGTTGAGCAAGCCATAACCTTTTGGCAAGGACTTGAAGGGGCTGGGCGGATATACTGGGGACACTTCAAGAATCCATTGCCCAGGAGGTATGCTA
Organism: Caldilineaceae bacterium; assembly: GCA_019637685.1. GTDB lineage: Bacteria > Chloroflexota > Anaerolineae > Caldilineales > Caldilineaceae > JACQGT01. The sequence continues at coordinate 94,269 of JAHBVF010000018.1, read as the reverse complement.
TGCTACGCCGCGCCTTGTTTGTATTCACTGCGCTATTCTGTCTGTTGGCTGCGGGGGTTTCGGCCCAGGAACACAAGCCGGATGGGGGCAACAATACAATCCCCTCGCCCAGTGCCCGCTATGATATTGTCTTTGAAGGTCTGTGGAGCCAGACCACCCATCCCCACCCCAACGGGGCAGGTGCGTTTCCTGGCGGTGCCCACTGGTCGCCGCTGGTGGGGGCGCTGCACAAAAGCGAAGTAGCGTTTTGGAAAAGCGATGGGCTGGCCTCCGCCGGTGTGGAGCAGGTGGCCGAGACCGGCGGCACAACCCTCTTCAACCAGGAGATCGACGCGGCGATTGTCGCCAGCACCGTCTACACCCGGATCAATGGACCGGGTCTAACCTCACCCGCGGTGATTACACTGACAGATGTGCTGGTCAGCGGTGATTATGCGTATCTGACGCTGATTTCCATGATTGCACCCAGCCCCGACTGGTTTGCCGGGGTATCAGCTCTGCCTCTGCGCGATGGCCAGGGCCAATGGCAGCAGCAGATTGTCGTCGATCTCTACCCCTACGACGCGGGCACCGAAGAAGGCAGCGACTATTCCACCAGCAACCCGGAAACCCAGCAGCACCAGCCCATACAATCGCTGAAAGGGGTCAGCCCCTTCTCCGCGCAGCCCGTGGCCCGGCTGACACTGATCCGGCGGGATGTGCCACCCAAACTGCTGATGCTGCCACTGATCTCCCGCTCGGCGTCGAATGTAGAATAGTGTCGAATGTAGAATAGTAGCGCCGTACCATCGAGTGATCCGCGAAGTTCACAAAAGCCAAGCCTGCCTTTGGGCTGCTTCGTGAACTTCGTGGATCTTTTTTCCCGTTGCAAACACCGCTGGACCGAGCAAATGACATCCGACTTCTACTGCCACGAAGTGATGAGTGGGCGCACACCGGTGGAGCGGGTGAAAGAGACAGCCAATGTGTTGGCCTATCACCACACCCGCCCCTTCTACCCGGTGCATATCGTCGTCTTTCCCAAACGCCATGTGGATTCGCTGTTGACGCTGGACGATCCCCGGCTGCTGGCTGAATTGATGGGGGTTATCCAGGAAGTCGCGGGCCAGGTGCTGAGTGAATACGGGGCCTGTCGTGTCCTCACCAATTTGGGTGACTATCAGGACTCCAAGCATCTGCACTGGCATATTATTCACGGAGAAGCGCTGGGGTGACGCGAGCCACAGCACCCCGGCTCGGCTATCAGCCCACACCCCGAAACGCCCGAATTTGGAACTGAAAGTTTACCGGCGTCCAAAAGGTGAGCAGGACCCGCACGTGATGGGGGGCTGGCTCTGCCTCGCGCATGGGCCACATTGCGTGGGCCATCGCGCCGGGACCAATGCGGATTACATCGCTGCCGTAGCGCATCTGGCCGTAGCCCTGCTTTAGAAAAATGGGCTGGCCCGCGCAGGGAATTGTGCGGGTGTCGTCACTCTCCCAAACCCCGCCAGGCGGAAAATCCAGGGCGATCTGCACGGCTACCCCGTCCACACTCTCTTGATTGCGATAGTGAAAGTCCAGCCCGCCTGCGGCTTCGCGAATAGTCAATGTGCTGGCGGCTGGGGGCAGTTCGTAGAGTTCCCGCTGGGCAAAGGTGGCGTTCCACTCCTCCGGCGGCACAGGACGGCCCAGAGGCAGTTCATAGCCGGGCCGCCGGTGTCGGCGCAGCCCGCCGGAAGCCAGGACGCCCACCCCATCTGTCACCGCCAGCGTCTCCCCATAGAAGTGACCACACCCACCACCAAAATAAGTCTGGCTGATCTTCAGACTGGTCAGTTCGGCCTGGCCGTGGACGAGGCTGAGCAGACGAGTGGCGTCCCGAAAGACAGAGGCACTGAGCCGCTCCTGGCGCAGCCGCCAGATTCCGTTGTGGGCAAAGTGGCGGCTGTAGCGGGTGGGCAGAGCGGCCGATGCCGGGGCCGGGTCGCCACATTTGAGCAGCGCGTAGACCGTCCAGAGCAGATTCTCGCCCGCGGCATTGGCATCCCACAGCCAGTGGGCGGCTGCCACTGACCGGGGATGGGACGCAAAATGGTTGTGGAGGAGATAGCAATGGACCAGCCCCGCGGCCACAGCGCGGGTTCCGTAGTCCTGGCGACGGGAAAGACCGGTCTCCGCGCTGCCATCGGCGTGGAGCAGATGCAGGCAGAAGTCCAGATTACGCGCCACAGCCTCCAGCGCGCTGGGGGAATCCCAGTGTTCCTGGATAAAGAGGAGGGAGCGGTCATTGACCGCGTCATAGACGCCCACGCTGCGCTCGATGAAGGCGCCTTCGCTGTCAATGTCATAGCCCTCGGCCAGGTAGCTATGGACGACATCGGCCACGTCCAGGTCGGGGAAGAGGCTTTTGGCCTGGGCCAGAGCCGAGCAGATGACCCAGCGGTGGTTGGGCGTGTGAAAACCGCCGATTTTCATCCCGTCTACAGCCCGGCGAATGAAGGATTCCAGCTTTGCCAACAGGGAGTGCCAGCCAGCGCCTGCCCGCTGATCCCGCCGGGCCAACTCAAAGATTGTGCATAGCTGCTGGACGGTAAAGCCCGTGTCCGGACCGGAATCGATGTTGACAGAGGCGAGATCGATGTTGCCGCTGGGTCTCTGGGCGGTGAGCAGATAGGCGGCGGCAGCATCCATGCGGGCCAACAGGTCGGCGTCGTCTGTGCCGTTTGCCAGCAGCAGATAGGCAGCTTGGGTGACAAAGGCGCTGGTCGTCTTGTTATCAGCGCAGCCATAGCCGGGGTTGATCAGCGCGCCCACATCCGGGCTTTCCGGATCGAGAATCTGCCAATGGCGCAATTCGTCAACCTGCGCGGCCAAGGCGGGGAGGACGGCTGATAAGCGCAATGCGGTAGTGGTCACAAAAGGTATCTCCGGGTGGAAGGGGGAATTTTCAGCAGTAGCGGGTCAGGAACAGCGAGGCCACAGCTTTCTCTGGTCGGCGCTGGTCAAACTCCGGTTTTCATGGGTGTCCTATTTTAGCCATCGCTGGAATTGTCTTTACTACGGTTGCCGCCACTGGAATTAACGCCAGCGCAGTGTTCGACGGCAGGCAGAATGAAGTAAAATGTACTTCCCTCGCCAGGCTGGCTGGTAACGCCAACAGACCCGTTCAGCCTGGTGATAATCCGCTTGACAATAGAAAGCCCCAAGCCGTGGCCGGGCAGGCTGTCGTCGTGTCGGCGGGAGAAAGGCTCAAAAAGGCCCTGCATATCCTTTTCCCGCAGGCCCTGGCCGTAGTCCGTCACCCAAAAGCGGACCGTTTCCCCGCGTTCTTCGCTGCCCACGCGTATAACCGGGGATTCGCCGCCATATTTGATAGCATTGCTCACATAATTGAACCAGACTTCTTCCAGCCAGGGGGCATAGCCGCAGGCCCATACGAATTTCTGGGGAAGTTCAATGCGGGCGTTCTTGTCCTTGATCTCCTGTTGCAGGCGCTGGGTGACGCTGACGAGCAGGGGTTCTGAATCCACCGGCCCGGTCTCCACTGACTGATTGCGCAAGCTGGCAAAAAGCAGCATTTCCTCGATAATTGAATCCATTTTACGTCCGGCAGAGACAATCGCGGACAGACTCTCGCTGATCTGGTCTGCTGACATAGAAGTGTAGTCAGCCTGAAGCAATTCGGCTAAGCCGATCTGCAATGCCAGGGATGACTTGAGGTCGTGGGCCACCATATGCGCGAAGGCATCCAGTTCCTGGTTGCGCGCCTTTAAGTCCTGCTCCCTGCGCCGTTGCGCGCTGATGTCAGTTATGTAGGCCACGCCGAAGAGGCCCATTTCTGTGTCCAAATAGCTCAAGCTGACTTCGATGGGGAATTCTTCCCCATTTTTACGTCGGCCCCACAGGTCCCGATTGTCACCCATTGGACGGCGGCGAGGATGGGCAAAATAAGTATTGGTATGGCTAGCGTGAAGATTTACAAAGCGTTCGGGGAGCAAAACCGAAAGGGGCTTGGCCTTCACTTCAGCCGCGGTGTATCCAAATAGCTCCTGCGCGCGCGGATTGAAGAAGATAATCTGACTCTTGGCATTCACAACCACAACGCCCTCGGCCAGCGATTCCAGGAGACTGCGCACAGTGACATTCGTCTGAAAAACCTCAGCCGCATATGTGATCTGCTGCTGAGTGTCCAATCCATTCCCTGTCGTACTGGATTTCTCCGGCTTTGTCATCTGCTGATGGGCGGCAAGAAACGGTCTTTGGTTCGGTTTATCAGCCAAGCTTTCACGCTCTTCCTCTGCCATCGTTTTACTCCTCACGCTGTGCTGTTTCAGCTACACTACCAAACCCAATGGGATTCCTTGGGCAGAGATAGTTCCAGCGTAACTATCCAGGCTTTGGATGCGACGTACCTGAGCAGTTACGTTCCAGCAATCTGTATGACAATCTGTACAATAACTTCTACGGCTGCGCTGTCAGACCAGCAGATGTTATTATAGCAGAAAGTACGACTTTCTCTACGCCGGGTCAGTCCTGCTCTTTCAAAAACCCCAAGACTGCTGGACTCTATTGTTTTTCAGAAAGGGGAATCCCTGTGCAGCGCAAAATTCGTGCCATCTGTCTGGATTGCGGTGATACACTCATTGATGAAGCAACGGAAGTGAAGAGCGCGGGGGATATCAGCCTGGCCGCAGAGTTGATTCCGGGCGCGGCCGAGACTGTGCGCACGCTGAAGGAGCGGGGCTATCCTCTGGCTCTGGTGGCGGATGGCCCGGTCGCCACCTTCACCAACAATCTCGGCCCTTATGGGCTGTACGAACTTTTTGATGTCTACGCCATTTCGGAGGAAGTCGGCGTCTCCAAACCCGACGTCCGGATGTTTACCCGCGCGTTGGAACAGTTGAACATCGGCCCGGATGAGTACTCGCGGGTGGTGATGGTGGGCAATCATCTGGGCCGGGACATCGCCGGGGCCAACCGCCTGGGACTGGTCAGCGTCTGGCTGGACTGGTCGCCCCGGCGCTCGAAGATTCCCGCGGATGTATGGGAGCAGCCGGACTATACGATTCACACGCCGCTGGAATTGGTGGCGCTGGTGGCGCGGTTGGAAGCGGAGGGAATGACAAGAGGACAAGATGACAAGAGGAAGGGATGATGTTGTCAGCGCGATGTCGCCTGACGGTTTGGCGTAGGGTATACTGATTGTGTAATCGAAGAAGTTCGACTTTTTCCGAAAAGTCGAACTTCTGTTCAATCAAAGGAGAATCCAATGGGCAATTTCACAGACTATCGCGGTCTTGTGGGCGAACGCGCCGATAAGCACTACAAAGCCACCCTCTACCAGTCCGAGCGGCTGCTGCTGGGGCTGAACTGCCTGGAACCGGGCCAGGCCCAGCACGTACACAGCCACGACGATCAGGACAAATTCTACTTTGTGCTGGAAGGCACGGGCGAATTTACGGTGGGCGAAGAAACCCGCGGCGCGGGGCCGGGCGTGACCGTCTGGGCCGCGGCGGGCGTGCCCCACGGCGTTGTCAACCGGGGCAGCGAACGGCTGGTGATTCTGATGGGAATCGCCTAAATTCAGTCACCCGAACAAACTCACACACAAGGAATCAGCACTGATGTCTACCCCCATCCCTCCCATCGCGGCGGTCAAACCCGTGGAATCTGTCAACCACGGCGACCGGCGTATCGACAATTATTATTGGCTGCGAGAACGGGACAACCCGGAGACGATCGCCTATCTGGAGGCGGAGAATGCCTACACAGAAGCGTCCATGGCCCACACCGAAGGGCTGCAAAAAGAACTTTTTGCCGAGATGAAGGGGCGCATCAAAGAGACCGACGAATCTGTGCCCGTGGAGAAGAATGGCTTTTTCTACTACCGGCGCACGGAAGAGGGCAAGCAGTACGCCATCTATTGCCGCAAGGTGGGCAGCCTGGACGCACCGGAAGAGGTGCTGCTCGATCTGAACCGGGAGGCCGAGAGCAAGAAATATATGCGACTGGGCAACTTCGCGGTTAGCCCGGACCAGCGGTTCCTGGCCTATGGCCTGGATGACAACGGCTCGGAGAACTATACCCTGCGGGTGAAGGACCTGAAGACCGGGGAACTGCTGCCCGATGTGGTGACGAAAACCTATTACGGGCTGGAGTGGAGCAATGACAATTCATCCCTCTACTACACTGTGCTGGACGCGGCCATGCGCCCCTATAAACTCTTCCGCCACCGACTGGGCAGCGACCCGTCCACAGACGAATTGCTCTTTCACGAACCGGACGAGAGCTATTTCCTGAACCTGTACAAAACCAAAAGTGATCGCTTTGTCATCGCCCACCTGCGCAGCGCGGTGACCCAGGAAGTCCATCTGATCGACGCGGGCGATCCGGCCGCGCTGCCCCGTGTGGTCCAGCCCCGGGTACACCAGATGGAGTACAGTGTGGAGCATCACCGGGACGCGGCGGGCCAGGAGAGGCTCTACATCACCACCAACTGGGAAGCCGAGAACTTCCGGGTGATGACCGCGCCGGTGGACGCGCCGGGCCGGGAAAACTGGCGGGAGTTCATCCCCCACCGCCCCGCGGTGAAGGTGGATCGGGTGGAAGCCTTCCGGGATTTTCTGGTGATCCACGAGCGGGAGGCCGGGCTGCGCCAGATTCGAGTGCAGGATGCCCAGAGCGGAGCGCATTACCGCATCGAACAGCCGGAACCGGTCTACACCGTTGGCTCTGGCGAAAATCCCAACTACAACAGCCGGGTGCTGCGCTACGGCTACACTTCGCTGGTCTCCCCGCCGACGGTCTTTGACTACGCAATGGACACCCGCCAGCGGGAGATGAAGAAGCAGGACGAAGTGAAGGGCTACAACCCGGATGACTACCGGTCCGAGCGGGTGTGGGCCACGGCCAGCGACGGGACACAGATTCCCCTTTCTGTCGTCTATCCCAAAGACATCGCGCTGGATGGCAGCAACCCGACACTTCTCTACGGCTACGGCTCCTACGGGGCCAGCATCGATCCCAGCTTCAACAGCAGCCGGGTAAGTCTGCTCCAGCGGGGCTATGTCTTTGCCATTGCCCACATCCGCGGCGGCGGCGAGATGGGCCGGGCCTGGAAGGAAAAGGGCAAGTTCCTGCACAAAATGAACACTTTTACCGATTTCATTGCAGCGGCGGAACATCTGATCGAAGCTGGCTTTACCCGGCCCGAAAAGCTGGCCGCGCTGGGCGGCAGTGCTGGCGGTCTGTTGATGGGGGCTGTGGCCAATCTGCGCCCGGACCTCTTCCGGGCTGTGATCGCGCATGTGCCTTTTGTGGATGTGATCAACACAATGCTGGACCCGACGATTCCCCTGACGGTTATCGAATGGGAGGAGTGGGGCAACCCCGCGGACCCGGAGTTCTATGCCTACATGAAGAGCTATTCGCCCTATGACAATGTGGAGGCGAAGGCGTATCCGGCCATTCTGGCCACCGCGGGGCTAAACGATCCCCGTGTCCAGTACTGGGAACCGGCCAAATGGGTGGCCCTGCTGCGCACCCGCAAGACCGACGACAATCTGCTCCTGCTCAAGACGAATATGGGCGCGGGCCACGGCGGCGCGTCGGGCCGTTACGACTATCTGGAAGAGACCGCGTTTGAGTACGCGTTTCTGATCGATCAGGTGGGGTAAAAGATATGCTGCGTGCTGCGTACTCCGTGAGGATTGCCTGTCCTCACGGAGTACGCAGCACGCAGTAGATTACTTCTGCGCCCGCACAGCGCTGCTGGTGAAGCGGCCCACCAACTCCTGCACAACCGTCGGTTCCAGGCTGCTCAGTTCCGTGGGCAGTTCGCCCAGAAAGTCGTCCAGATTGTAGCGGTGCTGGATTTCGATGTCGATCTCGCCAAAACCAGCGCTTTCCAGCAGGCCGGTAAACTGGTCAATTGTCAGCGCACCGGCGATGCAGCCGGCCCAGCTCAGCCCGGCCCGGATTTGGGCTTCGGAGACAGGGAAGCCGCTCAGGTCGCCGTCCACCACAATGTCGGAGATGGCGAGCCGTCCGCCCGGTTTCAGCACCCGATAGGCTTCGCTCAGGGCATTTTCCTTCTCCGGAGAGAGATTGACCACACAGTTGGAGATAATCACATCCACTGAATTGTCGGGCAGGGGCAGATTCTCCAACTCGCCCTTGCGGAATTCCACATTCGTGGCCCCGATTTTGGCCGCGTTGGCGCGGGCCAGTTCCAACATTTTGTCGGTCATGTCCACGCCATAGACAAAGCCCGTCGGCCCCACCTGGCGCGCGGCCAACAGCACATCCAGCCCGCCGCCGGAGCCGAGGTCCAGCACAACTTCCCCGGCTTTCAGCCCCGCAATGGTCTGGGGATTGCCACAGCCGCGCGAGCTGGCCACAGCGGCTTCGGGCAGTTCGGTCAGGTCTTCGCCCAGATAGAGGGGGCTGCCGCAACTGCTGCTGTCGCTTGGGCTACAGCAACTATCGCCGCTGCTGCCCGCGCCGCTGCTTGGCCCGCAACAACTGCCCGCGGCAGCCACCTGCAAATTTTCATCAGCGACCTGTCCATAGCGATTCTGCACTTCCGATTTGATGGCGTCGGGTGTGCGAAGGTAGGTTGACATACGATTCTCCTGTAGAATATGAAACTGCAATGTTTGAACTGCGTGTATGAAAAGAATGGGATCAATTGTCAGTCGGTGCAAATGTCAAGAGCATCGCCTGTGCGCTGTCGGGACAGGCACTGGCAAATTCGACGGATTGTCGCACTGCCGGGTCTACGGCAGAACGTTCAACCGGTACAAAACCAAAACGGGGAAACCATTCCGCCGCGGTTTCTGTGAGCAGATAGAGCCGTTGCACCCGCTGGCGGCGGGCCAAATCAAACGCCGACTCGACCAGTTGGCGTCCCAGCCCTGTGCCCCGCCACGGCTCCGCCACAGCCACCGAACGGAGAAGGGCCGAATGTCCGTAGCGTTCTAATGCCGCGCTGCCAACGACCTGTTCGTTCGCTTTGGCGACGAGTGTGTCCGTCAGATGCGCGGACAACCCATCGATAGGCAGATTGGATGCCCGCAGCAGATTGTAGAGCGCGGCCACGTCACCGGGGGCAACAGCTTCAATCGACAGCGTAATTTCTGGTTGCATTCTTCCCTCCTGACACTACATCGAAAAACATCAATATAGGGAGCAAAAAAAGAGACCGGCTCTCTTCCCATCCGCGATTATCCGCGTTTGTCAGCGGCTATGCCAGCCAGCCAGCCCCGCACTTGTTCCAGCGCGGCCGGACGCACGAAATAGAAAGCCCACAGCCCTCGCTGCTCGCTCTCGATCAGACCGGCCTTGCGCAGCACGCCCAGGTGGTGGGAGATGGTCGGCTGGGAGAGTTCGAACTGGCTTTCGATGTCACAGACACAGACCTCTCCGGCGTGGCGGCTGAGGATGTCGAGCATCTGTACCCGCACCGGGCTGCTGATGGCTTTGAACAATTGGGCCAGGTTCTCCGCCGACTCTACTGCCATCCCCAGCACCGGGCCGGGCGCACAGCAGCTACCGGTTCCAGCATCAGCGGTTGTGCAACATTCGCCAGCTTCGATTTCCTGTGTCAACAGACTTTCCAACGCCACGGCTTGCTCCTTTTCTTCATCACTGAAACGAATATATCATCTATATTGAAGTTTGTCAATATAGATTTGCCATGAATTTCAAAAATTTGTATTGGTCAGGACGATGGTGGAACACCCATTGACTGTCACGCTGCAAACGTGACCTACAAAATCAGGTGGTATTCGTAGGTCCGACTTGTTGCGGATGAAAAATGAGTCCACTGCGAAAAGGTCAATTTCTCCCGCGGAGACGCGGAGTCGCAGAGAATTTTAGGAGAGAATCCTTCTTTTTATCAGCGTTTATCAGTGTCTATCAGTGGCTCAAAAGGCTTTCTGCAGTAGAGTCAAAAATAGATCAGGCAATAGATTTTGGGTGCTGAGCGGTTTGATGCATCGTATTGTGCTTACCCGGTTTGTTTTTTTTAAGTTACAATTGGCGCTGGTCATTCACTCATTTCACAATCCCGACTCGATAGGAGAACCCCAATGCAACGCATCGGCTTTTTGTTGAAAGTCAAGCAGGAGAAGATCGACGAATACAAAGCCCATCACGCCGCGGTCTGGCCGGAAATGCTGGACGCGCTGAGCCGCCACGGCTGGCAGAACTATTCGCTCTTTATGCGTCCCGACGGTCTGCTCTTCGGCTACTTCGAGACGCCGGACTACACCGCGGCCAAAGCTGGAATGTCCAAAGAAGAGGTCAATAAGCGTTGGCAGGCGATGATGGCTTCCTTCTTTGAAGGATTAGGCGGCGGCCACGCCGATGAAATGATGATGGAACTGGAAGAGGTCTTCCACCTGGACTGATGCAAATAGACTCAACGCAAAGAGGCAAAGGCGCAAAGGGGATTCCCATTTCCTTTGCCACTTTGCGTTCAAGTTCTCCCCCTCACTGGCCTGCCACCACTGGCAGCCAGAGTTGCTCTTTCTCCTGCTCTTCCTCTGCAAGCGCCAGATAGACTGGGACTGTACGCACATCGGCCACATCCGGGCTGGTGATAGTCAGTGTGCCGGTGTAATGCCCCGCGGCCAGGCCAGAACCGTTGTAGCCCACACGGATTTCGTCCGGTGTGGGGCCGCTCGCCGCGCCCAGCGTCAGCCAGGACGCGTCGCTGTTCGCCTGCCATTCCAAGCCTTTGGCCGTGTTCTGATTGTCCGCATAGATCAGGCCGCGGGTGATGGCCGCGCCCGGCTGCAGGGAGATTTCGGACGGGTTGATCAGCAGGCTGTCGGCCACTGCCGGGGCCAGCGCGGGCGAGTAGACAACGGTAATCGTGCGCGTGGCTGTGATGACCCCGCCTGCGCCGTCGTCGGCCACCGCGCTGATGACGTGCGGCCCCTGTGTCATCCCGGCATAGGCCAGGTCGTCGCCCGTGCCCAGTGCCCCGTCCAGATGGGATGACCAGGCGATGGCGTTGCCGTCCAGCAGGCCGCTGTCTGGGTCAATGGCAATGGCGGCGAAGTGGACTGTTTGGTTGAGCACCGCGGTTGTACCGTCCGGGGGTGAAGTAATTTCTATGGCCGGGGCGCGGTTGGGAACCGTGAAGGCCGCGTCCGATATGTCCGCTGCGCTGTGCAGCCCGTCCGACACCCAGACCCGTACCAGCGCGGCGGCCCCAGCCGGTGTGTTCGTTGTGCTGATGGCCGCGGATGGGCCGGCCACACGCTGGGCCAGCATCACCCAGGACGCGCCCCCGTCCGGGCTGTACTGAATGTTGGCGAGCAGCGGGTCCCCGTCCGGGTCGCTGGCGCTCCAAGTGACAGTCAGCGTATCGCCCGCCACAATCTCGCCCCCGTTGGGACTGGTCACAGTGACCGTTGGCGGGGCCGTGCCCGGCTGGATATTCGTCAGCACTGTGCCGCCGTGGACGATCTCCACCCGTTCCGCGCCGGACGCTGGCGCGATCTGCTCGGCAAAGAGCAGACCGGCTACCGTCTCGCTCCCCTCTTCACCCGGTGCGGGTGGGCCGTATTCCGCGGTGGACGGGGTGAAGGGAATCCGGGCCAGCTCCCCGCCGCTTCCATCTTTCAGGAGAATCGCATACTCGCCGCTGGGCGCAGGCGCGGGTGCAGGGACGCCGGGCAGATGAAAGATCGGTGCCAGAATTGCGCCCGAATTGTCCGGCGCAATCAGACCCTGCACCAGCAGAGAATCTGCGGCCACTGCCACCGGCGCGCTCGACTGGGCCGTCAACTGGGCGGCCAGGGCCTGGGACTGGAATGCGGTCTGCAAGCCCTCGCTGGTGAAGTCGCTGATCCACTGGCGATCACAATAGGTCATCACATCCTTCCAGAGCGTGCCCGACAACACCTGGCGGCTGCGAATGTCGAAGCCATAGGCCGCGTTATTCCCCGTCGCGCTGGGGCTGATGTCGCCGTTGGGGTGATCGCCTGTGGCCGGATGGGCGGCGTCTCTGGGCTGGTTGCGGCAGCGGCCCGGATGGCGACGGCCAAAGCTGTGGGCCAGTTCGTGGCCCGCGTACCAGTCGCCGTAGCTGCCATCCGTCTCCCAACTGGTAAAGAGTGCTTTTCCTTCGGCTGTCAGCCGGGGCACGCCTGCTGGACCCGAAGAGGCGAAGCCGGGCAGATCGCTACACCCGCGCATAAACGTGTCCAGATCGTCCGGGGTGGTGGCGTCGTCGGTGGCTTCGTAGCCCCGATCGTCCACCAGCGCGTAGTAGTGGGCGTTGGCGGGCACTTTTGCGCCCACACCCACAAAGTCATAGAGGCTGTCCCAACGCCGGGCAGAACGCAGTTCGCTGTTGATGCGCTCGCAACTGGGCAGCCCGCCGGTGAAAACGAGGGTGCGGTCGCGAATGCTCACAGCGGAGATTGGGTAGACTGCGCGTAGCCAACTGACCATTACCAGTGTGTGGCTCAGGGGCGTTGTCCACGTGCGCCCGTCGGCCGTGTTGTACGTCACCCGATAGACCACCAGGTGCAGCCCCGGCGTCGCCTCGAAGTTGACGGTCACCGTGCGGCTGTTGTTGGCGTAGCTGCTCTCCACTGGGTTGCGGGGCCGCCAGTCCTGCTGGGGATTGAGTTCCGCTGTCAGGGTGAGCGTGCCGGCCGCGGTCAGACTCGTGGGCAACTCAAAGAGAAAGGCGTGGTCCGTCACCTCCCGGCTGGGATTGGGGCGCACGTGGATAAGCTGGCCGGGGTTGACCGGGCGCAGGGTGAAGAGTTCGGTGGCGCTCTCGGCGCGCAGGTGGGCAAAGGTGCGGAAGGTGGCGTGGGTGGTGGAGCGCACGTGAAAGCGCACGAATGTGCGTTTGCCCGCGACCAGACGCACGCTGTTGTTCAAATCCTGCACGGCCTGGGTTACTTCCAGGCCGGTCGCTTCCAGGTCCGGTTCCGGTGGCCGCCAGATAAAATTGACGGAATTTACCGTCACAGTGGCCTGGGCGTTGTTTTGGACCTCCTGCCCACCTTTGGTGTGGGCCTGGGCGTAGACATGAAAGAGAAGCTGCTGGTCCAGTTTGGCCGGGGTGGTGATGAAACTGACCACCGCCCGCTGCCCCCGGCTGTCGCTTTCCTGGCTCTCGAAACCGAGAAAGTCAAACCAGCCCGCCCCCACAGGCGTGATGGAGACGCCCGCGTTGGAACTTCCCATGTGGGTGGTCCAGTGGGACGTCAGATTGTAACGGAAGTCCACCCGCACCTCCACAGGAATGTCCTGCACCGCGTCCCATTCCTGGCCGCCGGTCTCCCACGTCAGCGAGAGGCCCACCGATGCTTTCACCACGCCTGCCTCGCCGGGCGCGGCGCTGATGGAGACGCTGGCCGTGTTGCCCACCGAACTGCTGATCACCTGGCTGGGCAGGGGCAGGGAGGCGTTGCCCGTGTCCTTCTCCAGGCTCGTACTGTGTGCGTCCATATCAAAATAGATGCGGTCGGTGTCAATGGGGATGGCTATGGCCTGGGCGCGGGCGGGGATGAACGCGGCCAGGAGGCAGAGGAAGAGGGCGGTGCAGAAGGCGCGCATGGCGATCCTCTCTTTCTGTAACTATTCCACGGCGCGACGCCGGACGGGTGTGGGCTGATGATAGCATACCCGTTCGATTCTCCAAATGGACATCAAACCCAACTTGGGGTATCGTTGGAGGAATCAACCTTTACCCACTCCAGAAGGAAATGCTATGCACCCCCTCGCTACTCTCTCTGTCCCAAAAAATCATGTGGCGATCCACTGGTTCGAGCAAAGCTGCTACGCGGTGAAGAACGCCGCGGGCACTGTCGTCCAGGTGGATCCCTACTTTCCCCGGCAACGCGCGCCGGAGCGTTTTATCCACGCCCAGCCACCCCTGGACGAAGCGACACTGCCCACGGATTTCGTGCTGCTCACCCACAATCACGGCGACCACACCTGGCCCGAATCCATCAGCCGCATTTGGGCCGCTTTTCCAGATTGCCGTTTTGTCGGCCCCCAGGAGAGCATCGACAATATTCTGGCCGAGACAGATGTGGACCCATCCCACACGCAGGTCATCCAGGCCGGGGAAGCGGTGGAACTGGCGGGCTTCAGCGTCCACGCGGTCTATGCCAAGCCGCCAGCAGGCGACCCGGCCGCGGGCATCAAGCCGCCGGATGTCACCCATCTGGGATACGTCGTGGCGGTTGACGGCGTGCGCCTCTACTTCTCCGGCGATCCCATCAACACCTTTGCCGAGCACCCGGCGCTGACCCAGCCTGTGGCCGCGTTGCAGCCCCAGATCGGTTTTCTCACCACCCATCCCAACGAAGGCGAGTTCCCCTTCTTTGCCGGCAGTGTGAAGATGGCCCAGGCCGTCGGGCTTTCCCACGCGGTTCCCGCGCACCGGGCCTGTTTTGTCAAACGGGATTACGATCCTGCCGAATGGGCGGCCCAGTTCCCCGCGGACGGGCCGTCGCCGCTGATTATTCCGCGCAACAGTCACATCGTCTATCCGACAACGTAATTTCGGGGAATTTTTTCGTGGTGCGTGGAACGTAGTGCGTGTACCAGTACACGCACTACGCACTACGCTTCGTCTTGCATTTTTACCCAACACAACCAGACAAGGACTAGAAAAATGGCAGCAAAGAATTTACGGGCGCGTATTCAGGCGGGCGAAGAGGTGGTTGCCCTGCGTTCCAACATCGAGTGGAGCAAAGAGGAACTGGCCGCGAACTGGGCCAAAGCTGACTGCGATTTCATCTGGCTGGACAGCCAGCACTCGGCCTACAGCGATCACCTGCTGGTGGCCTTTACCGGTGCAGCCGAGGAATTGGGCATTCCCGTCCAGTTGCGCATCCCCCACACCCGGGATGCGCACAAAGTGGGCCGCTTCTTCGATCTGGGGCCGACGGGCTGTCTGGTTCCAGAGGTGATGGAGCAGTACAGTGTGGACGACGCCATCGACTATGCCTATTATGGCACTGTTGGGCGGCGCAGTTGGGGCGGGGCCAACCGGCTGGGCGTGCGCTCCAAAGAAGCGCCCTCTTCCCGGCTGGAATACGCGGCCTGGTGGAACAACACTGTCCTGCTGAGCATTCAGATCGAATCTGTGCAGACGGTGACGAACATCGGGCGGCTGCTGCGACCGGGCATCACCCATGTCACTTTTGGGCCGAACGATCTGCAATTCAGTATGGAACTGCACCCCCACTTCCCTTTGCAGACAGTGGAAGAGTGCATGGCCAGCGTGCGGGATCAACTGGCGGGCACGGGGGTACACATCGCCATGGGCACAGGAACCAAACCGGAAGAGCGGCAGAAATATCGGGATTTGGGCGTGACGATTTTTCAGTCGTAGGCGCGCAGGAGCGCAGGAGCGCAGGAGCGCAGGAGCGTTTGAGCGGTGGAGCGGTGGAGCGTTTGAGCGGTAGGCGTCGAGTCAAGAATTTGTGCTGCGCAGGGTATTGATGCTGGCAATAAATATGCTGATCATCTGGTTGGTTTCGTCGAGCAGTTGATCGATTCCCTCAACGTGGGCCATTTCGTGTTCACGTAGCAGTTCAAGCCAGAGAGCACTTTCTTCCAGTTCCTGGACGACGATATAGAACTTGGCGATCCGATCCGCCCGGCTGCGTGAGTGCTTGGCCTCCCGGTGGTTGGCAGCACAGCCAGTACCCGATCTCAACAGTTGTTTGCCAATCACCAGGGCCGCGTCGTTGTAATGATATTGCTGCTGGAGATAGGCATACAGCTTGATAATGCGACTGGCAAACCGCCTCGTGCGGTCTCGCAAAGCCTGATGTTGATCCACCACTCGGCTCCTCTACTCCACCGCTCCACCGCTCAAACGCTCAAACGCTCCAACGCTCAAACGCTCCACCGTTCAAACGCTCAAACGCTCAAACGCTCCAACGTTACCTCATCCGACAACGCCTGTTCCAGATCGGCGATAATATCGTCCGGGTGTTCCAGACCGACGGAGAGACGCAGAAGATTGGCTGGCGCGTTGGTTACCGCCCCTTCGATGGAGGCCCGGTGTTCGATGAGGCTTTCCACGCCGCCCAGACTGGTGGCCTGGACAAAGAGCTTTGTGCGGTTGGCCATGCGTCGGGCGTTCTGCTCGCCCGTGTGCAGGCTGTCCGGGGCCAGCCCGATGGAGAGCATCCCGCCGAAGCCGGACATCTGGCGGGCGGCGATGGCGTGGCCGGGGTGGCTGGCCAGGCCGGGATAATACACTTTTTCGATCTTCGGGTGGTGGGACAGATAGTCCGCCACCCGTTGCGCGTTTTCACAGTGGCCGCGCATGCGATAGGGCAGTGTGCGGATACCCCGCAACAGCAGCCAGCAGTCAAAAGGCGAAGGGACCGCGCCGCCATTCTGCTGGATCATCCGTACAGAATCGAAAAAGGGGCTGTTTTCCTTGGCGATCACCGCGCCGCCCAGCATATCGCTGTGGCCGCCCAGATATTTGGTGGTGGCGTGGACGGAGAGGTCCGCGCCCAGTTCCAGCGTGCGTTGCAGCGCGGGGGAAGGCCAGGTGCTGTCACAGACCAGAATCGCGCCGGCTTCGTGGGCAATCTCCGCCACTGCTGCAATGTCTGTGATTTTGAGCAGGGGATTGGACGGCGTCTCGATCCAGAGCATTCTGGTGTTGGGACGCATAGCCGCCCGCACCGCGTCCAGATCGGTCATATCCACCGCTTCGCTGCTCAGCCCCCAGGGGGTGAAAAGCTCTGCAATCATCACTTTTGTGCCAAAGTAGATGTCGTCGGGGATCAGCACGTGATCGCCGGGGCGCAGGGCCTGAAAGACGGTCATAATCGCGGCCATTCCTGACGCAAAGGTGGCCGCGCAGATGCCCCCTTCCAGCGCACAGAGCGCGTCTTCCAGAGAGCGCCGGGTGGGGTTGTCCCCGCGAATGTACATAAAGCCGTTGTGATAGGAGCCGTCGGCCTTGCGTTCGTAGGTGGTGGAAAGGTGCAGGGGCGGCATCACCGCGCCGGTAGTGGGGTCGATCTCTTTGCCGGCGTGGATGGCGACGGTCTCCATCCGCCAGTTGTCATTGGTTGTCATAGGTGACCCTTACAAAAGAACACGGATGGCTCAACTGCAAAAAGCATTTTCAGCCACGGATGGACACAGAATTACGCGGATACACACGGATGTCACTCCTGAATTTCTCGGCGTCTCTGCGTCTTGGCGGGAGAATCTGGCCCTTTGCAGCGGATTCACGGGTGTTCACGGATAAAAAAGATTTTCACGAATTGTGCATGGAACGCGGATGACGCTGATAGGCTCGGCCAGATGCCGCGCATTTCTGTCGCCCGCATTGGATTTGCGCCTTATGCGTTTACAACCAATCGCCCGATTTGGCACGTCTCCGCGTCCGCATACCAGAGCACGTCCTCGTGGATCGTCAGCGCGTGGACTTCTACCGGCGCCTCCACCCGTATTACATCCATCACCCGGCCATCCGCGGTGTCCAGCAGATTGACCGTCCCCGCGCTGGTGTCCGCGGCCCACAGAAAGCCATCCCGGCCCCAGGCCAGGCCGTGGACCCGCAGCCCCGGCGCGCGGAAGCGGTGGACTTCTTCCCACGTCTCCGGGTCCATCACGTGTACCATCTGAGACGGGGGCGAGGCCACGTAGAGTTTGCCATCCTTCCATTCCAGCCCGTGCGCGCCGGTGACACCGGCGTCGGGCGCGCCCTGCCGCCAGGCCACAATCCCCGCGCCGGGGGAGTCGTATTTGGCGATGGTTTTGCCTGTCTCCGGGTCCAGTTTGGCAATCTTGACTTCGTAGGTGGAGGAGATCCAGAGATAGCCGCCGCCCAGAGTAATGCCGCTGGAATGGAGGGTGTCGGTCTGGGCTTCAAAGTTGATCTTCCCGGTTTCCCAGTCCTGGCGGGTGAGTTTGTGGCTCGCCTGATCGATGCACCACAGACCTTCCGGCGTGGCCTGGATGCCGTTGGGGTGAGAGCCGGGACTCTTGAATTTGGGTTCCACGTGGGCAATTTTGGTGGTCATGGCGGATTCTCCTAGGGGGTGGTGGCGAAAAGAGATTGACGGTTGGAGATTTTTTTTGCTGCGTGTATCTGTTTCAGTATAGACATTTTAGGGGGAGACGCAAATGGAGATGGAAGACCGGTCTATAGTAGACTGGGCATAGACAAAACTATCAAACCAGAGGGAGGAACCCATGACCACGACCACTGCGCCAGCCAGCGAACGTATCGCCGAGATCACCCGTCGCCTGCGCCAGGCCCACCCGGACGCAGAATGCGCGCTCCACCACCGTAATGCCTTCGAGCTGCTCTGCGCCACAATTTTGTCGGCCCAATGCACCGACGAGCGGGTCAATCTGGTGACACCCGCGCTTTTTGAACGCTACCCCACCCCGCAGGCAATGGCCGCCGCGGATCGGGCCGAACTGGAGGCAGTCATCCGCTCCACCGGCTTCTTTCGCAACAAAGCCAAATCCCTGCAAGAATCCAGCGCGGCCATCTGCGAGCGCTTTGGCGGGGAAGTGCCGCGGGAGATGGACGATCTGCTCTCTCTGCACGGGGTGGCGCGCAAGACAGCCAATGTGGTGCGGGGCGTCGGCTTTGGCCTGGCCAGCGGGGTGGTGGTGGACACCCACGTCAAGCGGCTCTCCCAGCGGCTGGGACTGGTGGAAGGCTCCACGCCGGAGAAAATTGAGAAGGAACTGATGGCACTCCTGCCCCAGTCCGACTGGATCGACATTTCCCATCTGCTCATTTTCCACGGGCGGCGGATCTGCAATGCCCGCAAGCCCCTCTGCGCCCAGTGCGTCCTGGCCGATCTCTGCCCGTCGGCTGAAATTTGACAGCCAGAGAGCGCACTGCCGAGCACAATCAGCACGAAAAAGTGGGGCACAGATGCGTGCAGACGCCGCAGATTCCAGGCTTTTTGGGAATGAAACTCAGTAGTTGGCGACAGGCTCAGGAGAACGCCGCGCAGACCTGCTCAATCTGTCCTGCGGTCAATGTGGAGTGCATGGGCAGGGAGAGAATCTCGCCCGCGACCTTTTCCGTGACGGGCAGCGAGACCCGCGGCAGGTGGCGGTAGGCGGCCTGCTGGTGGACGGGAACCGGGTAGTGGATGCCCGTCGCCACGCCCGCGGCCCGCAGCTTCTCCCGCAGGCTGTCCCGATCCGGGGAGCGGACGACGTAAAGATGATAGACGTGACGGCAGCCGGGCCGCGCCACTGGCTTGACCACAGAAGCGGGCAGGTGGGTGGCATAGATTTCCGCCAATCCCCGGCGGTGCTCGTTCCAGCCGTCCAGATGGGCCAGTTTCACCCGCAGGATGGCCGCCTGCATTTCGTCCAGACGGCTGTTCATCCCCTCAATCTCTGAAACGTAGCGGTTCTCCGGCTTCCAGCCGTATTCCCGCAGCAGGCGCACCCGCTCCAGCAGGGCCGGGTCGTTGCCCGCGACCGCGCCGCCGTCGCCCAGCGCGCCCAGATTTTTGGTGGGGTAGAAGGAGAAGCAGGCCAGATCGCCGAAACTGCCCACCCGTTGCCCCTGCCACTCGGCGCCGTGGGCCTGGGCGCAGTCTTCGATCACCCGCAGCCCTGCCTTTTGGGCGATGGGCAGAATCCCGTCCAAATCCGCGGGGTGGCCGTAGAGGTGGACGGGAATGACGGCTTTGGTGCGGGGGGTGATGGCCTCTGCCAGCCGCGCCGGGTCCAGGGTGTAGGTGGCGGGATCGATGTCCACAAAGACGGGTGTTGCGCCGGTGAGGGCAATGGCCGCGGCCGTGGCCACGGCCGTGTGGGCGACGGTAATTACTTCGTCGCCCGCGCGGACACCGCAGGCGCGCAGGGCAATGTGCAGGGCGTCGGTGCCGTTGCCCACACCCACCGCGCCCGAAACCCCACACCAGTCGGCAAATTCGGTCTCGAACGCGGCCACTTCCTGGCCCAAAATGTACCAGCCGCTGTCGAGAACCCGCCGCACAGCCGCGTCGATCTCGGCTTTTACCAACTCGTATTCAGCCCGCAAATCCACCACAGGAATCATCCGTCACTACTCCTTTTAACCAAAAAATTAACGCAAAGCTGCAAAGATGCGGAGATGCAAAGAACATCCGTGTTCTATTCTTTGACTCTACTGCAAGAAGGCCAAATAGGACGCAGATTCACGCAGATAAACGCTGATCAGACAAATTTCACTCCTGAGTTTCTCTGCGCCTCTGCGTCTCAGCGGGAGATTTCTTGCTTTTTGCAGAAGACTCATTCTTTTCTGCGCAATCTTTCGAATTGTTGCAGGTAGCGTCGGGCCAGGACAGGCCAGCCCAGATGGCTCTCCACCCGGCGACGACCGGCCGCGCCCATCCGCGCCCGCAGAGAAGGGTCGTCTGCCAGCGCGGCAATGGCCTGGGCCAGCGCCGCGGGATCGCCTTCGGGCACGAGGAAGCCGGTCTCGCCGTCCACAATCGCCAGCTCATTGCCCGCCGCGGTGGACCCCACCACCGGCTTGCCACAGCTCATGGCGTCGGGCACACAGACATTCAGCCCATCCGCGGGCGCGGTGACCGAGGGCATCACCAGCAGATCGCAGGCGTTGTACCAGACGCCGATTTCATCGAAGGGGACAATCCCCACCCAGCGCACCCGCCCGGCCAGGCCCAGGGAATCGGCCAACGCTTGCCAGGCTTCCCATTCGTCGCCCGTGCCCACCAGCACCGCGACAACCGGGCGCTCCCCCAGTTCCGGCTGGGCCAGAGCACGCAGCAGCACATCGAAGCCCTTCTTTGCCACCATTCGCCCCACGGCCAGCAGCATCACATCAGTCTCGGCAATGCCCAATTGTTCGCGCAACCCCGCAGTGCCCGCGGGGTCCGGGCGCAGACGGGCCGGGTCCACGCCGTAGACAATCATCTCGAATTTGGCCGGGTCCGCGCCCAGAGGCTGCACCGCGTCCCGCAGGCTGCTGCTGTTGGCGGTGATCAGCGACGCCTGGGCAAAGGTGAACCGGGCCATCCATCGAAAGAGCGGATTGCTGTTGGCAACCTGCGCGTCCGAGCCGGGGATGGAGACCACCAGCGGAATCCCCAGCAGCCGGCTGACGACCGCGCCGATAAAGCCGTTGGGCAGCGCCCAGTGGGCGTGGATGATATCCGGGCGACGGCGACGGCAGTGGTCCAGCGCGGCCAGAATGCCCCCGACAAAGAAGAAGGGGCTGAGCAGATAGCCGCTGAGACGCAGGCGCAAATCCGACTGCATACTGCGCCCGTAGCCCACCTGATGCCAGCGGGTCGGCCAGATATACCGAAAGAGGCGCAGGTGAGTCTCCCCATCGCCCTCTTTTTCGCGCAAAGTCCGATTGTATCCCGTGTCAAAGGGGGCCAGCACATCCACCTGCTGGCCCTGGCCCATCCATTCCCGGCAGAGAGCCTGGACGAACGAGCCGCTGAAGTCACCGGCAAAGCGGGGATAGTTGTGGGTGAGGACGAAAATACGCATACGTTTAAGTATAGCTGCCTGTCTGTGAGAAGGCCAAAGGGAAGCCAAAGAGATTCCATCAACTTGCGCATTCCCCTGCTTCCGGGATAATAGGATGGGGCGGACAGTCCGTCTCTCCCGGCTTATTTCTCTGGACCCATTTCCCTGAACCCCTTATTCTTGAGGAGAATGCAGATGAAAATCACCGATCTCAAATGCACGATAATCGGCAATTATCCGATTGTGCGCATCACCACCGACGCGGGCATCGACGGCTTCGGCCAGGCCGAGTCCTTTAAACCCTATCTAAAACCGATGGTTCTCTTTTACAAAGATTTGATTGTGGGCGAGGACCCCACGGACGTGGAACGGGTGATGCTCAACATCCGGCGGATGGGCAGCTTCAAGCCCTGGGGCGCGGCGGTCAGCGCCATCGAAATGGCCCTGTGGGACATCGCGGGCAAGGCCGCGGGTATCCCCGTCTACAAACTGTTGGGCGGCAAAATCCGGGACAAAGTGCTGATCTATAACGGGGCCAGGCGCAAGCCGATGGCGGGCAGTTCACCCCAGGACTACGCGGAAAATTGCGCGTGGATGCTGGAAGCCAAAGAGAACTTCAAAATCGTCAAGCAGGGCATCGGCTATCACAGCGGAATGCCCCAGAATGTGCCCGACTTTTCCTACGGCGAGATTCACAGGCGGGGGCGCAGCGCCAACCGGGGGCCGCTCACGGAAAAGGGGCTGAAGCACGTCATCGCCTGTGTGGAGGCGATGAAAGAGGTGCTGGGCGACGAAGTGGGCCTGGCCCTGGACTGCGGCCCCGGCTGGACCATCCCCGACGCCACCCGTCTGGCCAAAGCCCTGGAGGGGCTGAATGTCATGTGGCTGGAGGACCTGCTCACCGGCGACTACACGCCTTATGTGATGGCTGACCAGTACCGGGAAGTCACCCGCAGCACTTCCACCCCCATCCATACGGGCGAGCAGATTTTCCTGCGCCAGCATTTCAAAGAGCTATTCGAGAAGCAGGCGGTCAATATTGTGGGGCCAGACCCCGCGGATGTGGGCGGCATCGCCGAACTCAAGTGGATCGCCGAATACGCGGACCTGCACGGCATTCTGATGGCCCCCCACGGCACGGGCGACGGTCTTATCGGTCTGGCCGCGCTGGTGCAGATGTCCGCGGCACTGCCCCGCAATTACATCGCCTTTGAATATCCTGTGGCCCAGAACGAGTGGTGGTACGACATTATCGAAGGGCTGCCCGACCCGATTGTGGTGGACAGCTACATCGACGTCTGGGATCGCCCCGGCCTGGGCGTGACGTTTAATGTGAAAGAGGCGAAGAAGTACCTGAAGGACGGCGAAGGCGATTTCTTCGACTGAGCGGGTCTGCTGCGTGCTGCGTGAGATCACACGACCTGATCTCACGCAGCACGCAGCACGCCTTACGCAGCATCAAAACTCCCCACTCCCTTCCCAGCGCAGCCGCTCGATCAACACCAGACCCACCCCGGCCACGGCCATGAGAATCGTACTCATGGCCGTGGCTTTGCCGTAGTTGAGCAGCCCGGGCTGGCTCAGGGCCTGATAGATGACCACCGGCATTGTGGGGAAATCCGGGCGGCTGATGAGCAGCGTGGCCCCGAACTCGCCCAGGCTGATGGTGAAGGCGAAGACCGCGCCCACAATCAGCGCCGGGCGCAGCAGGGGCAGATCGATCTCCCGCCAGACGCGAAAGGGCGACGCGCCCAGACTGGCCCCCGCTTCCCGCAGCCGGGGGTTCAGACCGCGCAGGGCGGGCAGGAGGGTGCGCACCACAAAGGGCGCGGCAATCAGCGTATGCGCGATGGGGATCAGCAGCAGGGAGGCGCGCAGACTGCCCATGGAAACGATATAGCCCAACCCCAGGGTCACCGCGGATGTGCCCAGTGGCAGCAAAAAGAGGGGGTCGAGCAGGGCTGTCCAGCGGCTGCGGGGCCGGGCCAACAGATAGGCACTTATCATCCCCAGCAGCAGACTCAGGGCCACCACCGCCACGGCCACCAGCACCGAATTTCGGATAGCCATCAGCGGCGGCACGAAGAAGGCACTGCCCCGGCGATTGATGGCCAGTTCCCCAAAATAGGCCAGCGTCAAGCCCTGTCCCCCCAGGGAAATACTCTGCCAGGCCAGGCTGGCCAGGGGCGCCAACAGCAGCACCAGGGCAATCGTCATCCCCCCATAGACCAGCCCGGTCTCCCGCGCGGAGCGGGGGCGGCGGGCCGTGGACCGGGCCGGGCGTTGATTCAGCGCCAGACTGGCTCGGCGTTGGACACGGGTATAGACGGCCATCACCCCAAAGGTCAACCCCATCTGCACCAGCGAGAGCAGCGCGGCCGCGGGCAGATTGAAAAGGGTGATGGCCTGGCGGTAGATTTCTACTTCCAGGGTGGCGTAACGCAGCCCGCCCAGAATCAACACCACACCAAAACTGGTGAAGCAGAAGAGAAAGACGAGCAGCCCCGCCGCGGTCACGCTGGGCAGGAGCAGAGGCAGAGTGACCGCGCGCAAGCGGCGGGCCGGGTCTGCCCCCAGCGCGGCCGCGGCTTCGTCGTAGCGGGGGCTGAGATTGGCCCAGAAGGAGCCGACCGTGCGGATGACAACGCTCACATTGTAAAAGACGTGGGCCAGCAGAATCACCCACACCGTCTGCAATAGTTGCAGGGGGGGCGTATCCAGCGCGAGGGCCTGCATCAGCCAGCCGTTGAGCAGCCCGTTGGGTCCGATGAGAGACGTGAAGGCCGCGGCCACCACAACCGTCGGCATCACAAAAGGAATCGTCGTTAGTGCCCGCAGCAGCCCCTTGCCGGGAAAGTCAAAACGGGCAAAGAGCCAGGCCAGGGGCAGCCCCACCAGCAGTGTCAACAGGGTGGACGCGCCAGCCTGCCAGGTGGTAAACCAGAGCACCCGCCAGAAGAAAGGCTGCATCCACACAGCTTCGCCCCCACTGGCCTGGGCAAAGCTGACACGCAAAATCCCGGCCAGGGGGTAGAAATAGAACCCGGCCAGGAAGAGAAGGGGCAACAGATAGAGAGGCGCGGTTTTCAGTCGTATGGGATATGCTCCTGGCTGACAAAGATGCGTGTCTCGCGGATGGCCTGTGCGCGCAGTTCGTCCAGGGCGCGCCGTGCGCAGTCGCCGCGGAAAAGTGCGAAGGCTTCCTCGGATTCAATGCGCAGCACGTGGATTTCGTCGGGCGTCGGCTCGCCATCGGCCGTGGGCGATGGGCGAAAGGCAGCCAGCACTTCGCCGCCGTGGGCGCGAAAACGGGCCAGGGCCGCGGTCTCGTAGACCCGAAAGGCAACTTCCTGGCCGGGGTGCATGAAGAGGTGGGCGATGATGACGAGCATGAGAAGCACCAATTTTGGACGCTGATTTACGCAGATAGACGCTGATCCAGAAAAGCTATCTGCGTTCTGTTTTTTAGCCTATCACAACCAATTCCATATCCAACAGCCGGGCCAGTTTGCGAATCTTTCCCACCTGTTGCCCCACCCCCAGCGCGACGTGATGGGTGGCCCCGGCCTCGGCCCAGCGATTCAGAAAAGTGGCCGGGTCCAGGCCAAAGCGGATGCGGGAGTTGGTGTTGCCGATCTGGAAGGTCGGCCCCGGCTCGGAGACCCCTTCCGCGGCCAGCAGCTTCAGCCGCCCCTCCGCGGTCTGGGTCATGCCCAGAATCGTCACCGGCCCGGTCCTGACTTTGAACTCCACCGACAGCCCGTAGCCCCGCTTGCCGTGGAAAAGGCCCAGACCCCGCAGCATGGGTTTGCCCTCGGCAATGGCGATGTGGCCCGGCCCGTCGTGGCCCATGAGCACAAAATCGTCCACAAAGTCCATGGCATAGAATTCGGTGAAGGAGCCGCCCGCGCCCAGCCGGTCCATAGCCAGCATGGCGATGCACGTCTTCAGGTCGCCCTCGCCGGACGCGGGGATGCCCCTGGCCGTGAGCAGGGAATTGCCCACAATCAGCCCCGCGCCCAGTTCCTCGTTGCGGTTGCCATCCAGTCCCCGGTAGTAATAGGTCAGCCCGTTCAGGGCAAAGTCGGCCACCAGCCGGTCCAGCCCACAGGCGACGCGGGCTGACCAGTCCAGCCCCTCTTCCGTCACCGGTTGGGAGATTTTGTCCCGGCCCGGTTCCACCACCTGAAAGGTGCGCTCGATTTCGGCGATTTTGGCGGCCACCTCGTCGCTTGTGGCTGCGTCCACCCGGCTGTGCAGGTCGTCCATTTCCAGCACTTCCACGTGGACGCCCAACTGGGCGTGGTGCATGGTGAAATCCGAGTACATATCCAGCATCCCCGGATAGGTGTGGCCCAGGAAACCGATGCGGCTGTAGCTGAGCTGGTGCTGCACAGCGGCGGCCAGCACCCACTCCTCAATCTCGGCCCAGGCCCGGTCGTAGTAGCGGTTGGCCGTGCCTTGCGCGGGCTGGAGCAGACCGGAGACGACGTTGAACTGGACGCGGCTGCGGGCAAAGGCGTTGGCGATCTCCGGCACGCAGCAGGCGCAGCAGTTGGCCAGCCATTCGGCGGTGTCGGTGTTGGGATAGTCCAGTGAGGGGCTGGGCTGGAGATTGAGAACCAGCACCGGGGCCTTGCGCCGCTGGACCGCGGGCAACACCTGGGATGAGGTGGCGTAGGTTCCCACATAGCAGACAATCAGATCCACATTCTCCCGGGCGAAGAGATCACCCGCGGCCTGGGCAGCCGGGGCCGTGTCCACCAGCCCCGCGGAGATCACCTGCCCGCCCATCTCGGCCAGCTTCGCCTCCACTTCCCGCTGATAGCCTTCCAGCCGTTCCTTCAGCCCTTCGAACTGGGGCCAGTACGCGGCCAGGCCGATGCCGAAGACACCGATGCGGGCGGAGGTGGAGGGTGGGGTGAACGGGTGCATGGGTGACTCCTTGCGGTCTGAAACGGGAACAGGCGAAACGGGAGGAGATTCGGGGGTACAGTCTACCGTAGAGCGTGGGGGAATGCAACGCAACGCTGCTGCTATATGGCCCGATTGTTCGCGGCTTTGTAGTGATTCACCAGGTGAAAGGGCAGGACACTGATTCATGCTGATAAACGCAGATGATTTCTCTGAATCAGTGGAAATCAGCGTGAATCAGCGTCCCAATGTTCTGTTCAACATCCGGCTGATCGCTGTAGATTGTTCGTGCTTTTGCCCTATGCTATACTCGCGTCAGACGGATTGACAGGCAAGTCAAAGAGAGGAGTGTTCGGTGTGACAAACAGAATGGAAGGCACTTCAGAAGCGATTGCCGATTTTTGTCGTCAACATCATATTCGTCAACTCTCCTTTTTCGGCTCTATTTTGAGGCCAGACTATCGAGATGAGAGTGATGTGGACGTATTGGTCGAATTCGAACCGGGCCATACACCGGGTCTGGCTTTTTTTGCTATGCAGGATGAGCTTTCCCAAATTCTGGGCCGACCGGTGGATTTGCACACACCCGCCTTTCTCAGTCGCTATTTTCGCGAGCAAGTGATTGCTGACGCAGAGGTGCAGTATGCCCAAGGATGAGCGCGTCTATTTGCGCCACATGCTGGACGCGGCGCGAAAAATCGAGATGTTCACCGCAGGCCGCCAGCGGGCGAATTTGGAGAACGACGAAATGCTGTCGCTGGCAGTTGTCCGTCTTCTGGAGATTCTGGGCGAAGCATCGCGCAACATTTCATCTGATCTGCGGCAGCGCAATCCACAAATTCCCTGGGCTGCGATTGCCGGCACGCGCAACCGTCTGATTCACGGCTATTTTGATGTGGATTTGGATATTGTGTGGGCAATCGTTGTTCAAGACATCCCCAATCTGATTCCCCAAATTGAGAAACTTCTCGAAGAGTAGGCAACATCCCCTGCAAGGCGCTTATTGTCTGTCCCGCGCTGCCCGCATCCGGGCCACGGAAAAATCGGGCGCGGCGTAGGAATCGAAGATGGCCTGCTCTCTGGCCCGCACTTCCCCGGCCAGGCGCAGGACCTCTTCCGCATCAGCCACGGGGATGCGCACACAGCCGTCGCCGTCGGCCACCAGTAGGTCGCCGGGACGGACGCGCAGTTGACAGACGGTGAGGGGCGCGGCCATGCGGGTGGCCTGGAAGACGCCGTGGCCGGGCACTGTGCCCCAGGCCCAGACGGGCAGCCCCACCTCGCGAATCCCGGCCAGGTCCCGGATAGTGCCATCCACCAGCACGCCGACCACCCCCAGCTTTTTGTGCAGCCGGGCCATCCCATCGCCAAAGCTGGCCCCCCGCCCCGGTCGCGAGTCCACATCCTTCAGCACCGCCACCGTTGGCCCCGGCTGGGATTCCAGATAGGCGTAGTAGTCCATCCAGTCCAGACCGGGCGCGTCCGCGTCGTTGGTGGTCACTTCCACCGTCACCGCATAGCCGACCACACTGCCCAACTCCGGCAGCAGACAGCGCAGGCGGTGATCCGTATATTCCTCGTTGGGCAGGCCGTTTTTCAACACCAGCGCGTTGAAGACGGTGGCGGTGTCGTATTGGGACAGGGCGGTGATGATCTCTTGCATTTGGGGTAGGTTTCCTTGTAATTCAGTTAGGCTATTCCATGAAATAAGTATCCACAGATGACACAGATTTCACAGAAGTACAGGGAAAATCTGTGTCATCTGTGAAATCTGTGGATAGATAAAAGTTTTAGTTCGCCGTAGCGTTGTATTGAGTCTGTTGCAGCATATTGAAGGAAAGCCTTTTGTTCTCCGGACGACTGCTCTTTGACGGCTTCTACCCCCTATAACTTCTGAGGATTTTGACTATACTGCCTGCGGCAGATGGCTGCTGTCTATTTCCTAGATTTTCGTGTATACTGGCATTGTGTGCCATATTCTGTACCAAGGAGCGTGCCAAAATGAACACAAGAATAATGCCAGTCACCGACTTGCGCCGCCAAACCAGCGCAGTGATCCGCAGCATCCAGGAAAATGGGACGGTCGTCACCATCACCCAACACGGCCGTCCTACTGCGGTGTTGATCGATTACGAACAGTACGAAGCCCTCCTGTTGCAGGCCCAACACCAGGGCTGGCCGTCGGGCTATTTTGGTCAGACCTACGGCGCGCTGGCTGAGGACCCGTTGACCCGACCCGAACAGGAAGATTTCGACATCCGAGAACCGGTGCAATGACCTATCTGCTCGACACAAATGTCTGTATTCGCTATCTAAATGGGCGCGCGCCCGGCGTATTACAACGGCTTCAGGCGTTACAGCCGAATGATATTGTCGTCTGTTCGGTGGTGAAGGCCGAGTTGGTCTATGGCGCCCAGCGCAGCCACGATCCCCAACGCTCCCTGGTTGTGCAGCGCCAATTTCTGTTGCCCTACCGTTCTCTGCCCTTTGACGACGCCGCAGCCGATATCGCCGGTCTTCTGCGCGCCCAACTGGCGCAAGTTGGCACACCGATTGGCCCCACGATTTGCAGATCGCGGCCATCGCCCTGGCCCACAGTTGCACGCTGGTGACCCACAACACCCGTGAGTTCTCCCGTGTGCCCGATCTCCTCCTCGCAGACTGGGAGACCGAGGGATAGGGATTGGACGTTGTGCATGGCGGGTTCGTTGGGTAGCGGCGCGGCGATGAGGAGGGCGTGGGCGCTGGGGGTTGCATTGACTTATCCCTGTACTTCCACGATCAGTGCACAATCTACGACACTGCCCAGTTCCGGCAGCAAACAGCGCAGGCAGTGATCCGTGTACTCCTCGTTGGGTAAGCCGTTCTTCAACACCTGCCTGTTGAAGACAGGTAGTATCGTTGTTATACCTGAAATGATAGACTGCGCTTGACGCAACAGTGGCTGTAATGTGATAACTTAGGGCTCCGATACCCAACTCCCCTGTCCGACATAGGCACTTTTCACAATGAGAGGTACTTGGCTGCTGCCATCTGAATTCATTAAAAACAAGCCAGTGGGACCAGAACGTTTTGATTCAAAGATTATTTTTGTGCCGTCCATAGACCAGGTCGGTCGCCAATCCTCTTCAGGAGCATAGGTAAGACGCGTGACATTGCTTCCATCTGCCCCGGCCACATAAATCTCATAATTCCCATCACGGAATGATGCGAACGCGATTTTGGTACCATCTGGCGACATCGTTGGAATAGCGTCCCAGTGCATACCGTCTACAAGTCTACGTTGATTACTTCCATCAACGCTCATAATCTTGATCTGATTGTAGCCGTTATCATAACAGTAATAGAGAATCTGTGTGTTATCTGGAGACCACCCAGACGGCCAGCAACCGTGACTGAAATCTCCCGTACTTCCTGTTGTGTGAGTCAACTGTCGTACGTTGCTGCCATCGCTATTCATGATAAAGACCTCTGTACGAAACCCATTCCCAAAGTCGCCAATACTTGCAAAGGCAATTAACCTACTGCTAGGCGAGAATTGTGGCCATTCATCAATAGTTGTGGATGTGAGTAAGCGATATTGACTGCTACCATCAGCGTTCATAGCATATATTTGGTTAAATCCGCCACGATCCGACTGAAATGCGATTCGCGTTCCATCACCCGCCCACGATGGGCCTTGATCATTGGCTGAGTTGCTCGTCAGTCTTTTGGAATCTGAGCCATCTGCCTTCGTTGTGTATATTTCATTGTTACCATTCTCAAAACTCACATACACGATTGGTCGAAGAAATTTTGGTATTGGCGTAGGCGTAGGGGTATTTGTCGGCGTAGGCGTAGGCGTTGCAGTTATCGCAATTTGTCCACCGCCTTCTGCGTTTTTGCCAACGGCAGGAAGGTAGATACGCAAGCCATTTGTATTTTCCTTTACCTCAATCGAGTAATTCGTACCACAACCACTCTGGTTTGGATTCCATTGACGCACGCGCAGGTAATAGGTGCCTGACGTTAATCCTAGCCATTCAATCTGTGATGACAGTGCGTCTGCATAATCGTCATTTGTGGTCAATAATGTCTTGCCATCCTCTGCGTATAAGTAGAGATAGGTGTCGGCGGCTGCTCCTAAAGCAAATGTACGCACCACGTAGCTTTCTGTTGAACCTGCCACAAATTTGAACCAATCTTCATCATTAGCAGTGGCCAGGTTATGTTGCTGCGTCTGATCCAGCGATATCGATGTCGCGTTGGCTGGACTGTTGTTCCCTTCATAGTCATCAGGCGATGCAAAGCATAGGGTCAGATCATTTATATAGATATTATTGGTCTCCGATGTCTCCCTGACTACCCCAGACGAGTCAGCCTGGGCATAGAGCGTAATGCTCTTTTCGCCTGTGGCGCTGGATGTGGCTGCCACCAGAAGTTCGGAAGCCTGTGTAATGACTGTAGTCAGTGTGATGGCAGCACCCGGCTCAACCGAGCTATTCAGCCAGAATTGGATGCTGCCTGTATAATCGCCAGGGCCTGTAGGCAGCCGATTGGCATACAGGTCAGTGTAGAAACCGTTCTCTGTGCTAAGCGACCCTACGTTCTGTACCACTGCCTGGACAACCTGGCTATCTTGAGTCAACGGATAGCTATTCAAGCTCTGTACTGCCAGGTCAGGCATATCGGCACCCGGTGTTCCTGTTGACAGGTCAACCGCGGTTTGTGTATCACCGTTGCCAGTAGGCCACGTCTCCCAATTACCAACCTGATCCATGGCACGGGCGCGGAAGGCGTAGGTTTCCCCCGATTTACCGTTGAAAAGTCCCGATGTTTCAGCAGTATTCACCAACCAATCAACCCACCCGCTGTCGGCACGCATACCCTCTTTCACCTGAATCTGATACCAGCGGATGCCGGAAACGTTGTCGGTTCCACTCCATGTCACCGGGAATGGGGTCTCGGTGACTTTTGCAGGCAGTGCTTGAACAGCAGAAACTGGCGGTGCTGTATCTACGTAGAAACGTTGTGTAGAGGAGTGTGATCCATAGGGACCATTGGCTGTGACACGCCAGAAGACCACCGATGAATTGCCTTGGAATGTGTGAGCGTATTCAGTTGTGCCAGCCGATACCGAAACGTCCAGAAGAGGAGTTCCCGTGTACTGCTCGTTATCATAAGCCTCCAACCGGTAGCTCGTCGTCCGCCAGGTCTCTTTCCACTTGAATTGTACAGTGCGCGAATTCTGGGAAGCATTATTCTGTGGTTCTTGACCGGATGGATAATTCGGACGCAGGTTTGAGGGAATGTTGAATGTCTCTTCGCGTACAGCAGTACCATCCCAACCACTGCCCGATCCACGGGCCTCTACCCTGACGCGATGGGGGCCACTTGCGTAATCCAGCACTGTCCAGATCGGAGCATCTTGCTCGTTGTAACAGGGAACGCCCAGTTCATGGATGATTCTCCAGGTGCCATTGCCAGAGCCGTCATTGGCATCGTTGACGCTCGTCCGCAGTGTGATGCCAACACCTCCCTGTCCTTCGGTACAGGCCCGAATCTTGACTCGTTCGTTATTATCCTGGGGTTGGAAGTAAAGCTCTTTGATCGACAGATTTGGATTCACGAGCGTGAAGTGCCACGACTCGCTCCATTCACTTTCAAGGTTCCGGCTATCCTGGACCTTTACATGCCATTTGTACCCATAAGGGCCAAGCCCGCCTGTTGTGACACAACTGTTGCCAGTCCATCCACTGTTCCAGTTTTGAGCGCTGTCGTAGATCTCAAAATAGTAGGCGGAGATTCCATCACCGTCGGGATCACCTGTTTGTTGCGCACACAGATTGGCAGTATTCCCAGAATAGTAGACATACCAGTCATAGGGGCTGCTGAGATTGGGGCGATTGGGGCGCTGGTTACTGCCACCTGACTCTTTCACTTCAAAGCGAATGGTAAACTCCGGTCCATCCCAGCCGCCGTTGCGCCATATCTGCCAGGTGGTCTCATAGACGCCAGGACTCGACGGTGCGGTGATCGGGTCGTTCGCGTAGAATGTGAAGTCATAGGTCTGGCCGGAGTTGATGACCGTGCTGCCCTCAACGGCGACAAATTCCCAGGCGCCAAAGCGGTCGCCAGACTTGTGGCGCAGCATATCCCCGCGCAGGCTGGTACCCTGAAGTTGACCACTGTTGACTTTGACCTGGATTGTGGGGCGGATCTTCTGTCCTGGCGTTACTGTCACGGGACAATTGGTACAGGAGAGTTCCAGAGATGGTCCACCGGAGGGTGGTGGGGAAGCAGTCCCCGGGACAGTTACCTGTACCCACAGTGGATCGCCAAAGAAGGTTCCCTGTGGATTACGTAAGCGCCAGTTCCCTCGGTACACTCCTGGTCCAGATGGAATAGTGATAGTAATTTTCAAATCTATTGTCTGGTTTGGCTGAACAGAGGTTATGGGTATTGCATTGGGTGCTCCCATCTGATACCCACCCACAAAAACCAATTGGTAGCCACTGTGCCAGGTACTTGATCCTATGTTTTGGATACGCCAGTACTTTTCGGTTTGGCTGTTTGGGTTCCCAACATATCCATCATCGGGAAATTCGATGCCAGTAAATTTAGCTTGGTCCAAATCCAGTGAAGGGCCTGGATTAACTGGAGGAGATACAGGAGTTGGAGTAGGTGGTAGAGGATTTTGTGTGACTTTGTTGATGAATATTGCAGTCCCCGTAAATCTGTCCGTAAGGGTAATCCAGGTTACCTCCCATAAATCCTTTGCTGTTTTGTAAATGTTATAAATGGTGAAAATTTGTTTCCAGCCTTCTTTAGTTATTGTTTTTCCGACCTTGGTAGCAACCAGTTTCACTGCTTCATAAATCTCGTCATCATTGAAGACACCATCTAATGCTTTGACGAATTCTAACCAATTACCGTTAATGAGATGATCTGCAGCAAGAACAATACTTGTCTTAGACTTCACTATATCTGCAATAGTCGTAAGTGTTTCTAAGTCAAGCGCATCTGCCCCAATACCAACTGCATCTAATATTCTGAAGAAAATATTCAGACCACCTGCTATTGTGATACCGTTTTCATCTCTTCCGGCATTCACCAAAAAATGAATATTTGAATCATAGGCTGTATCAAAGGTGAGACGATATTCAGCAAACGAGTTTGGAGCGATGTAACCAAATTTTCCCCATATATTTACAGCATCTACCAGATCATCATTGAGATTGTATGAAACAGTTACTTTCTTCCAAACTCCATGCTTGTTGTATACGCGTACGGTTACTCTTGGATAGTAGGTCATATCAACCAAGCAACCTTGTGTACCATGATTTGCGAGATCGTTATTTGCAGTGACTTGTCCAGACATTGCTTCGGTAACACAATTGTCAGAACTAGCACTGCTAATA
Organism: Caldilineaceae bacterium; assembly: GCA_019637685.1. Classification (GTDB taxonomy): domain Bacteria; phylum Chloroflexota; class Anaerolineae; order Caldilineales; family Caldilineaceae; genus JACQGT01. Next base: position 60,484 of record JAHBVF010000018.1, on the reverse strand, counting down.
GACCTATCGATCGTGCTAGAGGGCACAACAGATAGTGTAGTTGCTACAGTCTTTGAGGGTAACAGAAGAGCAAAGATTAATACAAGGGAAGCAATTCGATAAGCGTTTTTTGAATAGATCATCGGATTTTCTCCTGAAACCTCGATTGCTTATTCGTTGTAGATAACAATCAAGGATGGGTGATAAATGGACTACACTCGCCTAGTGTCCTGTCACGCGTGAAATGATCGGTAGGGGCGCTGCTTGCTGCGCCAGTAACACACGGGCGCAGCAAGCAGCGCCCCTACAGAATTTCTATCAAATGACGGCTGACGGGACACTAGCACTCCTCAAATATCCGGTGGGCTGTCCGGCGGTGGATGCAACCTCGTCTGGTACACCACTCCACCCATCGCCACCGCCTTGGCCATGGAATTGTAGGTTTTCAGAATAACCCGCTTGGTGCGGTAGTCGTGGCGGGCAATACAGCGCCTTTCGTCCCAGCGAAAGACGGGACGGAGGTCGGAAGTTAAGGTAAATTGTCTGCGCTTAGTTTTATCCCGTCAACTTACACAAGAGAATGTGCAGGTTCAGTTTCATCTAAGCCACGGGTAAGGACTATCCACAGAGTATAGCGCGTTTTCGTGGGGAAAACAAACAAAACCAGCGATATATTGCAGCTCTCAAAACACAATTGCATACCCCGCGCATTTGGGGTCTGCATTCTGATGTAAATGATTGCAAGCGGTGTGGTCTGGGAAGTATCTTTTCATTAGCTGGTCATCGCTGCGTGGGTGCTGGTCATCGCTGCGTGGGTGCTGGTCATCGCTGCGCGGGAGTTGGTCATCGCTGCGTGGGTGCTGGTCATCGCTGCACGGGGGTTGGTCATCACTGCGCGGGGGTTGGTCATCACTGCGCGGGGGTTGGTCATCACTGCGCGGGGGTTGGGCGTCACTGTTCGGAGGCTGGGAGCCACTGTTTGGGGGTTGGGAGCCACTGTTTGGAGGTTGGGAGGCATTGCGCGAAGGGTGGGAAACAACTTTGCAGCCGAGTTTCTGGTATTCCCACTATTTGGTCGGTTGCCCACCTCTTCCACCTGATGTACGATACCCCAACGCATTTATGCGCGTTCCATCGACCCCACCCCCCAAAAACAGGAGCCACCCCCAATGCCCAAAATCACCGCCATCCAGACCATCCGCACCCGGGCCGCGGGCCGCTGGGTGATCGTCAAAGTGTTGACCGACCAGCCGGGTCTATACGGCATCGGCTCGGCCAGCGACCACTACCACTCGTCCACGGTCATCACCGCCATCGAGACGATTGCGCCCCTGCTCATCGGGCGGGAAGCCGGGCACATCGAGGACAACTGGCAGAGCGTCTACACCCACGGCTACTGGCGCAACGGCTCCATTCTCAACACCGCATTGGCGGGAATCGATATGGCCCTGTGGGACATCAAAGGCAAGGAGGCGGGGATGCCCGTCTATCAACTCCTGGGCGGCCCCACCCGGGACGCGGTGCTGGCCTATGCCCACGCCGGCGGCAATGATCTGGCCGAACTGGAGGACGACGTGCGCCGCTATATGGAGGAGGGCTATCAGGTCATCCGCTGCCAGTTGGGCAACTACGGCGGGGGCGGCTTTCTCCCCGGCGGCACAGGTCAGCCCCAGAACGCGCCCCCGCGGGAACGGCTCTTCGACGACGAAGCCTATCTGAAGAATATCCCGGAGATGTTCGCTTATTTGCGGGACAAAGTCGGCTTTGACCCCAAACTGACCCACGACGTCCACGAGCATCTGCGCCCTCACAACGCGGTGGCTCTGGCCAAGCTGCTGGAACCCTACCGCCTCTTCTTTCTGGAAGACCTGCTCTCCCCGGAGCAGATCCACTGGTATCGCCAGGTGCGCCAGCAGTGTGTGACCCCCCAGGCCATGGGCGAGCTTTTCGTCAACCCCCACGAGTGGATGCCCCTGATCACCGAGCGGCTCATCGATTACGTGCGCGTGCGGGTCTCCAAAGGTGGGGGGATCACCAATTGCCGCAAGATCGCCACCCTCTGCGAGTGGTTCGGCGTGCATACGGCCTGGCAGGAAGGGGGCGACAACGACCCGGTCAACCAGATGGCCGCGGTCCATCTGGACCTGGCCTCCACCAGTTTTGGCGTGCAGGAGGAGAACCACTTCCGGCCAGAGGAGTACGACCTCTTCCCCGGCTACGCCCGGCTGGAAGGGGGCTATCTCTACGCCAACGAGCAGCCGGGGCTGGGCATCGACATCGACGAGGCCAAGGCCCGCGCCCTGCTCAACCCGGAACTGGCGGCCCGTGCCTATTTTATGGCCGAGGACCGGCGACCGGACGGGAGTATTGTGCGTCCGTAGGGCGAGGAAATCATCGAGGGTGTACTGATCCACAAAGCCACACGAAGAAGGCAAGGCATTGTCTCCTTCGTGTGGCTTTAAAGAAAACAACCAGAGAAGCGCGATTCTGTGGTGATCAATCTAATGGTGAAATCTTTTACTGCAAAGAGGCAGAGGTGCGAAGAGGCAAAGAAAAGAGACTTCCCTCTGCTTCTTTGCTTTTCTGTCCCTTTGCAGTAAAAATTGTCATCTCACCCTCATCTTGACCAGTACACAAAGAAGCGCTATTTAGGTGCCCCTAACCCACCTTTGGCGTAACTTCAAAGGCAGCCTGAGAACGGAAGAAGCAGACATCAAATTCGAGAAAAAAGTTGATTTGTCCCAGAATTAAAGGTACTTCTGTGGCTTGTGTCCAGGCAAAAGCCAACGAAACCGAAGGAAATGACTCGACCTTCCCAGTGATCAGTACGCCAAAGGCAGGTACGCTGGACAAGCTTCCGGTCAAAGCGATGGGAATCGTCTGTTGCTCCCACACAAATTCAAGCGCCAACCCCCAATAGGGTAGGGAAGGACGTTGACCGTGGAACCGCTGTCCAGCAACCCATGGAGGGCCAGGGTCGCATTGGCGGTGCTGAGAGTAATAGGCAAATAGGCCAACTCCGTGGCTGACGCGGCCTGCGCTTCTATTGGGCGATAGGCGAAACGTGGCGGTGTCATGCCGCCGCCTTCTGATTTTTCAGCATTTCCATCAACGTCTCCGCAGCATCAAAAGCATTTAGGGGTGTCCACACCGGATAAGTTGAGCCAGCAGTAAACAGCGATACGCCCTCCTCTTGCGCTAATTCAACCACAAGGAATTGCATCAAACGCAACTTATCTGCGCGAGGAAGCAACTTTACATCTGGGAATAGTTCAGCCAGTGACATACGACTCACCTCCATTGTCCACAGAACGTTTCACAGTTTGCAGCAGCGACAACCGTTCACCGGGGAAGACTCTGGTATCGCATAGGCCCAGTATACTGATATGAATGGCTCTGCGCAAGATTTTTATTTTACGCTGTTACAGGCTGCAATTTCCCATTGCGCCCATTTACCAGCGCTGTTTCCTGCACTGTCTCCCGCGCGGCGTTGGCCTGCACCTGATTCAGGTGATGATAGATGCCGCCCAGGGCCATCAACTCGGCGTGGCTGCCCTGCTCGGCCACACCGCTGCCGTGGAGGACGACGATCTGATCGGCGTTGCGGATGGTGGAGAGGCGGTGGGCGATGACCAGCGTTGTGCGCCCCACCATCAGCCGCTCCAGTGCCTGCTGGATCAGCCGCTCGGTCTCTGTGTCCACAGACGAAGTGGCCTCGTCCAGAATCAGAATCGGCGCATCCTTCAGCACCGCGCGGGCAATGGCCAGCCGCTGCTTTTGCCCGCCGGATAGCTTCACCCCCCGCTCGCCGATCAGCGTGTCGTAGCCCTGGGGCAACTGGTCGATAAATTCAGTGGCGTTGGCAATCGTCGCGGCCTCCCGCATCTCTGCCTCCGTGGCATCCGGGCGGCCAAAGAGGATATTGTCCCGCACAGTGCCGTGGAAGAGAAAGACATCCTGCAACACAATGCTGATCTGCTGGCGCAGGCTGTGCAGGGTCAGGTCGCGGATGTCGTGGCCGTCCACGCGAATGCAGCCGCCGTCCACATCGTAGAAGCGGGGGATGAGACTGGCCAGGGTCGTCTTACCCACGCCTGTGGGACCCACCAGCGCGGCCACAGAATTGGCGGGAATGTCCAGGCTGATGCCGTCCAGCACGGGCTGATCGGGCAGGTAGCTGAAACGCACGTTTTCCAGCCGCACTTCGCCCCGCGCCCGGCCGGTCAGGGCCAGCGCGTCCGGCTTGTCGAAGATGTCCGCGGGCTGGTCCAGCAGTTCGGCCACCCGCTCGGCCCCGGCCAGAGATTCCTGCACGGCTTCCCAGGCATTGCTCAACTGGCGGATGGGGCCGTAGAACATCTCCAGATAGAGGAAGAAGGCCACCAAATCCTCGATGGGCAGGGTTCCGGCCAGGGCCATGCGCCCGCCAAAATAGATGACCACAATCAGCCCCAAAGACGAAGAAAAGTTGACGAAAGGCTGGAAGGTCGCCATCATTTTCAGCGCGTAGAGCAGGGAATTCATATAGTTGGTGATGCGGTTGCCGATGCGCTCGGACTCCATCGCTTCCCGCGTAAAGGTTTTGATCTCCCGGATGCCGGAGAGATTGTCCTGGAGGATGGCGTTGAGTTCGCCCAGTTCCCGCTGGCGGGTGCGAAAGGCCGGGCGCACCAGGCGGGCAAAGCCCTGCATGGCCAGCAGAATCAGCGGGATAGGGATGAGGGTCAGGAGCATCAGGGGCGGACTCATGACAAAGAGCATCACACTGACGCCGATGAGGGTGAGGAAGTTGACCGCCACATCGGGGACCGCGTGGGCCATCAGCTTTTCCAGCAGGTCCGAATCGTTGACCATCCGCGACATTAGCTGGCCGGTCTGTTTGTCCTCGTAGAAGCGCAGGGACATACGCTGCAAGTGGCGATAGACCGCCTTGCGCACATCGGCCACCACTCCCCAGCCCGCCACGTGGGCCATATAGCTGCGCAGAAATTCCAGCCCGCCCCGGGCCACAAAGACCGCCAGTGCCAGGAGGGCCAGCCGGGTGACAAAGCCGTAATCGATGGCCCCTGCGCCCTGGGTGCGCACCGCGCCGATCAGCTCCCGGATGATCCACGGGGTGAGCAGTTGCACGCCGACCAGGAGTGTCATACTGGCGACGGTGATGAGCAGGGCCGTGCGATAGGGTTTGGCAAAGCGGAGAAAAGCGCGTAAGGTTTGCATAGTCATTCCTTCGGGTCGATGGGGGTATACCGGTTTAGTAGACTTTACCCCAAATCGGCGTAGATGTCCACCTGCTGAAAGTATATCCTAACTTGGCAACGCCAGCGCCAAAGAAGGTTGTATACACGGATGGAAAGGAACACGGGTTTTTCTGCTCTGTATTCCTTTCCATCCATGTATACAATAAATTCTCGTTCCCTGCACAAAAAACAAGAAATCCACCGGTAAAGTGCTAGCCCCGGGGATCAGACTTGGCAGATTTTCTCGAACCTGCCAAGTCTTGTCATGACTTCATATCCCCCCGGCCCAAGCAAAATTCGACTTCCACCGGCCATTTCTGGTATGATACCTGTTTGTACGCCGCCCTTTGTAAATTGTATCAATGAGAGAAATATGCTGACAACACGCACCGACCTGCGCAATATCGCCATCATCGCCCACGTGGATCACGGCAAGACCACCCTTGTGGACGGCCTGCTCCGCCAGGCCCACGTCTTCCGCACCAACCAGCAGGTGGAAGAACGGGTGATGGATTCCAACGATCTGGAACGAGAGCGGGGGATTACTATCCTCGCCAAAAATACGGCCATCCGCATTCCAGACCCGGAGACGGGCCAAGAGGTGAAGATCAATATCGTGGACACCCCCGGCCACGCGGATTTTGGCGGCGAGGTGGAGCGCATTCTGAATATGGTGGACGGCGTGCTGCTGCTGGTGGACGCGGCCGAAGGGCCTATGCCCCAGACCCGCTTTGTCCTGCGCAAGGCCCTGGAACTGGGCCACCGCGCGGTGGTCGTTATCAACAAAGTGGACCGCAAGGACGCGGACACAGACCGGGTGCTGGATGAAACCTTCGACCTCTTTATCGAACTGGGCGCGACCGACGAGCAGGCCGAATTTCCGGTAGTCTATACCATTGCCACCACCGCCCAGGCCGGTCTTACGCCAGAGGTGGGGCCGGATTTGCAGCCCCTTTTTGATGTGATTTTGCGGGAGATTCCCCCGCCCAGTGTAGACCTGGACGCGCCCCTGCAAATGCTGGTGACGACGCTGGACTACGACAGCTATCGGGGGCTGACCGCCATCGGGCGCATTTTTGCCGGAAAAATGGAGAGCAAGCAGACCGTTGCCCGCATCACCCTGGGCTTTGAGACCCTGCCCGAACGGGTGCGCTATCTCTTTGTCCACGAAGGGTTGGAGCGGACGGAGGTGGAGAGTGCCTCGGCTGGGGAGATTGTGGCTGTGGCCGGCGTGGATACACTGGCCATCGGCGAAACCCTGGCAGACCTGGCGTATCCTGTGGCTCTGCCCGCCATCAAGGTGGAAGAGCCGACCGTGCGCATGACTTTTGGCGTCAATACTTCGCCCTTTATGGGCCGGGAAGGACGCTGGGCCACCTCCCGTCGTCTGCGCGAACGGCTCTACGAGGAACTGAAGTCGAACGTGGCCCTGCGTGTGGAGGAGACCGACAGCGCCGACACTTTCCTCGTTTCAGGCCGGGGCGAACTGCATCTGGCGATTCTGATCGAGACAATGCGTCGGGAAGGCTACGAATTTCAGATTTCCCGTCCGGAGGTGATTTTTCACACCACCGAAGATGGGGAGAATCAGGAACCCTATGAAGATGTGCATATCGAGACCAGCCCGGATACGGTGGGCACTGTTATCGAAATGCTGGGCAAACGCCGGGGCGAACTTTTCAATATGAGCGACGCCAGCAACGGCACAGTGGATTTGGACTACATTGTGCCGACCCGCGGGCTGCTGGGTTTCCGCTACCAGTTCCTCACGGCTACTCGTGGCATGGGCACGATCCACTCTGTCTTCCACGGCTATGGACCGATGGCGGGCGAGATCGGCTCCCGTTCCCGTGGCTCGCTGATTTCCTGGGAGATGGGCACGTCGTCGACCTATGGGCTGAAGCAGGCGGAAACCCGGGGTGAACTCTTCCTGGGGCCAGGTGTAGAGGTCTATCCGGGGATGGTGATCGGCGAACACCAGCGCTCTGGCGATCTGGAGATCAATATCTGCAAGACCAAAACCCTGACCGCCGTGCATACAGTCTACTACGGGGTGGAGGACAAATCCTCGCCGCCCCGAGAGATGAGCCTGGACGAGTGTATGGAATATCTGGCCGAGGACGAACTGCTGGAAGTGACGCCAATCAATCTGCGCATCCGCAAGCGCATCCTGGACAAGAACCTGCGCGACCGGGAGATCAAGCGGAACAAAGCTGTGCTGGCGTAGGAACAGAGGGACACAGATTGGCACGGATGGATTGGATTCGCACGGATGCGGAATCCAACGCTGAGTGAGCGAATACATGCAAAACCACAGCCCGTCGGGGGATTCCCGGCGGGTTTTGCTTGTCGATTGGTTTGACCCCACTGGGAAAAGTCCAATTTCACCGCGGGGACGCAGAGTGTGCGGAGTTCCGCGGTGAAATTCAGGGGAAAACCTCAGCGAACCGCCGCGTTTCCCGCGTCTTCGCGGTGGAACCGTAGGCTTTTTGCAGTGGAGTCTTGGTTTTGTTTGTCGATTGGGTTTGCGGATTGAGGATCGGTCACTTCGACGGTTTAACCCCTCGTCGTGGACTCACCCAATCTATTGCAAAATCGAGCGCTCAGTGCTACAGTTATTCCGTCAGTTGTTAGGGAACGATCGTTGGGCGGCCAAATTCTTGGCTCATGCTGGTATATTCGCATTGGAAGATTGAAATGACACAAACTGAAACAATTGATCTGGCGCGGCGTTGGCCCAGCGCACGGTCCTTCGTCGCCATTGGCAGCATTGCCATCATCGCGGCGGGTATAGCCGCGGCCGCAACCGCGGGCATGCCGTCCTATCTCGCTTCCTGGGCGGTGGCGTATCTGGTGCTGGTAGTGGGCGTGGCACAGATCGCGCTTGGGCTTGGCCAAGCGCTGCTGACGCCAGAGATGCCATCCGGCCGTTTGGTTGTCGGTGAACTGGTGCTGTTCAATCTTGGCAGCGCCGCTGTGCTGGCGGGGTCGCTGTTCAGCATGCCGTTATTCACTGCTATTGGCTCGGCGCTTATGCTCATCGTGCTGGCGGTGCTGTTCTGGGCAACGCGCGGTTCAACACGTGGCGGCTGGCTACGGTACGCCTACTGGCTCCTTATCGCGCTCTTGTTCGTGAGTGTCTTTATTGGGCTGCTGATTGCGCGAGGCAGAGCCGTCTGAACCGGCGCTCCCGGCATCTTTCCAATTCCTGATCTCAACACCGGCAGTAATAACCGCGCGGCCCAAGCCGTCCAAGCAGTTGACGCGGCTGTGTGGCCGCAAGAGCGTCGCTTTGTTGAAACGTAGAATCGGCTCAGACGTGATCCTGCTCTATCGGTGGCGGCGCAACCGATGGACATACCAGTAGGGCAGGCTGCACGATTGGCCTCCCAGCCGGGCATGCCGGCTGAGACGCAGACCAGACATATACTTGGCAGGATGACAAAGAGAGGAACGCACCTGGTGCGTTCCTCTCTTTTTGTCTGTGTCTCACTTCCGCGCTACTGACAGCCTTTGTAGTCCATCAAATATCTGCATTCTTGACGGACTGTCAGTTGTGCTGGCGTGCGATAGGAATGGGAGCAGGCACGGGCTTGGAGCACGGATTTCGCTGTTCGGGCGGATGGAAGCGGATAGGGTGGAAGAACCGCAGTTCGTCGAGGGTTCCTGGCGGGCTGCAGTTTTGGCTGTCGATTGGTTATGCCGGTTGCGCCTCGGCCGCTTTGGTGGCGTCCTATTGCTTGTGGGTTCGCCAGAATCGGTTGTAGAATAGAATACCCTATGCTGTAGATATTCCGTCAGTTGCAGGATACTGTAAGTACCTTTCCAGCGAAATTCGTGTTTTTTGTATATCACGGATGGAAAGGAACACGGATCAGAAAAATCCGTGTATACAACCCTCTTTGGCTCTGCTTTGCCAGGATAGGAGACAGGACAAGTATGGAATTCAACCCAAATAACAACGTTGTCAAGCTTTGTCTGCAAGGTATGGGTATGGAAGAAAGAGGCCAACCCGAAGAAGCGCACAACCTCTTTCTTCAAGCCTGGAACGAAGCGACAGATGACGCCGAGAAGTTTATTTCAGCCCATTACGTAGCCCGCCATCAAAAAGATGTTTCCGGCAGGCTAAGATGGCTGGAAACGGCTTTGCAGTGTGCGTTAAGAATAGATGACGACACTGTCAGGAGCGCTTTTCCTTCTCTCTATGCCAACATTGCCCAGTGTTATGAGGACCTGGGCGAGCCTGACAAAGCAAAAAAGAATGCTGAGTTAGCGACTTCGTTTCGGGAAAAGCCTTCCGACAAAGGCCCCTTTTATCACGGGACGAGAGCCGATTTGCAGGTTGGCGATCTGCTGACAGCCGGGGGCACCTCGAACTACAAACCCGAACTCAAAATGAATCACATCTATTTCACCGCCCTTGTCAACAGCGCGGGGCTGGCGGCTGCACTGGCAAAAGGCGATGGACCCGAACGTGTCTATATCGTTGAACCGACAGGGAGTTTTGAAAATGACCCGAATGTGACGGACAAAAAATTTCCGGGCAACCCGACACGCTCCTATCGTTCCCAAGCGCCCTTGAAAATCGTTGGCGAAGCAACAGATTGGGTGAGACAGACACCTGAGCAACTACAGCAATGGCGTGAAAGACTGGCCAATAATAAAGGAGAAATCATCAATTGATTGGCCCGGTGGAATAGCTGGCCGGGACTACCGCTTTCACTTTATGGGGTTTCTCAAGGGTTTGGGCTTCACGCTGGTCGGCGGCCTGAGCGTCGCCGTTGTCTGGATGGTTATCCAGTGGCTTTTTTTGTCAGTGTACATGCCCGGTAGGGCACAAGCAGCACTGAAAATAGGGACGCAGATTTACGCAGAAGACACAGATTCTATCCGTGTTTATCCGCGTTCATCCGCGGCTATTTTCAGGTTAAAGGTCTGCCGTGGCGGGCCGCCGAGCGCCAATCCGCCTTTTCCGTTCTGCCTCTACTGATCTCTTCGTAGCTTCTCACGTTCTTGGTCCCATAGGTTTGAAAATCGTTCAAAGACATCAGAAATGATTTCCAGTTCACTTTCCGAGTAACTTGAAATCAATTCGTCTTGCGCTTTTCTCGCCGATTCAAACCAAGACGCGGCTTTTTCGGCGGCTGATTGTGCGGGGGTAATCAGAACACCCCGGCGATCGTCAGGATTGGGCCGGCGTTCAATTAAATCTGCCTTTTCGAGCCGATCAAGCATAGCAGTCGTCGCACCAGACGTAAGACCCGTATGCCTGGCAAGTTCAGTGGGGGTGGCAACGCCTTTGAGGAATAGCAGCCTAAGGCATTCCATATCGGTTGCGTTGAGTCCCGCCCATTCATTGATGGCATTTCGGAACTGCGTCAAAGTAACGCCATAATCCCTTACTGCCATCAAGGCCCGTCTTTTTAGGTCTGTCTTTGTTGATTCCGCCATAGAAAACCATTCTTGACACTATCTTTATTTTGGAGTATCTTCATTATAAAGGTAAAATGGTTTATATGCAAGATATCAAAGCACCCTCAAACCAAAGTAGAGTTAAGGAGATGAGACTTATGAAAACAATGACTTGTCGTCAGATGGGTGGACCCTGTGATACCCCATTTCAGGGAAAGACGGCTGATGATGTGATAAAAGCGCAGGATGCCCACTTAAAAGAAATGGTTGCAGGCGGCGATGACATCCACAAAAGCGCCTTGGAGATGATGCAGGCCAGATGGAAAAATCCCCTCAAAGGCATGGGGTGGTACATAAAGACACAGAGGGATTTTGCCGCTCTGCCTGAAGACGAGTAACTGAAAATCCGGACTTGGAAGCCCTGCCCTTTGCGTTCTGAGGGTCTGACGAATCTGTGGCAGAATAAGTCGCTCTTTGCTGCGGTTATTCTGTCAATTGCTGAGTCATGATGGATAGGCAGCACGAGGAAACGGAGGAATGCTATGATAACCGATATTGAGGTCTATTTTTCAGCGGGATGCGGGCGTTGCGAGCGCTTTGCCACTCCCGATTGCTCCACACGGCAATGGATCCGCGGTCTGACCGAACTCCGCCGGATTTGCCTTGAGTCAGGGCTTGTCGAGACCCTTAAATGGGCGCATCCGTGCTATATGCATGGAGATCGCAATGTGGTGATTATTGGGGCTTTTCGCGGCGACTTTCGTCTCAGCTTCTTCAACGCCGCGCTGATGAAAGACCCCAAAGGTGTACTGGAAAAGCAAGGGTCGAACACCCGGCATCCCGATATGTTCCGCTTTACGAAGAACACCCAAGTCGCGGAAATGGAGCCAGTCATCAGGTCCTATTTGGTGGAGGCGATGGGCTATGCGGAGGCAGGCATAAAGCCCCCGAAAGAGGAGGGCGAACTCGAACTGCCTGATGAGTTGCTAGAGGCGTTGGAATCCGATCTCGAACTGGCTGAAGCCTTTTACAGTCTCACGCCGGGCCGCCAGAAAAGCTATGTGATAAACCTCAATTCAGCGAAGAAGTCCGAAACCCGGACTACACGCATTGCCAAATTTCGCGATAAGATTCTTGCGGGGAAGGGTGCAACTGAGCGATGATCTCTCGCTGCCTAATGTCTGTCCCTTTGATGGGTACGGTTTAATGGGTGCGGTTCTGTACCAGATTGCACGGGTTTTTGTACGACTTGCGCCTCGGCTTTTCCATAGAAACGGACATGGCCTCTGCGCTTTACTACATTGGAAACAAAGTAATTCGACTACAGAAGTTCGACTTTTCTGAAAAGTCGAACTTCTGCGCCCAAAAACTTTGTTGACGCTGCATTTACTATGTGCGTCGTTGAATTTTAGAGAAGATGATAGACAACCAAGGAGCTTATAAATGCAAGAATTAATTGATAACATCTCATCAGAAAAACTACAAAGTGCCTCAATAAAGAATATGGCCGCATTCTACTCTATTTATGGACGCGGGGCGGGGTGCGCCCTCGTGTCGACCCCCAGTAATGTTTCTTTTTATTCGGGTCTTCCAGCCCCCATATTTAACGGGGTTGTCTCTATCAATATGACGAACGAAGATGTTCAATCGACGGCTGAGGACCTTCAAGCCAAGTTAAATAAAAAGGGCGGTCCAGCCATGTGGTGGGTGGGACCGCAAACCACGCCTGAAAACATCGACGCTTTGCTGAAACAGCGCGGTCTGCAACCCGCGGGAGAAACACCGAATATGGTCGTAGCGTTGGCCGCGCTGGGTGCCATGCAATCCTCTATTGAAAATTTCAGAATTGAGAAAGTTAATAAAGTAAACAATCCGGAAGGGCAAGCGCTATGGGTACGGACGGCCGCAAAGGGTTTTGGTGTGCCCGACCCAGTTGGCGCTGAGATAGCAGAATTGGAAGCGACCTTTAACGATGCACATTATAAGGCAGCCCATCATTACATTGGCTATTTAAACGATGTGCCAGTTGCAGCTTCCTCGATGGTGTTGGATTCTGGCGTTGCCGGCATATATGCCGTCGCCACGGTTGCAGAGGCACGACGCAAAGGGATTGGGGCAGCCATGACCCAAATGCCGTTGCTTGAGGCAAGGGAAATGGGGTATCACATTGGTATCCTGCAAGCCTCAGCGATGGGTCACCCAGTCTATGAAAGGCTTGGCTTCCAAGAGATATTTCGGTTTCGGACCTATTTGCAATTCAGTCAGGAATCGTGAGCAAACAGTCTAACTGGCGGGCGGGTGAAGCGCGGCGTTATGGCAGGCTACGCGATGAGCTTCATGGCCTGGTACAGGACGCACAAGACACAGATTGCGCAGATTCTATCCGCGTTCATCCGTGGCTATTTTCAGGACAGAAGCGGGTGGCAAAGGCCGTTACCCCCGCGGGGTCGGCAACACTCATACGTTCGCTTTTGCGGGCAATGCGTTTCATCAACCCCGCCAACACTTCGCCAGGGCCAACTTCCACAAACGTTTCCACACCCGCGTCCACCGCGTGCTGCATAGAAGCTGTCCAGCGCACACTGCCGGTCAGCTGGGCCACCAGTTCGTCCCGGATGGCTTCCGGGCTGGTGAGAGGGACGCCGCTGGTGTTGCCGATGACCGGGGCGATGGGTGGGCGGACCGGGGTGGTGTCGATGGCGGCTTTTAGCTGCGCGGCGGCTGGGGCCATCAACGGGCTGTGCGCGGCAATACTCACTGCCAGGGCCACCACTTTGCGCGCGCCCGCGCTTTCCAGATCAGCCATAGCCCGTTCCATCCCGGCCTTGTCGCCAGAGATGACAATCTGACCAGGGCAGTTGTCGTTGGCAACCTGGACAATACCGCCGGTTGCGGCCTGGGCGTCGGCGCAGACCTGGGCCACCACGGCCTCGTCCAGCCCCAGGATCGCGGCCATCAACCCGGGGGATTTCTGACCAGCCTCTTTCATCAGCCGTCCCCGTTCCCGCACCAGACGCAGCCCGTCGCTGTAGGCCAGGCAGCCCGCGGCCACCAGGGCCGAATATTCACCCATACTGTGGCCGGCAAATACGCCGGGTGTGGGGAGCGCGCCCAGTTCGCTCTGCAGCGCGGCCAACGCGGCCATGCTGGTTGCCAGCAGCGCGGGTTGGGCGTTGATCGTGTCCATCAATTTTTCTTCCGGCCCGTGAAAACAGAGGGTGCTGAGCGAAAAGCCCAATACCTCATCGGCTTCGTCCAGCACAGCTTTGGCGGCCGGATAGTGCTGGGCCAGCGCCTGGGCCATGCCCACTTCCTGGCTGCCCTGTCCGGGAAAGAGCAAGGCCAGGGATGTTTGTGTTTGATCAGTGCGATAGACGAATTGTCCAGCCATTTTCCTGCTCCTGATAACAAAGAGGGGACACGGCGCTGGCCGACATCCCCTCTTTGTTCTTCGTCAATTCTGAATCCACTAGACTACCGGTGTTTCGTCCACATCCAGCACTTGCAACCGACCCATATAGGTGCCACAGCTGGGGCAGACCCGATGGGGCAGGGTTTTCTTGCCACACTGCTGGCAGTTGACCAGGTGGGGAATGCCAATGGCATCGTGGGCGCGGCGGCGGTTACGACGGCCTTTGCTTATCTTTCGCTTGGGAAGCGGTCCCATATCTAAACTCTCCTTGTGTATAAAAATTCTGCACAGTTGCGTATCAATTTATCTTGCCAGCGTCAGTCAGTTGGCTGCCCAACCGCTGGGATTGGGGTTCTTTGACTTGCTCGGCGTCACTATCTATCTTTGCTACTGTTCTTCCCCGCTTTGTAATGCCAGCAGAGCAGCCCAGCGCGGGTCCACATCGGGATGGGCCTCTGTATCGGCCAGGTCAGCGTGAACTTCGGCCATCTCCTTCAGCCGTTCGGCAAGGTTGGGGCACTTCTCCGGATCGGCAAATGTGCATTGGGGAACCATCGGCAAGGCCAGCCAAATGTTCTGGCGCAATACTTCGCTGATGTCCAAAATGTGATGATCGTCGATCAGCAGTGCGAAGTCTTCCAGTTCTTCTTCCTGTCCTTCAAACTCGTCCGGGAGCAGATAGCGTCCGGTGGTCACTTCGGTCAGGGGCCGAAAACTCTCTTCAAAGGTTACTTCGATCTGGGCTGGGATCGGCTCCAGGCAACGTCCACAATCGGCCTGAACAGTGGCGTCAAAACGTCCCGAGGCCAATACACCGCTGTGTGTGCGCAACAGTTGGAGGGTCCCTGTCAGCGGCGAGAGCGGAACCAACTCCGGGTCCAGACCGATCAGACTGTCGTCCAATTCATAGGTGCGGGTGGCACCGATTGGCTCCTTCAATAACTGAGCAACATTAAACTGCATCGGAAACTCCTTCAGTTGCGCTCCACAAGTGAGTCTGTTGAAAAACCGAGCGCTTTGCAAAACCTCGTTGGACAAGCCAAGGGTTGCACTGCCAAAAATCAGTTTTTGAACTGTAGCCATAGACTCACAAATGCAGCCGGTGGCGAGGCAAGGCCCACACCGACGACATATACACGCAGACAGACGACTATTATAGGATGGGGGCGATCTCCTGTCAAAACTGCAATCGGTTGAATTTCGACAGGAACAGCAGGAAATGATAAAATGGAGGTCGTGTTGTGGAGTTGAAGCAATTTTCACACATAAAATAGCGAAAATTGACTTATCTCGCAGGCTGGGGTATACTGGACTCATCGGTTTCGGCACAAGAATCTTTTAAGGACTACAATGGCTTTCGCATTTGGGGCAGACACTGAATCGCCAGCTTGGCAGATTGTAGAGTATCTGCAACGCAATCCTTCCGTCACGATTAAAGAGCTGGAGCAGGTGTTGGGGGTGACCTCTACGGCTGTGCGCCAGCATTTGACGGGCCTGCAGGCCGCGGGGTATGTGGAGCGCACAACAGTCAACGCCGGTGTCGGCAGACCTTATCACGCCTACGCGGCCACAGAGGAATCGCGCAAGCTCTTCGATTGCCATTGTGATGACCTGGCCTTGACAATGCTGGAAGAGATGTTCGAGATGGTTGGGCCGGACAATATTTCTCATTTGCTCAAGCGTGTGAGTGGACGGTTGGCAAGCCGCTATGCTGGCTCGGTCAAGTCGCCGGTGTTGCTTCACCGGGTGCAGGAGATGGCTGGTGTGCTTGGGCGTTTGGGTGTGCTGACCGATGTGGTTGCCCAGGACAGCGATACGATTATGCTGAAAACGTACAATTGCCCCTATCACGAGTTGGCTCAGGAGCACCGGCAGATTTGTGATATGGATCAGGAGATGATGCAGCAGGTCTTGGGCCACGATGTGGCGCTGGAAGCCTGCATTATGGACGGGGACGGGGGCTGTTCGTTTACAGTCACCAAAGACAGGACCGTCTACTCGTAAAAGCCTTAACAGTCTTAAGCGGTGCAGCGCGGGAGAAGTAATCGTCAAGGCATAGGGTTCGTTGGTTTTTCTTTAGTAACGCCGTGTCTTCAATGGTTATTGTCTCTGACGAGGCAAATTCATTTCAAGGAGTTAGAATAACAATGAGCGTTTTGGAAATCCGCAATCTTCACGCCACTGTGGGCGACACAGAAATTTTGAAGGGCGTGAACCTGACCCTGCGTAGCGGGGAGATCCACGCGATGATGGGGCCGAATGGCTCTGGCAAGTCCACCCTTTCGTACATCATCGCCGGCCACCCACACTATGCCATCACCGAAGGTGACATCCTGCTGGATGGCGAGAGTATTCTGGATATGGAAGCCGACGAGCGGGCGCGGGCTGGCCTTTTCCTGGCCTTCCAATACCCGGTGGCTGTGCCGGGCGTCAGCGTTGCCAACTTCCTGCGCACGGCAGTTTCGAATGTGCGGGGATACACCGAAGCCGAAAAGAACGGCAACAGCAATGGCAGCAGCGGTGTCATCGGCAGCAATTTGATGCCCATGCGCGAGTTCCGCCGGGAATTGACCGCCAAGATGAAGGAATTCAATGTGGACGCCAGCTTTGCCCGGCGCTATTTGAATGACGGTTTCTCTGGCGGTGAAAAAAAGCGCACCGAAGTATTGCAGATGGCCATGCTGGAACCCAAATTCGCCATTCTGGATGAATCCGACTCTGGCCTGGACATCGATGCTCTGCAAGTGGTTTCCGACGGCATCAATAAACTGGCCACGGAAGATCGGGGCTTTCTGCTCATTACCCACTATCAGCGCATTCTGAACTATGTGAAGCCGGACTTTGTGAGTATTTTCTTTGGCGGACGTATCGTCAAGACCGGCGGCCCGGAAGTGGCTCAAATGTTGGAGGAGCGGGGCTACAAATGGGTAGAAGAGGAATTGGTCAACGGATTGGTTCCGGCCTAAGGCCAGCAGGTATACACGAAATAGCCTCATATTCTTGACGAAACACGAAACACGAAGAGTGAGGTAGGGAAACAGTCGGTAACCTCATCTTTCACGGGTCACGTTTCCGTTGCTTACCGAATATTTGTCTGTGGGCAGGGGAAACCCAAAGGAGCAACACTTATGGCAGAAGTATCCGATCGCGAACACCTGGACGAAGTAAAGCAGGAATACCAGTACGGTTTCCGTGACACCGAGAAGGCAGTCTTTAAGGCGTCCCGCGGCATCAGCCACGAGGTGGTCGAGCAGATTTCGGCGATGAAGAACGAGCCGGAATGGATGCGCAAATTTCGCCACGACGCACTGGACATATTTTTCGCCAAACCCATGCCCACCTGGGGCGCGGACCTGAGCGGTATTGATTTTGACGATATTTTCTATTATCTGCGCCCGTCGGAAAAAGCCGAAAAGGACTGGGACAACGTGCCAGAGGACATCAAGCGAACTTTCGATCGCTTGGGTATTCCTGAGGCCGAGCGCAAGTTCCTGGCCGGCGTGGGCGCACAGTACGAGTCCGAAGTGGTCTACCACAGCCTGAAAGAGGAGTGGGAGAAGCTGGGCGTCGTCTTCCTGGATATGGACAGCGGCCTGCGTGAGCACGAGGATTTGGTGCGGGAATATTTCGCCACAATTATCCCTGCCGCGGACAATAAATTTGCGGCCCTGAACAGCGCGGTGTGGAGCGGCGGCAGCTTTGTCTATGTGCCCAAGGGCGTGAATGTGGACATTCCGTTGCAGGCCTATTTTCGCATCAATGCCGAAAATATGGGCCAGTTTGAACGCACGCTGATTATTGTGGAAGAGGGCGCCAGCGTCCACTATGTGGAAGGTTGCACGGCTCCCATCTATTCCAGCAACAGCTTGCACAGCGCGGTCGTCGAGATTATTATCAAAAAGGACGCCCGCTGCCGCTACACGACCATCCAGAACTGGAGCACGGACGTCTACAATCTTGTGACCAAACGGGCCGTGGCCTATGAAAACGCCACAATGGAATGGATCGACGGCAACCTGGGCAGCAAAGTCACAATGAAATACCCCGCCGTCTATATGATGGGTCCCAAAGCCCACGGCGAAATTTTGTCGATTGCCTTTGCGGGCAAGGGCCAACACCAGGACGCGGGTGGCAAAGTTGTCCACGGCGCGCCCCACACCAGTTCCAAAATTGTCTCTAAGTCCATCAGCAAAGATGGCGGGCGGGCCAGCTATCGCGGCCTGTTGAAGGTGGCCAAGGGCGCACACCACAGCAAGAGCAATGTGGTCTGCGACGCGCTGCTTCTCGACCCGGCCAGCCGTTCGGACACCTATCCGTACATCGAAATCGAAGAGGACGATGTGAGCGTGGGCCACGAGGCTTCGGTGAGCAAGATCGGCGAGGAGCAACTCTTCTATCTCCAAAGCCGGGGCATTGGCGAGGATGAGGCCGCTGCAATGATTGTCGGTGGCTTTATTGAGCCGCTGGTCAAAGAGCTGCCCATGGAGTACGCCGTGGAGATGAACCGGCTGATCCAATTGCAGATGGAAGGCAGTATCGGATAAGAGATGACCGGCTGAAAGGGTGGCAAGGTGGCGGTGCAACAACTTCCCTCGCCTTGTCACCCCTTCGCCTTGTTATCTTGTCATAGCATAAGGATGGCGAACGTGAGCGTATTGGTAAAAGAACCCGAAGTGATGGAAACTGTGGCCGCGGTGGCTGATTTTAGCGAAGAGAGCGTGCGGGCACTGTCGGCCAGCCGTAACGAGCCGGAATGGATGCTGGATTTCCGTCTGGCCGCCTGGCAGACTTTCCAGGCAATCGAATGGCCGAAGCCCACCGACGAAGCCTGGCGACGCACCCGCTTGACCGGCTTTGATCTGAAGGACTTCACCGCCTATGCCACGCCCCAGGCTGAGAGCAAGCGGAATGAGTTGAGTGCGGTGCTCCAGAGCGAGCTGGGCGAAATGGAGAGCGCGGCCAGTGTTATCTTTCAGGATGGCGGTGTGCTCTATCGCAACACCAATCCGGAACTGGCGGCCCAGGGCGTGATCTTCACCGATTTGCAGAGCGCGGTGCAGGAACACCCGGAACTGGTGCGTCAATACTTTATGACCCAGGCCGTGAAGCCGGAGAGCAACAAATTCACCGCGCTGCACGCGGCGCTGTGGGACACAGGCGCGTTTGTCTACGTGCCCAAAAATGTGGCTGTCGAATTGCCTTTGCAGGCCATTTTGCATCAGAACCCCGGCGTGGGCGGCTATCACCACACATTGTTGGTGGCCGAAGAAGGCAGCCGCGTCACCGTCGTGGACGATCTGATCGGTGGCAAAGATGGGATGCAGAGCGGCGTTATTGAACTGGTGATGGCGGACAATACAGTCGTCCGCTATATGAATTTGCAGGACTTCGACCACAGCACCTGGAATTTCTTGACCGGGCGGGCGGTGATGGGCCGGGACACCGATCTGCGCTGGATTCAGGTGAGCTGGGGCAGCCGCACGACCAAAGCCTTCCTGGACCTGGAACTCAACGGGCCTGGCGGCCACGGCGAACTGTTGGGGCTGTACTTCCCCACCGGTCGTCAGCACATCGACCACCAGACCTTGCAGATCCACAACGCGCCCAATTGTTTCAGCGATCTGCTCTTCAATGGCGCGCTGAAGGATCGGGCGCATAACGTCTATATGGGCATCATCAAAGTTCTGCCCGGCGCACAGAAAACTGATGCCTTCCAGCGCAACGGCAATCTGGTGCTGGATGGCACAGCCCGGGCGGACAGCATTCCCGGCCTGGAGATCGAGGCCGACGATGTGCGTTGCACCCACGCGGCCACTGCATCTCAGGTGGAGGACGAATACGTCTTCTATCTCATGGCCCGCGGTTTGACCCGTCCCCAGGCAGAGCGTATGATTGTTCAGGGCTTTTTCCAGGAAGTGCTGGATCGGGTTCCGGTGGAGTCTGTGCAGCATAAGCTAGAACGAGTCATCGAACGTAAAATCGGCGGGTAAGAGACTGGTTCATTGGTTGATTGGAAATACAGCCTTCCACCAGTGAACGGATCAACCAATGAACCAATTTTCACGGAGGCTTCCATGAGCGACAAAGGCTATGTACATCCCGAAGTTCTGGTCAGTACCGATTGGGTGGCCGCGCACGGCAACGACGCCAATGTGCGCTTGTTGGAATCAAATGAAGATGTGCTTCTCTACGACACCGGCCACATTCCCGGTGCGCTGAAGATTGACTGGCAGGATGACCTGAACGACGCGCTGGTGCGGGACTACATTGGCAAGGCAGCCTTTGAAGGACTGATGCGCAAACTGGGCGTGAGCAATGACACGACTGTCGTCTTCTATGGCGACAAATCTAACTGGTGGGCCACCTACGCTTTTTGGGTTTTTCAGCTTTTTGGCCACACCAATGCCAAAGTGATGGACGGCGGCAGGCAGAAATGGATCGACGAAGGCCGGGAACTGACACGGGAGAAGCCCAGTGTCACCCCCAGCCAGTATGTGGCCAAGGATCGCAACGACGCTCCCGTTCGTGCCCTGCGCAGCGACACCCTGGCCCACCAGGCCGCGGGCAAGCCGCTGGTAGATGTGCGCAGCCCAGCCGAATATCGGGGCGAATTGCTGCACATGGCAAACTATCCCCAGGAAGGCGCGCTGCGGGGCGGCCACATTCGGGGTGCCAAGAATGTGCCCTGGGCGCGGGCAGCCAACGAGGACGGCACTTTCAAAAGCGCGACTGAACTGCGTGCCATCTATGAAACCGAGCAGGGGCTGAAGCCCAGCGACGACATTGTGGCCTATTGCCGCATTGGCGAGCGCAGCAGCCACAGTTGGTTCGTGTTAAAATATCTCTTGGGCTACGAAAAAGTCCGCAATTATGACGGTAGCTGGACCGAGTGGGGCAACGCGGTCGGCCTGCCGATTGAGCGATAGAGCTATTGCGTATTTCTTATTGCGTAGGTAAGTGGCGTTGAGGGGACATATCGAAATTGAGCGTTGGGTACGAAAAATATCCTTTCGTATTGACAGATATTCTCCACTACCCCTCGACGAACCGATAGGCCATAAAGGTCACTGCTTACGCAATACGAAATACGCAATACCCATCAGGCCAGGAAACCAATGAATCTCTCGCACACCGCCGACCCAAAAGTTCTTTCCCTTCGCTCCCTCTTCCCCGTCCTGGAACGCCAGGTCCACGGCAAGCCGCTGGTCTATTTGGACAACGCGGCCACCACCCAAAAACCCCTGGCTGTTATCGAGTCCCTGGACAACTATTACCGCCGTTACAACTCGAATATTCACCGGGGCGTACACACGCTGAGCGAAGAAGCGACGACGGCCTACGAAGAGGCGCGGGCACGCATTGCCCACTTTATCAACGCGGCCAGCGACAAGCAGACGATCTTTACCCGCAACGCCACCGAAGCCATCAATGTGGTGGCGCACAGCTGGGGCCGTGCCAATTTGGGTCCCGGCGATGAGGTGCTGATTACGGAGATGGAGCACCACAGCAATATCGTGCCCTGGCAGATATTGCAGGAGCAGTTGGGTTTTACCCTGCGCTATGTGCCCATCACTGACGGCGGGCTGTTGGACTTGAGCCAACTGGACACACTACTGACCGAGCGCACGAAGCTCTTTGCCTTTGTCCACGTGAGCAATGTGTTGGGCACAGTCAACCCGGCCGCGCAACTGGTGCAGGCCGCCCACGCGGTCGGTGCGCTGGCCCTCGTCGACGCCAGCCAGAGCGTGCCCCACATGCCCGTGGATGTGCAGGCGTTGGACGCGGATTTCCTCGTCTTCAGCGGCCACAAAATGTGCGGGCCGACGGGTATCGGCATCCTCTACGGCAAGCGGGAACTGCTGGAGGCCATGCCCCCCTTTATGGGCGGCGGCGATATGATCCGGGAAGTGAAAATGAGCGGTAGCCGCTGGAATACCCTGCCCTATAAATTTGAGGCAGGCACACCGGCCATCGCTGAAGGCATTGGCCTGGGCGCGGCGGTGGACTTTTTGCAGGAAATCGGGTTAGATTGGATTTGGCAGCACGAGCACGCCCTGACCAGCTATGCCTACGAGCGTCTCGCCCAGGTGGAGGGTCTGCGCATTTTGGGGCCTGGACCGGAACAGCGGGGTGGTCTGGTCGCTTTCACGCTGGGGGATATTCATCCCCACGACCTCTCGGCAGTTCTGGACGGAGACGGCATTGCCATCCGGGCCGGCCATCACTGCGCCCAGCCCATCCACGACCGACTGGGGATCGTCGCCAGCGCGCGGGCCAGTTTTTATCTCTACAACACCTTTGAAGAAGTGGACAAACTGGTGGTAGGATTGGAGAAGACTGGCCGGATTTTTGCGTTTTGAACGGGAGGTCAATTATGTCATTAGCGCTGAAACTCACCGTTGAGCAGATTTCTACGGCAATTCTGCTCCTGAACGAAGAGGAAAAAACAAAGCTCCGCAAACGCTTGCCAGTGTTGATGGATGTAGATGGGCAGGAATGGGAAGATATCAACTGGTTGTCTCTTGCCGAGTCAGCGTTAGATTTCTGGAATGATCCAGAGGAAGACATCTACGACGATCTTATGGTTTCTGAACCAGACTTATCACAGGCAACTGCATGAATGTTTTACGTGGTGCTGTGGTGTTGGTCCCGTTTCCATTCACCGACTTAACCAGACATCAGTTCAAACACAAAGCGCCCGTTGCTGGAGTATGAGTTTACTGTCCAGTCAAATGATACGGATTTCGTAGAAACTGGTTTGCGTGTAAGTTCTGTCGTTCGATGTGGCAAATTGGTCACAATGCACCAGTCACTTGTGATCGCTGTTCTCGGCAAGTTCAACGATAGCCTCATCGGCACAACTCTTTCTCATGTCAGAAAAGCACTGGGCTTGAATAGAAAGATAAAATAAATGGACCAGCTATACCGCGAGGCTATCCTCGACCACTACAAACATCCGCGACGCAAGGGCCACATTGATGGGCCGGATGTTCACTATCACGACACCAATCCTTTTTGCGGGGATGAAATTACGATTGAGCTAAAAGTGGCTGATGGCGTTGTGACCGACGCTGCCTTTGACGGACGGGGCTGTGCCATCAGCCAGGCCAGCGCGTCGATGATAATGGAAGAGATCGTCGGCACGCCGGTGGAAGATCTCAAGGAGTGGGGCAAAGAGTATATTCTCGATCTGCTGGGTATTGAGATCGGCCCGGTGCGTCTGAAATGTGCTCTGTTGCCGTTGAAAGCGTTAAAAGCCGGGCTATATGGCCTGGATGAATGGCCGGAGTAAAGAAATGATGATAGGATGCGGAGATGATGGAGTATTCTTCACCCATCGTCTCCGCATCCTGCCATCCCAACCGTTTTGGTGAGGATATGACAGAAGATTTTGCAAAAGTAGCCAGCGTCTCCGACATCCCCGTGGGCGGGCGCAAACTGGTGGAGATCGGCGGTGTGCGCATCGCCATCTTCAACCTGGACGGGGAACTGCACGCGATTGAGGACGTCTGTACCCACGACGGCGGGCCACTGGTGGAGGGGGAAGTGATGAATGAATGCCAGGTTCAGTGCCCCCGCCACGGCGCACGTTTCGACATTCGCACAGGCGCGGCGTTGAGTATGCCCGCCTTTGAAGCCACCAATACCTACGCTGTGGAAATAGATGGCGATGACATTTTTGTTGAGCGACCGTTCTAAAGCTGGAGAGCTATCCTATGAGTGACATTACATTGCCCACCCCGGATGAAGTCCGGGCCGAAATCAAGGCCAACGTGCAGGACCCGGAATTGATGATGAATATCGTCGATTTGGGGCTGATTTACGACATCGAAGTGAATACGGAAAAGCACGCGGAGATCACAATGACGCTGACCAGTCCAGGCTGTCCCGCGGGGCCGCAGATCATCACCGATGTGCAACGCACCACCCACAACGCCTTCCCCAACCTGGACGAGGTGAATGTCCATCTGGTCTGGACGCCTTTCTGGAATCCCGATATGATGTCGGATGATGCCAAGGACGAGCTGGGAATTTTTTAAGGCTGGTCGGTTGGCTGATCGGTTCAGAAGAATTGAAGCGTGAGAGGCGAGATCGACCAGCGATCTCGCCTCTCACGCTTCGCGTTTTGCCGGAGAAAGGGCCGTTCAGCCCTGGCCGGATTCTTTGCGTTTCATCAGCAAGAGCAGCCCGATCTCCAGCATCAGCCCCATCAGCGGGTGTTCCGACGCGGGGATATGCTTGAAGCCCTCGGCCAGGAGCACCGCGTGCTGGGCGTGTTGGGGATGGCCTGCGATTGCCAGCCAGGCGGCCTGGGCCAACAGACCGGCCTGAATTTCAACACTCAGCGCCTGTTCGATCTGTGGAGTGAAGAGTTCCCTCTTCAATGTGGCGAGCGCCTTGCGAAAGGCAGGTTCGTCCGCCGCGCTGAGATGGGACGCCGCGCCCACCATCCGGCTGTTTTGAAAGAACCAGCCCGCCATTGCCGGATGGCGCAGGAGTGTGGCCGCGATCTCGTCAAGCCGGCGCTTCTCTTTGGCCCACAGTTCCGGGCCAGACCCAAGCAGTTGCGCCAGATCGCCAGGCAATTCGACTGTCTCTCCCCCAACCAGATTGGCGCTGTAGAATGTGTATTCTTCTGGCAGCGGTTGGGGCTTTGGCTGCTGCCAATGGGCAGCCACGGCCATGTGCAGACGCCACAGGCCATAGGCCAGAGGCACAGTCAGAAAGACAGTGGGCGGACCGCTGGTGAGGGCGATGCTCACCAAATCCCCCACAGGCCGTTCCGGGGGGAGATACTGGGCATCAACCGCCTCGCTGCCAAAGGTATCCAGCAGACCCGTGCTGGCATTGATACGCAGTCCGATCAGCATATTTTCGCTGGCATCTCCCCCGCCGCACAGAAGCCAGAGGTCCTGGGTCCCATCCAGTGTGCTGGGGGTGATCAGCGCACGCCAGCCTGTCAGGGGCGAGGGCTGGTAGCGCACGCCGAGAAAGCGTAGTTTGCGCAGGGTGCGCTCGGCCACCTGGCCCAGTTCCGGTTTCAGATTGTGCTGCAAATTATGTAAAGCCCGCGCCGCGGCCTGGGCTGCTTCGCCCTGGCGAATGGCCCCCAGCCATTCCAGGGCCGCCAATGCCACCCCGTCCCGCCGGTCATAGGCGATCAGACGCAACAATTCGGGCCGGTCTTCTTCGTCCAGCCGCCCCAGCAGTTCCATCACCTGATGCGCGACCTGTTCATTTTCCTGGCGCATCTGGCGCACATATTCCAGCAGAATGTAGTGATTCTCGTGGCTTTCGGCCAGGGCTTCCTGCAGGCTCTGCATCACAACCGTTTCCGGGTCTTTCAGATCGCTCATCAGCCCCGGCGCGATCTCGGCCTGGAGGAATCGCTCCAGAATCATCGCCGCGGTGATCCGGCTCTGGGTGGGATTCTGGCGGTTGGCAGCTTCTTTGCGCAGAACATTCACGGTTTCGTCGTAGGGCAAAAGGGTAGCCAGCCGCCCCAAACCGCCCCGCACCTGGCTGCTGGAATTGTCCAGATATTTGGAGAGGGTGGAGAGGATCAGCAGGGGTTCGTAGCTCTGGGCAATGGCGCGCACCCGGGACAACAGATCGGCCTCTGACTGGGCGTCCGAGAGGGCGGTCAGATCTTCATTGAGTTGGCGGCGTGCCTGGAAAGTGTTGATAATTTTGTCGCTCATAGCCTGTAGTATACCAGAAGGGTGGGGAAATTCGTGTCTTTTTGCCAGCCCGTTGGCGAGGTGGTACACTAGCAGAGTTGCGAATGGTCGGATATGAATGAGGAGCTAATTTCATGGCGCAGGCGCTCTATCGAAAGTGGCGCAGTCGAACATTTGACGAGGTTGTGGGTCAGGAGCACGTGACCCAGACCCTGCGCAACGCGCTCCGAGATGGCCGGGTGGCCCACGCCTATCTTTTCTCTGGCCCCCGGGGCACGGGCAAGACCAGCACGGCACGCATTCTGGCCAAAGCGCTCAACTGCACAGGGCCAGAGGAGAATCGGCCCTGTGATGTCTGCCCTACCTGCGTGGCTATCAGCGAAGGGCGAATGCTCGATCTCATCGAAATCGACGCGGCCAGCAACAACGGCGTGGATGACATCCGGGAGTTGCGGGACAAAGTCGGTTTCCGCCCCAGCGAGGGCAGCTACAAAATTTACATTATCGACGAAGTGCATATGCTCAGCACCAACGCCTTCAACGCGCTGTTGAAGACGCTGGAGGAGCCGCCGCCCCACGCCCGCTTCATTCTCGCCACCACCGAACCCCACAAGATTCCGGCCACTGTGCATAGCCGTTGCCAGCGCTTTGACTTCCGGCGTATCCCCGTTGTCGAGATCGCGGCGCACCTGCGCCACATTGCCAGCGAAGAAAAGGTGCAGGCCGAGGATGCCGCGCTGACTGCCATTGCCCGCAGCGCCCAGGGCTGTATGCGCGACGCCATCAGCCTGTTGGATCAGATGACCAGCTACGGCGCAGAGGCCATCTCTGTGGAGCAGGTGCATCAGGTGCTGGGCAGTGTAGCCAGCGAATCGGTCTCCGGCTTTGTGGATGCCCTGGCCGACCAGAATTTGACCGCGGGTCTGCAAACTGTCCACGATCTGCTTCTGGCCGGGGCCAGCTTGCAGGAGTTCACCACGCAGGTGGTGGAGCATTTGCGGGGGATGTTGCTTTTGCAAATGACGGGTGACAGCGGGCTGCTTGACGACCGCTCGCCAGAGACAGTCCAGCGTATGGAGATTCAGGCGCGCAAGCTGACCCAGCCCCAGACGCTCTACGCGGTCAAGCGTTTTGGTGAGGCGATTGGGGAATTAAAAGGCGGCTATCAGCCCCAATTGCCCCTGGAACTGGCGCTGATCGAAGCCGCGTCTGGCCCGGTTGTGCAGGCGGCGGCTGTTCCCCAACCCACACCTGCGGCCACACCTGCCGCCACATCTGTGGCATCCCAAGCCGCGCCCGCTGCCCAAAAGTCATCGACCAAACCAGCAACACAGACCGTCGCCGCTCCGTCAGCCGCGGATGGTGCGCCTGTGCCCCTGGACAACGCCGCGGTCAGCCGCTTGCGTGGCCAGTGGAACGAAGTGTTGGCCGCGGTGCGCGAGCAGTCCGGTCTCAAGCAGCAGGCCGCGCTGCGTGCCGTGCGGGACATCGCCATCGGCGAGAATGCCATTGCCCTTTCCTTTGGCAACAACAAATTTGCCAGGGATATGATTTCCGAAGGGGAAACTCTGGCCCAGGTCAGCGGGATTTTGGCCCGATTCGTTGGGCGGCAGGTGGCCGTGGAATGTATGGAAGGCGAGACAGCTACCCTTTCCGCGGCCGCGGGGCGGGTGGTACACGACGACAGAAAAACGGACGGCCCGGATCCCCTTGTCGAATTTGCTGTCAGCGAATTGGGCGCAGAGGTGAAGGACGAAAAGAGCGGGAAACGTAAAAAATAAGACGCGGATTTATACAGATGAGTCCACTGCAAGAAGCCTACAGACCCACCGCGGAGACGCGGGGAACGCGGCGTTTCGCAGAGGTTTCCTCCTAATACGACAACGAGACTTTGAAAAATAGGATGCTGACGCACGCTGATAAACGCAGATCAAATTGTGAAAATAAGCGTGCATCAGCGTCCAAAAATACGAAGTCTCATTGCAATACTAAATTTCACCGCGAAATTCCGCATACTCTGCGCCTCCGCGGTGAAATTGACCCTTTTGTAGTGGAGTCATCAGTGTTTATCAGTGGCTAATTTCATCATTGAAACAGGAGTAGGATTCATGGCAAAGAAATCAAAGAACATCCGCCAGCGCCGATTTGGGGCAGGCGAGGGATTTGCGGGCGGCGCGGGCGGTGGGGCCGCGGCGTTGGGTGGCGGTATGCCCGGCAGCGCGGGCGGCGGCAATCTGATGGCCCAGGTGCGCAAAATGCAGGAAGAGATGGAAAAGACCCAGGAGGAATTGGGCCAGGTCGAAGTGCTCGGCACATCCGGCGGCGGAATGGTGGAGATTGTGATGGACGGCCACCAGGCGGTCAAAGCAGTGCGGCTGAAACCCGAAGTGGTGGACCCGGACGACGTGGAGATGCTCCAGGACCTGCTTCTGGCTGCGCTCAACGACGCCACAGAGAAAGCCAAAGCCCTGGCCGATGAAAAGATGGGTGATGTAACCGGCGGGGTGAACATCCCCGGTCTTGGATTGTAGAGGCTGAGAGATTAAGAGATTGAGAGATTTGAGACTGAGCACTGTTCGCTGTCACTACCCAATCTCTTAATCTCTAATCTCCAATCACTTTTTGATACACAGGTACACCTATGCAACCCCTCGCCCAACCCGTTTCTGCTCTCATCGATGCCTTCAGCCGGCTGCCCGGTATTGGCCCCAAAAGTGCCAGCCGGTTGGCCTATTTTCTGTTGCGGGCGGACAGTGAAATCTCGTTGAATCTGGCCGCGGCCCTGACCGAACTGAAGGAGAAGACAGTCTTCTGCTCCGTCTGCCACAACATCGCCGACCGCCAGCCCTGCGCCATCTGCGACAATCAACAGCGGGATCAGTCGATCATTTGCGTGGTGGAAGAACCCCTGGACGTACAGGCCATCGAGCGCACGGGCGCGTTTCAGGGAGTTTATCACGT
This sequence comes from Caldilineaceae bacterium, assembly GCA_019637685.1. Classification (GTDB taxonomy): domain Bacteria; phylum Chloroflexota; class Anaerolineae; order Caldilineales; family Caldilineaceae; genus JACQGT01. The sequence goes on along the minus strand of JAHBVF010000018.1, from coordinate 31,799 downwards.
GCTCCACGGCTCCATCTCCCCGGTGGAAGGCATCGGCCCGGACGATTTGAAAATCCGGGAGTTGCTGAAGCGGGTGCAGGCCAGCGAGCAGGCCGAGGACGAAAGCGCGGTGAAGGAACTGCTCCTGGCGACCAATCCCAATCTGGAGGGGGAGGCCACGGCAATGTATATTTCCCGCCTCTTCAAACCCCTGGGCTTGAAAGTCACCCGGCTGGCCCGGGGCCTGCCCACCGGCGGCGATCTGGAATACGCGGACGAGTCAACGCTTTCCAATGCGTTGGCTGGTCGCATGGAAATGTGATCAGCGTAGGTTGGGTTTTCCCGGCAAGAGAACATTCCCTTCGTTTTCGCTTACGTCGGTAAAACCCAACAACACAGACGAACGGTGTGTATAGCTGTTGGGTGGGGGCGGGTTCACCTGACGGGGCATCCGAAAATTTCGTACAGCCCCCACCCAACCTACAATTATTTGCAGAAACGGAACTTTCTGGATGGCTGAGACTGGGACAAAACCCGACAAACTGGCTGCACTCAAACGGGCATGGCAGGACGAAACCCTGGCCCCGGTGACGCGTCGCTTTCCCGAACGCCGGGCACGCTTCACCACCAGCAGCGAAAGCATCGAAGTCGAGACCGTCTACACACCCGTCGAGTGGCCGGGTGATCCCGACCCGGCCCAGACCGCGGCCTATGCAGAAAAACTCGGCTTTCCCGGCGAATACCCCTTCACGCGGGGTGTGCAACCCAATCTATACCGGGGCCGTCTGTGGACAATGCGCCAGTACGCGGGCTTCGGCTCGGCCAGCGAGAGCAACCAGCGCTATCACTATCTCATCGCCCAGGGGCAGACCGGCCTGTCCGTGGCTTTCGACCTGCCCACGCAGATCGGCTACGACGCGGATCACGACTTCGCGCTGGGTGAAGTGGGCAAAGTCGGTGTCTCCATCAGCAGCCTGGCCGATATGCGCACCCTCCTGGCGGGCATTCCCCTGGACAAAGTGAGCATCAGTATGACCATCAATGCGCCCGCGGCGGTGTTGCTGGCGATGGTCATTGCGGTTGCGAAGGAGACAGGCGTGCCCGTCTCCCAACTGCGGGGGACGGTGCAGAACGACATCCTCAAAGAGTACATCGCCCGGGGCACGTACATTTTCCCCCCCGGCCCGTCCATGCGGCTGATTACGGATATGTTTCGCTTTTGCGCGGCGGATGTGCCCAAATGGAATACGATTTCCATCAGCGGCTATCACATCCGGGAGGCGGGCAGTACGGCTGTTCAGGAGGTGGCCTTCACCCTCGCCAACGCCATCGAGTACGTGCAGCAGGCCATTGACGCTGGGCTGGATGTGGACCGATTCGCGGACCAGCTCAGCTTCTTCTTCAACGCCCACAACAATTTTCTGGAAGAGGTGGCGAAGTTCCGGGCCGCCCGCCGCCTGTGGGCCAAAATTATGCGGGAACGCTTTGGCGCGCAAAAGCCGGAAAGCTGGCGGCTGCGCTTTCACACCCAGACCGGCGGCAGCACCCTCACCGCGCAGCAGCCGGACAATAACGTCGTGCGGGTGACAGTGCAGGCCCTCTCGGCTGTGCTGGGCGGGACCCAAAGCCTGCACACCAATTCCCGTGACGAAGCCCTGGCCCTGCCCACGGAAAAGGCCGTGGAGATCGCCCTGCGCACCCAGCAGATTCTGGCCTATGAAAACGGCGTGGGCGATGTGGTGGACCCCCTGGGTGGCAGCTATTACATCGAGTGGCTGACTGATGAAATCGAACGCCAGGCCCAGGACTACATCGACCGCATGGACGCAATGGGCGGCGCGCTGCGGGCCGTGGAGGAAGGCTTTGTCCAGCGAGAAATCCAGGAGGCCGCCTATCAAGCCCAACGGGGGATTGAGTCCGGCGAGCAGGTGGTGGTGGGCGTCAACCGCTTCCAAAGCGACGAAACAACCATTCCCGATCTGCTGCGGGTGGACGAACGGGTGCAGACCGCGCAGGTGGAGGCACTGGCCCATCTGCGCGCCGCGCGGGACAACGGCGCGGTGCAGGCCATTCTCGACCGCATCCGCGCAGCCGCAGCCCAACCCGACGCGGCACTGATGCCGCTTTTTGTGGAAGCAGTCGAGGCCGACGCCACGCTGGGCGAAATCTGCGACGCACTGCGCAGTGTCTTCGGCGAGTATGAACCGGGGAATTGGGTCTAATGGACAAACAGCCCAACAGTCACTTCTGTTTCATCTGTGGCGTGAAGAATGTCGCGGGTGTGCAGGTGCGCTTCTACGAAACCCACGCCGACGACGGCAGCCCGGAGATTCTGGCTGAATTTTGCGGCCAGCCCATCCACCAGGGCTATCCGGGGCGGATGCACGGCGGCGTCCTCACCGGCATTCTGGACGAAACAATGGGCCGGGCGGTCAACTACGGCGCGGGGGAGCAGGTGGAAACCTGGGGCGTCACTGCCAATCTGGACCTACGCTTTCTGCTGCCCGTGCCGCTGGATGTGGAACTGACCGCCCGCGGACGCATTACCCGCGAGAACCGGCGGCTCTTTCAGGGCAGTGGCGAAGTCTATCTACCCGATGGCCGGGTGGCTGTGACCGCTACTGGCAAATTTTGGAAGATGCCACTGGACGAAATCTCCGATGCCGACCCGACCGCGCTGGGCTGGCAGATATATCCTGACGAGGGGAGGAATACGCAAAAATGAGTGTACTGGTTGTTTCCCGCTACGTCACCCGCAAAGCAGATTTGCCTAGTGGTGAGCCAATTATCGTTGACACAAAAACGCCCGTGCGGGCCATTGTCGAACTGTGGCGACTGGGCATTGCGCCGGAGGATATTCTTCTGCATTTGCCCCATCTGAATCTGGCGCAAGTGTTTGATGCACTCAGCTTTTACATGGACAATCAGAGTGAAATCAACGAGTACATTGAGAAAAATCGAATCCCGGATAATCTGGTGCATCCGGCCATTCTGGGCCATTAGTAGAAACGATGAATCTGTTTGCTACACTTTATCTGGATGAAGACGTTTCCGCCTTACTCGCAACATTGCTTCGTGTACGTGGGATTGACACAACCACAACGAGAGAAGAAGATATGCTGGGCAGGCTGGACTCGGAACAGATGCAACGAGCGGTGACATTAGGACGGGCAATTGTAACCCACAATCGAGTTGATTTTGAAGAGATTCACGCGAATTGTGTCGAACAGGACGTAGAACATTTCGGTGTCATCGTGGCACAGCGCCGGGATGTCTATGAAATTGCACGCCGATTGGGCCTTCTTCTCAACAGGCTAACCGCGGATGAAATCACCAATCAGCTTTTCTACATTTGAGGATACGTCATTGTTCACCAAAATCGATCACATCGGCGTCGTCGTCAACAGCATCGACGACGCGCTGGCAACCTGGCGGGATACACTGGGTTTTGCCCTGCTGGAACGCAAGGCTGTGCCCGAACACGGCGTGGAAGTCGCCTTTGTGGACGCGGGCAATGGCACTGTGGAGTTCCTGGCCCCCACGGATCCGGCCAGCGGCACGGCCCGTTTCCTGGCCAGCCGGGGCGAGGGAACCCACCACATCTGCTTTGTTGTGGAAGACATCGCCGCCAGCTTGGCCGAACTGAAAGCACAGGGCGTGCGACTGATCGACGAGACACCCCGCCAGGGTGTCCACGGACTGGTGGCTTTTGTCCACCCCAAAGCGGCCAACGGCGTGATGATCGAACTTCTGCAGAAGACCCACAGCCAGCCGTGAGCAGCGACACACGCAGTACCCGGCTCAACCGCGTCTCCTTGGCTGTCTGGAATCAGGCCATCGACGACCTGATCCAGAACCGTCAGGCCGAGGATGCCATTGGCCGTATTCGCACGGTTCTCAAGAACCTGCCGCGCCATCTGCCCTCCTATTTTCGTTTGTTGCAAGCCATCTGGCTGCTGCGTCGCTGGGATGAAGGCGAGGACTGGGCACTGCGTCTGTTGCGGGCCGACCCCTGCAACGAACTGGCCTGGGCAGTGCTGGCGAACGCTGCGGAGCAGCGGGGATCGCTTTCCGAAGCCAGGGGTTTTTGGAGCCGGGCCTTTGAAAACGCTCCCTACAATCGCTATATCCGCGCCGGGATGGTGCGCACTTCGCCAGGCAAGGCGGACCCTTTGCACCTGACGCCCGTCGCCCTGGCCTCTCTCTGCCGGATGGATGGTCGTTGGGACCGGGCCGTGGCTTTCTACACATCCCTGCAAACCGAGTATCCCCGACGCACGGACATTCAATGCGCCCGGGCGGAGTCTTATTGGCGGGCGGGCCAACTGGAGGATGCCCTGCGTCTCTCCTCCCATCTGGTACACCGGGAACCAAACCTGCTTATCGGGTGGGTGGTGTCCATGCAGATCGGCGACGAAACGGATCGGGCGTTGGCCCTGGCGCCCCTGGCCGCGCTGGACGCGGATGGCGAATATATGGCTGTGCGCTTTGGGGTGGAACTGGCACCGGAGCAGCCAGCGACCATTGGGATTTCCAGCCAGGAAGCGGCCTGGCTCCGCGGATAGAGCGGGTGTTGGCCGGCTGAAAATTAGGGGAAACCGGCTGGATCGGGTAAGGTAGTCAGTCGGGCCAGCACGCGATTTTTGCGCTGTCTGCCCTGTGAAATTGAGGATATTGTCGCGTCTGCACAGCCAGACGCAGCCATTCACAAGCGATTTGGGGAGAACGATTGTATGGAACGGACATTTGTCATTATTAAGCCCGACGGTGTGCAGCGGGGGCTGATCGGCGAGATTGTCGGTCGTTTTGAGCGGCGGGGGTTGAAGATTGCCGCGATGAAATTTTTGCAGGTGAGCGATGATCTGGCCCGCAAACACTACGCGGTCCACGAGGGTAAGCCCTTCTATGCCGGGCTGATCGAATACATCGTCAGCGGCCCGGTGGTCGCGCTGGTGCTGGAAGGCACCGGGGCTATTCCTGTGGTGCGCAAAATGCTGGGAGCAACCAAACCCGGCGAGGCTGAATTGGGTTCCATCCGCGCCGACTTCGGCCTGGAAATTGGCCGAAACCTGGTCCACGGCAGTGATGGGCCGGACACAGCAGCCAGCGAGATTGCCCTTTGGTTTGGGGACGATGTGGTGGAATGGAGCCGAGCGACAGACGCTTGGATTTTTGAGTAGAATATGCGTTTGAAAAGTGAGCCGGGAAACGCAAAATCGGTCACCGATCCCGCGTTTCCCGGCTCACTTTTTTCCCGGTTTACAAAATTTTCATCACCACATTGGCCTTTTGCCACAACTCTTCCAAGTTGTAATACTCCCTCGACTCTTTTGTAAAGAGATGCAGGATCACATCCCCGTAATCCAGCAGCACCCAACCGCCGCCGCTCTCTTGCATCCCTTCGTGATTGAGCGGGCGCACCCGGTGCTGTATGTGGAGCTTTTCGTGTAGATCATCCCGAATGGCGTTGCCCTGCCGTTCGTTATCGATGGTGGCAATCACAAAATAGCCGGCAATCGACGTCTGTTCGCTGACATCCAGCAGCACAATCTCCGTCGCTTGCTTATCTTCAATAATATCCACAATCTGTCGGGCCAATTCGTTGCTGTTCAGGGTTTCCTCCTCTGGTTGAAACATTGAATATCATCCTGCGTAGTGTAGCACAGATTTGGCCTCTCTCTCAACCAGAAATGATCTGTTGAGTGTAGTGCGAGTTGGGATCGCGAGGTGCCGATTCCCGGAATCAGTTGCCCCAATCTGCATTGCACCCTGATCTGTTGTATGACAAATTGATAGTCGGTCGATTAGTTGATAGAATGTCAGATATACTGCAACAGTTGATGTTATAGTTCTGATGACCGGCCATTTCGGGTCACAAATAATTCCGGTTTGCAAACACTTCCAGTTTGGTAAACAGGAGAATTGATGTCTTCTTCTATCCGTCGTCTCCAATCTATACTTTTGCTCGCCCTGGTGATTGGTCTGCTCGCGTCGCCGCTGGTGGCCCAGGCCCAAGAGAAATCGTTGGTCTGGGATCGCTTCGACGTGGACATTCTCGTCAAAGCCGATGGGACGTTTGATGTGGCCGAACACCAGCGCATCCGCTTTACCGCGGGCAGCTTTACCTTTGGGTTCCGGGAATTGCCTGTCAGCAACTTCGATTACGCTGACAATTGGGCTGTTACCGACAGCAGCGGCAACCGCTACGAATTGGTTTCTGGCGGTTCCCAACCCTACACGTTTACAGTGGACGACAGCGGCTACAAGTACGGCATCCGTTGGTATTTCCCTGCCGCCAGCGATACAACCGAGACCTATTCACTCAGCTACACTGTTCACGGCGGCCTGCGTTACTACGACGCCGGCGACCAGCTTTGGTGGAAGGCCATCTACAGCGATCGCAGTTTCCCTGTGCTCAATGGCCGGGTGAATGTCTTTGTCCCTGCCGAAGTTCAGGAGTGGGCCGCCTATATCAATGGACGGGATGCCAAAGACTCTGCCTCGGCCACTCTGCTGGAGGGGAAGAAAACCGTCGTCTTTGATCTGGACCGACGCTTGAACAGCGGCCAGGACTTTGAGGTGCGGGTGCAGTTTCCCCACGGCGTGGTGGCGGGAACTGTACAGAGTTGGCAGGCCAGGGCCGATCAGCAGGTGGCCGCGCGGGAAGCCGAGCAGGCCTATCTCGACCGGTGGGGACCGATTGCCACGCTGGGCTTTGGCGCGCTGGGCGCGCTCTTTCTCTTTGGCGGCCCCGCCCTGCTGTATTTGCTCTGGTACAAACTGGGCCGGGACAAGCCGGTGGATATTGTGGCCGACTATCTGCCCGAACCGCCGGACGATCTGCCGCCTGGCGTAGCCGGTGTGCTGTTGGACGAGCAGGTGGATATGGAGGATATCATCGCCACGCTGGTGGACTTGGCCCGGCGCAAGGCCATCAGCATCACAGAAGAGAAAAAGGGCCGGCTTCTCACTTCGACCGATTTTATTTATCGCCGGGAGCGGGACGACGTGCCTTTGACCGCATTTGAGGAGGAGTTGCTCAAAGCCGTCTTTGGCCGAAAGCAGGAAGTTGAGCTTTCGGACCTGAAGAATAAGTTCTATCAAAAGATCGGGAAGCTGAAGAAGTCGCTCTATGCGGATGTGACCGAGCGGCAGCTTTTTGTCCGCAACCCCGAAAGTGTGCGCAACCAGTACGGTTGCCTGGGGGTGCTGCTGCTGGGGCTGGCCGGTGTTGCAGCCTTCGCACTGGTGGGTGTTTTTGGCGATCTCACCGCAGCAGCCTTTCTGCCGGGTTTTGGAATGGGTGTCACTGCTTTTGGATTCCTGCTTCTTTCCCGCTTTATGCCCAAGAAGACGGACAGCGGCTCAGAGGCTTCAGCCCGCTGGCAGGCGTTCAAACGCTATCTGAAGGACATCGATCGCTATACGGACTTGGACGCGCAGAAGGAAATCTGGGATCGCTGGTTGCCCTATGCCATTGCTTTCGGCGTGGACAAGGAATACATCCGCAAATTTGAGAAGATCGACGCGCCAGCGCCGGGTTGGTATATCCCCGACCCCACGCTCTACGGCCCCTATCGCCGCTGGTATTACGGCAGCGGTGACACAGGCCCCATGACCGCGGGTTCAGGCGGCGGGCTGGGCAAATTGGGGCGTCCCGGCAGCGAAGGGGGCAGCCTGGGCGGTGGATTGAGCGAAGCCAGCCGGGGCATGGGCAACAGTCTCACCAGTATGAGCGCGGGGCTGGGCGCGATGCTTTCCAGTGCCAGCACCACAATGACCAGCCGTCCAGCCAGTTCGTCCTCGTCTGGCGGCGGCTGGAGCGGCGGCGGCGGTGGTTTCTCCGGCGGCGGTGGCGGCGGTGGCGGCGGCGGCGGTGGCGGTGGTGGCGGGTTTGGATAAAAAGAAAGATAATGGGATGATAGGGAAAGCACTTTCCGTCGTCATCCTCTTCCCATCAATTGAAGGAGTCTGTTATGCGCGGAGGCGGTCGCATCGTCGGCCTGATTATTATTGCCATTGCAGTTCTGCTCTTTCTCGGCTGGTCGGCCACCGTTGTCGCATCCGGCGCGACCACAGGCGGAATGGTGTTGGGCGTTTTTGTGGCGCTGCTGGTCTGCGCACCCCTGGCTGGTGTGGGTCTCTATTTGCAGCGCCAGGGCAGCCAGGAGCAGACCCAATTTGCGCAGGTGGAGCAGGAGAAGAAACTGCTCAATATGGTGCTGACCCAGGGGCAGGTCAGCATTTCGGAGATTGTCGTGGCTTTGCAGAAGCCCACGGATGAAGTAGAAGAGATGATTCGCAATCTGGTGGGCAAGCAGTTGTTCAGCGGCGCGATCAACTGGGACAAGGGCATTCTGTATAGCGTGGAAAGCCAGCAATTGACCGATGGCAAAAAATGCCCCAACTGTGGCGGCGAACTCGCCTTTGCCGGCAAAGGGCTGATCGAATGTCCCTGGTGCGGCAGCGAAGTCTTCCTGACCAAACGGGCCGCGGCCGCAACCGGGTAGGTTCGGATTCCGTTATTTCATTCTTGAGTCTACTGCAAAAAGGTCAATTTCACCGCGGAGTTGCAGAGGGCGCGGAGGCAACGTGGCGAGATTCAGGAGAAAAACTCCGCGAACCTCCGTGTTCCCCGCGACTCCGCGGTGAGTTTAGAGGCTTTTTGCAGCAGAGTCATTCTTAATGCAGCGTCAACAAAGTTTTTTTTTGCGTAGAAGTTCGACTTTTCTGAAAAGTCGAACTTCTGTAGTCGGATAACTTTGTTTACAGTGTACTTAACATCGCAAAGGCAAACTATCTGCGCTTATCGTAGATGCTGAATCCAAGGAGAATCACATGACCAATCCGTTTGTGGACAAAGCCAAAGAGAATATGGGCACGATCGAACGGCTGCTCAAAGGGCTGCCAATTGTGCGGGGCTATGTGGATAAGGATTTGCGCCGGGAGGCCGACTATCGCCTGCGCCAGACGATTGCCAGCACACTGGAGAGCGAAAAGCAGCGGATGTACAGCCTGCAAAAGAAATTGCTCAAAGGCGGGGGGCTGCTCTATATGGACGATCTGGACAGCGCGATTACCCGTGTCCAGAAGCTGGCCGACCGGGTGAAGACCGCCAGCTATGGCTTTGCCGGTCTGCTGGATGCGGTGAAAATTCAGGAGGATCAGCTTGACGCACTGCATCGTTTCGATGTGGGGCTGGCCGCCCGCACCTACGAAGTGCAGACAGCCGTGGACGAACTGGGCAGCGCTGTAGAAGCGAAGAGCGGCATTGGCGACGCCATCGACAGCCTCACCGAAAAACTGGCCGAACTCAACCGGCTCTACGATGCCCGGCACAAAGCGGTGGAGGACCCGGACGCGCTGGACGCCGCGCCTGTGGTTGACAAAGAGTGGATGGACGCCGCGGACAACGCGGCTGCATCAATGGAGAGTGCAGACACAAGCGCTGCTTCTTCTGATGCCGCGGAACCGGCAGACGCGTCAGAAGAAAAAGATGGCTTCTTCAAGCGGATTTTTGATCGGGATGACAAGTAGCAGAGATTGAGAGATTGGACATCCAATCTTTGAATTCCTCTCTAACCTCACTGGGAGACTATTTCTATGCCACGAATTATCGACGTAATTGATGCCCCGGATCAGGGGCCAAATGATCTGGTGGTGCGCAAGCCCGAACTCGGCGCGGGGGACTTCCGTTTTGGCAGCCAGGTGGTTGTGCGGGAGAGCCAGCGGGCCGTCTTCTACCGGGATGGCAAATCCCTGGACACTTTCGAGCCGGGTCGGCACACCATCAGCACGGCCAATCTGCCGTTCCTCTCCAGCCTGTTGCGTTTGGGAACCAGCGGCAAGGACATCTTCACCGCCGAAGTCTATTTTGTGAATATGCGGGAGTTCACCGACCAGAAGTGGGGCACACCCGAACCCATCACCCTGCGCGATACGGATTTGGGACTGGTGCGGCTGCGGGGCTTTGGCCAATATACAATGCAGGTGGAAGACCCCAAGCGCTTTGTGGATCAGTTTGTGGGAACCCAGGGCATCTACCGCACCGCGCAGATCAGCGACTATCTGCGCGGGATCGTCATCAGCCGGATGACCGATGTGCTGGGCGAAAATATGACCAGCATTCTCGATCTGCCCAAGCTCTTTGACGAACTGAGCGCGGCCATGCGGGCCAACCTGCAGGAAGATTTTTCGGCAATGGGCATTGCCCTGCGCCAATTCCGCGTTGTCTCCATCAGCCCCACCGAGGAGACGGCCAAGGCCATCGACGAGCGGGCCAGTATGGGCGCGATTGGGGATATGAGCGCGTATATGCAGTTCAAGACAGCCCGGGCCATCGGCGACAGCGCGCAGCAGGAAGGCTCTGGCGGCGGCGAAGGACTGGGTATGGGCGCTGGGCTGGGTATGGGCATGGGCATGGCCGGGATGATTTCCCAGGCGATGGGCCAGGCCAATCAGCCGCAGACCACTCAGCAACAGAATGTGGGCGCGGCAGGTGCGGCCGCGGCCGCACCCGCTGTGATGACGCTGGACGAGGCCGCGGCCTATCTGAAGGTGGGCAGCGCGGATATTCAGGCGCTGATCGACGACGGCTCGATTCCGGCCAAGAAGATCGGCAGCCAGTACCGCATCAGCAAAAGTGCGATTGACGGCTTTCTGGCCAGTTGATGAAACAGAAGCCCGACTTTTCGGAAAGTCGGGCTTCTGGAATAATTGGACAAACACGAAGGGTGGGTTCGGTTTCCGAACCCACCCTTCGTGTTTGTCTGGATAGTACGGTGCAGCGTAAATGCGCCTATGCGTTTTGTGGTATGTGGTGGGTGTACCAGCTCACGGACTACGCACCACGCATCACGTCAGAAATTATTGGGTCATTGCAGCCAAGCTGTGATAGCGCCTGTCCGTAGCAGTTCGTTCAGCCTGTGGAATCCGTGCCTTTGCTTTCATCCGACCCGGCCACCTGCTTTTTCACAGCATCCACCACTTCCCGGCTTGCCTCCGCCACTTGCTGAACGCCCGATTCAAACACTGATTTGGGTTCTGACTCCGCGGTGTCAGCCTTGGGCACCACGGCCCACATCAGCAGATAGAGCACGCCAAAGCTGCCAAAACCAAAGACCAGACCCGCGGCAAAGATCAATCGGACAATTGTTGGGTCAATATCGAAATACTCTCCCAGACCGCCACAGACGCCTTCAATCATTTTGTCGCTGGTACTGCGTGTCAGTCGCTTTTTCATCCTTCGATTCTCCTGTGTGTGATGCAATCTCTTTGCATTGTGTTCAAAGGACAATACGAGGCCGGGGTAGGAAAGGTTTCTGATCTGAATTGTCGCCTTGCGCGATTTCGTAGTGCGCCGTATAGTGAAAACCCTTCGGCCCACCGGATATTCAATATGTGATAGAATACACGAGGTGCAATGAATGAGTCCAAAGGTCTTGACGGCTGGCCTGCTGATTATCTGGGGCCTACAGCGGAACCGCATGCATAGCCATTGAATTGTAGACAGACAAAAATGACCCCCAAACCCGACTTTCTGGCCGATCTGCGTTCCCGCATCCACGAACACGCGGAACAGGTGACATCCGTCTTTCTGGAACTGGACGACGCCCAATTCACCTGGCAGCCCAAGCCAGGCGAGTGGAACGTCCTCCAATGCTTCGATCATCTGAACCTGACCCACGACTACTACGCGCCCAAAATTCAGGGTGGATTGGCCCAACGCCGCCCGGCCAATCCGGCAGAAGACAGCTATGCCCCTTCTTTCTGGGGACGCATTTATATGCACTTTGCCTTCAACCCCAAGTACAGCTTTCCCACCGTGCCGGCCATCACACCCGCGGGGGAAAGGCTGAGACGAGATGTCCTGAATCGCTATTTGGTCAAGCAGACGGAACTGCTGGAAACCCTGGACGCTGTGGCTGATATTGACCTGTGCGGCACGCCTGTTCCCATCGAAAAGTTCGTCCGCTTCAACCTGGGCGACTGCCTGAAAATTCTTGTCTATCACGACCGTCTGCACATAGGCCAGGCCGAGCGGGTGATGCAAGCATTTCAGGGAAGACCTGCCTGAATCCATAGGTGAAAGAGGGAACAATCCCGTATTCCGCCGTATCCTGTCCGCCACTGTTGTCTATTCCCCACCCGTCACCCACACAGAAGGAAATCGCCCAATGTCTGACATCTGTTTTCTCTCCGCCACTGAATTGGCCCAGCGCATCCAGGCGCGCGAACTTTCTGCGGTGGAGGTGATGGAGGCCCACATCGCCCAGATCGAACGGGTGAACCCGGCCCTGAATGCAGTCGTCACTTTTCTGCCGGAACAGGCGCTGGAGCAGGCCAAAGCCGCGGACGCCGCGCTGGACCGGGGCGAAGCCGTGGGTCCGTTCCACGGCCTGCCGATGCTGCACAAGGACACCAATGAGACCGCGGGCATCCGCACCACCTTTGGCTCGCCTATCTTCCGGGACAATGTGCCCGCGCGCAGCAGCCTGCTCATCGAACGGGCGCACCGGGCTGGCGCGATTCCCCTGGGCAAGACGAATGTGCCGGAATTCGGCGCAGGTTCCCAGAGCTTCAACAAAGTTTTCGGCGTCACCCGCAACCCCTACGATCTCTCCAAAACCTGCGGCGGCAGCAGCGGCGGACAGGCCGTGGCCCTGGCCTGCGGGATGACCCCTCTGGCCGACGGCAGCGATATGGGCGGTTCCCTGCGCAACCCGGCCAACTTCTGCAATGTGGTCGGCTTTCGCCCTTCGCCGGGAAGGGTTCCGGTCGTCCCCAATCCCGTGGGCTGGTTTGGTATTTCCCTGCAAGGGCCGATGGGCCGCAGCGTGCAGGACGTGGCCTTTCAGCTATCGGTGATGGCCGGGCCGGATGCCCGTTCTCCCATTTCTATCGTCGAGCCGGGCAGTCTCTTCAATCGCCCGCTGGAACGGGACTTCGCGGGCACCCGCATCGCCTACAGTCCGAATCTGGGCGACCTGCCGGTGGACCCGCGGGTGACCGCGGCCATTGCCGGGAAACTGTCGGTCTTTGGCGATCTGGGCTGTGATGTGGACGAAGCCACGCCCGACTACAGCGGCGCGGACGAAGCCTTCAAAGTCTGGCGGGCCTGGCGTTTCCATCTGGGCTATGGGGAACTGATGAAGAGACACCGCGCTGAAATGAAGGATACGGTCATCTGGAATGTGGAGGAGGGCGAGCGGTTGACTGGCCCGCAGATCAGCCGGGCCGAGCAGAAGCGCACGGCACTTTTCCAGCGCATGCACGATTTTATGCAGGAATACGAATTTCTGGTCCTGCCCGTCAATCAGGTCCCGCCTTTTTCGGTAGATCAGGAATATATCACCGAAATCGATACGGGCGCGGGGGTGGTGGCAATGGAGACGTACATCGACTGGATGAAGTCCTGCTATTACATTACCGTCACCGGCCACCCGGCCATATCCGTGCCCTGTGGATTCACCCCGGAAGGGCTGCCTGTGGGCGTGCAGATTGTGGGCCGCCACCAGGACGATTTCGGCGTGCTGCAACTGGCCCACGCCTTCGAGCAGGCCACCCGCACTGGCGACCGTCGCCCGTCTATACTGACAGACAGGAATTAAAACATAGAACGCGGATGACGCGGAAAGGACGGATGCATACGGATTTAATCTGCGGAAATCTACTGTTTCTGCGTCCTCTCTTGTCCGCGTTCCTCCGCTCAATCCGTGTCATCCGTGTTCCATTCTTAAGGAGAATCTGCCATGAGAGGTGTTGCGAAAGTTGCCAGAGGGAAGGGCAATGTAGAATTGATCGATGTGCCAGAGCCGGAAGCGCGGCCCGGTCATGTGGTGATTGAAGTGCAGGCCGCGGGTGTCTGCGGAACCGATATGCACATTTACCACGACGAATACCCCTCCTACCCGCCTGTGATTCTGGGCCACGAAGTCGCGGGTGTCATCGCCGCGGTGGGCGACGGCGTGAGCGGCTGGGCCGAGGGCGAGCGGGTGACTGCCGAGCCGTACTTCACAGTGTGCGGCCACTGCGCCTACTGTCGGGACGGTTTCCCCAACCAGTGCCCCCACCGCCGCTCCATCGGCAGCGGTGTACACGGCGCATTCACCCGCTATGTGCTGGTTCCCGCGCTCAATCTCCACCGGCTGTCGCCCAGCATCAGTACAGCCACAGGCGCGCTCACCGAACCCCTGGCCTGCTGTGTCCACGGGCTGGAGATGACCCGCGTGGAACCCAGCGACACAGTGGCTGTCGTGGGGCCGGGCGCGATTGGTCTGCTGGCCGCGCAAGTTGTGAAAGCCGCTGGGGCGCGAGTGGTGCTGCTGGGCACAGCCGCTGACGAGGAGCGGCTGGCCCTGGGCCGCTCGCTGGGCATCGACGTAACAGTGAATGTGCAGGCGGAAGACGCGCTGGCTGTTGTCAACGGGATGACCGAAGGGCTGGGCGCGGATGTGGTTTTCGAGTGTTCGGGCGCGGAAGCCGGGGCGCAACTGGCCCTTTCCCTCGTCCGTCGCCGGGGGCGCTACTGCCAGATGGGGCTGATCGGGCGGCCCATTCGCTGGGATTTGGAGCAGGTCTGTTTCCGGGAGATTCAGGTTCACGGCAGCTTTGCCACAGTGCCCAGCGCCTGGCGCAAAGCACTGCGCCTGCTGGCAAGCGGACAGGTACAGACCGAACCGCTGGTCTCCCACACCCTGCCGATTACTGATTGGCAGGAAGCCTTTTCGCTCTTCGAGGCGCGCAAATCGGTAAAGATTCTACTCACGCCTCAATAGGGGGTGACGATAGGAGTTTTTGTATACACAGATGAGAAAAAACACAGATAGCATTGCATTCCATCCGTGTTTTTTCTCATCCGTGTATACAGAAGGATTCTCCAATTCTTGCGATTAAGAGGATGCAGATGCCCACATCCATTGGCGTTAACAGCTTTATTCAGGCGACCAGTGCACTGGCGGTCCAGTTTCCGCTGACCCCCTCTGGAACCCGTCGTTTTGTCCTGGCCTTTGGCGAGCAGATGGCCTATATTCGTGTGCAGGATGCCTGGAACCCCTGGCGTTTTTTGCGCCAGATGGAGGGCAACCCGCCGACCCGTTGGGGCACGACCGGCTTCAAGCGGGGGCTGGTAGATGACCGCAACCCTGCCCGCCACTACGCGGCTTTTGTCTTTGTGGGCTTCTGGCTGCCGGGGTGGATGGCCGTGCTGATTCTCTGGCTGTGGGAGTTCGCCGGTTATGTGCGCTACCGCTTTCAATGGAGCCAGGCAGATGTGCGCAGCGGCTATGTGGGGCTGTGGCACGGCGGGCTGGTGCGGCACTACGGCCACACGATTCTGCCCGGCCTGATTGCCAGAGATTTGGCCGAGATGGGGCGGGGATGGAGTCGGCTCTCGAAAAGTGGTGAGAAAGCCATAAGAGAAGTGAAACCGTCATAAGATCAATTTCACCGCGGAGTCGCAGAGAGCGCAGTGTTACCGCGGAGAATTTCAGGAGAAAAACTCCGCGTTCCCCGCGACTCCGCGGTGGCTCTGAAGGCTATTTACAGTAGACTCACTTCTCTTTCATCCGCCAGCCATTGCGCCGACGATCAGAAAAGGCTCTGCACCGGTTGCCACTGGGTCGGGCAACGGTTCGTCAACGGGCTGGTGGGAGAGGTCCTGCTCGCAGGCGAAGAAGCGCAGGAAAGCCCGGCGTTTCCCTGTGCCGTGCTCTCGGATGGTCCCCCGCAATGTGGGATATTCTGCCTCCAGCGCATCCAGCACCGATTGCACAGTCACCGGCCCTTCCACGGCCAGTTGCAACTCTTTGCCCGCGTTGGTCAAGCGGCGCAAGTGATGGGGTATGACGACGCGTATCATCGCAGGGTCTGCACCTCCACCGACAGCACTGCCGGTAAATCCCGCACAATCGTCTGCCAGCTATCGCCCCCATCTGCCGAGGCGTAGACCTGGCCGCCGGTTGTGCCAAAATAAAGACCGCAAGAATCGAGAGAATCTACGGCAAAGGCTGTACGCAGTACATTCACATAACAGTCGCTTTGGGGCAAGCCAGCAGTCAGGGCTTCCCATTCGTTCCCACCCGTGCGGCTGCGATAGACCCGCAGTTTGCCGTCGGGCGGGTAATGTTCCGAATCGCTTTTGATGGGCACGACATAGACCGTCTCCGGTTCGTGGGCGTGGACCGCGATGGGGAAGCCGAAGTCGCTGGGCAGGTTGCCGCTGATCTCGTGCCACAGTTCGCCCGCGTCGTCGCTGCGCATCACATCCCAGTGTTTCTGCATAAAGAGCACATCGGGCCGGGAGGGGTGCATGGCAATGCTGTGTACGCAATGGCCGACTTCCGCGTCTTTGTCGGGCAGCTCAAAGGGCGAGAGCAGCCCTTTGTTGATGGGCTGCCAACTCTCGCCGCCGTCGTCCGTGCGGAAGGCCCCCGCGGCCGAGATAGCCACAAAAAGACGGTTGGCGTTGGCCGGGTCCTGGACAATTGTGTGCAGACACATCCCACCCGCGCCGGGCTGCCAGAGATCGCCCTTTGTGTGGCGCAGGCCGGGCAGTTCGTGCCAGGATTTGCCCGCGTCCTGGCTGCGGAAAATGGCTGCATCCTCCACACCCGCGTAGACTGTATCCGCGTCGTGCAGGGACGGCTCCAGCAGCCAGACCCGCTTGAACTCCCAGGGGTGCTGGGTTCCGTCATACCACTGGTGGGTTCCCGGCGTACCGTCGTAGGCGAATTCGTTGTCCATTGGCTCCCAGGTTTTGCCGCCGTCGTCGGATCGCTGGATCAATTGCCCAAACCAGCCGGTGGACTGAGAAGCGTAAATCCGGTTCGGGTCAAGGGGCGACCCTTTGATGTGATACATCTCCCAGCCCGCAAAGTGGGGTTCGCTGATCTCCCACGCCTGCCGTTTCTCGTCCGATGTGAGAATAAACGCGCCCTTGCGGGTTCCAACCAACACACGTACTCCGCTCATTGCTCGCTCCTTTGTGAACAGGTGTCATGACTGACACAGAATTCCGTCCGATTATGCGCCGTCATAGGCCGCCCGCAGCGCGGCGATGTCGATTTTGCCCATTTGCAACATCGCCTGCAACACCCGCTGGGATTTCTCCGGGTCCGGATCGCTCAACATTTCCCCCAACTGGCGGGGGACAATCTGCCAGGAGAGGCCAAATTTGTCCTTCAGCCAGGCGCACTGCCCCGGTTCCCCGCCGTCGGCGCAGAGCTTTTCCCAGAGAAAGTCCACTTCTGCCTGATCCGCGCAATCTACAAAGAGCGAAAAGGCTTCGTTGATTTGAAAGTGAGGGCCGCCGTTCAGGATTGTGATGCGCTGGCCCATCAGTTCGAAGGTAACGGACATCGCCTTTCCTTCGGGGCCGGGCATTTTGCTCAGAATTTTTGCATCGGCGAAAATGGATGTGTAGAAGCGGGCTGCTTCCTCTGCGTTGTCGTTGAACCAGAGAAAAGGTGTGATCTTCTGTCTGCTTTCCATTGTTGGGCCTCTTCCGGGATGATTTTAGTGTGTTGGAAAAGACAATCCCCGCGCGTGGAGGGCCTGGCGCAGTTGCTCCACCGCTTTGGGTCCGATGCCGTGGAGTTTCTTCAACTCCGCCTCGCTGATCCGGGCGAGTTGGTCGAGCCGCTGAATGCCCGCGCCCGCCAGTGCCCGTTGCGCGGGTGCTGCCAGACCAGTGGGCAGATCGCCGGCTGCTTCCCGCTGTATGCCTGGCAACGAATACTCGAAAGTGTACAGGTGGTTGCCATCTTCGATGGTGAGCAAAAAAATGCCAGATAGGCCGGTGAGTTCCCCGCTGCCCGAGTCGGGGACCACAGAAATCGAGAGCTGCTGTGCGCCCCGGTTCATCGTGCCTGTGTGCTGAAAGACAAAACTTCCCCTGCGTCCGTGCAGTGTCCCCACCACCCGTTCGATAGCCACATAGCCCGCCGAACCCTCCGTATCGGTGAGGGCACTCAACATTTCGCCTTTGCCCACACCGCTCAGGTCGCCGTGAAATTGTTTGTCGATAGACATCCGCCCCAACTTTGCGCCCGCTGTAGTATCGGGTTCGCCCTGTGGCTTTATCACCACATCAAAGCTGCCAGTGGCCTTATAATGATTCATCCATTCTCCTCTTCTGGTCAGGTTATTGGGTGGCGAGGGTCAACTGCCAGGAGACACCGAACCGGTCGGCCACCCACCCAAACTTCGGACTGAACGGATAAGGGGCCAAGGGCATCAAAATTCCACCGCCAGCGGAGAGTTTAGCGAAAAGCTCGTCGATTTCTGCATCGCTCTGGCAGGTAATATAGAGCGATATGGCTGGGGTGAAGGTGAATTCGTGCTTGACAGCACTGTCAATTGCCATCAATTCCTGCCCAGCCAATGTGAAAGTGGCGTGGATAACACTCCCTTCCGCCCCCGGCCCCTCTGGGCCATAGCGGGAAATGCTTTTGATGGCCGAGTCCGGGAAAAGAGACGTGTAGAAATTCATAGCTTCTTCGGCTCTGCCTTCAAACATCAGAAAGGTTGTAATCTTTTGCATGCGTCGCTCTCCTTTTGCGTGTGGGAACCGTCATCTGCTTACTGCTGAGAATGCTTCTCGTAGTTCACCATCCATTGAATCCCATACTTGTCGGTGAACATCCCGAAGTAAGCACCCCAGGGCGCTTGCATCAGAGGCATTGTCACCTGCCCACCCGCGGAAAGTCCGTTGAACAGCCGGGTGGCTTCCTCCTGGCTGTCCGGGGTGATGGAAATGCTGAAGTTGTCGCCAGCACTTGTCTTGCCCCTCCTTTCAATGGTGTCGCTGCCCATCAGAATGCTTCCGTTGCCGATGGGCAGGGAGATGTGCATAATCTTCTCGCCTTCGCCCGCGCCAAGCTCCTCTGCCGAATGCACCTCTTTGTAGCGGTTGACCGACAGAAACTCCCCACCAAAGACCGATTGGTAGAAATGGAAGACCTCTTCTGTGTTGCCGTTGAAATTGAGATAGGGATTGATCGTAGTCATTCTGGTTCTCCTCTTTGGATTGGGTGTATGAAAATGCGACTTTTTCCAAATTGCTGTGGATTTCTTCGGTGCGAATCAGTATAGATGTGGGTTCTTACGGCCATCATTGCGCGTTCGTCCCTATTGCAGGGTGCAGAGCGCCTGGCGAATCTCGCCCAGATGATAGGCTGTGTGCGCGATGACCGCGATTGCGCCGCCGATCTGTTCGTCGCTCGACCACTCCGTTGTCTCCGTGACCAGCGCCCGGATGCGACTGTAGCTCTCGCGCAGGGCTGCTTGCAACCCGTCCCACTCCGCTGGGGTGACCGCACTCGTCTCCCGCCAGATTTTTCCCCAGTCCTGGCGCTCAAATTCTCCCGTGCGCATGGCCTTTTCCAGCACGTCCAGATAGAAGGCGATGTGCTTTACCTGTGCGGCCAACGTCGCACATTTTCCACCCACAAGAATTGACGCTTCCTGCGCGGAAATCGTCGCCAGTGTCTCGAAGAGGGACGTGCCTTTGTCCAGATAGATGCCCTGCACACTCTCAAAAGTTTCGTCGAGCAGCGCAAAGATCGCGGCGGTAAAATGCTCGGCCTGAATTCGTGAAGACATAATGCCTTCCTGCCTTTCAATTGTTGTAATCGGTGTATCAAATTATAGAACAATTGTTCGTGTTTGTCAACTGCGAAAAAGCTTTTTTGGTTCAATTTTCAGGTTGACATATCAGAAAATTTGTTCTATTTTGGGGTTGTCGCTTTCCCAATGACCCAAGGAGAATCCTGATGAGTGTCCTGGAACAGGCTGCACAGACCCAACTGAACAACATCGAGCAGAAGACGGGGAAATCCCTGGACGAGCTGACTGCGCTGGCCGCGGCCAGCGGATTGAGCAAACACGGCCAGTTGCGCGATTACTTCAAGACTGAATTGGGGCTAGGCTATGGGGATGCCAATGCACTCGCCCATTTTACCCGGCAGGCCGGCGAAAAACAGGCCCCGGCGGAGAAGAGCCTTGCCCATGTGGTAGACGAACTCTACGCGGGGAAGAAGGCCCATCTGCGCCCCATCCACGACGCGCTGTGGGAGGGGGTGGAGAAGCTGGGCGACTTTGAGGTTCTGCCACGGCAGAAGTATCTGAGTTTGCGCCGCCAGAAGCAGTTTATGATGATCGGCCCGCCCACCAACACCCGTGTGGAAGTGGGGCTGAATGTCAAAGACCTGCCCGGGGATGACCGACTGATCGGGCAGGCCAAAGGCAGTATGTGCAATTACGTCGTGCGCCTGACCGACCCGTCGGAAGTGGACGCGGACCTGCTGGGATGGATCGCGGCGGCCTATGCGAGTGCGGGGTAAGAGATTGGAGATTGGGAGGTTGGGAGATTGGAGATTGGGTCGAGTCAACCGCTAATCCCCAATCCCCTCCTCATCCGCGGGATCGTTCGCCGTGGCCTGGGCGGCTTCACGGCTGGCCAGGCTGTCCGCCCGCTCGTTGTACTCGTCCCCCGCGTGGCCTTTGGTCCAGCGCCATTCCACAGCCCCGGCCTCCGCGTGGCGGGCGACGGCAGCCAGCAGGGAACGCCACAAATCCTGGTTTTTTACCGGCTGTTTGGATGCCGTGCGCCAGCCGTTGCGCTGCCAGCCTTTCACCCATTTGGTGATACCATCCCGCAGATAGCTGCTGTCGGTAAAAATCTCTACCGCACAGGGCCGCTTCAGCCCGTTGAGCGCTTCGATGGCGGCGCGCATCTCCATGCGGTTGTTGGTTGTACGGCGGAAGCGGCCACTCAGTTCCTTCTCGTGTTCGCCGTAACGCAGAATCGCGGCCCAGCCGCCGGGGCCGGGATTGCCCAGGCAGGCACCATCGGTGTAGATGACAACAGGCTGTGAAGTATCTGTCATGCCTTTGCTCCCATCCGGGCGTAGATGCCGATATTCTGTCCCTTAAAGTTCAATCGAAACGGCTCCACAACAAAGCCCTTTTCAATCACATACTCCACCAGCCACTGAATCCAATGAACACCCGGCGGCGGCAGAATCGGCTCGTGGATCACACAGCAGGGCAGCAGAATCAGATCACAGCCGTATTCCAGGGCCGCGTCGATCATCTGAATGTTGCAGCCGTGGGCGTGCATTGCCACCAGCAGATCGAATTGTTCGGCCATCTCCGGCTGAAACGCCTGATTCAGCCGCGGCACGCGTTCATCCTCGCCAATACGTATCTGCCTGCCGCTCTCCAAATCTTTGTATTTAGCCGGCAAGGACTGAGCGAAGGGGTCGATGACAGTCGCCAGCCAGCCGCTCTTCTGGAGCAGATAGGCCAGCAGCCCTTTGCCTCCCCCCACATCCGCCACCCGGCCCGGTTCCCGGTGGGTGGAAATCCACTGGCACAGAAGCTGGAAACGGAACTTCTTCATTTTTGTAAGTTCCCGCCTGTCAGAAGAGACCAGACCTGCCAGGTGCGCGGAAGAAGTGAGCAGTTCGTCTGTCAATGCCACGTCCTGATGGCCCGGGACCGCCCGTTTCTCCGCCCGTTTCTCCGCCAGTTTCGGCTGGGCTGCCATACGCGCAATGGCCGCGAATCGTTGCGCCTTTTCCCGTCTGTCTTTGCGTTTACCCATCAACTACTCCAAAGAAATATGGTTCAACCACATGAGATCCCAAAAAACCAGAAATATCTGGTTTTGTCTCAAACCGACGATGCGTTTATCCACAGGTCTTCAAACTACTTCGACATCACCCACAGCCAGCCCTATATGCATCCAGCAATTGTTTCATTGGAAAAGGTCATCTTTTGTGGGCTGTAGAGCAGAAACAGACTACCCCGCAGGCACAAAAATCCCCCAATGCCGATCGCGTTGGGGGATGAGGCTGATTTTCCAATGAGGCGTTATGTGGTTTGCCCGTATGTCTATTGCTGGGTTCGCAACTCGACAAATGTCGTCTCGCCGGGATAAATGGTAATATTCTGGCCGAACTTCTCACCGTTGACCACACCGCCGATCCAATATCCACCCGCGGCCAATTGGCTCAGCGCGCCATTTTCGCCCCAGGCCGGGTCCGCGCTGATATTCTCCGCGTCCGGGTAAATTTCAATGGTGCGCACCCAGCGTGTGCCCCCGCCTTCGTAGCGCAGCAGGCTAAGCCGGGCATCGCTCCACG
Organism: Caldilineaceae bacterium; assembly: GCA_019637685.1. GTDB lineage: Bacteria > Chloroflexota > Anaerolineae > Caldilineales > Caldilineaceae > JACQGT01. The sequence goes on along the minus strand of JAHBVF010000018.1, from coordinate 9,672 downwards.
AGCGGCCATCTGCTGTGAGGAGCCGGGCCGCCACACTGCCTGTGCCCGGTGGGTTCTGCATCCACAGCGCGGGGTTGACCGAGTCCAGATAACTGTTCTCGCCTACCCGCACCTCCACGTGCAGATGGGGACCGATGGCAATGCCGGTCATTCCCACCGCGCCCACCACCACATCCGGTGTCACCTGTTGGCCCCGCTCCACATAGACTGCACTCAAATGGCCCAACAGCACATAAACGTCCTGATCGCCTTCCGGCGTGGACAGACGCCGGTTCAGGCGGACGACGACCGCATTTCCGTAAAAATTGTTGTATGGCCCCAACAGCGCTGGATTGTCAGGACCCGCGTGGACCACTTCGCCCTCGCCCATTGCCAGCACAGGCGTGCCCGAATCGCTGGCAATGTCCACGCCGTGATGGATGCGATAGCGATTGTTGGCCGTGCTGCCAAACTGATAGTTGGGGCTATAGAATTGATTGTAGCCGGTGGGCTGGGGCTGGCCCAGCCAGAAGTGATCCACCGCGGGGGCGGCTACGGGGGTGAAGTCGGCCCACTGTGGCCCGGGGACAAGAAGCGGCACAGGGCCTGGCGTGGGTTGGGGCACAGGCGGTGGGGCAGTGGGCTGGGCCTCTGCCGCCGCACGTTTGCTCTCGCTGGCCCCTGCTGTCAGCTCACCCACGCCCGCCACAATCTGTCCCACTGCCTGGCGTGGACCTTCGGTCACGTCGGCCAGGGATGCCAATAAATCTGCTAGACCCCCCGGCCTGCTCGGCCCATTGGCGGGGTCGTCTTCTGCCGCGGGGGCTGCTGTGCCCTGAAGCCCGGTGTCAGGCTGATCGCGGCGGTCGACAATCTCGCTCCCAAAGGGTTGGAGCGGCGCAGCGGGTTCCCAATCGGCTTCGCTGGCTGCGGGTTGAGCTGCTTCCGGAGCGGTCAGCGCGGCAAACCGTTCTTTGGTGCTGGCAATCTGCCGCGAGGAAACGCTGGTGGATTCCGATGTTGACGGCTGAGATGCGTTGGACGGTTGGGGTGCAGAAGGGATGGCGGGGCTGTTGATGGAAAGGACTGGTTGCATACTCGCTTTGGCAGCGACAGCGGGGGCAGCCACTTCCGTAGGCCAGTATACCCAGGCCATCAGCACCAAAAGGGAAGCCATGCCGAACTGGCTGGCCGCGGTCAGGTTGCGGCGGGGCAGTCCGGGTGTGTGCCAGATGGCAGGTAGCTTCTCGGCCCCCAGCCCCTGTGCTACAATGTGGCCGTAAATGCGGCGCAGCACATGGCCGCCGGTAGACGCACTGCGGTTTTGTGCTTCCCGCCTCGAACGGCTGTACGAGCCGATGAGCGTAGTTATCAGCTTGACAAACCAGGATAGACTGAAAGTGTTGGTAAAATGGATGAGAATCAAGCGGTAGACGACTCCGCGTTTTCCAAAAATCACGACGCTGTACCCCATACACTCTGCTTCGACATCTTCACACTCTTCCCGCCGATGTTTGCGGGTCCCTTCTCCGAGAGCATTCTCAAACGTGCCCTGGAGAATCAGCTCATCCAAATCGCGCTTCACGACATTCGGGCCTACACAACCGACCGCCATCACGTTTGCGACGGCACACCCTATGGCGGGGGCGGCGGAATGGTCATGAAAGCGGAACCCATTGCCCGTGCCGTGGAAACTGTCCTCGCCCACCCGGCGGGCTGGACATTGCCTCCGCAAGCCGCTTTTGTCGATCTGCCCCCGTGGAACGAAAACGCGCCCGCGGTGCTGGCAGCCGATGTGCCGGTCATTTTACTCACGCCCCAGGGTCGTCGTTTTGATCAGTCCGTCGCGCTGGAACTGAGCCAGCATTCCCGTCTCGCCCTCATTTGTGGGCGTTACGAAGGGGTGGATGAGCGGGTGCGCAGCCAACTGGTCAGCGACGAAATCAGCATCGGTGACTTTGTGCTCAGCGGCGGCGAACTGGCCGCGATGGTCGTTGTGGATGCGGTGACCCGTCTGCTGCCCGGCGCGCTGGGCGATGCCCTGGGCGCACATCAAGACAGCCACTCGGCCGGGACCGATGGCCTGCTGGAAGGCCCCCACTATACCCGGCCCCACAACTTTCGTGGCGAAGCTGTGCCCGATGTGCTGCTCAGCGGTCATCACGCGCAGGTGGCTCGCTGGCGGCGGGAGCAATCCCTGTTGCGCACGCTGGAACGTCGCCCCGAATTGCTGGCCGTGGCAGCAGAGAAGCTGTCCAAAGCCGATCGGGACTTCCTCTCTGCCCACGGTTGGGGTTCCGCCCAAGAACAATAGTACACACGCTGACAATTCTATCACCCCAGCCAGAGGGTAACAAAAAACGGGCAAAGTCGCGGTTCTGTATTTGAGTCCACTGAAAAAATAATTCTCCTGCGGGGACGCTGAGGCGCAGAGAATTTCAGGAGAGAACCTCTGCAAAACTCCGTGTCCCCCGCGCCTCCGCGGTGGGTCTGTAGGCTTTTTGCAGTAGACTCATCTGTGTTATCTGTGGATTACTTTAACTGTAGGGGAACTGTAGTTCGCCGACTGCATCAGCCTTTGACTGCGCCCGTAGCCAACCCCTGCACCACAAAACGCTGGCCCAGATAGTAGAGCACCATCACCGGCACAGCCGCCGAAACCGAACCGGCCATAATTAACCCCCAGCGGAAAACATCCCCGGTGATCAGATAACTAACGGCCACGGGAACGGTCTGCTTGGAGGGTGAGGTGATGAAGATCAGCGCATAGAGCAGTTCATTCCACGCGCCGGTGAAGGTGAAGACGCTGACCGCGATCAGACCGGGGGTGGCCAGGGGGAGAACAATGCGAAAGAGCGCTTGTAGCCGGGTAGCGCCGTCCACCATCGCCTGCTCCTCCAAATCAGCCGGGATACTACGAAAATAGCCCATCATCAGCCAGGTACTCAAGGGCGCGGAAAAGGTGAGATAGACGAAAATAAGCCCTTCCAGTTTGTTGCCCAATTGTAGACGGGCAATGATCACAGCCAGAGGGATAAAAAGCAGCGCGCCGGGGGTCAGATAGGTAAAAAGGATCAGCCGTCCGATCCAATCCCGATAGCGGTAGCGGAGGCGGACAAGGCTATAGGCGGCCAGACAACTGATGAAGACAGAAATCAGCGTAGCCGACCCGGCCACCACCAGGCTGTTGCGGATGTTCTGCAGAAAGTCCTGTTTGTCAAAGAGATCGATAAAGTTTTTGAGTGTAGCGTTGGTGGGCAGGAGCGACGGGCTGCGGTAGATATCTTTGGGCAACTTCAACGACACGATTATCATATAGTAGACGGGAAAAAGAATAAAGACCGCCAGGAGTATGAGCAGCGTATAGTAGACAAATTTTTGGCGTGTGGTAAGCCGGCCAAGCATAGACTAATCCTCCTGCAGGAGCTTGGCCACGATAAAGGCCAGGAAACCGAAAATGGGCAGCATCGAAACCGAAACCGAAGCGGCCTCGGCGATGCGTAGATTTTGCAGGCCGAAGTAGGCCAGCACGGGGAAGGTCATTGTAGCGTTGGACGGGCCGCCCTGAGTCATCAGCCAGACTGCCTCGAAACTGTTGGTGGTCCAGATGGTGGATAGCAGAACGACCACCAGCACTACGTGGCGGATGTTGGGCACTGTTACGTGGCGAAAGCGTTGCCAGGGACCCGCGCCGTCGATGGCCGCGGCCTCGTAGAGTTCCTGGGGCACGTTTTGCAGCGCGGCCAGAAAGGAGATCACCCAAAAGGGGAATCCCCGCCAGAAGCTGGCCGTGATGACGCTGGGCATTGCCAGCGCTTTTGTGCCAAGAAAATCTACATAGGTGTCAGCCAGTCCGGTTTGGAGAAGGATATAGTTGAGAGCGCCACCCTGGGGAACCAGCAACAGTTTCCACGTGATAAAAGCCACAAATCCCGGCATGGCCCAAGGAATCAGGATCAGACTGCGCCAGAGGCGACGTCCCCGTATCTCCTGGTTGAGGAGTAACGCGATACTCAGCCCCAATACCAGTTTCAAGGATTGCACGCCAGTTACCAGCACAATTGTATTGCGCACAGTGGCCTGAAAATCTATCCAATTGATCAGATAGCGGTAGTTGGCCAGCCCGACGAAGTTGCCGCCCTGGCCGATCATTCGATCGGTAAAACTGATCCAGATGGCAAAGAAGAATGGATAGATGACCAGAATGGAGAGACAGATCACAACCGGCGCGACCAGAAAATATCCCAGCATTTTGTCACGCTGGGACATGGAAAAGCGGTTGCGTTTGGGCTTGGTGGTGGAAAGAGGTGGTGCGACTTGTTCGACCATTTGATTTCTCGTGGTTATCTGACGAACGATGGGGTGGGAGATATAGCCATCATCTCTCACCCCATCACTCTATCATCTACTGGTACTTATCGTAGATCGCTTGGCAGGCGCTCTGAGTTTCGGCAATCGAATCGTCGATGCTCACATTGTCTATCACAATGCGCTGGATCATGCGCGGAACCAGGAAGCCAGTGCTGAACTCGGCCAGGGCCGCGTTATTCACATCCGGGAAGGGGCCAAAAGTGCCGTTGATGGCCAAGTCCCGCAATCCTTCGTGAACAGCACTTTCGCTGAAGATCGGCGCATCCGTATAGGCTACTGCGGCCGGCCCATAAATGGCGTTGTAGTAATACTCATTCATAAATTCCGGCTCGGCCAGGAAGCGGAAGAGGTCGTGGGCCAATTCGGTCTTGGCCTCATTCGTGCTGGTCGGGATAACCCGCACATTGGCCCCCACGGGGGAAACCCGCATGACAGGTCCGCCGGGCAGACCAGAATACTTGGTACTCTCGCCCAATTCCTGATCCTCGTTGCGCATGTAGAGGTAGACACTGCCGGGGTTGGCGATAAAGAGCGCTGTACCTGACTGATAGGCCACGTTGTCTCCTGCGCCGTCCCAGGTGGTGGCGCCGGGCGGGAAGAGACCGTCGGCAAATGCTCCGGTAATCCAGGTCAAGAATTCGCGTGTTTCTGGGCTGTCGATGGTGCAGGTTTTGCCTTCGTCATCGGCAATACGGCCACCCCAGGAACGCAGCATACTTTCGGTCAGGTTGGCATCGCCCACATTTGAGAGCGCAAAACCCATCCCATAATATTCGGGCGGGTTTTGTGCGGCCTTGGCCATATCAGAGACATCTGTCCACAGCGCTGGTGCTTCGGTGAAGCCCAGAGGTTCCAGCACATCGGCTCGACGGTAGAGGACATTACCGCCCAGGCTGAAAACGATGCCGTAGCGATGTCCCCCATAGACAGCGGGATCCGTGGCCTGATCGGCCGCGGGATACCAGCCGCCCAGAGATGCGCCGATTTCGTCGTAGAGTGCATCCAGGGGTTGCAATTGGCCAGACTGGCTGAGGAGCAACATGTGTCCCGTGCCCATATCCAGCGCGTCGGGCATCGTGCCGGCCTCAATGGCCGCGGAGACCCGCTGTACAGTCTCGTTCTGGTTAATCATTACCACATCCACATCGACGCCCCGATCTTCTCCCCAGGCTTCGATACGGTCCACCAACATCTGATTGGCCTCATCTGAGAAGATCAGACCGCCCCAATAGGTGAAGGTCCCCACGTCTTCGGCGGGGGCTTCGGCTGCGGGAGCTTCTGTAGCTTCGGCCTCTGCGGCGGGGGCTTCGGCGGCGGGCTGTTCGGCAGCCGGTGCAGCCGGTGCGGCCGCGGGCGGACAGGCTGCCAACAGTAGGGCAGCCAGCAAAAGGACTGGCAGCAATGAAAGTCGTCTCAGCAAACTGGACATTTTCTGCATCATACATTTCCTCCTGGGTGATTGGGGACGGCTTGAACGAGTAAATGATGGAGCTAAATGCAAGACAAAACAAATCGGGAGGGATGATCAATAGAAGCTAATTATTGTGAATGCTTCCAATCATACACGCACAGATGGGGGATGTCAAAGCGGTTTTTTTAGACTGTCCTGTCTCACGCTTCAGCCAATCCGCAGCAGCCCAAACCTGCCCGGCTTGTGAAAGTCCGCGGGTTCGGTGAGGGTGGGCGACCAGCAGCTGTATTCCGCGGGGCCATTGCGGGGCCGTTCGATGCGATAGAAGTTGGCCCGCCAGTCTGTGGGCAGGGGATGGGATAGTCCCAGCCCCGCCCAGGGCAACACCAGCACACCCCACCAGCGATTCTCGGCATCCACGCGTTGGGCGTGCCAGCGGATGCCCGGCCAATCCCAGGCCGTGTCCACAACCATTTGGCCGCGATCCCCGGTGGGATTCTGCACCCAGGCATCAAAGAGCACACCGTTGGGGCTGAGTTCGATTTCCGCGTACTCGGTGGGTGTGTCCGCGCCCGCGGCCAGAAAGACCTCCACCACTTCCTCGTCATAGATGGGGTCATCCCGCTGGGTGAGGGTTCCCCAAATGTCCCGGTCGTCACAATCAAAGCGCACATACAAGGCGGTTGCGTCGTAGCAGACGCGCACAGCCGTCTGCTGTTGGGCCGGCGCGCTGTCATCGGCCAGCCGCAAAGGCGGAAGAACCGGCACGGCCTGCCAGGGCCAGTCCTCCCACGGCGCGGCGGTGTTCCAGCCAGCGGGAACGGGCGGAAGGGAGAACGCAGGGAGTGTTTTCAACGGATCCTCCTGGGGAATGGTGGTGGGTTGCGGCATCCGTGCAGACGATTCCAAACGACGGGGCTGCCGGATACCCATTGTACTGCCCGTGTGTGGAGAAGACAAGATTGCCTTGGGAAGCAGGGCGAGGGTATGATAAAGAGAGATAGCCAGTATTTAGTTTGTCCCAACATTCAATCCCCAACACCCAATTGCCATCTTCTATCTGAATCTTCTCTCTGAAAGGATATATCCACCCATGCCTATTCTCGACAAATTCAATCTGACCGGCCGCGTGGCTCTCGTCACCGGCGGCAACCGGGGGCTGGGGCAGCAGATGGCCCTGGCCCTGGCCGAAGCCGGCGCGGACGTGGCCCTGACCAGCCGGGATCAGGCGCGGGCCGATGAGGCCGCGGCAGCCATCGCCCAGGCCACGGGACGCAACGTGCGCGGCTATGCCTGTGATGTGAGCAGCACGGATGAAACAATCGCCACTGTCCAGCAGACGATTGGGGATTTGGGGGGACTGCACATTCTGGTCAATAACGCGGGCATCAACATCCGCGGGCCGATCGATGAATTGACGCCGGAGGAATTCCGCCAGGTTTTGGACACAAATGTTGTGGGTGTCTGGAACATTTGCCGGGCTGCTGCAGGCCACCTGAAGGCCCAGAAATATGGACGGGTCATCAATATTGGCTCCACCCTTTCTATTATCGCCCTGGCCGATCGCACCCCCTACACCAGCAGCAAAGGCGCGGTGCTGCAAATGTCCCGCGCTTTGGCCCTGGAATGGGCGCCCCACGGAATTACCGTCAACACAATGCTGCCCGGCCCCTTTGCCACAGAAATGAATATGCCGCTGATGAACGACCCGGAAAAATATAAGGAATTCATTGCCAAAATCCCACTGGGGCGTTGGGGAAATCTGGACGAAATTGGCGGACTGGCCGTCTTTCTGGCCAGCGACGCGGCCAGTTTTGTCACCGGCGCGGGGGTGACGATCGACGGAGGCTGGACAGTGCATTGAGGTTGACAGACTTTGTGGAAAAGCGTATACTAGCGTCAGTTTTGCAGAGTGTATGGCTCTGATCGCAAAACGCAAAGGATGGCGATGTGGCCCGTTTTCCCCCCGGTCTCGCCATTTGTTCTACTGTTGTCGCTGGCCCTTTCCTCGATTTTTCAAATAGAGACGCCCTGACAAATCGCATTGCCCATTTCAATATTTGCGTTACCCATCAATTTCAGGAGGAAATCGTGCTGAAACAATCTCGATCTGTCTTTTTATTTGTACTGCTGCTGATTGCAGCGCTGGTGCTGGCGGCCTGTCCGGCTGCCGAGCCGGCCGCGCCCAGCAGCAGCGCCCCTGCCCAGGAAGCAGCCCCGGCTGCCGAAGCCACCCACCCGCCCGAAGCTGAGGCCGCGCCCGCGGCCGCCGCCGCGGACAAGCAGATTATCTACGGTCTCTACCAGGAACCGGAGATTCTGAACCCGTATATTGCCACCCAAACCGCGGCCGGGGAAGTCAGCACATTTGTCATCGAAGGTCTGCTGAGTGTGGACCCGGAGGGCAACCGCTATCCTGTGCTGGCGAAGGAAGTGCCGACCATCGCCGATGGACTGGTCTCCGAAGACGGTATGACTGTCAAGTACAATCTGCGCGAGGATGTGGTCTGGTCCGACGGCGAACCCTTCACCTGTGACGATGTGCTCTTTACGTTTGAGGCTGTCACCGATCCGGCCAGCGGCGCGGTGAGCACCACCGGCTACGACAAAATCGATAGTGTGACCTGCGACAGCGACTACGCCGTCACCATCCAGTTCAGCGAATTCTACGCGCCCTATCTGTCGCTCTTCAGCGACATTATGCCCCGCCACGCCACGGGCGAAACCGCGGATATGCAGAATTGGGAGTACAACTGGAACCCGGTGGGCACGGGTCCCTTTATGCAGAAAGAGTGGGAAAACGGCGATCACATCACACTGGTAGCCAACCCCAACTACCGGGATTATCCGGAAAAGCCAATTGTCCATCAGGTGATCATCCGCATCATTCCCAGCCGGGAAGTGGGCAAAGCGCTTATCACATCCGGCGAAATCGACATTCTGTGGGACCTGACCGAAGCCGATGTGCCTGAATTTGAGGCTAACCCCAATGTGGTTGTCAACAAACGGCCCAGCCCCGGAACCGAGCGGCTGCTCATCAATCTGGCCGATCCCTCCCTGGACGCCACGGACGACCCCGCGAACAACCCCCATCCCATTCTGGGTGACCTGCGGGTGCGCCAGGCCATCCAATACGGCATCGACAAGCAGTTCCTGGTGGACGAACTGCTCTTTGGCGCAACCACAGTCGGCGTCAGCGAGCTGAGCATTGGCTGGGCCAAATGCGATATCCCCACATCGGAATACAACCCGGAAACGGCTATGTCTCTGCTGGAAGATGCCGGCTGGACCGATGAGGACGGCGACGGCATTCGTGAATGCACAAGCTGTGAAGGGGCCGAGATTGGCACACCCCTGCGCCTGAAATTGCAGACCACCACCGGCAACCAACTGCGGGAAGAAGCCGAGCAGTTGATCATCGAAATGATGCGGGATATCGGGCTGGAATTCTACATCGAGAATGTGCCCAGTTCTGAGCTGTTTGGCTCCTGGTCCAGCGGCGCGTTCCGCAAGCACGGCAACTTCGACGTGCTGATGTACACCACCAGCGACGGTCTCGATCCCCAGAGCCAGATGTTCGGCTATTTCCATTCCAGCCAGATGCCCTTGGAAAGCAATGGCGGCACAGGCTTCAACTATAGCCGCTGGGTGAATGCCACAGCAGACGCGGCCATCGAAGCCGCGGGTTCTACCCCGGATGAAGCCGAGCGTAAAGCCCAGTATCAGATTGCCTGTGAGCAGATCGCCCACGACCTGCCCCACATCTATCTCTACGACCGCTCGGAAGTACACCTGAGCCGTTCGAATGTAGTCAACTTCTTCATCAATCCCTGGGGTGGCCACGCCTGGAACGCCCAGGATTGGGACATTCAGTAACCTGTCGTTTGGGGGATAACCCTAGTGCATGACCA
>JAHBVF010000017.1 GCA_019637685.1 Caldilineaceae bacterium | reverse complement strand
CACAAAAACCGAATATAAAAAAACCGATCCACACGTGGATCGGTTTGTGTGGAGCTAAAGGGACTCGAACCCTTGACCTCTACAATGCCATTGTAGCGCTCTCCCAACTGAGCTATAGCCCCGGATATTCTTTTCAGCGCCCGTCCGCTGCCCACAGTATGAATTATGGACGGGATATTGTCAAATTTTGCGGCCATTTGCCCGCACATCTGACATCACATCTGCAACGCTCGCCGACAGGTAATGGAGCTGAAGGGACTCGAACCCTTGACCTCTACAGTGCGATTGTAGCGCTCTCCCAACTGAGCTACAGCCCCAGATAACTTTTGCCGACCCGACTTTCTGCCTGGCAGATTCCTGCCGGACAACAGGAAGAGAGTATAGCAGATTGCAAGGGGCAGAGTCAAATTGAGGGGTCTTTCCGGGTGTAATTCGAGTTGGGAGTGCGAGGTGCTGATTCCGGGAATCGGCCAGATAACCCAAGTCATGCGCACCAGGTTTGGCCGATTCCTGGAATCGGTTGCCCCAATCGGCATTGCACCCGGTCTTTCGGGGCATTTGTCTTTGCCTGCACCCTTGCCTGCTCTTTATTGGGAAGCTACGATTGACACTGGGGGCAAAAATGCGTGCTGCGCTGGGCCAGAACAATCCGGCGGATGGCCGCCCCGCACTGGTAGCAGGGCAGATCAGTACGCCGAAATACTTTGTGATTTTCCTGGAAGGACCCTTTTTCACCGCTGGGCGGCGCGTAACTTTGCAGACTGCTGCCTCGCCCTTCGATACCGGCCTGCAACACAGCCCGCACCGCCGCGTGCAGAACAGATACCTGGGGCATGGACAGCTCACCGCCGGAGCGACGGGGATCGATCCGCGCCAGAAAGAGCGCCTCGTCTGCATAAATGTTGCCCACACCCGCCACAATCGACTGATTCAGCAACAGCGCTTTGATAGAGGCCGTGCGCCCGGCCAGCCGCGAGGCAAAGCCCTCCGGGGTAAACCCTTCGTCCAACGGCTCTGGCCCCAACTTGCCCACCACACTTTCCGGATCATCCACCAACCAGAGCCGTCCAAACTTGCGGGGGTCCCGATAGTGCAGCCGTTCGTTGCTGTCCAGTGTCAGAAGCAGGTGGGTGTGCTTATCGGGCAAGACAGACGCGGGATGGATTCGCACTTCGCCGGTCATGCGCAGATGAACGATCAGTGTTTCGCCACTGTCCAGCCCCAGCAACATATATTTGCCCCGGCGACCAAAGGTATCAAAACGCCGGTCGCGGATCAGTTCTGTAAAGAGAGCCGGTTCTGGCGTAGCAATAATCCGCGGCCACTTTACCTCTCCCGCCACCACTCGTTTGCCCGCGAGCTGGGGCCGCAGTTCCCGTATATACGTTTCTACTTCGGGCAGTTCCGGCACAGAATTCTAGGCCCTTGTGGTGTTCAGCCAGAGCGCGGCCAACAGGACGACCAATCCAGCCAAAGCGATCTGGAGCAAACCCCAAGGGGTCCACGCGGGCGGAGCAGAATCAGCGGATGATGGGGGGCTGTCAACTTGGGCCACTGGCTTTTCTGTGGTCTCGCTCTCCGCTGACACCTCTTCCGCTGCTACCGCTGCCGCTTCTGCGACTACTGCTTTTTCGACCACTGCTTCTGCGGCTACTGTCGTTTCTGTGATGTCTTCACTGGCCATAGCCGTGTCATTCTCGCCCTCGGCCGCGTACATCTTTGGGGTTGCGTCCGCCGCGCTTGGGGAATACGGAAATTCGCCACCCTGGCCCGTATCCGCTGGCACAGCCCGGAACGCGGCCGGGCCAGACTCTGTGCCTCCGCCAACCCCAGCGGGAGCCAAACCAGCCGGCTCGGCCATGCTTTCTGGCCCGGCACGCATCATAGCAGCAGGCGCGCTGCTTTCCATTTCAGCCGATGGGGCCTTCTGCATAGCCGCTTCCGCGGGTGCGGCCATAGCGGCTGGCGCGGGGGCCGCGGCCACGGCTGCCGGTGCTGGCTCGGACATCAGTGCTGCCGACGCTGCCGGGGCTGCCTTTTCCGCTGGCAATTCCTGGGCTGCTTTTTGGGATGCTGTTGCGGATGGCTCCACCGGAACCGATTCGGCCTGGGCCAAAGCCGGCGAAACTTCCTGTGTTGGCGTCACATCCTCTTGGCTACTGTTGGTGTTTTGGGGTGCTACGGCGGGCAGGGAAGAGCCTGGCGATGTGACCAGAACCACCACAAGGAACAGCGCGGCCAAAGCCGCCGCATTGCGCAGGACCAGATTGCCCGCGCTGAAAAAGGCCAGAAATTCGCGCCACCAGGACCGGGCGGGTGTGCTCGATTGTCGGGACACAGCGCCGCGCGCAGAGGGTGTGGCCCGTGCCCGCCGTTCGGCCAGCACATCCGCCACCTGCGCCTCCACCAGAACAAATGAGCGGGGCAAGGGCACTGGTGGCAAATTCTGCACCAATTGCACTGTCTGGCGCAGGCTTTCCAGCTCCCAGGCCAAGCCTGGGTCGGCCGCGAGCGCCGCCTCGACAGTGGCTTTCTCTTCATTGGTAACGACGCCATCAATATAGGCTGACAGCAATTCGTCACTGATTGGTGTTTGCGAAGAACGATTCATGATTTTTCTGCTATTCTCCAACGCGCCAGATGGGCAAAGCGCTGAAGGTCCGGGAAATATAGTATCTACTCAGTCTCAGGACGAAAGCCAGCAGGCAAAAGTTCCGAATACTCCGAGAGGTATAGCCGCACCCGTCCCCGTGCCCGGCTGATGCGCGATTTGACAGTACCCATAGCCACCCCTGTCATCTCGGCAATCTCCTCGTAGGCATAGCCCTGGATATCACACAAAACCATAGCCGTGCGCTGGTCTTCGGGCAGGGAACTGATGGCCGCCTCGATCAGTTCGGTCAGTTCACCCCGCTCTACATATTGGTCCGGGGATTCCTTGCGATCAATCAGTTGGGTGGCGTATTCTTCCTCAACAGGCAGAGCATCCAGACTGTCTGTGCGTCGCCGTTTCTGGGCGCGCAATACGTCATAGCAGGTGTTGGTGACAATGCGCATGAGCCAGCTTTTAAAGCTGCCCCCGCGGAAACTGTCCAACGCCCGATATGCTTTGATGAAGCTGTCCTGCACTGCATCGGCAGCCGACTCTGTATTGCTCAGCAGTCGATAGGCGACACTGTAGGCCAGATTCTGATATTCGAGAATGAGATGATTGAATGCATTCAGATCGCCGTTGAGCGATTGTTCAATCAGCAGGTCCTGATCCATCTGCGTAAAATGATTTCCTGGTCAGATTTGACGATTTTGATTATCAAACGTATACTGGACGGAGAAGCCGAAGTGGCGGAATTGGCAGACGCGCACGACTCAAACTCGTGTGGGGAGACCCGTGTGGGTTCAAGTCCCACCTTCGGCACTCAGTCCTCGGCAACGGTCTGCTATTCTGTGGCAGACCGTTGTTGTGTCTGGCCGAGACTGTATTCCGTGTGAACGATTTCTCTGGAAATGATTATAGCAAAGAATCGGCCACGGGGGAACTTGGCGCGGGTCGTCAAGCATCAACCGACACAGACATCAACCGATAGTAGTGTTTCTTCTGCTCCGGCCAGTTGTGGGCAGACTTGTGACAGAAAGACCTATGATAGATAGAACCCAGGCGGTAGACGCCGAGTCCCTGGATGTATTGGCGGGCAGTCATCCCCTCTTTGTCCGCCTCTCCCCCATTCTCATTCTGTTTTTGATGCTGTGGCTGTTGGCCGGGTGCGGACCCTCAGGTCCCAGCGCTGGCACTGGCGATCTGGCCACCACAACCCAGGAGATCGCCCGGAATTTTCAGGCCGATAGCGATCTGGCCCGCGCGCGGGCTGCGTTGACAGCTTTGGATGTGCCCAACGCCAATCAGCTATTGCTGCTGGAGACAGAAAATGCCATCAGCGCGGGTGATTTTGCCAATGGGGATGCCCTGACTCGTCTTGTCCTGGCTTTGGGTCTCACATCCAGCAACATTGAGCGCTATGCCCAGAGCCGGGGGTTGATTGCCCAGGCAGGCGAGCCAATTGTTCAGACAGTCTCTCAACCGGCTGTTGCCCAATCCACAGGGGGCGAGCAGGCCGCGGCCCAGCCGACAGCTACCCCGGCTGACCCGACAGCCACACCGGAATCGGCCACGGCCACGCCCGCGGCCGACACGCCCACGCCGGAGCCACCGACGGCCACCCCTGTGACTGATCCGGAAGTGCGCACCACATCCGCGATGAATGTACGGGGGGGGCCAGGCACCAATTACCCGGTGGTGGGTGCATTGAACGCGGGCGACTCAGCCCGTATCACTGGCAAAAATAGCGCGGGCGATTGGTGGCAAGTCAGCCTGGCCGGGGGCGCGACCGGGTGGGTCTATGCACCGCTCGTTACCACCGGCGGCAATACAGGCAGCGTGGCTGTGGCCGAAGCACCCCCCGCGCCACCGACAGCTACACCAGTACCGGTTGTTGTGGCCCAACCCACTGACACACCTGTACCCGCACCGGCTGGCGTTGATTTTCGTCTCATAGAGCGGCGCATTTGGGGTGTCGAGGAAAATGGCGGTCACTACAGTGGCGATTCGGTCAACTGTGGGGACAAGCAGGAGCTGCATGTGATTGTGCTGGATGCAGCGGGCAGTCGGCTCAACGGAGTCACTGTGCGCGGTGTCTATCGCAACGAATTTCACGTCACAGGCGAGAAGGGGCCGGGACTAGCCCAATACGATGTGAATGTGGACGGGGATGATATTGTGGTCGCCAGAGATGTGGATGGCCGGGATGTTTCCAGCGATCTGGCCAAAGGGCTTACCGCCAAGACCTACAATATATCCCACGGGGATCTGATGCAGGGCGGCTTTTGCCGGGATGCAGCCGGTTGTGATGCCTTTATCAAGACCAATGGCTGCTACGGCCATTTTAGCTGGACCGTTACATTTCAACGCACATATTGACGCGGATTGACGGTTTTTCCGCCTGTGGGTGGGGAAACGTCAGTCTTCTGTCGGGGAATCGGCAGAAAGGGGATGGGGAAATTGGGGTATAATAGTTGGGTTATGCGGCTGGTATCCCCCATTTGCCTGCCATACTCGAAACCGCTCGACCAAAAGGAGATCAGGTGAAGAACGATTTCATTCAGAATGTACCCCTGTTTGTTGACCTGCCGGAAGGACATCTGGCTTTATTGGCCGGAGCCATGCGCAAGGAGAGCAGAGCCAAGGGTACGAGTGTCTACAGCGCGGGCGAACCAAGCGATGCCCTGCTGCTGGTAGAGAGCGGCTTTGTACGTTTGATAGGCGAAAATGGCATGGCCCTGGCTACGCTGGGACCAGGCAGTCTGCTGGGCGAAGCAGAGTTTCTGCGCGGGCTGGACCACACAATGAGCGCGGTGGCCGCTGGCGATTTGGAACTTTTGGTTCTGCGTGACGATGGATTGCGCAATCTGATCAAACAGAACCCACAGATCGGCATTGCCCTGAGCCGAAACTTTGGCGAGCATCTGGTCCAGATGGAGGATTATCTGGTGGCCCGCCTGGCCGACACAAAGATTCTGGGCGATATGCCCCGCAATGTGCTGCGTGCCCTGGCTCGTTCTCTGCATCCCCATCCCGTGGCCGCGTCTGCCCCATTTTTCCGCGCGGGCGAACCGCCTGTGGGCCTGCTGTTGCTGGAAGAGGGCCGGTTGGAAATCCGCCCGGATCAGTCCGGCGGCGAGGCCTATCCGGTGCAGGCGGGCGAGATATTCGGCGTTCTTCCCCTGCTGACCAACAAAACCTATACCGAAAGCGCGGTGGCTGCCCAGCAGAGTCTGGTCTGGGTGTTGCCTGCTGCCGAGTTCCACCAGATCAGCAGCCACTTTCCTGTGCTGCGTCGGGCATTGGGCCGCCGGGTGCGCAGCCGTCTGAGCCAGAGCGATCAGACGCAGGCTGTGATTCGTCTGGCCCAGACCCCCATCTTTGGGCAGATGGCCCCGGAAAACTTGCAGGCCATTGCCCAGCGGCTGGTGCTCCATCACGTGCCCGCCGGCGAACCCATCTACCGGGCGGGTGAGCCGGGCGATGCCCTCTATCTGGTGGATGCAGGCGAAGCGGAGATCACCGCCCAGAACCCCCACGGCATTGTGGAAGAATTGGCCCGGATTGCCACAGGCGGTTTCTTTGGCGAGGTGAGTCTGCTCACTGGAAAGAATCGTACAGACGACGCTTCGGCCACCCGAAACACGAATCTGTGGGCACTCTACAAAGCGGACCTGGACGAACTGGTGGGGCTGTATCCCGCCATTGGTACTACATTGAATCAGGTGGTGGCTTCCCGGCTTTCCGCGCAGGAAGAAGCAGTGGACGAAAGCCATTTCCGCCGCTTCCCTCTGCTTGCCAATCTGAGCAGCCACGATCTGAAAACGGTGATACAGAGCCTGCGTCCCACCCGTTTCCGGGTCGGCGAACAGATCTTCCGGGCCGGCACGCCGGGGGATATGCTCTATCTGGTCGAGCAGGGCCATGTGCGTATGCAGCCCTTGTCCGGCAGCAACAGTTGGGTGCTGGGCGAAGGCGAAATTCTGGGCGAAAAGGCAGTGCTGACCAATCAGTTGCAGGGACAGAGTGCCTATGCTGAGACAGAAGTTGATCTGTTGACGATTGGCCGGGAAGAGTTGGAAGCGCTGATGATGCGTATGCCCACGCTTTCCATGAGCCTGAGCCGTCTGCTCAGCCAACGGGCAGTAGAGCCAGGAGCCACACCCTTTTCCCCCGAACAGGCCCAGGCCGAAAACCCCTACAGCCAGGCGCCCACCCTTTCGGCCCAGCGGCGACGGACCGCGGCCTATCGTCCCAATGAGGGCGAGAGTGGGAAGCGGCTGGCAGGCGTGGGGGCCTGGTTTGCCAATCTGAGCCTGGGGGCCAAATTGCGTCTGGCCCTGCTGACGTTAATTTTGATCTATCTTTTTGGGGTCGCTGCGCCTGCTGCTTTAGGCCGTTTGCTCAGCGGAGCAGAAATCTCAGAAGGGGAAGCCTCCGCGGTTTCGGCCAGTGTGACCGGCGCGGTGGCTCTGCGCAGCAACGAAGGCGCGCTGGTCTCGCTACAAAGCACCGAGGGCAATAGCCAAGTGGTGCTGCTGGCCGCCGAGGGTGTAGTTCCCACCGCCACCTATACACCCTTCCCCACCAATACACCGATTCCAACGGCTACGCCGACGATTACACCTACCCCGACCAACACGCCCCTGCCCACGGCCACCAACACGCCGGTCCCGCCGCCGCCTGCCCCTGTCTTTGTGCAGCAGGCCGCGGCAGAACCCGAACCGCAAGTACAGGCTGCGTCTGTGCCTGCTCTGCCGGCGCGGGCCTGGGATGGCCGCCTGAGCCAGTTGGGAATGAATGTGGCTGATGCCAGCGTGGCCCCCGGCCAGCCCTATTGGCGGCTGATCGAAGCCAAATGGGAGAACGAGCAGGAGGCGGGCGGCAAGCACCACATTTACATCGAAGTGTTGGATGAAGGTGGCAACCGCATTGTGGGTGCGCCGGTTACAATCTTCTGGAGCGGGGGCAGCGAGTCCGGCGCGACCGAGGACAAGAATCCGCCGGATTATGCGTACAACTACCCGATGTATATGGCGGGCAATTCGTATGGGGCCAAAGTGGAAGGCCTGCCCAGCGATGTGATGCAGGGAATGGGGCTGGGTACACCTGATTTGCCCTTCCACACCATCCACACAAATGTGAAGCTGATCTTCCAGCGCACGATAGCGCCGTAGGCTTCTGTCGAGCAAAGAAGTATGGAACAGAAGAGAGTGCCCGGACCATTTCTGGTCCGGGCACTCTCTTTTTGTGATCTCCCTCTGTGAACTGTCCAGGGTTCGCCCCGGCCTATGCAACCAGCGCTTACTCCATCAGATTATTGCAGCAATCCCCGCGCGGCCACCGGCCAGGTGACTTCGACAACGCCGTTGCGATAGCCGACAACTTCGTTGAAAAGGTTATTGGCGACGCAGCAGTGATTGACCAGAAGGGTCACCCGTTCCCCGATCTGGGGCTTGGCCGTGCAGGCTGAGAGATCGACCCAGCCGTGTTCTTCGTTGAGCTTTTCGATCTGAGCGTCGGGATATTCAAGAATCAGCCCGTAGCCGGTTCCCATTCTGGCTCCGTCAGATGACAGAGCCTTGCTGCCCGCGTCCAACACAGCCCGCTCGTCCGTGGGGCGGCTGACGACTGTGGCAATGACATGAAAAGCTACTTCCTCCTGGCTCATCACCCCAATATTGACCATCGACCGGTCGCCGTAGACATACGTGCCCGCCCGATGTTCGGTCACTTCTTTGTTGTTGTGCGCTTGCCACATGCCCGGCGAACCGCCCGCGCTGACCGTCTCCATCGGGATGCCATCCGCGGCCAACAGACGCCGGGTTTCGGCCACAAAACCGTCGGTCTGCTCATTGGAGGGATAAGTCATCAGCCCGCCAAAATGAAGATGGGAGGAGCGGGCGATAATCCGGGCCAGGGCCGCGGCCTCGTCAGGAGTCTGCACCCCGCAGCGCCCCAGTCCGGTGTCAAACTCTACCAGCACAGGCAGGGTTTGTCCGGCAGCCTTGGCCGCTTCGGCGTAGCCCCGCACTGTCACTTCCGAATCGCCGGTCACACTAATGCGCACCCGACGGGCCAGGTGCATCAGCCGCTCCAATTTGGACGCGCCCAGCAGATTGTAGGGCAGGAAAATGTCTTTGATGCCGGCGCGGGCCATCACTTCGGCCTCGCCCAGCTTCTGGCAGGTGATGCCCACAGCGCCTGCGTCCACTTGCATATGGGCAATTTCGGGAATTTTGTGGGTTTTTATGTGGGGGCGATTGGCAATGCTGTGCTTGTCCAGATAGCTCTGAAGCCGGGTGATATTGGCGGACAGTTTGTCCAGATCAACCACTGCGGCCGGGCTTTCCAACTGATCGATGTGCATGGATTTTTCTCCTGTGTGGGGGTCGTAAAGGATAGTGGGGTGCTACTGACAGTACCCCTGCACGTATTTGGGCACGTATTTGGGCACGAATTTGGGCGTGTATTAGTGTGGGGCAAAGAGCCGCACATCCCGCCGTCCGTAGACGATCTGCCGGCTGCCTTGCAAATGGGCGTCCTCGCTGCCTGCTCTGTCCGGCCAGACCAGTTTGCCCACCCGCCGCGCCCAGCGGAAACTGGTGGCAACGGATTCGCTGTAAGTGGCGCCGTTCAACCAGCGGACCAGGAAAAGCGACAGGCTCGGCTCGGGCAGCCAATTGACGCCCACCGCGCCGTTGACCGCGTCCGCGCCCAAGGCCAGCCAGGTGGGGGCGAGTGTCGCGCCGTAGCAATTGACGCCGTAGACAACGCCCAGGTCCAGCACCGATGGGTCCTGGTTGTAGGCTTCCCGCAGGACATTAAAGAGATCGCCGTCGATATAAGCCTCGCCCCGAAAGCCCACCAGACATTCCTTCTGCCCGTGGACCAGCAGCAGTTGATCCACCCGATGGCCCCGGCTCAGATCGAAGAGGGCGGCGGCCATCTTTTCATTGGTCACATCCGCATCTTCCAGAATCACCACCCGGTCATAACGACGGTGTGCGCCCAGCAGCCGCAGGAGCACTTTGGCGTACTCTTCGGTCACGTAGTCGATAACGTTCATCGCCCAGCCGGGCAGTGTCAAACCGCTGATGTGGCCGACATTTTCCAGAATGACCAGCAGCGCCCGGCCTTTGGGTGCGGCAAATGTCTGGCGGGTAGAGTTTCGTTCGGCGGTAGCGAACATACTTTTCTCCTCACAGCAGAAGAAGTTCGACTTTTCGACTTTTTCCGAAAAGTCGAACTTCTTTAATGGCCCCAGAACCGTTCCCAGGTGGCCGCGGCCCGCTCCCGGCTGCGCGCGGTGATGGCTTCCTCGTCCAGCGTCAACAGTTCCCGGTTTTTCATCAGCACCTGGCCGTGGCAGATTGTGCTGTGGACGTGGCCGCCGCTGATGCCAAAGAGAATGTGCCAGGGCAGATTCTCGGCGTGCAGGGGGGTGGTCGGGTAGTAATCGAGCAAAATCAGGTCCGCATACGCGCCGGGAGCCAGCAACCCCAGGGGTTTGTCGAAGAAGTGACCGGCCAGCGTCCGGTTGTTGTGGACAGCCATCTGCACCACTTTGTCCGCGCCCAGTGTGCGGGGGTCCCCACTGCTGACTTTGTGCAGTAGATCGGCCACTTTCATCTCTGCGAACATATCGTTGCTGAAGCCGTCGTTGCCCAGACAGACCGCCATCCCACCCCGCAGCATCGCCGGGACAGCCGCGGCCCCCACCGCGTTGTTCATATTAGAACGGGGCTGGTGGGAGACATTTGTGCCCGTCTCCCGCAGCAGGCCGGTCTCCCAGGCGTCGATGTGGATGCAGTGGGCAAAGATGCTCTGGGGGCCGGTGATATCGAAGCTGTGCAGCCGCTCGACGGTACGCTTGCCGCTGCGGGCCAGGCTGTCCCAGGCATCGCTGGGGTGCTCGGCCACGTGGACGTGGAAACGATCGCTCTCGGCCCGGCAGGCCTCCAGGGTTTCGTCGGAAAGGGTCATACTGGCGTGCAGGCCAAAGGTGGAGGAGATGCGAGGGGCGAGGGGCGAGTTGCGCAGTGAAGTCTGGAAACGGATGTTTTCCCGGATGCCCGCGGCCGCGGCGTCGGGGCCGTCCCGATCCGTGACTTCGTAGCAGAGTGCGCCGCGCAGACCGCTGCGGTCCAGTGCTGCGGCGATGGCGTCCAGGCTGCCGTCGATGGCGGTCTGGCTGGCGTGGTGGTCGATGAGCGTCGTCGTGCCGTTGCGGATGGCGTCCACCAGACAGACTTCGGCGGAGCTTTCCACCCCGCCCAGGTCCAGCGCCCGGTCCAGGGGCCACCAGAGCTTCTGCAGAATTTCCGGGAAGTCTTTGGCCGCTGGGCCAGGGATGTACATTCCCCGGGCAAAAGCGCCGTAGAAATGGGTGTGGGCGCAGATTTGGCCCGGCATCAGCACCAGCCCGTGCGCGTCCCAGCGGGGCGCGGCGGGATAGGCGGCCAACAGGTCGGTGCTGCTGCCCACAGCCACAATTGTGTCGCCTTCGTAGCAGACCGCGCCGTCGGCCACCACCCGGTTGGCGTCGTCAAAAGTGAGCAGCGTGGCGTTGTGAATGAGCATCGACGGTCTCCGGGGGCGAATCAATCGGTCAGGCGATTGCTCCTATTGTACCCGCGCCGGGGGGAAACGCAAGCACAGCGCAGATTTGATTCCGGGGATCGACCAGAAATAGACGCCGATTCGGGAGTGCGCGTGGCCGATTCCCGGAACCGCGGGCGATACTCAGCGGAAAACATCGAACTCTTTGGGGCGTTGAAGGACTGTCGCGGGCGCGGCGGGCAGGTCCGGCGGCGTGTAGCCGCGGATGACGACAACCGGTCGGCCTTCCGCGCTCTGGCCCATCAGCAGGGCTGCCGCGCCGGCCAGTTCGTCCACAATGCACTCCTCGCTGGCGACCAGCTCGTAGCCGAACAGATCGGGCAGGCCCCGCTGGTTCCACAGGGGCGGGATGCCCGCGCAGCCGATGCAGACCCCCATTGTGCCGAATTTCCAGGGGCGTCCGTGGCTGTCGCTGATGAGAACGGCTACTTCGGCGCCGGTCAGTTCAGCCAGACGGCCGCGCAGCCGGGCCGCGCTGGCGTCCGAATCTTCGGGCAGCAGGGCTACGATCTCTTCTCCGTCCACCGCCTGTACATTCGAGCGGTCCATACCGGCGTGGGCGCAGACCCAGCCGCTCTTCTGCTCTACAATCAGCAGCCCCCGCCGCGCCCGCACCACTTCGTTGCTGTCATCCAAAATCACCTGGACAATGCGGGGGTCTTTGCCGGTGATCTCGGCCAGTTCCAGCGCCTGCTCGTCCGGCGTCACCCCAGAAAGGCGCACCAGTCTGTTTTCGGCTTTGCTCACCACTTTCTGGGCTATCACCAAAATATCGCCGGATTGCAATTGTTGACCGGCCGCGTCCATCTTTGCCACAATCAGTTGGGCCAGGTCGTCGCCGGGGTGAATCAGCGGCAGGCCGGGCACAGAAAAGAGAGTCATCTGCTCATTCATCGGGTCATCTCCCAGGCCAGGTGACGAATTTCTGGCAGGATGAGTTGGTCCATTGCCAGTTTGACGGCATTGGTGGAGCCGGGGATGCTGACCACCGCACAGCCCCGATAGATGCCGGCAGTAGCCCGGCTCATCATTGCGGCTGATTTAATCTCAGCGTAGCTCAACATACGGAAAAGCTCGCCAAAGCCGGGCAGTTCTTTTTCCAGAGCGCGGGCCAGCACATCGTAGGTCTGGTCCCGGCGGCTGACGCCTGTGCCCCCGTTGAAGATTATCATTTGGGCCTCCCCCGCGCTGAACTCTTCCAGCGCGGCCTGCACCTGCACCGGCTCGTCTTTGACAATGCGATAATCAACGATGCGATGGCCCGCTTCCTCGGCCAGGGCGCGGATGGTCTGCCCGCTGCGGTCGGTTTCTTCCGTGCGGGTGTCGCTGACGGTGACAATGGCAATGGCAACGCTCTGCTGGCTGGCCGCGGCCTGTTCTTTGTGTTCCTGTGCGCTCATTCTGTCTCAAATGGTTGATTGGATGATTGGTTGACTGGTCAAAAACGTGAAACGTGAAACGCAGGAGCCATCAGGACTGCTCACGTTTCACGTTTCACATCTCGCTATGCAAGGGCGGCCTCGGATCATTCACGAGGGCACGCCCTGTCTATTTCGGCGGATGCATGGGCATGACCACATGCAAAAATTCTTCTGTGCCCATCCCCACCGGGCGAATTGTGCCGGGCCGGTTGGATTGGGTGGTCTCGATCACCACCTGGGGTTCGCTGATCTGGCTGAGCACGTCGATGAGATAGCGGGCGTTGAAGGTGATCTCCAGATCATCGCCCTCTACCATCGCGTCCAGTTGATTCACGTTGTCGCCTATTTCCGTGCTGACCGCGGCCAGTTGCAGAGTGCCTGGCCCGTCGCCGTTGCCGGGCTGAATGCCCAACCGTACGATATTGGCGTTGTCCCGGGCAAAGAGATGGGCCACTTTCACGGCCTGCAGGAGTGAATCGGTGGGCACGACGGTGCGGGTGGTGTGGGTCTTGGGGATGATAGCCCGGTAGTCGGGATAGCGGGCATCGATGAGCTGGCTCACCACATCCACCTGGTGGAACGCGCCCCGACTTTCTGTGCCTTTGCCCCAGACCCGGAAAAGAATCTGGTTGCGCGCCTGGGTCACAGTCACCTGTACCGGTTTTTCGTCGTCGGCGTCCGCGATCACCCGGCCCAGTTCGCCCAGACTGCGGGCAGGCACAATCACAGTCATATCCTCGGCAAAGGGCTGCTCCAACTCCACACTGCGCACGCTGAGCCGGTAGCCGTCGGTGGCGGCCATAGCCAATCGCCCGCCTTTGAAGGAAACCTCTACACCGGTCAGGGTGGGGCGACTCTCATCGGTGGCCGCGGCAAAGACCACCTGATCGATCATCTTGCGCAGACCGCCGGTCTCCAGGGCAATGGTGCTGCCTTCCAACACAACCGCCGTCTCTTCTGGCCCTTCGCCGTTGTCCACGGTGGGGATGATGGGAAATTCGGCGGCGTCGATGCCTTTGATGTTGGCCTCGTAACGGGCGCATTGCAGATGGAGGGTCTGGGTGCGCACGGAAAGCTCCATATCAATGCGCTCGGCGGGCAGGCTGTTGACAAACTCGGCCAGCAGGCGGGCGGGCACGGTGACCGCGCCTTCGTCGTCCACCCGCGCACCGATCCAACAGTTGATCCCGATCTCCAGATTGGTGGCGGCCAACCGCAGTTGGTTGTCTTTGGCTTCCAACAAAATATTGCCCAACACGGGCAGTGTGCTGCGGGACGAAACCGCCCGGCCCACAATGGAAAGTCCTTTGGCGAGATTTTCTTGAAAGCAGCTAACCTTCACTGCGGGCCTCCTCTGGGGTGTAGAACGCGGATAAGGCGGACTGGTCAGATGGATACGAATTTTGGTCTGGATGGCGCGGACAAATTCACCCTATCAGGCGGGGTAAGATTCCCAAAACTATACCACAGCGGACCGACAGCCACAAACCTTTTGCCACCTATCAAACATTTGGCACGGGGCCGTCCAGCAGGGGTCGTAAACGCCAGATAAAGTAGAGAGGAAGCAGGGCGACAACTGTCAGCGCAATCTCTACGGTCAGCGTATTTGTATAGCGCAGGACAATCAGCGCCACCCCATTGAAAAGGGCGTGGATGAGCATCGCGGCCAGCACCAGACGGAAGTTGCGGCGCACCACACCCAGCAACACCAACAGCGAGAGGCCAATGTGCAGGGTGATGGCTGTTGCCCGTTCCCAGACGCTGAGGGCAATGGGCAGCCAGGTCAGGGCGCGCACCGCGTCGATCTGGGCTGTGGCTGCCGCGGCCTGTTCCGGAGCCATCTGCCCCAACTGGGCCAGCACTGTGTCCGCGGTTGCCAGCAATACAATATTGGAGATAGCAGAGCCACCCACAATCAAAATCGCCTCGATGCCGCCGTGACCCGCGCCGTACATCAGCCCCTCTTTCCAATCGCGCACCCCTTTTGCCGCCCAACGCAGGATAAGATAGCGCGCGCCTTCCTCAAAGAGACCAGAGGTAATTGTCAACACGACAAAGTTGACCAAAAAGAGCAGTTCTGCGTCCCATTGCTTGGCCAATGGGTTCACCAGCGCGGCAGTGCCCAGCAGCAGCGGAATGCGCAGAAGCTGGGAGAGGGGAAAGGTGAGCGCGCCCCAGCCCAGACTGCTCCACGCCGCGCCGTAGCGACGACGAATCCACAGGGCCAGGAGCAGAGGGCCGATGATGACAACAATCAGTTGTACGGCGAGCAATCCAATAATCGTTGCGTTCATTTGATTTTCCTGAGCATAGGGTTGGAAATACGCCTCTATTGTTCGGTTCTATTGTACGATATACTTACACCCCTCACAAAGAGTGTGGGTGTGCGCTTGCCCAGAACGAGCGCCTGTGCCTATAATGGGATGTGTAATTGGGTGTTTTGACTGAGAGCCAATCCGTAACCATTTGGCCCCAAAGGTGTTCTGATCTGTGACATACAACCAGCGTCTGATGGATGAGGACAACGAGAGGCCAGTGGCCACCGAATGGCAGAAAGACAGCACGCCGGAAAGCGGCGAGCCGGTTGCGTCCCCGCGGGTGGCAGAGGCTCTGCTGGTTGATCAGGCCAAGCAAGACGCCAACGCTTTCGGCATCCTCTATGAACGCTATGTGGACCGCATCTACAGCTATATTTACAACCGGGTTCACAACGGCCAGGAAGCCGAGGACCTGACCGCCCGCACTTTTTACAGAGCCTTGGCCAAATTGGACAGCTACGAGGATCGGGGGTTGCCCTTCTCTGCCTGGCTCTATCGGATCGCCCACAATCTGGTCGCCAATTATCACCGGGATCACAGCCGTCGTCAGTTTGTGCCTTTAGATGTGGTGGAACTGCGGGGGCAACAGCGGGACCAGCCAGAGGCTGTGATCGAACGGACAGAGGACCACGAAACGCTGTGGGAAGCCATTGAACGGCTGCCTGCTGAACGCCGGGACCTGCTGATCTACAAATTTGGCAACCGGCTCTCCAATGTGGAGATCGGTGATCTGATGGACAAAAGCGAGGGCGCGATCAAATCTCTCTATTTTCGCACATTGGCCGCGCTGCGCAAAGAATTAAAGGGCTATGCCTGGGGAAAGGAAGGCCGCGATGGGGTGGAGGAATAGCAACGAAACCGACAGCCAGTGGCAGTGGACCGCTGCACTGGCAGAACGGATTTCACCGGTCTGGTTTGTCTGGAACACATCAACCGCCAACGCAGACGATGTAGCGGATCCCGCTGACTGGCTGGATATCCATGCCCAGGGGCTATTGGCTGGGCAAACAGAGTTGGACGCCCCGACATCCAGAACAGTTGCCGGGGGCGAAGATGTGGCCGAATTGGCCCAGTTGGCAGAAGAAGTGGTGCTGGCGATCTGTCCCCACCAGCCCGCGCCGAAGTTCCGCAAAGAATTGCGGCAAGCGCTGCTCTCCACCCATCGTCAGCAGGCCGCGCAACGACGTATCTTTGCCCACCCCATCTTCGAGCGCGGGGTGGTGGACCGCACCCTTCTGGAACGTATGGAGATCAACTCGCCCTGGTTCTGGCAGATTGCGGCTGGTGTGCCGGTTTTGATAGCAATCGCCGCTATCATTTGGCGTTACACCCACCGCCCGGTGGATCCCACGGAAATCGCCGCGTAGCCGAGCGCGATGGAATAGATTGTCAGCCAAAACGAAATAGCAGACAGAGGGAAGACAAATGGGAAAATCAGAGAATTTTATTTTCGGTGCGTTGGTCGGGGCGGCATTGGGCGCGGTGATTGGCTATCTGCTTGGCCCAGCCCAGGGCAGCCGTCTGGATGTCACCTATCAATCCCGGCTGGACAAGGCGCTGGACGAAGGGCGTCGGGCCGAAGAGGCCAAGGCCGCGGAACTGCGCCAGGAATTTGTCCGGGCCAAACGAGGAAACGCATAAGGGCTGTTCGCCGGTCTGGCTAGTGCATAAAGAATTGCAGCATTGCGTGGCGGGCCGTTTCCAATGCGCGTAGTCGACCCGTCTGTTTGATTTTGCAGTCCATCAGCGAACTGAGGGACGAGAGCAGCCATTCCAGCCGTTCGTTGTTCACGTGGATTTCCCCCGGCACACCCTGCATTTTCAAGCAAATATCCACCATCAGTTCTGGAATTCTGGCAAGCATTTCCCCAAAGGTGGACGTTACGTGCAGCGTTTCCCCGGCCAGAATCATTCCACTTTGGCTGTCCACCACCAAAAAAATATAGGCGAATTGGGGACGCTCTCCCCGCTCCCCCACTGTCCCCGGCATCATCAACAGGTCCGCTTCAAAGATATTGCGGCTGCGTCGCAGTCTGCGCACAGATTCCGCCTTTGCCGCGAGTATATCGACAGAGATGGATTCGGGCGCGGGCGGCGGCACGGGCATCACCTGGTCCGTCCACTCGCCCTTCTCGTCCTGCACCCGCACCAGAAAGCGTTTATTGTCATCGGGGATGTCGACTTCGTCTGCTTCAAAGCGGGTGGCAACATCCAGCAACTGTTCCAGGGCCAGGCGTAAAATGCGGGCCTCTTCTGCATTGAGATGCCAGGGAGCATAGCCTGCCAAATAGCTGCGAAAGAGGGGCCAGGCCATCTTCCCCCGGAACTTCAATCCCAATTCCTTGATGGTGTCCCGGTCCTGGGCCGTGAGTTGCTCCCGATCCTCGAAAGACGCCTGCAAATGGCGGATTTCCAACAGTTCCTCGCCCGTGCCCCGCGCACCGCCGGCCGCGGCAAATTCCAGCAGCCGTGTATAGGCGCGCATGCCCAGATAGACGGCAACACAGAGATGCTCGCCCAGATTGCCCATCACACTGACGAAATAGTATTCATGGGATTGGGGATCACGCACGACAAAGACATCCGATTCGTACATCCATTGCCACGGAGCCAGCGCTTTGACCTGCGCCATCAATTCATAGAGTCGGTTCCAATCTGCTGCGGAAGGGGCAGTTGTTTTTGTCATCCTTCTCCTATTTCCCTGTGATACTAAACCCTGTCCGGGTGGCGGGGTGTGATATGGGTTTCCAGATAGGCGCGCATGGCCGCGATGTCGTCCTCCATTGCGCCGGTTATCTCAAATGTGGGGCCTATCCCCACAATCCGCTTGGGATAGTCGAGATAGGCCAACACAATTGGCACATTGGCGGCAGTGGCAATCCGATAAAAGCCGCTCTTCCAGCGCTCGACCTTTTTGCGGGTTCCTTCTGGGGCCACCACCAGCACAAATTTGTCCCGGCTGCGAAATTCAGACACCATTTGCTCCACCAGATTTTCCGGGCTTTGCCGGTTGACGGGGATACCGCCCACGCTGCGCAAAAGCCAACTGGCCCAGGCCGGGAATGCCTCTGCCTTGGCCATAAAGTGAATTTCCAGGCCGGTGGCGACAATGAAAGCAATCGCCCACACCGCGTCCCAGTTGGACGTATGGGGGGCGCCGGCAATCACAAATTTCCCGGTGTGGGGAAACTCAACCTGATAGCCCCAGCCGCACAAGCGCAGAAATGTCTGTCCCAGCCAGCGGGTAAAGGCGTTGCCGCGGCGGGGAAGAGTATCGGGAAAAACAAAATTCTGTTGGGTTCTGTTCACTGCTGCTCCTTGAAGCTGGAGGTTATTGGGGACAATCACCCAATACCCACACTTTTGCTCCGCCGTTCCATCAGCAACACATCTCGCCAGACGCCGTGCATCTGGCCGATCCGTTCCCGGCGGCCCACAACGTGGAAGCCTGCCTGTTGGTGAAGATGGACACTGGCGACGTTCTCTGGAAAAATGCCTGCCTGCAATGTCCAAATACCCGCGGCCTCGGATGTTTCCACCAGCGCGGCCAGCAGTGCCCGGCCTACGCCCCGGCCTCTGGCAGACGCGGCCACATAGACGCTCACCTCGGCCACACCCCGGTATACGTGCCGTTTGGATGTGGGGCTGAGCGCGGCCCAGCCGACGACAGCGCCGTCCACATCCGCCACCAGCCGGGGATGGGCCAGCTTGCCCGCGTCCCATTCGTCCCACTCCGGCGCTTGCTGTTCAAAGGTGGCGTCGCCTGTGGCAATGCCCTCCGCATAAATCTGGCGCACAGCAGGCCAGTCGGTCGGTGTTAGGCAGCGGAATGTTCTCATGCGTTTTCCTGCCCTGCGGCCACCAGCGCGTCCAAAATCTTGCGATAGCCCGTGCAACGGCACAAATTGCCGGTCAGTGCTTGTGTCGCCTCGTCCCGGCTGGGGTGGGGCGACTCTTCCAACAGCTTTACCCCGCTCATCACAAAGCCGGGGGTGCAATAGCCACACTGCACGCCGCCGCTCTGGGCCAGGGCAGATTGAATCGGGTGTAGCTGTGCCCCGTCGCTCACGCCTTCCACTGTGACGATTTCGCTGCCCGCGGCCCGCTCGGCAGGGATCAGACAGGCCATCACCGCCATCCCGTCCAGAAAAACCGTACACGCGCCACACTCGCCCTCCGCGCAGCCCTCCTTCACCCCCGCATAGCCCGCGGCACGCAGAGAGTCGAGAAGAGTCATCTGGCCGGGCAGTTCGACGGATTCGCCGTTGACAATTGCGGCTTGCGGTTTGCGGCTTGCCTCACTCGCCCCTCGCCCCTCGCCCCTCGCCCCCACCGGCCATTTCCCACCCGTCCCGCCCCAGAGCGTCACCGGTCTCTGCGGCCACCCTTCCCGCTCGCGGCCGTCCCGCAGTTGATGCAGCAGGCGGGCCGTGAGCGCTTCCACCATCGCCCGGCGGTATTCGCCAGTGGCGCGGATGTCGTCGATGGGGCTGGCCGCCTTCACCGCCAGGCGGGCGGCCCCGGCGATAGTCTCGTCGGTCAGTGGTTTTCCGGCCAAAAATGTCTCGGACTCGGCGGCGCGGGTGACAACCGGTGTAACCGCGCCCAGGGCGATCCTTGCGGAAGTGACGACTGTCTGCGATCTATCGGCGAATGTGAGTGCGCCCGCGACACTGACAACACTGATGGCCTGTGCCCGGCGCAGACCCAATTTGAGAAAGGAACCCCGCTGGTGCTCTGTCAGCGCGCGCAGAGAAATTCCCGTGAGAATTTCGTCATCGGCCATATCCACCTGGCGGAAACCAGTCATAAAATCGGCCAGGGGCAGGCTGCGCTCGCCCGACTCTGCGCTGGTCAGCGTCACATCTGCGCCCAGGGCCAGCAGCGGCACAATCGAATCGTTGGCTGGGCTGGCGGTGATGACATTCCCCGCCACAGTGGCCCGGTTGCGGATCTGGGGCGCGCCCACTTCCCAGCAGGCCCGAGCCAGGGGAAAGGCGCTGTGGACGATCAGCGAACTGGCCGCGGCCTGGTTGTGTGTCACCAGCGGGCCGAGATGGATGCGGCCATCCCCTTCGCTGATTTCGGCCAGGCCGGGCACGCGGGTGAGATCGATGAGGGCCAGGCCGTTGCCGTCCGGCCCTTTACGCACGCCCCGCTCGATCTCCAGGAGCAGGTCTGTGCCCCCGGCAACAATGCGGGCGTGCCCGCGCAGGTCGGCTTTCAGGGCCAGGGCTTCGACTAGGGTGGTGGGGGAGTAGTAGGATGTATACAAATCAGGCATCCGCTCGTGGAACAAAAGTTCTTTTATGTCCGATTGCTACTTATCGTCTGTAGACGTATTGTCATCATATGGCAGAATGACTCTTTATGAGCATTCTAACAGATTTCGGCCATAGACTGAAAGCGATCCGCACCGAACGCAGCCTGACCCAGGAAAAACTGGCAGAGTTGTCTGGGTTGCATCGCACGTATGTGGGTGCGGTCGAGCGGGGCGAGCGAAATATCAGTTTGAAAAATATCCACGCATTGGCAATTGCGTTGAATGTACCAATCTCCGAACTACTCGAAAACTTGGGGTAAGATCATGGCAGATTTGGCCGACAAAATGCCCAATGTGCAGATTGACCAGACGGAAATGGCGTTGTGGGGACAGAGATGGCTTGGCACAGTCAATGAGGAGACAAGCAAAGGTAAGAAGTCAAATGCTTTTGATCGTCAACAATCGGTCAATTTTGCGTCTTTCATTGACCGAGCTTTTGCAAATGCTTTGGCTGAAATGTTGGGCAATATCCCAGTATGTTCTGCGAATTCCAACGCGCTGCTTCCACCAGAAGAAGATTGCGTAGAAGTAGGTCCGGTCCGCATCATTGGCGGGATACGCCCCCAGAATTTTGATGCTGCCTACAGGCCGGACGGTCCCCGTGTTCTTTTCGATAGCAAATCGCTGAATGACCGAAAGAGCGTCGGTAAAAACTGGCAAAATATGGTGAACGATCTGGCGTCTGAGGCAGCGACCGCACATACCCGATTCCCATATGCCATTGTGACTTTTGTTGTCATCATTCCCCGGCCAGCGCTGCCGACAAAACAGGAAAATGACCTGGTACGGACGCTTGAACGTTTGGGCGCAAGAAGCGGTGTGCTTGATCAAGACCACTTGGCTGAAGCAATTGCCCTCCTCGTTTGGGAGCCGTCCACTGGTGAGATTGTGTCGGAAGTTCCCAATCCGGCGTCGCCCTTGAGAATTGAAAAATTCGCATCTACACTGTATCCTCACTATGTGGCCCGCTATAAAGGGCTGCCTCCCCACGATTGAACTGTGCCTGTGCCCTGTAAGGGGCTTATATGTATTGCGAGTGTTATGTCTGGTCAATTTTCATCCAAAGAACAAGCGACATCTCAAAAGTTGCGCGGTGGGTATTATACGCCGGATATTCTTGCCGAATATCTGGCGAATTGGGCGATCCGCACTGGCAATGAACGAATACTGGAGCCGAGCTGTGGAGATGGGAGTTTTGTACGCGCAGCAGCTCAACGCTTCCACCACTTGACCCAGAGCGGAAATAGCACAACGGGCAGCCTGACCGGCGTAGAACTGCAACACAGCGAACTGACAAAGGCAGCCGACTCTCTGGCTACATATCCTGATCTTGACATCACATCCGAATGGATTTCGGCAGATTTTTTTGAGGCGTATGGCACGCTAAAAGAGAGCCAAAAGTTTGATGTTGTGCTGGGGAATCCCCCATTTATTCGGTTTCAGTATTTTGAAGAAGAAAGTCGTAAACGGGCCTTTGGACATTTACGAAAAGCGGGCTATCATCCGACAAAACTTGCCAATGCCTGGGCTGCTTTCGCCCAATTGAGCATCGAATTGGTTGCTGAAAATGGCCGATTGGCGATGGTCCTACCCGCGGAAATTCTTCAGGTCACCTATGCCGAGGAACTGCGCGAGCGGCTCACCAAAAAATTCGCGCATATTGTTCTGATCGGCTTTAAGAAGCTGGTGTTTCCAGACATTCAGCAGGAAGTATTATTGTTGCTTGCAGAAGGCAAACGCTCCGGTATTGCTGATGAGTCCGATATCCATACGATTGAGTTTCTGGATGGCAACGAACTCATAGAAGCAGGAGAATTGGATAATCTGACAGCGCATATCCCCACCAAACATTCACGGACAGGGATGAAATGGACATCGCTGTTTTTGAGCGGTGATTCGTTCCGGGCCTTGGACGAGGCACAAAGCCTTCCCGGCATTGTCCCCTTAGGTGAGTTAGCTAATGTGGCTGTGGGTATTGTCACCGGACGCAACCAATTCTTTGTTTTGACAAAAGCGCTGCGCGATGAGATGGGCGCTGGCGATTATACAATTCCGCTGGTAGGGCGCACCGCGGCCCTGAAGTCCAACACCTTTACGCCAGCCGATTTCGCCTCCTATCGCGAAACAAATCCCTCCTATTTGCTCGACTTGAACAGTCACGAAGTTCAAAAACTCCCAACGATCCTTAAGGACTATCTGAAAATCGGCGAGAAGAACGGCGTTCATCAGGGGTACAAATGCCGTATACGCAAACGCTGGTTTGACGTGCCATCCATTTACATACCCGACGCCTTCCTTTTTCGCCAGATACATCGCTATCCCCTGCTCGTAGTCAACAAAGCACAGGCGGTTTCTACCGACACAATCCACCGCGTGCGTTTCAACGACGGCGTGAACGGCGATCTGCTCGCTGCTGTGACCTTCAATTCGCTGACACTGGCTTGGGCCGAAGTATGTGGTCGAAGCTACGGCGGCGGCGTATTGGAGTTGGAGCCGAATGAGGCGAAGCAATTGCCGATCCCGTATGCAAGCGATATCCAATTGGATGTCGAAAAAGTTGATTGTCTTTTACGGGCTGGAAAGTATGAAGATGCGCTGGACTACGTGGATCAGACTGTGCTGATCGAGTACTTCGGTTTTGATAAGTGTATCGTCCGCGGTGTACGCAACGCCTGGATCGAACTACGCGATCGCCGAATCAATCGAAAGCCCCAATAAAATTCATACTGAAATACGCCCTCACAATGCACCCATGCCCCAAAATCCCAATACTCCATCCCTCGCCCAGCGCCTGACTGCCTGGCACGCGGCCCAGCAGCGTGACCTGCCCTGGCGGGCCGCGCCCGCGGGCCAGCGGGATGCCTATACTGTCTGGGTCAGCGAAATTATGGCCCAGCAGACTCGAATTTCTACTGTTATTGACTATTTCAATCGCTGGATGGAACGCTTTCCAACGCTGGCATCGCTGGCCGCGGCCGACCAGCAGGAAGTATTGAAGTTGTGGGAAGGGCTGGGCTATTACAGCCGGGCACGCAATTTGCATCGCGCCGCGCAGGTTGTGGCGAAAGAATACCGCGGCGTTGTGCCGGACAGCCGGGCTGAACTGTTGAAATTGCCGGGCATCGGCGCGTATACTGCCGGGGCGATTCTCAGTCTGGCCTATGGTCAGGCCGAGCCAATTCTGGATGGCAATGTGAAGCGGGTGCTGGCCCGGCTGTGGGATATGGAACGTTCGATTGACGAGACGGAAACGACCCGGGAACTCTGGCGGCTGGCCGAGGAGATTGTGCGGGCCGCGCCGGCGGGAAAGGCGGGCGCGGTCAACGAGGGAATAATGGAACTGGGCGGTCTGGTCTGCACGCCCCAGAATCCCCGCTGCCTGCTCTGCCCCCTGGCCGATCTTTGCCAGGCCGCGCAGAATGGGACCCAATCCCAGCGGCCTGTGCGTACCCCCCGCAAACCCACACCCCACTATCAGGTGGCAGCCGCGGTCATCTGGGAGGAAGCGCCCTTTCAGGGACGGCTGCTGATTGCCCAGCGCCCCCAGGATGGAATGTTGGGCGGCTTGTGGGAGTTTCCTGGGGGCAAGCAGGAGCCGGAGGACGCGGACCTGCCCGCCACCCTGCGCCGGGAAATTCAGGAGGAGATGACTGTGGAGATTGCGGTGGGCGCGCCGGTGACGACCGTACAGCACGCCTACACCCATTTCAGCATCACGCTCCACGCCTTCCACGCCCGGATTGTCAGCGGCACACCCCAGGCCATCGGCTGTGACGACTGGTGTTGGACAACCCTCGATACCCTGGACGCCTACCCCTTTCCTGTCACAGACCAGAAAATCATCGCAGTCCTGCGCAGTGGGATATAATGGGAGCAAGTGGAATTCAGATGCAGCAGATTGGGCGGGTTTTTATGGATAAAAAAAAATTGATTCTGTGGGTTCTCTGGGCAGCACTGGCGCTGAGTGGTTGCACCCAGGCTGGGCTATTGACATTTTCCGCCACAGCCACACCACCCCCCGCGCCCACATGGACGCCCACGCCCTTTCCCCCTCCATCCGTTGCTGGGACAAACGAGACTGCCCAGATCGACGCCGCTGGCTTGGACATTGCCGAGCGACGGGTGATCGACGTCTACGACCGGGTGGCGCCGTCGGTGGTCAATGTGACCACACAGGTGCTGCGCAGAGGTTTCTTTTTTGATGTCATTCCGGAAGAAGGGGCTGGCTCCGGCTTTGTGTTGGACCTGGACGGCCACGTGCTGACAAATTTTCACGTCATTGATGGGGCACAGCAGATCGAAGTGACCCTGGGCAATGAACAGACTTTCCCCGCGCAGGTGGTGGGCAGTGATCCCCGCTTCGATCTGGCGATTCTGAAAGTGGATGCCCCCGCAGAGATTCTCCATCCCGTGGCCCTGGGGGAGTCATCCAGCCTGCGGGTGGGACAGCGGGCGATTGTCATCGGCAATCCTTTTGGCCAGTTCAGCCGCACATTGACGACCGGTGTGGTCAGCGCGCTGGACCGCACGCTGGAAGGCCAGGACGGACGGCCCATCAGCGGTGTGATCCAGACTGACGCGGCCATCAACCGGGGCAATTCCGGCGGCCCACTGCTGGACAGCAGCGGACGGGTCATCGGCATCAACACAGCCATCTTCAGCCCCAGCGGCACGAACGCGGGCGTGGGTTTTGCTGTGCCGGTGGATACAATCAAACGCGTGCTGCCGGAACTGATGGAACTGGGCCGCTATCGTCACCCCTATCTGGGCATTCGCTATGCCTATGCCATCACCCCTGGCCTGGCCCAATCCCTGGACCTGCCGGTGGATACGGGTCTGCTGCTGGTGCAGCTAGACAGAGGCAGCCCATTGGAGCAAGCGGATGTGCGCGGTGCCCAGCGGGAATCCATTCTGGGCAACCGGCGGGTCTATATTGGCGGAGATATTCTGGTTTCTGTGAATGGCACACCGATTCAGACGGTCGAGGAGTTACAGCTATGGCAGGAGCAGCACGAGATTGGCAATGAAGTGACTGTCGCTCTGCTGCGCGGCGGAGAGATGAGGGAAGTCGTTGTGGCGCTGACTGAAGAGCCGGCAAGATAGTCGTTGCATACGATACGCAACACAAAATCGCAAAGTGTGTGCTGTTCAGGCTGATGGTAGAACAAAAAATGGGACGCTGATTCACGCAGATAGGCACTGATCCAGAGAAAAAATCTGCGTTCCTCTGCGTTTATCTGCGTCCAACTTCTTTCACTGTCAGCACACTGTAAATAAAGTGATTTGACGTTACCGTAGGTGCAGTTTTGAACTGTACAGGCAGATGAAGGGGTATTCGTCCCTTGCGCAGCTACAAGCAGCGCCTACAACAAAGTTATTCGACTACAGAAGTTCGACTTTTCAGAAAAGTCGAACTTCTACGCCCAAAAAACTTTGTCGACGCTGCATTCAGCCTGTTCACTGCAAAAAATCGTAAATTGGGAGGTTGTCCATCGCTCTCCCAATTTACGATTTTGTTTCTACAGATTCAAACCAGCAGGCGCCGCTGACTATTCCGCCACTACGCCGCCTGATCCAGAGGCTCTACACTGACCGGCTGGCCCTGGGGTGAAAAGAGTTTGGGAGACCGCCGGCGGGTGAAGACGGACCTGTCTACCACACAGCGGGCAATGTCCTCTCGTCCTGGAATTTCGTACATCACATCCAGCAGGGCCTCTTCCACAATAGACCGCAGACCCCGCGCGCCCGTGCGGCGCAGAAAGGCTTCGGTGGCCGCGGCCTCCAGCGCATCGCTCTCAAATTCCAATGCCACCCCATCCATAGCAAAGAGACGCTGAAACTGGCGCACAATGCTGTTCTTGGGTTTGGTCAGAATATCGATCATCGCCTTACGGTCCAGCGCCTGCAAACTGACGAAAACAGGCAGCCGACCCACAAATTCGGGGATCAGTCCAAAGGAGAGCAGATCGTCGGGCATCACCTGGCGTAAAAGGCGGCTTTCGTCCCGGCCATCTTTTTCCAGACGGCGGATCTTCAACTCCCGTTGGCGTTCGCTCAGATCATCCGGCAGGGGATGCTCTTCCTGCGGCTTCTCTTCGCTCTCCGGCTGGCTGATGGGCACCAGATCCTCGTCCATGACAAATCCCAGCCCGGCCCGGCGCTGTGCCCGTTTGCGCACCACCTCGGACAGGCCCCCGAAGGCCCCGCCGCAGATAAAGAGAATATTCCGGGTGTCCAGAGGCACAAACTCCTGCTGGGGATGTTTGCGGCCCGCGTTGGGCGGCACATTGACAGTCGTGCCTTCGATGATTTTGAGCAGCGCCTGCTGTACACCTTCTCCGCTCACATCCCGGGTGATGCTGGGGTTGTCGCCCCCTTTGCGGGCAATTTTGTCGATTTCGTCCAGGTAGACAATGCCATAGGCCGCGCGCTGGGCATCCCAATCCGCGGCCTGCAGCAGGCCGACCAGCACGCTCTCCACATCCTCGCCCACATAGCCAGCCTCGGTCAGACTGGTTGCATCGGCAATCGTAAAGGGCACATCCAACATCTGGGCCAGCATCTGGGCCAACAGCGTTTTGCCGCTGCCGGTCGGGCCAATCAACAGCACATTGCTTTTGGCAAGCTGCACTTCGTTGACATCGCCATTTTCATCGACAAGCGGCTCCCTGGCAAGGGCCCCGCTGCCAAAAATACGCTTGTAGTGGTTATAAACTGCCACCGAAAGCGTCTTTTTGGCCTGAGATTGTCCGATTACGTACTGATCGAGAAATCGGACAATCTCCCTGGGGTTGGGTACTTTGACAGGCTCGGCCGAGGCCTTGGGGGTGGCAGAACCGCTGCCCACCCCTTCCTCGGCCAAAATCTCCGCGCCCAGTCGGATACACTCGTCGCAGATAAAAATATCATCTGCGCCGGGTATCAGTCGTTCAACTTCCGATTCGTCTTTACCACAAAAAGAGCACGTGTGCATTGCTACTGCCTGTTGAACGGATATTACGCGTCTTCGTTCTTGTCGGATTCATTCTTGTCGGATTCATTGGTATCTGGCGTGGGCAGTTGCTTCTCTTCACTGTTACCGCCGCTGCCGTTGGAAGAAGGCAGTTTGATCCGGCCATCCTGCACTGCAATTACATCTTTGGCATCGCCCAGCACTTCGTCCACAAGACCGAAATCTTTGGCTTCCACAGAGTTCATGTAGCGATCCCGCTCGAAGACCCGCTCGATTTCCTTCCAGTCCCGCCCAGTTGCCTGGCCGACAATGTGGAAGAGCTGGGTTTGCAGGCGTTCCTGCTCGCGGAAGGCGATACGCACATCCTCTGTATAGCCCTGTGCGCCGCTGCTGGCCGGGTGCATGTGGATAGTGGCGTGGGGCAGTGCATAGCGCTTGCCCTTTGTGCCCGATGCCAGCAGCACTGTGCCCATACTGGCCGTGACGCCAACAGCAAAGGTGCTAATAGGAGCATCAATCATTTTCATCGTGTCGTAAATCGCCAAACCTGCGTAAATACTGCCGCCAGGACTGTTGATAAACATCTGAATGGTCTGGTTGGGGTCTTCCGAGTTGAGGAAGAGCAACTGGGCCACAATCAGATTTGCCACCTGATCATTGATGGGCGTGCCCAGGAAAATGATGCGCTCCTTGAGCAACAGGCTATAGATGTCGTAGGCACGTTCCCCCCGACCGCTGCTCTCGATAACCATCGGAACCATGCCGCTAGGCATCGGAATGGTAGATGAAAAGTTCATTGGTTTCTCCCTGTTCGTATGGGTGTAGATTGGCAAACTTGCCACTGTTGTCAGAGCCGAACAATTACACTGCATTATTTTCGGCTCTGACACACCCTAGGCCCAACACAGATGGAATACTGTAGGAGTCTTCTCAGTCTGGATGTTTGCGTTCTGTTAGCGCCAGAGGGTCTAGCCCTCGACTTCGGCAACCACATCTTCGGCAGGCGAATCGTCTGCTGCCTGTGCCGTCGGTTCCGAAGCATCTTCATTTTCGGCAGCCACCGGCTCTTCGCTGGCCGGGCTGTCCGCGTCAGGAGCGTCATTCTCGTCATCGCCGGCGGGCAAGGGAATATCTTCTCCCCTGGCAAGCGCCTTGAGCAGAGTGAATGTTTTTTCGGTCACAATCTGCTCCACAACCGACATACGGGTGGATCCCTCTTTCATTATCTCAACCAGCCGCTTGCGGGCTTCGATCTGCTCTTCGGTTGCATCTTCGTCCAATTCGCCGAACATCACCCCGATCTGCTCTTCGATCTCTTCGTCGGTGGCTTTCACCTTTTCGGCCACGGCGATTTCGCCGAGGACCAGATTGCGCTGCAGAACCTTTTCCGCCTCTTCCCGCTGCTCTTCCCGATAGGCCTCGGCAGTCTGATTGGTCATTTCCAGGAAGGCGTCCAACCCCTGGATACCCATCTGGCGGAAGCGGTAGTCCATTGTCTGCATCATCTGGTCAAGCTGCATTTCCACCGCGGCCGGCGGGAAGTCGATCTCACTCATCTCGACAAGCTGCTCCATAATCGAATCCAGGAATTCGTCCTCCGCCTCGCCAGAGAGTTCCTCTTGCAGGTTCTCGCGGATGCGGGCAATCAGATCGTCGGCTGTCTCAAAATCAGGGCCGACGGACTGGGCCAATTCGTCTGTCAATTCCGGCGTTGCATACGCCTGGGTTCCGTGCAGCTTCACCTGGAAACGTACCCGCTCGCCAGCATACATACTGGGGCTGTCTTCGGGCCAATCGATCTCAAATGTCTTTTCGTCGCCGGGGGTCAACCCCAGCAGGGCAGCATCAAAACCAGCCGGTTCCATTGGATTTTCTTCGTCGGGGGTGATATCCCAATCAGTTTCGTCCAATACAACCGTATCGGTTTCGTTGCCGTCGGCATCCAGCACAACAGCCTTCACATCGACGGTCATCAGATCGCCGTATTCGCTGGGCCGGGTCACGTCCTGGTAGCCCGATTCCCGTTCCAGAATCTGATCGATACGGGCCTGCACTTCGGCTTCGTCCACCTCGACAGATTTTTCTTCCACCCGCAGGGAGCGGTAATCACCCACTTTGACTTCGGGAACCAGCGGAACAGTCACGTGGTAGCGCAGGGGATCCATTTCAATATTGTCCATGGAACCGATGCCATAGGGTTCAATTTCTTCCTGCTCCAGCGCGGTTTTGTACATCTCCTGGCCCAGATCATCCACAAACTCTTCGACCAGCGCGCCTACACCGAAGTGGCGCAGAATGATATTGTAGGGAGCTTTGCCCTTGCGGAAGCCGGGGATTTTGTATTGGTTGGCAACTTTGCGGGCTGCCTTTTGCATTTCCTGCTGGAAACGCGCCTCGTCCACTTCAATAACCAAGCCCAACTGGCGGTGTTCTTTTTCTTCTCTGGTAATTTTGATCGACATCTCTACCCTCTGTTCGATGATTGCCCGGCTGCCGGACGCCGTTTTCCTGATGTTTGTTGCGGCGTCGAATCGTACTCTACCCCATCCTGGAGATGGACCCGTCCGCAGGACGGACAATGCCCGTGAGGGTCTCTTCGTCGCCAATAGGCTTAGTGCCTGAAATGCTTCAGGCACTATCGTTCAGTATAGCATAGGCATTCAGCCACCCCCAAAGCGAAAAGGCCGTAGGCGGATTAGGTGGCGCGCAGAAAACACAGACAACACAAACAAAGAATGAAAGGGGGAACGGCAGTGCAAACGACCCTTTCCCCTCGCCCATTTCATTCCTCAGGTCCGCTTAAATGCCTTTTCCAATTCCCCCGACGACAGTTGAATCATTGTGGGCCTGCCGTGGGGACAGGTGCGGGGAGACTGGCACTCTTCCAACTGGCGGATCAATTCCTTCATCTCCAGATCGCTGAGAATCTGCCCGGCTTTGATCGAAGCCCGCTTGCAGACCATTTTGACCAGTTCCGCTTCCAGTTGTTCACCCACCATATCCCGTTCCAGCGCCAACCCCTGGACAATCTCCTCCAGCATTCGGCCTGCATCCTGCCCGGCCAGCACACTGGGCACGCTACGCACCAGCCACGTGTCCCCGCCAAAGGGTTCCACATCAAAACCCACCGCGGCCAACTCCCGCATAAAGAGCGTCACCTGCCCGGCCAATGCGTCGCCCAAATGGAGCGTCAGCGGGTTCAGCAATCCCTGGCGGGGAATGCCGCCGCCGGGAGCCAGCCGCTGGGCCATAAATTTTTCGTACATCACCCGCTCGTGGGCCGCGTGCTGGTCGATCAGAAACATCCCCTCCGGCCCTTCGGCCACAATATACAGCGCGCCCACCTGGCCGACGACGCGCAGCGGGGGAAGGGTTGTGCGTTCTCTGGGTGTGGGGAAGGGGGGCGGAACTGGCGCGGGCTGGGCGGCTGAGTCGCCAGGGAATGTGTCCGCTGGTTGCACGTCCGGCCGGGGTGTGACATCCC
Source organism: Caldilineaceae bacterium (assembly GCA_019637685.1). GTDB lineage: Bacteria > Chloroflexota > Anaerolineae > Caldilineales > Caldilineaceae > JACQGT01. The sequence continues at coordinate 96,032 of JAHBVF010000017.1, read as the reverse complement.
GCGGCACATACAAATCCATCGCCCGCTGGGTCTGCCCCGCGGAGAGAATGCTCCCCCGGCGTTCGGCCCACCCGGAAGGCAAGCCCCCACCAGCGGATTCGCCTGGCCCAGCCCAGCCATCGCCGTTGTCCTCATTGGCATCTGTGCCCACGGAAAAGCCCGGCACGCTTGCGTTTTCCACCACCACCCGACGCACGGCCCGCTGCACCGCAGAGAAGACCTCGCGTGCCTCCTGAAAGCGTACTTCTGTCTTGCGCGGATGGACATTCACATCGACAGCCGATGGGTCCAGTTCCACAAAAATGACGCCGATGGGAAAGCGGCCCACAGGCAAAAGGGTGTGATAGGCCTGGATGACCGCGTGGGTCAGGCTGCGGTCCTCCACATAGCGCCGGTTGATAAAAAGATCGATGCCGCCCCGGTTGCCACGTGTCAACACCGGCAGACTCACAAAACCCGACACCTGAATTCCGCTGACCCCTTCCACCCTTCGTTCCTTCTTCCCTTCCCCCCCCCGAAAATCCACCTCCCCAGTCCCCAATCCCCCGGTCCCCACTGCCCCGTCTGTAGCCTCCAATCGCCTGCTTTTTCCAATCCCCACCATCTGCCGGGCTGTGTCCAGCGTATAGATTTTCGCCAGCACATCGGTCACATCGCCGCTGCCGGTGGACTGAAAGAGCAGCCGTCCTTCGTTGATAAGGCTGAAACGGCGTTCGGGCCAGGCCAGGGCATAGCGCTGAACAATCGACGAAATATGGCCTGCTTCGGTGGCTGTCCTGCGCAGAAACTTCTTGCGGGCCGGGGTGTTGAAGAAGATGTGTTCGACGGTGACAATTGTGCCCACTGGCATCCCGGCCGCGCCTTCTGCCACAACCTGCCCGCCTTCAGCCCGAATCTGCACACCGGCCTGGGCTTCGTTGTGACGGCTGGCCAGGGTCAGATGGCTGACCGCGGCAATGCTGTAAAGTGCTTCTCCCCGAAAGCCAAAGGTGGCAATGCGGTTCAGATCGTCGGCAGTGTGCAGTTTGCTGGTGGCGTGGCGGTGCAGAGCCAGGGAAATTTCGTCGGCAGGGATGCCGTGTCCGTCATCGATCACCCGCAGCAATCGCTGGCCGCCTTCCCGGATTTCCACGCGAATCTCCGTCGCGCCCGCGTCCAGGCTGTTTTCGATCAATTCTTTGGCCACGTTGGCCGGGCGCTCCACCACCTCGCCCGCGGCAATTTTGCCCGCCACATCCGCCGATAAAAGATGAATATTCATTCCCGAATTATAGCATCCGTGCCGACCACCACCAACAGTTCGCCACCCGCTACATCCACCAGACGCACCGCCACGGGCAGCGCCGTCCTCCCTGGCGGTAACGTATAGACGCCCGCAACCAGCACTGTCTTGCCCTTCGGCGCGTCCACCAGCCCAGCCCGGAAAACCACTCCGTCGTAGGCCGGATCGATCAGCACTGCCTGCACCGTCGCCCGCCAATCTGTGGGCAACTCAACCCCGGCCTGAGAAATTAGTCCCTCAACCGCGGGGCTACGAAAAGAGCAAATCTCTACCAGCAGACGATCGTCCTCCCACGCCACACAAATTTGGGCTTCCGCGCTGCCTGTCACCCCTTCACCCTGTCCCCCGGCCACCTGCTCATCCCCCACCCGCCAAATCTCCCCACCCATCACCCGCAACTGACTGGTTCTTATTGCCCGCCAATTGGCATCGCACCCGATCCAGCGACGGCCCAATTCCTCTGCCACGGCCACAGTCGTGCCAGAGCCAACAAACGCGTCCAACACCAGATCGCCGGGATTTGTTGCCGTCTGGATAATGCGACGCAACAGCCCCGTCGTCTTCTGGGTGGGGTAATTCACATCTTCGCTGGGGATTGTGCCCAGGCCGGGCAGGTCCTCCCACAGGTTGTCCACGGCCCGGGTGACGACAAAATGACTGCGCCCCCGTTTTTCCAGATAGTATTTGATGCCGATGTTGCCCCCGTTGGAGCCATAGACCCGGCGCGCCGCTTCGTCCACAATCACTTCGCCCCCATAGGGCGCATAGACTCGCCCCGCGCCGTGCAGTTCCACCAGTTTTTCAAAACGATAGCTGCCCGGATGGGAGGTGCGAAAGAAGCCGCCCTCATCCTCCATAAATTGGGCCGCGGCTTCGGCCCGGCTCAGGACAATCTCCCGCTTGGGCGGATTCCAGACCGGAGCGCGGTCGGAGGAACGGCCAAAGATGTGGATATAATGGGTGCTGTGGGGAAAGTAGCGGGCGTGGACTTTGGCCCCGCGTGCGGTCTGGCTACGCCAGGCAATCGTATTCAGAAAGCATTCCGGGCCAAAGATTTCTTCCAACAGCAGGTACAGATGGCTCTGGCGGCGGTGATCGCAGTGCAGCCAAATTGTGCCGTTGGGGGCCAGCAGCGCCCGCAACAAAAGCAGACGTTCGGCCATAAATTGAAGATACCCCCCCGGCGGCCAGCTATCCGCATATTCGGCCCGCTCGCCGATGACAATCGCGCCTTCGCCCCGCAGCCGCACCCGGCTGGTCCACGCCACACCCGAATCATAGGGAGGGTCGATGTAAATGAGCTGAACTTTGCCGCCGTATCCCTCAGCCAGCAGCCAGGCCAGCGAGTCCCGATTGTCGCCGTGCAGCAACAGCCCGCCGCCATCACCGGCAGTGGGAAAGCCTTCTGCCAGCCGCGCGGCTGGCGTTGTGATATCGGCAGACAGCCGCTTGCCCGGCCACTGCAAGACTGATTTCCGTGGGGTTTCGGTATGAATTTCAAGGGTCGTTCGTGTTACCATCATTGTTGACGCTCAGTCTCCGGCTTGTTATAATCCGCCTGCGCCTGCAAAGTGTATGTAATTCTATTCTCGGAGGGAATCATGAATTTTTCGCTTTTAGCAAATCGTCGAATCTGGTTTGTAATGGGTTTTGCCCTGTTTCTGCTGCTATCCATATCCTATGTATTGACAGAAACAACTCTGGGCGCAAGCCTGTCGACTCTCTATTTGCCTTTAATCTCTCAGAGTAGCCAAATGTGCGGAACGATTTGCCCTTAATCCTTAGGACAGTCAAATGTACGGAACGATTTTTACGAAGATCGCTTCCTGCTTTTGCTATCGGTGACCCAATCAGAGACCCGGCAGATCAGCTTGCGCTGATCTGCCGGGTCTTTTGGTTGCAGTATCCGGAGAAACGGAGCGGTCAATCCAAGCTACGCGCCGCCGGTCATGGCCGGGACAAAATGGACTTCGCTGTCTGGTCCCACGGGTTCGCGCAGTCCTTTGTTGCCCACCGCGCCGTCCACGGCCACGCTCAGGCCGGGACGGATGCGGTCATCCTCTACAATACGCGCGGCCACGCCCGGATAGAGAGCTTCCAGTGCTTCGACAATCTCCCGCACATTCTCACCCGCCACCTCCACCTGGCTTTTGCCTTCGGTCAGGGGACGGATGAGGGCAGGAATCCAGACTACGGCCATACGTCCTCCCAAGCAGGTGAACAACGAGCAGGAATCAGTGGCATTGCTGTACATACCTTACTGATTCCCGCCCATCGATAACTGTTTACTTCTTCTCGCCCATTGCTTCCAGCACACGCGCCGGGGACATAGGCACTGCCTCCATCCGTACACCGGTCGCGTTGTAGATGGCATTGGCAATGGCCCCCACCGGCGGTACGATATTCACCTCGCCCACGCCGCGCACGCCGTAGGGATGGCCGGGATAGGGCACTTCCACCAGAATCGTCTCGATCATCGGCAGGTCCAGCGCGGTGGGCATGCGGTAGTCGAGCAGGCTGCCGTTGAGCAGTTGCCCCTTCTCGTTGTAGATATATTCCTCGTTCAACGCCCAGCCGATGCCCTGCACAACACCGCCCTGCATCTGCCCTTCCACATAGGACGGGTGGATGGCCCGGCCCACGTCCTGGGCAATGGTGTAGCGCAGAATTGTGACTTTGCCCGTCTCCGGGTCCACTTCCACATCGGCCAGTTGGGTGGAGAAGCCGGGGCCAAAGCTGCGAGGATAGACCGTCGAGCTGACCATCAGCGGCTCACCGGATTTGTAGATCAGCGCGGCTGCCTCTTTGAAGCTGGCGCTGTTGTCGCCGCCGCTGAAACTGCCATCGGCAAACTCCACGGCATCCACTTCCCAGATGTCGGCCAGACGCTCCTTCATTTGAGAGAGCATCTCCACGCCCATATTGTGGGCAGCCATGCCTGTGCTGAAGGTGGTGCGGCTGCCGCCGGTCACGTCGTTGTAGGCCACGGAATCCGTATCGCTGACACGGGGCTTGACCTGCTCGTAGCCAATACCAATGGCTTCGGCAAACTGCATGGCAATGGAGGCCCGACTGCCGCCGATGTCCGTGGAGGCTTCGTTCAGACTGACAGTACCGTCGGCGTTGAGGATGGCTGTGGCGCTGGACTTGCCGCCCCAGTTGTTCCAATAGCCACAGGCAATGCCCCGGCCCTGATACTTGCCGGTCAGGGGTGTATTGTAGTGGTCCGACTCGGCAATGGCCTGGACCGTCTCCAGCAGACCCACCGGCTCGGTGTACTGCACGCCATCGGGCCGCCGGTCGCCCTGCTTGGCCCCATTGATCAGCCGGATGTGGGCCTGGTCCATGCCCAGCTTCTCGGCGATTTCATTGAGCACACTTTCGGTGGCAAAGGCTGCATTCGTTCCACCCGGCGCGCGATAGGCCGCGGAGCGGGGGCGATTGACGACGATATCGTAGCCGTCCACCTGCAGGTTGTCGATGGCATAGGGAGCCAACACCACGTTGGCCGCCGCGCCCACGGGTGATCCGGGGAATGCGCCCGCTTCGTAGTAGAGTTCGGCGTGGGCCGCGGTGATTTTGCCGTTGGCATCCGCGCCGATTTTCATGCGGATGTTGGAGCCGGAAGTAGGGCCGGTGGCCTGGAGAACTTCCGTGCGGCTCATCACCAGTTTCACCGGCTTGCCGCCCGCCTTCTTGGAAAGCATAACGGCCACGGGTTCCAGGTAGACATTGATTTTGCCACCAAAACCGCCGCCGATCTCCGTGGGGATTACCTTAATTTGCGAGACGGGAATATCCAGAATCTCGGAAGTCTGGTTGCGTGCAGCGAAACTGCCCTGGGTCGTAGCCCAGATCGTCACCTGTCCGTCGCTGTTGTACTGGGCCGTGCCTGTGTGGGGTTCGATATAGCCCTGGTGGACTGTCTCTGTGCGAAAGCTGCGCTCGACAATGACTTTGGCCGCGGCAAAACCGGCTTCCAGATCGCCCCGCTGGTGGCGGAAATGCTTGGCCAGATTGGTGGGCTTTTTGCCCATCTCGCCCATCTCGTCTGTGCGCAGATTGTCCAGCAGAATGGGCGCGTCGTCGGCCAGCGCGTCATCCACCGTCATCACTGGGGGCAACACTTCGTACTTCACTTCGATCAGGCCGATGGCCTCTTCCGCGGTGTGGCTGTCCACCGCGGCCACCGCGGCAATGGCGTGGCCGTGATAGAGGGCTTTGTCGTGGGCCAGAATGTTAGCGCTCAGGTACTTCAGATTGATGGCACTCTCGCCCAGGTCTTCCACTTTGTCCGCGGCCGTTGGCAGGTCCGCGCCTGTTACCACTGCTTTGACACCGGGCAGGGCCTGGGCTTTGCTGGTGTCGATGGCGAGGATGCGGGCGTGGGCGTGGGGGCTGCGCAGCACTTTGCCATAGAGCAGTCCCTGCAAGCGCACATCCGCGCCGTAGACGGCCCGACCGGTCACTTTGTCCACACCGTCGGGACGCACCGGACGGCTGCCGATCACATTGTAGCCTTCTGCCGGGGTCGTTGTGGCCGGGCTGTGACCGCTGCCAACGGTTTTGCCGTTGGAGCCGTTGGTTGTACGCACTGCTTTTTCGGTCACTGCCATTATGCGCCTACTTTCTCTTGCCCCGCGCTGGCTACGTCCAACACGGCCCGCACAATTTTGTCGTAGCCCGTGCAGCGGCAGAGATTGCCCGCCAGCCACAGGCGAACGTCGTGTTCGCTGGGGTCCGGGTTCTTTTCCAGCAGCGCTTTGGACGAAATGATAAATCCGGGTGTGCAGATGCCGCATTGCAGGGCCGCGTGTTCCAAAAAGGCCTGCTGAATCGGGTGCAGACCGTCGGCTTCGGCCACGCCTTCAATCGTCGTGACTGTACGTCCTTCGACTTCTACGGCCAGCACCAAACAGGAGTTGACCAGCACGCCGTCGAGTATCACATTACAGGCGCCACAGTTGCCGTTTCCACAGCCCTCTTTGGTTCCTGTCATGCCCAGTTCGTCCCGCAACACCTCCAGAAGCGTTTGGCGGGTCTCACACACAAATGTGGTTTCGTCGTTATTGATGACGGTCTGGACCATTACTTTCTTAGCCATTTCCGTTCAGCCTCCCCAAAGAATCGACGGTCGAGGTTCCCCGCGCCCGGTCGATGGCGATGCGCAATGCGCGTTTGGTCAATACACCCGACAGATGTTTGCGCTGGGCAACGGTGCCGCGCATGTCGCTGATGGGTTTGGCCGCGTCCTGGGCAATCTGGGCGGCCTTCTCGAATGTCTCTTCCGAGACGGGTTGTCCGGCCAGCGCGTCGCCCGCGGCTTTGACAAAGAGCGGTGTGGGCGCAACCGCACCCAGCGAGACACGGGCCGATTTGATCGTCTTGCCGTCGTCGTCCAGCACAACCGACACGCCCGCACCCGTCACAGCAATGTCCATTTCGTTGCGGGGGATAAAGCGCAGATAGGCCGCGCCAAAATTCTTGGCCGGGGCCGGGAATTGCAATGCTACCAGAACTTCACCGGTCTTCAGGGCGTTACGACCGGGGGCCACACAGAACTCTTCCACCGGCAGGGTGCGCCGTCCGTTGGGTCCGGCGATGTGGGCGGTGACGCTGTGGACGATTAGATTCGAGATGCCGTCGGCAGCGGGGGAAGCGTTGCACAGATTGCCGCCCAGACTGGCCCGACCCTGAATCTGCGTGCCACCGATCAGGCCGGTGGAGTCGTGCAGCGCGGGGTACATCTTCTGAATATCGGCGTTGTTGTTGATAATGTGGCAAGGAACGGATGCACCCAGCCAGAGACCGTCGGCCCCAATGCGAATTTCCATCAATTCGGGAACCCGCTTCAGATCGACAACCGTCGCATAGCTACGCCGGCCTTCCTTCAACTGGGCGAGCAGATCAGTGCCGCCGCTCAGTGGCCTGGCTCGCTCGCCCCCGGCAGCCAAAACCGCGACCACCTCATCTACACTTTGGGCTGATACGAAATCGAATGCTTGCAAGGATACACCTCCTAAGGGATCAGGACGCAAGTGGATTGTTTCGATAGAATCGAAGTATTCGTACAACAGAGGATTGAAGACTTGGGAAAAAACAGGGCCAAATTAAACATTGAACCGATTGAGAAGAAACAGCCGCTTTTTGAAAACCGGTTTACTGCCTCTACCCAAACGGAACAAATCTGCCGCAGCTATGACTGTTTATACCACAAAATTGTGCAGAAGAAAAACGTTCCTGATGGCTGCGGAGGTTGACACTCTTGTCCATGTCCGACTTGCAGCCGGACAGTTGGCATATACCCCTCCGCGTGCGGAAGTCCCCTGTTTCCACAGCCAACGGGCACGCCCGCACGGTCGCACTTGCCTTGCCCTTGCACTCCGCCGCCCCATCAGGTATCCTACACGCGCCCAACATTGAATCATCAATTTCCCATACCCCAAAACCTATGCCAAACTACAACACCCTCATCCGCAACGCCCGCATCATCGACGGCTCCGGCAACCCGTGGCGCTACGGCGACGTAGCCCTGGCCGCCGACCGCATCGCCGCCATCGCGCCGCCGGGGAGCATCCCCGCCGAGAACTGCGCCGAAGTCGTAGACGCCACCGGCCACGTCGTCTGCCCCGGCTTCATCGACATCCAGAGCCACGCCATCCTGCCCCTGATGGTGGATGGCCGCTGTCTCTCCAAAATCACCCAGGGCATCACCACTGAAATTATGGGGGAAGCCTGGACCCCCGCGCCCGTGGCCGGGCGCAACACCGACCCGATGGAGAACGCCCTTTTCATTCTGGGACTGTCCGACGAGTGGCAGGCGCGGATGCGGGGCTGGCAGCGCTTCGGCGACTGGCTGGCCGCCTACGAAGAAGCGGGCGTCTCGCCCAATGTGGGCTCGTTTCTGGGCGGCGGCACTCTGCGCACAGTTGCCAAAGGGATGGAGATGGGCCGCCCCACACCGGATGAGTTGGACACAATGCGCCGGGTGATGGCCCAGGCGATGGAAGACGGCGCGTTCGGCGTCTCCTACGCGCTCATTTACCCGCCGGATTCCTACACCGAAACCGAAGAACTGATCGAAGTCTGCAAAGTCGTCAGCCGTCATCACGGCCTCTACATCACCCACATGCGCTCGGAATCCTACCACATATTTGAGGTGCTGGAAGAGACCCTGCGCATCGGGCGGGAAGCCGATCTGCCCGTGGAAATCTATCACCTGAAGGCCGCGGGCCAGTCCAACTGGCACAAAATGGCGTCGGTCATCGCCCGTATCAACGAAGCCCGCGGCCAGGGCTTGGACGTCACCGCGGATATGTACCCCTACGCCGCTTCTGGCACAGGGCTGGCCGCGGTCATGCCCACCTGGACCGCGGCCGACGGCAAACTTTTTGAGACTTTGCGGGACCCGGCAGCGCGGCGGCGTATCCACAGCGAACTGCTCACCCCCGGCGGCGCGCACCGGGGGCTGACCTCTGACGCGGGGCCGGAAGGGGTGATGCCCATCGGTTTTCACAAGCCGGAGAACCAGCCATACGTGGGCAAGCGCCTCTCCGAGATTGCCGAAAGCCGGGGCCAGCACTGGCTGGACGCGGCCATCGATCTGCTCATTTCCGAAGGGCAGCGCATCAGCACCATCTATTTTTCCATGACCGAAGAAAATCTGCGCCTGCAACTGCCCCAGCCCTGGATCAAAATCTCCACCGACGCCGGCGGCTTCGACCCGGCCTGGGCCAAGGCCAATGGGCCGTATCACCCCCGGGCCTATGGAACTTATCCGCGGGTGCTGGGCAAATATGTGCGGGAAGAGGGGATTATCACACTGGAGGATGCCGTGCGCAAGATGAGCGGCGCGGTGGCCGATCGGCTCAACCTGCGGGAACGGGGACATCTGCGCGTCGGCTGCTACGCGGATGTGGTGATCTTTGATCCGGCCACTGTCAACGACCGGGCCACTTTCACCGATCCCCACCAGCTATCGGTGGGTGTGCGCGATGTCTGGGTGAACGGCCAGCGGGTGTTGCAGGACGGTACGCATACGGGCGCGACGCCAGGCCGGGTGGTGCGGGGGAAAGGATAGGAGCCAATAGCCCTTTTACATCTGCTCAGTTTCTCCCACCTCCACCAGCCTGCGCTGGAGAAAACGCCGTTCCACATCGTTTTGGGTCAGTTCCAGCGCCCGCTGATAGGCCACCCGCGCCACTTCCCAGCGCCCCAGCCGGCGCAACAGATCGGCCCGGGCCGCGTGGTAGAAGTGATAGCCGTCCAGGGCCAGGGCCAACTCCGGATCGTCCAGCAAGCCGAGACCGGTCTGGGGGCCATTTGCCATTGCCACGGCCACAGCCCGGTTCAACTCCACAACCGAAGACGGATGCATCCGATAGAGCGCGTCGTAGAGCAGCGCGATCTGTGGCCAGTCGGTCTCTGCCGCGGTCTGGGCTTCCCCGTGCAGCGCGGCAATCGCGGCCTGAATCTGATAGGGGCCAGGCCGTCCCAGCCCTAACGCTCGCTCCACCAGCCCCATGCCCAGGCCAATCTGCTCCCGCTTCCACAGGCCGCGATTCTGTTCTTCCAGCAGCACCATTTCTCCGTCCGGGCCAAGCCGGGCATCCCGCCGGGAATCGTGGAGAAGCATCAGCGCCAGCAGCCCCAGCACCTCCGGCTCCTCGTCCAGGGCCGGGTCTTCGGCCAGCAATTGGACCAACACCTGGGCCAGATGGATGGCCTCGGCGCAGAGTTCCAACCGGATCAGCGCGTCCCCAGAGCTGGCCGCGTAGCCTTCGCTGAAAATGAGATAGATGACGCTCATCACCGCGTCCAGCCGCTCGGCCAGCAGATGGGAGGGCGGAACCCGGAAGGGGATGCCCGCTTTGCTGATTTTGCGTTTGGCCCGCACCAGCCGCTGGGCCATTGTGGGCACGGGGACCAGAAAGGCCGACGCAATTTCGTCGGTGGTCAGCCCGCCCAATGTACGCAGAGTCAGGGCGATCTGTGCCTCTTCGGCCAGCGCCGGGTGACAGCAGGTAAAGATGAGGGCCAGCCGCTCATCTGCGATGTGGTTCACTTCATTCTCCTCTGCACCTGTACGGCGCAGGGCTTCTTCCTGGGCCAAAACTTCCGTCTTGGCGGCCAGTGTGCGCCGTCGGCGCAGGCGATCAATAATTTTGCGTCGGGCAGTGGTGGTGATCCAGGCCGCGGGGGTGCGGGGAATGCCTTCGGCGGGCCAGCGTTCCAGCGCCACAATCAGCGCGTCTTGCAGGCCATCTTCGGCCATCTCAAAATCACCGCCCAGCCAGCTAATCAGCCCGGCCAGCACGCGGCCCGACTCTTGGCGGAAGGTCTGTTCGATGGCGAGGTGGCTGGCGGGTTGATTCATCTATGGCCCGAGGGGTATATCGCAATTGGGCAGTGGACAGGGAGCCGAGGCGTCCAATGCCCACTGTAAATACTCCCTGTCCACTGCCCAATTGCCGCTGGTTTTCTACTGGTCAAACACCATCACCGGGCGCACTTCGATCGAGCCGATCGCCGCGCCGGGAATCTTGGCCGCCCATTCGATGGCCTCGTCCAGATTGGCGCAGTCCAGAATATAGTAGCCGCCCAGTTGTTCTTTGGTTTCGGCAAAGGGGCCGTCCGTGGTGATTGTTTTGCCGTCGCGCACGCGCACAGTCGTTGCCATACTGGTGGGCATCAGCGCGTCGCCGCCTTTGTTGATTCCCGCTTTGTTGACGGCTTCGCTGAACTGATAATAGGCCCCCATTACGGCCTGCTGCTCAGCTTCGCTGGCATTGGCGTCCTGGGCTTCGTTGGTGTAGATCAGGCAGATGTAGTGCATGGGATTCCTCTCCTTTGGGTGGAACAGCGGGCGAACCCTTCGCCCTTCTGCTATTACGACGAATGGGGGAGACGGAAATCGACAGGGGCGCGGCAGATTCTTGCGATTTGATACAATGACTCCACTGCAAAAAGCCTCTACACTCACCGCGGAGAACGCGGAGGTTCGCGGCGTTTTTCTCCTGAATCTCGCCGCGTTGCCTCCGCACCCTCTGCGATTCCGCGGTGAAATTGACCTTTTTGCAGTAGACTCCAAGAAGGATTCTCTCCGAAAATTCTCCGCGCCTCGGCGTCTCCGCTGGAGAAATCACCCTTTTTGCAATGGACCCATACAATCGGGCCGGGTGAATGGAGTTCGGGAGGATATGTCCTCCCTTATCTCATCGATTCCGCCATTCCCTATCCCTTCGTCCACAGTCCGGCAATGTCGTTTCTGGGCTGGAATCCGAGAATGCGCTTGGCCTTTTCGTTGCTGAATTTGCCGTGGGGCATGTCCGTAAAGATATTGAACGCTTCGCAGCGGGAGGGCAGCTTCTCGAAAGGAATCTCTAACCCCAGGGAAAAGACTTCGGCGGCATTCTCCCAGGAAATGGAAAAGGGGGCGTGACGGCTGCCCGGCGTAATATCTGCCGGATCGCGGAAGTTGTAGAAGAGATACATCTGCACAAAAATGTCGTGCTGCTCGGCATAGACCCGGCTGATCTGATGGCCGAGAGATTTGCTCAGCGCATAGAGATTCGTGCCGGGCTGGGGGGGGATATCCGGGCCGATGTCGTAGTCGAAGGTTTCGTAGCTGCGCCCGGCCAGGGTGAAGTGAGGACCGGTGTTGATCACCCGGCGGATGCCGTGGGTGACCGCGGCCTCCATCACGTGATAGCAGCCCAATGTATTTACGTCGAAGGCCAGTTTGCGGTCTTGGCGCAGGACGGAGAGATTGATGATAGCATCCATACCCTCGGCCGCGGCCAGCACCTGCGACCGGTTGGCCGCGTCCACCTGCACAAACTCGCCGGGCAGGGGATCAGCAGGCGGGGTTATGTCGGTGATGCGCAGATTGTAATGGGGGGCCAAATGCCGGACCACATACGGGCCGAGCATACCCACACCGCCAAGAATGAGAACATTCATAGGAGAACTCCCAAAGAAGGATGAACAGTTGGAAAGAGAAGGGTTCGGCGCGGAGCCGCGTGCCCCGCGGCAGATACGTTGTGAATTTTCCGAGAAATGTCCGCGGCTTCGTCAGAAGCTATTCCACGTGAACAATGTGCCAGGCCGGGCCATCACTGGTCAGCGCATCGGCAATGGCCGCGGAGATGGAGGCGGGTGTAGCGTCGTTGGCCAGACGCAAAACAGTCACGGCCACTTTGCTCTCCCTGGCGAATTCTTTGCAGGTGGATTCGCCCAAACTTTTTGTCAGCGTCGGCGGCGCGGTGGTGGGCCGGGGCTGCCAGCGGGTGTCGTAGAGATAGCCGTCGTAGGCGGCCATCAACTCCAGTGTGCTCAGATAGACCACCCGTCTGACCCCTTCGGCAGCCGCGGCCAGGAGCAGATTGTAGGTGCAACGGGTGGACTGGTCGATCTGCGCGCCGGTGTCGGTGTCCGCTGGCATCGCATCCACGTGGACAATCGCGTCCATCCCCCGCACCAACAGATTCGTCGACGCGTCGTGGCCCAGAGAGGAGAGGACAAATTCGTGTTCAGAAACCAGCATCTGTCGTTCGGTCAGGCGGAGGGTGTGTTCGGTCGCCAACTGTTCGGCCAACCTTTGCGCCAGGGAAGACGCAGCAGAAGTCAAGAGAATGTGCATAGGAACTCGCATTGTCGTTGGAGATAGTGGGTGGTTGGAAGTTGTGAATTCGTTTGCTTGCAATAGCTTTTAGGCCGACGCGCCGGAATAGAAGCGCAGGCCATAGCGCCAGAAAAGGCGGGCTGCCACGAAAAGGCCAATGGCCAGACCGACAGAACTGGCCAGCAGACCCGCTTCAATGCGGGATGTCAGGGCGGAGGCGGGCACTGTGGTGGCAAAAGCGACTGGAACCAAAAAAGTGAGTATCCATTGCAGCCAGGTCGGATAGATTGTCACCGGCCAGCGCCCCGCCTGGTACATGGAATCGAAAATGACCAGAATATTCTCGACGCGCACAAACCAGAAGGCACAGGTCGCCAAAATCATAAAGAAACTGTAGACAATCAGCCCGCCCGCGACGAGCGTAACGCCAAAGATCAGCGCGTCGGTCAGGCCGATCTGTGCGCCGATGCGGGAGAGTGCGATACTCAGCACAATTATTCCCACCACGGCATCCACCAGCCGCCAGATTTCCACCCGTTGGATGCTGACCAACAGTTGGGCATCCTCCGGTTTGGTGAGCTTGAAATCCAGCGTCCCTTTGCGGATATCCTCCATAAAGAGTTGCATGGAGGGGCGCACCAGCGAACGGATCATCCCCGCGATGAGAAAGTAGACGCCGACCAGCGCCAGGAGTTCGTCCGGTTTCCAGTCGCCCAAGGTGTCTGTGTGATCAAAGACCACAGCCAGCCCGGCCAGCGCCACACCCAATTCCAAAAAGGATTGGAGCAGATTGATCCAGAAGTTGGCCCGATATTCCATTTCGCCCAGAAGTCCCAGGCGGAGATAGACGGCAAAGAGGCGAAGAATGTGCATTGCTCGTATCATACGCGCTTTTTAGCCAAATGGAAAATTAACTGAACGTGCGCCCACCCCTGAACACAGACCCTGAACACAAAAAGCACCGACGATACGCCGGTGCTTCTGGTTTCATTCGTTTCTGCCCTGGGGACACTACACGCTGATAAAGCGCTTTTCCTTCAGGCGGGCAGCCTTGCCCTGCAAATCGCGCAGATAGTAGAGCTGTGCCCGGCGTACTTTGGCCTTGCGCAACACTTCCACCTTCTCCACTGCTTTGCTGTAGAGAGGGAATGAGCGCTCGACACCCACGCCATGGGTTCCTGTGCGCCGCACAGTATAGGTGGCGCTGGGGCTGGAACCGCCGTGCTTGGCAATCACTACACCCTGAAAAACCTGAATACGCTCGTTGCGGCCTTCGGTGATGCGCTGGTGGACACGCACAGTGTCGCCCGCATCAATCTCCGGTATGTTGGGGTTGGCTTCCGGTTTAAGGGATTCCATCAATGCATTGGTCATGGGTTCACCGCCTCTATTGATTGGTCGAAAAACAACTGGCTGACTCCAGAGGCGCGCTGCCCGCGAACAGACCAGTCGATGATTGTCACAAATCAAGAGAATAGCACAGATAGAAAGGGGAAGCAAATTAAGAAAGAGGCAGATTTTGTCATCAAACCTTTGATTGACACCCATAAAAAAGCGTGATATGTTTGCTATGACAGCAGTGGTCTACAATATCTTGCGCAACGAGGTAGCCGTGGGCGATCGTCTGCCCTCTGAGCGCAAATTCAGCGAACTGTTGGAAGTGAGCCGCACAGTCGTGCGCAGCGCCCTGGCCCAACTGGAGACCGAAGGTATAATCCAGCGCCGGGTGGGCATTGGTATACTCCTGACCAATCGCCCCCAGCTAATCTCCTCTGCCACAGCCATCCATATAACTGAATGTCACACGCCACGAAATATATCAGGCGCGCATCGCGCTGGAGATCGGGGCCGTGGAATGGGTGGTGCTGGGGTTGACCGAAGACGATTTTCTGGCGTTGAGCAAACTGGTGGATCGGATGGCCCGGCGCGCGGCAGACAGCCAAGCCGTATTGAAAGAGGACCGGGCATTTCACCTGCACCTGATCCAGGCCACCCACAATCCAGCCATCATCCAGTTCGCAACCCTCATCAACCAGTATTTCGATCAGATGCGCACCTTCTCCCCCGAAGTAGCCATTGGCCGACGGTTAGTATAGGCTGGAAGTGCAACACCGCAGAATTCTACTGGCCTTGCAGTCCAGGGATGTGGAGGCCGCGCGCCAGGCCCTGCGTCTCCACTTTTCGCCCTTGCCCCCTGCCTGATGCTGCCCATTGCGCTGCTTCAGGGCTTTTCAAAAGTCATTCATTACCGGACACATTTCTGATAGAGGAATTGGGCAGGTAAGGAAAAGGAGATGTCGATGTCTGATTCCTCTTCAAGGAAATAGTGAAGGTAGTCAAGCCCAAGTTGGAAAAGGCTCAAATCACAGCGGTCTGCCCGGTGGAGGATGGGAACCATATCTCGCACGTGGGCCTGAACGCCGAGATAGATCATCCAAATGTAAGCAAGGCAGGCGGCGATGAGCAAGCGGGAAAGGCGGGCCGGATCGCTGATGTGGGTCTTGTCCAGACCAAAGCCGCGACTTTTCTGGTCAGAAAAGAAAGTCTCAATACGCATACGCAAGCTGTACCAGTGACAAGCCTCCTCGGCCAACTCGAAGGATGTCACCAAATAGAGCGGTTCTTCATACTGTTTGCCCCAGTGAAGAACCGCATGTACAGGGCCAAATGCCTGTTGACTGAAGAGTGCATCGGGCATGGAGAGGCAAACACCAGGTTGCAGGAAAGCGCCTTGCTCCGCATAAGAAGTGATTTCGCCTTCCACTTCCAACTGGGTACTCTTAGCTGTGCGGCTGACATAATCCCAGGTGGGCAGGTCGCGCAAATAGGTCTGTAGCTCCACACTATCGAATTCGCCATCGCCCAAAAATACAACTTCGCAGTTTTCGGGCAGGATAGTGCGAACCTGTTCCAGCAGTTGGACGTGGACCTCGGCAGGTGAATGGCCCTTGGGTTGACCGATCACTGTCCAGCAGATGGGAATGGCACGCCGTTCATATATCACATGAATCATCAGTGCCATACAATTACGCCCGATTCCCGTGGCATCCATAGCCAAGGCAAGCGGGTACTGGGCCAGTTCTTCCAGTAATGGTCTCACATAGGGCAGGTACTCTACCTCGTAGCCTACTGCCTCATTCTGATACCAGCGTCCGATCCGCTTTATCCGACTTTCTACAGTCGCACGCAAACCGGATTGTTTGGCTACTTCTCGATTGTGTATCTTGCGGCTGCCTACAATTCCGCTGATGTAGCCAGCCAATACAGCAATTCGCTGGGCAACTCTTCCTACTGGGTAGTTGTGTAGTTGCATCAGTTTCATATGGATGGCACGATATCGTTTACGGTTGTCACTCATTTCTTGCTCCTTTCTAATGGATATCAACCTATCGAGCTTACTTGAGTGACAACTTTTTTCCTATTCTACAATGTGTCCGGTAATGAAAGCCGTGATACTATCCATAGCTATAGCAAAACCTGATGGAAACTAGGAGTTTTTTATCAGTCAATAAAAGGTGAGAGGATCTATTTATAACGCTTAGGCACAAAGATGCAGGGATGCCAAGGAGGGACTGAGTTCTTTGCGGTATTGCTCCTTTTCCTCTTGGCGTTATAGATTTTCCATGAAACTCCTGGTTTCTACGTGACTTTGCTAAAACTCCTCTTGTTTGCTTGGCGATGGTTCGTCACCTCCAGTCTACAAATATTTGGAGTTTTTTGCTCTCTCGACTTTTGAAAAGCCCTGCAGCCACAGCAGGGCTTTTCAAAAGTCGCGTGATTGGGCAGAACCGTACAATCTGAGCGCAGCGGCCAGGACGTCGGATGCGATACCCACACCTGTGAGATGCACTTACAAGATCAGGTCTGCCGCTCGATTGTAGGTGATTTCAGCGTTCATAACGGACTTTTGAAAAGCCCTGCAGCCACAGGGGATTCTATTGCAAAAAGCTTCGATCTGAAGTAACGTGTGCTATATTGACGAGCAGGCAATGCAAGCCGAGACGACAGCAGAACCGCTCATTTTTGACGATTTTCCGGCAGATCGGCCTCCGGTTGCACAAAAGCTACGCTCTCTACTCACACCTTATACAGAAACGGATTATGCGAAACTATTCCCGTGTGTCATTGCGTGGCACACTTGTCCGCTGGCTATTGTTGCTGGTTATAATAGTGATTCTTGTTGCCTGCAATCCTTTACAACGTTCGGGCGATCAGCCGTCGATCGACGGTCAGCTTAGCGGACGTCTCTTGCTCTGGCACGACTGGCAGGGCGGCAGCGTACAGACGCTGTCACGGTTGATCGATCGATTCCGCGAAGTAAATCCCGGCGTCACGATCATTAGTATTGCCATGCCGACAGAAGAATTGGTGGCTTCGGTCAAGGATTTTGCCTCAGGTGGATTGGGTCCAGACATTGTGTTGACCGATGCAGGCAACATCGATGAACTGGCAGATGCCTGGCTGTTGCGTAACTTGGCCGGACGCTCGGATGTGGATACGGAACGGTTCCTCCCTGGCCCATTGAGCACGGTACAGAGCGGATCCCTGCTCTACGGTCTGCCTTTTACGCTCCATACCCAGGTGCTCTTTTATAACCGGGCGCGGGTGATGCAAGCACCGCAGACATTGGACGCGTTGTTGGATGCAGTCGACGGGGGCAAAACGATTGGAATCAGCACAGAGTTGGTGGATGCATTTTGGGGCGTAGGCGCGTTTAGCGGCAGCCTGTTCGATGCGGAAGGGAATCTGGCGTTAAATGAGGGCGGTTTCCTGAACTGGGTGGACTTTCTGAAATCCTTGCAGAGCGTGCCGGGCGTTGTACTGGACAAGAAATATGAGCCGCTGCGGGCGCGTTTTGAGGCAGGCGAACTTGATTTTCTGGTAGGCACTTCGTTGGATATGCTGCGTTTGCAAGGGGTGATTGGTGTGCAGGAATTGGGTATTGCTGCGTTGCCCAGTGGTCCAAACGAACGCGCGGCAGGACCCATTCTGCATGTGGATGCCTTTGGGTTTAGCCGCGCCGCCAGCGCGGAAGAGACCAAATTGGCGTTGGCAGTGGTGAACTTCCTGACGAATACGCAGCAACAGAGTCGTTTGTTGGCAGAGCCTACAGGTCGTCTGCCTGTGCTCAATCAGGTTCGCTATCGCCGCAATTTGCCAGACTTTGTCAACCAACTTGGCCGCCAAAGCCGTACAGCAATCCCCATCCCCATGCAACGGATGGACATGTGGAAAACGCTGTCCGATTTGACTTCGGAGGTGCGCGCCATCTACACCCAGGCGTTGGCCGGTACGATCTCTTCACAGCCGGCGGTAGCGACGATCACACAGTTGTTGGCAGACCAATTTCACCTGACCGTACGAACCAGCAGCAATGAGCAATTCTGTCCGGACACGAGCGAGACAGATGTGTTGCGTACGACAGAGCTGCTGTTGTGGCATACGTTGGAAGGCACCGAAGCGGATGCGATGCAGCGGATCGGCAACGCGTATGAACAGATTTGTCTGGGCGTGCGCATACAGATCGAGCAAGTCAACCAGGAAAGGGTTGTTGCGATCTACCGGCGCGCGCTTGAGGAGGGTGAAGGTCCCGATATGCTGTTGGAATCGACGCGGATCACAGCGCAATTGGCCGATGACCAACTGATCCGGGACCTGAGTGATATGGTGGAGTCGGATTTTCTGCAGAGATTCATACCGGGTTCAGCGGAAGCGATGCGGATTGGCGGACGCCTGTACGCCCTGCCAGAATCGGTGGAAGTCCTGGCGCTCTACCGCAATTTCGAGCTGGCGCCAGAGCCGCTTTTTGATCTGGAGGAAATACCGCTGCGTACAGCGGGAGACCGTTCCTTTGCCATGCCGGCGAGCTTCTTCTATGGGTATTGGGGCATAGCGCCCTTTGGCGATTTTGAATTTGATCCTGTCAGCGGCGCGCTGTTGAAAGTCGAAGGTTTACGCAAGTGGCTGGTCTGGTTGCGTTCCCAACAAGGCCAGCCCGGGATCGCGTTGGATCTGGAGTGGAAAACATCTGAGGATCGGTTTGCGAATGGGAATGCGGCCTATTTGGTCAGCGGGCCTTGGTCGTTAGTACGCCTGCGCGAGGAAATGGGCCATGACCGTATCCGTGTGGCACCACTACCAGCCGGCAGCCGGGGACCGGGCAGCCCGATATTGCAGGTGCGGGGTCTGATGGTGAACAGTAAGATAACAGATGCACAGGCTGCCGTTGCTTTGGCATTTGGTCGTTTCCTGACGAGCACAGCCAACCAGACAATTCTGCTGAATACGGGCGTACACGTATCAGCGCTGGTCAATATCGCGCTCGGCGATTATCCCTTGCTGAATGGTTTCCGCGAGCAGGCAAAGGCAGCGACTGTTGTGACCGAAAACGCGCGTTTTGCGACGATCGAGCGTGAAGCTGATATATTGTACCGCGATGTGTTGTTGGAGGGTATGGCGATAGATGAAGCGATGGCAGCCTTTGTGGAACGGGTTGATGTCGCAAATGGATTTGTCAGCGAAGGGGATGAGTAGAGCATATGCAACCAGGCGACGATTTCCGAATCCTGACCGATCTTGTTCAAATTGTCATCAAATTTCTGGGGCGGGATGTCGTTCGGCAGCAATTATTGGCGATCCTGCTTATTTTGGGCAGTACGGGTCTTGTGGCGCGCTTTCTGCGATCGTTATTAAAAAGACAACAGGTCGAAGATGAGGAAGACGAGCGTGATGAGCCTTTGGAGGAAGAGGCACTGGCCGTTCGGGGGCCATACATTGAAGAACAGAAACCGCGCCCTGTCGCCGTTCGGCTGTTGCATTGGCTGTGGCATCTGGGCGTGCAGATGTTACATCCGCTCCTCAGCCTGGCTGCGACCTACGCAGTGCTCCAGCTATTTCGGATTCAGGGCTGGTTCTTCTTTGGCCTGTTGGAAGATTTCGTCTCGATGTTGTGGCTCTATCTGGGCTATCAAGTTGTTGTGGGGACGCTATATTCGCTCTTTGATGACGAGATCGTAGAAAAACACCAGCGCAAGCTGCTGGTTCCGCTTGCTGTGATTGTGGTAGTGCTGCTGATTCTCAACAAATTGGTGCAGCTTGAGACGCTGGCCGCAATTCCGGTGCTCCCAATCTTTGATGCGCCTATTACGCTTGGGGGTCTCTTTGCAGCGACGGTCGGTTTTTACTTATGGGTCGTCCTGCTGGATGCGCTGAAGGATTTTCTGCAGCCGCTCTTATCACGGGGAGATCACGGCAACCCGGGCGCGGTTCAGGCGTCGCTGGCCTTATGGGGCTATGTCATGATCGCCGTAGGTCTGGTGATTGTCATGCGCGTTATTGGTTTGAATGTCACGACAGTGGCGGCGATTACGGGCGGGCTGTCGGTGGGTGTGGGGTTTGCGTTACAGGATGTGTTGAAGAACTTCCTGGGCGGAATCATCCTGCTCTTCGAGGGCACGGTGCGGCCAGGGGATTGGGTCGAGATCGGTGGCAAAGAGGGCGAGGTGGACAAGATCAGCATCCGGTCAACGGTCGTAAGGACATTTGATAATGTGGAGTTGATTGTGCCCAATCAGGATTGGCTCAATACTACGGTAACGACGTATACACGTACGAGCCGGCGCTGCCGCACGCGGGTGGAAATTGGGGTCAGTTACAGTTCAAATGTATCA
Organism: Caldilineaceae bacterium; assembly: GCA_019637685.1. GTDB lineage: Bacteria > Chloroflexota > Anaerolineae > Caldilineales > Caldilineaceae > JACQGT01. The sequence goes on along the minus strand of JAHBVF010000017.1, from coordinate 75,457 downwards.
CAGGTGCAGAAAATTCTGATTGAGACGGCGCTTAGCCATCCAGATATTTCGCACGATCCTGCACCGCTGGCGCCTTTGTTAAATTTTGGCGATTCGAGTATTGATTTTGTGGTTTTAGCCTGGGTGGAGGATGCACTGCTCAAGGGCAAGGTGGCATCTGAACTGCGACTGATGATTTGGGACGCGTTTCAGGAACACGGGATTGAGATTCCGTTCCCACAGCGCGATCTACATATCCGCAACGGACTGCTAACAGCGAACGCCAACGGACAGCACGATGGAGAAACAGATGCCCTGGCAGAGCCGGTACGCACTCGCCCAGAAGCGAAGAGTAAGCACAGTGCGTCTCCGATTCTGACATAATGGACCAATGGTGCTGGTGAAAACAACGGCTCGTAGCCGTGTAATGCCAAAGCCAGCAGTCAGATAAACGGCTGCTGGCGGGAGGCTCCGTGTCAAACAAAAGTGAGGGGTGGCCCAGTGGCCCACCCCTCACTTTCTATCTCGCCAGGTTTCTTCCTGTCACGTTCCTTCTTGCGATGTTGAGGTAACATACCCCGCAGCCGTTACAGATTAGGATTGGTTGTACCGTTGCCGTTGAAGGGCACGCTGTTCTCTCCACCCCGCGGGCCGCGTTGACCACCGGGGCCACGGCGTCCGCCAAATTCCGGGCGTTCGCCGTTCTCAATCGCTGCCTGGATTTCGGCCAGTTTGGCGTCGGCCTCTTCCTGGGTCAGCTTGCCGTCGGCCACGGCCTGGGCCAGCCGCTCCTGGGCCTGGGCCAGATGTTCAGCCTGTTGCTCGGCCTGGAAGGCTTCCAAATCCACGCCCTTTTCGGCTGCGATCTCTTCGATGGTCTGGCCGTTCTGGACAGCCGCCCGCAATTCTTCCTGGGTCATCCCCAGAGCCTCGGCCAAAGCGCCGTTACGCTCGCCACGGGGTCCGTGGTTGCCGGGGCCAAAGCCGTGTCGGCCCGGAAATTCACCGTTCTCAATCGCGGTCTGGATTTCGGCCAGTTTAGCGTCGGCCTCTTCCTGGGTCAATTTGCCATCGGTCACGGCCTGGGCCAGATGCTCCGTGGCCTGTTCCAGCGCAAAGGCTTGCAGATCCACGCCTTTCTCCGCCGCGATCTCCTCAATTGTCTGACCGTTTTGGATGGCCGCCTGCAACTCTTCGACAGTCATTCCCAGGGCTTCGGCCACCTCGGCGTGGCGCTCGCCGCGCATTTCGCCAGGACCACCGGGACCCCCCCGCCCGCCAGGGCCGCCGCGCTCGAAGCCATTCTGAAAGCCCTGCTGGATACGCTCGACAACCGGCGCGCTGCTGGTGGATGTGTCGGAGGTCTGGGCGAAGCTGATGGCGCTGAAAGTGAGTACACCCACCAGAGCCACACCGACGATACCGCTGTACTTCTTCATTCGCGTGTTCATTCTGTTTCTCCTGTTTCGGTTGGACTTGAACCATTCACAATGTACTGTACCGGTACTTCACAGCGGGCTGTTCGTGCTGCCTCTTGTCTGCTGTGATGGCTCTATCGTAGTCGGGCCGGATTAGGAGCGTATGAGGGGAATGTGGAGGGAATGTGAAGAAAGAAGCGTGGACAAACAGAAGAATCTCAGAACCGCGTACAAATGGGGGATAGGAAAAGGGGCGGCACTGATTGCGAACTGCAATCAGTGCCGCCCCGCGAACAGAAAGGTTAGCGGTTGACAGTGGGCAGATAGATGCCCCGGCTGCCAGCCAGCGTGACGCGGTCGGTGGAGGCAGATTGGTTCGGGCTGGAAGTATCGGTCACCCGCACTTCGAAGGTCAACGCAATGTCCCGCTGATCTGTGCTCAGGGGAACGACATAATCTTTCAACACCTGGCCGTTGCCGATCTTTGTCCCGTCCAGGAACCACTCGTAGGAATATTCACCGGTTCCCAGCGCAATGTCGAAATCGGCCAGTTTGAGGGTGCGGAGGGTTTGGGTGGCATCGGCCGCGGTCAGTGTTATGGCCGTGCCCGCGATCACCGGCTGGGTGGGGGTTCCGACAATGCGCGCCAGAGGACGCATATAGAGTTCGCTGGCCGGCACATAGACGAATTCCTCGACCACAGCCTGGCTTTCCCGCTCGGTCATATTGACTTTCAACTCATAGACCGGGATTAGTTGGCCCTGGCTCACGCCGCTGGCCTCTTCCCAATAAGCGATTGTGTGGCTGATGATCTCCCGTTTCGACACATCCAGGGGCACGTCGTTCAGGGTCACATCTTCGGGCAGGGCCATGTAGAGTTCCCTCACCTGATCGGCGGTCAGAATGGCAACCGACAAGGCATCCCCCGTGGCCGCGTTGACGGCAGGGGCAACTTCCCGCCAACCGCCCAGCACACCCACGGGTTTGGTCTCCAGGATGCTGGCCGCGCCCACGCCGGCTGTCACCGGCACATAGACCTTCTGCTTGGCCCCTGGCCCAACAACCGAGAATTGAATTTCTTCCGATAGCCCGGCTGCGCTGACAACAGTGGCTGTCAAACGGCGGGAGTAGATGACCTGCCAGAGCAGGGGCGTCTGTTCGCCCTCGGCCACCAGTTGCGCGGCCCTGACGGGATCGGCAGTGTCAATCTGGCTGGAAATGGTGTCAGAGATCACTTCGTAGAAGGTGGCACCAGTACCGTTCAGATTGTTTGTGCGCAGAAAATTGTCAGCGATCGTGCGGGCATCATCGCTGTCGATATAATCAGCCGACGCGGCGTTGACGGCCATGGCCTGCTCTGCCTGGGTCGCGGTCCATAGCTGGTCCAGATCGGAGAAGCTGAAGATACCGCTGCCTTTGTCCAGTTCCAACGAAAGAGCGCCCGCCGTGCCCGTGAAATAGTCGCTGGCAATCTGATCCTGCACACGAGCGGTGAGTGTGGCGGTGACTGGAATGCCGAACACATTGCCCAGGTTGCTGAAATCTGCTTTGGCCTCATCGAGGCCGTAGGGAGCCATGCGGTACACTGGCAGTGTGCGGATGTCCTCGCTGGGCACAGAGATGGCTGTTTCCGTGCCGCAGGAATGGGTCTGATACCACCAATCCGTGTCAAAGGAATCAGCACAGACCTGGCCGGAATTGGGCTTGTCATTCAGGCAGGCCAGTTCATTGATGATCGTGCGGGTGGTGCGTCCCCGCTGGGCCACGTCACAGGCTTTGTACCAGGCTTGGGGCATGGAGTAGTTCTGCCGGATATAGCGGCCAAAGTGATAGGCCTGGGTGCTGAACATATTGTTGTAGGCGCTGGCATTGGTCACAAAACCCATAATCAGATGCTGGCCATACATACAGGATGCCCAGCCCGACAGATTGGAATTGCCCAAAACCTGGCAGGAGGTAAGGGCCAGCCATTCGTTGTCGTTGTCACCCCAAGCCCGATAGCAATCGGCTGAGGTGAGTGTGCCGTCGTCGTGGTTGGCGTTGTCAAAGGTGAAACCACTGGGCGAACCGTGGCCCACGTAGAATTGCAGATCGACCGCGTCGATGTACGAGCCATTGGTTCCGCCCAGGTCGTTGCGTTTGAAGTCCTGCTCCCAGGCGGATGATTCGTCAAAGATGTAGCGGGTGACCCAGTTGCTGGCGGGAGAGAGCCAGAAGTTCATTCCGGCACGCTCGGCAGCCGTGGCCGATTTCAGATTGCCCGCCGAGCCGTGGATGCCCAGCTCCCAATCGCCGCCGTCGTCCTGGGTGGCCTGGGGCGCGTCGACACTGGCCGACTGGGTTTCGCCCATGCCGTCGGGCTGTTCGTCTTCCTCACCAGCCCAGGCAGGGATGGCGAGCATACTAGACAGAAGGAGCGCAAAACACATTGCCAAAAGCAGATATACAGGTTTTTTGTGGACAAAAGAAGTGAGATGCATAGACGTTTCCTGTGGATGAAAAAGAGTGGATCAAAAGGGTTGGTTGAAATGAGATGAAAGAAAGGGCGAGAGAGAGCGCGTACGGGCACGACGCATCGTGCCCGTACGCAGAGAGAAACATACGCGGACAAGAGAAAGCTAAGACACGGACTAGCGGATCACATTGGGCAGGAAAAGTGGCGGAATCACATTGATTGTCATGCGGCTATAGCTCTTGTTGGGTTCCCGGTTGGAGTTAGAATCCACAACTTCCAGGATAAGCGTCTGCTGGACCGCCCGGTTGTCAGCCTTGACATCCTCGCTGGGAATGGCGACAGCAAAGGTCGCTGTGCGTCCAACGCCCACTTTCGTTTCTGCCGACACCTCATCCACATACCAGTTGTACAGGTAATCGCCGCTGCCGGCAACAAAGTCGAGGGCGGCATCATAGCCTGCCGCGGCCAGGGTTTTGGTGGCGTCCACAGCGGACAGGGTCAATGTCATACCGACGCTGACTTCTGCCGGAATCTGGCTGCCTGTGCCAGTGGTGGCAGACTCGATCTTGGCCAAGGGTGGCATGAAAGTTGGGTTGGCAGGGATGTAGGCAGTGTAGCTGACGACAGTGGAGTCTGTCAGCACATTGCGCACATCGATGGCGTGAACAGGAATCAACTGATCCTGGCTGGCACCCATGGGGCCTTCCCAATAGGCCAGCGTGCTGCTGGTGATAGTGCGGCTGTCGATATTGCCCAGAGGCACGTAGCTGAGCGAGAACATGGACTCCAGTTCCTGCTGTTTTTGCGCGTTCAGGTCCAGAATCTTTGCCATTGTCGCAGCGGGCAAAATGGGAATGGTCAGAAGTTTGTTCGTCCCGCGGACAGCCGGCTGTTGTACAGATCGATAGCCGCCCAACGCGCCGATGACTGCTTCCTGGCTCAACGCGGCCGCGCTTAGGCCCGCAGGCACGGCTGTATCCACATAGACCTTCAGCTTGGAGCCGGGACCCATCACAGAAAATTCCACGGTTTCGGCCACGCCCCGGCTCTTGCTGGTGACTGTGCCGGTGACAATACGGGAATAGATGACCTGATTGACCATTGTCTGTTCGCTGACGATCTGCATCCCCTGCGCGGAGCGCGCATTGCCTGCGTCGGTGGCCTGGGTCAATGTGTCCGCAGCCACTTCAAAGTATTGGGCATCAGCGGGCAGAAAGCCATTGTCTTTCAGGAACTTCTCGGCAATGGTGATGGCATCGGTGGCCGAAATCGACTGAACGGCTTCGGTGTTGGCCGATTCGGCACCGGGCGCAACCCACAGTTCGCCCAGATTGTTATAGGCAAAGAGGCCGGCGTTCTCATCCATCTCCAGTTCACCGTTCTGGCTGGTACGGATATTCCCCACCTCCAGCGCGGATCGGGTCGGGCTGAGAGAGGCAATCGTAGTCACCGTAATGAAGTCAGTGGTAGTGACACCCGTGGCCGAGCCAAGGGCATCCCACCGGCTATTGGCTTCGGCCAATCCCAAGGGCTGCACAGCATAGACCGGCATTTCTGTGATGTCGCTGGCATCCACAAAGCGGGCGGGTTCGCTGCCCACCCGGTGGGTCCAATACCAATACTGGTTGTCCAGATAATCGGTGGAGGCGTGGTTATACCATTTGTCGTTATACATCCACGACTCTTCGGCCAGCACACGGGCAATCTTGTTCTGGGGCTGGAGTTTGTCCGCAGCTTTGAACCAAGCCTGGCCCATGGAATAACCTTCCCGGATGTATTGGCCGAACCATTCGCCGTGGGGCACATCGGCCATTGTCGTCTTGAAACCCATAATCAGACGCAGACCGTTCATTGTGTTGGCCCAATCCCCCAAGTGGGCATCGTCCAGGACATTGCAGGCAGCCAGAGCCACCCAGTCCAAGTCTCCATCACCCCACGCGCCGGCCGCGTCGTTATAGGTCAGCCAGGCATCGTCGTGGGTGTTGCCCCCCACACCAAAGAGAATGCCGCTGGATGAGCCGTGGCCAGCCCAATAGGCCAGATCGACACGATCCACATACGAATTTTCTGTGCCACCTGCCGCGGCCCGCTTCCAGTCCTGCTCCCAGGCGCTGCTATTGCCAAAGACATAGCGGGCAGTCCAAGAGGGTGTCGGCCAGTTCCAGATGCAGATGCCAAAAAGCCGGAAGCGACAGGTCGAGGTGAGTTGATTGCGCAAGCCCAGCGCGTCGGGACGGGTAGCGGGCAGGTCTGATCCGCCCGCACCGGCAGGCGGATAATCTTCGGCCCACCAGACGCCGAATTCCAGGCTGCCATCATCCGCGGTCGGTTTGACGCCAGTTGCTGTGCCGGGCGCGTCTGGCTGCTGGTCTGGCTCATCGGCCAGAACCAATCCGGGTGTCAACAGCAGAGAACAGATCACTAGAAAGTTCAGAAACACGAATCGCCATCTTTTGTTGTTGCTCATAACAGGCCCATCCTCCCAGAGGGGAACCTTACGAAAAGGGAAACACACGATAACACAACTCTTTCCATCAGCCAGCCCAGATACATCGAGCTGGCTGATGGGTACAAACTGCTCATAGGATTAGTTGTATAGATAGGGCAAGAAAACGGGTGGCACGGCTTGAATAGAGAAGGAAGCAGTGTTGCTGTTGATGGATGTGTGGCTGCTGATGGAATCGACCACTTGCAGCGTAATCAACAGCGGGCCAGGGACAATCTTCAGTTCTGCCACATCATCCCCGGTGAGCGTGTAGTCCAGGTTGCGGCCGCTGCCGATCGGCTTGCCCTGGTCCACGCTGCCCAGATACCAGTTATAGACATAGGAATCCTTGTCGCCGCTGCCCAAGGCAAAGTTGAGGTTGGAGCCAGCCATCGTATAGCCCAAATCGCTCAGCGTGCGGGAAGCATCGGTCGCGGTCGCGGTCACCTTGCTCCCCTGTCCATAGTTCTGGCTGGTGGACGACGTAGCTTCGATCCGGGCCAGCGGACGCATATAGGCGGGGTTGGCTGCAATCCACGTGAAGCCTGTGTGGACGACCGTCTCTGTGATACCGCTGCCCAAGTCCATCACCTGGGAGTATTCAGCATCCAGCCGATAGGCGGGATAGATAGCATCCTGGCTCTCGCCGGTGCTCTCTTCCCAACCGGTCACAGTATAACTCGTCACCTTTTTGGAGTCTGCGTTGGGGAATGGCACATTCTCATACGTGACCAGCGGCTCCAGTTCGCCATTGTTGAACAGGGGCAGAATTTGGGTATTGTAGTCCAGCAGGGCGATGTCAGCCTCCGCGCTGCGTGCGCTCTGGTTGACCGAACGCCAGCCGCCCTGAGCACCCACCACCGCGCCGGGCACACCAGCCCGGGCCACCCGTGCCGTGGGTGACGCGTTGGGGTCCACATAAACCTTCATTTTGGCCCCAGCGCCGTCAATGGGAATCTGCACAACCTCGGCTTCACCTGTCCTGCCCGTGGGCACGGTTGTGGTGATATAGCGGCTGTAGATCACTTCGTAAGCAGCAACCGTCTCGCTGGTGGATTCTGCTCCCGCCGCGCCCACCTGGCTGGTCGTACCCAACATCACATTCGCCACGCTGTTGAAGCTGGCATCGGCAGGCAGCAAGTTGTTGTCCCGCAAGAACTTGTCCGCCACATCCTTGGCATCCGTTGGGCTGAGCAGCGCGTTGCCCCAGGCCGCGGCTGTTTCGGGCACATTGCCATAGGTGCGGGCTGGATCGTAGTAGTAGAAAAGCCCCGTGTCCAGGTCCACTTCCAACTCCCGGCCCTGGGTATCGGTGATAATGCGTGTGCCGTCGATATCCGCGGTCCAGACTTCGCCTGACTTTCCTCGGCCAAAGCCAAAGTTATTGGACAAGTTGTTGAAGTTGGTTTCCTGCTCGGCCAGGCCCAGGGGTGGTGTCTGGTAATAGGGGAAGTTGCCCCGCAACTGATTGGGCGTCACAGTGGCCTGGGTGGGCGCGCCGCAGCTCTTCCACCACCACCAATAGGTTCCGTCGTGATTTTTGTCAGATATCTGGTTATAGGCGTTCTCGTTCCAGAAAGCGCTGTCCTCCACAATAATCTGGGCCTGAACGCCGCTGGGCTGCTTGGCATCACAGGTTTTGAACCAGGCATCCTTGAAGCTGTAGCCAAAGATCAGATAGGTTGCCAGTTTCGAGCCAAAACCAGCCGTGTTGTAGGAGGTGTTGCGGAAGCTGGCAATGCCGTGCATGCCGTTCATTGTCCCATACCAGGACGAGCGGCTGGAGTCGGCCATCATACTGCATGTGTTGAAGAAGCCCCACTCCCAGTCGCCATCACCCCATTTCCCCTGCACTTCGCCGTATTGCACATTGTGGTCATCCGGCGGGTTGAGGGTGATGCCACCAGGCCAGCCGTGGCCCTGGTAATAGGTCACATCCACATTGTCCACATAGTTGGAATTGTTGTCCACATAGTCATCTTCCCAGGCGCTACTGTTGCCATAGATATAGCAATCGTGGCCGTTGAATTGACACCAGCGGGGAAAACCAAACAGTGTCCAGTTGTGATAGCGCAGGGTATTGTAGAAACCGTAGCCATTGCTCTGGGAATTGGGCAGATCACCGTTGCCGCCATAATCGCCCATCCAATGTACGCCGACTTCCAGATCGACCGCGCTGTAGCTGACCGCGGCCTGTTCCGGCACATCGACACCGCCCGGATCGATGGCTGGCTCATCAGCCAACGCTATATCTGGAACCAGCAGAACCAGTAGCGACACAAGGAGGAGAAAGCCGAACAGTTCGCGAATTCGAGAAGGTTTGCTTCTAAACATTGTGGTCTCCTTTACAAATAGGGCAAGCTTATTCTGTCCACCCATTTTTTAGGGTTTCCCCCCCACAGAAGGCAGATAAATGGAAGAGGGTGGTAGGCTGCGCCCGGAAATCAGGGGGAGTGGTTCGCTCAGGACATAATAGGCTCCTTTGTTGTCGGCCACAGCCACATTGCCCCCTACATCTACCACTTGGACAAAGAAACGGCTTTTGACTGTGCCGGTAATCTCGCCAGACCAGATGTCGGCGACGGAATCAAAGGTTAAATCACGGCTGTACCAGGTCAATGGTCCGGCCAGGGAACTGTCTGTAAAGGCAACCACCACCCGGCTGACACCGCCGGCGTCTTTGGCGTCCACCTTCACCCGGCCCTTGCCCGCGGCCTTGTCCAGCACCCCATCCACAAAGACAATATCGGCCGGCGTCTGGTCTACACTGAAAGAGTAGAGGGTATTCAGCGCCATCTGGTCGAAGAGCCGTTGGGTCTGGGCGTTGGGATCAAACTGGCCCAGAGAGAGCACGACTGTATCGCCTGTGTTGGAGATAGAGGCGCTGTTTTGCAGGGCCACTGGCACTGCCGGGAACCAGCCATTGGCTGCAAAGTCCGGCTCCGCGGTGTCGCTCACATACTCGTTGTGGGCACGGGCAATCTGGGGATCGAAATTAACCACATCCGAATAGACCCCGCCCAGGAAGAGAACCCCCCGCAACTGGCCCGCGGCGGGCGCGCTTACATCTGCATAATAGCGGGGCTGCACAGGCGCGCCCGCGCTGAAGCTGGCATTGTTGTCCAGATCAAAGGCCTGCCCGTCGCTGCCGCTGCTCTCGCCAAAAGCCCCAAAGGAACCGGGCAACCCATAGCTGAAGCCACCCATATTCACCTCCCCAAAGGAAGTAGGCGGCTGGAAAGTCTGCTCGGCACTGGGGAAGGGGTTGTCCTCGCTGAGGGTGCCCCCACTGGTCACCACAGCCATCGGCAGCCCATAGAGAGTACTCTGCATCAAACTTTTGGCGTCATAGGCTCCAAAGGAAAAACTTTGCTGGCGATATTTCCGCTTGGCCGCGGTCAGCGCGCTGCCGATAGTCGTCTGGCTGTCCCGCAGCAGTTCCCGGGTATAGTTACGCATCAGCGCTTCGGTGTAGACAATACCACCGCCGCCCCAGCCAAAGCCTGTGTTGCCCACATAGTTCGCGCCCCGGCGCACAAAAGCCTGGGGCAGATCGAGCTGGCCCGGATCGTTCAACCCCGCGTGGCAACCGACAGCATAGACCAGCGCACCCGTCAAATTCGATGTCCCGGTCAGGACGGCCGCGGCAGTCACGTCGTTGTTGTCCGGCGTGCCCGTGGAGATGTGGGTGGAATGGCCGTTGATAGCCTGAATATCAAAACGGGTGGTAGCCTGAAGCTGTTTCTGATCCAACGCCTGGCCCGGCCAGAAGGGGCCTATCAGCGTGCCGTCGGTGGTCATGGCGTCGTTTTCAAAGAGCAATTTCATCAGCGCCGCGCTGTCCTGTACAAAGTCATAGCCCGTCACCAGCACATTCGAGACTTCGTTCACCGAATCGGCCTGGAAGCTCTCGATGAAGGCGATAATCTCCTCTGGCTCCTCAATCAGCCGCCCAATGGCATAATCGGGCAGATAGAGTTCGTTGCCCGCGCTCCAGGAGCTGGGTTCTTTGTCCGCGTAGTAGTCATCCGTCAGTATCTGATTTTGGGCCAGCGCCAGCGCAACTGTTGTGTTCGTAGTCACATCTGTAGCGTAGCTTGCTTCACGCTGGCTCAGATTGCCCTCGGTCACCCGACGGAAGGGAACCACCCGGTCGTCCCCCACCAGCACCAGATATTCCAATTGGGGCGCGCTGGCAGCAAAGGCCAGAATATTGGCACGGATGGCCGCGGCCACCCCGTTGGCCAGACTGACATCGGCCAGGGCTGTCGGACTGGCGGTCCAAGCGGCATAGGCCGCGGCCACGCCGGGATTGTTTTCCACCTGCAGCACCGCGCCCTCCACCCGGGGGTGATCCGCCAGTTCAAAGAGCTTCGCCATCACCCCGCCCGTGCGTGCCGCCCCATAGAGATTCTCCATCTGCTGCCGGTTGGTAATAATCAGCGTGCGCACCCCGGACGGGTCGACGGTGGGCTGGGGCGTGGGCGTGGGTGTGGGGCTGGGCGTGGGTGTCGCCGTGGGCGTGGGTGTGGGTGGAATGTTCTCCTGAATCTGGACGTTATAGTCGGTCTCCCGGCCAAAGACGGCTGAGTTGAATTGGGTGACCTGCACGAAATAGTCCCCGGAAACAGTTGGCGTAAAGGCAATTGTGGCCGAACGTCCGCCGTTGTCGTCATTGGTCCCCAGCAGACTCACACCGTCCCGGTCATAAAGGCGCAGAAGAGTGTCGCTGTTCAGCCCCAGATTGCTGGCCGAGATGCGATAAGTCCCCCCGGCAATGGCGGGAAAACGCAGCCAGTCCTGATCGCCCAAGGCGCTGGAAAGGGGGTTGGCGCAGAAGTTGTGCGCCTGCGGTCCGCTGTTGGGTGCCAGGGGCGCGGCATCGCCCGGCCCGTTGTCCCCGTTGCCGCTGTCGTTGCCGTCCAGCGTGCAAAAGCCCGTCTCCAGCGAGAGATCGTAGTTGGTGTTGGGGCCAGCCGCTTCGGGCAGACGGTGGCGCACCATCGCATAATATTCACCGCTGGTGGACGGCTCGAAAACGATACGGGAGGCCCGCACGTAGTCGTAGTCGTCGTTGGTTGCCAACTGATTGCCCTTGTCGTCGTAGAGCGTGAGGACAGTGTCCGCGGCAAAGCCCAGATTGCTGGTACGCAGCACATAGACTTGGGTCGAAGTCATTGTAAATTTCACCCAGTCCTGATCGCCCGCCGGGCAGAAATTGTGGGTTTTGGCCGCTCCCCCCACAGCAATCTGTCGGGCCTGGGCAAAACTGTCGTCCTCTTCCTGATCATCGCTGACACAGGACGAAGCCAGCACCTGAATATCGTAGGTGGCGCTGGAGCCAAACCGGTTGGGGTTCTGGTTGGTGATGCGGGCGTAGTAGACCTGATCGCCGGGGCTGCTGGCTTCCACCCGGCTCACATTCTGGGCAATGCTGGCGCTGCTGCGGCTCTGGTTGCAGGAACTGTAGAGCGCGATGACCGGATTGACGCCGGTTCCCGTGGCGCTGCTGACAACCGCAAAACTCTCCCCGGCTTTGGTGGTAAAACGCAGCCAATCCGTGTCCCCCGGCGCCTGGAAGAGATGGGTCTGCTTTGTGCCGTCCACTGGAATCTCCCGCGCGGTGGCGCAGGTGTCATCCGGCTCGTAATTGTCGGTCAGGCCCGTGGCGCTGGTCAGGAGTCGGGCGGCTATGGAAGCGGACAGCGGCCCCTGCTGGCTGCTGCTGTTGTCGTGCGGGCGTAGTAGACGCCCGCCACCGGCTGCCAGGCCAATGTGGTCAGCCCGCTGGCAACCTCCACACCGCCACACGCGCTGCGCAGGGCGATGCGGGGCGCAGCGTGCTGGCCCAGATTGGATGTAGCCAGGGTGTAGGTCACTTCGGTCAGCGCGGTAAACTTAATCCAGTCCTCGTCGGCCAGGTTGCGATCCGTGGGATGGCAGAAAGAACGGGCCTCGGCTCCGGATTCCAGCAGCCATTTGGCCGCGCTGCACTGATTGTCGTTCTCGTAGCTGTCTACCTCGCATTCCACCCCCACGCAGAAAGGCAGCGCGATCAGATTGTTCGTCTCGTTGTCTTCCGCAATCTGATTGTCCCGATCCACCCAGACGTAAATGACGTGATTGCAGCCTTTGCCGCTGATCGTCTGGGTGCGTTCGCCCTGGGCCGAGGCCCCCGCGGCCAGCGCAGCAAAGCCAAAGGGACGGCCCAGCGTGCTGGGCGTAGGGGGACGATCTCCTGGGTCTACATATAAATAAGCAGTAAAACCACCGCCGGTGGTACTCGTGCCTTTGTTGCGTACAACAAATGTAATATTCACCTCTTGCCCATCCGCGGGCACAGGCGGGTCCAGGCTGATCTCCACAGTCAGGTCTGGCCCGGCATCGGACGCGACAGCAGGCACGCCATCGGGCACGCCGTCAGGCGCGGCCTGGGCTGTCTCTTCGCCCACCGTCAAAAAGAAGGCGGTCAACAGGCAGCAGAGGACGAGCATCGCGCCCAAAAGTGTGGCGAAACGCGGGCGAAGTCGGGCAGAGACGAGAGGACGAATAGGGTTCATAGGATTGGCAGGACTTTCTGCTGAAATGTTCTATCGAGCCGGAAATTGAACTTTGGGCTATCGTTTGATCTGGGGCAGGAAGACCTGCGTGCCACTGGGGGAAACCGGCGGCGCATTCAACCCCAGCCGGTCCTGGGCGTAAAATATAATGCGATAGTCGCCGCTCTCCCGAAAACCGTTGACGTAGTTTACGCTGAATTTGCCCGGCTGCCCACCCACCGGTTCCAGCCGCACCACCGGTACATCCAGATTGAGCGTAACTTCTGTCGGTGGTTGGAAAGAGGGCGCATAGATCGCCGCCCAGACCAGTTCTGTCTGCTCAGCCCCATCGGCCACGGTCACGCTGAGCAGACCGTTTGTGCCACTGCGCTCGGCGCTGGCGCTCTGGATGGTGGGACGCTGGGAGCTGAAGAAGCGGGTGACGTGGCGATTGGCGGCCTCGCTGCCATCCCCGTCGTTGTAGACGCCATCGCCGTTGTCGTCCAAGAAGGGCGTCTGGTTTACGCCGGTCGTCGCCACCGCGGCTTTGGCCTGGTCAAAGCAGACTTTCAGGTTGCCGCTGTCGGCCACGCAGGAGAAGAAGGCGTCCGAGAAGTAAGCGCCCTGGGCCGAGGCATAGGCGTTGTTGTCAAAGCCGGTGGAGGTGATAATCACCCGCCCCGGTTTGCTGATGCTGTCCGTCACACTGGACCGGTTGATAAAACTGCCCGACACGCAGGCCTCATAGACAACTGTCACCTGTGTTGCGTCCGGTCCGGTCTCCAACTGGCGCAGCCACGTGTCCATCTCTTCGGGGGTGATGCTGTTGGCCCCCGCACAGCCAGTGACACAGAATTTGTCGGCCAGGCCGTGATCCATCATATAAATAAAGAGAGGCTTGTCCGCGCCCACCCGGTTCTTGGCCCAGACAGTAATTGCCTCCTGAAAAGCCGCGGGACTGGCCGTGGCATCCACCTCATCGGCTGTGCCGTCCCTGTCCGCGTCCTGGGCCACCGGCGCAATGTAGTAGATATCGTCGTCGGTGAAGCCCGCGCTCTCAAAGATGCGATAAGCCCGGTTGGTCGAGTTGTAGATATTCGTCTGCAGGCCGAAGGTCTCGTTGTGCCCGGCAATAATAATCACCGCGCCCCGGCTGTCGGCCAGCCGCTGCACATTCAGCGGATAGATCGTGCTGTTGTTGGCTTCGTCGTAGACCGTCACCTGAATGGCGTTGTCCCCCACCCGCAGGGGCATATCTTCCACCCGGAAATCGTCCAGCCCACTGGAAAGGGAGAAATCGCTCTTTTGCTGGCTGATGCTGGTATTGCGCACCACCACCCGGCTCAGATTGCCACCGCTGTCCGAGGCCGCGCCGCTGAAAGTGAGGCTGGAAGCAGTCGTGGTGTAGAGACCGCTGAGGCCGGGCTGCATCGCGGTCAGAAGGGGGGCTGTGCTGTCCGCGGGCTGCACAGGGCGACACTGCAACTCGCCCGATGGCGCGCTTTCGTTGCGAGAGAAGTCCAGCGCGACCACCCGCAGAAAGTAGAGTTCGTTGGGCGTCAGTTGGCTCAGTTCCAGAAAAGTCGTATCTGCCCCGGCCACATCCCGGATGCCTGTGTCGCTGGAATTCTGGTTGCCGTATGTGACCCGATAGCCGGTGACATCAAATTCCGGGCTGCGCTGCCACTGAATCGCCAAGGTTGTGGTGTCCACCGCCAGACAACGCAAATTGGTGGGGGAGGCAGGCGGTGTTTCGTCCAGTGTGATTTTCAGGTCATATTCGGTGCCCGCGCCAGAGACCACCGGATCAAACTGGCGCAACTGGAGAAAATAGCTGCCATTGCGGGTGGCATTCCAGATCAGCCGCACAGTGTTGCCAAAGGCGTTGCTGTCAAAGGAGCCGGGCGCAGAGCCACAATTGTCATAGAGAAAGAGTACCGGATCCGCGTTCGCGCCCACACCGGTCACTTCGATCACATAACTTTTGTTGGCCTGGGCCGTGAAACTTACCCAGTCCTGATCGCCTTCGTAGTGAAATGTGTGACGGCGCACTGTGCCGCTGGGAATCGACTTGGCCCGGCTGCACAGGTCGTCGTTCTCCTGGCTGTCTGGATTCGGCCCGGCCACAGGCGGCTCCACCGGCGCGGTGGCTCCGCTCTCTTTGGGGATGTAATCTGCTGTCTGCTGGGCCGCCAAATAGGCCGCTCTGGCGCCCGATTTACTGCCATCGCCATTGAGGATATTGTTGGCCAGGGCCGCGGCCTGATCGGCAAGGGGGGCCGCGGTAATCACATCATTTGTGCCCAACACCCCCTGAATCTTTGCGATCAGATCGTCGCTCCACGTGCCTGTGCCTGTGGCAGGATGAAAATTGGCGATGGCACTGCGGGCTTCTCCGCCCCGTGTGGTCATATTGGCGGTCACACCCGTGCTGCTCAGCAACTGCTGCATAGACAGATCGAGTCCCGCCGCATAGCCCAGCAGCCCGAAACCGTCGCCGGGATCAGCCGCGCCGCTCTGATAGCGGGGATCGTTCTTGCCAACCAGCACATTCAGCGCTTCCCGGCCCCGGGCTTGGGCCTGGGTAATATTGTCGGCGGATGCCGACGCGCTCATCTGGCTTGCCAGGTCCTGCACAAGCTGGGCCTGCTGCACCAGCCCCACACCGTAGCCGGTCTTGTTGGGTGTATCATCGGCGCTGACCAGTGCCCGGCGGATGGGGCCGAGCGGACCCGCGGGCAGCGCGTCCTGGGCATAGACAGCGCCTTGCGACAGCCGAAAACCGTCGAATTCGCCCAGTAGATTGCGGGCGGGATAGGAGAAGCTGGCCGCCACCGCGCCGTTGTCCCAGGGCACTTCGCCCAGAACCAGCCGCTTGCCGTCGCTGCCCAATAGATAGGCCCAAAGCGCAATGCCAGCCGATGGTTTGGGCACATTCTCCAATGCCACAGAAATCCTGTCGCTGGTCGGGCTGGACGCGGAGGGCTGCACGACAATCTCACCAGTAATGCCACCGCCGGGGTTATAGGCCATGGCCCGCTGGGCTGTGAGAAAAGCCGTCAGCGCGCCGCCTTCGCCCGTAATGGGCTGGACGGTTCCATTCTGGTTGGCATCCACCCCATCGACGATCTGATTGGCCAGATCGCGCATGGCTGTGGCGGGAGCCGCCGCGGCCGCGGCATCAGCCGCCGAGCCTACCTCCCCACTGCGGGCCACCAGTTGATCCGCCCAGGTGTTGCCCCCGCTGGCCGGTGCGAAGTTGGCGATGGAAAGACTGGCGGCAAACAACTGATCCGCCATCTCCGCTGTCACCCCTTCGCTCTCGGCGGCTTCCAGCAGTTTTAAGTCCGCGTTGGCCGCATAGCGCAGAACGCCATAGCCATCGCCGGGATTTTCCGCGGTTCCATTGCCGTCAAAATCGCCATAACGGGGATCACTCGTGCCAAAGAGGATATTGCGGGTGTGTTCGGTGTGGACGCGCGCGCCGGCCAGATTGCCCGCGGCCGCGGCCGAGCGGGCCAGATTGGCGTGGGTCGCCATCACCCGGGCTTGGTTCACCAGCCCCACGCCATAGCCCACTTTGGCCGGCGTATCCCCCGCGCTGGATACCACCTGGCGCAGCAGGGCCAGGGGTGCGGGGGGCAGAACAGAGGCAAACAGTTCCTTGTCCCACATCATACGGAAAGTGTCGTACTGGGCGATGAGGTTCCTGCCGGGGAAGTCCAGGGCGGTGTTCACTGTTCCGTTGGAAACAGTCAATGCCCCACAATAGAAACCATCCGCACCGCTCAGGAGATAGCCCTGTAAGTTAAACCCGGCAGGCGGCGCGTCCACCCCATTCAGTTGAATCTCCAGCCGGTCATTCTGCCAGGAGGGCGTGCCCGCATCCACATTGCGCACCATCACCGAGCCAGTGATGGCCGATGTCGCGGCCAGAAGCCGACTTGCGCCCCAACCCAGCCCTGCACGCCCGCGGGGGGATGCCCACAGCAGCGCGGTGAATATGAGTAGAAGCAGAAAGATTATTCTACGTCTGGTCATTGAATATTTGCCTGTCAACGTCTGCATAAGACCCCTATCGTCGGACTGCTGGTAAGAATAGAGTGTTGCCACTGGGCGTAACCGGCGGCGCATTCAACCCCAGCCGGTCCTGGGCGTAAAATATAATGCGATAGTCGCCGCTCTCCTGAAAGCCGTTGACGTAGTCCACACTGAATTTGCCCGGCTGCCCACTCACCGGTTCCAGCCGCACCACCGGCACATTCAGATTGAGCGTAACTTCTGCCGGTGGTTGGAAAGAGGGCGCATAGACAGCCGCCCAGACCAGTTCCGTCTGCTCGGCCCCATCGGCCACAGTCGCGCGCAGTGTCCCGTTTGTGCCGCTCTTCTGCACATCCACACTGCTGATGGTGGGGCGCACAGAACTGAAGAAACGAGTGATATGGCGGTTGGCGGCAAAGGTGCCGTCCCCCTCGTTGTAGACGCCATCGCCGTTATCGTCCAGCATGGGTGTCTGGTTGACGCCAGTGGTGGTCACCGCGGCTTTGGCCTGGTCAAAACAGGCCTTCAGGTTACCACTGTCTGCAATGCAGGAAAAGAAGGCATCGGAGAAGTATGCGCCCTGGGCCGAGGCATAGGCGTTGTTGTCAAAGCCGGTGGAGGTGATAATCACCCGCCCCGGTTTGCTGATGCTGTCCGTCACATTTTGTTTGTTGATAAAGCTGCCCGACACGCAGGCTTCGTAGACAACTGTAATCTCAGCGACACCGGAATCGGTCTCCAACTGGCGCAGCCACGTGTCCATCTCTTCCGGGGTGATGCTGTTGGCCCCCGTGCAGCCGCTGACACAGAATTTGTCGGCCAGGCCGTGATCCATCATATAAATAAAGAGAGGCTTGTCCGCGTCCACCCGGCTCTTGGCCCAGACGGTAATCGCCTGCTGGAAGGCCGCGGGGCTGGCCGTGGCATCCACTTCGTCGGCCACGCCGTTGCCGTCTGCATCCTGGGCCACCGGCGCCAGATAGTAAATGTCGTCGTCGGTGAAGCCCGCGCTCTTGAATATGCGGTAGGCCCGGTTGGTCGAGTTGTAGATATTCGTCTGCAGGCCAAAGGTTTCGTTGTGGCCGGCGATGATAATCACCGCGCCGGGGCTGCCCCCCAGCCGCTTGACCAGCAGATCGCGCACGCCTGTATTGCCCGCCGCGTCGTAGACCGTCAGGCGCAGATTGTTGTCACCCGCGCCCAGGGCCACATCTTCCACCCGAAAGTCGTCGCTGGAACCGGTCAGGCTGTAGTCCCATTTTTCGCCGCCTTTGGTCAGGTTCTGCACCCGCACCCGGCTCAAATTGCCGCCGGTATCCGAAGCCAGACCGGTCAGCGTCAGCTTCTCGGCGGTGGTGGTATAGGTGGACGAACTGGTGGGCTGCTGAATGGTCAGGCTGGGCAAAGTTGTGTCCACCGGTGTCTGGACCAAACATTGGACTTCGCCCGATTCCGGGCTTTCATTGTTGGAAAAGTCCAGGGCGCGCACCCGCATTCGATAGGTGCTTCCTGTGTTCAGTCCCGCCAGTTCATAATAGGTAGTCTCTGCACCTGTCACATCCTCGACCCCAGAAAAGGTGCCGTTGAGATTGCCGTAGCTGATCCGATATTTGCGCACATCCCGCTCCGGGCTTTTGCCCCACTGCACGCCGACAGTTGTGGCGTCGATGGAAATGCAACGGGGGTTGGTGGGCGCAGAGGGCGGCACATTGTCTACAGAAACAGAAATCGTATAGTTGGCATCTCCCCCAAAAAAGGTGCTGTCGAACTGTTGCAGCCGAATGAAGTAATCGCCATTCTTTGTGGAGTCCCATTCCAGCCGCACTGTGGAGCCAAAGGCATTGTTGCCGGAAGCGTTGGGATCGCTGGCACAGGTGTCATGGAGGAAGATTACAGCATCGGCGTGGATCCCCACATTCTCCACCTGAATCACATAAGATTTGTTGGCCTGGGCTGTAAAGCGCACCCAATCCATCTGTCCCCACATGGAATGTGTGGTTTTGAACAGTGCTGTCGGGTTGATGTTCTTGGCCTGGACGCAAAGATCGTCGATCTCAAAGGCGTCCCCGGCCACAGGCACGACTGTGGGGGTGGCCGTGCGCGTCGCCGTGTGTGTCGGTGTGGGCGTGCTGGTGTTGGGAGAAATCGGCGTTTGGGTCGGCGTTGGCGTATGGGTAAAAGTCGGCGTGCGGGTGGATGTGGGCGTATTGGTGCTTGCGGAAGTCGGTGTATGGGTAAAAGTGGGTGTGTGGGTGGAAGTAGACGTGGGCGTAGCAGTGGTTGCACCGCCCGCAAACCCGCCTTCCATCTGGAAACCACTGCTCGCGGCCGCACCGTTCAACGGGGCCAGCCCGTCGTTGAGCAGATAACTGGTCGATTGGCGTTGTCCGCCGCTGGAAAGAGACCACCAGCGCAGATCAAAATTCGTGGAAATCTGGGCGACAACGATTCCAGCGAACAACACTATAATACCAATGCTTGCACCGATGGTGCTGCGAATGTTCCGTTTCAAGTTTCGGCCTATCCAGTGTAAGTCACTGAGGGATAAACACTCATCATTACTGGCCTTCGCTGGCCCGGCTACCGAACTGCTGTATAGGTAAGAGTTACGGCCAGGACGATCACATCGTCGGTATAAGTTGAGCCGCTTCCCTGATTTTGGATCGTAATCATCCACAAAGGCTTGCTGCCAAAACGGGACGAGGGGATTGTAAAAAGCTGTTCCTTAATAATGTTTACGCCAGTAGCAGCAACAGGTGTTCCGCTAATATCGTTCACATCGGCAAATTTATCTCCTGCACTATAGGCACGGGGACGAATGAAAAAGTCAACATTGCCCCCTGCGCCGGTTGTAGGCATAAAGTAGATACGCATAGTAATGTTGCTGGTGCCGTCCCAATCAGAGGGTTGGGCAATCGTTAGAAAAGCTGGACCGGAAAAACTCTGCTGCCACTGCAAACCGGTCGAAACACGCTTGACCACTGTGGACGTCGCGTCAACGCTCAGCGCGTGAGCAGGAATAGTCAATGTGCGCTCCAAATCCTGAATGTCGTCACTCGTAATCGTGCCATCCTGGATTGTAGCGCCCGTGTGTGTGTGGCCTGCAGACGCAAAACCGGCACTGTCAATCCCATCCAGCAAATCCGCGTCCACCCCGGAACCGGAACCGTCGTTGCCAGTGACAATCCCCATCACTTCGCCATCCCGCGTAATGGAAGCCGCGATGTTGCCATCCGCCAGCGTCCCTGCGTTGATGTTGCTGGCATTGCGATAGAACGAGCTGCCCTGCCCTTCCAGCGCGCCCGCGTTCAGCGCCCAAGAGGCATAGGGGACAAACGCCATCCGCATCCGGGGAACCGTCTCAGTGTCTGCGCCCACTTTGATGCCCAGCCAGCGATCATTGCCGTCAAAAATAGTGGACGGCAGCGCGGTGGTATCCCCCAGCAGGGTGGAGAACAGTCCTTTGCTGACGGGAACGTCCTTAATCTCCGTCCACAGAATTGTGCCTGCGCTGGCCGCGTCATACACACGGAAAGTCATGGAATAGCTACCATCCGCTTTGGGTGCGCCTGTGGTCGGGTCTGCCAGTCGGCCTTGATAGCTCAGAACGTGGGTTGTGGCCGCTGTGTCAGCAGGCAACCGCTCCAGCAAACTGGCCTGAACTATGAAACTGTTTTGCCTGTCCACCAGCAGAGGCCAGGCAGCGAGGATCATCAAGAACAGGAAGACGACGCGAAGCCAAACAGATGAGCGTGCCATGAGACAGACCTCCACAAAAGAAAGCAACACAGGAAAAAATGGGCAAACAGCCCTGTTATTTATCACAATGGTGGAATGAAAGACAGAGAGGGTAATGCCGACTTGCTATACTTTTTTCATCATCATTTTGTGGCATAAAGAATAGCGCTTCCCATCTTCTCTGTCAAGCAATACGAAATTGGTGTCGGGTAAACGGAGCGAAGGCGTTGGGCTTGTCCCCGCGCGCCAACTGGCAACGCAGGACGCAGATCACCCGCCGCCCAATAGGACTATCGTCTTACAAGTGCCACACCCGGCGCAGCAGTCTAGGACACACCTCAGCTATGCGGCAGATGCTTGCACCGTACTCTCCATCCACCCGTACTTCCCACAGAAGTATTCCCAACCTCTCTTTCATCTGTATTGGCCTCTACAGCAGCCTTATCAAATAATCTCCGTTTGCATTTTCCAAAGGAGCCTCGTACAATAGGCTCGTACCATAGATAACGTCAATACCCTCTTCAATCACCACCCAATAGCAGCAGACACTCTCCACACCCAGCACCTGCAAGGAGCCACCACAATGAAGTTGGGATACAGCACCTGGGGAATGCCCACTGTTCCTGTCGATATCGCCCTATCCCATCTGGCCGAACTGGGGTTCGATGGCGTCGAATTGACTGTCATTCCCGGCTATAGCACAGAACTGGCGACACTGACCAAAAGCGAACGGCGACGCATTCTGAAGTTGTTGAAAAAGCACGGGTTGGACCTGCCTGCCATCGCCGGTCACACCAGTCTGATGGAAGAAGACCCCAGTGTCCACGCGGCCAATCTGGCACGGCTCAAAGAGACGATCGACCTGGCCGTGGATTGGGCCGGACCAGACGGTCCACCTGCCATCGACACCACCGCGGGCAGCCAGCCCGATGCCTGGGAAAGCCACAAAAGCCTGCTGGTGGAACGCACCCAGGAACTGGCCGAGTATGCCCAGACCAAAGGCGTCACACTGGCTATGGAACCCCACGTGGGATCGATCATCGACACCCCACAAAAAATGGTAGAACTGATCGAGCGGGTCGGTCTGCCCAATGTAAAAGTCAATTTCGATATCAGCCACTTCAATGTAATGGGCTACAGCATCGAAGAATCGGTCTCCACAATGGCCCCCCACGCAGTACACACCCACGTGAAAGACGAGACTGGCCGCGCGCCCGACCACCAATTTCTCATCCCCGGCGAGGGCGTATTCGACTACGTGGCCTATCTTCGGGCGATGCAGCGCCACGGCTACACAGGCTACATCTCCGCCGAAGTCAGTGTAATGGTGCAGCGGCGGCCCGCCTACGATCCCCTGCAGGCCGCCACCCAAACCTACGCCACCCTCGCCAAAGCGTTCGACAGCGCTGGCATCGACAGGAGCCACTGATCCATGCGTATGAGCTGCCTGCCCGTCTCCCTCTACGCCGACCTGAGCGCGGGCCGTCGTTCCCTGGCCGATTGGTTTCGCTTCGCTGCCGCATTGGGGCTGGATGGGGCCGACATTTCCGTCGCCCACCTGCCCGGACGGGACGCCGCCGCTCTCGCACCCTTGCGCCGCCAGGCCGAGGACGCGGGTGTCGTTATCCCAATGATGGTGACATACACCGATTTTACGCACCCGGACCCGGCCACCCGCGCCCGACAGGTCGACGAATTGCGCTCCTGTATCGAAGCAGCCACCCATTTGGGCGTGGGCTATTTGCGCGTCACCGCGGGGCAAAAACATCCCGGCGTGCAGCGGGACGAGGGCATTGCCTGGGCTTGCGCTGGTCTGACTGCCTGTGTGGCGGATGCGACCGCGGCCGGCGTGACTCTCTGCTATGAAAACCACACCATCGGCTACGGCTGGACAGAATACGACTTTTCTCTGCCCGCCGATATCTTCCAGGAAATCGTCCGCCGCACAGAGGGCAGTGGGCTGCAACTGCTCTTCGACACCGCCAACAATCTGGTCAACAGCGAAGATCCCCTGCCCGTGCTGGAGGCGGTCATCGAGCGGGTGGCTGTCGTCCACGCCGCGGATATGGCCCGCAAAGGCGTCTTCGAGCCGACCGTCGTGGGCACAGGTGTCTCCCCCCTGGCCGCTATTTTCCGCCTTCTGCACCAGCACGGCTTTGGCGGCTGGCTGAGTGTGGAGGAGGGCAGCAAAACCGGTGAAGACGGTTTTCGCCGGGCGATTCCACTCGTTCGCGACCTATGGACCAAATCCAGCCAAGGAAAAAGCCAATGACTACTCGACCCCAAGTTTTGCTTGCCTGCAATCCAAACGTCCGCAACACCTATCTGACGCCAGAGGATATTGCCCGCCTGGAATCCTTCGCGGACTGGGACTGGTTTTCCTGCGAAGGGGGCGGTATCTACTCCTCCAACACCGACACCGCTACCGCTCGACGGCTGGGCGAGGCTCTGGGCGAAACCGACGCGCTGATCGTCTGCCACGGCGCGCCCACTATCGGCGAAGATGTGCTGGCACACGCGCCCAAACTGCGCTTCATCGGCGAGTTGGAAGGGGATCGTTTCGCCAGCCGCATGGATTTGGACGCGGCCTGGGCGCGGGGCATCCGCACAGTGGACACCACCAATGCGTCCTCCTATCCGGTTTCAGAATGGGCACTGGCCCTGATTCTCGTTTCCCTGCGCAACGGCGGAACCCTCTTCCGCCACATCATTGCCGGCGACACGGAAATGAAACGGGAATTCTTCCCCACCATGCAGGGTGAACTGTGGGGCAAACGGGTGGGGCTGATCGGCTGCGGCCATATGGGGCGGCGGCTGATGACTTTTCTGCGCCCCTTCCAGACCGACATTTTCGTCTACGATCCCTACCTGCCCAGGGAACTCCCCGAAGCTCTCGGCTTCACCCAAACTTCCCTGGAAAATGTGCTTTCCGGCTGCGATGTGGTCGTCTGTCTGGCCCCTCACACACCCAAAACCGAGAAAATGTTGGGCACGGCGGAGTTTGCGCTGCTGCGTCCCGGCGCGGTCTTCGTCAGTGTCTCTCGGGGCAAAGTCGTCGATTCCGACGCGCTCATTGCCCGCCTGAAACAGGGCGACATCTGCGCGGGGCTGGACGTTTTCGATCCGGAGCCTATCCCCCCCGACAGCGAACTATTGCAACTGCCCAATGTATTCCTCAGCCCCCACATCGGCTGGTACGCGGGCGGCGCCCAGACCGGCTTCTTCGGTCTGATGGTGGAGGAACTGGAGCGTTTTCTGGCTGGCCACGAAACCTGGTTTGATCTGACCCCGCGTTCCCAGGCCAATCGCAGCGGGAAATAGACGTTTGACAGTCTGGAAAAAAGGCGATATATTACGTACGCCAGCGATGGTCTATTGAACAGACCATCACCCCCTTCTGGTTGGTTGCGCACACAGGACCCCGGCTGTACCATAGGCCACCAGTCGATTTTTATGTCCATCCAAAAATAACTGCACACGTTTTTCTGCAAAGGACCCGTTCTCCAGTGGTCAACTATATCATCCGCCGTTTTCTGGCGGGCATCCTCACAATCTGGGCGGCGTCGATTATCTCCTTTGTGGTAATCCAACTGCCGCCGGGTGATTATGTCACTGCCTACATTGCCAACCTACAATCCACCGGAACCGTCCTCTCCAGAGAGGAAGCCGATGCCCTGCGCATTCAATACGGGCTGGACAAGCCGGTCTATGTCCAATATCTCAAATGGGCCGGGCTGATGATGCGGGGCAATTATGGCATGGCAATGGAGTACAACCGGCCCGTGCGCGAGGTGATCGGCGACCGCATGACGACCACAATTATCGTCTCGGTGGCCGCGATACTTCTCATCTGGGCATTGGCACTGCCCATTGGCATCTATTCTGCGGTGCGTCAATACTCGTGGGGTGATTATTTCTTCACATTTTTGGGTTTTATCGGCATTGCCGTGCCCAACTTTATGCTGGCCCTGATTGTGCTCTATGTCAGTTTCAAGTACTTCAATGTGCAGAATATCGGCGGTCTGTTCTCGCCCGAATATCTGCAACAGGGCTGGAGTTGGGCCAAAATCTGGGATATGGCAAAGCATCTGCCCCTGCCCGCTTTTATTCTGGGGCTGGCCGGTATGGCGGAAGTGGTGCGCATTATGCGGGCCAATCTGTTGGATGAACTGCGCAAACCCTATGTGATTACCGCCCAGGCCAAAGGGCTTTCCCGTAACCGGGTTATTATGAAGTATCCCGTGCGGGCGGCAATGAACCCCTTCGCCAGCACCATTGGCTACCTGTTTCCCTTCGTCGTTTCCGGCAGTATTATCGTCTCCCTCGTCCTCAGCCTGCCCACTGTCGGCCCGTTGCTTTTCAAGGCACTCATTGCCCAGGACCTCTTCCTGGCTGGCACAATTCTGTTGCTGCTCTCGATCCTGACGGTCATCGGCACATTTGTCTCCGACCTGATTCTCATGTGGATCGATCCCCGCATTCGTCACGGGATGGAAGGCCAGAGCTGATGAGTGTCGCCATTGAACCCCAGGAGCAGGAGACCGTCGCGGCCCAGCGCATCTTCGTCGCCACCCAGTGGCAGTTGATGTGGTGGCGCTTTCGCAAACACAAACTGGCGATGATTGCCGCCGTCATCATCATCCTGTTTTATATGGGTGTCGTCTTCGCCGATTTCCTGGCCTACGCCGACCCCCAGATGTCCGAGGCTCAGCGTTCCTTGCTGCCGCCCCAGCCCATCCACTGGTACGACGGCGACAGCTTTCGTCCCCACGTTTTTGGGCTGTCGGGCAAGCGGGATCCAAAAACCTTCAAACGGGTCTATCAGCCAGACCCCGCGCTGAAAGTGCCGCTGAAACTGTGGGTTGAGGGCTACGAGTACAAATTTCTGGGGCTGTTCAAGACAAACCGCCATCTGCTGGGCGTAGAAGGGGCCAGGGCCGAAGATTCTATCTTCCTGCTGGGGACCGATCTGCAAGGCCGTGATCTTTTTTCCCGGTTGATGATCGCCACCCGGCTGTCGATGGTGATTGGGCTGGCCGGTGTGGCCATGAGCCTCTTTCTGGGCATTCTGCTGGGCGGTCTGTCGGGTCTCTACGGCGGCGCGGTGGACAGTGTGATCCAGCGTCTGATCGAAATTGTGCGTTCTATTCCGACGATTCCCCTGTGGATGGCCCTGGCCGCGGCCGTTCCCACTTCGTGGCCCATCACCCGTGTCTATTTTGTCATCACCCTCATTCTGGGCATCATCGGCTGGACAACCCTGGCCCGTGTGGTGCGGGGGCGCTTCCTCTCCCTGCGCACGGAGGATTTCGTCACCGCGGCCGAGCTGGCCGGCGCGGGACAGATGCGCATTATCTTCCGCCATATGGTTCCGTCCTTTCTCAGCCACATTATCGCCGCCACCACCCTGGCCCTGCCCGCAATGATTATCGCCGAGACCTCCCTCAGCTTTCTGGGGTTGGGTCTGCGCGCCCCGGCCATCAGTTGGGGCGTGCTGCTGCAACAGGCCCAGAACATCCAGGCCGTCGCCATCTCGCCCTGGCTGCTCTACCCGGCCGTGCCGGTGATTGTGGCCGTACTCGCCTTCAACTTCCTGGGCGACGGTCTGCGCGACGCGGCGGACCCCTACGGATAGATCAGACGAAATGTGAAACGTAAAACGTGAAATGAGGCGAACGATCTCACTTTTCACGCATCACGTTTCACGCACACAAAACACTGCGTGAACAGATGAGTCAAACGCTTTCTCCCATTCTCTCCGTCGAAAATTTACACACCTACTTCCGCCAGGATGAGGGCGTTGTGCGCGCGGTGGAAGGGGCCAGCTTTGACCTCTACCCCGGCCAGACCCTGGGCATTGTGGGCGAGAGCGGCTGCGGCAAAAGCGTCACTGCCCGTTCGATTCTGCGCATTGTGGAGGAGCCGGGCAAGATCGAGCAGGGCAACATTTGGCTACAACTGCCAGACCGCCACGGCAGCAGTCAACGGGTGGACCTGGCAACGCTGGACGAAGACAGCCAGGAAATACGGGATATCCGGGGCGGCGAGATCGCCCTGATCTTCCAGGAGCCGATGACCTCCTTCAGTGCCTTCCATACAGTGGGCAATCAGATTATCGAGGCCATTCGCCTGCACCAGAAACTCAATCCCAAGGATGCGCGGGAAAAAGCCATCGATCTTCTGCGTCAGGTGGGCATCCCCAAACCGGAACGGCGCATCGACGAGTATGCCTTCCAACTCAGCGGCGGCCTGCGCCAGCGGGTGATGATCGCGATGGCCCTCTCCAGCGACCCCCGGATTCTCATTGCGGATGAGCCGACCACCGCGCTGGACGTGACCACCCAGGCCCAAATTCTCGACCTGTTGCGCCAGCTGCAGGAGGAGAAGGGCGTCTCAATTATTCTCATTACCCACGATATGGGGGTGATTGCCGAGATGGCCGATGATGTGGTGGTGATGTATCTGGGCCAGGTGGTGGAGGAGGGGCCGGTGGACGATATTTTCCACAACCCCAAACATCCCTACACCCGTTCGTTGCTCAAATCCATTCCCAGCATTCTCGCCAAACCCCGCACCAAACTGGCGACCATCACCGGCTCGATTCCCCATCCCTACAACCGGCCCGCGGGCTGCTCCTTCCACCCCCGCTGCCCGGATTTTATGCCGGGGCGCTGCGATGTGGCCGAGCCGAAGTTGCAGCGGCTCAACGAACGGCAGGTGGTGAGCTGCTTTTTGTATGACAATCTACCGGAGTAAATAAACCAAAGGGCACAAAGACAAGAAACGATTCAGCACTCTTTGTGTTTATATGGTTTTTCAGCAGGTAAAGCCGTGAGCGAAACCAGACAGACCCTTCTCGAAGTCGATGGACTCAAAAAATATTTCCCCATCCGCAAAGGACTCCTGCGCCGGGTGGTGGGCCACGTGCGCGCCGTGGATGACGTGAACTTTACCATTCGCCGGGGTGAAACACTCTCGCTGGTGGGGGAGAGCGGCTGCGGCAAGACGACCACCTCCCGCTGTATCCTGCGCGCGCTGACGCCGACCGCGGGGGATGTGAATTTCCTCACAGAAAATCAGCGGGTGGTCAACATTGCCACTGTGCCCAGGCGGGAGTTGCGCCCTCTACGCCGCCAGATGCAGATGATTTTCCAGGACCCCTACTCTTCCCTCAACCCACGCATGACACTGCTGGATATTATCGGCGAACCCCTGCTGGTCAACGGTGTGGGCAGCGTCAGCGACCGGCGGGACCGGGTGGAGGAACTGCTGAAGTTGGTGGGGCTGCCCCCGGAATTTATGAGCCGCTACCCCCACGCCTTCAGCGGCGGTCAGCGCCAGCGCATCGGCATTGCCCGCGCCCTGGCCCTGAAACCCGCGCTGATTGTGGCCGACGAACCAGTCTCCGCGCTGGACGTTTCCGTCCAGGCCCAGATTATCAATCTGATGCTGGAATTGCAGGAGGAGATGGGGCTTTCCTATCTCTTCGTGGCCCACGACCTGAGCGTCGTCAAACACGTGAGCGACCGGGTGGCGGTGATGTATGTGGGCAAAATCGTCGAGATTGCGGCCACAGAAGACCTCTTCCAACAGCCACTCCACCCCTACACCGAAGCCCTGCTCTCCGCGGTCCCCAAGCCGGACCCCCGGCTCCGTTCCCAGCGCATTATTCTGGAAGGCGAAGTGGCCGACCCTGCGTCCCCGCCCAGCGGCTGCTACTTCCATCCCCGCTGCAAGTACGTCATCGACCGCTGCCGCACAGAATCCCCGGCCCTGGAAGAGGTGCAACCAGAACGCTTCGTCAGTTGTCACCGGGCGCGGGAACTGACGCTGTCTGGTGTGAAAGAGTAGTGTGGGAGACAAACTGCCCGGTAAATGTAACGAAAACGATCGCCACGGCTGACAGCCCTAAAACAGGTTCACATTGCCCTGGGCTTCGATCCAGAAATGATCGTAGACTCTCTCCCCTGAAGTGAGTGGGATGGAAAATGGCAGGGACTCACCCGGTGCCACTGTCTGCCCGCCCAGAAAAATGTCTGCTGTATCCACCACAACCCCAGCCGCGTCGTAAAAAGTGACGGCCACCACAATTGAGGTAAGCGGACTCTCCTGATCGTTGCGTATCTTCCCCACCACTTCAGCCTCGCCAACCGCCCCATCCAATACAGTCAGATGACGGAACTCGATGAGGCTGACATCTTCCCAGGTGACAGTCAACTCGTAACGGCTGACCGCCGACGCCAAATTTTCTATCTTCAGCTTGAAGGGGTTGCCCACCTCTGGTTCAGTCATCGCCAGACTGGCCAGGGCCTGACCCGCGCCCACCTGTTTGCCCGCGCTGTCGTAAAAATTGGCGATCACCTTTGCCCCAAAGACGGGAACACGTCCGGTATTGAGAACTTCTCCCACGACAAAATAGCTTGAGCCGTTGGAAAACCCCCGGTGGTTGGCCACAAAAATGCCTGTGGGGTAGGGCGTTTTGGTGGGCGCGGGAATGGGCAATGGGGTTGGCGTGGATGGGGACACACCGGTGGGGACAGCTGTGGGTGCAGATGTAGGCGAACCCGTCGGGCTGCCAGGCGGAGATGGGGTATCTGATGCTGTGGACAGGGGTGTGGCTGTATGGGTAGGAGGTAGAGGCGTTTGGGTGGGCGTCCCGGTGGGCACGTCGACAATACCCACTGAAACCGGCGTCGCTGTGGCCGCGCTTGCCGTAACGCCGCCTGCTGTGGCAACCATTGGCGTGCCCGCTGGCTCCGTGGGCGCGGCAGTAGAGCCTTGCACCACAGCGCCCGGCTGGGGCTGGGCAGGCGCAGGCATCACACAACCCGAGGCCAGCAGCATCAGCAGCAGAATCACAAAAAAAGAACCGAACTGATACTGTCTCATCAAATCCCTCCTCGTCAAAAGAACACCCACCCAGCCGTCTGGCTTGTCACCCTTTGCTGCTGCCTCTATAATACCTTTTCCTGTTGTCACGTCAACCGCCAAAGGACCCCACCCCCGTGAAAACCGAAACCGTCCCCACCCCAGTCGCCAGCGAAACAGAGGGCTTCCAAACCGGTGAAGTGCTGACCGTTGCCGGAGCACACTTTGTCCACGACAGCTTCAGCGCCTTTCTTTCGCCCCTCTTGCCGCTCATTCAAGACCGCCTGGGAACCAGCTACGCGGCCACCGGCGGTCTCTCCATCTTCATTCAATTGCCCAGTCTGCTCAACCCCTTTTTGGGCTATGCGGCCGACCGCATCAGCCTGCGCTATTTCATCATTCTGGCCCCGGCCATCACCGCCACCCTCAGCAGCAGCCTGGGATTGGTACACAGCTATTTTGCCCTGGCCCTGCTGCTCCTGACCGCGGGGGTCAGCGTCGCCGCCTTCCACGCGCCCGCGCCGGCAATGATCGGGCGCATCTCTGGCAAGCGTGTGGGCACGGGAATGAGCATTTTTATGGCTTCTGGGGAATTGGGCCGCACACTGGGACCGCTGCTGGTCTCCTCTGCTGTCATCTGGTGGGGGCTGGAGGGCATCTGGCGGCTGGCGATTTTGGGCTGGCTCTGCTCCGCGGTGCTCTACTGGCGGCTGCACAACCTCTCGGCCCAGCCCGCCCACAGAGGCGGAAGCCTGGCAGAACTGTGGCCCCAGGTGCGCCAAGTCTATCCGGCCCTGCTCTGGATTTTGGCAACCAAAGCCTTTCTGGCCGTTGCCCTGACCACTTATCTGCCCATTTTTATGAGCGACACCAAAAACGCTTCCCTGTGGCTGGCCGCGGCCTCGCTGACTGTGCTGGAAGCCGCGGGGGTGGTGGGCGCGCTGGCAACCGGCACATACAGCGATAAATTAGGTCGACGCTGGGTGCTGACAGCCCTCTACGTGCTGGCGCCTTTTGCCCTCTTCGGCTTTCTGGCCGCGCCCGAACCCCTGCTCTTTCCCCTGCTCCTGGCCCTGGGATTGACAGCCATTTCGCCCACGCCCGTGATGATGGCGCTGGTACAGGACTATTTCCCCCAGCATCGGGCGCTGGCAAATGGGATATTCCTCACGGCCAACTTCCTGACGCGGGCACTGGCGATTTGGGTAGTGGGCTGGCTGGCCGACAGCTTCGGCCTGCACACAGCTTTCCTGTGGAGCGGCATCATCGGGCTGACGACAGTCGTAGGGGTATGGATGCTGCCGAAAAATGAGGTCATGGAAAGCTAAAGGGAACTCCCCAAAGCATTTTCAATTGCTCGCCTTTTCAATTGCTCACCCGCTCATTCAAACACCAGCACCAGCATACGTCCCCCGTGACGGCGAAAGTGGAGAGATTCATAGAGATGCTGGGCAGGGGGATTGCTCTCTGGTGTGTTGAGGAAGATGCGGTAGCAGCCGTGGGCGTGGGCATAGGCGATGCTGTCGATGAGCAACTGACGGCCTATGCCTCTGCCCTGAAAGGACGGATGGACAGCCAGCCGGGTCAATTGGGCCTGCGCTTCGTCGTAGCGGTCCTGGGCCGGGTGTAAGGAGATGGCCGCATAGCCCGCCAATGTGCCATCGACTTCAGCCGCCTGGACACGGCAGGTGAAGATAAGTTCGAGCAACTCTGCTTTCGCCATACGCCACAGAGGGGGAAATGTCAGCCTGTCCAGCGCGCCGAGGGTTGTCAATTCGTCCTGGCGCAGGGGACGCAGCAGCGCACAGTCGGCGGGTGTGGGCAGGCTGTGGCGGGTGCGCTGGTAGAGGCAGAGGTGATCGACAACGGCAAACCGCGCCTCTCGCAGCAATCGCACCAGCCACGCTTCGCGGGTCAACGCGGTCAACTGAAAGGGATGACCCGTGGCCTGCAGCCCAGCAATGGCCTGGGCGATCAGGTGGTTTCCGGACGCGGTGGCGGGCAGATTGTGGTCGAACACAGCCGCCCGCAGCGCGCCATCCGCCAGCGAGCCTGGCGCAGCAGTGGGTGCTGGTGCATCAAAGACGACAAATCCCCACAGTTCCGCCTCTTCCCCAGGCCATACACCCACCAGTGCTGTTCCCGTCTGCAACAGATCGGTCAGGTCCTCCCATCCGCAGGTGAAGAAGTTGTGGCGATTCTCCTGCCACAGGCGGCGCAGGGCGGGCAGATCGGCACCAGTGGCAGAGCGAATCATCGCTCCAGACTACGCCGACACGGGCAGTTCGGCCCGGTTGCTGTACACCCGGTCGTAGTACGCCTGAAATTCGCCAGAGCGGATCGGCTCCCACCACCAGCGATTTTCCACATACCAGCGCACAGTGGCCCGAATCGCCTCCTCCGGCGAGTAGTCGGGTTCCCAACCCAGCGCCGTGATTTTGCGTACATCCAGGCTATAGCGTCGATCGTGGCCTTGCCGGTCCTCCACGTGCTGGATCAGCGAACGGGGCTTGCCCAATTCGTCCAGCAAAATCTCCACCATCGCCAAATTCGTCATCTCAAAACCCGTGCCAATATTGTAGGACTCGCCGATGACGCCTTTGTGCAGCACCAAATCAATGCCCTGGCAGTGGTCCATCACATACTGATAATCCCGCATCTGCTGGCCGTCGCCATAGACTGGCAGACGCATATCCTGTAGGGCATTTGTCACAAAAAGAGGAATCACCTTTTCCGGATACTGATAGGGTCCGATATTGTTGGCCCCCCGGCTGATAGTGATGGGCAGGCCGTAGGTGATGTGATAGGCGTTGACGAAGTGATCGCCGCCAGCCTTGCTGGCCGCATAGGGACTGCGCGGGGCCAGATTGTCTGTCTCCACGCTCTTGTGGTCGCCGTGAATGTGTCCGTAGACTTCGTCTGTGCTGATCTGGTGATAGCGCAGGTTGCCTGCTTTGCGCGCCGCTTCCAGCAGCACATACGTGCCCATCACATCCGTGCGCAAAAAGGCTTCCGGGTCCAGAATGCTGCGGTCCACGTGGGTTTCCGCGGCGAAATTGACAATTGTGTCGATGCCGTAGCGCTGAATTGTCTCCTCCACCTGGGCCGCGTCACAGATATCGCCCTGGACAAATGCGTAGCGTTCGCCGTATTGTTCGGCTATGTCCTGCAAATTTTCCAGGCGACCGGCGTAGGTGAGTTTGTCATAGACCACCGCCCGATAGTTGGGATATTTGGCCAGAAGCAGGCGCACAAAGTTGCAGCCAATAAAGCCCGCGCCGCCAGTGATGAGAATGTTTTGCATAGAATTTCCTCGGTGATTTCCTCTGTAGTTTCTTCTTCTATCTTCTTCTCTGCTGTCTGCGTTCCCACATGCGGCGCAGGCGGCGCAAACGCCCGGATTGGCGATGGATGGGCAAGGGGAAAATCATTGTCAGTGTCACAGTCGGAACTGTGTCCAGCGCGGGCAACAGCCGTGCGTCCAAACCCGCCGCGGGGTGGGTGGGCCACGACGCACGCCAGCGATTGCGCTCGTCGCTGCCCCCGGACGAGGCTAAAAAGCCGATATCGTCACTGAGAATCTGGCGCGTCCCGTTCACAACAGCCCACAGCCGTTCCCAATAGGCCAGCAATTTGGGCTGATCCATCTCGGCAAAATGCTCATTATAGACTGAACTGCGTTTGCCGGGGCGGGTGAAGGGGCTGGCCGCCTGATAGGCCGGGAAGAATTCCTCGGCCCAAACGCGCTCGGTCCGTCGAAAGGCGGGCAGCAGCAGATCAGCATAGAATGTCACGTGGACAGTGCTCACCCGCTCGGAGATGTGGAGCAGCAGCGCGGTCTGCTCCGGGTAGAGGTCAAAATAGGCCGGAGCGTCAAACGTCCGCCATTCGCCATAAGCGCTGACCAATCGCCGCAGTTTATCCGCCACCACCCCAATCGTCTCTGCCGCGGCGCTGATCTCCCGCTCCACCGTGCCCTCTTCGATCTGATAGACCGGCACAAGCGGGCTTTTTTCAAAAAGCGAAGCCACGGAAACCGGCAGAGCGAAGCGGTCGGTCTGGCGTATACCCGCGGCCAGACCCGGCAGGGAGCGGATGGGCGCTGCGGCTATCTCCACCAGCGCCCCCTATACCTTTCCATCGGCAACCCGCAGAAGATAGCTTCCGTAGTGGTTACCCGCCATCTGCTGGCCCAGCGCCCGCAGCGCGTCCCGGCTGATGAAACCCCGGCGAAAGGCAATCTCCTCCGGGCAGGAAATCATCATTCCCTGGCGTTCCTGCAGGGCCTGGACAAAGTTGGCCGCTTGCAGCAGAGATTCGTGGGTTCCCGCGTCCAGCCAGGCAAAGCCCCGGCCCAGAATATCCACCCGCAGTTCACCTTTGGCCAAATAGGCCAGATTCACATCGGTGATTTCCAACTCGCCCCGGGCCGAGGGTTTCAGATCGGCCGCGATCTCCACCACCTGATTGTCATAGAAATAGACGCCCGGCACCGCGTAATGGGAGCGGGGGTTACTGGGCTTTTCCTGGATGCCCAGCGCTTTGCCCGTCTCGTCAAATTCGACAACGCCGTAGCGCTCCGGGTCGCTGACCGGGTGGGCGAAGATCAGCGCGCCCGTGCCCGTCTGCGCGGCGGCGCTCAGCTTCTCTGGCAGGCCGTGGCCGTAGAAAATGTTATCGCCCAAGAGCAGACAGACCGAATCATCGCCGATAAAGTCCCGGCCCAACACAAAACACTCGGCAATGCCTTTGGGTTCAGCCTGCTCCACATAACTGAACGCCATCCCCCACTGGCTGCCGTCCTTCAGCAACTGTTGGAAGAGGGGCAGGGCCGAGGGCGTGCTGATCACCAGCACCTCCCGAATCCCTGCCAGCATCAGCATAGAGAGAGGATAGTAGATCATCGGTTTGTCGAAGACCGGCAATATCTGTTTGCTCAGGCTGAATGTGAGCGGATAGAGGCGTGTGCCGTGCCCGCCCGCCAGGAGAATGCCTTTCATACGTTTTTCCTTCGCAGATGCGGTTTCTAACCGCACATTTTTGGGTTGTCCATTCACTGTGTGCTTGGAAGCCGCACCTACAAACTTTAGCTGCCGTACCGTTCCACCGCGCCGGTCTCTTCCTCGGCGTCCAACAATACCGCGCCCACAATACGCGCCTGCACTTTTTCCAGCACTGTTTTGGCCCGCTGCGCGTGCTCCCGGCTGGTGCGTCCGGCGTGGACGGCCAGCAACACGCCGTCCACTTTGCCCGCCCAGAGCGCGGCGTCGGTCACGGCCAGCACGGGCGGCGCGTCCACCAGAATGTAGTCGGCGTCCGCGGACAGTTGGGTCAAGAGTTCCGCCAGACGGTTGCCGCTGAGCAGGGCCACTGGATTGGGCGGCAGCGGCCCAGAGGGAAGCAGCCGCAGATTGGCAACGTCAGTCTCCAGCAGCCCCGGCACACCGCTCTCTCGCAGCCAATCGGTCAGTCCCCGGCTGTTGACCGCGCCGAAGATTTCGTGCTGGCGAGGACGTCGCAGATCGCCGTCCACGACCACCACCCGGTCACCGGCCTGGGCCATCACGACTGCCAGGTTCGCCAGTGCGGTGCTTTTGTCCGTCTCGGCATCGGCACAGGTGACCAGCAGCGAACGCAGGGTTGTCTCCAGGCGGGAAAATTCGATATTCGTGCGCAAACTCTGGAAAGCCTCCGCGGCCGGGCTGCGGGGATCCGAGAGTGTGATGAGTGAGGACATTCTTTACACCTTTTCTGCTTGCAATTGTCGGCCCACAACTTGTCCCGCGGGCTGTGTTGCGCCGCGCCGCTCCCCCGCCACTACTGGAATCGCGCCCAGCACAGGCACGGCCAGACTCCGCTCTACGGATTCGGGCGTGCGCAGATAGCTGGACTCCATCCACGTGAGCAGAAGGACGACAGCAATGCCAAAGAGCAACCCCAGCACAGCCCCTGCCACAGCGTTGAACAGGGGTTGCGGCTGGTACATATCCGCGCCGATGGCCCGGCTGACAATTTTGACTTCGATCCGGTTGGCTTTGTCCTGCTGGGCATAGTAGGCCGTGCGTTCGTCCACAAATTCGTCGGCCAGGGTAATCGCCATCAATTTGGCTACTTCCGGGTCCCGATCCCGCGCCTCAATTTTGATCATAAATGTGCTGGAGTCGGGGGTGACTTTGACCAGACTGAGGAATGTGTAAGGGTTCTGGTCCAACTGCGCCCGTTCGATCACCCGCTGGGCCACTTCGGGGGTCTGAATATTGATGGCGAAATTGCGCATGAGGTCTTTGGCCGTATTGCCCAGCCCCCAGTCGGGACGCGCGGGCACAGTGCTCACCTGTACGGTGGCCCGGTACATCTCCTCTTGCAGCGCGCTCACGCCAAAGGCCCCGGTCCCGGCCAGCACCACAGCCAGCACCACAATCCAGCCCCGGCGGCGCAAAATGCGCAGATAGTCTTGAATGCTCATAGAATCTTCCTTACTGGCGGGGAATGGTCCCGATGACCGGTAGCCCCAGCGTTTCCAATTCGTCGCTGCTGCGGATGGATGTGTCCAAATATTCCAACAAAAAGAGCAGCCCGACCCCGGCAACAAAGGCCAGAATCACCCGCAAAGGCCATTCCAGCCGTTGACGAGTCCCCGCCTTGACGGGCGACACTACCGGACTGTCCAGCAGTGTCACCCTTACTTCCGGCGTGCCCAACTGCTGAAAATAGACCGTCGCATTTTCGCTCAATTCGGCCACGGCTGCCTCGGCAATCGCGGCCAATTGGGTGGGATCACCCCAGGCAAATGTGAGATTGAGCAACCGATGCTGCTTGCCCGTTGTCGCGCTGCCCTGGATCAGCCCGCTGTGAATGGCGATGCCCTGAGCAGCCAGACGCCGGTTGATGGCCTGGGCAAAGAGTTGGCTCCCTACCACTTCCGTAAAGTCGTCCACCAGATACTCGCTGACCAGCCACGCGTAATAGCGGGGATCGTAGAGACTGGCGTCGGACTGGGTAGCGGGCAGCACGCTTACGATCAGGCGCAAAGAGGCCGAGTAGCGGGGCGGCGGTGACTGCCAGGGGCGCAACTGCACCGCGCTGATCCCGGCCACCAGAAGGGTCAGAACAACGGGTATCCACCAGCGACGGCGCACAATGCGCCAGTATTCACGAAGTTCCATTAGAGCCAGGCTTTACTTGCGCCAAAAAATCCATCAGCTTCCCCCGAAACACCCCTCGTCCAAAACGCTCCGC
The DNA here is from genome assembly GCA_019637685.1 of Caldilineaceae bacterium. GTDB lineage: Bacteria > Chloroflexota > Anaerolineae > Caldilineales > Caldilineaceae > JACQGT01. The sequence goes on along the minus strand of JAHBVF010000017.1, from coordinate 38,695 downwards.
CTGTGCGCGGCAGGCCATCGGATCGTAGGCTGTGGGATCGAACTTCTCCAACACGGCCAGCAGGCCCTCGACCGTCTGTTCGGCAAAATGCTCGCCTGTCACGCCGGGGACGACTGTATCCAGCGCGCCGCCGCCGGCAAAGGCGATGACCGGACGGCCTGCGCTCAGCGCTTCCACCGGTGCAATGCCAAAATCCTCCAGGCCGGGAAAGAGAAACGCTTTGCAACCCCGCATAAGTTCCAGCAGCTTCTCCTGGGATTGACGGCCCAGAAAAGTGACGTTCGCTCCGGCCCCGGCCTGTAGCGCGGCCCTGTCCCGTCCATCGCCCACAACCACCAATTTTTCCTGGGGCAGATGGCGAAAGGCATCCACCGCCAGATCGATGCGCTTGTAGGGAATCAGCCGACTGACGATCAGATAGTAATCGCCCAAACAGTAGTCGCCCGCTGCGACCGACGGGTCCGGGGTGTAGCGCTCTGTATCCACTGGCGGGTGGATGACCACACTCTCCCGTCCATAGATGGCCCGAATGCGCTCCTGCACTGCCGTGCTGATGGCAACGAAATGGTCCACCCGCTGGGCCGCGGCCCAATCCCAGCGGCGCAGGAGAGCCAGGACAGGTTGCAGTGCGGCGTCGATCAGCCCGCCGATCTCCTCCCGCTCCCGGTATTGCTCGTAGAGCCAGAGAAAGCGGGTGGGCGTCAGACAGTAGCAGACGTGGATCGCCTTGCGGCTGCCCTTTTGTGTGCGCACCCCGTGGCAGAAGCCACTTTTGTTGCTCAGCACCAGATCGTAATCGCTCAGGTCTGTGCGGGCAAAGGCCAGCGGGTAGACAGGCAAATAGGCCTGGTGGTGGTCGCTGTAGCCGGGCAGCCGCTGCACAAAAGTGGTGTGGATATCCCAGTTTCGGTAGCTGTCGGGCATTTTGGCCGGATCGTACATACTGGTGTAAAGAGGCGCACCGGGGAAAAGATCGACCAGTTCTTCCAGCACATTTTCCGCGCCGCCCCTTTGGTTCAGCCAATCGTGGACCAGCGCCAGACGCATGCCATCCAAAGCAGCCATCAGGTCCCGTTGCGCCCGGCCAGAATCGTCAATTCTTCGGCAACGAAGTGGTCCACCAACGAACGGAAGATGCCTTCCACCATTTCCGGCGACAGCGCGTGTTCGGCGGCCCATTGCCGGCGCACGGCCAACATTTGGCGCTGGCGTTCGTGCGCGTGGACATCCTGCGCGCTGCTCTTGAACTGCATCACCGCATGGACATACGCCCGCCGCTGGGCAATGATTTCAATCATAGACCGATCAATGCGGTCGATTTCGGACCGCACCTCCTCGATTGTCCTACACTCGTCTGGCGTCTTCATGGATACTCCTGCAAAAAGGGACAGGGATGGCACGGATTATACAGCGCAAACGGGCAGTGCAAGCAGCACAAATATTGGGTAGTCCGCGGCCATTTTCTCTCCTGTGCTTGCCTTTTGCGCGCGGCCGCGTGCCCCGACACGCGCGTCGGATATTGTACCGTAGCCGGGAAGCGCCACCAAATACAGGCAAATCAGACGGCCAAACAGACCGGCAACCGACGGAAAACACACCTGCCCTATTGTACCCTATACCGAATACCAGCACACTACCCGTTCACGTGCTACGCGCTACACACCCACAGGAGACACCGAAACCCATGTATTCCTTCGACATGACATCCGAGCAGAAAATGCTTGTGGACACGGTTCACCGCTACGCCGAGAAGCAACTGCGTTCGGTCTATCGAGAGGCGGAAGAGAAGGCGGCCGCGCCTGCCAACGTCATCCGCACGGGCTGGGAGTTGGGTCTGTTGCCCGGGGCCATCGACGCCGAATACGGCGGCTTCGGCGAATACTCGGCCCTGACCAGTGCCCTCTATCTGGAGGAACTGGGCTGGGGTGATGTGGGCATCGGCCTGCACCTGCTTGCGCCCAATCTCTTTGCCCTGCCCATTGCCCTCTTCGGCAGCGGCGAACAGAAAGCCGCGTGGCTGCCCCATTTCACCGAAGCCGATTTTCCCAAAGCGACAGCCGCACTGATCGAGCCGGTCTACCAGTTCGATCCCAACGCGCTGGCGGCGACCGCGGAGCGGACAGGTGACACGTATACGATTCAGGGCGTCAAGACGTATGTGCCCCTGGCGAAGGAAGCCGAGGTCTTCCTCGTCTATGCCCAGGAGAAGAACCGCACCCAGGCATTTATTGTGCCAGCCAGCACCCCCGGCGTACAGGTGGCCGAGCGGGTGGTGCTGATGGGCGCGCGCGCCGTGCCGATGTACACCGCCAATTTCACGAATGTCAGCGTGCCCGCGGCCAACCGCCTGGGCGAGTCACGGGGCATCCGTATGAACCGGCTGCTGACAGTCAGCCGCATCAGCGCCGCGGCGCTGGCTGTGGGCCAGGCCCGGGCCGCCTATGAATATGCGGTCAACTATGCCAAGGAGCGGGAAGCCTTCGGCGAACCCATTGCCCACCGCCAGAGCATCGCCTTTATGCTGGCCAATATGGCAATCGAAATTGAAGGCGTGCGCCTACAGGTATGGGAAGCAGCCTGGCGCTATGACAGCCGGGAAGACGCGTCCAGGCTGGCGGCCCTGGCCAAACAGGCCGCGGACAAAATGGTGCTCGAAGTGACTGACAACGCGGTCCAGGTGCTTGGCGGCCACGGCTACATTCGGGAGCATCCGGTAGAACTGTGGTTCCGCAACGGGCGGGGCTTTGCCGTGTGGGATGGGATGATTATTGGTTGATTGGTTTGCTGGTTGATTGGTTGACTGGTTTGCGAATTATCCAATCACCAAATGAACCAATCAACCAATTGTCCAATCAACGCTACAAAGGAAACAGACAATGGCTATAGAATTTAGTACGCCGGATGAAATTGAGAAGCAACTGCGCCAGGTGCAGGTAGTGGCCGAAAATGTCATGCGCCCAGAGAGTCGGGTGTTGGACGACAACGAACACAGCCGTCCGGTCAATTTTGTGCATATGATGTGGCCCCAGATGCAAGAGATGGAACGGATCAATCTGGACGCCTCCCTGCGTCGGGCGCGCAATGGAAACAATGGCACAAAACCCGACAGCGTGGGGCCAAAGAAACCCCGCACGGCCAATCTGGCGCTGGTGCATATGATTGAGATGCTCAGTTGGGGAGATGCGGGTGTCTATCTTTGCATTCCGTCCAGCGCGCTGGCGGGCGCGGCCATCCAGGCCGTGGGCACACCGGAGCAGAAGGAGCGTTTCCTGCGTCGCTTTACCGAAGGCGAACCCAAGTGGGGCGCGATGGCTATGACAGAACCCCAGGCAGGCTCCGACACCAGCAATATCCAGACCACCGCGGTCTTTGACCCGGCGACCAATGAGTGGGTTCTCAACGGACAGAAGATTTTCTGCACCGGAGGCAAACTGGCCTACGAGGAGTCCGATGGGCTGATTGTCGTCTGGGCCACAGTGGACAAGCACGCGGGCCGAGCCGGGATGAAGCCCTTTGTGGTGGAAGCAAACACACCGGGGCTGAAGATCGTCAAAGTGGAAGAAAAGCTGGGCATTCGGGCCAGCGACACGGTCTCCTTTGTGCTGGACAACTGCCGTATCCCTGCAGACAATCTGCTGGGGGAAAGCGAAGCAAAGAACGGGTCTGGCAGCAAAGGCTTCAAAGGGGCCATGCGCACCTTCGACGCCACCCGCCCGATTGTAGCGGCCAGCGCCATCGGCATTGGCCGGGCTGCCTTCGAATTTGCCAGGGATACGCTGGCGAAGCAGGGCGTGCGCATGGATTACGAAGCGCCCCGTTGGAAGCTATCCACGGTCCAGGCCGATCTGCTGGAGATGGAGACTCAGCTACGCCAGGCCTGGCTGCTCACTTTGCGCGCCACTGCCATGCTGGACACGGGCGAAGACAACAAATTGATGGCGTCTATGTGCAAAGTGAAAGCGGGCAAAGCAGTCACAGTAATCACCCAAAAAGCTGTCGAACTTCTTGGACCCCTGGGCTATTCCACCCAAACTCTGGCCGAAAAGTGGATGCGGGATGCCAAAATCAACGATATCTACGAGGGCACGGGACAGATCAACACACTGATTGTGGCCCGGGAGATTCTGGGATATACTCGGGCAGAGTTGAAGTAGACAGATCAAAATAGGCAGATCGGAAACACGCCTCTGGCTGCCATCTGCTCTTTCGCCGACAAGTGAAACGTGAAACGTGAGACCACCGCCGCTATTCACGTTTCACGTTTCATTTTTGTAGTGCCGCATCCGCCATCATTTCAGGCTGGACACGACAGTAGTACCGTACCGGTGAGATTCTTGTTTTTTGTGCAAGGAACAAGAAATTTTTGTATACACGGATGAAAGGAACACGGATTTTCTGATCCGTGTATACAGCCCTCTTTGGCTCTGGTTTTGCCAGGTTAGAGAATACACGAGGTTTTTGATGGATACCACAGCCTATGGCTTCGAGACGTTGCAGATCGTTCCCGATTCGTTGGAAGCTACTTTCACGGCCCGCAACGGGACAACAATTCACTGCCGATTGATCCAGCCAGACGATGCGCCTCTGCTCATCAACCTCTTCAGCCATCTTTCCGCCGAGAGCCGCCGCCGCCGCTTCAACCTGCCCCTGGAAAACATCGATCACGCCAGAATTGTGCAGGAGGCCCGCCGCCTGGCCAATGTGGACAACCGCACAATCGGTGGCGCGGTGCTGGCTTTTGCGCCCCAAGAGACAGGCGAGGAACTCATTGCCGTCGCCCGGTTGGGGCGCTTCCCCGCACAGCCGGACAGCCCGGACGCCGAAGTCGCGCTGGTCGTGCGGGACGACTTCCAGGGCCAGGGCATTGGCACTGCGCTTCTGGCAATGCTGGCCCCACTGGCCCGACGCATGGCTGTACAAACCCTGACTGCCTCTGTCCAGGCCGACAATGAAGCCCTCTACGTCCTGTTGCGCAGTCTCCACCTCCCCGCCGAACGCCATACCTCCCACGGCGAAACGACAATTTCGCTCTCGGTGAGCGACCTGCCCGTGTCCAAAAGGGATGACCAGATACAAGGATGATAGGGAAGTCGTGCTATCATTTCTACATCTCATCAATCTTTTACGGGTGAATTTCTTATGAAAACTGAACGATTTGCCAAATACACGTGGGGTGTGCTGGGGCTGAACATTCTGGTAATTCTGTGGGGCGCGTTTGTGCGGGCCACGGGATCGGGCGCGGGCTGCGGCGCACACTGGCCCACCTGCGACGGGCAAGTGATGCCTCTGCCCGAAAGCACAGAAATGCTTGTGGAATTTACCCACCGGCTGACCAGTGGCGCGGCCCTGCTGGCAGTAGTTGGGCTGCTGATCTGGGCCTGGCGGGCCTGGCCCGCGGGCCACATTGTGCGCAAAGGCGCGATGGCATCAATGGTGCTGATTGTGGTGGAGGCGCTGGTGGGCGCTGGGCTGGTTCTCTTCGCATTGGTGGCCCACGACACGTCCCTGGCCCGCCCTTTTGTGGTGGCCGTTCACCTCATCAACACATTTCTGCTCTTGGGAGCCATCACCCTGACCGGCTGGTGGGCGACGGGTGGTCCACCCGTACACTGGCGGGGCCAGGGACGTTTGGGCTGGGCTGTGGCTGGCGCAGTCATCGGGCTGCTGATACTGGGAGCCAGCGGCGCGGTGACAGCTTTGGGCGACACGCTCGTCCTGGCCGCGGGGCTGCGCCCGGAGGATTCGCCGCTGGTGGCCCAGTTGGTGGAGCTACGCATTTATCATCCGCTGCTCGCTTTTGCCACGGGCGGGCTGGTCTGGTTGGTTTGGCATCTGGCCCAAAGCCACCACCCATCCCCCCGGCTCAAGCAGACCGGACTGTTGCTGTTGGGCGTCTTCGTTGTGCAGATTCTGCTGGGCGGGCTGAATGTGGCATTGAAAGCGCCGGTCTGGATTCAGATCGTCCATCTGCTTCTTGCAGATACGCTCTGGATTCTCTTTGTGCTGCTGGCTGCCCAGGCCCTGGCGCTGCCCCGTGTGGAGAAACCGTTGTCCGCGCAATTGACAGCCGCGAGCAATTCACGCTGAAATGGCGACTGCCACCACAGCAAAAGGAGAAGCTGCTATGCAGCTTCTCCTTTTTTATTCCATCAGTTCTAACCGAAAATAGCCACTGATGAACGCGGATAAACACGGATTTAATCTGCGTAATCTGTGTCTTCTGCGTAAATCTGCGCCCCTATTCTCATTGCTGATTGTGCCCCACCGGGGTTCTGAAAATAGGGTTGTATACACGGATAAAAGGGGACACGGATTCAATCTGTGAAAATCTGTGCTATCTGTGGATATTTTCATCGTTGACAGTGTCTGCCGGTCGTGTTGCCTAACCTGAAAATAGCCACTGATGGACACTGATAAACACGGATAGAATCTGCGTAATCTGTGTCTTCTGCGTAAATCTGCGTCCCTATTTTCATTGCTGGTTGTGCCCGAAGCGGGCATGAACACTGTTCTGAAAATAGGGTTGTATACACGGATAAAAGAGAACACGGATTCAATCTGTGAGAATCAGTGCTATCTGTGGATGATTTTTGCTGTTATCGGTGTCAGCCGGTCGTGTCGCCTGACTTGAAAATAGCCACGGATGAACGCTGATGGGACGGATGGAAACAGATTCAATATGTGAAAATCTGCGTCATCTGTGGATGATTTCCGCTGTTATCGGTGTCAGCCGGTCATGTCGCCTACACTGAAATTGGGCTATTCACAATTAAAAAAATACTGCTACAATCGATGAGGCTTCTATGCAGTTGGCACGTGGCGCGTCCCAAAAAGCGTATCGGTAGAAGCGACGGCGATACTTTTACAAAGCGCTCAATCTACGATTGCCACGGCGCCAGCCACATCATTACTTTACGCAATTCGTCTAATCTGTGACACGCGTGTCACAATATCGGGACAACACCTTACAAAAGGATGGGTCGTGGGTCGAATCAGGCATCGGTTGAAAAATGAATTTCGTCGTGGGCTTTGTCTGGCGCTGGTTGCGCTACTATTATTGTTGGGCCAGAGTCACGCGCAGAGCCAGGCATACGGTCAAGCACAGACCCCGCCCGGTCTGCCTGCACCCCAACCCCCCCCCCAGACCCAATCCTCGCCAGATGCTATTGTGCCTGGTGTGGTATTGGTGCGTCTGGTTGAGGGGACAGGCCGCAGCCGCGATGCTGCCCAACGTCTGGGCGTGGCCGAAGAAGCGCTCGCGCCGCTTTCTATTGCCGGCCAACCGGAGCTGTACCGTTTGACTGTGGCCGACGGCGACGAAATAAGCAGCGCGGCCTCGCTTACAGCCCACCCCGACGTGCTCTATGCAGAGCCGGACTATTTATTTCATCTGACAGAGACAACACCCAACGACAGCCTCTACGAACGCCTCCAGTGGAATCTGCCCCATATCGGGGCCAATACGGGCTGGGATCGCACAACCGGCAGCGCGAGCGTAGTCATCGGCATTGTGGACACCGGCGTTGATTTGGGCCACCCAGACCTGTCGAACAAGATCGTCGGCGGCATTGATACTGTGAATGACGACTTTGTGGCCGGGGACGATCAGGGGCACGGAACCCACGTAGCCAGCATTGCCGCCGCGGAGACCAACAATAATATGGGTGTGGCCGGGGTAGATTGGAACGCCCGCATTATGCCTGTCAAAGTCTTGAATGCCGCGGGCAGTGGCAGCGGTTCCCAACTGGCAGCGGGCATCACCTGGGCCGCGGATAACGGCGCGGACATTCTGAATATGAGTCTGGTTGGAGGAAACCAGTCCACGATTGTTGGCAATGCAATCCAATATGCCTATGAAAAAGGGGTTCTGCTCATTGCCGCTGCTGGCAACTCGTACACCACAGGCAATCCGGTCAGCTATCCGGCTGCCTATGAACACGTGCTGGGTGTGGCCGCGGTCGATGACCAGGACGGCCATGCCAGCTATTCCAACAGTGGCAGTTATGTAGACGTGGCAGCCCCCGGCGGCGATCCATCCAGCGCATCCGACGACAATAACCGCCACTGGATAGCGGGGGCCTATTGGCGGGGCGCAGGTTTCTCCTACGCCTGGTTGAGCGGAACCAGCCAGGCTGCCCCCCACGTGGCCGGTCTGGCCAGCCTCATTCTGTCGGTAAACCCTCTTCTGACGGTAGATGAATTGGCAGAAATCATCACCAGCAGCGCTGTGGATGTGCAGGCACCAGGCCGGGATCCCTTCAGCGGCTATGGGCGTATAGACATCCCCGCGGCCCTGGCTCTGGTGACAGCACCCGCCATACCCGGCGTGACACTGGACCTGCAACTGGACCAACCGCATACTGAGCTGGCCGGGGTTGTAGCCGTCGGCGCGGAAGTCACCTTCACTATGCGCATCACCAATACGGGCACAACCGCGCTCACCGTTGTGCCCCTGCAGGATGTCTACGACGCCACTTATCTGCGCTTTGTGCGGGCCAACCCTGCACCAGACAATATGGCAGCGGGCAACCTGCAATGGTTCAACTTGATCGGCGACGGCACACTGCCCACGGGTTCAACCCTCACCGTCACAGCGACCTTTCGCACGTATGCCGCCACCGACGATGAGCCTAATCAGCAGACATCCAATGTGGCTACTGTTGCCCACGTGGAGGATGAATTTGGTCATCAGCCGCCACCACAAACAGACACCGAACTGCTGCGGGTTGCCCGTTCGGCTGTGGCGGTGGAGACAACGATTCTCTCCCCGGAACCATCGGGCGTGGGTGTGGGGGCAGATATCACCTTTGGCATTCGGGTGGAAAATGTGGGCGCGGTGCCCCTGGGCCGTGTGCCAATCTACGATCTCTATGAGGCGGATGCGCTTCAGTATCTACACACGAACATCACCCCACCACGCATAACCATCAGCGGTGTGAATGGGGAACTTTTCTGGTCCGACATCACCGGCGAATTTGGGACGCTGAATCCAGGCCAGGTGGTCGAATTTACGGCCACGTTCCGTATGATTGCCCCCCGCACCACCACCAATCTGGTGCAGACAGGCACTGTGCTGGATATCAACGGCAACCCCGTGCCACCGGCCCAGGGGTTGGGTCACGTGGAGGTGATTCCGGCGGCAACACCCATTTACCGGCTCTTTGCACCCCATATCGGTAGCCCGTTCAGCCCCGCGCCCATCGAGCAGCCCTGTCCTGTACCGGGTTGTCCCATCAACGGGCTTGTCTACCCCAACGGCATGACAATACATCGGGGTCTAAGCCGCCTCTTTATCAACAGCCGGGACACCAACCAACTGATTGTTGTGGATGCCCTTACCCTGTTGCCTATCGCCAAGGCAGGCACAGGCGCCGAACCCTGGGATGTGGTGATCAACGAAAAGACAAATCGTGTGTATGTGAGCAATTTTGCCGACGGGACCGTCTGGGTCTACGATGCAGACGATCTTACGCTATTGGCCCAAATTCATGTGGGAGGCAACCCGGGGGTGATGGATATTTTGCCGGATTTGGACACAGTAGCCGTGGCAGTGCATCAATTGAACGGCGTGGCTCTCATCCGCGGTCTCTCCCTGCAGGCGATTGTCGGTTCTGGCGGCGCGGGCACCTTTGGCGTGGCCGCGGACCCCCTGAGCCAGGACTTCACGATCATCAACCGGGACGCAGGCACCGGGCGCGTCCTCTATCGCCTGAACAATTCCTGGCAGGCCAAAGGCGCGGAGATCACCTTTGGCAAAAAGGGCGATCGGCTGGTTCCTTTCGAGGCCGAGTTTAACCCACTAAATCAGAAATTGTATGTGACATATATGCAGGCAAATGGGCTGTGGTATGTGGACATCTTCCATAAGGAATCGTCGCTGGTGCTTACAAAACGGGCGACTGTGCCCGTGGGCAACAGCGGCAGCGACAGAAACGGGGACGTGGGAGGCGCGGGACTGGCTATCAACACGGCCACGGGCAATCTGTTTGTCGCCAACACCTTTGACAATACGGTCAGCGTCGTCTCCGGCGCGACAGATCAGGTGGTGGCAACCATTCCTACCGGCGCAGACCCCTTTCGGGTGATGGCAAATCCAGCGACCAATCGGGTCTACATCTCCCTGCGCAAGGGCAATCGGATTCACAAGCTCATAGACACCCATTAAATAGAGAAATAGAACTCTAATAAAAGAGATATGCAGCACATACGCTTTTGGGGTAGACTGTCTCCTGTATGCACAAGACATTCAACCATTCGGCGCTCTTTGCAACAGACGCCGATTCCGCCAGGAGGCGTGAGGCATGACATACACGGATCCCTTTGGCCGCCGCTTTCGGCCAACACAGGCCAATAGACAGGCAAGAGCAAATGCTCAATACCAGGCTGGCGCCCGGGGCAGCGGCACAGGCCAGCCCACGCTGGAGGATTACCACCAGTTGTCCGATGCCTTCCAGTCCTTGCAAAAACGGCTGGAAGAAAGCCAGGCACAAATAGAAGCAACCCAGGAAGCACTGCGCCAACAGACCAAAAGCGCGATGGATTTCCAGGATCAGTTGGGCCTGGCATACCAGCAGATCGAGCAGATGACTCAGGAGCGGGATGATGCGCTGGCCCTGACGGAAGATCGGCTGGCAGAGCTGACGGCATTGCAGCGCGAAACCACCAATTACCGGACGCGGCTGGAGCAGCGGCTGGAACGGGAAGCAGAAGAGAAACGGCTGGCTGTCCTGCGGGATATGCTCCCTCTGGCTGATCACCTGGAAATGGCCATCGCCTATTGGGATCAGAATGAGGGGGCAGATGCGGATGGAAGCTTCCGCGCGAATCTGATAGCGACTCGCAACGCCTTTCTGGATTCTCTGCGTCGCCACGGGGTTCAGCCCCAGCAGCCAGTGGGCGAAAGGTTCAACCCAGAATTGTACGAAGCCGTGGGCCAGGTTCCCAACGCAGATATCCCGGCAGAACACGTGGCGCTGGTGGTGCAGACTGGCTATACAGCAGATGATCAGCTATTGCGGCCGGCCAGAGTACTGGTAAGCAGTGGTTCTGCAGATGCAGAAGGAGTATAAATGATGGAAGTAAAAGACTATTATAGTGTGTTGGGTGTTCCCCGCAACGCGGACGAAAAGGCCATCAAAAAGGCTTTTCGCCAGTTGGCCCGGGAAAATCATCCAGACTTAAATCCTGACAACGCGCAGGCAGAACAGCGCTTCAAAGAGATCAACGAAGCCTACGAAGTGCTGTCCGATTCGGACAAACGGCGCAAATATGACCAATTCGGCGCCCAATGGGAGCAGTACGAGCGGGCCGGGGTGAATCCCAACGACTTTGCCCGGGGCTTCGGCGGCGGATCGCGCAATGTATCGCCAGAGGAATTCGAGCGCATTTTCGGTGGATTCGGTGGCAGGGCCGGCGGCAGCCCCGGCGGCAGCGGCTTCTCCGACTTCTTCGAAACGCTCTTTGGCGCGGGCCAGGCCGGTTCGCGTGCCGGGCAGGACACACCCTTTGGCGGCTTCAGCCCCAGGCAGGCCCGCCGCCAGAGTGAGGTAGAAACCGACATTACCCTGGAAGAAGCCTTCCACGGCACAACCCGCACGCTGCAAAAACCGGATGGGCAACGTATCGAAGTGTCCATTCCAGCCGGCATCCAGAACGGCGCGCGGGTACGAGCCGGGGATGTTTTGCTGCGCGTCCGCGTGAAGCCCCACGCCCGCTTCCGCCAGGAAAACAAAGACCTGCATGTAACGGTTGCCGTCGATCTCTACACGGCCCTGCTGGGCGGCGAAGTGGAAGTCCCCACCCTGGAACGTCCTGTGGCCCTGACTATCCCCGGCGGGACACAGAGCGGTAAGCGCTTCCGCCTGCGGGGGTTGGGTATGCCGGGAATGAAAAAAAGCGAAAAACGGGGCGATCTCTTCGCCGAGATCAGCGTTTCCTTGCCCACCACTCTCTCGCCCAAAGAGCGCAAATTGGTCGAAGAACTGCGGGCACTTCGTCACGAAGCATCCTAAACCCCAGATACAGGAGCAAACTTACTCACCCCTGTTTGCTCCTGTATCCGCGCTTGTTTTTGTCCCCATAAGCCAATTGTCTTGCATTTGTATATTGTGCTTGTCAACCGGCCCGGTATACGCTATACTTTGAGCAGCGTTCTCCAGACAACTGGACGCCCCCCTCGTCCACAGTACCCACACTCCGGGGAAGGAATGGCACCGATGCACATCAATCTGGATTTCCGTGGCCGCTGGGTTGATATTTTTCTCAACCTGCTTCTGATCGGGATTCTCTCTACCATTACACTGGGGCTATACGCACCCTGGGGATATGCCCGTTGGAAGCGGATGGTCGTCTCGAATACATACTTCGACAACCGGCCTCTTCAGTTCGACGGTTCTGGCGGTCAGGCTTTTGTGGAATTTTTGATCATCGGTGCGCTTTCATTGATTACCCTGGGGCTATACGCCATTCTGGGCTTTGCTGGGGTGCGTCTGCTGCGCTGGGAATCTGCCCACACCATTCTGCCCACAGGCCAACGGCTGGAATATCGGGGCAGTGCCATCGATCTTTTCTTTGAGAATTTTATGCTCGTCCTCATTTCCAGCCTGACGCTGGGTATCTACTTTTTCTGGGGCTACACCCGTCTGCGCCGCCATATCGTCACCAACACAGCGCTGGACGGCGAGCCGCTGGCTTTCTCTGGAACCGGCGTACAATTTCTGGTTGTGTCCCTGCTCAACGCAGTGCTGACTGCCATTACCCTGGGTTTCTACGCCATTTTGGGCTTTGCCACCATACGCCAACTGCGCTGGGATATCAACAGCACGCTTGTGCCCGTGCCGGCCCGTTCCCATGCGCCTATGCCCGTCATCTCGCCGCCCATCAGCGCGCTGGCTGGCGGCATCCCGGATATGGAGCAACGGGTGCGTCCTGTGGGTCAGGTCTACTCCTCGGCTGAGCCGTCGGACGATCGCTAGACATTCTGGCAGGCGAAACAGAATAGCCATTAATTAAAAGAGAGACGGACGCTGAATATTTATCAGCGTCCGTCTCTCTTGTTATCTACGATTCCCATTTCGAAAATACTGATTGCAGCGTCAACAAAGTTTTTTTTGGGCGTAGAAGTTCGACTTTTCAGAAAAGTCGAACTTCTGTAGTCGAATAACTTAATTTACAGTGTACTGATCCGCCCCATTAAACACACACCACATTTCCCTGCCGTTTCCAACCACCTCATCGCCCCCGCCCCAATGCCTGGCGCAGCGCCGTGAAAAACGCGCCCATCCCTCGCAGCCATTCGTTGCCCCGTTGACGGGTGCGCTGGAAACGGGGCTGTCGCGCGCTGGGCGCGACGACCGCTCGCTTGCCCCGGCGCAACTTTGTTTTGACCGGCGCAGCCTGTCCCGGCGATGACGCGGGCGTGCGTCCTTCGGCCAGGGCCTGCCAGAAGCGACGGTCCTCGGCAGGGAGGGAAAGGCGGCTCAGAATCGCTTGGGCCATTTGCTGCCGGTAGAGTTCATCCCCGCTCCACCAGAAGGCGAAGAAACTATAGAAGCCCAGCCCTTTGGCTGTGACCGCCGCGGCCTGCAACTCCTCCGCGCCCCAGCGGGCCGGGGGCAGGGAGAGGGCGTGGCGGATATCTCCCACCTGGGCCAGGACGTTCTCGGCATCGGCCTCCTGCAAAAAGCGAGAGAGGGGACGGTCGGCCAGTGCGAAGAGGTGCAGCCGCTCCTGGGCACGGGTGATGGCCACGTAGAGCAGGCGGCGCTCCTCGGCCAGACTCGCGCCCCGCTCGTAGGGCAATATTCCTTCGCTGATGCCGGGGAGCAGCACCACCGGCCATTCCAGCCCTTTGGCCCGATAGATCGTCGTCAGCGTCACCAGTTCCGCGCCCCCTTTGCGCCGCTGGTGGCTGCTCTCCAACTGGCCCACAAAGCGGATGAAACGCTCCACACTGCCCTGGCCTTGCGCCAGTTGGAGCAGAGCGTCGATGGCCCCGGCTTTGGCCCGGCCCAGAGATTCATCGCCGCTGGAGCGCAGCAGCTCGTCCCGATAGCCCAGACGGTTGTCCAGTTCGGACAGCAGCGCGCTGGCGGGGCGGTTGCCGATGGACTCCGGCTGTACCTGTCCGGCCAGCCAGCGCAGGTCCCCGGCAAACTTCTCCAGCAGATCGCCCCCCCGGTCGCGGCTGCGGCTGGCAAAGGCACGCAGCGCGGTGTGGAGGGGTTGCTGTTTCTCCGCCACCCAGCGGCCGATCTCTTCGCCCAGGGCTTTGGGCAGATAGCGGTTGGGCCGGTTGCGCAGCCGCGGCCAGAGATCGAAAAATTCGTCGATGGCGTCGTCGGAGAGGGGCCGCCCGGCCAGCAGGTCCGCCTCGATCTGGCCCAGGCGGATGTAGTCGAGCAGAACCTTTGCTTCCTCCCGCTGATAGAAAGGCCGCTCCCCCTCCACCCGATAGGGAATGCCCGCTTCCAACAAACTGGCTTCAATGGCCGCGGTCTGGGCGAAGAGGCGCACCAGCACCGCTATCCCCATAGGCACTTTTTCCGACCGGCGACCGTCCCGCAGGGCGCGCTGCACCTGCTCGACGACGGCCTGGCCCTGCGCGGCTTCATTCGCGGGGCGATGCAGCGCAGTCTCCCCGTCGAATCCCTGGGTCAGCCGCACTGTTTTGGGGCTGCGTTCCTGGCTGTGCTGGATGACTGCGTTGGCCAGCGCCACGTGGGAAGCCCGGCAGCGGAAGTTATCCTCCAGAAAATAGACTTTGGCTTTGTGGCGTTTTTCAAAATCGAGAATAAAGCGAGGCTGCGCGCCCCGCCATTCGTAGATAGTCTGGTCGTCGTCGCCGATGACCATCAAATTGCCGTGGGGGCGGGCGATGAGTTCCACCAGTTCGGCCTGGGCCAGATTCACGTCCTGAAACTCGTCCACCAGCAAACAGGCGTAGGCCGACTGGACAGCTTTGAGCAGGCTGGGCTGGGCCATCAGCACTTCCCAGGCAGAAGTCACCATATCGTCGTAGCTGATCCAGCCCCGGCCGCGGCGCACATCTTCGTAGAGGCGGAAGAGAGGCAGATACCAGGCCCGGTCGTCAGGCGCTTTCACCTGGGCGGCGATGCGACGGGCCGCGGGAGAAAGCTCCACCCGGCTCAAATCCGCGTAGCATAGATTGCCTTTACTGCGGGCCACAAAACTGAGAAAGTCGTCCTGGTCCAGCCGGTTTAGTTCCGCCGCGTATGCCACTTTGTGCCGCCGGGCCTCGTCCATGGCCGCCCACAAAATGCGCCGTTCTATGCCTTCGAAGCCGTTGCTGTTCTCCGCCGCGGCGGGCAGCAGACCCAAGCGCGCGGCCTGGCGCACAATCCCGTAGCCCAGGCCGTGGAGGGTCTGCACCTTCACCCCTTCCACGCCCCGCCGCTTCAGATTGCGTTTGATAGCGTCTGCCGCGTCCCGGTTGAAGGAAGTTGCCAGAATCTCCCCCGGACGAAAGACCCCTTGACGCACCAGCCGTTCGATACGCGCGGTCATCGTTGTGGTTTTGCCCGCGCCCGCGGTGGCAAAGACCAGGGCCGGTCCCCGGTCGTGGGCCACGACGAGTTGTTGTTGGGGTGTGAGGGGGGACATTCGGATTGCGGATTCCGTGTTGCGTATGGATATGCCTGCACAGTATAGCCGAAACGGGGAACAGTCCCAAGAAGGCTTCTTGATAACCGTGCCCCACCCGGTTATAATGACGGCACAAATAATGGCAAGGCTGCGACACAGGGGAGACGGGTATGTCCTACCAATTGACTATCGAATTGCCAGATGAGATCGGAGAGGAATTGGAGCGCACTGCTACGTCTCCACAGCAGTTGTCATCTCTATTATCCGGTCTGGTGCGGATTTATCTCCGTAAAGATCAGTTACAGGATGTGCTGGACCTGATGGAAGGGCTTCCCGAAAGCGTCGGGCCAAAGCCAGTCCCCCGCTTTGGGAGTGGACGTCATTTGGGGATTCAACTGTCTGAAGATTTTGACGAGCCGCTGGAGGATTTCGCGGAGTATATGCAGTGAAATATCTGTTGGATGCGCATACGCTACTCTGGTTCGTGGCAGGTGCAGCCCATCTGCCATCTTCCGTCCGCAGCCTCATCGAAGACCCGCTCAATCAACGCTTCGTCAGTATCGCAACGCTTTGGGAAGTTGCGATCAAAGTGAATCTGGGCAAATTGACGATGGCAGTGACGTTTAGCGAATTGGCTCCCAAGTATCTGTTCGAGAACGATATGACGATTCTGCCAATTACTGTGGCCCATCTACAAAAGGTAGTGCAGTTGCCTTTTCACCACCGAGACCCCTTCGACAGACTGCTGATTGCCCAAAGTATTGTGGAGGATATGCCAGTCTTGAGCCGGGACAGGCTGTTTGATGCATATCCTGCCAAGCGGCTATGGGCGTGAGTACAACTTTTTTTTGTTTAACGTTTGCGTTTAGCCGGCGGCTGCCAGAATTCGCTGGGCGAGGGTATCGAATGGACGGGCGCAGACGACCGGCTGGCCGAAACGCTCTGCGTCTGCCTTCACCCGTTGCCCAAACTGCCAAATGGAATGCACGTAGCGCCGCTGTTCTGTTGAGGGGGCGTGCTCGGAACCCCGGCTGCGGGCCGTGAAATTCCCCAGGAGTTGTTCTTCTTCCTCTTCATAGATAAAAACAGCACGCACTTTTGTTTCCACATCCATCAGCGCTCTGCCGTTGACATCCGCGAGGGCCAGATTATTGACGAATTCTGGCAAAATACCGTCACCCTCCACAATGACTCGCCCGACGGCTGGCACGGCCACGTGATGGCTGATAACCTCGCGCAATGCAGGGATCAGCGCCTGCCCCACACCGATCAGCCCGTCAGTAAACGCTTCGGCTGAAAGAGCGGTAGCATCTTCAACAGTAAGAAAGTAGTGTAAAGCTGGCATCTGGGCGGGCGTCGTAACCGCTTGAACGGCTATGCGCAAATCATCCACGAGGAGATGGGAGATTCCAATCTTCTTGACCAGCGACTGAGCCACTGTTGACTTGCCGGTCGCCGAACCACCCCCGATCAACAGGACTTGCCAGGCGGGGATTGCGTCACTCATGCAAGTTCTCTTGTTTGACGGGACACATTATTCTCCACCTTCCGGCTCCTTTTCATCGGGCAACGGCCCAATCCACTTCTGATAGAGGGAATCCGCCACTTGTGGATCATACGCGCGCAGTTCGGCCAGCAGATCGGTCGGCGTGACAATCTGGAAGCGGTAGTTCTTCTGATAGCTCTTGAGAAAAGCCTCAAACTGCCGCTCGCCCAGGGCCTGGCGGATGGCGTCGTAAAAAAGCGCGCCTTTGCCGTAGACCACTGACTCGTATTGGGTTCCGTCTTCGTAGACAGCCACGGGCTGATTGAGAGGCGCGTCCGCGCCCCGGGCCGTAAGCAAATCGATCACCGCCTGCCAGCGCCGGGCTTGCAGGTTCTCCGCGTAACTGCGCCCCCGGATGGCCTCGTAGTAGAGCTTGCTGGCGTACTCGGAAATTCCCTCGTCCATCCAGGGCGTATTGACCGGGTCATTATGGACCAGTTGATACCACCACTGATGGGCTACTTCGTGGACCGTACGAATCTCCAGATCAGTCCGATAGGTGTCATAGAGTTGCACACCCAGCAGAAAAGCCTGGGGATATTCCATCCCCCGCACACCCATCGGCCCCGGTGCCACCCGCAAATCCGAATAGCCATAGGGGCCGAAGAGGTCGCTGTAGATGCGCAAGGCCGCGGCAGTCTGTTGCAGCGCGGCTCGCCCGCTGGCTTCGTGGTCGGGCAGCCAATAGCTGGTGATGCGGGTGTCGTAGGCAGTTGTGGATTCACTCTGGAAACGGTTGGAGGTGTGCAGCAGAAACTCCCGCACTGGTCCTGTCACCCAGACGTGACGACTCTGGTTTGGCCCAGCCAACGTGCTGGTGATGAGTGTGCCACTGGTCACAGGGACCTGATCGTTGGGCAGGGTGGCTGTGACAGCAAAAAGCGACGCGTAATTGAAGGCCGCGTCGCCCCGCACACTGCCCCGTTCCAGCCACCACTGGCCTGTGCCGGTGGTCAGCCCCGGCTGGTAGACGGCCAGGGAAGGATAGGCCAGGGGCAGGCTGACCATCCCCTGGCTGTTGCCCAAAAGCCGATAGGCCAGGGGCGTGTCATTCCATTGGGGGATATCCAGAATCCAACTCAAATAGACGGTTGTATTCTTGCCTGTGAGCAGGGCCGCGGGCAATTCCACCCGCACCGCGGTATTCTGGTCCTGATAGGAGAAAGGCACCGCCCGCCCGCCCACAGCCGCGCTCTGGATGCTGAGAAGCCCGCCGTACTGCTCCAGATTGGGATAGAGACGAAAAATGACGTGGGTCCAGGGGTCCTGGCTGGTGTTGGTGAAATGGATGTAAGCCGTGCCCGTGAGTACATCCAGCCCGCTGCCCAGTTCAACAGTCATGTCATAGCGGGGCATAGACTTCAACATCTCATCGTCCGGCCAGGCCGTGGCCGGCATAGCCGGACGGAAGAGAGCGTAGGGATCAACCGGTGTTGTATTCCCCCCCACACACGCGGCCAACAGGCCGATCAGCAACAGCGACCAGCAGAGAGGGAGAAGAAGCAGAATAGAACGCGGGTGGCGGGCGTTGGGAGGATTCATTACGGATAGGTCTGCCATAGGTACGGCCTGTAATCTGCTGCTTGTTCTTCTCACGCCAGGCCAACGGAATACGCAACATACTACGCACAATGCGCCCAGTATAGCACGCCTGTCAGTCGGAATGAAATGCCGGGCCAATTTCTGCTTGATAGCCCCCCGGCCCTGTGCTATACTGCACAGGAACGTTTGTTCCATCTCTATCTCTGTTTGTCTGTGCCTATAGCGGCTAAAAACCAGCCACGCAACCCCATACATCCCATGGCCTCCCGACGCAAAAAGAAGTCGAGCGAACTCGACGACATCCTCCAAATGCTGAGCTTTCTCCTGCGCACCGAAGTGCAGGGGATTGTCCTCGTGCTGCTTTCAGTCTTCACGCTGCTGAGTCTGTTCACCAACAGCCGGGGCAGCATCACCGGCGCGTGGATCGATCTGGTACGATTCCTGACTGGGGATGGGGTGTGGGGCGTGCCGCTGCTCACCGGCGCGCTGGGGCTGTGGATGGTCATCCGGGCCGTGGATAAAATGCCCGATCTCCCCTGGCAGAAACCAACGGGTGTGTCCCTCATTTTTCTGGCCTACATCACCGGAGCCAGCCTTCTCTCCCCGTCTTTCGTGCGTCTGGCCCAGGCAGAGCAGGGCGAAGCAGGCGGCTGGATCGGTTTCTATGTGGCTGATTTTCTGGAGGCGGCCCTCAGCCTGTGGGGGGCCTGGGCCGCGGTGACCGCGCTGGGGGTGCTGGGAATTGTTCTGCTCACCGACCGGCTGCTGCTCGACATCTTTCTGGACAGTTGGGACGCGCTGGTGGATATCTGGAGCGAACGACAGCAGGTACGCGGGCAACGGCAGCCCGACATCCAGCCCAGCCTGCCCATGCCCAGCGGTGAAATCCCCACGTGGAAACGGTGGTTGGATCGCTTTCGCCGCCAGCCAGCAGAGGAGGGCAGCGAATGGATCGGCCTGCCAGCCAGCCTGACCGGCAAAACTCCATCCGCGCCTGCCCAGCAAAATTCGCCCGCGCCAGCCGCCGCGCCCGACGCGGCCCGCCAACCCCTCACCCCAGCCAGCGGAGAGGCCGCGCTCAGCCCGCGTATTGTGGGCGGCGTGCAGCAGTGGCAGTTGCCCCGCCTGGCCGATATGCTCGATTCCTGGGATCGCTATGTGGACAGCGACGAGGACATCCGCCGCCGGGGTCGGCTCATCGAAGATACCCTGGCCCTCTTTGGCGTGCCCGCGGATTTCGAAGGGGTCAACGCCGGGCCGACTGTCACCCAATTTCTCATCCGCCCCGGCTATATTGAGCGCACCATTCGGGGTGAGACGAAAAAGACAAAAATCAAAGTCAGCAAAATCGCGGGGCTGGCCAACGATCTGGCCCTGGCCCTGGCCGCGTCCAATGTGCGCATCGAAGCGCCCATCCCCGGCACAAACTACGTGGGCATCGAAGTGCCCAACAGCGCCAGCAACAATGTGGGGCTGCGGGAACTGATGGAGAGCGAAGTCTTTCAGGCCGCGCAACAGAAATATAAACTGCCCATCGCGCTGGGCGAAGATGTGAAGGGCAAAGCAGCGGTGGCGGATATGGCGCGTATGCCCCATCTGCTCATTGCCGGGGCCACAGGCACAGGCAAATCGGTCTGTATCAACTCGATTATCGGCTGCCTGCTTTTGACGCACACACCGGAAACCCTGCGCTTTTTGATGATCGACCCCAAAATGGTGGAGCTGAGCAACTACAACGGCGTGCCCCATCTGCTCAGCCCGGTGGTGACAGAAGTGGATCGGGCCGCGGGCGTCCTCTTCTGGGCGGTGAAGGAGATGGAGCGGCGCTACCAACTTCTCAGCAAAGCCAACGCCAGGGATTTGGAACGCTACAACGCCATCCTGCGCAAGGAAGGCCAGGAGGTGCTGCCCTTCGTCGTCATTGTCGTGGACGAAATGGCCGACCTGATGATGGCCGCGCCGGAGGAGGTGGAGAAGCACATCTGCCGCCTGGCCCAGATGGCCCGGGCCGTAGGCATTCATCTGATTATCGCCACCCAGCGCCCGTCGGTGGATGTGATCACCGGTCTGATCAAAGCCAACTTCCCCTCGCGCATCGCCTTTGCCGTCACCAGCCAGACCGACAGCCGGGTGGTGCTGGATGTGCCCGGCGCGGATCGGCTGCTGGGCCGGGGGGATATGCTCTTTATGGCCCCAGATTCCAGCAAACTGGAGCGACTGCAGGGCACATGGCTCCATGACGACGAGACCAACCGCATTGTGCGCTACTGGAAGGGCATCCGCAGCCTGGAAAACTATACCCCGCCCCCCCTGCCCGACGTGACCGCACCGCTTGTCAGCCCCCTGCCGGACGAACCGAACGCCGCCAATAGCGGCCTGCCCGCGGCCAAAGCCGACAGTTGGACCGATCCCTATGTTACAGGCGGCCCCCAGAAGCCAGGGCCAATGGTGCAGCCGCTTTTCGATCAGATCGAGCAGATCAAAGCTGTAGACGCGCGGGACGATCTCTTCGACGAGGCTGTGCAGGCTGTGCGGGAAGCCGGCCGCGGCTCGACGACACTCCTGCAACGCAAACTGCGCATTGGCTACAGCCGGGCCAGCCGTCTGGTGGAGCAGTTGGAGCAGGCGGGCATCCTCGGCCCGGACCAGGGCGGCAACGCGGGCCGGGCGGTGTTGCAGGGCGGTCAACCCACGCCCCAGCCATCGCCACCGCCCACCCAGGGCACACCGGGGGGGCAAAGGCCCACAGGTCAAAAGCCAACCGGCCAGGACGACGGCCTGCTCGAACCCCGCATTATCGGCGAGGACCCAGACCCGCCGACGCGGATTTGGATGTAATCTACCCACTGCAGGAAGTTCTGATGACACGTAACCAACTGATGGCATTGGCGGCGGCGATTGGGATCGTCGCCGTTCTCGCGGGGTTCTATCTTTTCAACAGCCGCACACCGACCGCGGCCCAATTGCCCGGCAGGATGGCAGCGGCACTGGAAGGGATGAAGACTGTCCAGGGCCGGGTGGACGTCACCCAGGGCACTGTAACGCTTGAGCAGGAGTTCTGGTCCCAGCCGCCCACATTTATGCGCGCCGAAGTGGATAAGGGGCCGCAGGGTTTCCAGGGCACAATTGTTGTGCTGGATGAGAAAGAGGCGTGGGTGTATGTGCCCGCGTTGGGCCTGGTGACAGTAGCGGATCGGGAAAATTCGCCGACAACCCAGGCCGGACAGATAGGCACATCCTATTTGGAGACGCTGGCCGCCGATGTGGAAACTGCCCTGCGCACCAGCAATGACGTACAGGTGATCGGGCAGGAACAGGCCGCGGGCCGTCCCGCGTGGCGGGTGCAGCTTTTTGTGAATCCAACAGACACGCCCTTTGGCGCGGGTCAGTTGACCGTCTGGCTGGACAAACGCTTCTACTACCCCCTGGCCGTGGAGGGCGACAACGGCTTCCGCCTGCGCTTTGAGTTTGCCCGCTTCAATCAGGAGATCGATCCGGCCACTTGGGTTTTTGTGCCACCGCCGGGGGCCACTGTGCGCCGGGTGGGGGGGAGCCAGTGAGCAGTGAGCGATAACCAGTGATCAGTAGATTTTCGTTCGACCGGTGATTACTGGTCACTGATTCCTCCTTTCACCCACGCCCACAGGACACCCAATGGCAAATCCCACCCGCCGTTTCGAACTTTCCACGGTTCCCCAACTGCTGGCCGCTTCCATCGCCACCCGGCTGGCCACCGACACCACCACCCAACTCTTCAACCCCTTTCTGGTCACAATCGCCGCGGGGCTGGGGCTGGATGTGCTGACAATGGGCCGTCTGGTCAGCCTGCGCAGTCTGATGGGGCTGGGATCGCCCCTCTTCGGCAGCGTGGCCGACCGCTTCGGCTACCGGCGGGTGATGCGTTTTGGCCTGCTGTTGGCCGGGCTGGGAATGTTCGCCATTGGCAGCGGTGGTGGGCTGGCAACCGTCGTCGTAGGGATGCTCCTTTCCGGCGTTGGCCTGAGCGCGTTTGTACCCACCCTCCAGGCGTATATGAGCGCTCGTCTGCCTTATCACCAGCGGGCGCGAGGCATCGGCATTCTGGAATACGCCTGGGCACTGGCTGGGATTATCGGCCTTTTCGCCATGGGTTTTCTCTTTGAGCAGGTGAGTTGGCAAGCCCCCTTTTTTGTGTTGGGGGCGTGGATTTTTGCGGGCTGGGGCCTGTTTGCGTTCTTCCCCTCGGCCCGCAGCGACGGGTCACCGGCCCAAACTCCGGCAACAACCCTCTTCTCCGGCGGGCTGCGCGGCTTCTTCGATCTTGGCCCCAACCGGCGCTCGGCCTATGCGGTGATCGTCTCGGCCGCTCTGCTCTTTTTCGCCCAATTCCACGTCATTATCGCGCACGGCGCGTGGCTGCAGGCGGAATACGGGTTGGGGCCAGCCCTGCTTGGCTCGGTGGCGCTGGCCCAGGGGCTGGCGGATCTGTGCGGCAGTGTGCTGGTGTCGGTTATTACGGACAAAGTGGGCAAGAAACGGTCGGTGCAGGCGGGGATGCTGGGCGCGCTTCTGGTTTTTATCGCCCTGCCATTTGTCAATGTGGGGCTGTGGCCGGTGATCGCCGCGCTGGTGCTGCTGCGTTTCGCCTTTGAATTCGGGATCGTCGCCAACATCTCCCTGGCCAGCGAGCAGGCCCCGGATCGGCGGGGAAAGGTGATGACTCTGGCCGCGGCCTTCAATCTGCTGGGCGCGACTATCACAGGCTTCTCCGGCCCCTGGGCCTACACGACCTTCGGCGTTTGGGGATTGGGGCCAGTGGCCGCGGTCTGCACGGCTGCCGGGCTGGTCCTGCTCACCGTCTGGGGGCGGGAAGGCGCAGAGTAAACAAAAAACTTTGGACGCAGATTTCCGCAGAACTAGCCGTTTTATCCGCGTTTATCCGTGTTTATCAGTGGCTCTCTTTTTTCTCAACCAGAAAGGAACCCCCTATGAAAGTCCTCTTTATTGGCGGTACAGGCAAAATCAGTTCAGCGTGTTCGGCGTTGGCTGTGGAGCGGGGCATCGATCTCTACTTCCTCAACCGGGGCCAGACCGACCGGCCTGTGCCCGCGGGCGTAAAAGTATTGACCGGCGACATCCGCAACCCGGAATCGGCCAAAGCCGCCCTGGGCGACCACACTTTCGACGCGGTGGTCAATTGGATCGTCTTTACGCCCGATCAGATCGAAAGCGATCTGGCCCTCTTCCGGGGACGCACAGGCCAATATATCTTCATCAGTTCGGCCTCGGCCTATCAGACGCCGCCTGCCCACCTGCCCGTCACCGAATCCACACCCCTGGACAACCCCTACTGGGAATATTCTCAAAACAAAATCGCCTGCGAAGAGCGGCTGATGCGGGCCTATCGGGAAGAGAAGTTCCCCGTCACAATCGTGCGGCCCAGCCACACCTACGACCGCACAATGCTGCCCTTCCAGGGCGGCTGGACCCACATCCACCGCATGCGCCAGGGCAAACCGGTCATCGTCCACGGCGACGGCACGTCCCTGTGGACCCTCACCCATCACCGGGACTTTGCCAAAGGTTTCGTGCCTCTGCTGGGCAACAGCCACGCCATCGGCGACAGCTTCCACATCACATCGGATGAAACGCTGAACTGGAATCAGATTGCGGAAATTCTGGCCGACGCCGCGGGGGTAAAAGCACAGATTGTCCATCTGCCTTCCGATTATATCAACGCCTGGGATGCCCGCTGGGGTGCGGGTCTGCTGGGGGACAAGTCGGCCAGTATGGTTTTTGACAACACGAAAATCAAGCGGCTGGTTCCCGACTTCGCCTGCACGATTCCCTTCTCCCACGGCGCACGGGAGGTCATCGCCTGGTTCGACGCGGACCCGGCCCGCCAGGTGGTGGACGAGGCGCTGGACGCGTTGCAGGACCGGATGATTGCCGCGTATCAGGCCGCGTTGCCGAAGTAGAAACGGTATAGGCACGCAGAGTCAGTATTTTGGATCAATTGCTGTACCAGAAAAGTGATGCGTGAAACGTGAGATCATTCGGCCTTTCTCACGTTTCGCGCATCACTTTTCTTTATACGAGTTGGGCTTTGGGTTTACCAGTCACGCTCCCCTACAATACCCCACAGCGGTCAGCGCGTAGACCTCTGCCACCCGCACCAGATCGGCCAGGGAGACTTCCTCGTTGAGGGTATGCGCGCCGGTGGCCGCGGGGCCGTGGCTGAGGGGGGTGATGCCCGCCAGACCGGCGAAGGTGTTGCCGTCGTCCACAAAGGGCTTGCGGCCCAGGGGCAAAGGCGCACCGGTTACGGCTCTGTGCGCGTTTTGGAAAGCGGCCAGCAGCGGATCGTCCGCGTCCACTGCATAGGCTTCTCCCTGCACTTCAAAGTCAAATTCAATGGATGTGCCGGTTTCGTCAGCCACCTGTGCCAGGAGATCGGCGAACTCCGCCTGGACTTCTGCCGCGGCGTTGGGTGTCACCCAGCGTCGCGTTCCCTTGAGTGTGCAGAGCACAGCCGCCTGGTTGAAGATTTCTCCACATTGGAATTGGCCCAGAAAAACCGAATCGTGCCCGGTAATGGGATGGGTGATGTTGCTAAGTTTTGTGTGCAATTCCTGCAAGCGGCGGGCCACCAGCACACCCGCGGCCAGGACATCGGGCAGACCGTCGGGCCGCAGCACTTCGTGGACCGGCTCGCCCGCCCGTCGGATGCGAATCTCGAAGATCGCCATTCCCCGCGCGGCCACAGGCAGGGGATCGGCCAGATATTCGGGGAGCAGCACCCCATCCCCCACAATGCCTTCCCGGATCAGCGCCTGGACCTGGCGACGGTCTCCCCACGGCCCCTCGTGGTGGTCGTGGGCGGTGAGCAGAACGCTGCCGGCCTTCAGGCTGCCCGTATCCCGCAGCACCCGCAGGGCCTCCACAAAGGCAGCGATGCCCCCTTTCATATCCGACGCGCCGGAGCCGTAGAGATAGCCCTTCTCCTGGCGAGGGGGCACAAAGGGCAGATGAACCGTGTCCAGATGGCCGTCGAATTGAAGCGTGCGTCCGGGCACACCGCTCTCCAGACGCACGACGACAGCGGGCGCTTCGGGCCAGTCGGCCACAGGACGCTCCACCGCAAAACCGTCGGCAGTGAGAATCTCGGCCAGCCGATCTGCCACCGCGCCCGCGCTGCGGGTGGGGCTGGGCACGGCGATCAGGGCCAAAGCGGTATCCGCCAACCGCTGGGGATTGACCGCGGCGCGAATAGCGTCGCGGGTTGTGAGCAAAGCTGAATCGGTCACCATAGACTCTCTTTCTGGCAGAATGGATCTGTGCAATCCGTGTCCGTTTTTTTACATCGGCGGCAGTTCGTGGCTGTCATCGATGTAGACAATTTTGTCGCTGTAGTGGCCGTTGAAGCGGGTGCGTCCGCCCAGGCTATAGGCCCCGATATGGCCGAATTCCAGATAGTCGCCGGTGTCGATATTCTCCGGGAGATCGACCGCGCCGGGCAACTGATCGGTGGAATCGCAGGTGGGGCCGAGGAGCCGGAAGGAGCGCTGCTCGCCACCGTTGAGTGCCTCCCCTTTGCGATAGGCGCGCACGGGGTAGCGGTTGTGTCCTTCAAAGCGCAGTTCCCAGAAAGCGCCATACAGCCCGTCGTTGATGTAGAGCCGGTCGTCCTTGCGCAGCAGCACTTCGACCAGGGCAGAAAGACCCGGCGCGGCCAGGGCGCGGCCCGGTTCGCCCAGAATCTCGCCTCCCTCGGCCAAGGGCAGGGCGCGGATGCCCTCTCGAATCACATCAAAGTAATCGTCCAGCGGGGGCATCACATAGCCGGGATAGGAGCGGGGGTAGCCGCCGCCGATGTCCACCAGACGCAGACGAAAGGGCAGCTCCGCCAGCACATCCGCGGCGACGCCCAGCGCGTGGCGATAGGCTTCCGGGCTGCGCACAGAAGAACCCACATTGAAGGCCAGGGCCGGTTCCGCGCCCAGCAAAGCGATGGCTTTGATTAGCCCAGGAATCTCCCGCGGCTCGGCTCCAAACTTAGCCGACAGATCGTAGATGGCCGAATTGTGGTGGACGGCCATACGGGCGAAGACGACCGACTTTTTCATATCGATCTCCCCGGCCAGCAGTTCCAGCCCCTTGGGGTGATCGACGACAAAGTGGCGCACGCCGTACTGCTCCTGGGCGGCCCGGGCCGCGCCGCGCAGACGCACGGGGACCATAAAATAACATTTTGCGCCGGGGCAATTCTCGCTGACGAGCGCGACTTCGGGCAGGGAGGCACAGTCAAAATCGGTGATACCGGCCTGGTGCATCAGACGCACCACCGCGGGTTCGTCGTTGGCCTTGACCGCATAGAGAACGCGGCCGGGAAAGCCGGCCAGAAAGGACCGGGTAGAATCGCTATAGACGTGGGGATAGACACAATAGACGGGTATTTCCGGCTGCCAGGCATGCAACAGATCGCGAACACTTTGAAAGCTGTTCAATGGGGGTACGTCCTACTCTCTGTGTGATTGTTCGGATAAAAGTTACGGTTGCCTCCTGTCTTTGATGACTGCCGCCTGCAACCGGTGGCGGTTCCGGGTGTGCATTTGTCTGGATTTGCATGCCCAGCTTTTGTGTCACAGCCCGCGGGATCGAATCATAGCACAGTGACGCGTGGGATCAAGTGGGCGGATGTCCAATTTTGCGTACATACCACTTCCGCGCTTCTTTGTCAGTGTGAGTTTCTACGGATTTTCCGTTAGAATGGGTGATGCCCGCTATCGACTCATTGCCAGGAGACAACCGATGAACCCCCACAGTAGAAACCGCCACCGTATCTCTCCCTATCCCGCCAATTCCTTCTACTGGCAATACAAAGGCCGCCCTCTTCTGCTGCTGGGCGGCTCGGTGGAGGACAATCTCTTTCAGATTGACGATCTGGAAAAACATCTGGACCTGCTGGCATCGGTGGGTGGTAATTACGTGCGCTGCACAATGTCCAGCCGAGACCCCGGCGATGTCTGGCCCTTTGCCCAGGACCCCGCCACCGGCCTCTACGATTTAGCACAGCCCGGTGAGGCGTACTGGCGACGTTTTTCCCGCTTTGTGGAACTGACCGACCAGCGGGATATCGTCATGCAGATCGAAGTCTGGGATCGCTTTGATTTTGCCAGAGAACCCTGGAACGACAACCCTTTCAACCCCAAGAACAATCGGAATTACAGCGCTGACGAAAGTGGGCTGAAAGAGCGCATCGACACCCATCCGGGGCAACGGGAGAACGATTTCTTTCACTCGGTGCCTGCCCTGCAGAACAACCAGACAGTGCTGCGCTACCAGCAGGCATTTGTGGAGCGTCTGCTGGAACAGACGCTCGGCCACGGCCATATCCTCTACTGTATGGACAACGAGACAAACGATGACCCGGAATGGGGCTGGTATTGGGCGCGCTTCATCCGCGAACGGGCCGAAGCCGCGGGTGTGGAGGTCCAATTGACCGAAATGTGGGATGCCTGGGACCTCTCCAGCCCACAGCACGCCAACACCATCGACCATCCGGAAATTTTCAGCTTTGTGGACTTTTCCCAGAACAACCACCAGCAGAGCGAGACCCACTACCTCAATTTTCAGGCCCAGCGTCAGCGCATTATTGACAGCGGCCACATCCGCCCCATCAATATTGTAAAAACCTATGGCGCAAACACAGGACATCACGGAACCAGCCGCAATGGGCAGGAGAGCTTCTGGCGTCATCTGTTGGGCGGCGCGGCTTCGGTCCGTTTCCACCGTCCGCCCTCGGGCCACGGGCTGGATGCCATTGCCCAGGCCAACATCCGCAGTGCGCGCATGCTCACAGACCGGATCGATGTCTTCAGCAGCAGACCGGCCAACGATCTGCTGGAAGGACGCAGCCGCAACGAGGCATTCTGTTTGGCCCAGTCGGGGGAAACCTATGCCCTCTACTTTACCGACGGCGGTGACCTGTGGCTGAAGAGCGACACCGACCTGATCGTCGAATGGCTGCACATCCACGAAAGCCGCTGGCTGGAACCCCAGCGCCTGACAGCCGAAGCGGGCCGCGTCCATCTGGTGACACCCGAATATACGGGCTATTGGGGTGCTTTGCTCCGTCCGTGACGCGCCGCGCCCCATGCCTCTGCGGACGATGCGCGCCGACACAACACCGGACAAGCAGCAGAAAGGCCAGCGCAGTCCAGTCTAAGAAATGACAATTCAGTGACACACAACGATCTTCCCGGAAGATCGAAATCATCAGTCCGTTTGGCTGGCTATTCGGCTGGCAATCCTAACCCGGCGAAACCAGAGCCAAAGAGAATTGTATACAAAAATTTCTCATTTCTTGCACAAAAAACGTGACTATTCAGCCGTTAGTCAGCCGGTTAGCAAACGTCGGTTGAGTAGCCTGGGGTAGTTTTCCAGGCGTATCGCTTGTACTGAGCCTGTCGAGGTGAAACCAGTTTGCGGGTCTACCCGCTGAGTTTCGACACGGCCACAAACTGCTGTGGCCTGCTCAACCGGCGCTGGCCTGAATAGTCACGTAAAAACTATGGAGGTGTGGGAAGTTGCAGCCCATTCCCACACTTTTCCACAGCGAGCAGCACAAATAGCCGCTGTTTGCGCGCTTGTCAGATACGTACTACCCCTCTACGCGTATGCCTCCAGCGGTGGGCAGGCGCAGACCAGATTGCGGTCGCCGTAGACATTATCGACACGGGCCACGAAGGGCCAGAATTTGTTCTCCTTCACCCACGGCGCGGGGAAGGCTCCTTCTTCCCGGCTGTAGACCCGATCCCAGTCAGCGCTGATGATGGCAGCGGCTGTGTGGGGCGCGTAGTGCAGCGGGCTTTGTTCTGGTGTCAGATCGCCCTGTTCCACCGCGGCGGCCTCGGCCCGGATCGCCAGCATTGCATCACAGAAGCGGTCCAGTTCGTCTTTGGATTCGCTCTCTGTTGGCTCGATCATCAGCGTGCCCGCCACAGGGAAGGACATTGTGGGCGCGTGGAAGCCGTAGTCGATCAGCCGTTTGGCAATGTCTTCCACCTGCACCCCGAACTCCTTCAACGGACGGGTGTCGATGATACACTCGTGGGCGACCCAGCCGTTAGCCCCGGTATAGAGTACCGGATAGGCTTCGGCCAGCCGGGCCGCCATATAATTGGCGTTGAGAATGGCATATCGCGTGGCCTGGGTCAGCCCGCTGCCGCCCATCATTGCAATATAGGCGTAGGAGATGGGCAGAATACTGGCGCTGCCCCAGGGCGCAGCCGAAATGGCAGGAATGGCCCGCTCGCCGCCCACACCGGGCACAACTGCACTGCCGGGCAGAAAGGGCGTCAGATGCTTGGCCACGCAGATCGGCCCCATCCCTGGCCCGCCGCCGCCGTGGGGAATGCAGAAGGTTTTGTGCAGATTCAGGTGGCAGACATCCGCGCCGATGTCGCCGGGGCGGCACAGCCCCACCTGTGCGTTCATATTGGCCCCGTCCATATAGACCTGGCCGCCCCGTTGGTGAACAATGCGGCACATCTCCACAATCGCCTCCTCAAAGACGCCGTGGGTACTGGGGTATGTGACCATCAGCGCGGCCAGATTTTCCCCCGCGTTCTCGGCTTTGGCGCGCAGATCGTCCACATCGATATTGCCGTTGTCGTCACAAGCCACCACCACCACATCCATCCCGGCCATTACCGCGCTGGCCGGATTTGTGCCGTGGGCGGAGGACGGGATGAGGCAGATGGTGCGCTGATCGTCGCCCCGGCTGCGATGCCAGGCCCGGATCACCATCAGCCCAGCGTATTCGCCCTGGGAGCCCGCGTTGGGTTGGAGGGAGACGGCGTGGAAGCCGGTCACTTCGGCCAATGCCTGGCTCAATTTGGAGAAAAGCTCGGCATAGCCCTGGGCCTGCTGGGTGGGCACAAAAGGGTGCAGACGACCGAAACCCGGCCAGGTGACAGGAATCATCTCTGTGGTAGCGTTGAGTTTCATCGTGCAAGAGCCGAGGGAAATCATCGAATGGGCCAGGGAGAGGTCCCGGTTTTCCAGCTTTGTGATGTAGCGCAGCATCTCGGTTTCTGAACCGATGACATTGAAAATCGGATGGGTGAGAAAATCACTGTTGCGGGCAAAGGGCGTGGGATAGTCCAGATCCGCGGCCTCGGCCAGCCCCTCCAACTCCTCGTCCCCATCCACGCCGAAGATTTCCAGGAGTGTGCGCAGTTCCTGCTCAGTCGTGGCTTCGTCCAGAGAGACGCCCACCGCGCCGTCGCTGTAGATGCGCAGATTTACCTGGCGGGAAAGGGCCTCTTCGATCAGCTCGTCCTGGCTGCTGGGGCCGCGGCTGATCTTCAGGGTGTCGAAGACCGGCCCGTCGCCCAGGCGATAGCCGTGACGCCGCAGCTCGCCCGCCAGAATTGTGGTGAGCAGTTGCACCCGGCGTGCGATACGGCGCAGACCATCCGGTCCGTGATAGACCGCATACATGGACGCCATTATGGCCAGAAGCACCTGGGCCGTGCAAATGTTGCTGGTGGCTTTGTCCCGGCGGATGTGCTGCTCTCGGGTTTGCAGGGCCAGGCGCATAGCCATTTTGCCTTCGGCATCCTTGGAGACACCCACCAGACGACCGGGCATAATCCGCTTGAGATCGTCGGTCGTTGCCATAAACGCGGCGTGGGGGCCGCCGTAGCCCAGAGGCACGCCAAAGCGCTGGCTGTTGCCCACCGCGATGTCCGCGCCGAAGTCGCCGGGCGGGGTGAGAAGGGTCAGAGCCAGCAGGTCCGTGGCGACGACAACCAGCGCGTCAGCCGCGTGGGCCTGTTCCACAAAGCCGCGCAAATCGTGGACGGTTCCCTCTGTGTCGGGGTATTGGAGCAGCACACCGAAAATCTCCGAATCAGGGGTATAGCTGCGGTGATCGCCGACAATCACTTCATAGCCCAGCGGCTCGGCCCGGCCTTTCACCACATCAATCGTCTGGGGATGGCATTTCTCCGAGACGAAAAAGGCATTGGCCTGGGAACTCCGCTTCTGCGCCCGTTTGCACATCACCATTGCCTCGGCCGCCGCGGTGGACTCGTCCAACAGCGAGGCGTTGGCAATGTCCAGCCCGGTCAGGTCGCTGATCATTGTCTGGAAATTGAGCAGCGCCTCCAGACGCCCCTGGGCAATCTCGGCCTGATAGGGGGTGTATTGGGTGTACCAGCCGGGGTTTTCCATAACATTGCGCAGGATGACGCCGGGGGTGAGGGTGTCGTAGTAGCCCATCCCGATAAAAGAGCGATAGACCTGATTCTTGGCAGCCATCGCCGCCATTTCAGCCAGCACATCCGATTCTGGGCGGGGCGCGGGCAGACGCAGGGCACGCTTCAGGCGAATGGTTGCGGGGACAGTCTGGTCGATGAGTTCATCCAGAGAAGACAGCCCAATTTGGGACAGCATCTCGTCCACTTCAGCCGGGTTGGGGCCGAGATGGCGCTCTACAAAAGCATCGGTGGGCGCGAGCAGACTGGCCTGGCCTGTGTGGCGGGCAGGGCCGCGGCCATTGGCGGGGACAGCAGATGTGCGGGCGGTCGTCAGTGTCTGTTCCATTGGGTTTCTCCTCTGATACTGGGAAGCGGGAGAAGATCAACTTTTTGAAAAGTCGAGCTTCTGAGTTGACCAGAGGGCAACAAAAAACGGGCATTCCAAATGAATGCCCGTCTACTCTGTCCTGGACCTGAGAGATTGATCCCGCTGGCTGGGGAGAGCCAGACTGGGATTTGCCCCGTCGGTGGTTGCGCCAGCCAGAAGTTCGGCTTTTCAGAAAAAAGTCGAACTTCTGGCTGATACAACGCTTTCCAGAGCGGCTACTGTGCGACGATCCTTTTGCCTGAGAGTGTCACGCAGGGGGAGGGGCGCTCTCCCTGCGCTTGCACCTTCGGCGCCCTGGGTCAGGGTCTCTCTCGCCACATCGTTTGCGCCCGATGATTTGGTTGTGGCTATAGTATACACGGAATGGCAGGGAAAGAAAACGTGCGATTGCGCGGGGCGCAATTCAGATTGGGGGCAACCGATTCCCGGAATCAGCACCGCACGCGCCCAACTTGCATTACAGCCTTGCGCGCGTGTGGGCTGGCTGCCGGCGTTTTCGTCGCGCCCCGGCCTGTGCTATGATGAACGGTGGGCCGCCCCACAACGACAGTATAACAAAACAGCTACGAGGATTTATATGATCGAAGCCATTACCTTCGATTTCTGGGATACCATCGCCATCGACGATTCTGACGAACCCAAGCGTGCAGCAATGGGGCTGCCCGGCAAGGTGGAGTCCCGGATTCAGCTTTTTGCCGCGCGGATTACACAGAATTACCCGCATATCAGCTATGCCCAGGCCGCCGCGGCCTATCAACACGCCAATCAGAACTTCAGCGACGAATGGCATTCCCAGCACCGCACGCCCGGTGTGGCTTCTCGTCTGTACGACGCCTATGACTATCTGGGCCTGCGCCCGGAGCCGGGCAAATTCGCCGGGCTGATGCGGGAAGTGGACGAACTGGTGCGGGAGATCGAGGATATGGAAGTGCGTATCCCGCCAGACTTTGCGCCGGGCATTCACGGAACCCTGGAACTTCTGCAACAGCAGTACAAACTGGGCATCATCTCCGACACCATTCACACCACCGGGCGAGGGCTGCGCTATCTGCTCCAACGCCACGGCCTGCTCCAATACTTCAGCCACTTTATCTTTTCCGACGAAGTGGGCGCGTCCAAACCCGCGGCCAAAGTCTTCCGTCAGGCTGCACTGGGCATGCACACCGCGCCCAATGAGATGGTCCACATCGGCGACCGGGAGAGCAACGACGTGGCCGGCCCCCTGGCGATTGGCATGAAGGCGATCCTCTTCACCGGCATCAAAGACCGGGGCAGCGAAAAGAGCCGGGCCAACGCCATCTGTCGAAGCTACGCCGAACTGCCCGACCTGCTCCGTCGCCTGCCTGTCTACACCCCGCCCGTCTTCCAGCCCATCAACCGCTACCCGTCCTATTTGTAACAAAAATACCTGTTAACAACTAACCGCTCACTGGACACCGCTGTTCACTCCCGATGAAATCGCCAATCGCCAATCTCCAAGCCCTGACTGACGAATTCACTGTCGCGTTCCCGCAGAAATTGCGCGGGCCGCGCACAATTGGCCGGGAAGCCGAGCACCCGCTGGTGGACGCGAATGGGGCATTTGTGGATGTGTCCGAACTCTTTCCTGCGCTGGCCGCGCCGGGCGATCTGACGCCCAAATACGACTCGGCCTATCCCGACCTGCTGGTGAGTCTCTCCGGGCCAGAGTTCAGCTACGCGCTGGAAGTGGGCAAAGGGACCATTGAAATCAATACCCGCCCCTGCGCCGATCTCTTTCAGGTGGAGCAGAGCTATCAGGCCGCGCTGTCCCGTCTGGTGGATGCAGCCGCCGCGCGCAACTGGCGGGTGCTGGGCTACGGCATCCAGCCCGTCTCCCCCCCTTCTCTGCCCCTGTTGACTCCCAAACAGCGCTACGAAGCACTGCTGGAACGGATGGGCGACGAGTGGTTCTGGTATGCGGTCACGGCCAGCGACCAGGCCCAGATCGACATTGCCCGCCCCGAACTGCTCACCCAGCTCAACACCGGCCTGCTGATGGCCCCGGTGATCATCGCTCTCTGCGCCAACTCCCCGGTGGTGGGCGGCCAATTGCTCGGCTTTGCCTCCACCCGGGAGGGCCACATGTGCAGCACCACGCCCTTTGATCAGCGCCACGGAATGCCCGTCACGGCCTACGATTCGATTGAAGAATTCATCGCGCGTCTGGCCAAATTGGATGTGCTCCTACGCCGGGAAGGGACGTATCTGGTGCCGGACTGGGGGCGTTTTGATGAGAAACTGCGCGCCGGGCCTGTGGAGTTCGACGATTTTCTGCTCCACGACCACTACATCTGGCACAGTGCGCGCCTGCGCACAGCCTATGCCACTGTGGAATTGCGCCCGGCCTGCCAGCAGCCTGCCAGCGAATCTATGGTAGTCAGCGCGCTCTGCCTGGGGCTGGTGGAAGCCGCCGAAACAATCCACGATTTTGTGACCGAGCGGCTGGGGCCAAATTATTGGCTGCGTATGCGTTCGTGGCACCGCTCGGTTATCACTTCCGGGCTGGCCGCGCCCGAGCCAGCCCAGGACTTTTTGGAAGGCATCCTGCGTCTGGCCGAAGAAGCAGTGGCCGCGCGGGGGCTGGGCGAGGAAATCTATTTTGCACCTCTCTGGCAGCGCCTGGAGAAAAAGGAAGACCCGGCGCAGGCCGCGCGCCGGGTCTTTTTGCAGAAGGGAATGGAAGGTCTGTTGGATTTCGTGCAGGTGCAGGCGGTAGATAACCGCTAACAGGCCGCCGGTGGCACGTGGGCCTGTCAACCAGCCGCCACCCGTCCCACCAGATAGCGGTGATGTGCCCAAATTGCCTTCACTTGCCAGGGCAATGGCGCGTGATCCAGCCAGGCGTATTTCATCACCCGTTCCCGGAGTTCGGGCTGCGCCCCCGTATAGTAGGCCATTGTGCTCCACTGCCAGCCGTCGCCGGTGAACTGTTCCTCCAGTTTGCGGCTGCGAATCCCCAACCGTTTCAACACTTCGTTGGCAGGCATAACCGTATCCGGCCAGGGCGGTGTGTCCAACACGCCTTCGCCCACAAAGCGCACTTTTGCCTGGGCCAGAACGCGGCGGATGCGCCCGGTTTCGGTCCAGCGTTCGTCGTGGCGGGCGAAGAATTCTCGGTCGATCACCAGTTTGCGCATCCAATAGCCCACCTGAATATTGTTGGGCATAGCCACAAAAACCACATCCCGGCTCACCCGCGCCAGTTCCCGCAGCAGCCCTGCCGGGTCCGAGATGTACCAGAGGCTGGCCCAGCACCAGGCCATATCGAAGCTATTGTCGGCAAAGGGCAACCGGCCCCATTCGTCGGGCTGCACACCCACCAGATTGACCGGCTGCTGCAAGTCCTCCCGCCAGATGCGCTCCACCCCGCTCAGCCGCTCCGGCGTATCGTCCACCAGTGTGACCGCCACCCCGGCCTTCGCCAATTCATAGCTGTTGATGCCGCTGACACCGGCCATTCCGTAGAGGGGCGCTTCCAACACCGAACGGATGTTATATTTTCGGCGCAGGTCGTCCAGAAAATCGTTGAGCACAAAACGCTCGTAGACCAGTCCCAGTCCTTCGTTATAGTCCGTGAGATATTGGCGCCAGGTGTTGGATTGGTGGTTCACAGGATAATCCTTTGCGAAGTCTGATGGCTGGTCTGTGGAAACGCGAAGCGTGAGACGTGAGATCATCCGAATCTTCTCACGTCTCACGCTTCATACCCAATGGGAAAATCAAAAGTTCCGCGGCCCGCTCACTGCTTGCGTACTATCAGCGTATAGCCCTGTCGGCCCTCCACCACCATCCGATCCCCCAATTCGGGGGATGGGCTGCCGCTGGCAAGGGTGGCATTCCAGAGTTCCCCCGCGGTGTGGACGGATCCCCGGCCTTGTTCGTCAAAGAGGCCGCGCGCAGTGGCGATGGAACCGATGAGCGCTTCCCGCCCGGTGATGGGCTGGCGGCGCTGGGCGGCCAGTGCTTTGCCCCCGGCAAAAACCGTAAATGCACCCATCAACGCAGTCATTGTGAGGATCGTCACCCAGGGCACGGCCAGCCCCGGCGCGTCAAAGAGCAGGGCGCTGCCGAAAATAAACGAGGCCGCGCCCCCCAATGCCAGCGCGCCAAAAGTGGGCGTAAAGGCTTCGGCCAAAAAGAGCAAAATGCCCAGGAGTACCAGAGCCAGCCCAGCAAAGTTGGCATCTAACTGGCCCAGCGCGTAGAGGCCCAGAAAGAGGCTGATCAGACCGATTGAGCCGGGGATGAATGTGCCGGGGTTGTAGATCTCCGCTATCAATCCCACCGAGCCGAGGGTGAGCAGAATCGTCGCCACCGACGGATTGGTGATGAAATTGAGAAATTGTTGAAGAGGCGAAAGGTCCAGGCGCTGGACCAGCGCGCCCGCGGTCTGCAATTTTACTTCCTGGCCTTGCACAGTCACCACAAAGCCGTCCATCTGTTCGGCCAGGTCAGCCACATCTGTGGCAATAAAGTCGATGACACCCAATGCCAGCGCCCGATCCGCGGTGGCCGCGGTGGCATCCTGCACAGCAGCCACTGCCCATTCCACTGCCCCCTCGCCCCGCCGGGACGCCAGGTTTTCGATGTCCGCGCTGAGGATATTCTTGACTTTTGCCTGCATTGTTTCGCCCACATCTTCGCCGCCACTGCCCACGGGACTGGCCGCGCCGATGCTGCTGCCCGGGGCCATTGCGGCCACGTGCCCGGCCAGTGTGATGAATGTGCCGGCGCTGCCAGCCTGGGCCGCCGAGGGAGCCACATAGACCACAATCGGCACAGGCGAAGAGAGCATATCCTGAACGATATGCTTGGTCACTTCCACACTGCCGCCGGGGGTGTCCAGTTGCAGAATCACCGCGCTGGCGCCGCTGGCCTGGGCCGCCTCGATCCCGTCCACAATATATTGGCCCAGCACCGGCGTCACCGCGCCCTGAAAGGTAAGCACGTGGACCCGGTTGGTGGTTTCCTGCTCCGCCCCACCCGCCATTGCCAGCCCCACCTGTCCCACAGTGGGCAGAAGCAGGCCGAGAAACAGGCTGGAGAGGTAGAAGATGCGAAAGTATGACCAGATTTTTTTCATGGATTTCCGTCCCTTTGGTGGGCCGGAAACGTGAGGCGCGAGACGTGAAAAAGTTCGGACGTTCTCACGTTTTGCGATTCACGTTTCTGTAAGCAGTGTTATGCAGGAACCGATGCCTGCTCCGTTCCCTTCACCGCCGCCACTTCGTCCAGCATTTCCTGCACAGACTGGCGACCGGCCTGGGTAGTAGCGCCGAGCATCTGCGTCAACTCATTCAAGCGTGCGTCGCCTTCCAATGCTGTAACGATCGTCCCCGTGCGCAGTTCGCCCTCGTCCTCATAGATGCGTTTATTGACGCTCAGGTGCAGATCGCCGTAGGCTGCCAGTTGGGGCAAATGGGTGATGCAGATGACCTGATGGCGCAGGTCCTGCCCGGCCTCTGCCTGCTGGCCGGTGAGCCGCCAGAGCTTCTCACCCACAGTCGAGCCGACCCGCCCGCCAATGCCCTGGTCAATTTCATCGAAGATAAGTGCTGGGGTGGCGTCCGCGTGGGCCAACACACTCTTTAGGGCCAGCATCAGCCGGGCTGTTTCGCCGCCAGAGGCCACCTTTGCCATAGGCTTCAGCGGTTCGCCGGGGTTGGCGCTGATCAAAAATTCCACCCGGTCAACGCCTGTGCGGTCAAAATGAACCCGCGACCCGTCGGGCATCCACGCGCCGTCGGCAGCGGGCGATTGCTCCAATGAGAGGCCAAAGCGGGCCTGGGCCATGCGCAGATCGGCCAGTTCTTTCTCCACCTGGCCGGCCATTCTTTCACCCGCGGCCGCGCGGGCCGCGCTCAATGCCGCGCCCAGACGCCCGATCTCCCGCAGCAGCCGCTCTTCGTCGGCTTCCAGGGCCGCGGTCTTCACCTCCCAGTCACTCAGATCGTCCAGTTCGGCCTGTGCCTTATTTCCGTAGGCAATCACATCTTCCACAGTATCGCCGTATTTGCGGCGCAGATTGCTCAGAAGTTGCAGGCGTTCTTCCACCTCGGCCAGCCGCTCCGGGTTAAATTCCAGATTGTCCGCGTAGTCCTGAATTTCTCTGGAAAGATCGGAGAGTTGCTCCAACAGGCTCTGGGCCTGATCCGCGCTGACAGCCATACTGGTGTCGATGCGGGCCAGCCGCTCCAATCGCCCCACGGCCTGGCTGAAGAGATCGATGACACCGGGCGACTCCCCGTCGCCGTCGTCAATGAGTGTGCCCGCGGTCTGGGCCAGTTGCAGCAGAGATTCCGCGTTGCCCAAACGCTGGCGCTCGTTCTCCAGTTCCTCGTCCTCGCC
>JAHBVF010000016.1 GCA_019637685.1 Caldilineaceae bacterium | reverse complement strand
GAATGCGCTACAAGGCATCGAAGATATGCCGTTGCGCCACCCATCCCTGCATAGCCAGATACTCTCCGACAATCACACTTTACTCTTCAACCCCTTTTACGATCAGGGGGTTGCCGTATTGAACCCGGCCGCTCACGCGCTGTGGGCGCGTTTTGCAACGCCGCAACGGGTGTCAGGTGTCTTTGCAGGAGTGAATGACAGCGAAACGTTTAATACAATCGATTCGTTGCTCCGTTTTGGTCTCTTGGAATCTGTCAACAAACAGTTGGCACCTCGACAGGGCGCGCCCCAGACACTCAGTACCTGGATTCACGTCACCAACGAGTGCAACCTCCGCTGTGACTACTGCTATATCAACAAAAGCAACGAGGAGATGTCGGCGGATGTGGGCCGCTCTGCGGTGGATGCCATCTTTCGTTCAGCCGCGGCCAATGGTTTTCAACGGGTCAAATTGAAATTTACCGGTGGGGAAGCCATGCTCAATTGGGAGCGGGTATTGGAGATGCACACGTATGCCCAGAAGCGCAGTCGGGAGACCGGCATTCCCATAGAAACTGTACTACTGAGCAACGGGGTTTTTGTCAGCGAGGAGGCTATCGAGGAGTGCAAAGCGCGACAGATACGCATCAGTATCTCCCTGGACGGCGTAGGCGATTATCACGACAGCCAGCGACGCTTTGCCAATGGACGCGGCTCCTTTGCCTGGGTGGATCGCACGATTGAACGGCTGATCGCTGGTGGGATACACCCTTTCATCAGCATCACCCTCTCCAACCGCAACGCAGCGGGTTTAGCCGAGACGGTCGCCTATGCCCTGGAACGCCAGCTTCCCTTCAATATCAACTTCTTTCGCGACAACGAATGCGCAGCTCCCTACGGCGATCTGCGTCTACAGGACGAACAGATCATCAACGCGATTCTGGCTGCCTTTGCGGTGATCGAAGACAATCTTCCCGAACAGAGCCTGCTGGGCTATCTGGTTGACCGGTCGCAATTCTCAACGCCCCACAACAAAACATGCAGCGCCGGTGATTCCTATCTGGTCATCAACCATAAGGGAAATGTTGCCAAATGCCAGATGGAAATTGAACGGCCTATCACAGATATTTTTGCCGCAGACCCACTATCACTTCTGCGTAGCTCGCCGCAAGGGGTGCAGAATCTACCGGTAGAGGAAAAAGAAGGCTGCCGGGAGTGCGAATGGCGTTACTGGTGTGCAGGCGGCTGTCCGATTGCCACGTACCGGGCAACTGGTCGCTATGATATAAAATCCCCGAATTGCCATATCTACAAAGCTATATACCCAGAAGCGTTGCGCCTAGAAGGGCTACGTCTGCTTAAGTTGGCGGACCGTTACGAGCAGTTTCAGTAGCTTTAACGGTTTTTGTGACCTCTGACACAGATTTGTATCCTCTTTGTACTCCATGTCAAAAAGGTTGTCATTGTATTACGCAGCCAATCCCCTATACTAGAACTCAGTAAGCATAAGCACCCAGAATGAACGAAGTTATTCTGGGTATTCGTTTCAGCATAGTCAGAAAGGATTCAAGTATGCGAAACTATCGGAGTCTTGCAAACGGGAAATATCTGATTAATTGTGAACTTGAGAAGATCAACCAAGCGATTATGAATGGTGAGGACATTCTCCAGAATTCGCTTCGGCGCAACATTTTGGAAGGGGAACTCTCTATAGTGGAAGGGCTGATGGAGTTATCCATTCATACCTTCCACTGTGGCCAAGCAGGCAATTTTTGACGAAAGGGAATCACCAATGCCGGACGCAAAATTCCAACGCTGCCCTAACCGAAAATGTAACCATAAGAGCGGATGGCTCAGCTCGACTAGAGTCTACAGATGCTCAGAATGTTTCAGCTTCTTCTGTGATAAATGCATGGAGTACGGCTTTTTATCAAGGAGGTGCCCAAACTGTTCTCTTCAAGTAGGATCGCAACTTGGCGAATTGTTGCGGGGGATTTGCTGATACCTATCTTGTACAGATCAATATCCACTGCAGATAATACAAGGAGAAGCCTATAGACCACAACCAAATCAATATCCGTATCCACGCCAGATAAGGTTCTTCAACAAGCGAGACTGTGAAGTCTCGCTTGTCATTTTGTTACAGAGACAATGAATTCTTCACCCGATACCAATACTTGTACATCTCCACAAACCCCCATTTGTCATAGAGCCGCCGGGCCGGGGCGTTGTCGTCCATCACTGCCAGATAGGCGTGGGACGCGCCGTTTTCCCGCGCCCAGGCCAGCAACCCGTGGAGCAGGTGGACGCCGTAGCCTTTGCCCCGCTGATCCGGGCTGGTCACAATGTCATAAAGGCCAAAGAGTGGACCTTCCAGCACGCCCAGGCCGCTGGCAACCGCCGCGCCGCCGCCCCATTGGGTCACATAACAGCAGGCGGGCGCGATATTCTCCAGAATGGCACGCATGGGCGCGAGGGTCTCTGGCGGGGTGGCGCTGAAGTTGGTGTAGCTGTCCAGCCAAGCGTCGGATAGGGCGGATTCGATGACCGGGCGGCCATCGGGGATGGCATCAGGCGGGGGCAGCGGCGCGGCCAGGCTGCGGATACGCACACCTGTCGGCGCTTCGTAGCGATAGCCTCGCTTGTCCAGCACTGCATCCAAATGGGGTGGATGCACCAGCGGTGTGATTTTGAAGATAGCTGGCTGGCCCTTCTCCGTGTAAAACCGTTCCCATTTCTTCAGCCGCGTTTCCAGGGCAGAATCATCGATTTCAGACGCATAAATGGGATTGACCGAATTGGAACGCCGGGTGTAGCCGTCGTTGAACCGGATCAGCCAGCCGTCGTCCACCAACTGCTGGCGGGCAGGCCAGGCATTGAGAGAGGCTTCTTCGATTGTGCGAATTGTGGGATTTGACACAATACCCTTCCATATCCCGTGTTTTTATCACACAATATATGCAAATATATGTACTATATTTACGTAAATTCCACACGCAAAACACATATTATTGAAATATTTCCACATGTTTACCCACACATTACCATCGTCCTATCACACAAACATCAGGGTTTTTCCACGAAACCAGTACAAAGCCGCAATGAAGGTAATTCAATTCCTCCACATAAAACACTACTTATCCACTAAGTTATCCACATATTTACGCATTAATCTTCACGTTTCCGTGTATCATCTGTGCAAATCTGGCAAAAAGCAGGTCGGCATCGTGGGGACCAGGGCTGGCTTCGGGGTGATATTGCACACAAAAGACCGGGCGATCGTTCAGACGCATCCCTTCGACAGTGCCATCGTTGAGATTGCGGTGGGTGATTTCCACATTGGCGGGCAAGGTGGCGTCGTCCACCGCGTAGTTGTGGTTTTGTGCGGTAATCTGCACATTTGTACTGTCCACATCCGAGACGGGCTGGTTGCCGCCGTGATGACCAAATTTGAGTTTGTAGGTGTCCGCGCCCAGGGCACGTCCGATGATCTGATGGCCCAGACAGATGCCAAAGGTGGGAATGCTGGCGTCCAGCAGATGTGCTACGGCTTCTGATGCATAGGGCAGAGCAGCCGGGTCGCCAGGGCCATTGCTCAGGAAAATGCCATCGGGCTGCATTGCCAACACCTCTTCGGCAGAGGTATCCGCAGGCACAACAACAACCCGCAGGTTGTGGCTGGTCAAGCGGCGCAGAATATTCTGTTTGATCCCAAAATCGTAGGCGACGACAAAGGGAAAGTGGCGTTGGGCAGCGGTGGCTGTGGCCTGGCTGCGGGTATCCGGCCCAGAAGCGACCGGCGTCCACTCGACTTTTGTGCCATCGGTCCAGGCATAGGTCTCCCGGCAGGTGACTTCCTTGACCAAATCCCGGCCGTCCAGCCCCTCCCAGGACCGGGCCAATGCGATCAGTTCTTCCGCTGTGTGGCTGCCGTCGGTGCAGAGCGCGCCGTGCAAAACACCTTCTGTGCGCAGCAAACGGGTGAGGGCACGGGTGTCCACTTCGCTGATGCCGGGGATGTCGTGCCGGTTCAGGTAGCTGTGCAGGCTTTCGTTGGAACGCCAGTTGGAGACAACTGAGCTTATTTCCCGCACCACAAAAGCGGTAATCTGGGGACGGTCGCTCTCCACATCCTCCCGGTTGATGCCGGTATTGCCCACGTGGGAGACCGTCATACAGACCATCTGCCCCCGATACGAAGGGTCGGTGATGACTTCCTGATAGCCAGTCAGACTGGTGTTGAAGACGACTTCGCCTACAACAGTGGTGGCCGCGCCAAACGCGGTCCCATAAAATACACGGCCATTGGCCAACGCCAGTATTGCTTCCACAGATGTCTCCGTTGTTGTCAGTTGTCGGTGAGCAGAACAGTTGTCAAAATCGTATACGGAACCCGCGTGCTGCCCACAGACAATTATTCTTCATCCAAATGGATGGGTTTGTACGAATAGGCCAATTTCAGGGGTTGCCAGGCCTGCCACTTAAGCAGGGGATTGACCTGGCCCGATCTACTCCCATTGGCCTCTTCCGGACGACGCTCGGTCAGATACTTGAGAACAGCGACTTCGTCACAGCGGTGAAATTTGGGGCAGTATATACATTCCTGCCACAACTTCGGGCTGATACTCCAGCGGTCTACGATTTCAAAGCCAAGCCGCTGGAAGAATTCCTCGCGCAGAGTGAGCGCACAGACCTGGCTGAACTCCCTGGCTTTGGCAAGTCCCACCAAATTTTCCACGACCAGACTGCCCACACCTTTGCCCTGCCCCCGTTCGTGGACGGCCAACGAGCGTACTTCGGCCAGTTCCGGAGTAAGGGCCACCAGTGAACCACAGCCAAGCAGAACGTCCCCGCGATCCTCCTCCCGCTCCACCGCCACCAGCCAATCGGGCAAGGTCTTCGCCATAGCTTCTGGTGTGCGGGGCAGCATCAGATTGCGGGAGGCAAAGCCGTTGATCATTTCCACCACTTCCGGAATATCCCCCGGTTGGGCCTGACGAATCGCGACAGCCATTGTCGTTACCTCTCCTGAAGGTTGGGCAACCACAAAGACACTAGATACGAAGTTCACATCTTTCTTCTACTCTGCGCCGTGTGACTTTGCGGTTGAATACCCAACACAAATATTACATTTTTTGCAAAATCCCGCCGAGGATACCGGCTGCGGTCGCCAGTTCTTCCTTTGTAATGGTCAGAGGCGGGACGAAACGCACAATATTTGCTCCTGCGCTCACCAGCAGAAGGCCCTGTTCGTAGCCAGCATTGACGATCGGCCCGGCTTCGATATCCAATTCCACACCGATCAGCAGCCCCTTACCGCGGATTTCTTTGATATGCGGGCTGTTGAGTTCGGACAGCAGTTCTACCAAATACGCCCCTTTTTCCTGCACGTCTGCCAGAAATTTGGGCTGGGAGACCCGTTCTACCACATAATTCGCCACGTGGGTGGTAAAAGGGTTGCCCGCGAAAGTGCTGGCGTGATCGCCCTTGTGTATGGTGTCAGCCACCTTCTGACGCATGAGAATTGCACCGATAGGCAGACCGCCAGCCAGCGGCTTGGCAACGGTCAGAATGTCCGGCTCCACGCCGTATCCCTGATAGCTCCAAAGCGTCCCGGAGCGCCCCAACCCGCACTGCACTTCGTCAAAGATGAGGATGGCGTCGTGTTGGTCCGCCAGGTCCCGCAAACCCTGCAAAAATTCCTGGTCAGCCGGGTGGATGCCGCCTTCGCCCTGGATGGGTTCGACGATAATCGCACAGACTTTCTCATTCATTGCAGCTTGGGCGCTGGCCAGATCGTTGAATTCAGCAAAACGCACACCGGGCATCAACGGCTGAAAAGGCTGCTGATACTTTTCCCGGGGTGTGGCCGCCAACGAACCAAAGAGCCGTCCGTGGAACGCGTTGGAGAAGGCGAGAATTTCGTATTTGTCCTCGTGGCCCTGCTCCCGAGCATAGCGCCGGGCAAATTTGAACGCGCCTTCGTTGGCGTCGGCCCCGGTCAGGCTGAAATGCACTTTGTCGGCAAAGCTGGTCTCGCAGAGCTGCTTTGCCAGACGGGCGTGGGGTTCTGTGTGGTAGAGGTTGCTCACGTGGAGCAGGCCGCTTTCAGCAGCTTCGGCAATGGCCTGATTCACGCCGGGGTCGCTGTAGCCCAGCACGTTGACGGCGATACCGGCCACACAGTCCAGATAGGCTTTGCCTTCGCTGTCATAGACGGTGCAGCCTTGGCCCCGTTCCAACACAAAAGGCGGACGGCTATAGACGCCGAGGACGTAATTTTCTTCGTTTTGGATGACTTCCTGGGTGTTCACGTAT
The DNA here is from genome assembly GCA_019637685.1 of Caldilineaceae bacterium. Lineage (GTDB taxonomy): Bacteria > Chloroflexota > Anaerolineae > Caldilineales > Caldilineaceae > JACQGT01. The sequence goes on along the minus strand of JAHBVF010000016.1, from coordinate 124,912 downwards.
ATCTTCTCCTTTGTGGTTGACTGGGTGATTGGGTAATTGGGCAATTCGCTCTGTGTGCAAGTCACCCAACCATCCAATCACCCAATTAAAATCCCTTCCCACCAATAATTCCCGTCCCGCTCTCCTCCTGCACCCCAGCAATATTCGTGATCACTGCCTGGGCCACGCCGTTCCTGACCGCTTCAATAGCGCTCCTGACTTTGGGAACCATTCCGCCAAAGATATTGCCATCCGCAATCCACGCCTCAGCCTGAGCCGCGGTGATGGCCCGCACCACCCGGTCGGCAATGAGGACGCCGGGCACGTTGCTCACAAAGACCAGCCGAATCGCGCCCAGCTTTGCCGCCACGGCCGCGGCCACGTGATCAGCGTTGACATTGTAGCTCTTGGCATCGTAGGCCCCAAAGCTGACCGGGCTGATCACCGGCACAATATCGGCAGCAAAGAGTGCGTGGAGCAGGCGCGGGTCCACGTCCTGCACCTCGCCCACCCGGCCCAGATCGCCGGCGGGATGCCACATTTTTTCCACATAGACGGTTCCATTGTCCACACCGCTGATACCCGCGGCCTGGATATGTTCGTTGATCAGCGCGCGCACGATGCGTTTGTTCATCAGTCCGCTCAGGATCATCTCCACCACATCCACATCCGCGTCGCTGGTGACACGCAGGCCGTCGAGAAATTGGGTTTTCAACCCCAGTTTCCCCTGCATATCGGCGATGGCCTTACCGCCGCCGTGGACGATCACCACCTGCTTGCCACCTTCCTGGAGGGAGCGCACAGCCTTGGCCAGGCCATACAAAAAGGCTTCGTCGTCCAGTTCATTCCCGCCCACTTTGAGAACCACCACATATTTGTCCTCAGCGGGTGTTGTCACTTCTATGGTTTGGGGGCTATTCTCTATATCCACACTGTATTCCTTTGGCACAAAAGTTGATCCATTATCCGAATATCGCTTAACTTGCCCGCCTGGTTCCCACGGGCTGCACTGCTCAACCCGCGTTGCTGTTGGATGGAGTGGCAGACGCCTTTAGTCTCCCACTTCTTTATTCCCTGTCCGCTGGCGCATTACCTCATAGCCCAAAATAGCCGCGGCCGCGGTCACGCCCAGAGATTGGCGAAACGCCCGCCCGTAGGGAATCTCCAGGCGCAGGTCTGCCTGACGCAGAAAAGAGCGGGTGATGCCCCGTTTCTCCCCGCCGATGAGCAGAAACAGGGAGCCAGTCAGATCAGCCTGGTGAATGGGCACAGAGTCCTCTTCCGCGGCGCAGGCAATCGCCAGCCCTTTCTCCTGGAAAAAGCGGGCCGCCGCCTCCGCGCTCTCGACAATCGCCGTAGGAATCAGCTCCGACGCGCCAGCAGAGGAACGGGCCACAGTCGCTGCCGCGCTCAGCCAGTTGCGGGGACGCAGCACCAGCCCGTCGACCCCGGCCGCGTAGAGCGAACGCACGGCCTGGCCGAAGTTGAACGGGTCTTCGATCCCATCCAACATTACCACAAAAGCCGGTCGAGCAGTGGGCAGCAGATCGGCCAGTTCGACAGTGTGCCGATCTCCCACCAGCGCCACCACTCCGCCGTGGCTGCTGCCCTCGGCCAGGGCATCGATCTCCCCGGCTTCCTTGCGCTCCAGAGACACGCCCGCCTCCCGCGCCCGGTGTTCCAGCCAGCGCAGCGCACGATCGTCCCGGTCGGCGCGCACATAGACCACCTGCACGTCCCGGTAGGGCGACTGCAACGCTGCCGCCACAGAGACCTGACCTTCCAAAAATATCTGTGTCAATCTGTGTTCATCCGTGAAAATCCGTGCCCCATTGCTACAGAAAATCCCTATAGCAATCCGCTAGTCTCGTCCAGACCTTTTATGATATTGAAATTTTGCAACGCCTGTCCGCTGGCTCCTTTGATCAGATTGTCCAGACTGGCCGTGACAATATACTCTGTGCCGGTGGGCCGGGTCGGATCGACAGGTGTAATGGCGATGGCGCAGCGGTTGGTGTTGACCGTATGGGAAAGGCTGGCCTGCTGCCCCGCGGGAATCAGATGGATAAAGGGTTCGCCGTCGTAACTTTCAGCATAGAGACCGCGAATTTCGTCTTCGGTTACGCCCGCGGGCACGTCCACATAAATTGTGCTGAGAATGCCCCGGTTCACCGGCAAAAGATGGGGGGTAAAGATAAAGCGCGTGTCGTGCTGCTTGCCATTAGCGCTGTTCAACACCTGCTCCATCTCGGCCACATGGCGGTGGCGATACCCCACACTGTAGGGCGTGATGTTCTCATTGGCCTCGGTAAAGTGATAATTCAGCTTTGGTTTGCGCCCAGCACCGGAGACGCCACTCTTGGAATCCACAATCACCCGATCCCCCAGCCAGCCAGCCTTGGCCAGCGGATACAGCCCCAGATTGACGCTGGTAGGGTAGCAGCCGGGCACGGCGATCAGTTGCCCTCCCCGGATATTCTCCCGATAGAGTTCGCAGAGGCCGTAGCGGGCCACCTGCAGAAGCTCCTGGGCCGAGTGTTCCAGCCCGTACCAGCGGGTGTAGACCGCGGGATCGGCCAGGCGAAAGTCCGCGCTCAGGTCGATGGCCAAGATGCCTGTGTCATAAAAGGATTTGACAGCCTCCATAGACGCGGCGTGGGGCAGGCAGAGAAAAACCACATCCACTTCGCCCACACGGGCCAGGGCATCCTCCAGAGAAATGAGCGGATAGTCCCAATCCACCGGGTAAATATCGCTGTAAATGCCGCCCGCGCTGCTCTCGCTGGTCAGCCAGCCCACTTCCAACTGCGGGTGGCGGTGGATCAACTTGAGCAATTCGTAGCCAGTGTAGCCGGACGCGCCGGCAATGCCTGCCTTGTACATTTAATGTGCCTCCTGAAGAGCTGCCAGGTCTGCCGCCATTGCTGCGGCTACTTTTTTTTCATTCGGGTTTCCGTCCTGCAAAGCGTCGATCACACCCTGCCGATCGGCAAGGCTGCGATTCTGGCTCAGTTTGCGCTTGCCCTCCAGCCGGGTAATTTCAAGCGAAAAGGCGACAATCTCGCCAAGCAATCCCGCAATCCGCTCGTCGTTCCAGTCCACCGCATAGGGGGCAGGCCGGGATTGCTCATAGACACCCACCAGTTCGTCCAGCATTGCCCTCACCGCCGCGGGTTCGTCCACAATCTGGGGGATGCCATAGGCGTGGACAGCGCTATAATTCCACGTGGGCACGCTGGAACCGGATGTAGCGTAATAGGTGGGCGAAATGTAGGCGTGGGCGTCCTGAAAGATGACCAGCACCTCTTCTCCTGGCCGAAACTGTCTCCATTGCCCATTGGCTTTGGCCAAATGAGCATCAATCACACCCCATTCGCCCCGCGCCGGATGCAGCACCACAGGCAGATGAGTGGCAACGGGCACACCCCCACTGCTGGTGACGAGGGTGGCAAAGCTATTGGCCTGCATCATCCGGTACAGGACAGAAAGATCGTCTTCTCGATTGACTATTGGAATGTACATGGCAAAATACCCTGTATCAAAAAATCAAGGCAAACAAAAAGGCTCTCCGTCCGGAGAGCCTTGCATAGCTGGGGTGAAACACTTGCACCCTGCCCACGCGCAAAGGTCCAGACACTGTCTGGCTACTGCTCAGGGCTTTTCCTCAAAGGGCTGGTGCAATTCTTGTGCTGATTCATTCCCACTACCTGAATTGTCGAATGATTGGACAACTGTGGAAGTCTAGCACGGGAAGCGGCGTGTGTCAAAAGCGAAAAACGCCGAATTGGGTATATGGGCTGTCAGATCGCATTACAATCGCTCGATAATTGTCGCTGTGGCCTGGCCGTGGCCAATGCACATCGTCTGCAAACCGTAGCGCCCGCCCGTTCGTTCCAGTTCGTGGAGCAGCGTTGTCATCAATTTGGCCCCGGTCGCGCCCAGCGGATGGCCCAGGGCAATTGCGCCCCCATTGGGGTTGACCCGCGCCAGGGGCGGCTCGATCTCTGCGGCCCAGGCCAGCACCACCGGCGCAAATGCCTCGTTGATTTCGATCACATCCATCTGGTCAATGGACATCCCCGCCCGCTTTAACGCCTTTCTTGTGGCCGCAATCGGGCCAGTAAGCATCAGTTCCGGGTCGCTGCCCACGGCTACACGGCTGACAAAGCGGGCGCGGGGCTTCAATCCCAGCGCCTCGGCGCGGCCGCGTTCCATAAGCAGGACTGCGGCCGCGCCGTCGCTGATCTGGCTGGCATTGCCCGCGGTGATTACCCCATTCTCCCGAAAAGCAGGACGCAGAGCGGACATCTTTCCCCTGTCCGGCTCGAAACGGATGCCCTCATCGATGTCCAGCACACGGCTGGCTCCGTTGTGGCGGACATCAACAGGCAGTATCTCCCGCTGGAAATGCCCGGCCTTTGTGGCCGCGGCCGCCTTAATGTGGCTATTGTAGCTGTATTCGTCCAGTGCTTCACGGCTGAAGCCCCATTTTTGGCAAATCAATTCAGCCGATTCGCCCTGATGGAGCAAGGGATAGGGTGGATTGTCGGGAAATTGGGGCGGATAGTCGGACCCCATTGCTACCCGGCTCATGGATTCCACACCGGCAGCGATGACCACATCGGCATCACTGGCGGCGATGGCCTGTCCAGCAAAGTGGATGGCCTGCTGGCTGGAGCCGCACATCCGGTTGATGCTGACTGCGGCCACTTCGACAGGGAAGCCAGCGTAAAGCGTAGCCAGACGGCCGATATTAGCTCCTTGCTCGCCGGTCTGGGTGACACAGCCCATCATCACATCGTCCACCTCTGCCGGGTCGATCCCCGCCCGGTTCAACACTTCTTGCAGAACCAGCGCGGCCAGATTGATCGGCTCGATGGAACTGAGAGAACCACGAAATTTGCCCGCGGGCGTGCGCACGGCTTCGACAATCACTGCCTCTCGCATACAAACCTCCCAAATTCATTGATCATTCGTGCAAAAAAGCGCAAATTGGGTATTGAAATCGGTTTAGGAGCGTGCTATACTAGCCTAAATGCGCGGAGAAGTTAATTCTCTCGCATTTTTTAATGGGAAGACCCACCAGTTGGCAGACACAAATGTTTCACGTGAAACAACGGCATCAACTGACATTCGTTTCAGCAGGATAGAGCCATTTGAGTGACTTGACAGTAAGCGACGCAACACCCGTCATCGACTACGAAGGCAGCGGTTATCGCACAGATTTCTGGGTGGGCCAGGGCCGGGAATACGAAGATGCTGTAGAGCGGGCCGCCCTCGCCCAACTTCTGCCCACCGCAGGCCGCCGCATTGCCGAAATCGGGGCCGGATTCGGGCGACTGGCCGATCTCTACCTAGGCTATGAGCAGATCATTCTCTTTGATTATAGCAGAACATTGCTGCAAGAGGCAGTTGCCCATTGGGGAGACGACCCCCGCTTTGTGTTTGTGGCTGGGAACATCTACGATCTGCCCCTGGCCGATGGGGTGCTGGACACACTGGTGATGGTGCGGGTGATGCATCATCTGGCGGATGTACCTGACGCGCTGGGCCAGTTAAGTCGGACACTGCACGGAAAAAGTGTTGCTGTGCTGGAATATGCCAACAAACGCAACCTGAAGGCAATTGTCCGCTGGCTGGCTGGCCGCCAGAAATGGTCGCCCTTTTCGCCGAAACCGGTGGAATTTGTCAAACTTAACTACGATTTTCATCCGGACTGGATGACAGAGCGGATTGTCAAGAGTGGCCTGCGGATTGAACGGCAGTTTGGCGTGTCACACTTTCGCCTGCCTATGCTAAAAAGCCGCGTTCCCGCCGACCGATTAGTCGGGATTGAGAAACCCTTCTTGTCTCTGGCTGGACGTTTTCCCATTGCGCCCAGTGTCTTTGTTCAGGCGGCCATACCAATCAGCCGAGCGGCTCAGGCCGATTCTACAAAACCAGCCGACGTACCCGCGCTTCTGCGCTGTCCGCACTGTAGCGCCCATCCATTGCAGTGGAGTGGCGCAGATCAGGTGATCTGTACTTCGTGCAGCCGTCGGTATGCCCGACAGGACAAAATCTGGGATATGAAGGAAGCAGTATAAAAATCGAATTGTGAAGTTAATTACCCGACTTGTAACAAAATCATCGTAGAATAAACAGTTACTATCTTTAGCGACTGGTCTGGTCTGGGTGTCCGTGGACGCCTTTTTACAGCCTTGGCCGATCGCCCGACAAGAGGGGGTGTGCCGGTGGCAGAGAAAACACGATTTGCATCGGAAGAAGAAGAGATCGACGAAATGGAAATGGAACAAAATGAGCCGAACGCCGAGGAGATGGACATGCCCGAAGCCGAAGGTGAAGAGTCCGAGGAGACAGTTGTCCGCAGTCCACAGGAGACAATGGACTATCTGTTGAAGGTGGGACGTTCCAAAGGATTCGTCAGCTATGACGACGTCCTCAAACTTATGCCTGAAGTCGAGAACAATATAGAGCAATTGGAAGACATTTTTGCCACGCTTTTCGAGCAGGGCATTGCTGTGGGACAGTCCAAAGAAGACGCCATTCCGGAGATCAAAGACAACGGGGACAAGGCGGAAGAAGACGATTTTGACCTGAGTCAGATCGAAATCGACGATTCTATCAGCCTCTATCTGAAAGAGATCGGCCGCGTCCCGCTGCTCACAGCAGAAGAAGAGATTGACCTGGCCAAACGCATGGAGGCGGGCCGGGATTCTCGCCAAACGCTGGCCGATGGAATGGAAGATTGGGAAGAGCGGGAAAAGATGCTCTGGCTTGTGCGGGATGGCCAGTCGGCCACCGAACATCTGATCAAAGCCAATAGCCGGCTGGTGGTGAGTGTCGCCAAAAAATATGTGGGGCGGGGCGTACCGTTTCTGGACCTGATTCAGGAAGGCAATATCGGCCTGATTCGGGCTGTGAAGAAGTTCGACTATCGCCGGGGCTTCAAATTCAGCACCTATGCCACCTGGTGGATTCGCCAGGCCGTGACCCGTGCCATAGCAGACCAGGGCCGCACCATCCGTGTGCCCGTACACATGTACGAACAGATCAACCGATTGACCCGCACCAGCCGCCAGCTTGTGCAGGAATTGGGGCGTGACCCGACGACGGAGGAGATCGCTGAAGAGTTGGGCGTGACCCCGCGCAAAGTGGAGCACATTATGCGGGTCAGCCAGCGCCCTCTGAGTTTGGAAATGCCGGTGGGTGAGGAAGAAGACAGCTATCTGGGCGATTTCATCGAGGACGAAGACGCGGACAGCCCCCAGGAATCGGCGGGCCAGCAGTTGCTGCGCGAAGTGATCGATGAAATCTTCGCCAGCCTGACTCCCCGGGAAGTACGTATTCTCCAGTTGCGTTTTGGGCTGGTCGATGGCTATTGCTACACGCTGGAAGAGGTGGGCAAAAAGTTCGGCGTGACGCGGGAGCGTATCCGGCAGATCGAGGCCCAAGCCCTCAGCCGACTGCGCCACCCCAGCCGTAGCCGCCGCCTGCGGGACTATCTGTAGTCACTGATACCCAACAAAAAAGCCGGTCCAGTTCATTGAAACTGGACCGGCTTTTTTGTTGGGGAAGGCTATTCAACGCGTATCCCCGTCGCCGCGGATGACGCCCCGCTCCAGACGATCGAAGAGCTTCTCCAGATTGTAGGCCGCCACTTCTTCCAATGTCAAGTCCAGTTCGGTACAGATTTGGGCCAGATACCAGAGGACATCGCCCAATTCCCCTTTGAGCGCCTGGCGTTCGGTTTCGCCGATCTGCCCGCCTTTGTCCCGAAAAATCTTCTTGATCTTGCCGGCCACCTCCCCGGCTTCGTTGACCAGGCCCAGCGTTGGGTAGACAATCGAGTGATCCGTATGCACCAGATTCCAGGTCTTACGTGACTCCTGCTGGTAGCTATTGAAACCGGTCTTATCCATCGACAACCATTCTTCCCTGTGCAGAGTTCAATGCAAGGACACAGACTTTTCCTACACGTCCAGGTTTTGGACTTCGTGGGCGTGGGTCTGGATGAAGCGGCGGCGAGGTGGCACACTGCTGCCCATCAGCATATCAAAGGTGCGGTCAGCCTCTGCCGCGTCCTCCACTTGCACCTGCAAAAGGGTGCGGTTTTCCGGGTTCATTGTGGTTTCCCAAAGCTGCTCCGGGTTCATCTCGCCCAAACCTTTGTAGCGCTGCTCCAGCTTCACATTCTCGTCGCCCAGGCGGCTGCGCATTTCCATCAGCGAATTGTCATTGTAGACATACTGCTCGGATCGCTTGGATTTGCCATTCTGCGGCTCTGTCACCTGCACTTTGTAGAGGGGTGGCTGGGCAATATAGAGATGTCCATTCCCCACCAGCGGCTCCATATAACGGAAAAAGAGAGTGAGCAGCAGCGTGCGAATGTGTGCGCCGTCCACATCGGCATCGGTCATAATAATGATCCGATTGTAGCGAAGATTGTCCACATTCAGGTCATCGCCGATGCCAACACCCAGCGCTGTGATGAGGGCCTGAATTTCTTTGTTGCCCAGGGCTTTATCCAAACTGGTCTTTTCCACATTGAGAATCTTGCCACGCAGGGGGAGAATGGCCTGAAAACGACGGTCACGGCCCTGTTTGGCCGAGCCACCGGCGCTGTCGCCCTCAACGATGTACAATTCGCTCTCTTTGGGGTCCCGGGTGGAGCAGTCGGCCAGCTTGCCCGGCAGGGTCAAGCTCTCCAGCGCGCTCTTGCGGATGACCAGGTCCCGGGCTTTGCGGGCGGCCTCCCGCGCCCGATAGGCTGTCTGACATTTGTCGATGATCCGGCGGGCGTCGCGAGGGTTCTCCTCCATCCACTTGCTCACGCCCTCAGCCACTGCTGTCTCCACGTGATAGCGCACTTCGTTATTCAGCAGTTTGAGCTTGTTTTGTCCCTCAAACTGGGGTTCCACGACCTTCACACTGACGATCGCCGTCATACCCTGACGAGTGTCGTCGCCAGTAAAGTTATCGTCATTATCCTTCAGGATTCCCTGTTTGCGAGCGTAGTCGTTCATCTGACGGGTAATGGCCGCGCGCAGACCGGTGTGATGGGTGCCGCCGTCGGGGGTGTTGATGGTATTGGCAAAGGCGAAGATTGATTCGTTGTAACCATCGGTGTATTGGATGGCGGCCTCGACCTGTGTGCCCTCGACTTCCACATCAATATAAATGGGCGAGTGGAATACCTCCCGATTTTTGTTGAGATAGCGCACAAACGTCTGCACGCCACCCTCAAAGTAGAAGTTAATCTCTTTGGGCTGTTCCGGACGCTCGTCTACAAAAGTAAAATCGACGCGGCGGGTCAAAAAGGCCATCTCACGCAAGCGGGTGACGAGAATATGCCAATCGTATTCGAGAACCTGAAAAATGGTATCGTCGCGCAGAAAGTGCTGGGATGTGCCCGTGTCGCCGGGATCGCAGGTGCCGATCTCCTCGACTTCCGTCATGGGAATGCCCCGCTCGAAGCGCTGGCGGTAGAGCTTACCATTGCGCCGGACAGTCGTCTCCATCCACTCGCTCAGGGCGTTGACCGCGCTGACACCCACGCCGTGCAGACCGCCAGAGACTTTGTAGCCGCCGCCGCCAAACTTGCCGCCCGCGTGGAGTTTCGTCATTACAACTGTCAGGGCTGACATGCCCATCTGATGCTGCATACCGACTGGGATGCCCGCGCCGTTGTCGTTGACAGTGACGCTCTCATCCTTGTGGATGGTGATCCAGATGTGATCACAGCGTCCCTGCATGGCCTCATCGATGGCGTTGTCCACCACTTCGTAAACCATATGATGCAAGGCTTTGGTGTCTGTTCCACCGATATACATACCGGGGCGGCGGCGCACAGCCTCCAACCCTTCCAACACCTGAATTTGTTCTGCTTCGTAAACAAAATCTGTTTTCTTATTGCCGTTTGCCACGCGTTCCTCCGCTACAAACCTAAAACCACACACATAAATATCATATAAGTCCACTGTCGAGCAATGAGAAATCCGACCGTTGGGAAAAATCGAACTCCTGGCAGGCTACACTCGTTTGCTCGAATCTATTACACGTCCCACCTGCCTACGCGCTCTGCGCTCCCATCCGGTCCGATGTGACAATCAGCCGGGAACGATAGAAAATCAGCAGAGCAATCGCCAGACCCGTGCCCACAAAAGCATTGACAATCGCAGCCAGGACCAAACCGATAACGCCCATACCCACCACATCCCGCAGAAGAAGTGCCATGCCCACGGATATCAGATTTGTGAGCAAAAAGAAACCGATGGTAGACCAAAAATTGTGGCGTATCAAAACGATGCTACGCATAATCGCCCCGCGCACAGGCAGGTTGTCCAGAACCAAAGCGACTGTCACAAAGTAAAGGTAGAAAAGAATGACCGTCACCAATCCACCCATCAGCATCATTGCGCCTGCACCCAGCGCGGGGCTGAGCAACATCAGAAGGGTAATTACCACTGCCGTCGGGATGTAAATCATCAGCAGCAATAGAAACACAGCCAACAAAAAGCCGATAGAGCGCAGCCAATGGTGGAGTAGCCTGGAGAACAAACGGGGTGCAGCCCCGATCTTCTCCCCTTCGCCCAAAGGTACAACCCGCGCCAATAAATTCATATAGACAACGCCGATCAACAGACCGGCCAAACCCAGCAGAAGCGCACCACTGCCAGCATTCCACAGGGAAACAATCTCCCAGCTCTGCTGGCCGGTCTTCAATCCCGGCTGGGATACCAAAAGGCTAGGCACGTGATAGAGAGAAGAGCTGACAAGCAGATCAAAAAGATTGAAGGATTTGCCAGCCGCGTCCATTGCCTTTGTTACTTCGCCCGGCAAATCGGCCAACCCCGGACCGGTAACTTCGGCGGCACCCCCCAATTGGGAAAAAAGATCCGCATAGAAAGCAGAAAAACTCTGCAGAAGCGGCTCCAGACTCAAGCGGGGCGCAAACCAGAGAAAGCCATCCAAAAGCAGAGGCAACAAAAGCAGTTCCAGCCGCTGAATCAGCAGCCGGTAGCCAGCAGAAAGACTATCGATGATTCCCAAACCAGTTCCTTCGGCTAACTGCATGGGTAAATTTATAGGAAATCAGTGAGTTCCAACTCCTGTAATTTTACCACAGATCAGACAAATCACGAAGTTAGAAGGGGGTTGTTTTAGAACATTCGTTCCCGGTCTCCCTCCCCCTATGGCACAGCCGTGCAATTGGCGCGCCAGCAGAGAGCAGGCTAAAATGTGGTACTTCCCAGACGTAATTGCTCAGGTGCGACGCACTCGGCCAGAAGAGTATTTTTGTGCAAAAATTGTGTGGTGAGCGCGCCGCACCCAAAGCCTGGGCAGTTACTCCCAGCCCAAATGGGGAACGCTTCCTGCATCAGCTACGTTTTCCCGTATGCCAACCCACGGAAGCCTGTTCCCACATTTTTACATTCCTTTCACGACCCGGAGATTGTTATGTCATCTTATATTATCGAAGGCGGTTCCTCCATCAGTGGAACCGTTACGCCCAGTGGCAACAAAAACGCGGCCATGCCCCTGGCGGAAGCCTGCCTGCTGACGGACAAGCCCATCACCCTGCACAATATGCCCCAGATTGGCGATGTGGATACGGTCCTGGAAATCCTGGCCGGCCTCGGCGTGGATGTGACCCGCGACGGCACAAGCGCCACACTCTGCGCGGCTCACCTGCGCAGCACCGAACCGGAACCCCATCTTTTTGCCCAGATTCGCGGCTCTCTGACGCTGATGGGGCCGCTGCTCACCCGCCACGGCCATTTTGCCGTGCCCGCCACTGCCGGGGGCGATGACATCGGGCGGCGGCGCATCGACACCCATCTGCACATCTTCAACAGCCTGGGCGTGGAAATGGTCCACAATGGCCGTTTTGAGATGAAGACGAATGGGCGACTGCGGGGAAAAGATATTCTGCTGGATGAAGCATCGGTGACAGCCACGGAAAACGGGCTGATGGCTGCTTCGCTGGCAGAAGGCACGACAATCCTGCGCAATGCGGCCAGCGAACCCCACGTCCAGGACCTCTGCCATCTGCTCGTGGCAATGGGCTGCCCCATCGACGGAATCGGCAGCAATACCCTGACTATCCACGGCCAAGAGCAGCTCCACGGCGCGGAATATACAGTCGGGCCGGACTACGTGGAGATCGGCAGCTACATCGGCCTGGGCGCGATCACACCAGGCGAACTGCGTATCAGCGGCGTTGTGCCGGAACATCTGCGTATGATGGAAATGGTCTTTGTGGATCGCCTGGGGGTGCGGATGCACGTGGAGAAAGACCCGGCAAGCACGACGGGCTGGACAGTGGTGATCGACGAACAGCAATCCTTGCGGGTGCGCACCGACTTCGGCGGCGCCATCCCCCGCATCGACGATCAGCCCTGGCCCGCGTTCCCGCCGGACCTGATGAGCATTGCCCTGGTCACAGCCACCCAGGCCAAAGGCACTGTGCTCATCCACGAAAAGATGTACGACGGGCGGCTCTATTTTGTGGACAAACTGTCGGCAATGGGCGCGCAGGTGATCCTTTGCGATCCCCATCGGGTCGTTGTTGTTGGCCCCAGCCAGCTGGTGGGCCAGCACGTGACCAGCCCGGACATCCGCGCGGGGATGGCGCTGATTCTGGCAGCGCTGGCCGCCAAAGGACAGACTGTCATCGGCAACATTCATCAGATCGATCGGGGCTATCAGAAGATCGACCAGAAGCTGCGCGCGCTGGGCGCGCAGATCGAACGGGTGGATTGACATTTCTCACGCTCCTTCCTATAATCCAGTTGTCAGACAAATATTTGTCTGACAACTGGATTGTTTTCGTTCAAACCTGAATTTCTGGACTATTCTGTGATCCCATCTGCCACCAGCCGGCCGCGCTATGTGCAAATCGAAGAGAGCCTGCACACACTGCTGGAAACCGGCGGCTATCGGCCTGGCGATAAATTGCCGCCGGAGCCGGAACTGGCCCAGCAGATCGGCGTGAGCCGGGCCACCCTGCGCGAAGCCTTGCGCAGTTTTGAGCAGCAGGGGATTATCAACCGCAAGCAGGGCGTAGGCACATTTGTCAGCCTGCGCCCGCCCTACATCGAGAGCGGTCTGGAAAGTCTGGAATCTATCGAAATGCTCCTGGCGAGCCGACAGATTCAGCCCTCTTTTCCCCAGCACACAGTCAGAACAGAAGCTGCCTTGCCCAAAGCCGCCCAGCGATTGGCCATTGGCGAAGGCGAACCACTGACAGTCGTGACCAGCACAGTAGTGGTGTCGGGCAGCCCCGTGGCCTATCTGCTGGAAGTCACGCCGAAGGTTTTTGTGGAAGCCGGGGCAGTCGCCGATTTGGACGGTTCCTTGCTCCACCACTTGCTGGCCGCGCCGGCCCACTACGACACTGCCTATGCCGTGGCCCACATTGCGCCCGTCCACGGCACAGAAGCCATCTGCCGTGCGCTGGGCGTGGGAACGCAAACGCCTCTCTTTTTCATCGAGCAGACAGCCTACACCAGCAATCATCAGCCCTGCTTCTACTCCCGCAACTATTACGTGCCCAGTTTTTTCGATTTTCACGTCGTGCGGAAACGGGAGGCGTGAACGTCAGATTACCGGGCAACCGCACGCCCACATCTCCCTCCTCAGACCTGACCGACCAGTTTAGCAGAGGAAATTCCATGCCTTCGATTGATATTGTTTCCGTCCAATCCCAAGTCGCCAGCCACAGCAACGACATTATCACCTTCCTGCGCGAGATTTGTGCCATCCCGTCGATGGATTCCCAGATTGGGCCGGTGGGCGAACGGGTGCAGGCAGAAATGACAAAACTCGGCTTCGATGAAGTCTGGTTCGATTCCATGGGCAACACCGTCGGGCGCATGGGCAGCGGGCCGCGGGTGCTGGTCTACGACAGCCACATCGATACCGTCGGCATTGGCGACCCGGACGAGTGGCAGTGGGACCCCTTCCAGGGAAAAATCGAAGATGGCGTCTTCTATGCCCGGGGCGCGTGCGACGAGAAGGGCAGCACGCCGGGGATGATCTACGGGCTGGCGATTGCCCAGCGTCTCGGCCTGCTGGAAGGGTGGACCGCCTACTATTTTGGAAATATGGAGGAGTGGTGCGACGGCATCGCGCCCCACGCCTTTGTGGAGCACGAGGGCATCCGCCCGGATTTTGTCGTCATCGGCGAGCCGACGAAGATGCTCGTCTATCGGGGCCACAAAGGCCGGGTGGAGATGAAAGTGGTGGCCAAGGGCAAGAGCGCGCACGCGGCCAGCAACCACCTGGGCGACAACGCCATCTACAAAGTCCTGCCGGTGATCGAAGGTGTCAGCAAACTGGAGCCAGCGTTGGGCGATCATCCCTTTCTGGGCCACGGCAAAATTACAGTGACGGATATGGCCGTGGAGACGCCCAGCATCAACGCCGTGCCCAACCAATGCACCGTCTACATCGACCGCCGGGTCACTTTTGGCGAAGGCGTGGAAGACGTCATCGAGCAGGTGCGTCAGCTCATCCCCGCGGCGAACCGGGCGCGGGGCGACGTGACCGTCGAAATGCTCTACTACGACGACCCCAGCTACACTGGCTTCGTCTTCCCCGTGGACAAATACTTCCCAGCCTGGGCGCTGGAAGAGAGCCATCCGCTGGTGCAGGCGGGCCAGGCCGCGCGCACGCTGACCGGTCTGCCCGCGGCCGAGCCGGGCAAGTGGAATTTCAGCACAAACGGCATCTACTGGGCGGGCAAAGCGGGCATCCCCTCCATCGGCTTTGGCCCCGGCGACGAAGTGACCGCGCACACAGTGCTGGACAGCGTTTCGCTGGACGAAGTGGTGAAGGCGACGGAGTTCTACGCGGTCCTGCCCGCGTTGATCGGAAAATAGAGGCCCTATGCCCAACCCATCGCCCCTCGCCGTCGTCGCCATCGGCGGCAACTCGCTGATTGTAGACGACAAGCAGCCCGATGTAGCTCACCAGTGGGACGCGGTGCGGCTGACGACCGGCCACATCGCCGGAATGATGAAAAAGGGCTGGCGCACGGTTATCACCCACGGCAACGGGCCACAGGTGGGCTTTATCCTGCGCCGCAACGAATTGGCCGCGCACGAAGTCCACACAACACCCTTCAGCCTGATTGTAGCCGATACGCAAGGATCGATTGGATATATGCTGCAACAGGCGCTGAACAACGATTTTTTCCAGCGGGGGATCCCCCGGCAGACAATTACAATTGTCACCCAAGTACGGGTGGATGAAAATGATCCGGCCTTTCAGAAGCCCACCAAACCCATCGGCGGTTTTCTGGACGAGGCCACGGCCCGGGGTTTTGAGAATATGGGCTGGCAGGTGGTGGAGGACGCGCGGCGAGGCTGGCGGCGGGTGGTTGCTTCCCCGCTACCAACTGAGATCGTTGAGTTGAAGGCGATTCAACAGGCCATCGAACTGGGCTGGATTGTGGTGGCGTGCGGCGGTGGCGGAATACCTGTCGTGCGTAACCACAAAGGAGATTTGCGGGGCGTCTTCGCTGTCATTGACAAAGACCGGACCAGCAGCCTTTTGGCCCGACAATTGGGCGCGGAATTGTTCCTTATCAGTACGGATGTAGAGCAGGTGGCGCTCCATTTTGGCACACCAGCGGCGCGGAAGATCGATCAAATGAACATAGACGAGGCCAGACGTTACCGGGACGAAGGCCATTTTGCGCCTGGCAATATGTGCCCGAAAATTGACGCCTGCATAGAATTTTTAGAAGGCACCGCAAATCCCGACGCCTGGTGTCTGATCACCGACCCAAAGAATCTGGAGCGAGCGTTGGCCGGAGAGACGGGGACGAGGATTGTAGGAACGTAGTGTGTGGTGCGTAGAGCAGTAGTGGCGTTGGCTCCATTTTTCATCGCTTTGACACAGGCTTGCAGATGCGTTGTCGTATCCCAAACCGGTTCACGCACTGCGCACCACGAGATTTTTACTCATTTTCACAGGAGACCCAGGCAATGCAAACCGATCTACGCGGTCGCGACTTCATCAGCGATATGGATTTCAGCAAAGAAGAGATCGAAACAGTTATGGATGTGGCCTTCAAACTCAAGCGCGACCGGGCACTGGGCATCCGCCACCCCTTGCTGGAAGACAAGACCCTGGCCCTGCTCTTCTTCTTCACCAGCACCCGCACCCGCTCCAGTTTTGAGGTGGGTATGGCCCAGATGGGCGGCCACGCGGCCTTCATCGACAGCACCACAACGCAGATCAGCCACGGCGACACAGCCAAAGAGATCGGCGAAATCTACGGGCGCTACTACGACGGCATCGCCATCCGCCAGTGCGACTGGGACTTCGGCAACCGGTACATCAACGAAGTGGCCGCGGCCAGTCGGGTCCCGGTGCTGAATATGCAGTGCGACGTCTATCACCCCTTCCAGATTCTGGCCGATCTGATGACGATTATCGAGAAGGTGGGCGACCCGCGGGGCAAGACAATCAACGTCAGTTGGGCCTATGCCAGCAGCTACCAGAAGCCCATTTCCGTGCCCCAGAGCCTGATTTTGCAGATGACCCGCTTTGGCATGAATGTGCGCCTGACCCATCCCCCGGAGTACAAGCTGATGCCCGATATTGTGCAGCAGGCCAAAGACAATGTGCGCAGGCACGGCGGTAGTTTTGAGCAACTGGACGAGTTCGACGCGGGTTTTGTGGACGCGGATATTGTCTATCCCAAGAGCTGGGGCGCGCTGCTCACCACCAGCGACAACGACGAGAGCGCGGCCATCGGCAGCCAGTACACCGATTGGATCACCGACGAACAGCGCATGGCCCTGGCCAAGGACAACGCGATTTATATGCATTGCCTGCCCGCCGACCGCAACATCGAAGTCACGGACGGGGTGATCGACGGTCCCAATTCGGTGGTCTACGACGAGGCCGAAAACCGCCTCCACGCACAGAAGGCCGTGATGGCTTTGACCATGCGCTAATACTCCATTGTATGTTGCGTAGAGCGGCGACCCCGCGAAGAAACGTGAAACGCGGGAAATCGGCAATCTCACCTTTTACGTTTCATTTTCACCAGAGAATCCGCGGCTGTTTGAAGTTGACGCTTCATCCATCATTGACAATACACGCCCCGTCGTGTTATCTATTGTGTACGATTCTCGCCACAACCGCTACTGAAATATTGGGTATACCTATGAATACGAATGGACATTCTCCCGCTGCAAACCCAGTCCGCCGGGTTGTCATCACCGGCGTAGGACTCGTCACCCCCCTGGGCCACGACCTGTCCACTTCCTGGGCGCAGATGGCCGCGGGCAAGTCGGGAACCAGCGCCATCACCCACTGGGATGCTTCCGAGTTTCCCACCCAAATCAATGGACGGGTGAACGATTGGGAACCCGGCGATTACATGGACCGCAAAGAGGCCCGGCGCACCGGACGGGGAACCCAGTTTGCCTACAAAGCAGCCCAGGACGCGGTGGCAATGTCCGGTCTGGATTTGGAGCAGGAGAACCGCCAGCGGATCGGCGTGGAGATCGGCCTGGCTTTTGGCGGCTGGGATATTGTGGAGGAAGAGAGCGCCAAACTGGCCGAAGGCGGCCCCCGGCGCTTTAATCCGGCCCAGGGAACGGCTGCACTGATCAGCGGCACACCCACTTTTATCGCCATCAAATTCGGTGTTCACGGGCCAACCAACAGCCAGGTCACGGCCTGCGCCACGGGCATCACATCTATCGGCGAGGCCGCCCGCCGCCTGCAACGGGGCGACGCGGATGTGATGATTGCGGGTGGCGCGGAAGGCTACCTCTCCCGAATGATCATCACTACCTTCAGCCGCCTGGGCGCGGCCAGCACCAACAACGCCAACCCGGAAAAAGCCTGCGCACCCTTCAGCGGCAACCGGGATGGAATGGTTGTGGCCGAGGGAGCAGGCGTCTTTGTGCTGGAGACACTGGAGCACGCCCAGGCTCGGAACGCGACGATTCTGGCCGAAGTGGCCGGCTATGCCATCAGCGAAGACGCCTACGATATGGTGGCCCCGGAACCCACAGGCACGGGTGCAACGACCTGTATGTCCCTGGCCCTGGCCGAAAGCGGTCTGGCTCCCACGGACATCGACTGGATTGTGGCTCACGGCACAGGCACGATGCTCAACGATACAATGGAAACCGCGGCCATCAAGCGGGTCTTTGGGGAAGCGGCCTATACCATTCCCGTCACCAGCATTAAAAGCAGCATTGGCCATGCTATGGGCGCTGCGGGCGCGCAGAGCGCGGCGGTGCTGGTTAAGGCTATGCAGGAAGACCGCATCCTGCCCACCATCAACTACGAAATTCCCGACCCGGACTGCGATCTGGACTACGTGCCCAACAAAAGCCGGGAACACCGGGTGGACGCGGGGCTGTGCAACGGCTTTGGCCTGGGCGGACAGAATGCGACACTGGTGCTGAAGCGTTTTGTAGCGTAGACAACGCATCTCTTTTGGCCCAATTCTTATTCAATTCTTATCCGCTGCTTGCCCATCTCTTGTTTGGGAAGTTGGATTACGTGTATAAAGAGCCGAGAGCGCTACTGTTCAACTGTTCGCCACGCGCACACGGCGCGTGAATCCAGTCAGGACAAGTAGGCCAATACAGGCAGCCCAACAGGAGGGCAAGCAATGCGCATTGAAAATCCCTTCAAAAAAGTAGAACGGCTCAAACGGGTGAAGAACCTGCCCGGCGAGAATCCAGACGAACGCGTCCCGCCCGGCCAGTTCTTGACCGAGCGTTTTCCCGTGCTCACCTACGGCGAGACAGTTCACTATCCCAATCTAAACGGCTGGGACCTGCGGGTCTTTGGTCTGGTGAACGAAGAAAAGCGCTTCTCCTGGGCTGATCTGATGGAGTTACCCCAGAAAACCCAGACAGTGGACATCCACTGTGTCACCCGTTGGAGCAAGCTGGACACCACCTGGACTGGCGTGGCCTGGCGGGATTTCATAAAGTTGCTCGACATCGATCCCAGGGCCACCCACGTGATGGCCCACTGCGATCAGGGCTATACCACCAATATCGCTCTGGATGTGCTGGACGACGACGACACAATGCTGGCCCATCTGTACGACGGCAAGCCGCTGGAGCCGGATCACGGCTATCCTATGCGCCTGCTCGTGCCCAAAAAGTATTTTTGGAAGAGTGCCAAATGGCTGCGCGGGCTGGAATTTATCCAGGGCGATAGTCCTGGCTTCTGGGAACGCCACGGCTATCACATGGAAGGCGATCCCTGGCTGGAAGAACGTTTCGGCTGGTAAACTCATTCCACCACAAGAAACGAAGCGAGATACCTGTTGCGTCGTCAGGTGTCTCGCTTCTCTATATCTGCCGCCCTTTGCCTGCTGTTCCATATTTCCGCCCTGCATTTGCCGCCAATCCAAATCAGCCACCGGATTCGTTCTATTATTGTACCCAACGACCCTTCCACAGTGGGACAAGCAATGTCTGCCCTGCCTCGACCCCATGCCACCCAGCGGCCCCGTTCTCATGTCCATCTACAGATGACACAGACGGCTGCCGCGCGAATTCCCACCCCAGACGGGGAATTTCACCTGCTCCATTTTCAGAACAATTGGGATAGCAAAGAGCATCTGGCCCTGGTGATGGGCGATGTTTCCCAGCACGACGGCGTGCTGGTGCGGGTCCATTCGGAGTGCTTCACCGGCGATGTGCTTGGCTCCCAGCGCTGTGATTGCGGGGAACAATTGGCAAATGCCATACAATCCATTGCCGCGGAAGGGAGCGGAGTCGTCGTCTATCTACGCCAGGAAGGGCGGGGCATTGGGCTGGCGGAGAAGCTGCGAGCCTACAACTTGCAGGATCAGGGCTACGATACCGTAGATGCCAACCTGCTCCTGGGCCACGGCGCGGACGAAAGGGACTACACCCCGGCCGCGCTCATTCTGCAACAGTTGAAAGTCCGGTCTGTCCGCCTGCTCACCAACAACCCGGCCAAAATAGAAAGTCTGGAAAGTCACGGAATTTCGGTCATCGCGCGGCTGCCCATGCAGCCCACTGTGAACCGAC
The DNA here is from genome assembly GCA_019637685.1 of Caldilineaceae bacterium. Classification (GTDB taxonomy): domain Bacteria; phylum Chloroflexota; class Anaerolineae; order Caldilineales; family Caldilineaceae; genus JACQGT01. Next base: position 104,879 of record JAHBVF010000016.1, on the reverse strand, counting down.
AAAACGCGGACTATTTGCGCGCCAAAGCAGACCGGATGCGCCATCTGCTGGACTTGAACGGCCATTTGGATCATTTGCACGGGGAGCCAAAAGCCCCGCCAATGGCCGCGCTGCCCTATGCGGGTGCGTTGCATTCCCTGGCCCAGCAGGCAGAGGCCCATTCCCACGCCACCAATCGTCCTTTTGTCACCCTCAGCTATGCCCAGAGCCTGGATGGGTGTGTGGCCGCTCAACCGGGCCAACGCCTGGACATCAGCGCGGCCGAAGCACTGGCAATGACCCACGCCCTGCGCGCTGTCCACGATGGCATTCTGGTGGGCATCGGCACGGCCCTGGCCGACGATCCCAGCCTGACCGTACGGCTGGCGACAGGCAGCAATCCCCAGCCGATTGTGGTGGATTCCCATCTGCGTCTGCCGCTCACGGCCCGCCTGTTGCAAATGCCTCGCTCGGTCTGGATCGCCACCACCCCGGCGGCCCCGGTTGAACGTCAACGGGCTTTGGAGGCAACCGGGGCACGCATTTTGCGCGTACCTGCTACCGCCGACGGCCAGGTGGACCTGACCGCGTTTCTGCGCTGTCTGGGCACAAAGGGGCTGCGTTCGCTGATGGTGGAGGGCGGCCCGTCGATCCTCACCTCCTTTTTGGCAGCCCGCCTGGCCCACTATACAGTCGTGACAGTCGCGCCCTTTTTTGTGGGCGGCGTCCACGCGGTGAACCCAACGGCCACGCCGTCTCAGACAAATTTGCCGCGCATAGACAACCCGCAGGTGATTCAGGTCGGTCCAGACGTGACAATTTGGGGGGCTTTGGCCTGATGCGCCGTAGCGTCTATTTCACGGGGCCACGCCAGGCCGCGGTGGTGGAAGAAACCCTTCCCGCACCCGCTCCCGGCGAAGTTCTGGTCGAAACGCTGGTCTCTGCCATCAGCCCCGGCACGGAAATGCTCTTTTATCGGGGGCAGCTTCCCGCCGGCCTGGCCGTGGATACGTCTATTGCCTCCCTCGCCGGCAGCCTGGCCTATCCGCTCAAATATGGCTATGCCTGTGTGGGCCGGGTGGCAGAAACGGGGCCAGATGTGGCAGACACGTGGCGGGGGCAACGGGTATTTGCCTTTCACCCCCACGAAAGCCATTTCTGCGCGCCCGTCGCCACGCTGCTGCCCTTGCCCACAGGAATGGACACAGAACGAGCCAGCCTGCTCCCCAACGCCGAAACAGCCGTCAATCTGGTGATGGACGGCGCGCCACTGGTGGGCGAGCGGGTCGTTGTCTTTGGCCTGGGGATTGTGGGGCTGCTGACCACCGCGCTGCTGGCCCAATTCCCCCTGGCCGCGCTCGATGTTTTCGATCCTATCCCCCAGCGCCGGGCACTGGCCCGCACATTGGGCGCGTCCCACACTTTTGATCCCGCGGACACAGAATCTTCCTCCCTGGACTTGTCAGCAGGCCACGGCACAGACCTGATTTTTGAACTATCCGGTCAGCCCGCCGCGTTGGATCAGGCGGTGCAGATGGCCGGATTTGGCGCACGGATTGTCATCGGTTCGTGGTATGGCAACAAACGGGCCAGTCTGGACCTGGGCGAACATTTCCACCGCAACCGCATTCAGCTCGTCAGCAGTCAGGTGAGCACAATCGCGCCCGGCCTGACCGGCCGCTGGAGCAAAGCCCGGCGGATGGAGAGCGCCTGGCGTTTTCTGGCCGACCTGCCCATCGAGCGGCTGATCACCCACCGCTTCCCTGTAGAAGAAGCCACCGCCGCCTATCAACTGATCGACCAGCAGCCAGAACAGACAGTGCAGGTGGTGCTGGACTATCGATAGAACAGGAGAAAAGACGTGTACACCCTTGCCGTGCAGCGAAATTTTACCGGCCAGCACTTCCTCATCGGCGGCGACTGGGGCGCGGAAAACCAGTGGCATTCCCACCACTACCGGCTGGAAATTCAGTTGGAGGGCGCAACCCTGGACCAGCACGGCTATCTGGTGGACATTGTGCAGGTGGAAGCACTGCTGGAAGAAATCGTGGCCCGCTATCGGGACAAGACCCTCAACGATCTGGCCGAATTTGCCGGGCTGAATCCCAGCATCGAGCATTTTTGCCGCATCGTCTGCGCCCATTTTTCCAACCATCTGAACGCGCCCAACATCAGCGCGGTGCGGGTGAAAATTTGGGAGAATGAGATCGCCTGGGCATCATACAGTTTGACAAGATGACAGGGCGGGCAGATGAAAAATCAGGGGGAATTCGTCCGATCCGCTTTATCCGCGTTCTATTCCAAAATCCATCTCTTTGCTAAAAAGTGAAATCAGATGCGCATCGGTTTGGTCATCTACGGCAGTTTGGACACCCTCTCCGGTGGCTATCTCTATGACCGGCAACTGGTGAACTATCTGCGCGGCCAGGGCGACAGCGTAGAAATCATCTCCCTGCCCTGGCGTGCCTATCCCCACCATCTGCTGGACAACTTCAGTCCGGCGTGGCGGAGACGGCTGGCCGGGCTGGATGTGGATATTCTCCTGCAGGATGAACTCAACCATCCCTCCCTGGCCTGGGCCAACCGAACATTCCGAAACGCGCCCTTTCCGGTGGTGAGTATCGTCCATCACCTGCGGGCCAGCGAAGAACACCCGGCCTGGCTGCTGCCCTTCTATCGCTGGGTGGAGGGACGCTACCTGGCGTCGGTGGATGGTTTTATTTTCAACAGCCGTACCACACAGGAAACCGTCGAAGTATTGCTTGGAAAGCACAAAAGGCACAGCAAAGCGCAAAAAATCATTGCCTATCCGGCCGCGGATCACGTGAAGCTTCCCTCGGCCAAGACAATCCAACGGCTGATTGAGGAACGCCGCGCCCGCGCCGGCCCGCTGGAGATTCTTTTTGTGGGCAATCTTATCCCCCGCAAAGGACTGCACCATCTGTTGGCCGCCCTGGCCCAGCTCTCCAATCGGGACTGGCGACTGCACGCCGTCGGGAGTACGGATGTGGATTCCGACTATACGGCGCGCGTCCAAACGCAGATTGAACGGCTGGGATTGGGCGCAGCCGTCACACTGCACGGGCGGGTGAATGACACGGCACTGGCCGAATATTTTTCATGCTGCCACCTGCTGGCCGTGCCGTCTTATGAGGGCTTTGGCATCGTCTATCTGGAAGCGATGGCTTTCGGACTGCCCGTCATCGCTTCCTCAGCCGGCGCGGCCCACGAGATTGTGCGGGCGGGCGTCAACGGTTTTCTGGTGCAGCCCGCTGCCGGCGCTGAAATGGCCCGCGTCCTGGGCACTTGTCTGGCAGATCGGTCTGCACTGGCCGAAATGGGGCGCGCAGCCCGGCAATTCTACGACAGCCATCCCACCTGGGCAGAGACGGGGGCGAGCATCCGGGGCTTCTTGCAAGAGCAGGTGAGCTGCTCCCGCCAAAACTAAAGCGTAAAATTTTATGACACAGACACTTCCCTTCTCCTTTCCCCGCTATTTGGCAGCCAAAAAGAGTGTGGACGACCGCGCGCTCAACCGGCTGGTCTGGCAGCGCCTGGCCGACGAAGTAGCCGCGCAGACATCCGGCGGACAGCCGTTGGATGTGCTGGAGATTGGCGCGGGCATTGGCACAATGGCAGAGCGGGTGGTGGCGTGGGGTTTGCTGGAACAGGCCCGCTACACCGCTCTGGACAACGAAGCAGAGAATGTGGCGGCCATCCGCGCCCGGCTGGGCACAGGCCGCGGCGCAGGGCTGGATTTGGCTGTCGAGCAGGCAGATGTCTTTGACTTTGCCCGGCGGCCACACAACCAGGCGCGCTACGATCTGCTTATCGCCCACGCGGTCCTGGACCTCTTCGACGTACCGGCCGCGTTGCCGCGCCTGCTGCGGATGGTCAAACCGGATGGGCTATGCTATTTCACCATCAACTTTGACGGTGCGACAATCTTCGAACCAGTCATTGACGCCGGATTGGACGCCCAGATTGAAGCGCTCTATCACCGTTCAATGGACGAGCGCATCACCGACGGCCAGCCCTCCGGCGACAGCCGCACAGGACGCCATCTCTTTCACCTGCTGCCCGCCGCGGGGGTGGAGATTCTGGCCGCGGGCAGCTCAGATTGGGTCGTCTTTGGCTCCGCGGGGGTATATCCCCAGGACGAAGCCTACTTCCTCCACTGTATTCTGCACTTTATAGAGAGCACACTGCGCGGCCACCCCGAGCTGGACCCAGAGATATTTTCCGATTGGCTCTCCACCCGGCGGCAGCAGATCGGGTCGGGCGAACTGGTCTACATCGCCCACCAGACTGATTTTGTAGGCCGTATCTGCCAAAATGACGATTGACGCACTGCGTAATGATGTGCTATGATCTCTATGTCTACGAAAGCAGATCGCCCATTGCCAGCAGGAAATGTCCAATGCCCCAGATCAAACGTTATCCCAACCGCAAACTCTACGACACCGAAGCCAAACATTACGTCACATTGGAACAGATCACGCAGATGATTCAGGCGGGGGCAGAGGTGACAGTCACCGATCACGAAACCGGCGACGACCTGACCAGCCTGACCCTCAGCCAGATTATTCTGGAGATGGAGAAGCGCCAGTCAGGATTCTTGCCCCAATCGCTGATGACCAATTTGATCCGTACCGGCGGCGACACACTGGAATTTCTGCTGCGCCAGGTGCAGGGCACACTGCCCGCGGGTGTGGGTATTGTCGAAGAACGCTTGGCCCAACTGGTCGCCGCCGGAAAATTGAGCGCGGAACAGGCCAAATCAGTGGCCTCAGAGTTGCAGAGCGAAGGCAAGGAATTGACCCGGCTGGACGAAAATATGGCGGCTATCCTGCACCGCCTGAATATCCCCACCAACCGGGACATTGTGGATCTGCGGGATAAGCTGGCTCTGCTGACCGAACAACTCAACAGCCTGGCGGAAGAAGATACGCAAAACGAAACCTAACCGCAAAGGCCCAAAGAGTGAAGGGGTGACAGGCTGACACGTACTGTCCATCCATTGCATTTGTGTCACTGGTGTACTTTTTTGTTTTTCTTCGTGTTTTTGTGCCTTTGTGGTTCACAAGTCAAAGCGGACTTTATGCAATTCAACGACGAAATAGACGAGTATATCCCTCCCTCCATTCAGGCAAAGAGCAAGGCGAAGAGCAAAAGGACAGGCGATAGACCCCGCGCGGGCAAGAGCGCGCTGGTGCTGGCCGGGGGTGGGATCACTGGCGCAGTCTACGAAATCGGCGCGTTGCGGGCGATGAACGATATGCTCGTCAACCAGACAGTCAATGACTTTGACATTTATGTGGGAACCAGCGCGGGCGCGCTGGTTGGCTCGATGATCGCCAACGGGATGACCCCGGACGAAATGATGCAGGCCATCGAGGACAACCACCCGGAGGTGCGGGGGATTCAGGCCAGCGACATCTTTCAGGCCAATGTGGGCGAAGCCCTGCGGCGTGTCCCCGGCCTGCCCGCCACACTCTTTCGCTCCCTGCGCACCTACGCCAGCCATTTCAACGATATGAATCTGACCGATCTCTTGTGGAACCTGACCGACCTGCTGCCGTCAGGTCTGTTCAGCGGCAGCGCCCTGGAACACTATTTGGATGAAGTGCTGGCCCATCCGGGCTGCACAAACCGCTTTGATCAGCTGGATAAAGACCTCTATATTGTCGCCACAGACCTGGACACCGGGGAGCGAGCGGTCTTTGGCAAAGGCGGTAAGGGAATTGTCCCCATCAGCAAAGCCGTGGCTGCCAGCAGCGCGGTTCCCCTGCTCTACAAGCCAGTCAACATTTACGGCAAAGAGTACATTGACGGAGGAATTCGGGGCAACGCCAGCATCGATCTGGCCATTGAATCCGGCGCGGATCTGGTGGTCTGCATCAACCCACTGGCCCCGCTCAACGCCCCGGAAATCTACGGCGAAGGGCATCATCTGTCCGAAGGGGGGATGCGGGCAATCAGCCGCCAGGTCTTGCGGGTGTTGCTCCACTCTGGGCTGCGCTATCACATCAAAAATCTGCGCCACAAATACCCGGATGTGGATATTATCCTCATTGAACCCCGGCCCGACGACCAGAAAATGTTCGGCTACGATCTGATGGACTATGCCAGCCGTCTGCGGGTGATCAATCACGGCTTTGAATCGGTGACAGTCGGTCTCTGTGAAAACCTGCCCTACTTTCGTCAGGTGCTGGCCGCCCACGGCATTCGCATCTCGCCCCGGCTGGTGCAGCACGAACTGGAAGAAATCCGCACAGCCAACTATGCGCCGGACGTGCTAAGCCGGGTCTTTGCCCAGAGTGCCCGACGCCGGGCCGATGTCAGCCTGCTGGGCGCAATGGAACGGCTGGAGTCCAGGCTGCACCGTCTGAATGCAGGCGCGTTGTAAATGGCGTCGCGGATGAAAACAATGCTAAAACAGATGACGAATGGACCCACATGCCAGACTTCGCCCGACGCCTGCTCCTCTTTATTCTGCTCGGCGCGCTGATCCCGGGCTGGTTCTCCGCGCGCCCGGCTTCTCCCCAGCGGATTTTGGCCGGATTGGAAGCGATTCCCTGCGCCTCGTATATCTCCAACGCACCGGAAACACTTGTCCCTTCGGGCGAAGCCCAGATGCCCACAGAGCAGGCCCGCCCCACGGGAATGTTCGATCTGGCTGCGCAGGAAATGCCTGCGCCCTACACCCTGCGCTGGCGGATTGGCGTAGGCATCCCCGATGGCAACCCCCACCTGTTTGACTGGATGTCGCCCCGGCCCGGCTGGTATCTCAATTGGTCCACAAATCCCTTTGCAGAATCCGCGGCGGGAGAGGAAACGCTGGGTATGGAATTTGTGCCGATGATCCGTCTGGTTGACAACGGCCTGCAACCGGGGCTGGCAACGATCTACCGTCAGGCCCAAGCCCGGCCCGGAATGGTGTGGCTGGTGGGCAATGAGCCGGATGTGCGCTGGCAGGACGACGCTACACCCGAAGAATACGCCTGTCAATACTACCGGGCCTGGCGCACAATCAAACTGGCCGACCCCACAGCCCAGGTCGCCATCGGCGGTATCAGTCAGGTGACACCCCTGCGTCTGCGCTATCTGGACGCGGTGCGGGCGAGCTATACGGAGCAGTTTGGCGGGCCAATGCCAGTGGATGTCTGGAATATACACGCCTTTATCCTGCGCGAACAGGCAGGCGAATGGGGCGTGGGGCTGCCCCCCGGTTTTGACGACGCAACCGATGGTCTGCTGTGGGATGTGGCGGATCACGACGATTTGGGGCTGGTGGAGGCCCAAGCACGGGCGATGCGGGCGTGGATGGCCGAGCGAGGCGAACGAAACAAACCCCTTATCATCACAGAATACGGCATTCTGATGCTGCCCGAAGCTGGATTCAGTCCGGCACGGGTCATCGAATTTATGGTCGGGTCCTTTGATCTGCTGAACAGCCTGACCGACGAAGAACTGGGCTATCCCTCCGACGAAAATCGGCTGATCCAGCGCTGGGTCTGGTTCAGCACCCGCTACTATCTCTATCCCGCGGGCGATCTCTTTACCACCGAGGGCATACCCCTGCCCCCCCTGCGCGCCCTGTCGGGTTACATCCGCGCCCATTCGGAATGAAAGGGATTTAGCAATGGCATCCACTTTCCTCGACCGTTTTGCCACTACTTCCTTCTGGCAGCAGAGCATCGGCCTGCCCACGCCCGAAGCCCCACCGGGGGAAGGGCTGAAAATAGAAACCGACCTGTGCATTGTCGGTGGTGGCGTCATCGGCAGCAGCATCGCCTGGTTTGCCCAACAGGCGGGGATCGAAGCGGTGCTGCTGGATGCCCGGCAGCCCGCGCTGGGCGCCACAGGCCGCAACGCGGGGATGGCTCTGTGTGGTATTGCCGAAAGCTATGCCAGTGCGGTTGAGCAGTATGGGCGACAGGCAGCGAAAGAGCTTTGGCAGCTCACCATCGACAACCGGGAGATGATGCTGGGGTTGGCGGCCAGGTTGGGCGTCCCCAGCGAACGCTGCGGAAGCTGGCTGCTGGCCGACTGCGCAGAGGAGGCGGAGGCCCTGGCCGGGTCTGCCCGCCTGTTGCAAGCAGATGGCTTTGACCACCACTTCGCGTCCACGGATTTCTTTGGCCGGGGCTTTCTGGCCGGGCTGCATCGACCCGCGGATGGGGTGATTCAACCGGCCCATTTCAACCGGGCGCTGTTGGCGGCCTCTGGTGTGCGGGTGATAAGCAGCGCAGCCGTGACGGAAATCACCCCTGCGGGCACGGGCCTGCGGGTGGAAAGCAGTCGGGCCACTATCCACGCCCGCCGCGTCTTGCTGGCGACAAACGGATACTCAGCCCTCTTCCATCCTTTTTTCCAGGGCAAAGTTCACCCCCGGCGCGGCCAGATTCAGGTGAGTGAACCCGCGCCGCTGGTCTTCCCTGTGGCGGGCTACAGCCATTTTGGCTACTACTACTTCCGCCAGGTGGCCGAGCCAGACCAGCCGGGGATGGGGCGCTGGCTGATCGGCGGCGCACGCCATTTGAACTATGCCACAGAGAATCATTTGACCGATGAAAATGTCACAGCGAAGGTGCAGGCAGACATCAGTGCGTACACAGCCCGATATTTCCCCGAACTGGCAGATGTGCCTATCAGCCACCGCTGGGCAGGCACAATGGGTTTCACCGACGACGGACTGCCGCTGGTGGGGGAGATGCCCGACCAGCCGGGGGTATTCTTCTGCGTGGGTTTCAACGGCCACGGAATGGGCCTGGGCATTAAAGTGGCCGAACGGGCCTTTGGGCTGCTGACAGAAGGGCGCGGCGCGGGGATGTTTGATTGGCAGCGACTGAAGCGTTGACAGCAAAAATCGGGGGCCGTGCCTGCGAACCATCGAGCAGTTTTTTCGCAACCGGACCGCTCGCTTTATTTGTCCAACAATGCAACAATCTCATCCACAATTTCAAAGGTCGCCTGGGGACGTCCCATTGACCGGGCCTTGTGCCCCATCTCCTCCAGATGTGCCCGTCCTGGCCCAAACCAGCGACTGAGCAGCCTGGCAATCTCCTCAGGCTTCTCGCTATAGGCCCCCACTCCATTGTCCACCACAAAGGGCACATTGCCCTCTTCCTGGCCTGGAATAAAGCCGGTGAGCAGAATAGGCAGCCCACTGATCAACGCCTCGGCAATCGTGCCCGGCCCGGCTTTGGTCACGACACAGTCGCTGGCTGCCATCCATTCGGGCATATTCCGCACAAAACCTTCCACCCGCACGGGCAAAGGCCAGGCGACTGCCGCCAGCTCCCGGCGCAGATTTTCGTTGCGCCCACAGACTACCACCAATTGGGCTTCCCGCCCGTCTGCGGCCAGGCGGGCGGCCACCGCACGGGCAATCGCGCCCACCGGCCCCATCCCTTCGCCGCCACCCACCAGCAGAGCCGTCATCCGCGCCGGGTCCAGCCCCAGAGAATTGCGCAGGCCGCACTTTTCGCCCACCGGTCGCGCAAAGGCGGGCCGAATCGGCAGCCCGTAAAGCCGAATCTGCTCGTCGCGCAGGCCCGCCCGTTTGGCCCGACGCACAGCCTCGTCGCTGGCAACAAAGCAGCGGTCCACCCCCCGGTGATACCAGACCGGCGCGATGGAAACCAGATCAGTGACGACAGTGACAAAAGGTATAGAGGAGTTGAGTGTATTGCGGAGCAAACGCAGGGGGGCGTGCTGCATCAGAGGGTGTACGGAGATGACCACATCGGGCTGGAATTCGTCAAAAGCCCGACGCATGGCCCGACGCACAAGCCGCCCGACCAGACGCAGCCCCGGCTCGGTCAGCCAGTCTCGTTCGCTGGCCCGCCACGCCAGTTTCCAGAGCCAAAGGGCATCTGTCACCAGTGTGCGGTAGCTTTTGGGAACCTGATTGACAGGCCAGGGCGTGTAATGGCTCCAGAGATCGATCACATGCACATGGAAGCGTTCGCCGAAACGTTCGCCAAAGCCAGCGGCCAACGCTTCGGCACTGGCGCGATGTCCTCCACCCGTGTCGCTCATCAAAATCAAAACACGCTGTTGTCTACGTTCCAAGCGAACTCCCTCCATCAGGTTTGCGTCCAAAATTCTTATGAGAATTACTCAGTACGCACCCTTGGCAAAGAGCACTCGTGGCCCTGTCATCAACAGAATGCCCAGGTCCATACCCAGACTCCAGTTTTCTGCATAATAAATGTCCAGCAGCACCATCTCGTCAAAGGTCAAATCGCTGCGCCCGCTTACCTGCCACAGCCCTGTCATGCCGGGGCTGACCGAAAGACGTTTGTGATGCCACTCTTTGTACTGGGCCACTTCTTCGGGCAGGTTGGGGCGGGGACCGATGAGACTCATCTCCCCCCGGAACACATTGATGAGCTGGGGCAGTTCGTCCAGGCTGAAGCGGCGCAGGAGCCGGCCCACCCGCGTCCGTCGGGGGTCGTCGCGCACTTTGAAGAGGGGGCCAGTGGCCTCATTGAGTGCGGCAAGCTCATCCCGACGCTCCTCGGCATCGGTCACCATCGAACGAAATTTGTAGATGGCAAAGGGTTTGCCATTCTTGCCCACCCGGGTTTGGCTGTAGATGACAGGTCCGCTGGAATCCAGCCGGATGGCCAGGATAATTAACAGCCCAATGGGCAGGGCAAAGAGAGAACCGACAGAGACAATTACCAGGTCCAACACCCGTTTGAAAATCAGATTCCACCCGGCAATAGAGACTTCCCGGGTGCTGATGAGAGGGACGCCATTCAGGTCTTCCACGCGCATCTGATTTTTGGTCAGTTGAAAGAGGTCCGGCACGATATGCGCCCGCACACCGCTCTGCTCGCACTGGTGGAGAAGCCGGGCCACTGTGCGGTGGCTTTGCCAGGGCAGGCAGATAATCGCTTCGTCCACCGGATAGGTGAGCAATACCTGCTCGAAGTTTTCCAGCGGCCCCAGGGCTTTGAACCGTCCAATATCCGTCGAATTTTTGGTGGGGTTGTCGTCCAGAAAACCGATGAGCCGGTAGCCCAGATTGGGCCGGGCCGCAATATTGCGCATGACCATTCGCCCCACATCGCCCGCGCCCACCAGCACCACCCGCTGCACAGCCACGCCCCGTGCCCGCAAATAGCCCCGCAGCATATAAATGGCGGCCCGGCTGCCCCCCAATAACAGAATTACAAAGACAGCCGCGTACAGAAATATCAGACGGCTATAGGAAAGCTCACCAAAAATCAGATTCAGAATGATCAGCGTGACCACACCCAGGGTGGTAGCAGTGGCAATACTATAGACCTCCTCCAGCCAGCCCCGATCCCGGCGCTGGCGATAGACACCAGAGAAGTTAAAAGAGAGAAAGAGAATGGCAACCAGAGCCACAGAAAAGGGAAGATAGGTGACAAAATCTGTCTGGTTGGCGGGGTCTACGGCCCGAAACCACTGGAGTTGATAGCGCACCCAATAGGAGAGCAGAAAGGCAGCAAAAATCAGAAGCAAGTCGGAAAAGAGGAGAAGCGCGGGCCACCAGGCTGGCTGGATACGCACAACCAGATTAATCAGCCAGTTGCCCCGTTCACCAGAAATACTATGCGGTTGCTTCAACGGCTTGGCAGTGGTTGTCATCAGCATTCAATGTCGTTGTGCAATGTCTTTATACAGCGCCAGTGTCTCCCGCGCGGTCTGTTCCCAGGTGAAGCGACGGGCACGCGCCAATCCGGCCTGCACCAGTTCCCGCCGCAAGGAGCCACCAGCAAAGAGACGGCTCAGCGCATCCACCAGACCGGCTGTTTCCTGGGCGGGAAAGATGAGCGCCCCATCCCCGGCCACTTCCAACAGACTGGCGGCGTCGCTGCAGATCACCGGTGTGCCGCAGGCCATGGCCTCGGCCACGGGCAGGCCAAAGCCCTCGAAAAGGCTGGGGTAGACAAAGGCTTCGGCGGCCCGATACCAGTGGGGCAGTTCTGCGCCGGGGATAAAGCCGGGAAAGCGTACCGCGCTTTCCAATCCTCGCTCACGCACCAATCGGAAGATCTCATTATAATACCAACCCTTGCCACCGGCCACTATCAGAGCCACCCCACCCCCGGCCGGGTCGTTCTCCCGCCAGCGCGCATAGCCATCGATCAAACGGAGCAGATTCTTGCGGGGTTCCAGCGTGCCCAGATAGAACAGAAAGCGCGCGGGCAACCCTTTGGCCAGGCGAAAGGCTTCCGTCTCTGCCGCCACACCCGGATGAAAGTCCCCAGCCACCCCATTATACACAACTTCGATCTTTCCTGCGTCCACCCCAAAACAGCTCACCAGATCGTCGGCAGTCTGCCGGCTGACCGCAATCACCTGGCGGGCCTTGGAAACACTGGCCGCGCAGAGCCGGGCAAGATAGAAACGCTTGGCTGGCGGCAGTTTCTCCGGCATACGCACAAAGCTCAGGTCGTGAACTGTGACCACACCGGGCACGTGGGAGGCCAGGGGCAGCACATTGACCAGCCCGTGCATCAAATCCACATCCATCCCCGCCAGGGCCAAAGGGAGGGCGGTCTGCTCCCAGGCAATCCGCACCAGCGGCTGCTGCACAGGCCAGCGGCTACGGCGCAGCGAGAGGACAGCTTCCACAGAATCTGGCGCGAAATTCGGATCGTTGACAAAAATTGTGAATTGCTGGCCATCGGCTTCTTTTGCCAATGCAGTCAGCAGATTTCGGCTGTAGTTGCTGACCCCCGCGCTCCGGTAGCTTGCCTCTGTATTCAGCAGTTGAGCGTTGACAGCGATATGCATAGACACCAAAAATCTGCGTGGGGCTGAACAGCCTCACATTCAGCCTTTCCCGTTTTGGCTGGAATGCAACTTGCCATAGACAGCCACTGTCTCCGCCGCGATCTGGGCCATTGTAAAATGGGCCAACACCCGTGCCCGGCCCGCTTCGCCCAACCGCCGGGTTGCGCGGCGGTCATCCAGCAAGCCCTGCAACCGGCCCATCAGAGCGGCCACATCCCCTTCCGGGAAGATCAATCCCCCATCGCCAATCACGTGGGGAATCTCCCCGGAGTCACTGCCCACCACAGCCACGCCGCAGGACATCGCTTCAATCAGCACCCGGCCAAACTGCTCCTTCCAATTGGGCATTGTGCGGCTGGGCAGGACCAGCACATCCAGCTTTTGATAAAAAGTGGGCATCTGCCCGCTGGGAATGCGCTGCCTCCATTCTACCCGTTCCCCTATGCCCACCTCATCGGCGATGCCGCGTAGCTCCCTCTCTTCCTCACCGCCTCCGGCTATCTGCAAACGCCATTCACCCACCAATCCCGCGCAGGCCCGCAGGAGCAGGTCCAGCCCTTTTTCCGGCAGCAGCCCGCCTGCATAGCCGATACGCAGACACGCGCCGGGGGCCGAACATTGGGCCGGGGAAAAGAGTTGTGGGTCCACCCCGAACTGGGGCAGAAGAGTAATCTCGCCCGTATAGCCTTTGCGTTTCAGCACATCGGCCGCGTCCCGATTGCCTGCAATGGCCTGGGGGCAGGCCGCGTATACGGCCCTCTCGAACCAGCGAAAGGGAGGCGGATAGGCGCGATGGATATTTTGCCACGCGAAAAAAGTGATCGCTGCCCCGGCCCGGCGCGCGGCACGCACCCCCAGCCACGTGGCCGCGTTGTAGGGTTCCTCGTCCAAATGGACCACATCCGGGCGCAGGTCCTGCAATTCCCGAAAGAGTGTAGGGTAGTGGTGTAAATGGAAGTTGCCGTTGAAACGCACGGGGATGGTGCGTAATTCGTACCCGTCAGTATGGATACGTTCAGCCTGCTGCTCACCCCGACGATCCCGCCAGGCGGGGGGCGTTAGCACAGTCAGGTCCACGCCCAGGCGGGCGATCTCTTCGGCCTTGCGTTGATATGCGCCGACAACCAGCGCTTTGCTCACCAGGACAGCGCGCATAGGAGTCCGTCACAGTCTGCATTCATTCTTCTATTATAGCCCTGGCCGTGCCAATTCCCAAGTAGGCCAGAGAGGGCGCAGAGAAAAAGAGCACCCGGAAACGCCGACAGAAGCGTCTTGCAGAGAGCGCGCCTGGGGTGCTATACTCCCCCCAGTAAATACCAGCAAGTGCCTGTTTGTGAGTGCCAGGGAAAAGGAAGGCGTTGGCCTATGAGTGAGGTATCGAGAGTCTGTTCCCAGTGTGGCGGCAAAGTCGGCCTGGAGACCCGTTTTTGTGGTCGTTGCGGCTATGACACAACAGCCGGTCTGCCGGTCGAACAGCGCAAGCTCCCTATGCAATTGGCGACAGCCGCGCTGCCCGTGGCCGCGGGTCTGGCCAGTTGGGCTGTGCGTGCCGGGTGGAAGCTATTGCGTTCACGGCTGGAAGAGATGGCCCAGAATCCGCCAGCCGTCACAAAGCCATCTGCCCCGACGCCGCGCCGGGCAGCGCCTGCCCAACCGGCCAGCGGACGTCCCAAACGCACCATCCGCATCCGCTCCACCTGGGCGGTGGGCGATGGCAAAGGTGTGTGGCGGCAAGGCGCGGAAGAGCACATCATCGATATCGAAGAATAGCCCGCGGGCCTGAGCGGGCTGACATTGCGAAACAAAAAGAGGCGGGAGCAGATATTAACTTGCTCCCGCCTCTTTTGTCATTGTAGGCATATTCCAGCAAACAGCTACCCGAATCCTAAAATTGCCCTACCTGTGGCACACAAACCGATTGCTGGTTGGGCAATATGGTTACCTGACACCGGTAACGACGAAAATAACGACAAGAACAGGAACGCAGATTTATCCCTGCCCATCCGCGTTCACCCCTGTTCATCTGTGAGTCTACTGCAAAAAGCCTACAGACCCACCGCGGAAGTTTTCTCCTGAATCTCTCCGCGAAACTCCGCGCCTCTGCGGTGAAAGTGACCTTTCTGCAGTGGAGCCATCAGTCTATGGCTGGGTCGTGGTTGGGCGGGGGGCCAGGGTTATCTTGATTTCTTCTGTGCGTCCGTCGCGCAGAATGGTGAGAGTGATGGTGTCCCCGGGGCTGGTGTAGCGCTCTAAATAGACCAGCAGATCGTCGAAACGGGTGACGGGCTGGCCGTCGATCGCCGTAATCAGATCGCCCCCGGCCACTGTGGGACAGATGCCAATAGAGTCATTCTGAATCTCGACGGTCCCGCCGCGCAGATTGCCTTTGGCCGCGGGCGTGCCAGGCAGGACAGTGTTCACATACGCGCCCCGGAGGTCGGAGTCAAAGCCCAATCCTTCGGCGCAGATGGGGCTGAGGGTGTTGCCGCTGATGCCGATGTAGGAATGTTCGTAGCTGCCCTCGGCGATAAGCACAGGAACCACCCGCTCGACAATTGTGATGGGAATGGCAAAACCCACACCGCTGTTGGCCCGTTCATCTGAACGAATCTGGGCGTTGACACCGATGACCTCGCCCCGCTCATTGAGCAGCGGCCCGCCAGAGTTCCCCGGATTGATGGCCGTGTCGGTCTGGATGGATTCGGGAATGCTAAAACTGGCAAGGCCAGGGATGCTACGCCCGATGGCGCTGACAATGCCGCTGGTCAGCGTTCCGGCAAAGCCAAATGGATTGCCGATAGCGGCCACCCGCATCCCGACTTTCATCTGGTCCAGATCACCCCGAAGCACAGGCACCAGATTGTAGCCGGTGGGGTCGATCTGCAAAACAGCCAGATCGCTGTGACGATCCAGGCCAATGACATCGGCAATGGTGACGGTCCCGTCAGAGAAGGTGATCTGCACCTGATCCGCGTTGTCCACCACGTGGGCATTGGTAACGATATGGCCTTCGGTGTCCCACACAAAGCCGGACCCCTGGCCCTGGGGAATCAGTGTCTCCGGATTGATCTGGCTCTGTTCGGGAAAGAGTTGGGAAGACAGATTGCGCTGAAAACTGAGCACATCCACATTGACCACCGACGGTCCCACCCGTTCATAGATGCTCACCAGCACTGCTGTCTCGTAATCGTTCCCCGCTTCTGCAACAACCACTGGCTGGGCAGGGGGAACGGGTGTTGCCAATTGTTGCACAACCGGTGCGCGCAAAGGGGCTGTTTCGCTGCTTTGCATACGGCTGCTGGGCGCGCTCACAAAGAAAAAGCCCGCCACCACAACCAGAGCGCAAAGGGAAAAGATGGAAAGTGCCCCAACTCCGCCCACAATCAGCCAGACGCTCCGATTGTTCTTCTTCTGTTCTTCCATCATAGCTCTCATTCCCTTCGCTTCATCACCCGATCAATATAGTTCAACAAAACAGATCAGTGGAGGGGAAGAGTCAATTAATTGACTCTTCCCCTCCACTGATCCACTGCCTGCGCTCCTAAAAACGGGGTTCCTCATAATAATAGACCCCGTTGTGTGCGTTTGTTGCCTGCTGCTCCATCCGCTTTGCCACCCGGCTCATCTGCCAGCCCCAGCCGGCCAGGGTCAGCCCGACAAAGAGGAGCAGCCCAGCCACCATATAGGCCAGCAACTCTGGCCAAATGAGGATAGCCAGCCCAACCGCGGCCAGGGCAATACCTGGCCCCATCAACAACCAGCCAGCGGATCCTCCGGTGCGTTGACCAAATCGATTGAAATGGGCAAAGAAGGGTATACGTCCAAACATTGAATTGCTCCTTTGAAAAGCGTCAGTCCCGTCGCCCCATCAGAATAAAGGCATAATAGAGCAGTGTACTGATCGCCTGCAAAGCCGCGGCCACATACGTCAGCGCGGCAGCATCCAACACTGTGTTGACGCCCTGCATCTCCGTCGGTGTCATCAAGTTCTGATTGACCAGAATGGCCTTGGCCCGTTTGCTGGCATCGAATTCAACCGGCAGGGTGACGACAGTAAAGAGAGCGGTTGCGCCAAAGAAGATCAGCCCGGCCCAGGCCAGGGAAGGGACATTCATAAAGAGGCCGATGAAGAAGATAATCGGGCCTAGCCAACTGCCGATCTGCACGCTGGGAACCATCGCACTGCGCAGATTCAAAGCCGCGTAGCCCTGCTGGTCCTGAATGGCGTGGCCGGCTTCGTGGGCAGCCACACCCACCGCGGCCACACTGGGGCTTTTGTAGACATTGGAACTGAGACGCAAAGTCTTGCTGCGCGGGTCGTAGTGATCGCTCAGAAAGCCGTTCACCTCTTCCACATTGACGCTTTGCAGACCGTTGCTATCCAGAATCATACGGGCCACCTGCGCGCCCGCCAGCCCCCGGCCAGTGGTCACCCGGGAATATTTATTAAAGGCCGATTTAACTTTGGCCTGTGCCCAAAACCCCAGAATCAGAGCGGGCAGACTAAAGAGAATATAAAGTCCGTATCCTGCAAACATTGCCTACCTCCAGTAAGCAAAAGAGATGCAACCTGTGCTGCACGATTGATAGCTCATAATCGATAGTTCATAATTGATAGTGCATATTCTATCATCCTGCACTACGCAACAGTGTAGCACAGGTTGCTATTCTTTTCATTAGCAAATCATTTGCTTCGTGTTAGCCTGGGCCTGGAAAGCAGTGCCGCGAAGCTGCGCAACTCCTGATTGCCCAGCAAAAAGCCAAGAAACAGGTAGACCAGCCCGGCCAGAAGCAGCCCCCCCAGCGCGGCAACCCAGCCAGCCGGGAGCAGGTCCGTCAGGGCTGACCGTCCGCTCAGCCAGCCCAGCCAGAGCCAGAGCGCACCAGCCATCCCAACAGCAGCCAACCCGGAACGGAGCAATCCCGGCAGTAGCGCCTGCAAATCGACCCGGCCCAGCCGTCGGCCCAGCAGCCAGACCAGCACAACCATCTCCACAGCCGTGGCCGCGCTGTTGGCCAGGGCCAGCCCCCCATAACCCAGCCAACCAATCCAGAGCAGGCTGAACAGGATATTCAATGTCATTGCGCCCACCCCAATCACCACCGGCGTCAGCGTATCGTGCAGGGCATAGAAGGCGCGCACGACAATCTCCACCACCGAATGGGCGACCAATCCCAAAGCATAGAATTGGAGGGCAAAGGCCACAGACTGGCTGCTTTCCAGCGAAAAGCTGCCCCGCTGAAAGAGAAGCTGCACCAACGGCAGACGCAGGACCAGCAGTGTGGCTGTGGCGGGCAGGGTGAGAAATAGCACAGTAGAAAGAATGCGAGCCAGAGAGCGCCCCATCTCGGCCTGCTTGCCCGTGGCAATTTGGGTGGCAAAAGTGGGAAAAGCGACTGTGGCAATGGCCTGGGCAAAGATGCCCTGGGGCAGCAGCATCAGCAGCCAGGCGTAGTTGAGCGCGCTCAGGCTGCCCGCGGGCAGATTGCTGGCCAGAATCGTATTGACCAGAAAATTGAGCTGGACGAAGAAGAGTCCCAGCACCCGCGGCCCCATCAGCCGGGCGACTTCGTGTACGTCTCTGTCTCGCCAGCCCAGGCTGGGACGCCAGACCGCGCCCCGACGCAGCAGCGCGGGCAACTGGACAAGCAGATGGGCAAAGGCCCCGGCAACCACCCCAATCACCAGGCCGTGAACGCCGAAGCGGGGGGCCAGAAGCCAGGCCCCGGCAATGATAGCCAGATTGTAGAGAACGGGCGCGGCCGCGGGCAGAGTAAAATGTTGGACAGCGTTGAGCGCACCCATCACCAGCCCGCTGGCCCCAAAGACAATCGTACTGACCAGCATCCAACGCATCAGGTCCACTGTCAGCGCCTGTTGCTGGGGGCTGAAACCTGGCGCGATCACGCGCTCCACAAGCACCGGGGCCAACAGCGCCGCGCTGCCGGCCAGCAGCAGCAGCAGCAGACTCATCAGATTGAGGATGCGGCTGAAAAGAAGCCAGGCCGCGCGCTCTTCGCCTTTGCTCCAACTAGCGGTGAACGTCGGAATAAAGGCGCTGCCCAATGCGCCGCCCGCCACCAATTGAAAGAGCAGATCGGGAACCCGGAACGCGGCCAGATAGGCGTCAAGCTCGGCGCTTGTGCCAAACTGTGCGCCGATGACCATCTCGCGCAGCAGGCCAGTGGCCCGGCTGAGGACAAAGAAAACCATCACCAGCGCGGCCGCGCCGGCCATACTGCGGGCCGCGCCGGTCGCGGATATGGGCTGGGTTTGCGTGCCGTTTCCTTCGTCTATACGCGCCATAAAAGGTGGATCCGATTTCACAAAAAGGGAACAAATGTGCTATGCTGGAACACTGAATTTGAGGATACCCAGCCTCAGTAATACGACTTGACAGAGGAGCAAAAACCGTGTCAACTACCTATCTGCATATGAACGCCTGGCGGGAAATTCTGGCCCGGGCCTTCGACGGCCAGGAGATGCAACCGAATGTCAGCCCGGGATGGCTGATCAATCCCGCCACCCGGCGACGGCTGAAACTGGACTATCTCTTTCCCGGCATTGATGTGGCCGTGCGCTTTACGGGCCTGACGGCCAAAGGCCAGGGGCGACGCAGCGATTGGGAAGCGCTGGAAGATGAGCAGCGGGATCAGACCCGTGTGGAAATGTGCAAAGCCAACGGTGTGCAACTGGCGGTGATCGATCCCCAGGACGACCCGGTGAAACAGGTGGATGGGCTGTTGACTGTTCTCAGCCGGGCCAGCCGCGCCGTGGCCCAGGGCCACAAAGAACGTGCGCAGAAGCAGAAGGCAATGAACGCTCTGGCCCAGGTGATCAAAGAAATATCCCGCATTCGTTCCAATCTGAGCAAAAAGCCGGAACAGACACTGGCCACACTGGCCGAGAGCTGGCGGGATCGGGAAGCGGGTATGGCAGCCTCGTTGCAACAGGCCAGCACAATCGAGAAAAAGGGAGCCAGCAATGCCAAAGTGGCCCGTAAATTCAAAACATTGGATACAGGCCAGCGGGTACAGCACACCAGTTTTGGGCCTGGCGTTATCACCGGGCTGGAGGGTGAAGGCGCTGAGATGAAAATTTCCATCCTCTTCGACGGCGACCGGGAACGGGTCTTTCTGGCCTCGCTGGTCACAGATAAATTGCAGCAGGAGTAGAAAGAAACGGGCAATATCCGTTGGGCGTGATAGATGGATGGTGAGTCAGGAATCTTCACTTCCCGCGGTTAGTACTTAATGTGGCCCGTGTCCTTTTTTCCCTCTGCGGCCTGCAGGAGCAGTGCGGCGCTCATCCGGGTATTCTCCTCAATCGCCAATTGCAAAAAGATATTTTCGCCCGCGGCATAGAGAACCAGGAAGAGTACAATCCCCATTAGCATCAGAGAGACACCGGCGATCAGCCCCCCCGCACTGCCCAGGGAGAGAAGTTCGGACTGCAACCCGGCATCGCCCAGAAACTGACGGGCAATCGGCCCGGCCAACCCCGCCAGCAGAGCCAGAAGGATGGAACCAGCCAACACAATCCACGCAATTACTTTCAACAGTGTGCCGATAAGACGGAGAACGCCAAACCGTTGGGGTACACTCACGCTACTGCTCGCTTTCTGAATACGCGGTCTGTATCACAAATAACAAACACCCTTGCGCACGGGCAAGGGTGTTGTGCGGTCAAATACAGTATACCAGCAACCAGGCAGCGCACATGGGGTGTAGTTCCAGTTGGGGGCGCGAGGTGCTGATTCCGGGAATCGGTTGCGCCCAATCTGAACTGCACCCGCGCACATCTCAGACGCTTTCCGTCTTGGCCGCCGGCGCACTGCTGGAACTCTCCCGGCTGGGGGCAGGCTCTTTTTTGTCAGCAGCTTTGCTTTCGCTTTTGCCATTCTCTGTCGATGCGGTACTTTCGGCAGCGGTTTTCTCGCTGCTGCTCTCCCCGCTCTCTCCGCCTTCACCGGCCTCGCCAGCCGGGGCAGACGCGGGGTTATTGCTGCCGTTCTTGCCTTTGCCCTTTTTGCTGTCATTGATATACCAGCCACTGCCCTTAAAATGGATGGCGGGACGCCCCATTTGACGGGTCACATTGGCCGCGCCACAACGGGCGCACACAGGGGTGGATGCAGAGAACGACATAATTTTTTCGAATTCGTGCCCGCAATCACCGCATATAAATTCATAGATGGGCATAAGGTACTCTCCTGCGTAGTGCTTATCTCAAATCGTATGTTTGCAAAGTGGCAACGCCCACAAGTGGGCGAACGTCAACTAACAGAGTATACTGAATTTGATCGTCTCTGTCGAATTGGGAGAGTACCGACTGTCCTTATCACCGCATCTCAGGAGAAGCGTCCTGTGTCGTTCGACTTTCTCAACAAACCTATTGAAAGGGGCCATTATGAACCAGAGGGTATCTTTCTCTCTGCCCCCTTCGAGGGTCGCCGTCGGATTACCCAACTGTGGGGCGAGAATCCTGGCTACTATCAACGGTTTCAGATGGGCGGCAGACCCCTGTCCGGTCACAATGGGCTGGATTTTGGCATGCCCGAGCACACCCGGCTGTTGGCGACTGACAAGGCACGGGTCATTGAAATTGCCAATGACCCGACGGGCTATGGCCTCTTTATCAAGTTACAGCACTGGTGGGGGGAATCGCTCTACGCACATCTGCAAGGCTTCGCCGTTGACGCGGGCCAGACTGTGCCACGGGGCGGATTGATCGGTTTTTCCAACAATACAGGCAGCAGCAGCGGACCCCACTTACATTTTGCCATTCGCACCTATCCCTACAATCGATTGGACGGGTGGGGAGGTTTTACGAATCCATTGCCTTTCTTCAACCCTCTCGATATTCTATTGCCCGATCGCCAACGCTTTTGAGACTGGCTGTATCTTTTCGTTTAATCCTGATATCTTTCAATAGAAATATCTTTTAATTTTAATAGTTTTAGTAGGGGCTGGGGATATGGGGATAAGTAAACACATACCCGCAGAATCACCTGTTGGCCGTATATATGTGGTGGTGACACGCGTGTAGTGTCCCACATATAGGGTAGGCAAAAAGAGAATCTGCTCAACGGAATGGGCAGACTCCGCAGGATACTTTGTGGAAAGCAGCGGACAGCCGTCTGTCGAACGGATGGGCTACGCTAGATACAGTGGTAGTTCCAAAGTACTACTTTGCCTGGGGATAACTGGCAAAAGCGGGGATAAAATTGGTAAACAGGAAATCAACAGCTTATTTATCCACTTTTGCACCCACTTATCCCCACATCTATCCCCAATCCCGATAGTTATCCCCAGGTGGGGATAAGCAGGGGATAATTTCGTATACTAAAAAGGGCCAAATCAGATGCGGATATTGACTTATAACATTCACGGATGGCGCACGACTGAAGGGAATCCCAATTGGCAGCAGATTGTGCAGGTGATTGGAGCGACCGGGGCCGATGTGATTGGCTTGAACGAAGTTTTTCACCCCGTCTACGACGCTGACGCACAAAATTCGCATAGCCCGACGCCTGTTTTGGCGCGTGTCGCGGCAGCGCTGGGGATGCACTTTGCTTTTGGCCCGTGCCTGCGTTGGCCCGCCACCGATGAAATGCCGGAAAAGAGCTACGGCAACGCCCTGTTCAGCCGTTGGCCCATTATTGCCAGCGCGGCTCATCACCTGACGCCCGTGCCGGAGAAGGAGCAGCGGGGGCTGCTGGAAGGACGCATCCTCCTTCCCGACGGACGCAATTTCACCGCCTATGTCACCCACCTGGACCACACGTCCGAGGAGGCGCGGCTGGTCCAGTTGCGCGCGCTGCGCACCTGGACTATACGAGATCGCAACCGGCCGCATGTGGTGATGGGTGATTTCAACGCCGTCTCCCCCTGGGATTTTGCCCAGCGCCAGGACGATCTGGTGTCCCTGGTGGAAAACCACCCCCCGGCTGGCCCTCTGCTGCAAGAGAGCGGGATGCGGGTGATTCCCCAAATGGAGAAGGCGGGCTATGTGGACGCCATGCGCGCAAAGGAGTTGGTGGGCCAGGGTACATTCATCCCGGCCGCGGTCCCTCTGCGCATCGATTACATCTTCCTCAGCCAACCCCTGGCCCCGGCGCTGAATTCTGTACAGGTCTGGCCGGAAGAACTGGGCCGCGAAGCCTCAGATCACCGGCCTGTTTTGGCAGAGATCGGGGATTGGGGCTAGGGGGCCGGGTGGCGGCATCACTCCCAATCCCCAGTCCAGTCCCTTTCCCATAGGAAACGCTATGAATCTATTCGAGCAGGCCCGGAAGGAACGGATGGAGAGCGATGCGCCTCTGGCCGCGCGTATGCGTCCCCGGGTGCTGGACGACTTTGTGGGCCAGGAGGCAATTGTCGGGCCGGGGCGACTGTTGCGCCGGGCTATCCAGGCCGACCAACTGAGCAGCCTCATCTTCTATGGCCCGCCGGGCACAGGCAAGACGACCCTGGCCCAGGTCATCGCCAACACCACCGCCGCCCACTTTATTGCACTCAACGCTGTGCTGGCCGGGGTAAAGGACATCCGCGCGGCCATCGACCAGGCGCAAGAACGGCTGGCCCTGCACAATCAACGCACAATCCTCTTTGTGGACGAAGTTCACCGCTTCAACAAAGCCCAGCAGGACGCGCTCCTGCCCTGGGTAGAGAACGGGACGGTTATTTTCGTCGGCGCGACCACCGAAAATCCCTATTTTGAGGTGAACAAAGCGCTGGTCAGCCGCAGCCGTATCTTTCAGCTCAAACCCCTGAACGAAGACCACCTGCGCCAGATCGCCCGCCACGCCCTGGCCGACCCGGAGCGGGGCTATGGCAAGCGCAACGCCACCATCGACGAAGACGCGCTGGATCATCTGGTCAGTGTATCCAATGGCGACGCCCGCGCCCTGCTCAATGCCCTGGAACTGGCCGCGGAGACCACACCGGTTTCGACAAGCTCAACCAAAGCCACCGACAGCCCGCCCGAAATTCGCATCACAATGGAGATTGCCGAGGAATCCATCCAGCGCCGGGCTGTGCTCTATGACAAAGAGGGCGATTATCACTTCGACACCATTTCCGCCTACATCAAAAGTCTGCGGGGCAGTGATCCCGACGCGGCTCTCTACTGGCTGGCAAAGATGATCTACGCCGGCGAGGACCCCCGCTTCATTTTCCGCCGGATGATTATCTTTGCCGGGGAGGATGTGGGGATGGCCGATCCCCAGGCCATACAGGTGGTCACAGCCTGCGCGGCCGCCTTCGATCGCATCGGTCTGCCCGAAGGCCACTTTCCCCTGGCCCACGCCACCATCTATCTGGCTACAGCAGAAAAGTCGAATTCGGCAATGGCCTTCTTCGATGCCCTGGAGACGATCCGCAACGAGCCAGAGAGCGATGTGCCCAACCACCTGCGGGATGCCAACCGGGACAAGGAAGGCTTCGGCCACGGGGAAGGCTATCTCTATCCCCACGCCTACCGGGAGCATTGGGTAGCCCAGCAATATTTGCCCGACTCCATGCAGGGCAAAGTCTTCTATCGCCCGTCGGAGCGGGGCGATGAGGCCCGGGTGCAGCGTCAGGTGACCCAGCGCCGGGAGGCCCAACTGGCTGCCATGATGGACGAGACCGGTGCGCCCCCGGAGATTCTCACCTTCTCACCCCAGGACAGCGCGCGGGAACGCTGGCTGCAACGGACGATTTCCAATGCCGGCGCGGAACTGGCGCGGCTGCGGGACCGCCTGCTCTCCACAGCGCCCCTGCCCCGGCACGGCGTGCTGCTGGATGTGAACGCGGCCAGTGGTCTCCTCACGTGGGAGGCGGTGCGCCGTCTGCCCGAAGGGGGTGTCTATGCCCTGGCCTACACGGCTGACGAGGCCCAGGCGCTGCGGGATCAGGCCGCTTCCCTGTCGCCAGTGGACCGACCCCAGGTGCTGGAAGGACTGCTCGCTTCTCTGCCCCATCTGCTGGCCGACGAACCGTCCCTGCGCTTTGACGGCATTGTGGGGCGCAACGCGCTGCTGCGCTCGTCGGACAGAGCCGGGGATTTGGCCCGCCTGGCCGGGCTGCTGTCCGCAGATGGCTGGCTGGCCCTGGCCGAACGGATACCCCGCCACACCCAGCGGATCTACGCGCTGATCGATTGTGCCGGTTTGGGAGACGATCTGGCCCAGCGCTTTCGGGCCGCGGAGGAAGCGATCTACCGGGATACGCGGGATGAACTGGTCAATTGGGACGAGGAAGACCTGCGGACCGCCCTGGGCAAAATTGAAAACCGGGCCTGGGATGTGCAACTGCTGGCGGGTGGGATGGATATGCAAGTGACGCCGGCGCTGCTCGCTCGCTGGTTTGGGCCAGCTACCGGGGAGCGGCCTTCCTATGCCCAGCGCCTGGCCGAGAAGCTGACAAAAGAGGAAGTGGATACAATCGAGGCATTGGTGCGGGCGCAACTGCTGCACCAGCAGATCCGCTGGGAGAGCCGGACGGCGCTGATTCTCAGCTCGCCGCTGATGGCTCTCCCCGATAGCGGGGCAGCTCAAAAGTGAATGTTGTGCCCCGCCCGGCGCTGTGGACCCAAATGCGCCCGCCGTGGGCCTCCACAATGCGGCGTACATTGGCCAGCCCCAATCCGCTCCCATTGGCGCTCATACCAGCCCCCCGGTAATATCGCGCCCAGACACTCTCGATCTCCTGGGCGGGAATGCCGATGCCCTCATCCGAGACAGAGACCAGCACTGTCTCCGTGCTTGCCTCTACAATAATATGGATGACTCCGCCTTCCGGGCTGTATTTGATGGCATTGCTCAGCAGATTTTCAAAGACCTGTTCCATCCGCATCCCATCCCCCTGCACGATCACCGGTTTGCTGGTGGCCACCACTTGGATCTCCAGCCCCGATAGCCGCGCGGCCATGCGTGCATTGCGTGCCACTTTGGAGGCAATCTCATCCAGATGGAGGGGGACTTCTTCCATCGGTCTGGCTTCCACATCTTTTATGGTAAGAATGTTGGAAATGAGAAGATTGACAGCATCTGTGCGTTCCTGAATTACCTCCAATGCTTCCCTCTGCTCCGGGGTAATCTTGCCCAATGCGCCCTCGCCCATGAGTTCCGCATAGCCGCGGATGAATGTCAGGGGCGCTTTCAGGTCGTGGGTGATGTTCTGGATGAATTCATCCTGCTCCCGATCCAGGGCCTGTAGCCGGTCGTAGGTTTCGATCAATTCAACCGCGCGCTGACGGCTTTGTTCCAGCGCCTGGGTTTTCTGGATGGCGGAACCTGCCAGATCGGAGATGGCAGCCAGCAATTGGCGGGTGGTTGGGTCCTGGGCCACCCGATCCACAGAAATGATGCCAATGGTCTCTGCACCTACGCGCAGGGGAATATCGAGCAATTGACGGGGGCTGAGATTGGCAAATTGTTTGGCCTGCGCTTTTGCCACCGTTTCCCTGTTTCCCATTTCTACCCATTCGCCTTCGCCAATCGATTGGGCAAACGTGCCTTCGTGAACCCGATAGGCGTGGGAATTGAAGGCCGCGATCTCCTCTTCGTCCAGATTGTGGCCCACGGCCATGTGTAGCCTGTCGCTGCCCGGTGTGCGCAGAATGATGGCTCCGTGTACGCCGTGGGGGTCCTCCCCCTGGCAGATCACAGAGACAACCCGTTTCAACACAAAATGCAGGGTTTCGTTCAGATCATAAGAGCGGTTGAGGTGGGCGCTCATTTCCGAGAGGACTGCCACTTCTGCCAAGCGGTGGCGGGCTTCTTCCAGCAGACGCAGGGTGCGCAAGGCGCCTGCTGTCTGGTTACAGAGCAGCGCTACATTGTTCTGCACAGCGATAGGAAAGGCTTTGGGCCGATAGCTTTTTAGGGTGACAAAGCCGAGGAGCTCGGATCGGGTATCCACCAGCAGCGGGACGAGAAGGATAGAGCGGACTTCCTGGCTGTCGGGCTGGGTGCTGGGCTGCCAGCGGTTGGCTTCCCGCATTTCCGCCAGATAGATGGGTTTGCGTTCTTCCATCAATTCGGCCAGCAGTTCAAAACGCCGCATATCCACAAATTGGAGGACCGCGTCATCCGGGCTGGAATAGCCGCGAACCGCGGCGATGTAGCCCTGCTCGGCCTCGCCCGGCGTCAGCAGCGTAACCGAAGCCGCGTCAAACGCAACAATTGCCTCAATAATTTCCAGCAATGCATCGATGGCCGCTTCGCTGGAATCGGTCTGCATCAGGCGATAGGAAAAGGCCAATTGGCTTTCGACAAAGCGGTGCTGCTGTCGTTCTGATTCCAGCAGGCGGGCTCGTGTCAGCGCGGTCGATGCCTGGTTGGCAAAAAGGGTGATCAGACGCACCTGATTGTCGTCAAAGCAATGGGGCAAGGAGTGATCGACCGTGAGGACGCCCATCAGTTCGCCCTCGGCAGTCAGCGGTACGGCCATAAACGAGCGGATGGATTCGAAACCGGGTAGGGGGTGCCACGGCTCTGTGTGCAGGTCGTGGGCCAGATAGGGCCGTTTCTCTTGTTCCAGGTATTGCCAGATAAAATCGCTTTCCCGGTGATAATTGAAATGGCCTACTGTGGCGGCAGGGCCTCCCTTGCCGGCCTGTGTGATCAACTGTTGGCCGTCCATGAGATGGATGGCCGCTGTTTCATATTCGACCAGGTGGCTCAACAACGCGAGAATACGCTCCAGCAGTTGAGCGCTGTCGAAGGCAGTCAGCAGTTCGGCGGATAGCTCCAGCAAGGTCTCTGCCAGAATAGGGGCGACAATACCAGTGGCCGGAGTGGGTGCGTTGCCCTGCAAATAATTTAAATGGGTCTGACTGCTGTGGCTCGGATTCATAAATTTTGGGCGGCCAATAGATAGTGCTACGCTCTGTGATGGTTCTAGCAGGTTATCAGAACGGGATTTACTATAGCGCGCAAACAGATAGAGAAATATAGAAGTAAGTGCGTATTGTTTTTGGATTTATTACGGGTAGCAAATGGGCAGGGATCCCCATGGGAGGACCCCTGCCTTTTGAGCGGTTAATTTTGTCTGTCTGTGGCAAACAGCCCGGCTACGTGTGGTTGTCTATTGGGCCGGTGTCATACTTTTGCGGGCGTCCTCGCGCATGTGGCACTGTTTGTATTTTTTGCCGCTGCCGCACCAGCAGGGATCATTACGGCCGGGTCTGTTGGTTGTATTGCGCACGGTCTGCTGTTTGGTCACAGCCCCGGATGCATCCCGATTGGTGCGTATATTGGCGGCAATGGGCGATTGTACTATCGGCTCCCGTCTCTCCACGCGCAGGGCCATCATATTCTTCACGATATCGCTGCGAATGTCCCCCATCAACTCTTGATACATCTGAAATGCCTGGCGCTTGTACGCCACCAGCGGGTCCACCTGGGCGATAGCCTGCAAGCCAATGCCTTCCCGCAGCCGGTCCAGGTCGGTCAAATGGCGCACCCAGCGGTGATCCACCGAGCGCAGCATTATGTGGCGTTCGGCGTCCCGCATAATCTCTTCGCCGTATTCTTCTTCCTTGTGGGCATAGAAGGCCAGTGCCAGCTCGACAGCCAGATCGGTGATCTCATCGGCGCTCAGCCCTTCCCATTCGCTGGTCTGGAAGGAATCGGGGAAGGGGAATACCACACGCAGGGCCTGCACCATCTCTTCGAGCTGCCACTCTTCGTGGTGGGGGCTGGCCGTGAAGTGGCGCACCACATCTTCGATCTCCTGCTCGATCATATCGGTGATGGTTGTGCGCAACGAAGGATCGAGCAGAATACGCCGTCGTTCCGCGTAGATGGTTTCCCGTTGTTCGTTGACCACTTCGTCGTATTTGAGCACGTGCTTGCGGATGTCGAAGTTGTGGCCTTCTACACGGGTCTGGGCGTTCTCGATGGCTTTGCTGATCATTCCGGCCTCAATGGGGATGTCGTCCTCCAGCCCCAGCCGGTCCATAATGCCGGTGATGCGGTCGCCGCCAAAGCGACGGACCAGTTCGTCCTCCAGGCTGAGCAAGAAGCGACTGCTGCCCGGATCGCCCAGACGACCGGCACGGCCCCGCAGCTGGTTGTCGATGCGCCGGGCTTCGTGGCGTTCTGTACCCACCACATGCAGCCCACCCGCGTTGATCACATTCTTTTGATCCCGGCGGGTCTCGTCGTAGTTCTCTTTCAGCACTTCGGCCCAGCGGGTCTGATACTCGTCGGTCGGGTTTTTGCCCTTTTTAAGCATATCCAGGCTGTGATTCCAGGCCCGGGTGGGAATTTCAGTAAGTTCGATGCCCTCTTTGCGCAGCTGGTCCCGGGCCATGCCCTCGTAGTTGCCGCCCAGCAGAATGTCCACGCCACGACCGGCCATATTGGTGGCGATTGTGACGGAATTGGGCTGACCGGCCTGGGCAATAATTGTCGCTTCCCGTTCGTGATTCTTGGCGTTGAGCACTTCGTGTTTGATGCCCCGGCGTTCCAGCATCCCGCTGACCAACTCGCTGGTCTCGATGGCAACTGTACCCACCAGTACGGGCTGGCCCTTTTTGTGGGCTTCTTCAATTTCCTCGATAACGGCCTTGAATTTGGCCTTTTGGGTCTTGTAGACCATATCGGCCCGGTCGTCCCGGATTACCGGTTTGTAGGTGGGGACGGCGATGACATCCAGATTGTAGATGCTCTGGAATTCCTCTTCTTCGGTCTTGGCCGTGCCTGTCATACCCGACAGTTTGTCATACATGCGGAAGAAGTTCTGGAAGGTGATTGTGGCCAGCGTCATGGACTCTTTCTTGACCTTCACACCCTCTTTGGCTTCGATGGCCTGGTGCAGCCCTTCGCCGTAGCGCCGCCCCTCCATTAGCCGCCCGGTAAACTCGTCCACAATCACCACTTCATCCTGGCGGACGATATAATCCCTGTCTTTGGTGTAGAGCGCTTTGGCCCGCAGCGCGTTGTCCAGATAGGGCAACATCTCAAAGTGCTCGGCATTGTAAAGATTTTCGATCCCCAGACGGCTCTCGATGCGGGCAATGCCCTCTTCGGTCAGGGTGGCCGCGCGCTCTTTTTCATTGACTTCGTAGTCTTCGTCAATGCGCAGGCTGCGCACCATTTCGGCAAAACGCTGATAATAGTCGCTGCTGTCCTGGGATTCGCCGGAGATGATGAGCGGGGTGCGGGCTTCGTCGATGAGGATGTTGTCCACTTCATCCACAATCGCGTAGTGGAGCTCCCGCTGGGAGCGGCGCTCCTTTTCCATCACCATATTATCCCGCAAATAATCAAAGCCGAATTCGTTGTTTGTGCCATAGAGGACATCGGCCTGATAGGCTTCGGGGCGGGTGATGGGACGCAGGGCCTGGAAGCGATCGTCCTCCGCGGGGTAGTCGGGATCGTAGACAAAGCTGCCTTTGTCCGGGCTGCCCGCGCTGTTCTGGATCACCGCCGCGTTCAGCCCCAGCAGCCGATAGATGGGCCCCATCAGTTGCAGGCCGACTTTGGAGAGATAGTCGTTGGGTGTGACCAGATGGACACCCCGGCCGGTCAGCGCGTTGAGGTAGAGAGGCAATGTGGCGACAAGCGTCTTGCCTTCACCCGTGCGCATCTCGGCGATTTTGCCCCGGTGCAGGACCATTCCACCGATCAGCTGCACGTCGTAATGGCGCATGCCGGTAGTACGCTTGCTGGCTTCGCGCACAGCCGCAAAGGCTTCGGGCAAGATTTCGTCCAGCAGCGCGTTTTCCTGGGCCAGCAATTCTTTGCGCAGGCGTTCTACTTCCAGCCGGGCAAAGCGCTGCTCGTCTGTTCCTGCCACTGCTTCATATTCTTCCTCGGCCTGTTGTAGCAGCATTCGCACTTCAGCAGTCTCTGCGGCAATCTCCTTTTTGAAACTGTCGGTCATCGCCCGCAGTTCATCGCCGCTTTTGTTGCCGAACTCAGCCTCCAATTCGTTGATGCGCTCCACATTGGGCTGAAGTCGTTTGATCTCTTTTTCATTGGGATCGCCAGCAATGGCGTAATAAATTTTCTTAATCATTGCAAATCCTTATGATTCCAGAACCGGGGTGCGCCTCCACAGGCGTATCACCGCTGCAATCAGCCGAGCCGGTGCTATACAAATTTGTCCGCATCTATTCTACCACGAAAAGGGGCAGGCAATAGAAAGCAACCAGACAATTTTGACTTGGGGTGAAATTTTGTGGGATACTATTATCTGACTAGACGGACTAGACATATAAAAGGGGAGTCTTATGGCCTGGCAATTACAAGAAGCAAAAAGCAAATTCAGCCATATTGTCAACCTCGCTCTGGCCGATGGCCCTCAATTCGTGACTCGCCACGGGGAAGAAGTTGTGGTTATTCTTTCTGTAAAAGATTATTGGGCCGTTGCAGAACCAAAACCATCGCTGCTCGATCTGCTTATCAATTCTCCGCTTGCGGGCAGTGGTTTGGTAATTGAGCGCGATGACGAAGACTTTGGGCGCGAAGTGCTGCTGTGAGGTATCTGCTGGATACGAATGTCATATCAGAATTTACAAAAAACCAACCCGATTCTGCACTTATTGGGTGGTTTCGCCAGCATCAAAATGACGAGCTTTTTCTGAGCGTCGTCACGATTGGTGAAATTCAACAGGGAATCGCCAGGTTGCCTGCTTCTCAGAAACAGAGAGATTTGGATAGCTGGCTCAATCAATCCCTATTGATGGCATACGCTGATCGAATTCTGCCCATAGATACGGCGGTCGTGATGCAGTGGGGAACTCTGACCGCCAGACTGCTGGGGACCGGCGCGAAGATACCGGTAATGGATGGATTGATTGCGGCCACAGCCGTACGGCATAACCTAACACTCATGACCCGCAATATAGCAGACTTCGTGAATACGGGTCTTCCCCTGGTTAATCCGTGGGATGAGATTGAAACGCAATAGACGCGAGCAGGCCGACTTTTCAGGAAAAGCCGGCCTGCTTTCACTCGCCATCCGCCGCCCATCACATCGATTTGTACAGCCCGCTCTGGAAACGGCGCAGCAGTACCCACACGATTCCCGCGGCGTAGACCCCACCGACCAGCGCCACCCACAGATAGGATTCCCCGGTCGCGGCCAGCCAGTAGGCTTTGGCCGACCAGAAAGTGGGGAATATCCCCAGCAGCCACTGCCACGGCTCTGGCACAAACCAGGCGATCATCGGAGCCAGCAGCAGCACGCCCATTCCTTTCATCACGGCAACGCCCTCCACTTTGTTCTTGGCCAGAGAAGCCAGCAGCAATGTGAAGATCGGCGCGCCCAGAGATGCCGAGAGCGCCACCACCACCAGTGCCCCCATCGCTGGAACCTCAATGCCGATCAGCGGGACCAGCACCAGAATGCCCACCAGACTGATCAGCGTCGGTGTGATCACCCGATAGAGCGCGTAGGTGGTGATGGGCATGGGCGTCACCAGCAGCGCGGTCAGCGTATTTTCGTCCCGCTCGTCCAGCAGCAGCAGGCCGATGAGGCTGCCAGCCAGATCGGGCATAATAATCAGCCCAAAGAAACTGGCGATGAAAAGGTAGTAGGGCGTCAGGTCAAAAGTGTCCATCAGCCCCGCGGTGACCCACGGAATCAGCCAGCGCATAAGCAGGCCCAGAATCAGCGGGTAGACCAGCAGAAATTGCATCAGCGAATCCCGGCGGATATTGATGACATCGCCCCGGGAGAGGGTTGTGATGGCACTCATTGGGGAGTATCCTTTCAATAGAAAGCCAAATGTTCGGCCAGGAAACGTGAGATGTGAAACGTGAAAAAGGTCGGTGATCTCACGTTTCACATCTCACATTTTGAAGAGTGACATCTTCTAAACCTATCACCCTGTCATCCACTCTTATCAATTCCCTACCTGCCGGGCGATCACTCGCACGAATGTCTGTTCGGCCCAACGCCAGCCTACAAAAATCAGCGCGGCCAGATAGAGCAGGGCGTAGCCGATCTCCCACAGGGGCGCGCCGGTGAAGGCAGCTTCCAGCAGAATCATTCCCGGCTGGCTGGGGATGAGATAGAGCAGAAAATTGTCCCAGATACTCAGATAGCCCAGGAGCGGGAATTGCATCACCACCAGAAACAAGATACCGGGCACAAGAAATTCGTTGATGCCGTTGTAGCGGGCGGCCAACACAAAGCCCAGCAGGGAAATGGGCACGGACATCCCCACCACCGCCAGCATATACCAGCCCCAGTTGATGGAAAACCCGTAGACAATCAGCGTCACCACCGCGCCCACCACCACGGAAAGTGCGGTCAATACACCGATTTTGGCGGTCAGATATTCCACCACCCGCAGGGGCGTCACCACCAACCCTTCCAACACCCGGTCGCCCTTTTCCAGATAGTAGAGCGCGGCCATAAAGAAGAAGCCAAAGATGGAAAGGTCCAGAAAGAGGATGGAGACCAGCACAGTCACAATCCCCGCGTCGGGAATCTGATAGAGCACTGCCGACCAGAGCACCATCACAAAAAGGGCGGCGTAGAAGATATTCTGGCGGAACTGGACCAGCACTTCCCAGCGCAGGGCCGATAGCAGCCTGTTCATGCCAGCCTCCTACCCGTTGTCTCGACAAAGATGTCTTCCAGCGACGCTTCCTGGGTGTGGATGGTTTCGATCTTTTCCCGGCGCAGCAGGGCCACGAAATCCGCGTTGTCGCCCAGCCCGTCAATCGGGAACTCTGCCTGCTGCAATGGGCCGCCGTCTGTGTGATATTCCACCCGCACATTGCGTTTGCCGTGCTGCAATTTCAGATTGCGCGGCGAGTCGATGAGGGAGATTTTGCCGTCCACAATAAAGGCCACCCGGTCGCACAGATCGTCGGCCACATACATATCGTGGGTGGTCAGAAAGACGGTATGTCCGGCAGCCTTCTGGGCGCGGATAATATCCTTCACCGTGCGCCCATTCACCGGGTCCAGTCCAGTGGTGGGTTCGTCCAGAAAGAGCAGTTCGGGCTGGTGGAGCAGAGCGCGCACAAAATTCAGCCGCATCTGCATCCCTTTGGAATAGTTGCCCACCCGCAGGTTGGCGTCCTCCGCCAACCCCACCATCTCCATCAGTTCCAGCGGGTCGAGGGTAGGACCGCCGTAGAAGGAGCGGAAGAGATTGAGATTCTCCAGCCCGGTCAGCTTGCGGTAGTGGTTGGGCAGCTCGAAGGCCACCCCCACCCGCTCGTAGTAGCTGTCGTTCCAACTGTTCAGCGGCTTATCAAAGACGGAAATGTCGCCGGCATAGCCCCGCAGCAGTTTGATCAGAATCTTCTGGGTGGTGCTTTTGCCCGCGCCGCTCGGACCCAAAAAGCCGAAAATTTCGCCCTTCTCAATCCGAAAATCCACGCCCTGCACCGCGGCCTTGTCGCTGCCGGGGTAGGTGTAGGTGAGGTTGGAGACGGTTATCATTGAAAGTCCTCGATTCGTTTTGTTGCTTCGTTCTGGAAACGTGAGGCGTGAAACGGGAGAAAGGCCGGTGATCTCACGCATCACGTTTCACGTTTCGCCGGTATCATTGGCAATCACAGGCGAGTTTATGCCTTCCGTTCCTGCCGCCAGCGTTCCATAATCTGCGGAAACTCCCGGTCGATGAAGGTGTAGAGATCGCACATCTCCTGCAAGCGCTGCCGTCGCTCCGGGTCCGCGTCGGCCAGCAGCATCAGTCCCCGCTCCGCCATCTTGCGAAAGCCGGTGAACTGCTGGGACGAGCGCTCCATGGCAGTCGTCCACAGGTCCGGGACCAGCCGGTAGTAGTCCCGGCGCTCTCCCGGCAGGCTGACCCGTTCCAGCATCCCAAAGTTAATCAGCATCCGGGTGGTGGTGCTGATGGAGCTTTTGCTGGTCTGGAGCGCGTCCACCAGTTCGTGCATCGTCTGGTGGGGCGGGTCGCAGATGAGCAGCCAGCCCAGAATACGCCCGGCCATACGGGTCAGACCGATCTGCTCGGCAAAGAGGCCAAAATCTTCGATGTACTGTTGGGTTGGGTTCATTGGGTGATTGGTTCATTGGGTGATTGAGATTATCTATCGTGTAGTATAGTCTGTCCTGTTTGTTTTGTCAAGACCGAACAAACTGTATTTTGCAGGATTGTCAAGCGGATCGAATGAATTTGCCAGCACGAAAAAGGGCGCATCCAATGCTGGATGCGCCCTTTTTCGTGCTGGCTATAGAGATGTCCTCGCCGACTCACCGAACCACAGCAGGCAGATAGAGGTTTTGCAATTCTGGCGCGCCCTCCACCACCACAATCTGCACTGTCACCTCTCGCTGGCGTGTGCCGTTGTAGCCGATGACTTTGAAGCTGTAGTTTCCGGCGGCCAGGCTGTTGCTGGCATTCACTTGCAGATAGGCGGTCGGCCCAGCAGTGCTGAGTATCGACGTGCCACTGCCGGTGAAACCCACATCCAGCCCTCGCGGCGCACCGGTCAGGTCCACGCCCAGGCTCACATCGGGGAAGAAGAGAGTCGCAAGCTCTTGCAGGGTGACGGTCACCTGTGCGGAACTGCCCTGGGCCACTGTGTAGCTGGCCGCGGGTGTCGTCAGTTGATAGTCGCCGGCCGCGGCCTGCACATTCACCTGCTGGGAGGTCACTGTGCTGCCGTTGAAGCCGTTGACCGCCCGGATGGAGATGCTGTATGTCTGTTCCGGGTCCACATTGGGCAGGGTGATGAAGCCCAGAGGCGTGCCCACGATTTTACCGTCGGCGTCCCGGGGGGCGATCAGCCCGCCCGCAGAGATGACCTGGCTGGTTCCAATCGGCGCAGCGCTGACCAGCACTTCGTAGTTGTCCGCGTCCAGGTGGTCCAGCCCTTCCCATTCGACGTAGAGTGAGCCGTCGGTTTCGTCCAGCTCCGTGCGGATGGTGGCGTTCCAATTGCCGGGCCAGCTCGCCGAGTGGTCCACTTTGATGGTGACCGCGTCCTGCAACTGGGCCAGAGGGCTGTAGCCCGCTTTGGCAAAACGGGCCGCGTTGACACCGAAGCGCAGATCGTCCGGGCCGGTGATGGCGCGGGCGCGGGCCGAGTTGGCGTCGATGGCATAGGCGGGAACCGGTGGGTTCACCCCGTCCTCCACCCGCATCCACATATGATAGTCGCCCGACGGCACATTAGAAATGTCGATGCCCATATTCAGCGGACGGCCCAGATCGTTGGGGTCGTCGATGACCAGTTCCATCACCGGGAAGCCCTCGTAGACGGGCACGGTTTCGGTCGTGCGCATCCCCAGGCTGTTGGTGACCGTCACCGTCTGTACAATCGGCCCTGGATTCAGGTAGATGTTGCAATCGTTGGTCAGATAGTCAGAGGTGAGCATCCAGCCCACCTGGGCATTGGAGATGTCTGTGGCGTCCACCATCACACCGCCGAGAACCGGCGGGCTGGTGGGGCCGGAGACGGAGATGGCGTAGTAGATATTGTCCAGATCGCCGGTGATCTCCACCTTCCACAGCCCCATCTCGGCCTGATCCACGCCGTATTCGTTGCGCACGTTGCGGATGTATTCCCGGTCCAGCCGTTGCAGACCGCCGACAGTGGGCTGGCCGCCCAACTGAACATCCGTGGCGAAGAAGGTGTAGATTGCGCCGGGCGCAAAGCTCGCCACGCCGCCTTCGCCCACAACCTGACCGCTGCTGTTGCGGAACTCCACATTCTTCTCGCCAGCGCCGATCGTCGCGTACGCCGATGCGCCCCGGAAGGGAATCTGGCTGAATATCTTCGCCCCGCCCACATACAAATCCAGCGGCCTGTTGGCACCGTTGACAAAACGCACCCGGCTCTGATCGTAGCCCGTCGGCGGCGCGTTGTCGTCGGTGAGGAGGGAGAGAGCCGCGGACGCGCCGCCTGTGGCAGAACCGGCCAGCAGCAGCGTGTAGTCCAACTCAGCGGTCAGCGACATCTGTTGGGTAAAGAGCACCTGACTGCCCCCCGCGGCCAGCACCTCTACTGTATGCGCGCCGGGGGCCAGGGGCACGTAGTCCAGCGGGAGTGAGCCTGTGAAGCGGGCGCTGGCGAAGAGGAGTGATCCGTCCACCTTCACATCCACCGCCGCCAGGCTCGTCTGGGCAGAGGCGTGGACGAAGCGCAGCCGCGCCGTGCCGGAGATGATCTCCTGGGGATTGGCCGGTTCGTAGCGGTCGATCTGCTGGTGGGTAATCGCATATTTGGGATGACTGGCGTAATTGGCCGTCGTCACCGTATCCCCGTCCGGGGTGATCAGATTGAAGGTCAGGGGTTTGTCCGAGA
Organism: Caldilineaceae bacterium; assembly: GCA_019637685.1. Lineage (GTDB taxonomy): Bacteria > Chloroflexota > Anaerolineae > Caldilineales > Caldilineaceae > JACQGT01. The sequence goes on along the minus strand of JAHBVF010000016.1, from coordinate 67,881 downwards.
CCAGAGAGAAGGCCACATCCGCCTGGTCGAGCAGATTGACCGGGCTGATCACATCGCCTGCCCGCAGGAAGACCGCGGCGTCCGCGTTCAGGCCGTCGTAGCGCTCGACCAGCGCGGATTTGTCCAGGCGCGTGTTGATAGTGACGCCCAACAGACGGCCCGACCGATCGGTGACAAAGCTGTGGGCGTCGGGCAGGATTGCGCCGCGATTGACGACGCCGTAGATCGACGCATCCCAGGGCTGGATGAATTCGGCTGGCTGGCCGCGCTTCTGCAACTCGTCGTTGCGCCAGTGGGTGTAGGCCGCGCGCACGCTGGGGCCGGTGACAAGCTGATACTGGTTGTTATTCCCGAAGTCGATATCGCCTTCTTCATCCACATAGAAGCCGACCGACCCGGCAACGGGGACATCAATCCAGCCTTTGAAGCCATAACGCCCGTTGGTGAATTCGCCAAACTGGGCACCGCCGCTGGCCAGAGTGAGGCTGAAGGGAGGAATGGGGACACACGCCTCGCAGAATTTGACACCGCACGGGCCATCGAAGAGACCCCAACTGCACGTCTTTATGCCACAGGGATAGGGGATGCAGAGACTGTTGTCGATGGACCCCTTCTTCAGTCCGACGCTGATGTTGCCGCCCCCGGTAAAGTGGAAGCTGTCGTCGGCGGACCAGGCGTGAATCCAGGCATTGCCGTGGATAAAGACGGCGCTGATGCTCACCTCGGCCCGGAAGCTGCGTTCGTTGACAACCGCCTGGGCTTCGGCGATTTTGAAGGAGAGCACATAGAGCGCGCCGCTCAGGTCCACCTGGAACTGGGGGCTGATGTCCACCTGCATCGTGCCCTCCATGGAGAGGGCCGGTTTGTTGATCGCTGGAATGCGCTTGGCAGCTTCGACCGTCACATCCACCCGCACAAACTCGTTGTCCGGGCGCAGGGAGATTGTGCCCTTCACCGATGTCAGGAAGAGTCCTGTATTGCCGATAGGAATCCCCTGGGAGCATTTGAAGCCTACCCGCACTTCGCTCAGGCGCACGACGCTCAGATCGTCTCCGTAGCGGGGATCGAGAACCGGACTGCCAGTCTCTTCGTGTACCAGATGGGCGACTTGACCGTTGGCCGGGTCGTAGGTGGCGATCTCCATCACCGTCTCGCCGGCGTTCCCGGCATAGATCGTCACGCCCGCGTTGATGGCGCATGTCTGGCCTTTGGCGCCGGTGGCTTTGTTCTTGCCAACGTTGGGAATGCTCAGAATGCCATCGGCGGCGATCTCATAGCCGTCGCCCGCGGGTTTCAGCGAACCGGAGAGGTCCAGTCCGTAGCCGCCTTTCGTAACGATTTTGGGCAGCTTGAAGGAGGCCCCCGCAGATTCAAAGCCGCCACCGTCCAGTGTGGCCGCCCGGCCAAAGGGGGCGCTGAGACCGCCCCAATCCGCAGGCATTGTCACCGCGGGCTGGCGGATGCGCAGTTGAGGCTGTCCATATTCGTAGGCCACCGAAACCTGGCGCAGGGCAAAGACAATGCCCCCGATGCTCAGACTGAAGTCCTGGATGGAACTGGTGACAAACTGATTGCTGCCGTCCACATTGCCCTGGAAGGTCAGATTGCTGACCGTCGAGCCGTTGGAGGTGATAGTCAGAGAACCGGTCACCGTACAGGTGGTGGACGTCAGATTGGTGATCACCACATTGTTGATCTGGGCCAGCACTTTGCGGGCGGGAGCGCTGGCACTGTTGTCCATCAGCGGGATGGCGTCGCCGGAGCAGAGGCTGAGCAGATTGGGCGGTGGGTCCGGTGGGCTGGCCTGATCGTTGACCCCAATCACCAGCCGCTGTTCGGTGAAGGCCCCCTTCTGGTCCGTACTGCGCGCGCGGATGCTGTAGCCCGTCTGCCGCTCGTAGTCGAAGGAAACCGCGGTGGAGAGGGTCGCGCCGTTGAGGGTGAAGGCCCCGTTGCCGTTGCCGCCGGAGCCGGGAACCAGCGCGTAGGTGTGGGTGTCGCCGCTGTCCGGATCCACAGAGGAGAGTGTGCCCACAACCGTGCCTGCGGGCAGATTTTCGCCCACCCGGTCGTTGCTGATATTGACGGCTGTGGGTGCGTCGTTCACGTCATCGACGGTGACTGTCACGTCCTGTTCATAGGATGCATTGCCGCTGTCGGTGACTTTGACACGAACGGTGTAGCTACTCTTCGTCTCGTAGTCGAAGGGCATTTGGGTCAGAAGCTGGTCGCCGTTGAGTTGGAAAGCCGCGCCGTCCTGGCCGGAGAGGATGAAAAAGGTGTGCAGATCGTCCTTGTCCACATCCGTGGCCTGAAAGCGGCCCACAGGCGTACCTTCGGGGGCATTCTCGGCCACGTTGGCCCGGCTCAGACTGATGGCCGTGGGCGGGTCGTTGACCGGCGTCACATTGACCAGCAGACTGGTGGATACCCGGTCGATGCCCGGTGTGGCGTTGCTGACCGCATAGAAGACGTAGGCCGGGCCTTCGAAATCTTTGGCCGGGGTGAAGCGGACTTTGTTGTTTTCAATGACGGCTGTGCCGCCGCTGGAATTGCTCACAGAAAGAAGGGTGAGAGGGAAGCCTGCCCCGCTGCTGTCGTTGGCCAGCACATCCACTGTGACCGCCGTCTCTTCCGGGGTTGTGGCGTTGTCGGGCTGGGGGATTGTGTCCGGCAGCAGAATCGGCGCGCCGGCCACGTCGTTGGCATAGCGGGCAAGGGCGAAGTTGGTGGTGCTGTTGCTCTCTGTACCGGTGACGCCTGCCAGCACAATTTTCCCGTCGGCCTGAATCAGCCCGGCGTGGGCTTCGTCGCCGGTGTCGCACTGGTTGATGCCGCAGGTGCGGAAGAAGGGGGTGGTCACTGTGCCGCTGATGCCAAAGCTGGCGTCCAGCAGACCCGCGCCACTGAAGCGGACCAGGGAGAAATCGTTGGCAATCGACACGTTCTGCTGGTCGCCCCCATTGGAAAAGGTATGCACGGCCATATCCGAGTAGCCAAAGACGATAATTTTATCGTCGGCCTGTACCAGCAGACCGCGGCCGTTGTCGTCGTTGCCCCGGCTGTTGATGGCCGCGGTGACTTCTCCTCCTGTGCCGAAGTTGGGGTCCAGGCTGCCGTTGCCGTTGAAGCGGGCCAGCCAGAAGTCGTCGTACTCGCACTTTTTGCCGGAGGAGTCGATGCAGTTGGCGCTGTTCTGCGCAGTGACCGATTTCGAACCCGCGGCCACAATCGAGCCGTCGGCCTGCCAGCCCACGCCGTAGCCGGTGCTCACTTTGTTGCTGACTGTCACCCGACCGCCGCTGCCAAAGGAGGCATTCAGCGAGCCGTCCGGGTTGTAGCGGGCCAGGGCAAACTGGCCGGATTTGTACTCGCCCACCGCCGCGATCTCGCCGTCGGCGCGCACGGAAATGTCTTTGATCTCCTCGTCGGCCAGCCCACCGGGATCAAATTGCGACGTGGCAAAGCCGTCGCTGTCGAAGCTCTGGTCCAGGATTCCATCGCTGAGTAAGCGCACCAGAGCAAATTTCCTCGGCTCGCCCTGTTTGATGGAGCCGCCGACCAGAATCTTGCCGTCGGTCTGGATTGCAACCGAAGTGCCTTCGGCGGCCCTAAAGTTCCCGCCCAACGGGTCTGTGCTGACCGTCACTAGGCCGTCGCCGGCAAAAGAAGTGTCCAGTGAGCCGTCCGGATTGTAGCGGGCCAGGGCAAAGTCCTGGTTGCTGGTTCCGGCCACCACAATCTTGCCGTCGGGCTGGATGGCGACCGCGTTGCCCCGCTCGCTGCCGCCCAGATCGGTGATCACCTGGCCGTCGCCGCTGAAGGATGTGTCCAGTGAGCCGTCGGGCAGGTAGCGGGTCACCGCGAAATCGTTGTTGCTGGTTCCGGCAGCGACGATTCTGCCGTCGGGCTGCTGGGCAATGCCATTGGCCCGTTCGCCCCCGCCCAGATCAGTACTGACCCGACCGTCCGTGTCAAAGGCCGGGTCCAGATCGCCGTTGGCCGTGATGGCCGCAGGCACAGTGGCCCAGGCAGTCGGTGCCAGCGCCAGCGCCAGGATCGCAGCCGCCAATAGACAGAGACCCACGGTCAATGAAATGGTACGACGATTGCCAATGGAAGATTGTGGGTGATTCATTATTCGTCCTTTCAGAACAGCTTTGCCGGATACAGGGGTGTGTATCGCCAGCATAAAAAAACAGCGCTTCACCAGCGCTTCACGTATCCTTTCCCGACCTGATCTGTGATACAATAGACGAAAATTCGGCCCAAATTGAAACCCCCGACACACGGAATGAAAGGCACGGTCTTTCGCCCATAGCCAACAACGCCAATTCAATGACTGCATCACTCCAAATCAATTTGCTGGGCACGCTGAACTTGACCCTTGCCGATCGCCCCCTGACCGGCCTGCGCAGCCAGAAGGCCATCGCCCTCCTCGTTTATCTGGCCTGCAACCCCGGCCCCCAGCGCCGGGAGTTCCTGGCTGATCTGCTCTGGGACGCCAGCTCCACCGCCCAATCCCTCTCCAACCTGCGCACGGTCCTTTCCCGTCTGCGCGCCCACGCCGGCGACTGTCTGCTCATCACGCCCGAAGCGCTTTCCATTGCACCCGGCGCCGGGTTAGATCTGGATGTGGCTGCACTGGAAGCGGGTATTGCCTCGGCTGGCCCGCATCTGTCCGCGGCCAGTGCGTCCCTGCTGGCCCAGAGCCTGGCCCGTTATCGGGGCGATTTTTTGGCCGGGTTTCAAATCTCCGGCGCGTCGGGCTTTGAACAGTGGGCACTCATCGAGCGGGAGCGGCTGCGTTTCCTTGCCCTGCAAAGCTATCAGCGCCTGGTGGACTACACACTCCGCCAGGGGGATCACACCACCGCCATCCGGCTGGCAACCGATTGGCTGGCCGTAGACCCAGTGGACGAGGAGGCCCACGGGCAGATGTTGCGCGCCCTGGCCTATAGCGGTCAGCGCACCGCGGCCCTGGCCCACTATGCCGGCTGCCATCGCCTTCTGGCCGTGGAACTGGACATAGAACCGAGCCAGAAACTGCAAGAGCTTCACCGACAGATATCCGCGGGTACACTGACTGCACCCAGCCCACCCGGCCCGCCCGTCTCCACCCCGCGCCGCAACAATCTGCCTCAGCGCTTGACCTCCTTTGTTGGCCGCGGCGAGGAGCTTTCTCTGGTTCGTTCTCTGCTGGAGACACCGGCCACCCGGCTTGTGACGCTGGCCGGAGAGGGTGGCGTGGGCAAATCGTCTTTGGCATTGGCCGTGGGCCACGCACTGGCCGAGGCGCGGCCTGACGGGGTTGGCTTTGCCTCGCTGGCCGAGGTGGAGGCCCAGCCGTTGGGAACTTTGGGCCAACGGCTGGCGAATGCCCTGGCCCAGTCTGTGGGGCTGGTCTTCTCTACCACTCCCGGCGCGACCGAGCCATCGGTTCAACTTTTTCATCACCTGCGCGACCGTTTCCTGCTGCTGATTCTGGACAATTTCGAGCACCTGACATCTGGGCTTCCCTTTATCACCGACCTGCTGCACGCCGCGCCCAATTGCCAACTATTGCTGACATCTCGCCAGCCCCTGCTGGTGGCGGGTGAATCAGTGGTGCGTCTGGACGGTCTGTCCGTCCCCCAGGAAAACGCGCCCCTGCCCCTGCCCGACACCGCCTATGCCAGTATCGCTCTTTTTATCGAGCGGGCCAGACAACGCAAACATACTTTTACCGTCTCTGCGCAGAGCCGGACTGTCTTGGCTCGTCTCTGCCGATTGGTGGCAGGCAATGCCCTGGCCCTGGAACTGGCCGCGGCCTGGGTGGAGCATTACAGCCTGCCCGAAATGGTCGCCCAGTTGGAAGCCAATATGCTGGACTTCCTGACCGCGCCCCAGTTCCCTATAGACGAGCGCCACCGCAGTCTGCGCCACGTGATGGAGACCTCCTGGCGGCTGCTGGACACTGGGCCGCAGGAAATGCTGGCCCAACTTTCTATCTTTCGGGGCAGCTTTCACCGGGACGCCGCTCTGGAAGTGACCGGTTTTTCGCTGGATGTACTGGTGCAACTGGTCAATGCGTCTCTTTTGCAGCAAAACGGCGCGGGCCGCTACGAATTGCACGAGGTGGTGCGCCAGTTTGCCGGGGAGCGGCTGGCCGAGTTGCCCGAAGGGGGCAACCAGAGCCGGAAACGCCACGCCCATTTCTATCTGGCACTGATTGGACAGGTGGGACGCACTTCCGAATCACTGGAGGATCTGACCAGAGAACTGGCCAATGTGCGCCATGCCTGGGCCTGGGCAGTGGAGGAAGGGGATGTGATCGCATTGGCCGGAGCCAGCGATGGGTTGTGGAATTTTTATCTGCGCAAAGGGCTGTTTCAGGAGGCCGAAGAAGCCTTTGGGCAGGCGATCCGCGGGGTGCAGGCCATGCCGGAGAATACGCCGGGCCGACGCCAGGCATTGGCCTCTTTGCGTGTGGCCCAGGCTGTCTTTCTCAACATCCGCAGCCGCTACCCCGAAGCCATCGCGGTGGCCGAAGAGGCCATCGCCTTTGCCTTGCAGGAGGAGAGCGAGGCGATTATTGCCCGGGGCTATCTTCAGTGGGGCACGGCTCACTATCGCCAGGGACGCTATGCCGATGCTATCACCCAATTCCAAATGGCGTTGATGGCGGCCCAGGACGCGGGGCTGGAAGGAGATCAGGCCGATGTGCTGCGCCAACTGGGCGTGACATTCCTGGAGCAGGGCGAATTTGCCCAGGCCCAGACCCACTGCGAGAAGGCCCTTGCGCTCTACCGGCGCACGGGCAACCGGCTGGGCGAGGGCAATACCCTGACCGATCTGGGCTGGATGTGCCAGCGCCAGCAGCGCTTCGAGGAGGCCCGTGGCTATTTGGAGGCTGCTGAACGCACCCAGACAGCCATCGACAACCGTCACGGCGCAACCATTGCCCGGCTCAATCTGGGCATTGTCCAGCAGATGAGCGGGGACTTTTCCGCGGCTCTCGACATCTATCAGCAACTCTTTCAGGACCTGAGCGAACAGCCGGATCGCTATCACCATTCCCTGGTCAACCACAGCCTGGGCGTGCTGCTCTCGCGTATGGGTGACTATGCAAAGGCCCGCCATCACCTGATGCTGGCCCTGGAGATCGACCGTTCCACCGGCGATCGGGGGGGGCTGGCCTGGTCCTACAACGCGTTGGGGCTGATCTGCAACCATCTGGGGGAAGTCAGGACGGGACTGGCCTATCACACCCAGGCCCTGGAGATCGGCAAAGCCCAGGGCGCAGCCACAGTCGAAGGCATTGCCCTGCTGGGCATCGGGCAGGATATGCAGGCGCTGGGCCAATGGGCGCAGGCCCGCTCTGCCTATGACGAAGCCATTGCTGTGCAAGCCCAGTTGAAGCAGAATGTGCGTGTGATGGAAAGCCGCGGCGGTCTGGCTTGCTGCCTGCTTGCCCTGGACGAACCGGCGGCCGCCCTGGCCCAGGTTGAGCAGGTTTTGGCCTTTTTGTCCACCGAACCGTTGCTGGGCGCGGCCCAACCGGCCCTGATGTATTGGAACTGTTATACGGTCCTGCGCGGGCTGGATGACCGCCGCGCGCCTGCTCTGCTGGCCGAAGTCTTTGCACTGGTGCAGAATCAGGCCAGCCGCATCCGCGATGAGCAGCTGCGCCACGCCTATCTGCACAAATTGCCCCCCCACCCGGCTATTGTGCAGGAGGTAGCGTCCCTGCGCCTGTTGCCGCGCTTCGGCAGGGTGGGGGAGAGAATTTCCAAACAGAGGCAGGGCAAATGGTAAGCGCCTTTCTTGCAGCTACACACCCTATCTGCTACAGTCTCTTCCACCTTCCACATCTCCCGTTCCGAACCCCGCATTCAGAAAGGATGCCCTTATGCTCCCTGTCGAATCGGTCCGCCGAGTGCTGGACGCTGCCCTGATAAACGGTGGCGATCTGGCTGAACTCTATTTGGAAAATGCAGAACAGCTTTCCCTGAGCCTGGACGAGGGACGTCTGGAACAGGCCACCCAGGGCAACGATATCGGCGGCGGCGTGCGCGTCTTCTACGGCGACACCGCGGCCTACGCCTATACGGACGATCTGAGCGAAGAGGCGCTGATGGACGCGGCCAGAGCCGCGGCCGCCGCGGCCCGCAGCACAAACGCGCCCCGGATTGTCGTCGATCTGGAGAAACGCGCGCCCACCAGCCACTCCCCCATCCGCCGAGCCTACGACGAAATGAGCACCGCGGACAAAGCCGCCGTCCTGCGCCGCATGGACGCCGCGGCCCGGGGCTACAGCCCCCACATCGTCAGCGTCCAGGCCAGCTACACCCAGACCAGCCGCCGGGTCTGGATATACAACTCCGATGGCGTCTGGGCAGAGGATGACCGGGAAATTCTGGAGTTTGCCACGACTGTGGCCGCCCGGCGGGGCGAGACGAGCCAGTCCATCCGCACAGGCATGGGCGGGCAGATCGGCCTGGAATTTCTCGACAGCAACGACCCGGTGGCCCTGGCCGGGGACGCGGCCGAATCCGCGGTGCTGATGCTGGACGCCCGGCCCGCACCCGCGGGCGAAATGCCGGTGGTGATCAACAACGGCTGGGGCGGCGTCCTCTTCCACGAAGCCTGCGGCCACTGTATGGAGGCGGATTTCATCACCAAAGGCGCGTCGGCCTATGCCGGGCTGGTGGGCCAGCGGGTGGGGCCGGACTTTCTGACGGCAGTGGACGACGGCACGATTCCGGGCCGCCGGGGGTCCCTGCGCTTTGACGACGAGGGCACGCCCAGCCAGAGGACAGTCCTGATTGAAAACGGCATTCTGCGTGAATATATGTGGGACCTGACCGAAGCCCGCCGCGCGGGCCGCGCCTCCACCGGCAATGGCCGCCGTCAGAGCTTCCGGGATATGCCCATGCCCCGGATGACGAATACGTACATCGGGGCCGGCCCCCACGACCCGGAGGAGATTATCCGTTCGGTGCAGAAGGGGATTTATGCCAAAAAGCTGGGCGGCGGCCAGGTGGAGATTGGCCGGGGTGACTACGTTTTTACGATTACTGAAGGCTGGCTGATCGAAGACGGCAAGCTGACCGCGCCCATCAAAGGGGCAACGCTGGTGGGCAATGGCCCGGAAACCCTGCGCCAGATCGATATGATCGGCACGGATATGGCCCTGGACCCAGGCCGGGGGATGTGCGGCAAAGGCCAGTGGGCGCGGGTCAGTGTGGGCCAGCCAACGGTGCGGGTGCCGCGCTTGACAGTGGGTGGGACGGAATAATCAGCGACTGAGGATTGGAGAGTAGGCGGTTCACAAGAACGATCTATCCACAGATTTCTCAGATGGACACAAATTTTCCATTTCTATCTGTGAAAATCTGTGCCATCTGCGGATAGTTATTTCTCTACTCTCCCTTTTTTTAGGAGAAAACTCAAATGAACTATCTCGAACTCGCCGAATCCGTTGTGGCCCAGGCCGGGCAGCGGGGTGTGGCGGCAGAAGCGTTTGTCAATGTGGGGCAGAACTCGGAAATTTTGGTGGACCGGGGCCAGGTGGAGAAGCTCTCCCAGGCCGGGAGCAAAGGGATTGGCGTGCGGGTGATCCGGGAGGGGAAGATGGGCTATGCCTATACCTCCGACTTCTCCGACGCCAGCCTGGCCCGCACCATCGACGCCGCGATTGCCCTGGCCGACGTGGCCGACGGCGACGAGTACCGCGGCCTGCCCAGCCCCCAACCCATTCCCGATGAAGAGTTGGAAATCTACGACCCGGCGATTGTGGCCCTGCCTGTGGAAGAAAAAGTGGCGATGGCGAAACGCATCGAGCAGGCGGCGCGGGGCTACGATCCCCGTGTGGTGTTGACCAACCGCTGCACATTCCTCAGCCAGAGCGGGACCGTTGCCATCGCTAACACCAATGGGGTGGCGGGCAGCTATGACAAAACATTCGTGGGCGGCTACACAATGGCGATGGCCGCGGACGAGAATGACCGGTCCATGGCCTTTGGCTTCGGCTTTGGCTCCCGCCTGGCCGACTTTGACCCGGACGCGGTGGGGCGGGATGCGGGGCGCAAGGCGGTGGCGATGCTGGGCGGCAAACCCGTCCCCACCCAAAGCGCCACAGTCGTCTATTCGCCCTTTGCCGCGGTCTCCATCGCCGGCGCGCTCTCCCGTGCCCTGGGCGCGGACGCCATCCAGCGCAACCGTTCCTTTTTGCAGGGCAAGCAGGGCCAGACAGTGGCGTCGGATATGGTGACACTGCTGGACAACGGGCGGCTGGCGGGCGGCGTGGCCACCCGTCCCTTTGACGACGAGGGCGTGCCTACGGGCGCCACGAGGCTCATCGACGAGGGGGTCTTCCAGGCGGTGCTCCACGACCACTACACCGCCACCCGGGACGGCACTGCCAGTAGCACGGGCAACGCCAGCCGCGCCGGTCACAGCAGTCTGCCCGGTCTGTCGGCCAGCAACTTCTACTTCCAGCCCGGCCCCCAGAGCGCCGAGGATGTCATCGCCGGGGTGGAGAGCGGGCTGTATGTGGAGACGGTGATGAACACCGCCAGCATCAACCCCATCAGCGGCGACTATTCGGTCTCGGCCAAAGGCTATTGGATTGAGGGGGGCAAGCTCAGCCATCCGGTCAATGAAGTGACGATCGCCATCTCCCTGCAGGACCTGCTGCGCAACGTCTCCGCGGTGGGCAGCGACCTGACATTCGTGCCCATGTTCGGCGCGCTGGGCTCGCCGACGATTCGGGTGGATGGGGTGATGATTGGGGGGAGTGGGTGAGTGAGGGGATGGCAGGATGAGAAGATGACAAGATGACAAGGTGAAGGGGTGAGAGGCTGGGTGCTTCTCGCCTCTTTTTTGTTGGTTGCAGGGTGGGCGTAAGGGATGGTAGAATGAGGACATCATGAGAATTGTTCAAACTCACTTTTCAGAATAGGTACGACAATAATGTACGAAGAAAACATCAGGTTGTCTAATCTTTTGCTTGACAGCCAGAATCCCAGATTGCCAGAAGAAAAACCAATTCAGAGGGACGCTATTCGTGCGATGGCAGAAGGGCAAAAGGATAAGCTTGTTGCACTTGCACAGCACTTCGTAGAGAATGGCCCAAATCCTGCTAATTTGCCGATTGTGACTCCTGCAAAAGGAGATGAAGGGATGTTTGTTGTTCTTGACGGCAATCGCCGGGTTGCGGCTCTGAAACTACTTGAGAACCCCTCAATAGCAGATGACATTTTTGATAGAGGATCTGCCCAGAAATTGCGTGATATGGCAGGAAAATTCTCTCATGCGCCTATAGAAGAATTGACTTGTGTCGTATTTCCCACACGAGAAAACGCCGATATTTGGATTGAGTTGATTCATCGAGGGCAGAACCAAGGAGCTGGGTTAGTTGAGTGGGATGGACAGGTTGCCGCACGGTATGATGCACGAAAAGGAAGCAAGCCTGTCAGCCTTCAAATACTTGATTTTGTCAGAGAAAATGCAGAACTTACTGATGAAACTCGTAAGAAAATTGAGGCCGGTACGTTTCCGATTACAAATCTTGAAAGACTTGTAAACACCCCTTATGTCCGTAAAAAATTAGGAATCGAAAAAAAGGAAGGAGAGTTATCTACAGCTTTCCCTGCGGCAGAAGTTTTGAAAGGCCTAACGCGTGTCGTTGAAGATATCGGAACTAAACGAATAACCGTTAGTGACATCAAACGCCAGGATCAACGAATCGATTATGTGAATAAAGTAGGACAGGAAGATCTGCCGATACCAGAGACAATAAATGATTCAGCAAGACCGCTTGAAGATGTAAATGATGTAACCCCTACAAAGCACACTTTGATTCAGCGTAGCAGCAGGTCTAAACCCACAACGAGAAGCAAGTTGGTACCTGCAAATTGTTCATTGCGAATCGACCAACATCGAATCAACGGCGTCTATCGAGAGTTAAGAAATTTGAGAGTCGTGGAGTATCCAAATGCTTGCGCTGTTATGTTGCGAGTCTTCCTTGAACTTAGCCTAGATCATTATTTGGAGTTTGAGGTAAAATGGTCTGAGCAACAGATTGAGAATTCGTTTCTGTCTCAGAAGCTTTCAGGTGCTGCAAATTACATGAAAGGCAAGAGTATTTTGTCTGAGAATCAACTATCACCTGTATACAAAGCTATTAGCGGGCAGACTTTGTTGGTAGCATCGGTTAAGACAATGCATGGATACGTGCATAATCGCCATTTCTCCCCAATAGCTTCTGAATTACTCATTACTTGGGATGACCTACAGCCGTTTATTGAAAAACTGTGGTCGAACTGACTCCTTTTTTGCTTCAATGTTCTCATCGAGACCCTCAAATGCCTTTTTACTCTCCGTTTAGATATCCAGGTGGCAAGCGTAAGCTTGCAAACTTCATAAAGTTGATATTCATTAAGAACGACCTGCTTGATGGCGACTATATAGAGCCATATGCTGGCGGTGCTGGCGTCGCATTAAGCCTGCTGTTTGATGAATATGTTCGTCGAATTTATATAAATGATTTAGATCCGTCCGTCTATTCATTTTGGCATTCAGTGCTGAATTCTACGGATCATCTGTGCCAATTGATCCACGATACTTCCGTTACAATCGATGAATGGCAACGTCAAAAACAGTTGCAAATAGAGTCCGATGTGTCGCATCTTGAATTAGGATTCTCCACCTTTTTTTTGAATCGCACTAACCGTTCTGGAATCATTAGTGGTGGAGTAATCGGGGGGAAGAAGCAAATTGGAAATTGGAAATTGGATGCTCGGTATAATAAGAAAGACTTAATAAAACGAATAGAACGAATTGCCCGTTTCAGAGATCGGATTCATCTATTTAATCTTGATGCAAGCGTATTTATTGATAATGTACTTCCACGTATTGGAAAACGAAGTCTGTCATATTTTGATCCACCGTATTATGTCAAAGGGCAACAACTGTTATATACAAATTTCTATGGGGAACGGGAACATGAAAGTGTGGCAAAACAAATCCAGCAGCTTGAGAATTTGTGGATTGTGTCTTATGACGATGCCTTTGAGATAAGGTCGTTGTACGCCGATCGTAGGGTGTTGCATTACGGGCTAAACTATAGCGCGCAGGATCGATATCTTGGGGCTGAGGTGATGTTCTTTTGTGATGATTTGCTAATACCAGAAGTCACTGATCCATCCAAATTAAAGACCAAAGAATTAACCAAATATATGCTTTGACTCTAAAGCCTACAAAAAGAACAAGCCTATGTGTCAAAAAAGTAGGGGAAGTTGAGAAAACTTCAATACATCAGATCGGGTAATCCCCACCACATCTTCGCCACTGGCCTGTTGGCCGAACCTTACGCCGAAACAAAATTCTGACCATTGACGTCCTCTCCATTTTGGAGTAGAATCGGAGTGTGCTTTGCGTGAAGGGAGGCAAAAGATGGCAACTGCTGCCAAAAAAGTCCGTGTACAGGTTGATCTGTCCGAAACCGAAGCGAAGCTGCTGGCCTATCTGGCAGAACGGCTGTCGGTGCGTTCCCGCGCCGATCTGCTGCAACAGGCCTATGGAACCTTCCTGTGGGTGTTGAACGAGCGGCTTTCTGGCCAGCGTATTGTCAGCGTGGATGACGAAAACGCCCAAAAACTGGACAGATACAAAGAATTGAGTGTTCCGGCTGCCGAACCGCTTCTCTTTGAACACTACACCTTTTTGCGCCAGCGACCGGAAAGCGGCTACAAGCAGCCCTACCTCACTGGGCGCAACCTGCGCGTGGGCCAACTGATTTACAGGATGCGGGCCAACGGCCTGAACGACGAAGAGGCCGCGGCTGATATGGATTTGCCTCTGGCCCAGGTGCGTGAAGCCCAATTGTATTACTCTATCAACAGCGAACTGGTGGACCAGGAAAGTAGCGAAGAAGGTCAGCGTCTGGCCGCGGCGGGGGTGCAACTTGAGCCTGCGCATTTATCTGGATGACTGTGCTTTTTCCTATCGTCTACGCGCTCTTTTGCAGGCAGCAGGCCATACGGTGGAGATTCCGGCGGAAGCAGAACCGCCATTGACAGGCGCTGATGACGGGCTTCATTTCGCTTATGTCCGCGCCACCAACCAGGTAATTCTCACCTACAACGCCGCCGATTTTCTCCATTTACACAATCTTTTGCCCAATCATCCGGGCATTCTTGCTGTCTATCAGGACAACGATCCCAGCAAAGATATGACATACGCCGACATCGTGCGGGCAATTGCCAATTTGGAGGATAGCACTACAATTGTCACCGGTGGTTTTTGGGTGCTGAACGCGTATCAGTGGTGATGGACAGGAGAAAAGCGCAATGTTTTGGATCGTCGTAATCCCCGCCGCTCCCACCCCCGGTCTGCTGACCGAACTCCACATACAATCCACATAACCGATTGGACTTTTGACAAAGGGAACACAAACGAGACAAGGGAATAGTTGACGAAAAAGGAAAACTGCGCCAGAAGAAGTGCATGGATATCAAACAGAGCACGAAAGATCTGGAGCAGTTTCGGTACAGATTGTACCAGAAGCTCGACAATCGAGCAGATACAGTCATGGAACTGTTGGACGCCATGTGTAGTACGCCCGATGCGAAATCAGTGGTGGAATATAGCCTATCCCCGGCTTTCCGACGGAGCTATTCGAGCCTATTCAAGGCAATCGACGAAGCGAATCTACCGGAGAATTGGCTGGCGGAACGGACGATTTCCTATCTGCCACGTCCCCGACAGAGGCCGTTCTGGCTGCTGATGGTGGATGTGACACCAGCCCCTCGTCCTTACGCCCAGACGCTGGAGGACCGGGGAATGGTCTATCAGCCAGAAGTGGTGAAAGGGAAACTGCCGGTGACCATCGGCCATCAATACTCAACGGTGGCTGTGGGACTGGAAGAAGAAGCCGGTTTGACCCCCAGTTGGGTTGTGCCCTTGCTCTCCCGGCGGGTACACAGTAGGGACGACAAAGAGATGGTAGGGGCAGAGCAAATCGACTCGCTGTTGGAGGATAGCCGTTTTCCCTTTGGGCGCAACCTGACTGTGGAAGTGGGCGACACCAGTTACAGCAAACCAGCCTATTTGCATCGTCATCGCCAGTTCTCCAACCTGGTCACTATAGCACGTGTGCGCAGCAACCGAACATTCCACCATCAATATCGACCGGCAGAGACAGAAGCCTCCAGTCCAGGCAAAGGGCATCCAACCTGGTATGGGACGAAGTTCTCCCTCTCTGACCCGGAAAGTTGGACAACGCCAGACGAAACCCAAACCCTATGGGAGAGCAGTCGTCGGGGCAAGCGTTACCGGATTGAAATCCAGGCCTGGCACAATATGCTCATGCGAGGCAAGCGCAAGCCCCAACAGCTGCCCATGCATGAGCATCCTTTCACCCTGGTCCAGGTTGTGCGCTATGACGCAGAAGGCAATCAGGCTTGCAAGCATCCCCTTTGGCTACTGGTCATGGGGGGGCGGCGTCACGAACTGACCTTGCTCCACATCTACCAGAGCTATGACCGTCGCTTCAACCTGGAACATTTCTTCCGCTTCGGCAAGCAGAAACTCTGTCTGATTGCTTTTCAAACACCTGATGTCGAGCGGGAGGAACACTGGTGGCAACTGGTTCACGTTGCCTATGCACAGCTTTGGATGGCTCGTCATCTGGCCGAAGCCCTCCCTCGTCCTTGGGAACGCAGCCTGCCTGTGATGAAACGACGGCTTATCTCCCCGACTCTGGTGCAGAGGGACTTTGCCCGAATTATTCGCCAGTTGGGGACACCGGCACAGCCTCCCAAACACCGAGGTTATTCGCCAGGTCGGCGTCGGGGCACCCGATTGCCCAAGCGACCACGCCAAAAAGTAGTTGTCAAGGGACCAAAAACCGCCACAACGGCCTGATTTTGGTTCCCTGGCTCACTTGTACAGATTCTTCTTTTCACTCAACGATAGTTGAGTCGTTTCGCCGTTGTCAAAAGTCCAATAACCGAGGGTACAACCAATGGCAGCACAACAAAAGCGCTGGGTCCATTCCCCGTCCAAACGCAAAGCGAACGTCACCGTCCCTGCCACATTTAAGGACGAAATCAAACGGCGGGGCGACGAACTGATCGCAACTGTTCTCGCACCCACCTATCTGGAGCCGCCGCCGGAGAACCCCCAGTTCAATTACATCGAGCAGATCGATTGTTACTGGCGGGGGCGATACTTCTATTTCTTCTCCACCTACCGCGTCACAGGTCCCAATGCCATAACGCCCACCTTCGAATCGAAGTTCGCTCGCATGGAATACCAGGGCAACGATACCTTTGCCCTGGCCTTTCATCGTCATAACGGCCAGTGGATCGAAATCGATAACAGCCTCTCTTATGGGCAGTGTTTCGACAGAATCGAATCCGATCCATTTTTTCATCCATAGCCGAGGTGAATGTGACCAGAGGACACCAAATCGCTTGGAACGACACAATCCCCACCAGCGTCCCCACCGGCCTCCAGGCTGAATTCTATGCCGAATAGACCTAACCCATCCCATGCAGGCGGAGCCTTTTCAATGTACACCTATTCCAAAACACTACCCGTCATTGCCACGCCAGATGTGTTGGTCTGCGGCGCGGGCCTGGCGGGCATCGGCGCGGCTGTGGCCGCGGCCCGCGCCGGAGCCAGCACGCTGCTTGTCGAGCGGATGGGCTTTGCCGGCGGCTTCTTCACCGCCATTATCGGTTCGGCCTTTGACGGCTTTGTGGACGAACGCACGGGCGCGCCTGTGGTGGGCGGAATTGTCTTCGAAATGCTGGAGCGCATGGGCGTCATTCAGCCCGGCCAGGGACCCCACCTGCACTACAACGTCAACGGCGATCTCTCTTTTGTGGAGATGCACCCGGAACGGGTCATTCCCCGCTGTGATCCCGAACGCTTCAAACGGGCCGCCGATGAGATTCTGAGCGAAGCAGGCGTGCAGATTCTCTATCACAGTCAGGTGGCTGATGTGATCGCCCGCGACGGTCGGGTGGAGACAGTGCTGGTCAGCAACAAAGCCGGTCTGGTGGCGATTCAGCCCAAAGTTGTCATCGACTGCACCGGCGATGGCGATGTGGCCGCCTGGGCCGGCGCGGCCTATGAAAAGGCCGACCCTTTGCAGCCAATGAGCCTGCACTTCCGCCTGGCCTATCTGCAACCCAGCTACGAAATGCGTCGGCGTTGTGCGGCTGTCTTGCAGGCCGCGCAACAGCGGGGAGAGATCGGCCTTTACGGCGGCCCCTATCCCGCCACCTTCTCCGGGCGGGATGTCTATTTCAACGCCACCCGCTTCCCCGGCGACAGCACAGACCCGGACGACTGGACCGCGGCTGAAATTCAGGGGCGCAAAGATGCGTGGAAAATGTACGAACTCTGGAAGGCGGAGCTGCCGGAGTTTGCCGATGCCTATTTTATGGCCAGCGGGCCGACCGCGGGCGCGCGGGAATCCCGGCGCATTGTGGGCGAATATGTGTTGACTGGCGACGACGTGGCTGAGGGTCGCCGCCACGACGACAATGTGGTCCTGGGCGCGTGGCGGCTGGATCGCCATCCACCCAAAGAGTCTGGCTATCACACAATCCCCTGGACACCGCCCTATCACATTCCCTATCGCACTCTCTTGCCCCAGGCATTGGAGAATCTGCTCGTGGCCGGTCGTTGCCACTCGGCCACATCCGAGGCTCTGGCTTCCAGTCGGGTCACGGCCACGGCCATGGGAATGGGCCAGGCCGCGGGCATCGCCGCGGCGTTGGCCGTGCAGAGCAGACGCAGCCCCCGGGAGATCGACATCAGTCAAATGCAGTCGCAGATTGTTGCGGCGGGGGGAATTCTCGAATTGCCCGATGGGGTGGATGTAGCTGTGGGCGATCCCAAGTGGTAGGCGGGGAAAGGGCGAGCGCTGTTAGTGCTCTCCCCGCGCCTGGGCCTGGACCAGGGCGGTGTAATAGCCGTCGGGATTCTGCATGAGTGTTTCGTGGGTTCCCAATTCCACCACCCGGCCTTGCTTCAGCACGACAATCTGGTCGGCCTTGCGGATGGTGGAGAGGCGGTGGGCGATGACAATGGCTGTACGGTTCGCCATCAGCCGGGCAAAGGCTTCCTGAATCAGCACTTCGGTCTCCGTGTCCACGGCGGAAGTGGCTTCGTCCAGGACGAGGATGCGGGGATCGGCCAGAATGGCCCGGGCAATGGAGAGAAGCTGGCGCTGGCCGATGCTGAACTGCGCGCCCCGCTCGCTGGCAATGGTATTGTAGCCGTCACTCAGTTTCATAATAAAATTGTGACAGTTGGCCTGCTTGGCCGCGGCGATGACTTCCTCGTCTGTGGCCCCGGGCCGGCCATAGCGGATGTTGTGGGCAATGGTGTCTGTGAAGATAAACGGCTCTTGCAGCACAACGCCGATCTGGTCCCGCAGGGAACGCTGGGTGACTGTGCGCAGATCGTAGCCATCCACTGTGATGCGCCCACCGATCACATCGTAGAAGCGACAGAGCAGGGAGGCAATCGTCGTCTTGCCGCTGCCCGTCTGCCCCACCAGCGCCACCAATTGTCCCGGCTCAATCGTCAGATTCACATCCCGCAACACCCGTTTGGTCTCGTCGTAACCAAAATCCACGTGCTCGAAGACCACTCGCCCGCTGATCCGGGGCAGGCTTACCGCGTCGGGCCGGTCTTCCACTGTCTGGCGCGCGTCCAGCAATTGGAATACCTTCCCCGCGGAGGCCAGTGTGGCCTGCATCACCACATAGAGATTGGTCAATGTGCTGATGGGTCCCCACAGATTGTTGATGTAGGCGGTGAAAGCCACCAGCGTGCCCACAGTCAGCGCGTCCCCGCCCAGCCCCAACTGATTGGCAGCCACATAGAGCACAACCACCAGCGCCGCGCTGCGGGTGATCTCCACCAGCGGCGAGAACCAGGCCTGCAAGCGGATGACGTTCATCCACTCGCTCACCACCCGCTCGTTGGCCTGGTGAAACTGGGCGAGATTGACCTCCTCCCGCGTAAAGGCCTGAATCACCCGCATCCCCGCAATATTCTCAGCCAGGAAAATGTTGAACCGGGTCATATTTTCCCGCACCCGATCCCAGCCGTTGTAGAGCCGGGGCCGCATAAACAGCCCGATAATACTCAGAACCGGCAGCATAAAGAGCGCAATGAGCGTCAGCACTGGATTGATGGCGAACATCAGGGCAATCACAATAATCCCCGACATCACATCGTTGACGACATTGGCCAATTGGTTGGTCAGGAAATCATTGACGGTGTTGGCGTCGCCGATGAAACGGGTCATCGTTTTGCCCACCGGCTCCCGCTCGTGGAAGGTGAACGAGAGATTGACCACGTGCTCGAACAGTTGGTGGCGCAGATCGACCAAAATGTTCAGGCTGACCCGCTGGATGAGCAGAGAGCGGGCCAGCACACCCAACCAGACGAGTGCGTGGGCCACCGCGGCCAGGGCCAGCAACGGCAGAAAGCCCTCCCGCTTACCCACCGCGATGTGATCGTCGATGAGGATGCGGTCGATGTAGGGATAAAATTGGGAGATTGTGACGCAGATGGCGTAGATGGAGAGGGTGACTGCCATCCGTCGCCGGTAGGGACGCAGATAGGCAAAGAGACGGCGCAGGGTCGAAGCCATCGGCGGTGGCGCGTCCATATCCCGCATGACGATTGGTTTGACGAGACTGCGTAGCATAAGGGTTTTCCTGAGGCTCTGTGCCGTAGATTTTTACGCTTTTACCGCTGTTATGGCCGGCGCGACACCCAGAATATCCGTCACCGATTCTTCGGCATTCATCTGCTGCATCTCCAGCACGTGGGCATAATAGCCGCCCGCCGCGGCCAGTTCGTCGTGGGTTCCAATCTCCACAATCTCGCCCTCGCGCAGAACCACAATGCGGTCGGCGCGCTGGGCAGTGGCCAACCGGTGGGCCACCAGAATCGTTGTGCGCCCTCGCATCACTTCGCCGATGGCCGCCTGGAGCAGCCGCTCCGTTTGGGAATCCACCGCGGACATGGAATCGTCCAGAATCAGAATGCGCGGGTCCAGCAGCATGGCGCGGGCAATCGCCACCCGCTGGCGCTGGCCGCCGGAAAGCCCCACACCCCGCTCGCCGATATGGGTTTGATAGCCCTCGGCCATCTCGCTGATAAAGTCGTGGGCCTGGGCCAGCCGGGCCACCCGTTCGATCTCTTCTTGGGTGGCATTGGGCCGGCCAAACGCGATATTCTCGGCAATCGTCGCGCTGAAAAGGAGCGTGTCCTGGGAAACCATTCCGATCTGCCGACGCAGCCCCTGCAGATCCATTTCCCGTACATCCACCCCGTCGATCAGCACCTGGCCGCTGGTCGGATCGTAGAATCGGCCAATCAGATGGATGAGGGTGCTTTTGCCGCTGCCGGTCGCGCCCACAACAGCCAGGGACGAGCCGGCGGGGATGAGTAGATTCACATCCTTCAGCGTTTTGGCGATGGAGGTCGGATAGCTGAAGGTGACGTTGCGGTATTCGACTTCGCCACGAATTGTGTGCGTTTGCGCCGGTTCGGCCCCCTCTGGGGAATGGATCGCCACTTCTTCATCCATCAGTTCAAAGATGCGCACCGCGGCTGTAGCTGTCTGGCTGAAACTGTTCAGTTGGGTCCCCAGGGCATTGACCGCACCCATCAGCAGCAGGCTCAGGCTGAGAATGGCGACCAGTGTACCCAGGGTAATCTCCCCATCCATCACCTGATAGCCGCCCACCAGAATCAGTGCCAACTGCATAAAGCGCGGCAGGCTGCCGATGAGCGCCCACCGCTTGGACCAGGCGTCGCTGATGCCCAGGCTGCCCAGACGCACGGCCTGTTGCACTTCATCAAATTTCCCCCGGGCCTGGTCTTCCTGGGCAAAGGCTTTGACAACTTTAATGCCGCTCAGGCTGTCCTGCAGGGTGGCCGACATTCGGGCAATGCGTTCGTGCTGATGTTGCCAGGGTTGGGTGAGCACCTGATGCGCGTAGTACATCCCCGCGCCCGATATGACCACAGGAATGATGGCAATCGCCGAAAGCAGAGGGTCTTGCTGGAAAAAAACGATACCGGAGAGGAGAATTGTGAAGATGTGGCTGGTGGATTCCACCAGAATCTGGGAGAGGAAGATGCGGGTGCTTTCCACATCGCTGCTGATCCGGCTCATCAGCCGCCCGGTCTGCTCCTTGTCATAGAAGCTGTAGGGCAGCGCCAGCAGCTTGCGATAGAGCGCGGCCCGCACATCTGTCATCACCAACTGGCCCAGGCGGTTCTGGCCGTAGGAATAGAACCAGGTGGCCACCGCCCGCCCGCCCGTCACCAGCAGCAGCAGGCCCAGATAGGGGAGGAGCAGATTTAACTGTTTCTGATCGATCACCTGATCCACAATGGCCTTGATGACCAGCGGTGCAATGGTGAGCAGAGCCGACAAAAAGATATTGACGGCCATCAAAGCGATGAGTAACTTGCTGTGAGGCTTGAGAAAGCCAAAAAGCCTGCGCATGAATCAGGACCAATCGTCTGGGGGCGTCGATGTCTCAGTCATTGCTCAAACGATCATACCCGTTGATGGAAAAAGTAGCAAGTCCGTATAGGGCAATCGTACACCTCAGCCTTTTCCATACAGTCCACGGATGTTGGGTATCAAATATGTTTCGAACGCTTTCTCCACATCGTATTCGGGATACCAGCCCCAATCCCGGCGCGCGGCCGAGTCGTCCAGGTCCGCGGGCCAGGAATCGATAATGGCCTGGCGCTTCAGGTCCGGCTGAAAGCTGATTTGCGCGTCTGGAAAAGCAGCGACCACCCGGTCCCGAATTTCCTCCGCGCTGAGGCTGAAGCTGGTCACATTGTAGACCCGGCGGGTCAGCTTCTCGCGGGGGGCGTGGGCCAAGAGCAGGAGCGAGCGCACCGCGTCGGGCATTGTCATAAAGGGGATACGGGCATCTTCCCGCACAAAACAGGCATAGGCTTCCCCTTTGGCCGCGGCGTGAAGCATCTCTGGGCCGTAGTCGCTGGTTCCACCGCTGGGCAGGGTGAAGGCACTGATCAGCCCCGGAAAGCGCACACAGCGGAAGTCGATGTACACAGGCTCTTCCGCGGCCAATTGGCGGAAATGTTTGCTGTAGTAGTTGCCCAACATCTCCCCATAAATTTTGTTGCAGCCGTACATTGTGCGGGGCTGGTTCCACTCAAATTCCCGCACCCGGCTGTACAGATTTTTGCTTTCCAGATCGGGCATGCCATAAATGGCGATGGAACTGGGGAAGATAAACCGGATGGGCTGGCTGCGCCACTGGCTCTGCTCCGCGGCCAGTTTCAAAAGGGTGAGCATCCCCTCCACATTGACCTGATGGGCCATCTCCGGGCTGAATTCGGCCCGGGTGCTGAGCAGTGCGGCCAGATGATAGATTGTATCGATCTCATATTCGCTGACCAACCGGGCCAACAGATTCGTGTCCAGCATATCGCCCTGGACGTGGGTGGTCAGGCTGGCAATATCCGGCGGCAGCGCCTTCAAATCCAGCGTCAGCAGCCGGTTGTTGCCGTCCGCGGCCAGGTGACGGATGAGCGCGTGGCCTACTTCACCGCTGGCTCCGGTGATAAATATCGCGTGTTTACGCATGAAAATGTTCTCGCTTGTGTCAGGGAATTGTGGGAAGTTGAAGATGAAGAGTGTGGGTGCAAAACGAGAGGCGAGATCGGGCAACAATCTCACCTCTCATCTACCATTTCCATAAATTGGCGGCAATCGCCTGTTAGCGGACACCCAACAACAGTTCTACCACCAGTTGATCCAGCCGTTCATAGGGTTTGCCCCGTTTGCCCAGGGCCACTCGATCGAAGCTGTGGGCCTTGACTGCCGCGGCCTTCTCCGGCAGATACGCGCCCCGCAGGTGATCCATCGAGCCGTCGTCCGCTTTGATCTCGGCCAGCAGGGCCTGAATCTCCCCGTCCTGGCGGAACTGTTCCGCCTTCTCTTTCAGGATGAGATAGGTGCGCATACAGCCGCTGGCAAAGGCCCTCACATCTGTCGGGTCGGAGGTACGATAGGCGTGGGCGTCGTAGTGGCGGGAGCCGTCGTAGCCCACATCCTCCAGGAATTTGACCAGCGTAAAAGCCTGTTTGATGTTGTGGGAGCCAAAGCGGAAGTCCTGATCGTAGCGGGCAAAGTTCTGATCGTTCAGGTCGATGTGGAAGAGTTTGCCCGCGTCCCAGGCCTGGGCCACCCCGTGGGTAAAGTTCAGCCCGGCCATGTGTTCGTGGGCCATCTCCGGGTTCACCCCCACCATTTCCGGGTGGTCGAGGGTTTCGATAAAGGCCAGCATGTGGCCGGTGGTGGGCAGGTATAGATCGCCCCGTGGCTCGTTGGGTTTGGCTTCCAGTGCAAATCGCAGATCGTATTTTTGGTCCCGCACGTATTCACACAGAAAATTCATCGCCTCCCGGAACCACTTGCCCGCTTCCACCGGGTCTTTGCCCGCGTCGGTCTCGGTGCCTTCCCGGCCACCCCAAAAGACGTAAATCCCCGCGCCCAATTCCACGCCCAGATCGATGGCGTGGAGGGTTTTGTGCAGGGCATAGGCCCGCACTTCGGGGTCGTTGCTGGTGAAAGCGCCATCCCGAAAGGCCGGATCGGAGAAAAGATTGGTTGTCGCCATGGGCACAACAATGCCCGTATCGTCCAGGGCCTTTTTGAAATCCCGTACAATTTTGTCCTGTTCGGCAGCCGTGGCAGTGATGGGGACCAGATCGTTGTCGTGGAAATTGACGCCCCACGCGCCCACTTCTGCCAACAGATGGACGATCTCCACGGGTGAGATCACATCCCGCACGGGTTCGCCAAAGGGGTCCCGGCCCGGATTGCCCACTGTCCACAGGCCAAAAGTGAATTTGTTTTCGGGTTTGGGCGTATAGCTGCTCATTGGGTTCTCCTGGGGAAAGTGAAGGGGTAGTAGAAGTTCGACTTTTCAGAAAAAGTCGAACTTCTGTCATCCCAAACGATAAAAACGCACGGCGTTGTCGTGCAAAATCATCTGCTGTTCGGCGGGGGAATAGGCGGAGATCGTCTGCGTGGCCAGGGCAAACCAACGCCGATAGTCCGCGGCCAGATTCACCACCGGCCAGTCCGAGCCAAAGACCACCCGTTCCGGGCCAAAGCAGTCCAGAATGTGTTCCATATAGGGCTGCACCTGCGCCGCGGTCCAGTGTTGCTTGTCCGCTTCGGTCACCACACCGGAGAGTTTGCAGTGGATGTCGGGCCGCTGGGCCAGTTCCCGAATCTGGGACTTCCATGGCTCCGTCAGCCCCGCGGCGATGCCCGGCTTGCCCATGTGATCGAGAATGAAGGAAACGTCGGGGCACTGTTCCACCAGCCGCAGCACATCGCCCAACTGGGAATGAAAAATGCAGAGATCGAAGCTGAGACCGAATTCTGGCAGCAGTTGCACCCCCCGCACAAAATCTGCCCCGGTGCTGAAACCCAGCGGCTCGGATTGGATCAGTCGCCGGATGCTTTTGACCAGCGGCAATGCTTGCAGCGCGGCCAGATCTTCCCCCGCGGCTTCGCCCTTTTGCAGGGGGGCGTGGGCCACAATTCCCCGGATGCGCGCGTCTTGCGCGGCCAGGGCTGTCACCCATTCGGCTTCGCGCAGCGCGTGGGCCGGGTTGCAGTCGGCCTCAACAAAGACAATCCCCGCCAATTCGTGGGAGAGTTCGCCCCGGGCCGCGTCCAAATCCGCGGGAAAAGTGGGGCGGTTGATGGCGGGCGCGTCGACGAGCCAGGGATAGTCGATTTGATTCGGGTTCCAGAAATGGACGTGGGCGTCAATGTATTGATTGGCTGTTGGGATGTTTGGCATGGAGAGGCCTCGCCGCTGGCAATGGATGAGGGGAACGTCATTACTGGCATTGTAATCCCCTCTCCTCTCTCGCGCAAACGTTCACACCAGCCGGGGTTTCCCTTCGTATAAATTTGGGCGCAATGCAGGGCTGCCCAATTTCGATTTGCTGCTAAAGCGATTTTGATCAAAAATTGAGCAACCTTCCCTCCACATCGGCAACCACCACCGGGAGATGCCTGTGCAGCGCCAGCTTGTCCTCGCCATCTATGTGCCCACGCTGCTTCTGGCCTTTTGCAGCGGTCTGCTCATTCCTGTGCTTCCCATTTTTGTGCGCGAAGAATTCACCCTCTCCTATGGGCTGATCGGGCTGGTGTTGGCTGCCAACGCCATTGGGATGATTATCGGCGATGTGCCCGCGGGCGCGCTGGTGGGACGGCTGGGGTTGAAGCGCTCGATGCTGATTGGCATCGCGGGGATGGCGCTGGGCACACTCGCCTTCACCTGGGCTTCTTCGGTCTACGAACTGATCCTATACTCGATTTTTGTTGGTTTTGCCAGCACCCTTTGGAACATTTCGCGCCACGCCTATCTGGCCGAAGCCGCGCCTTCGGGACAGCGGGGGCGGGCGATTGCCATCTTCGGCGGCATCAACCGCATGGGATCCTTCATCGGGCCGATTGTGGGTGGCGCATTGGGCGGGTGGCTTGGGCTGCGTGCCCCCTTCTTCCTCTACGCGGTATTGGCGTTGATTGCACTCCTGTTCCCCTTCTGGTTTTTGGTGGAAAGCAGCCAGCGCGCGCCCAGCCGGGGCGGCATCCGCGGTCACACAGGCCACCTCTGGCATGTGCTGCGGGACAACTACCGGGTGCTCTTCACCGCCGGGTCGGGCCAGCTCTTCGCCCAGATGATCCGCTCTGGGCGCGGGATTGTTGTGCCGCTCTTTGCCGCGGATATTCTGGGGCTGGATGTGAGCCAAATCGGGCTGATTGTGGGGCTTTCTTCGGCGGTGGATATGAGTATGTTCTATCCCGCAGGCTATGTGATGGATCGCTTTGGCCGGAAGTTTGCCTATGTGCCTTCCTTCGCCATTCAAGCGCTGGGCATGGCGCTCATTCCCTTCACCGGCAGCTTTCTCACCCTCCTTCTGGCGACTTCGCTGATTGGGTTTGGCAACGGGTTGGGTTCGGGCACAATGATGACGCTGGGAGCTGATCTTGCGCCTCTGGGTGAACGGAGCGAATTTTTGGGCCTGTGGCGGCTGATCGGGGACGGGGGCGCGATGGGCGGGCCGATTGTCGTGGGTTGGGTGGCCGGGCTTTTGGGCCTGGGCCCGGCCACATTTGTCATCGCAGGGATCGGTCTGGCCGCGGCCCTGGCTCTGGGCACGCTTGTGCCAGAGACATTGCACAGATCCGCGCCGTCTACTTCTGCATAACATTGGCCTAATGGGGCCCCAATGGATGCACAATGACTGCAATCCCCTCTTCTCCTCTCCAGCGCTTTCTGGCCTCCCAACCCGGCTCCTTCCTGGCCGATCGCCTCTTTGTGCAGCGCCGCCGCACGCGCTTTCTGGCCGACATCGCCCACCCTCACAGCCGCCAGCAAGCCATCTTCGCCCAATTGGTACAGTGCGGACAGGCCACCCGCTTTGGCCGGGAACACGACTTCGCCCGTCTGCGCACTGTGGCAGACTATCAGGCAGCCGTGCCCGTGCGGGGCTACCCGAACCTGCGCCCGTGGATCGACGCAATGCTCTACGACCGGGAGCCGGATGTGCTCTGGCCGGGCCAGGTGGACTGGTTCGCCGAATCCTCTGGCACGAGCGGGGCCAAAAAACAGATACCCGTCACCCGGGACGGGCTGCGCACTGTCTATCAGGCAACGGCTATCCAATACGTGGCCCTGCTTCTGGCCCGGCTGGATCAGCGCCGCTTTCTGGCGGGCAAGACGATCTTTTTTGTGGGCAGTGTGCGCCAGGCCGAGCACAACCCCCGCGTTCTCCTGGCCGACATCACCGGCCTAAACGTCCATCTCTTCCCCAACTGGCTGGAATTCACCCGCACACCGGGCAAGGAAATCTCGCTGCTGCCCGATTGGGAGGCGCGGCTGTATGGGATGGCCGAAGCCACTTTGCGGGAAAATGTGGTCCACCTGGCCGGGCTGCCCACGTGGATACGCCATTTTGGGCGCATTGTGCGGGAGACAACTGGCGTTGCCACTCTGCGGGAAATCTGGCCCAATCTCATTGCAACCACCTGTGGGGGCGTCAACCCCGCGCCCTATCTGCCGGAGATCAACCGGTTGATTCTTGGGGATGCCGCGGGCGATGCCTCTCTGCTCCACAGCGAAACGTATAACGGGACCGAAGGATTCTATGCGGCCCAATTCGACGCCGGACCGATGGCGCTGCTGCCCAATGCGGGGATATTCTATGAATTTGTGCCCCGCCGGGAAGCCGAAGAGGGCAATTTTCGCGGGGCTGTTCCTTTGGCTGGTGTGGAAAAGGGCGGCGACTACGCGCCGATCATCACCACTGGCAACGGTCTCTGGCGCTATCTCATCGGCGATACTGTGCGTTTTGTCTCCACCGCGCCCTACCGGGTAGAGGTGAGCGGGCGTATCAGCCAGTTTCTCAGTCTTACCGGCGAGGAACTGCTGGTCCACACCACTGACGCCGTATTGGGAAAAGTCTGTGCCGACTGGCGCGTGGGGCTGGTAGACTATACAGCCACCGGCCTGCGCCTGGTGGACGCACCCGAATATGCCTGCCATCTCTGGCTGGTGGAACTGGCCGAAGATACGCCCGATCCCGCGGCCTTTGCCGCCGCACTGGACCGCACGCTGATTGCCAGCCACTACGACTACGCCAAAGCCCGCTCCCGCGGAACAGAAAGCGCCGCTGGTTTTGGGCTGGCCGCGCCGCTTGTGCTCTTTCTCCCCGCGGGCAGTTTCCAGCGTTGGCTTGCAGACAGACTGGGCGGGCGCGTCGGCGGCCAGAGCAAAGTGCCCCGCCTGAGCCACAGCCCGGCGACTGCCCAGGCCTTGCTTTTTTCCCTGCCCGCAGATGTTCGGGCGGGCATTTTCTCATCCGTCCCCGCGTCCCTCTCTCCTTCCCTGCACCTGGCCCTGGACCATTTCGGGGAAGCGCCCGGCCAAAGGTGAGACGGCTTTGCATTCAAGCGGAAACAAAAGAGAGAGGACGCGGTGTAGTTGGACCGCGCCCTCTCTTTTCTATTCAATTGGCGTAACTGTTCCGGTGCGATGCACCTAAAGTCTGCAACAGTACGAAAGCGGGCGTTGCTACGGTTGTAAGCGCTCGAAAATCTGTGCGGCCCACTGGTCAATCTGCTCGAACTCGGCTGCGCCCATCTCTTGCCCGCCCAGACCGTTGAAATAATTCTCCGCCTGATACGCTGTGGCAAAGCCATAGACCAGCCCGTCAAAGCGCTTCATTTCGGGCGTCTCCAGCCAGCCGCCGCGGGTAGAGATATTATCGCCACCTCCGCAGGGATCGATGTTGGCATAGGCGTAGCCGTAGTCCAACACGACCAGATGCTTGCACGCGCCCGGCTTGCCTTCCACTTCTCCCAGCCACCAGCTGACGGCTGTGCGGTTGGCCGCGCCGACCCGTCCGCTGGCCATCTCGCCATAGCTCATCTGCGCCCAGCGGCCCAGTGCCCGACTCCAGACCGGGTCATAGATGTCGCCCTGGCCCGCGAAGTGCAGATCGAAGTCGCCGGAAGTGTAGTGGAAGGGCTGGAAGCGTTCCCGGATTTCCGCCCACTGCACAGGCGTCTCGGCCAGCCGGGTCTGAAGCTCAGCGCAGGTCCCCAGCCGGGTTTCCCCGTCGGCGCTGATGTCCATGCGCTGACACGCAGCCACAGCGCCGCCATCGCCCAGAATTCGCCCCTCCCAGGAGAAGAGCGCATCCGCCGGATAGCCATTGGGCAGGGGAATTCCCGTGGGCTGGGTGGGCGGAATGAAGGCAAAGGACGCCATCACCGCTTGGTAGAGTGTCTCCATTTCCGCGTTGGCTGGCTGTTGCTCCGCGTCATCCGGCATGAAAATCAGCGTATAGACCCGCCCGTCGTGGACAGCGATTACCCGCCGGTTGAGATTTTGGCCGGCCATTTTGCCGATGACATAGGCCGGTCCACCGCCCAGTTCGGCATCGGGCGAGAGTTCGTACTCCATTCCGGGAATCTGATTGTCGATCAGCACCTGCGCGGCCACGTCTTCCAGCGAGCGGCCCAGGGCGTCTTCGATGTTGATGAAGAGCCGTTCCCCATGGCCCGCGGTTGTGGCCGGGGCAAAGACGGTTGCCCCATTTGTCTCCTCCAGGAGCTTTGCCTCGAAGCTCGCGGGCAGGAGCAGACAGTAGCCAGCCGCTTCATTGCGCAACAGTTGGCTGTCGGCAGATGGCACAGGGCAGTCGCCTGTGGCGTCTGTGGTTGTCGGCTCGGCCACCGGAAAAGGGGTAGCCGTTGGCCCAGACGATTCGCCTGGGGTTGGCGGGCTGAGGGGCACACAGGCCGCCAGCAGAAAGAGAAGCAGAAGATAGAACGCCAGCATTTTTCGATTTGTTTGTAACACTTGGGGGCCTCCTTCGTATGACCCGAACGATAGGGATGAATCGATTGCGTACGAACACCCGTGCAGGACCGGTGTTCAGGGGGAATGTTTCCGCACACATCTTCCCATACCGCTCGTTTGGCAGGCGTTTGAACAAGCGTTTGTTTGGCCGAGATCAAAAAAGGGATGCAATGCAGAATTTGCGTTGCATCCCTTTTTATCAAATGGCCCGTCACTGCTCCCGGTATTCCTCCATTTGGCCGTCTTCATTGCGGTCGTAGCCGTAGAGATCGATTACCCGGTCTCGGTTGCGATCCCAGGCCCACTGGTCAAAAAAGCCGTTGCGATTCAAGTCCCAGGCCCAGGTGTCTGTGATGCGGTCCCAGTCCGTGTCCCATCCCCAGCTTTCTGCTATGCCGGTCTCCTGGGGGTCAAAGCCGTAGATGGCCCCGCCGGGCTGGGCCGGGTCAATATAGACGTGCTGATCGACGCGGCCATTGAAATCTGTGTCGAAGGCCCGATAGTCAATAATGCCATCGCCGTTGCTGTCGGTTTCCCAGAATTGGGCATCGGTCACCCCATCGCCGTTGAAATCCATGGGCAGCCATTGGCTACCGGCCATCAGCGATGCGGGGGCCAGGGTAGGCACGGCCTCGGATTCCACCGGCACAGGCGCGTCCTGCCGCTGCTCAAACTCCACCTCCAGACCGAAGATACCCAACTTTTTGATCTGACCCCCGCTGGCAACTGTGTAGACAGCGACCACCACCAATGCCAGCACACCCAATACCGTCCAGGGGTTGGTTCCGCCGGGTTTGGGCTGTTCGTTGCTCACAGGTCACCCCTTCTGCCTGACTTCCTCCACCACTTGCACAAGTGTTGCGTAGGGAACCGCGCCGGGCACGAGATATTTCTCGGCAAAGATGAGGGCGGGGACCCCCTGTAGCCCATAGGCAGCGGCCTGGGCAATGTCTTCATCCACCGCTTCCACAAAGGTGGCATCTGTCAAGGCGGCGCGAAAGCCATCCGCGTCCAGGCCGGTGCTGACCGCGATGGCAGTCAACACATCCAAATCATCAATGGCCTGAGCTTCCAGCCAATAGGCTTTCAGCACCGCCTGGTGAAAGGCATTGCCTATCCCTTTGCTCTCGGCATATTTCACACCCACCAGCGCGGGTCGGCTGTTGATGCCAAAGGGGCCGGGATTCATCTCCAGGCCGTATTCCGTGCGGGCGCGTTCGTAAAGTTCGGGCCGTTTCGACTCAATCGCGGCCCGGTATTCGGGCGAAATGGGTGCTGCACCGCGGGGGCGCAGTTCGTAGGAATGCCACTGAATGGCGACATCGTGGGATGTTTGTAGCTTCTCCAGACTGGAGGAGACGAGGAAGCACCACGGTCAGGCAAAATCTGACCAGACGTCGATACGAATGGGCGCGGGTGCAGATGTGGGTGTGGGTATGGATGCAGACATTACATTTCCTTTCAGTGAAGACAAAGGCCGTCTCCCAAGGGGCGACGGCCTTCGCCTGTCAGTAGAGTTCAGATCATTCAACGTGTGCCAGTGCTACCAGCGGTCGCCACCACCGCGGCGATCACTGCCCCGGTCCCGATCGCCGCCGCGACGTTCGCCGCCCCGGCTGCCCCGGTCCCGGTCACCACCACCGCCGCCGCGACCGCCTCGGTCACCGCCGCCGCCGTAGCCACCGCCACCACCGCCGTAACCACCACCACCGCCGCCGCCGCTGTAGCCACCGCTACGGCGTTCGCCACCGCCGCCGCCGTAACCGCCACCACCGCGGCGACCGCCGCCCTCCTCTTTGGGACGGGCTTCGTTCACGCGCAGGTTGCGGCCACCATAATCCTTGCCGTCCAACGCGGCAATGGCTGCTGTGGCTCCGGCATCGGGCATTTCTACAAAGCAGAAGCCCCGAAAACGGCCTGTTTCCCGATCGGTAATCATTGCGACAGATTCAACAGTCCCATGCGGCACGAACATCTCACGCACTTGCTCCTCTGTTGCCTCGTAGGGCAAATTCCCAACATAAAGCTTCTTGGACAATTCTAACTTCCTTCCTGAAGGTGAATCCATCATGCCGGATGGGCCGTGCAAAAATGGAGAACGAAATGCAGCAAATACAGTATGCACCCGTTTCAGGAATTTGTCTACTCCCAAATCAGCAAAAACAGGCCAATTTCTAGCGTTTCAGCCGATCCAAATAGTGCTTGCGGAATTTGGCAACTTTGGGTGCGATAACCACTTGGCAATAGGGCTGGCCGCGGTTCTGGCTGTAATAGTCCTGGTGATACTCTTCGGCTTTGTAGAATGTGTCCGCGGCGGCAATCTGTGTGACGATCGGGTCTTTCCACAGCCCGGCCGCGGTGATGGCGCGAACGGTCTCTTCTGCAATGGCCTTCTGTTCGTCGTTGTGATAGAAAATGGCCGAGCGGTATTGGGTTCCCACATCCGCGCCCTGGCGGTTGAGAGTGGTGGGATCGTGGATGGTGAAGAATACTTCCAGAATTTCCTGGAAGCTGATCTGTGCCGGATCAAAGGTGAGCTGCACCACTTCGGCGTGGCCTGTGGTGCCGTTGCAGACCTCCCGGTAGGATGGGTTGCGCACGTGGCCGCCCATATAGCCGGACTCTATAAGCTCCACGCCGCGCAGGTCCTGGTAGACAGCGTCCAGACACCAGAAGCAGCCGCCGGCCAGGGTAGCGATTTCACGGGTCGTTGTTGTTTCGCTCATTTGCGTTTCCTCTCTGGGTAATTTCAGAAAAGTGTTGGACACAGATTTTCAGAATTCAGGTGATGGCAAGAAAGCCATTGTCCACAGATGACACAGATTTACCGACTGACTCTACTGAAAAAAGCCTTTTGAGCCACTGATAGCCGCTGATAAAAAGCAGGATTCTCTCCTGAAATTCTCTGCGGGAGAAATCGACTTTTTTGCAGTGGACTCACCGATTGAATCTTAAAAATCCAGTAGAACACTGGCTGGGTCTGCTGAGTATACATTCGGTTGCGTGTTGAGGATAGAAGCAATCTCTCAATCAAAACCCCAAAGAGACATGCAAAATCGACCCGGCAAAACTATCGACTTGCCCCTTTCTGCGCCTGTGGGTATGATTGGGACAGGTGTGCCCATTTCCCCATTTCCCCAGGAGACCCCATGAAAATTACTGGCGTGCGAACCCATCTGTACTCCTATAACCTGACCCGGCCCATCGGCGACGCCAACAGCCCCAAAGGCTGGGCCAAAGGCAGCCACCTGGCCGTATTTATCGACACAGACGCGGGCGTCACCGGCGTGACACTGGGCGGGGGCAGCGCACGTCGCCACATCCATTCTTTGGCCGAGGAACTGCTGGTGGGCAAGGACCCCCGGGGCGTGCGCGGTCTCTGGCAGCGGATGATCGACCGGGCCTTCAAAGGCAACAATCGGGGGGTGGTCAACGACGCCATCTCTACCCTGGACGTGGCCCTGTGGGACCTGAAAGCCCGGCTCAACGACGAACCCCTGTGGAAGACGCTGGGCGCGTCCAACCGGCGGGTGCGGGCCTATGCCAGCGGGCTGGACATCCCCCTCTCCGACGACGAACTGCGGGAATTTTATACCCGAATGGCCGGGAAGGGCGTCCACGCGGGCAAGCTGAAAGTGGGGCTGAACGCGGCGGACGATCTGCGGCGCATAGGCATTATGCGCGATGCGTTGGCGACCAGCGGCAAGCAGCCGGAACTGATGATCGATTCCAACGAATATTGGTCACCCAAGCAGGCCATCCGCCACATTCGCCAGTTCGAGGAGCAATTCGACATTTTCTGGGCAGAGGAACCGGCCCGACGCTGGGACTATCGGGGGCTACGCCAGGTTTCCGAAGGGATTCGGGCCGCGGTGGCAACCGGGGAAAATCTGGATTCGGTGAGCGAATTTATGGCGCTGGTGGACAACCGGGCGGTGGATGTGATCGAAATCGGCCGCGGCGCGGGGGGCATCACCGGCGGGCTGATTGTGGCAGACCTGGCCTATGCCTTTGAAATTCCTGTGTCGGTGATGAACTGCCCCGGCAACTTTGCCGCCCACTTTGCCGCGGCCCTGCCCAACCACATCTGGATGGAAGTGCTGGACGCGGGCCGGGTGGCGGGCTTTACTATCGACACCCGCATGGAAGACGGCTGGATTGTCCTGGGCGATTCACCGGGCAGCGGCATCGTCTTTGACGAGGAGTTTATGCAGCGGAACGCGGTGGCCGATCCGTCCACCGCGGACACGGGGCTGGCCAATGGCCGGCGTCAGGGTGCGGCGCTCTATGAAGTGGCCGAGGGGGAAACGCTGTGGGAGGATGAGTAGCGCACCTCCCCCATCTCAATCGGAATGGCCAGCTTTGCCAGGAGGGTGAAGATAAAGCCGCCCAAAGACCAGATGCCCGCGGTGACGGTCAGCTCGACGGCGGTAGGGCTGTACTCGAAGATGCGCCCCCAGGCTTCGGGGATGAAACCGGGCACGATCAGCCCCATTCCCTTTTCGATGTAAATGCTGACAAAGAGCAGGCCACAGGCGGCCAGCAGCACCGGCATACGCTTGCGCAGGGAAGGGATGGTCAGAATTGTTGTTGCCAGCACATTCACAGCCAGCGCGCTCCAAATCCAGGGGACGAGCGCGTCGTGGCCGTCCAGCCCAAAAAAGAGGTAGAAGGCGCTGCTGCTGTGTTCCGTGGGGGTGTAGAATTCCTTGAAAATTTCCGAGGCCAGCATAATCAGATTGACCTGGGCCGCGCCGGTGATGATCAGCGCAATCTTTTGCAGGGTGGCGTTCTCCACGTGATAGCGGGTGGTGCGGCGGATGATCGCCAGGATCAGAATCATCAGCGCGGGGCCACCGGCAAAGGCGGAAGCCAGAAAGCGGGGGCCGAGCAGGGACGAGTTCCAGTAGGGGCGGGCAGGCAGACCGGCGTAGAGAAAGGCCGTCACCATATGGATGCTCACCGCCCAGATGAGGGAGAGAATCACCCCCGGCAGATAGACGCTCCGGCTGGGCTGCTGGCCCATATAATGTTTGTAGAGAATATAGAGGGGGATGGTCAGGTTGATGAAAAGATAGCCGTTGAGGGCAATCATATCCCAGGCCAGCATGGAGTTGGGCCAGTTAAAAACGCCGATGAGGGGGAGCATATGCCAGAGATTGGCCGGGCTGCCCATATCCACCAGAATGAAGGCCAGACACATCACCAGCGCGGCCACAGCCATCCCCTCGCCAAAGAGCACGGCTTTGAAGAAGTCCATATCCCCAAAAATGTAGGTGGGCAGAACGAGCATCACCGCGGCCGCGGCCACGCCCACCAGAAAGGTGAAGTTGGAGATATACAGCCCCCAACTCACGTAATCGTGCATCCCGGTGACGATCAGCCCCTCGCGCAGTTGGATGCTGTAGGCATAGGCCCCGGCCAGCATCCCAAAGGTGAGCAGCCCCATCCAAATGTGATAGCCCAGCCCGCCGGAAGTGGCCGTGTCGATCCCGTCGCGCAGAAAACGTAGAAATCCTCGCATCGTTGCCTCGCTCGCTTGCCAGAAGTTCGACTTTTCAGAAAAAGTCGAACTTCTCTTAGTCCATAAAATACCAGAACTTCGGTTCGGTCCCCAGGTCTTCCTTCAGCCGGAAGACTTTTTTGTTTTCCAGCACCCAGCGGATATCACTCTCCGGGTCCAGCAGATTGCCGAAGATGCGCGCGCCGGTGGGGCAGGCTTCCACACAGGCGGGCAGTTTGCCGCCCCGGCTGCGCTGGATACAAAAGGTGCATTTCTCCATCACACCCTTCTTGCGCAGCCGGTTGCCCAAATAGTGTTGGTTCAGATTCACCTCTTCCTGGGGGATGACCGGCTCTTTCCAGTTGAAGCGCCGCCCGTCGTAGGGGCAGGCCGCCTGGCAATAGCGGCAGCCGATGCACCAGTCGTAGTCTACCACCACCAGCCCGTCGTCCTCTTTCCAGGTGGCCTTCACCGGGCAGACATTGACACAGGGCGGGTTTTCGCAGTGGAAGCACTGGGTTCCCACATAGAAATGGCCGGCCGCGGGCACTTCGTGGAGATAGCTGTCGTCGGCAAACTCGAAGCGGAACTCGCCTTTGGGCATTTCGTGGATGCGGATATAGCGCATATCCGTGGAGCGGTCCTGGTTGTTCTCCTGAATACAGGCTTCCACACAGTCCATATAGCCCCGACATTTGGAGATATTGAAAGCGTAGCCGTAGAGCACACCGGGCAGGGCTGGCTGGTTGGAGATGCTGGGGTGATCCCCCGTGCGCAGTTCGTAGCGCCGTTCCAGCCGCTCGACAGTAGCCTGCTTTTCCCCATCGCTCATCAGCCGGTAGTTGCCCTTAAAATACTCCTCCCAGTTCAGCTTGGCCTGCTCCTTATCACTGCCGGGGATGGGCATCGGTGTACACGCGGCCTGCAAGAAACTCAGCCCGGTGACCAGCCCGATAGCCAAAAATTTGATGGCATCCCGCCGGTTGATGGGCTTTTGTAGCAGTTGCTCCAAACGGGAAGGCAGACCCGCGCCGCTCTCCCCGGCGTCGGCCACCGCGGCCTGGGCTTCGGGAGAAAGCTGGAAGATGTCGCCGATCTCGTCCCAACTGAGCGGGCTGCCATCTTCCGGGATGCGGGCCACATCCACATCGTCCACCTGATGCTCGGCCAGCAGTTGGGAGACAGCCCGGCGCAGCCCCATATCCTCGGCGTTGCGGGGTTGGTTTCTTTGCCCACCAGCCGGTTCGGGACCGAAATCGAAACTAATGTTTTCACGATAGGTCATTGCCTGATTTCCTCTTTTATTCGCCTTTGCGTTCGGTCATTGGATAGGCGGGGAAGCGCGTATCCCATTGGGGGCTGTGGGGGCTGTGACAGTCGGCGCAGCCCGCCATCACCCGGGGCGCGGCCCAGCCGCCGATCTGTTTGCCGTGAGCACCGCCCAGCCAGTCGCTGAATTGGGTGGTGTGACACTGGGCGCAGACCTGATAGCTGGCGTCAAAAGCCACCCCCGCGCCGTTGAGTGTGTGCAGTTCGTCCACATCTTCCTGGGTGTTGTGACAGGTAGTGCAGCCCATCACCTCTTCCCCCGCGTGGTTCAGGGCAATATCCCAGTGGGCCTTTTGTCCTGTGGCCGTGCTCTCGGCCTGCAATTCTGCCAACGGTTTGATGTGGCAGGAGGAGCAGGGGTAGCTGTTCAATTTGTCCGTCCGTTGCAGCACAAAGACCGCCGCCTCGGCATCCAGCGCCACCGGCCCTTCCAGCGGCAGATAGTCGGTAAAGCTCAGCAGCGGCAGCCGGTCGATAGTGACTTCGGCCAGGGCAGCGTGCTCGATCTTCTCCCGCACAGTGTGGGGCGTCTCCTCACCAGTCACAAAAGGATTGGCGCACCCGGCCAGCAACACAAGCGTAAGCAGCAAAAGGGGAACGACTCTTCCACCACGAAGACACAAAGATACAAAGGAAGAAAAACGATTTTCGGCTGTTCTTTGTGCCTTCGTGCCTTTGTGGTTAATTTCCATTACCATCACGGGACCTCCTGGGGTGTGCGCACCCAAACTGCGTCGGTCTGGCTGGCCACGTGACACTGCTGACAGCTCGCCCGCTCGATGTGATCTGTGGCAATCTCCGGCGGGGCAGCCGCGCCCGCGTGACAGGCCGCGCAGTTCTCCTTCATCTGGAGCAGATGGGGGATGGGCGGCGGCGCGCCCACCAGCGCGGCGTCGAGCACCGCCACCGGCGCGGGGCGCTGCCAGTTGCTGGCCTGAAAAAGTCCGTCCTCCTGCACCGCCACGTGACACTGGGTGCAGGCCACCAGATTGGGGTGGGGCACAATCGGCGCAAAGAGACCCATTTCCGGCGCATAGCTGCCGCTGGCGTGACAGTTGAGACAACTCTTGCCACCGATGCCGTCGTCCCCCGTTACTTCGTGGGGAATCCAGGGCGGCGCGCCGTTGAAGGCCCGCCGGTTGTAATAGTCCGCCAACGAGCGCGTCGCCGCGCCTGCGGGCCGCTGGCGCGGATAGGTGTCCATCTCGGCCAGATAGTCCAGGCTGCCCACATCCAGGCGCACAGGCTCGGCAGGAAAGACGGCCTGTGCCCCGGCGGAAGGGCTGGAAAGCTGGGCCAGCTCCTGACCTTCGGCCCAGCTGGTCCCCAGCACATAGACAGCCGACGCCATCAACAGCACAACCAGACCAATAAAAATCAGGCGAAATGGAGTGGCAACAGATCGCCTCTTTTGGGAAGGGGAAGCTACAGGCTGCTCAGCCATTAGGACACCTTCTCGATTCTGACCGCGCACTTCTTATAGTCCGGCTCTTTGGAGATGGGACAGAAGGCGTCGATGGTCACTTCGTTGATGAGCATTGACTCGTCGAAGAAGGGCACGAAAACCTGCATCGGGGCCGGCGCGCCCCGCTGGTTGACCGAAGCGGGCAGAATCGTCTCGCCCCGGCGGCTGACCACCCGCACTTTGTCGCCTGTGCGGATGCCCAGACGGCGGGCGTCCTGGGGGTTCAGCTCCACATAGCCGTGGGGCATGGCCCGGTGCAACACAGGGATGCGCCGGGTCATACTGCCCGTGTGCCAGTGTTCCACCACCCGGCCTGTGCAGAGCCAGTAGGGATACGCCTCGTCCGGGGATTCCGCGGCGGGTTCATAGGGGCGGTGGATCAGCCACGCTTTGCCCTCTGGCTTGCCATAGAAATAGTATTGGCTGTCGTGGCCCTGGGCCGCGGGGTCAAAGTCCGCGTTGTAGCGCCAGATAGTCTCCTTGCCATCGACAATCGGCCAGACCACACCGGGCCGCTCTTTCAGCAGTTCATAGGAGGCCATCGCGTGTTTGGGGTTGGCGTGGAAGGAGGTGTACTCGTCCCAGATGGCTTTGATGTGTTCTTCCTGACTCCAGGGAAACCACTCCCCATAGCCAAGCCGCCGGGCCACTTCGATCAGTTGCCAGGTGTCGCTCATTGCTTCGCCCGGGGGCGGCACCAACTGCTCCCAGTGCTGGGTGCGCCGTTCGGAATTGCCAAACATTCCCTCCCGCTCGATCCACATAGCCGAGGGCAGCACCACATC
The DNA here is from genome assembly GCA_019637685.1 of Caldilineaceae bacterium. Taxonomy (GTDB): domain Bacteria; phylum Chloroflexota; class Anaerolineae; order Caldilineales; family Caldilineaceae; genus JACQGT01. The sequence continues at coordinate 29,325 of JAHBVF010000016.1, read as the reverse complement.
CGCAATATCGGTGGTGGGGGTGGGATAGACATCCGAGACGACGACGAAGCGATCCTCCTTCAGCGCGCCCTCCCGATAGCGGGCCAGTTTGGGCATGGAAACCATGGGGTTTGTCACCTGAATCCAGATGAAACGAATGTCGCCCCGGTCCAGGGCACGGAACATCTCGACAGTGTGGAAGGTGGGCTTGTCGGGGATATTTTCGACGGGCACTTTCCAGATTTCCGCGGCTTTCTTGCGGGCATCTTCGCTGGTGACGGGGCCGCTGGGCAGAGCCTGGGTCAGGGTTCCCACTTCGCGCACAGTGCCACAGGCGCTGGGCTGGCCGGTCAGAGAAAAAGGACTGTTGCCGGGGCTGGAAATTTTGCCCACCAGCAGGTGAATGTTGTAGACCAGATTGTTCATCCACGTGCCGCGCACGTGCTGGTTTATCCCCATACACCAAAAACTGGTGACTTTTTTGTTGGGGTCGCCGTAGAGCGCAGCCAGGAAGCGCAGGTCTTTGGCCGAAACGCCGGTCAATTCGGCCACTTTGTCTGGCGCGTAGTCGGCCAGATAGCTTTTGTAGGCTTCCCAGTCCAGATCGGTCATCTCGTCGGTAAAGGCGAAATTGTCCTCCAGCCCATAGCCGATATTCGTCTTGCCCTGCTTGACAGCCACGTGCGCCCGCATAAATTCTTCGTGTACCCAGCCCTTGCGGATGATCTCATAGCAGATGGCGTTGGCAATCGCCAGGTCGGCCTGGGGAAGGAAGAGGATCGAGCGGTCCGCTGCCGCGCTGGTGCGGGTGGTGCGGGTCGCCAGGTCGATAATTTTGATGTGAGGGCGTTTGCGCCGCTCTTCCAGCATCCGGGAAAAGAGCACCGGGTGCATTTCGGCCATATTGTTGCCCCAGAGCACAAAGACATCCGCATAGTCGATATCGGCGTAGCTGCCCATCGGCTCGTCCAGCCCAAAGCTGGTCAGAAAACCGGTGACAGCGCTGGCCATACAGAGCCGGGCGTTGGCCTCCAGATTGTTCGTGCCGACCAGCCCTTTCATCAGCTTCGAAGCCACATAGCCATCGGGGATCGTCCACTGGCCGGAGCCGTAGATCGCCACCGAATCTTTGCCGGTGGTGTCGATGGTCTCCTGCATTTTTTGGGCCACCAAATCCAGCGCCTCTGTGATGGGTGTCTCCACCAGTTTGCCCTCTTTGCGCACCAGCGCGGTGGTCAGCCGGTCCGCGCCGTAGAGGGCCAGAATCGAATGGTAGCCCTTCACACAGCACAGCCCCCGGTTGACCGGGCTGTCGGGGTCGCCCTTCACTGCCACGGCCCGGTCGTTTTGGGTGGCAATCAGCAGGCCGCAGCCTGTGCCGCAGAAACGGCAGGGGGCCTTCCGCCAGGTCAGATCGTCCTGGGGGGTGGGGACCTCTTCCTGCGCGGCAAAACTCACATTGGGGGCCAGGGAGGTAGCCACAGCCACCGCGGCCGCAGTAGCCAGGCTTTTCAGAAAGTCACGACGGTTCATGGGTTAGGCTTCCTCTCGGAAAATCGTGGGCGTGAAACGTGAAACGTAAAACGTGAGATCGCTCGACGAAAACTCACGTTTCACGTTTCGCGCTTCGGGCCAACGGAATCGTGGCCATCGGCGTGGTATTCGCCTCGTCCCCGTCTGTCGGGTCCTGATAGCCGGAGACGAGGGCCAGACATTGCAGTTCGGCCACTGCCTGCAAGCGGGCGGCCAACTGCTTCTCGGCGTCTTCGTTGGGGGTGTCGGTGACCAGCACCAGCAGGTCGTGCTCCGCGGCAGGCAGCACTTCGCATTCGGGCATAGCGATCAGAGCACGTTGCAGCCGCTCCTTCTTTCCCAACACGGGATAGGCAATATAGCTTTTGATGGGCATGAGGGTTCCCTGTGTAAAATTTCACAAAACCATCGCGGCCAGTCTACTGATGTTCCAGCAGGAAAGGGTATGACTGTTGTCATAAACGCCAGGTTGTGTAATTTATACCACGGACAGAGAGGCCGCGCACTGGCGCAGTGGCTAGTTTTGCCCGGTTATCCATTGGATTCAAGCGAGGGGTATGGGAAAGCAAGCCGACAACTGATTTGTCGCCGGCCTACGCAGAACCAGTAGACCGCAGGCCACGGGGTGTGGTCTGCCGCGGAGGAGGTGCAGGAAGCGGCTGGTGGTTCGTCGCCCGCGGTCTACTGCGGATGGCTCACAATTCCACCAGCGTGCCCAGCTCCACCACCTGATTGGGCGGCAGCCGGAAAAAGTCGGTGGCGCTGATGGCGTTGCGGCTCATCAGGGCAAAGAGCTTTTCCCGCCAGATAGCCATGCCGGGCCGACTGGTCGCATACAACCGTTCCCGCCCCAGGAAATAACTGATATCTGCCATGCCTAATTCCAGCCCTTTGTGGCGGGCCAGGCGCAATCCCAGGGGTACATTGGGGGTTTCCATAAAGCCAAACGAGAGAATTATCTGATAAAAGCCATCACCCAATTCTTCCACACTGACTTTTTCTGAGCGGGGAACCCGGGGGCGTTCTGCGCTGTGGACAGAGAGCAGGATGACTCGCTGATGCAGAATGTGATTGTGTCGCCAGTTGTGCAGCAGCGCAGGCGGGGCGGCCTTGGGATTGCTGGACATAAAGACCGCGGTTCCTTGCACCCGCACCGGGTCTTCCGCGTAGATCTGCTCGATAAACTCGGCAAAGGGAATCGTGCCTGCGCGCAGCCGTTGGGCCAAAATCTCGCGGCCCCGTTTCCACGTGGTCATCAGGACGAACACCGCGGCACCGATCACCAATGGGAACCAGCCACCTGCGGGTATTTTGGAGAGGTTCGCGCCCCAGAAGGCCAGATCGACAATGAGAAAGAGCACAGTCAATCCCAGCGCTGTATACAGGGGCCAGTCCCACTGTTCCCGGGCCACGACAAAGAGCAACAGCGTTGTGATGACCATTGTGGTTGTCACCGCCACCCCATAGGCCGCGGCCAAATTGGTAGAAGAACCAAAAGCCAGAACCAGCGACAGACAGGCCACCATCAGCACCCAATTGATGGCCGGAATGTATATTTGTCCCGGTTCGTGGGGGGATGTGTGGCGGATGGCCACGCGGGGCAAATAGCCCAGTTGGACGGCCTGCATTGTCAGGGAAAAAGCGCCGGTGATCAGCGCCTGAGACGCGATAATAGCAGCCATTGTGGCTAATATGACAATCGGATAGAGTGCCCATTCCGGGGTCATTCGGTAGAAGGGATTTTCCACCGCGGCCGGGTTTGCCAACAGCAGCGCGCCCTGGCCGAAATAGTTGAGGAGAAGCGCGGGCAGAACTATGGCAAACCAGGCCAGGCGAATGGGCGCACTGCCAAAGTGCCCCATATCCGCGTAGAGGGCTTCGCCGCCTGTGACCACCAGAAAGACTGAGCCAAGCACCAGAAAACCAGGCGTGCCATTTCGTATAAAAAACTGAATGCCGTGAAGCGGATTGATCGCGGCCAAAATGGCAGGTTCGCGCACAATCCAGCGCAGACCGAGCAGCGCCAGCACCACAAACCAGACTAACGTCAGCGGGCCAAAGACTTTGCCCACCCGTTCTGTGCCCTGGCTTTGAAAAAGAAAGAGTACAATCAGAATGGCAATGGTGATGGGGATGATGTAGGGCTGAAAGAAAGGCGTCGCCACTTCCAGCCCCTCCACCGCGGAGAGGACGGAGATGGCTGGTGTGATCATCCCGTCGCCATAGAGCAGGGCTGTGCCAAAGAGGCCGAGCAGAATGAGTAGATAGCGGCGGTTGTAGCGCTGGGGACCGCCAGGGGGAAGGATGAGCGCTGTGAGGGCCAGAATGCCGCCTTCGCCCCGGTTGTCGGCACGCATCACAAAGACAATATATTTGATGGAGATCACAATCATCAACGCCCAGAAAATCAGGGAGAGAATGCCCAGAATATTGGCAGGGGATACTTCCAGCCCGTAGCCTTCGTGGAATGACTCGCGAAAGGCGTAGAGCGGGCTGGTGCCGATGTCCCCGTAGACAACGCCCAACGCGCCCAGAGCCAGCAAGGCCAGATATTTGCCTTTTGGGTCTGCTCGGTGGCCGTTCTCTTCGCGGCCATTTTCTTCGTATTCGCTGTGCTCGTTTTCCTGCTGTGCAATCGACATAAAGCTCGGCCTCATCGATCTGTGATAAACTATGGAGAATCGCGTAATCCACGACAATCTACTATACTCCTCCTGGGCAAAAAAACCAACAACAGTATCTGATATTCTGGAGAAAAGTGATGATGACAAATGCAGATGCGATGAACACCCCTTCTATGATCGGCGGCTACGGTCCTTGGGCCGCGTCTCTTGCAGGCGACGAGCCGCCTGCCTTCTCGTTCCGTCGGGCCGACTGGACCGATGTGGACGCCTGGCGCGGCGCGGCCCGTGCTCGTTTTCAGGAACGGGTGGCTTCGCCTGACACGGGCGCTCCCGCCGATGTGACTGTCCATCGCCGCTATGCCTATGACGGGCTGGCAGTGGAGGAGCTTTCCTGGCAGTTGGCCTATGGACCGCGCACGGAAGCTATCCTGCTCAAACCCGCGGGCGCGGCGGGAAAGCTGCCCGCCTTGCTGGCTCTGCACGATCACGGCGGCAACAAATACTTTGGCAAGCGCAAGATCACCCGCACAGACGACGACCAGCACCCGATGATGGCCGAGCACCAGCGCCACTACTACGGCGGCTACGCCTGGGCCAATCAGATGGCAAAACGGGGCTACGTCGTCCTCGTCCACGACGCCTTTGCCTTTGCCAGCCGTCGCGTGCGCCTGGCCGATATGCCAGACTTTTTGCGGGCCGGCCTGACCGACGACGATCCAGAGAAGCCAGAAAATATCGACGCCTATAACCGCTGGGCGGGAACCCACGAACATCTGATGGCCAAGTCGCTCTTTTCCGCGGGGACCACCTGGCCCGGTGTCTTTCTGGCTGAGGACAGGGCCGCGCTGGATGTGCTCTGTGCCCGGCCTGATGTGGATGCCAGCCGGGTGGGCTGTGGAGGACTTTCCGGCGGCGGTCTGCGCACGGTTCATCTGGCCGGGGCAGACGAACGCATCCGCGCCGCGGTCTGTGTGGGAATGATGACCACCTGGCGGGACTATCTGCTCCACAAATGCCACACCCACACGTGGATGTGCTACACGCCCCTGCTGTCCACCGAACTGGACTATCCGGAGATATTGGGATTGCGGGTTCCCCTGCCCACACTTGTGCTCAACAACCGGGAAGACTCTCTCTTTACAATGCCAGAGATGGAACGGGCCGACCGCATCCTGGCCGCGGTCTATGCCAAAGCCGGCGCGGCGGACCGCTACCGCTGCTCCTTCTATCCAGGCGGCCACAAATTCGACGGTGCGATGCAGGACGAGGCGTTTGCCTGGCTGGACGCCTGGCTGGGATCCGCGCCACAAAACACAGGCAATTCTGAAAATCAGCACGCGGATTGACAGCGACGAAGACTGGGTTTGTCGGCGTCAATCCACCCTTTCCGTATGTATCCGCGTTCCAATTCTTAAGACGGGAGTCTGACAATGCAAATCGGAGTAAGTTCCTACAGTTTCGTGCGTCTGGTGCGATCAGGCCAAATGGCACAGATCGAAGTCATTGCCAAAGCCAAAGAGATCGGCTTTGACGCCATCGAATTTTCCACAATCGCCGTGCCTGAAGGCAAGAGCCTGCCCGCGTTTGCCCGCGAATTGCGGGAAGAATCCGAGCGGGTGGGGCTGCCTATCGTCAACTACACCATCGGCGCGGACTTTCTGCGCGGCTCTGGCGGGGATCTGCAGGCGGAGATTGCCCGGGTGCAGCGCGAAGTGGACATCGCTGAGATTCTGGGTGTGCCGGGCATGCGCCACGACGCGTCTGCCGGTTGGCCTGCGGATCACACCGGCCCCCGCAGCTTTGGCGCGGCCTTGCCCCGGCTGGCAGATGGCTGTCGGGCCGTCACCGAATATGCCGCGGCCAAAGGCATCCGCACAATGGTGGAGAACCACGGCTTCTTTTGCCAGGAAAGCCGACGGGTGGAGCAGCTTGTCACCGCAGTGGACCACAGCAATTTCGGCGTGCTGGTGGATATGGGCAACTTCCTCTGCGCGGACGACGAGCCGACCTCTGCTGTGGGACGGCTGATGCCCTTTGCCTTTCACTGCCACGCCAAAGACTTCCACGTGAAACCGGGCACAGATTTTCCGCCCGGCCAGGGCTGGTTTGAAAGCCGGGCGGGCAACTTCCTGCGCGGGGCCATCATCGGCCACGGCGCGGTGCCCATTTTGCAATGCCTGAATGTGATGCGCCGGGATGGCTACGACGGTGTGCTGTCTGTGGAATACGAGGGGATCGAGGATGTGCTGTTCGGGGTGCAACTGGGCCACGACAACCTGCGCCGGATCGTAGAGATGGCCGGGAGTCGGTAGCCGACGGGCAACAACGGAAAGATTCGAATGAAGGATAAAACGGGAAAGAGGAAGCGATCTCAGCTCCCCCTTTCCCGTTTCTGTTGTCTCTTCTATTCTCTGGGAATGCCTGTAATGCGAATCCCGCTGCTTTTGATTTTGTTGCGGATGTTGACGCCAATCAGAAGAGCGGTCAGCCCTTCCACCACCGATGCGTTGGCCAGGGGGCCAGCGTCCAGCCCGAACATTCCAGCGGCGCGGGCCAGTTCAATGGCGATGTCTTTGGCTGCTTTGTCGTCGCCGGTGACAAGAATGTCGCAGGCCACTTCGTGGGAGAGGTCCTTCAAATGGGCCGCGCTCACATTCTGAAAGGCCGCGGCCACCCGCACCCCTTCCCCCAATTGGGTCTGGGCTTCCTGCGCGGCCGAGCCACCCGCGGGTCGCCAAACAGTGCTCACCTTCGGCGGTTGCAGGGGAACATCCACAGTCACCACCACTTTGCCCTGGCAAGCCGCGGCAATCTGCGCGATTGTGCCCTCCTGCGCGGCATAGGGCACGCTGAGCACCACCACCTGGCCCGCGGCCGCGGCCGCGGCGTTCTCGTCGCCAGTGATGGGCGAGCAGCCCGCGGGCAGTTCAGCGCTCAACGCCGCGGCCACTGTCGCTGCCTTTTCCTGGCTGCGGCTGCCGATGATCACCGGGTAGCCGGCCGCGGCCCAGCGCAAGGCCAGGCCAGAGCCTTCGGCTCCGGTTCCCCCGATGACGGCGAGGGTGGGCTTGGCAGAAGAGATTGGTGTCATTGGGAAATCCTGTTTTCTGCACGAAGGCAGTGCGTGGGGTGGGGTGGAGAAATCAAAAATTAGTACTGAAAGCGACCGGTCGCGTCAATAATACGGATGCGGAAGTTTTCCACCAGCGGGTGCAGGCCATCAATCAGATCGCTCCACTCCTGGGAATTGATCATCCGCGACGCTTCTGCTTCTGTTTCCAATACACCCCCGCCCATAATTTGCGGCGCGTTGCCCCACAGCGTATACCAGGCATCGGTGATACGCAGCCCCAATTGGGCCATCCCAGGCCCCAGCGTCTGCATCACATAGCGCTGGCACTCCTCTTCCCGTCCTTCTCGCATATCATAACTGATCAGGACTTTTACCATCATTGCCCTCATTGAATTAGGTGAGTTGGCTTCAAATCGCCATACTTGCGGCACAACGAATATGCGCCCAGTATATCACAATCGCTATAAGCCGCTGCAAGAGAGACTCCCTTGCGCTTTGCACAAACGTCCTGTTCTCTGTAGAATAGATGCGGGAACCAAGTTGTTTTATTCGGCGTTATGGTAAACGATTCCCATGTCCCTGACAGCCCAGTGGTAGAAAAAGGATGGATTGATGAAGCTGATCTCGACCGTAAGGCAGCGTGCTTTTGGCCTCGCATTGTTATCAATACTCTTTGTGCTTCTTTTGGCTGGATGCCAACCGGTTCCCATCCCCGAAGCAGCCACAAGCACCCCGCCACCGCCGACACCCACAGCCGCGGCAACATCTGTCAGCGCGCAGAGCGCGGCCACCGCTACGCCTTCGCCTGGCGTAGAACGCACCGACGCCCTGGCCCCGGAAGATACCGCGCCACCGTCCCGGCTCAGCATTCCCGCCATTGGGATGGACGTGCCGGTTGTCCCAATGAGCTGGCGTGTGGCTGATGTGGCCGGCAAGCGCACAACCGTCTGGGTTCTGCCGGACGACGCGCTGGGATGGCATGTGAACAGCGTGGGCGCGGGCGCGGCGGGCAATCTGGTCATTTCCGGCCACCAGCTTTTGGGGGACGCTCTCCTGGCCCCACTGGCCCTGGGCGAAGTAGTCGTAGGCCAGGAAATCCACATTACAGACACGGATGGGAACGTATTTGTCTATCAGGTCAGCGAAGTCAGCGAACCCATAGAAATTTCCGAAGACCCAGCCGCGGAAGAAAACTTGGACGCAGAGATGACAGCCCAGAGCGGAACGCCTCGCCTGACGCTGATTACAGGCTGGCCGGACTTTTCATCGACCCACCGGATATTTGTCACGGCGGAATTTGTGGGCGCTCAGCCCTAAGCGCGCAGGAGCTATCTGTTGGTGAGCCAAGAGAGCGATCTTCTGTGCAGCGTAATCGTCCCGGTCTACAACGGCGAGGCCACAATTCTGGGTTGTCTGAAAGCCTTGTCCCGCCAGACTCTGCCCATCCACCGCTTTGAAGTGATTGTGGTGGACGATGGCTCGTCGGACGGCACAGCCGCTGTGGTTGGGGCGTGGATCGCCCGCCACGGGCTGGAAAAGTGGCAGGTGGTGAGCCAGCCCAACGCTGGCCCGGCCGCGGCCCGCAATCACGGCGCTGCCTTGACGAAGTCTCCGCTGCTGCTCTTTACTGATGCCGATTGCACACCCAGCCCGGGCTGGGTGGAGACGATGACAGCACCGTTTCTGGGCGACGATCCTCCCGCAGGAGTGATGGGGGCGTATCTCTCCCAACAGAGCGCACCCGCAGCGCGCTTTGCCCAATACGAATTTGAGGAACGCTATGCATTGATGGCCCGCCTCTCCCGGATCGATCTAATCGCCACCTATGCTGCGGCCTATGACCGCAAGCTTTTTCTTCAGTTCGGCGGTTTTGATGCCAGCTTTCCCGAAGCCAACAACGAGGATGTGGACTTTTCCTTTCGGCTGAGCAAGAGCGGGGCACGGATGATCTTTGTGCCCGAGGCAACCGTGACCCATCCCCACCTGACGACCTGGGGAAGCTACGCTCGCACCAAAATGAAACGGGCCTATTGGCGGATGCAGGTCTACCGACGCTATCCTGAAAAGGTCGTCGTCGACGGTTATACGCCCCCATCGCTGAAGTTGCAGCTACTCTTGGGTGGAATCGGGCTGCTGGGCCTGCTGGTCGCCGGGGGCACAGGCCAGTGGTATGGGCTGATCCCGCTACTGTTGTTTCTGGTAGCGGCCACACCCACTGCACTTTTTATGGCTGCGCGCTGGCCCTCTTTTGTCCTGTGGGCTGTGTGGGGTATTTGGCTGCGCTCTCTGGCGTTTACCGTCGGCGTTGTGTGGGGACTCCTGTGCCCCTATCCTTTCACAGAGGCGGACAAGAGCGAACGGCCCGCAGTCGTTCCAGTGTCGAATGAATGAATGGCCCCCTCTTTCGCCTTCCGGGTGGGTGGACCGCCTCTATCTGCCCGCAGGGAAACGGCTGTTGGACCTGCTGATCGGCGGGGTTGGCGTCATTTTTCTCGGTTTGGTGTTTGTGCCGGTTGCCCTAGCCATTCTGCTCGATTCAAAAGGGCCGATCTTTTTTGTGCAGGAGCGCGCTGGTCTGCACGAGTGCCCTTTTCGGATGGTCAAATTTCGCACGATGAAATGGCCGCCGGTTTTAGAAAACAGCAGCAAACCGGCACACGAGGACGATGAGCGTTTGACACGGGTGGGGCGTCTGTTGCGCCGTTCTAGCCTGGACGAGCTGCCCCAATTCTGGCATGTGCTCTGGGGTGAGATGAGTTTTATCGGCCCGCGACCCGAATTGATGGGCCGGCTCGCTCTCTATACCGCGCCGGATCGACAGCGGGCCGCGGTGAAGCCGGGGATGAGCGGCTGGTGGCAGGTGCATGGCCGCCCCCAGCCTATGCAGGAACACGCACACTTGGACTCGTACTACATTCAGCACATTTCTTTTGGGTTGGATATGCAAATACTGTTCAGAACAGTCATAGCCGTTCTGCGCGGCACGGGCGCTGTCTGAATGTGCCCGATCTGAATCTGTACTCCGGTTCGATTGAAACCCGCAGTTTGTGCTGGTACACCTTCCGGGAAGCGGTAGAGGATCACAGCCAGCGCACCGATCGTTTGGCCGCTTCCCGGAAAGTGTAAACAACCGTTCTCATTCTGGCTTGAGTATAGCATTTGAATCTAGCAATGGAGTGAAACAATCTATGCAGCGAATCATCACAAAGAGCAATCGGCCAAAGGTCGACCGGCTGATCTGGATTCTGGTCTGGCTGGCTTTGCTGGCCGGGGGATTTTTTCTGGAAAACCAGCCATCTGTCATGGCCGCGCCGGTCGGAGATCGTCCCAATCAGACGATTCCCCCGCGCACGCCCCAGGCCACGGCCACGGATGTGCCCACGGCCACGCCCACAAACCAGCCGCCCACCAATACGCCTGTGCCGCCCACAGCCACGCCCCAACCGGCTGGTCCCACGGCCACCAACCAACCCGGCGCGCCCACGGCCACCAGCACACCCACGCCTTTGCCCACAGATACCCCGACCGCACAGCCAACGGCCACAGATGTGCCCACCTTTGGCTTGCAGGCGGAGATGGGTATCATCTCCGGATTGACAATCCAGGGGGAAGAGGTAGAAATTCGTCTGGCCATTACAAACCCCGGCTCCGAAGCGGCACTGAACGTGACCCTTCGTGACGAACTGCCGACGGCACTGGAACTGATTTCTCTGGAAGCCGAGGGGGGAACGACAGCAACCGAACAGGGCACGGACAACCGAACGGTGCTCCTTGCCACCTGGCCCTCTGTGCCAGCCAGTGGGCTGGTCTACGCCACGCTGACAGTACGTGTTGACCCGAAACTGGCTGATGGAGCCGTTATCGACAATCTGGCCGTGGCCTTCGCGGACAACGCGGCAGCGGTGACAGTCGGGATCAGTCTGGGCACGCCGCCCGTCCTGCTGCCCACCTTCGATTGATCCCGTGACTGTCCGCCACAACAGCCGCGAAATTCAAAGGCGTCTTGTCTCCTATACCGGCCCCGCAGCTCCTCTTTTGGCTGCGGGGCTTGCCTTTTTGCTCTATGGCTATACAGCCGCGCCAGGACTCACCTGGGCCAATTATGGCGCGGATGGGGGTGATCTACTGGCAGCCGCGCTGACCAACGGCACGCCCCATCCCACGGGCTATCCCCTCTACACGCTGCTGCTTCAGGGCTGGCTGGCACTGCTCAATATATGCCTTCCCGGCAGCGACCTGGCCTGGCGGGGCAATCTTTTCAGCGCCCTGGCAGCCAGCCTGAGTGTGGGCTTGACGGTGCATGTGGTGCGCCATTTATGGCCCAGGCGAGAGACCTCCCTGCTACCTGCGCTGGTGGCGGCCGCGGCCTGGATGACTGCCCCGCTGCTCTGGGGTCAGGCGATTATCACCGAAGTCTACGCGCTGCACGGACTTCTCTGCATTGGCTTCTTTTGGGCAACCGTTGTCTACCGTCCCCGCCAGCCGGAAACCCGCGGCCTGCTGCTGGGCGCGCTGCTGGGCCTGGGCGCGGCCCACCACGTGACGATTGGATTGCTTGTGCCGGGGGTGCTATACTGGCTCTGGCGGGCAGAAGAACAGCCCATGCGTCGCCCCCGGTTTTGGCTGTTGCTGGCCGCGGGCCTATTGCCGGGTCTGCTCCTCTACAGCCGCTTCACCCTGACCGCGCCAGGGGCTCCGGTCAATTGGGCGGGCGACGGCTCTGCCCAGGACATCTGGTGGCTGGTGAGCGGTGCGGCCTATCGGCGCTATCTCTTTGCTCTCCCCCCGGGGGAGGTTTTGACAAAGACAGCCCGCTGGGCGCTTACCATCACCAGCCAGTTCACTCCCTTTGGCCTGGCCCTCTGCTTGGCTGGTCTCTATCGCTGGGATCGGGTGGCCGGACGCCTGCGCAGTCTGAGCCTGCTGTGGGTGCTGCCGGTCAGTCTGTATGCGATTAGCTATCACACAGCCGACAGCGAAGTCTATCTGTTGCCGGTCGTCTGGCTGATGGCGGTGTGGCTGCCCTTTGGGGTGGAAGAAGTGGCGGAATGGATCACCGCCCGTCGCCCGCAGGCAGGCTGGGCACGGATGGCTCTGGGGGCATCGCTGGTCGGCCTGATTCTGTTGACCGGACTGCGCCTGCCCGCGTTTTCTCTGGCCGAGGATGGCACGGCCCGCCAATTTGTGGCCGAGGCAGTTCGGGTGGCAGAACCGGGCAGTATTATCTTCAGCAGCGCGGATGCTGAAACCTTTGCGCTTTGGTACGCGGCCTGGGGTAGCGGAGAATTGCTGGAGGCCGCACCGGGCACAGCGCTGGTCAATGTGGCCCTGCTCCAATTCGGCTGGTATCGGGCGCTCTTGCATCGAATCTACCCGAATCTGGCCGGGGTGGAGACGGGCGAAGCCGGGGCCATTTTGCAGGCCAACGCAGGCCAGCGCCCCATCTTTTTCAGCGAAATTGTGCCGCCGGCCCAGGCGGACCAACTGCAACCGGTTGGCTCGCTTTGGCGCTATTCGCCTTGATTTTCAAGCAGGTACTATGTCTACAGATACGATTAGTGTTAACGCATCAGGTATGAACCCATCTGGTATGAACCCATCGCTCACGCAAACAAAATCCCCCTGGCGTCGGTTTGTGGGTTGGACCATCGCCGGGATTTTGGTCCTGTCGCTCGTGCTCGTCTTGTTTAAGGGGGGACAGATCGCCCTGGATGGCTGGCGGGCCTATCACAACGGAATCGCGCTGGTGGAGGCCCTGCGGGAAGATCGCAGCCCGGCCACGCTTCTGGCACATCAGGCAGAATTGTCGGCTACAGCCGCGGCCCTGGCCACGCTGGAAGATGACGTCGCGCCCCTGGCTCCATTCCTGCGCCGCCTGGATGGGCTTACGGTCTATGGGTCTACCCTGGCCTATACGCCCGAATTTCTGACCATTGCCGCGGAGTTGAGCCAAGTGGCCGCGGAAGGTGTGGCGCTGGTTGCACCCGCCATCCCCGCCAATGCAGAGGGCGATGCCTTTGTGCAGGCTGCCCTGGCCGCGATCTCCGGCCAGTATGACGCCTTTGTCCCCCTGGCCGATCGGGCTGCTGTAGCAGGCAATGCCCTGGCCAGCATCGACGCCAGCACCCTGCACCCCGCGCTGGCCGGGCCATTGGCCGAAATCCAACCCTTTGCCGAATATTTGGGGCCAGCTCTTCAGATCGCGCCCGGACTGCCGGACCTGCTGGGGATGAACGGTCCCTATACCTATCTGGTCCTCTTGCAAAACAACCACGAACTGCGGGGCACAGGTGGTTTTATCACCGGTGTTGGGCGGGTGACAGTGGAGCGGGGGCGGGTGACAGAATTGCACTTTTCCGATTCCTACGCGGTGGACAACCACACAGTTGATCACCCGCCAGCACCGGCTGTGCTGCAAAAGTATATGCAGGCAGACCTGCTCTTTCTGCGGGATGCCAACTGGTCGCCGGACCTGCCCATCAGCGCCCGCATCATCGACACCCTCTACACCCGGGACACGGGACAGAAGGTGGATGGGATTGTGACAATGGATTTGGCAGCGGTTGAGCTGATTGTGGGCGCGGTGGGGCCCGTCACCGTCCCGGGGCTGGACGAGCCGGTGACGGGGCAGAATGTGGTGGATTTGATCAAGCAACTGTGGGCCAATCCCCTGGGCGACGGAGCTACTGTGACCGACAATCGGGGCGAATGGTTTCAGCAGCGCAAGGATTTTCTGCCCACAATAGCCGGCGCGATTCTGGAGAAGCTGAAGTCGGGGCGTTTCAATCCCTTCGCGGTGGCCGGGGCAGGCCGCCAGGCGTTGAATCAGCGGGCCATTCAGGTGTGGGTGCAGGACGCCCGTGTGCGGGAGCAGTTGCACCGCTGGGGCTGGGACGGGGGGCTGCTGCCACCCCAGGACGCGGACTTCCTGGCCCTGGTGGACAGCAATTTGGGCTTCAACAAAGTGGATTCAGTGCTGGAACGTTCGCTGGATTATCAGGTGAGCTGGCCGGACGGCCCCCAAAGTCCTGGCGTTGCCCGGGCGACCGTCACCTATCGTCATCCCATCGACCTGCCAGCGCACGAATGTCTGCTCACCCCCCGCTACGGGGATCGCTATGACGAGATGGCCGAGCGCTGTTATTACGATTACGTGCGCCTATACGTTCCTTCGGGCAGCGAGTTGCTGGGAATCGACGGGGTGAAAGCCGATTCAGTCAGCAGCAAACGGGGCGAAGTGGGCACGCAGGTCTTTGGCGGCTATTTTGTGATGAAGCCGGGAACCACCCACCAGGTGACTTTCCTCTATCGGCTGCCAGTCCGCATCCAGCGTCAGGGCTATCGGCTGGTCATTCAGCGCCAATCGGGCACGCCTCCCCTGCCCCTGCGCTGGCAGATTGGCAACCGGGCCTTTACGTACATCCACAGCCTGAATACATTTGTCTGGACGGATAAATAGGGAGTGGGAAGGGGGGAGTAGCGGATGTGTGGCCTACGCCCGCCCTCCATTCCCCAGAAATCTACGTCCCCAGAAGCTGGGGCAACATTTCGCCGCTGGGGCCGCGCAGACAGATGTCGGCCAGGGGAGAGAGCGGGCCAGGTTCCGGGTTGATCTCAATTACCCGTGACCCGGCCCGTTTTGCTGTGGCGGGCAAGCCCGCGGCCGGGTAGACCAGCCCGCTTGTACCGACGACCAGCAGCAGATCGCAATGGATTACAGCGTCTGTGGCCGCGGCCAGGGCATCTGTTGGCAGCCCCTCGCCAAACCAGACAACCGACGGACGCACAGCGCCGCCGCAGGCCGCGCAGCGGGGCGGCTGGGACGCACGGCGATCTTCGGCTTGCAGCCTATAAACAGTGCCACAGCGATTGCAGTGAAAGTGAGCAATGCGCCCGTGCAGGTGGATCACATCCGCACAGCCAGCCCGCTCGTGGAGATCGTCCACATTTTGGGTGATCAGCCGAAAGCCGGGCCAGCGCTGTCCCATCTGCGCCAGGGCCAGATGGCCGCGATTGGGCAACGCCTTCTCCACACCGGTCAGCCGTTCCATATACCAGCGCCAGACCAGGCCGGGGTCAGCGGCAAAGCCCTGGGGCGAAGCCAACCGCTCCGGGTCAAAGCGCGCCCACAGGCCAGTCTGGGCCTCCCGAAAGGTGGGCACGCCCGACTCTGCGCTCACCCCTGCCCCCGTCAGACAGGCCACCGCGGCGGCCTCCCTGAGCATTTCCCTGGCTGCATCCATTGAAGGACTCACGTCAATCTCTAGGCTCCGATCCGTTTGAGCCGCCCCGCGTGTCCCATAGCCTGGGGGATCAGATTTGTGGCGTGAAAGATTCCCATTCCGCCGGCGACACAGCTACGCTCGCCAAAATCTGTGGTGGTGTCGGGCCGGGCGCGGGGACTCCACAGCAACGTGGGCACGGGATGGAAGCTGTGGCTGCGCATTTTGGCCGGCGTGCTGTGATCTCCGGTCACAATCAGCGCGCCAGGCTGCAAAGCCAGAATGCGGGGAATAACCGCATCCACGGCCTCAATCTCGTGAACTTTGGCGTCGAAATTGCCGTCCTCCCCGTAGCTGTCTGTCTTTTTTACGTGGATAAAGAAAAAGTCGTAGTCGTCCCAGACCTGCTCCAGCGCGTCGATTTCGTGGCTGGGGCGATCTCCCTCAAACTCCACAATTTCCATCCCTACAAGACTGGCCACGCCTTTATACATTGGATAGACGGCGATAGCCGCGGCCCGCATCCCATAAATATCGGGAAAGCGGGGCAGGCCGGGGTCTTTGGCCAGGCCGCGCAGGTTGAGGGAGTTGGCTTTGGGTTCATCGGCCAGAACCTGGCGGGCAGCGTCCACCCAGCGGTTGATCAGCCGGGCGCTGCGCTCGCCTTCCGGCGTGCCACTGGTGTCAGTGACGGGCAAGGGCTGCTTGCCCGTGGCGAGGGGGTCTGTCTCGGTCAATGCACCGCCCAGCCCTTCGCCCCGGATCACCAGCACAAAGCGGTGTTCCTTCACCGGCTCCACAAATATCTGCACGCCTTCGTCGGCCAGCATTTCGCCCGTGGCCGCCTGCAATTTGGCGCACAGACGCACACATTCCTCGGACGAAATACGTCCGGCCCGGCGGTCGGTGATAAAGCCCTCGGCGTCAACGCTGGCAAAATTGCCCCGGGCCGCGATGTCGTCAGCCGTGAGTGCAAAGCCGATGCCCAGGCTTTCCAGCACCCCCCGCCCGATTTCGTAGCGCACAGGATCGTAGCTGAACAGGCTGAGATGGGCGGGTCCGCTGCCCGGTTCAATGCCGGTACGAATGGGAACACTCAGGCCGGTCATTCCCTCGGAAGCCAGTCTGTCCAGGTGGGGTGTGATCGCTGTTTCCAGTTCGGTCAAGCCACCAGCTTCCATGGGCAGGCCGCCCAATCCATCCAGGATCAGCAATACAATTTTATCGCCGGGCTGATGCAACTCGGTCATCAGATCAAATTCTGTAAAAACGCTAGGCATTCATTCACCCCCTGGAATGTTGGTGCGGAAAAGAAGCGCAGCCAGAAGCCGCAGGTTCAGTATACCAAAATTGCAGGCAAAGGAGCGAGCAGAGAAGGCATAAAAATAGACGGGGCCGCAAAGGGTCCCCGTCTATTTCACTTCTTTTCAACCCACCTGAAGTTAGACGAGCGAAGTTTCGGTCTTGGGGTCAAAGATGTGGGCATTTGCCATATTGACGGCCAGGGTAACTTCGTCGCCAATCGAAACGCGCACCCGGGGATCGACGCGGGCAATGAACTGCTTGTTGTCCTTGGACATAAGATAGAGGAAAATCTCGTTGCCCATCAACTCGGTGACATCCACGGCCGCGGTCATGTCTGATTCCAGAATGTTTGGCGGAGCGAAGTCCTTGGAATGGATATCCTCGGGGCGGATGCCGAAGACAACCGGCTTGCCCACGTGGGGACGCCATTCATTGGCTTTCTGGCCCGGAACTTCCAGGCGGAAACCGCCGGTGTTGACTTCCAGTTTGCCGTCGCTCTCAACCAGCGTGGCATCGAAGAAGTTCATGCTGGGGCTGCCAATGAAACCGCCCACAAAGACGTTGGCAGGATTGTCGTACAGGTCCTGGGGTGAATCGATCTGCTGGAGCACGCCATCTTTCATGACAGCAATACGGGAGGCCATTGTCATCGCCTCGACCTGGTCATGGGTCACATAGATGAATGTGGTGGCAAGCCGCTTGTGCAGCTTGGAGATGTTGGCGCGGGTCTCTACACGCAGCTTGGCATCCAGGTTGGAGAGCGGCTCGTCGAAAAGGAAGACGGAAGGCTCGCGCACAATAGCACGACCCACAGCCACACGCTGGCGTTGACCACCGGAAAGCTGCTTGGGTTTGCGATCCAGCAGTTGTTCGATGCCCAGCAGACCGGCGGCTGTCTTCACCCGTTCGTTGATCTGGTCCTTGGGGGTCTTGCGCAGTTTCAGACCAAAGGCCATGTTGTCATACACGCTCATGTGTGGGTAGAGCGCGTAGCTCTGGAACACCATCGCAATGTCCCGATCCTTGGGGGGGACATCATTGACGATGCGGTCCCCAATCAGAATCTGCCCATCGCTGATCTCTTCCAGACCGGCCAACAGGCGCAGGCTGGTGGTTTTGCCACAACCAGAGGGACCGACAAAGACCAGAAATTCCTTGTCTTCCACCTCAATGGAGAGGTCGTTTACCGCGACCACATCGCCAAAGCGCTTGTAGACATGTTCAAAAGTTACACTAGACATCGGATTGTTTGCTCCTTTGAAAGGGGTTGCGCCCTATAACTGGCAGAATTTTGCGGTCACCGCTTCCGAGGCGAGCAATCGTCCAAAGCGGAAGGGTGGGTCTCAATGCCTATACCGTCCAGTTAAAAGGCCCGTTTGATTTGTACGGATTTGTACTGAAATGGGTAGTGTCTGATGTTTCAGACGGAGTGGGTGTCTGCAAGCCGGCAGTTGCCGAGCACACAGATACCAGAAGAGACACAACAGGAGGGCTGGTCCTAATAATCCTAATAATTAATGTAGCAGTCGATTCCTTTCACAATGCCGGGGGACAAGGGGCAATGAATAGCCATGTGAATGACCGGTGCCAGTATAGCATGCGTGCCAGCGGTTGGCAAGTCAGTTTTTTCTCGAAACGCACGTTTGGGCTGATCGTCACTTTGGGGACTCTGGACACTTCTGCTATTATACGCGCCATGAACAATTCACTTCTACCCCCCCTCGCCACGGGCTTTGTCCGATCTGGCCCCCTGCGCACAGGTCTGTGGCGTCTGCGTATCTTTGGGTTGATCTGTCTGATCACAGGCATTGTGCTGGCCGGGTTGCCATCCAAAGCCTGGGCCAACGACGATCCATCCCAGCTTTCGCCAGACGGGGAACGAGCAGCGATCCTCATCAATCAATTGCGTGCGAACGCGGGTTTGCCCCCCTTGCGGGTGCATCCCCTCCTCACGTTGGCAGCCAATCTGCATATACAGAATATGACCAGCACAGGCGTATACGGCCACACCGGCAGCGACGGCAGTTCGGTCCACACACGGGTGGCCCGCACGGGCTATGTGACCAGCGGCTGGAACGGGGAAAATTGGGCTGTGTATGACACTGTGGACACTTCCATTGGCTGGTGGATGACAGACCCACCCCACCGGGACAATGTGTTGAACGCTTCCTATACGGAGATGGGCATTGGCACCGCGCCCCACCCCAACGGATGGGGGCTGATTCTGGTAGTGGATTTTTCCACAGGCAATGCGAACGGAGCCGAAGGGGTTGTGCCAGGCGTCGGAGAAGCCGTAGCCGCGAGCCAGGTGGTTGCGCCCGCGCTGGTTGATCTACAGCCAGTGTCCCTTGCACCGGTCAGCGATTCGGGCCTGCGCTATCGGGTTTCACCGGGAGACACACTCTTTTCCATCGGCCAGCGCTACGGCGTGGATTGGCAGTCAATCGCCCGACTCAACAGCCTGGGCAACGGCAGCGTCCTGCAGATCGGCGCGGAGCTGCGCATACCGGGCGGTGGAGTTGAACAAACATCTGCGGCTGTAGTTGCCCCGTCGAGCGCGGCCCCCCCAGTGGAAGGCTCCCCATACACAGTGGCTGGCGGAGATACGCTTGTGGGCATTGCCCTGCGTTTTGGGATGACCTGGCAGACATTGGCCGCAGCCAATGGGTTGGGTGAACAGTCACTCTTGCAGATCGGGGATGTGCTGACGATTCCAGGCCAGAGCGAGACGGCCGCGCAAGCTCCGGTCAGCGTAGCCCGCTCCCACACAGTGCAGGCCGGCGAGACCATTTGGGTGATCGCGGCCCAGTATGGCGTTGACTGGCGAACGCTGCTGCAAACAAACGGATTGAGCGAACAAGCACTGCTGCAAATTGGGCAAGTGTTGACGCTGCCCTAACAGAAGCGTCAGTGTTTAGCGGGTCTGGCGCTGGTCGTCGGCCATGCCGGCCAGGGACTCCAACTGGTCGGGCGTGCCCAGGGCAATCAGCAGGTCCCCGGCCATCAGCACAAATTCTCCGCCCATACTGGTGAAAGTCTTGCCACCGGGGCGGCGCACGGCCAGAATATTGGCCCCTGTGCGCTGGCGGATATTGCATTCGGCAATCGACTTTTCCTTTACCCGCGAGTCAGCGCTCACCCGAATCTCCTCGATCAGCATTTCCACCTGCCCCCGGCGCATGACCACATCCATAAATTCCACCACATTGGGATGCATCAACTGGCGCGCCATGCGGTGTCCGCTGATGGAGTAGGGATTGATCACGTGATCAGCGCCGGCGATGCGCAACTTGCGCTCATTTTCCTGGGTGTTGGCCCGGGCAATAATCGTCAATTTTGGGTTCAGCGTGCGGGCCGTAAGGGTGACAAAAACGTTGTCCGCGTCTTCGGGCAGACACGAACACAGCCCGGATGCCCGTTCGATCCCCGCCTGAAGGAGTACAGCATCTGCCGAGGCGTCGCCGACCACAGTGATGATCCCGGCGGCCTCCAATTCCTCGAAACGCTCGTTGATGAGATCGATAAGAACGGTTTCCACATGGCTGTGGGCCAGTTCCTGGGCCACCTGTGTGCCCACACGGCCATAGCCGCAGACAATATAATGATTCTCCAACTTGCGAATACGATTTTCCATGCGTTGTCTCCGCAAAACGCCCCGTAGCTCACCCGCCACAATATAATCGGCCACACTGCTGAATGTATAGGCCGCCGCGCCCACACCCATCACAATCAGTATAGAGGTAAAGAGACGGCCCACGTTGCTCATCGCGCGGATTTCGCCAAAACCGACTGTGCTGATGGTGATGACTGTCATATAAAAGGCATCGACCAAAGGCCACCCTTCCAGCCTGATATAGCCAACCGTCCCGGCAGTGAGAAGGACCAGGAAGATGGAAACAACGATAATCATTCGCCTTAGCAGGCCCGATGTGTGCGAAGATGTGTTCAATCAGTCCTTTCTTTTTTATCCCATCCTACCGCCAGAACCACCCGCTCAGCAGCCACCACACACGGGGCAGAAAGATAATCAGCCCCACAATCACACTCCCCAGCGCGGCCAGAACCACAGCGCCAGCCGCGCTGTCTTTGGCCTTTTTTGCCAGCGGATGAGGGGCCGGGCAGGCCAGATCGACGGCTGCTTCTACGGCCGTGTTGACCATTTCCAGGCCCAGAACCAGCACAATGAGGATGCAGACAATCGCCCATTCCGTCCGTGTGAGGCCCAGCGCCAGGCCCAGGCCCACAGAGACAAGGCCAATCAGCCCTTCGATCTGGGCGTTGCGTTCTGTGCGCAGAACGTGGAGCGCGCCAGCCAGGGCTATATGAAAGCTGCGCCAAAAAGAGTGGTGGGGACCGCTGGGTGGAATGGCTTGCGCTGGCACGGCAGCCTCATTCCGCGGCCATGCGTTGGGTCAGGTCTTCTCGCACACCCAGCCCAGCCAGAATTGTGGCCTGTACCTCCCACATTTCGGCCTGATTTTCGTCGCTGTCGTGATCGTAGCCCAACAGATGGAGACAGCCGTGGACAACCAGCAGTCGCATTTCCGTCTGAATGGAGAGGTTGTGGCGGGCAGCCTGGGCCGCGGCATAGGGAAAGGCCAGAATCAGATCGCCCAGATAGCGATCCATCTCTGCCGCGGCTTCCGGGGCAAAGTCAGCGTCCAGTTCGCCGCCGTCCTGGCTGGCAAAGCTGAGGACGTCCGTGGGCGCGTCCACGCCCCGGTAGTCCCGGTTCAGGCGTTGGACATACGCGTCGTCGGTGACAACGATCGACACCCCTGCTGGGCCGATCTCCTGATGGGTTAGCACCGCGGCCAGGGCTTGGGAGAGGACATCTTCTGTTACATCCGGAGCAAAACGCTCGTCAATATCAATGGTGATCTCCCATTCGGGCATCAGCGGTTCCTTTGCGTACGGGTGCATACGGGTGATACGGATTGGTCAGTTCTTGGCTGCCACAGGCTGGATCGGGGCTGGCTGGCGGGGCTGATCCGACGCTTCTGCACCCGCGGTATCGGCCTGTGCGACCACTGGATGGGGATATTGGATGCGCGGGTGATGAATGCCCTGTAGCACCTGCAGAAAGACACTTTTAACCGTCTGCAAATCCTGAAAAGTGAGTGGGCTGGAATCCAGCGCGCCTTCAGCCACTCGCTCCGCCACCAGCCGATCCACCAGTGCTTGCAGATCGTCCCGGGTGGCGGGCCGATTGGCACGCACGGCCGCCTCGCACACATCCGCCAGCAGCATAATCGCGGCCTCCTTCGTGCGCGGGTCGGGGCCGGGATAGCGGAAATCTGCCGGGTCCACATTTTCCACCCCCTCCGCGGCCTGGGCCTGTCGATAGAAATAGCTCACCAGTTGCGCGCCGTGATGCTCCCGGATGAAGTCCTGCAACTGTTCGGGCAGACGATATTTGCGGGCCAGGTCCAGGCCATCCTTCACGTGGCTGATGATAATCTGGGCACTGGTGCGGGGGTCCAGGTCGGCGTGGGGCGTGTGATCCCCATCGGCAAAGTTTTCGACAAAGAAATAGGGGCGCACTGTCTTGCCAATGTCGTGATAATAGGCCCCCACCCGGGTCAGAAAGGCATCGGCCCCAATCGCCTCGGCCGCGCGCTCGGCCAGGTTGCTCACCAGAATTGTGTGGTGATAGGTGCCCGGCGCTTTCAGCAGCAATTGGCGCAGCAAAGGATGGGTGGGGCGACTCAGTTCCATCAATTGCAGATTGGTGGTGATGCCAAAAAGATTGCCCAGGACAAAGTAGCCGATCAGCCCCAGACTGGTGGCCAACGCGCCGTTGATCACCGCAATTGTGAAGGACTCCAGAATGAGAGAGGTGGTGGTGGATTCCTGGGGCAGGGGCCAGAAGGCCGCGGTCGTGGCAAGATTGCTCAGAATCACAGCCAGGCCCGCCCACAGAAACGCGGTCAGCCGCTCGGCTTTGCCCAGGACCAGCGCGCCCAACAGCCCGCCAGCACAGGCATAGAAAATGAGAAAGACATTGCCCTGGCTCAGATAGGCAATGAAGAGTGTGAACGAAAGCACAACAATCATCGCCACTTGGGTATCCACCATCAGCGCGGCCAGCATTCCCAGCGCGGCCAGGGGGAAAAGATAGGGGAGCCAATTGTGGGGAATAATCATCAGTTTGGCCCCAATCAGACCGAGCAGGGCCAACAGTACCAGCAGCGATGTCTCCCGCCGGGAAAAAATGGTGTGAATGCGTAGACGATAGACGGCTCCGCCCACGAGTGTCAGCACAACGGCGGCCACCAGCGCAGCCTGTATCATCGACCAGACGCCCCGTTGGCCCTGACTTAGCCCCATCTGCTCCAACGCTTCCACATCCTCAGCACGCACAATGTCCCCGGCGCGCAGCACAATCTCGCCCTGTTCCAGCACGTTGATCTGATCGGGGGCGGACTGGCGGGCCTGCTCGCGTAGCTCTTCTGTGCGCTCCGGGTTGAGGAAGCTGTTGGGGCGGATGAGCGCACGCACCAGTTCGGTCGTCACAAAGCCCGCCTCGTCGTCCAGGTCCGGGCTGATCAGCACAGGAACCCGACGCCGCACAGCGGGCAGAGAAGTCTCGCGTATCTCCTCCCGCATTATCTGATCGAGAACGAGAGGGACTTCGGAACGCACCACCTGCCAGTTCTCGCTGGAGAGAGCCAGAATTCGCTCGCTCATAGCCTGATTCAGGTTGATGCCTTCGATGGCCTGAAGATATTCAACCTTTGCCTGGGGGGAGGCCAGGGAATCCAGGCGGACAGTCGTAATAAATTCCAGGGCATCCCTGGACTGATCCACCTGCACCCGGCGAATGCGGCTCTGGGGCGGATCGTAATAATCGGGCACGGCCTGGGCGGCCCGCTCTCTGGCCTGTTGGGTTCGCACCAGACTTTCGTAGCTAATGCGCCGGGGCGCGAGGATGTCCTGCTGAGCCACCTCCCCGGCGGTGAGTTGAATCTGTCCGCCGGAAGGGAATTGAATGAAAAGCGCGACAGCCAGAACCACACCGGACAGCAGTACCAGCAGACCGTTTGTGATCAGTGTCCAGACGTGTTTGCGGCGGCGTAACGCGTTCAGGCTTTTCATTGGGGTCCTGCCCATCCTCTAGCCGAGCAAACGGCGCACGATCTGATTGATGGCACGTCCATCTGCCTGCCCTGCCACTTGTTGCAAAATTGCGGGCATCACCACATTCATCTCCCGCATACTCGTGGCGCCGGTCTCTGCAATCACAGCCCGGACAATGACTTCCAATTCTTCCGGGGAAAGTTGCCGGGGGAGATAGCGCTCGATTATTGCCAGTTCAGCAGACTCGTTGGCGGCCAGATCAGCACGTCCTACCCGCTCGTATTCTGCAATCGTATCCCGGCGCTGCTTGGCTGTTTTGGCGATCACCTGCGTCAAGTCTTCCTCGCTCAGTCCCTCGCTGAAGTTGCCAGATTTCTGGGCTTCCAGAATCGCACTCTTGACCGAGCGCAGGGCCAGCTTGGCTGTGTCGTCCTTGGCACGCATGGCATCCTTCAGATCGTTGTTCACTCTGTCCAGCAGGGAGGGTTGGCTCATCATTGATCTCCGTTTGTGGTTCGACAGTCGGGCTATTCGGCCTGGGACACAGGGAATAGCAGCGGATAAAACCCATTCGAATGAATGGTAATTAATGGTATAACCAGGAAGGTAGCGACACTTCGCGTTCTGGCGCGCTCGTCAGCCGTCTATGCCATCCTGCTATGCCATCCGGCCCCGGACCCGACGATCCACCCAGGCCAGTACCGGTTGCTGATAGTAGGCCAGCAGCCCAAAGATGACGATCAGCGCCAGAATGACCAGCACTAGTTGGGTCCAGGTCATCCCTGTGGCCCCGCTGGAGGCAGTCGAGATCAGAAAGATCGTCGGCCCGCGGGTGATGGCCGAAATCGCTATGATTTTGGCTACGCTCACGTGGGCAAGCCCGGCCAGGAAAAAGGGGACATCGCCCACCGGGGCCAGAAAAAGAATGCTCCACGAGATGACATTCTGGGTCGCCTGCATCTGATCCCAGCGCTCCAACCGATCCTCCCCCACCAATCGTGCGGCCAGGGGACGACCAAAACGGCGGGTGAGAAGCATCGCGGCCACGCCCCCCAGCAGCATTCCGGCCAAGCCATAGACGCCGCCCCAAAAGGGGCCATAGAGCAGCCCGGCCACCACAAATACCGCGTAGTTGGGCAAAGGCGCAATAATAATCTGGAGTGCATTGATGACGATCAGCGCCAGAGGCCCGGCCCAGCCCAGCCAACTGACCAGCCGCGTCAGGGTTTCGGGCTGAGCCAACACCTGGAAAAGTGCCGTCAACCAGCCGCCCAAAGGGAGTGTGTCCCAGAACCAATAGAGCAGCCCGCTGGCAGCCAGAACCCCCAGGACAATCCAAGCCCAGGGAAAACGAGTAAGTTGTCTGCTGCGATCTGTCACATTCCCTGCCCCGCCTGCCCTGTGGGTCTACAAACCCGTGAGCCTACAAACAGGGCCTTCGCGTATCCGAAGGCCCGCACTGTATTATACTTGCTTGCCCATACGCACACCAAACCGCCCCGTCAGCCCAGACAATTCGTTCGTTCCACACAAGTTGGTGTTCCATCCGCCATCCGCTACAATAAAGGGATATGTGTTTGCCATAAACGGTTTCAGACAAGGCTCTCTATGTTTTTTGATAAAGCACGCATACACGTAAGCGCCGGCAACGGCGGCAATGGAATTGTCGCGTTTCGCCGGGAAAAATTTATGCCCCGGGGCGGCCCGGCCGGTGGCAACGGGGGACGGGGTGGACATATTTATCTGGTAGCCGATACAAACCTGAACACCCTTCACACCTTTCACAGACAGGTCCATTTTCAGGCAGAGCGGGGCGGACACGGCGGCGGATCTGACAAGACCGGCGCGCAGGGTGAGGATCTCTACATTCCCGTGCCCGTGGGCACAATCGTGCGCCACGGGGAAACCGGGGAGATTCTGGCCGATCTGGTGCGGGAAGGCCAGACCGCGCTGATTGTGCGGGGGGGGCGCGGCGGGCGGGGAAACGCGGCCTTCAAATCCAGCCGCAACAACGCGCCCCGGGTGGCGGAAAACGGGGAAGCCGGTGAAGCAGCCTGGCTGGCGCTGGAACTGAAGATTGTGGCTGATGTGGGCATTTTGGGTGTGCCCAATGCCGGGAAATCCACGCTGCTCAGTGTGATCAGCGCGGCCAAACCGAAGATCGCGGCCTATCCCTTCACCACAGTGGAGCCAAGTTTGGGCGTGGCCGAAGTCAACCACCGGCAGATCGTCGTCACCGACATTCCGGGTTTGCTGGAAGGCGCTCACGAAGGCATCGGCCTGGGGCTGGAATTTCTGCGCCACGTGGAGCGCAGTCGTATTCTGATCCATCTGCTCAATGGCGCCAGCCCGGATCCGCTGGGCGACTACGCGGCCATCAACCAGGAACTGGAGCTTTTCAATCCGGGGCTGCTGAGCAAACCCCAACTGGTGGTGCTGAACAAAATGGACCTGCCCGAAGCCCAGGCCCACTGGCCCGCGGTGGAAAAGGCAATGCGCGAAGCGGGCCGACCGGCCATGTCCATCAGCGCTGTGACCGGGGAGAATTTGGACAGCCTGCTCTATCGCTTGCAGGAGATGCTGGACGCGCTGCCAGTGGCCGATGTGGTTATACCCGACGAAATTGTCGAGATTACGCCGGACGCGGACGAACGGGCATTCTCGATTCATCAGTTGGATGTGGGTCTGTGGGAAGTGCGGGGCATTGCCATTGAGCGCGCGGCCCAGATGACCAACTGGGATTACTACGAGGCAGCCATGCGATTCCAGCGTATTCTCAAAGCAATGGGCGTGTCCGACGCGCTGCGGGAGGCAGGCGTGCAGGACAACGACACTGTGCAGATCGCGGATATCGAACTGGTTTGGGGATATGAAAACGCGTTGGACGTATAAGCCAATCTGTTGACGCAGGTGGCGTGCTGGCGCTTATTTTCTACAACTTCCACTTCAAAACGTCTGGTGTTGAAGGAGGGCAGATCGTGACTGAGACCGGGCAGCAACAGGTGATCAACGGCATACACAGCCGGGAGGACGGGCTGAGTGCTCTCACGCCGGAACGGGGCAGTCTGCGCATCGGCATCTTCGGCGGCACATTTGATCCCATCCACGTGGGCCATCTGATTTTGGCCGAAGAAGCCTGGTTTCAGTTGAAGCTGGATCGGGTCTATCTGGTGCCCGCGGGCGATCCGCCCCACAAGCAGAATCGCCGTTTGGCTGGCGTCGAGCATCGCATCCGCATGGCCCAGCTTGCCACCGCAGACAGCGAATACATCCGGGTCAGCCGGGTGGACGCGGATCGCCCCGGCCCCCACTTCACCGCGGATATGGTGCGGCTGGTGCGCCAGCGGGTGGACAGCCAGGTGGAACTCTATTTTTTGATGGGGATGGACAGTCTGGGCGATCTTCCCAATTGGCGGGAGGCCCAATGGCTGGTGGAAAACTGTCGATTGGTGGCTCTCAGCCGCCACGACGTAGAGATCGATTGGGAGAGCTTGAATCGTCTGTTGCCCGGCATTCGGGAAAAAGTGATTATTCTGGATATGCCCGAATTGGAGATCGCCAGCAATATCATCCAGCGCCGGGTTCGTTCGGGCCAACCCATCCGCTATCAGGTTCCCCGTCTCGTCGAGCGCTACATCCGGGAGCACAGCCTCTACACAGCCGCCTCGTCTCCCGTCGGCGAATGATAGAGACGGACAGTTGACACAAAAAAGGCGGGCAAACCCATGGGTCTGCCCGCCTTTTTTGCGCTGCTGGCCCCGCTACCGATTGGGACGGCGCTGGGCTGCGGTCGGCATCCGGGGGGCTAATTCTCCCCCCAGCAGATTGATGGCCTCCCGAAGCTGTCTATCCTCAATACCGGACAGCGCGCCTGGTTCCACCTCTGACAATCGGCGGGCGTTCAACTGCACAACCCCGACAGGCAATTCTACCGTCACATCAGGGGCAATCCCTTGACCTTTGATCAGGTTGCCTTTGGGCGTCAGCCAGTTCGTCACCCCCAGCAGAATAGCCGATCCATCGCTCAGGTTGAACTGGTTGAGCACAGTGCCCGTGCCAAACGTAGTCTCGCCCACCAGCGTGGCCCGTTCATTTTCCTTCAAAGCGCCCGCGATAATTTCTCCGGCGCTGGCCGTTCCTTCGTTGATCAGCACAACCACCGGCAACTCTCGGCCATAGCCCCAGCCTCGGGAGCGGAATGAGTCCACACTGCCGCTTGCATCTTTTTCCTGCAAAATAATCTCGCCTCGGGGCAAAAACTGGCTGCCCACGCTGATGGCTTCCCGCAGATAGCCGCCGGGATTGTTGCGCAGGTCCAGCACCAGCCCGGTCACAGGTTGGCCTGATTGCGTCTGTTGCTCAATCTCCTTCAGGGCATCTTCCAATTCCTGGCCGGTCTTGGCCGCGAATTGGGTAATCTGTACATAGGCCAGGTCTGTGCCCGGAATCATCGTCCAGTTCACGCTCTCCAACTCAATGCGTCCACGGACAATGGCAACCTCGGACAGTTCACTGGTCTTGGCATGGCGCAACAGCAATACTACTTCCGAGTCTGCCGGTCCGCGGATCAAACCAATGACTTCATTCAGGCTGCGCCCTTCCACATTCTCCCCGTCCACGGCCACAATCACATCACCGGGAAGAACCCCCGCCTTCTCCGCTGGCGAGCCATCGATAGGGGAAACAATTGTGATCTCCCCATTTTCCAGGGAAACATAGGCACCGATCCCCTCAAATTCACCCTCCAGGCTGGATTCGTGCTGTGCCAGGGCCTCTGGCGGCAAAAAAGTTGTGTGGCCTTCATCACCCAACACAGCCAACATTCCTTCGATGGCCCCATAGGTCATGGCGGTGAAATCCACCTTATCCTGATCCACAAAATGAGCTACCACCAAATCCCAGGTTTCCCAGAACACTTTGAACTCAGCCGGATTCTCGGCTGCGCTCAGGGTTGACGAATTCATCCCGCCCAACACAAACGAGCCTGTCATCAGACAAAGGACCAATAGTATGGAGAAAAACCGTTGAAATCTTTGGGTAGTCTGCTTCTGTTTCATTAATTAATTGCCGCCTGATTTATTCCCCGCTGTGCCCGATGGCCTGGGGTGCGTCCATCTGCGGGTTCAGATTGCCCCGCCTCTCAAAAGTATGCACTATTGTAGCCCATCTTCTGGGATGAAACCACACAATGTGTTGTCGAGGATCGAAAATTGGTGGCCGTTTTGGGCTATTAACGCTCTTTTCCGAACGATTTTTCAGCAAAAAGGAGAAAACCAGCCCTGGGTACGAAAACAATTCGTAAACGGATATCTCGTCCCACGCCAAATGGAGTACGCCGATATTCCTTACCCCAAAGCCCCTTTTTCGCAGAAAAACCTTCCTCATTTGTGACTATTCAGGCCAGCGCCGGTTGAGTAGGCCACGGCAGTATGTGGCCGTATCGAAACCAAAGCGGGTAGACCCGCAAACTGGACACGCTTTGTCAAGCCCCAAAATGGGAGAAAAGCGC